>NZ_JANIPJ010000005.1 GCF_024623455.1 Paenibacillus soyae | reverse complement strand
GACCTGCCGGACCGACTGGCGCGGACGGCGCGACTGGCGCGACTGGACCTGCCGGACCGACTGGAGCCGACGGTGCGACTGGCGCGACTGGACCTGCCGGACCGACTGGCGCTGACGGTGCGACTGGACCTGCTGGACCGACTGGCGCTGACGGCGCAACCGGACCTGCTGGACCGACTGGCGCTGACGGCGCAACCGGACCTGCTGGACCGACTGGACCTGCTGGACCGACTGGTGCGGACGGTGCGACCGGACCTGCCGGACCTACGGGGCCTGCTGGCGCAACTGGTCCTGCCGGACCGACTGGCGCGGACGGCGCAACCGGACCTGCTGGACCAACTGGACCGATTGGCGAGACCGGACCTATTGGACCGACTGGCCCTACCGGCCCGAACTTCGCGGATGAAGGCTTCTCAGCCGTAACTACGGCTGCAGGAGTCGTAGGTTCTACCCAAATCGTTGGCTGGTCCGTTGCAGCACCATACTATGGCAGCCCTAACTTCGACCCAGCTACCGGCATTTACACGGCGCCGGAAACAGGCAGATACGCGATTTCCGCTACCATCAACTATCAAACGACTGCCACAATTACAGTCGACCTCGGTGCCGGCGTAGACCCCGCCTTTGTTGTAAGAAGAACTACACCAGTTGTTACTGATTTAATTACGGGACTATTCCCTGTGCTAAATGTCGATATCCTCCTTCTTCTTACTTTAAGAGCGGTGTTAGGAAACGGCACCGTCACCCTGTCCGGCGAAGTCGAGCTCACAGCAGGAGATACCGTTGGTTTGTTCTACGAAGCCGACGGCTTGATCATCGCCCTGGATCTTGGCGGAGCCGCGGGAGAAGGCATCTACTGGTCGATCCATCAAATCGCATAACACTAAGAAAGAGGCTTGGCGCTTGCGCCCAGCCTCTTTCTTCTTATCTGGCCATTAGAACGGCATATTTATCTTAAACAGTACCCTCACCTGATCCCCCTCGAAACGAACCTCTTTCACGGATATCATATCACCCGTCGGTAAATCCAGCGGCACGATGATCGTTTCTAGCGAGCTGAACGGAAGCTCGAGCCCCTTTACGAACAATCCTCTCGGATGCAGCGTCAAATTCGGATCCTGCCATTCCATCCGGTATTCGGCCTTAACCTGAGCTGGAATACGCTCCATGTAGGTCACGTTGAGATCGGCGATGAGCCGGTTGCCCTGAAGGCTGAACCTCGCTCCGTCGAGCCTGACGTTTTCCGCGATGTCTCGTTCCAGGTGTTTTTTGATCAGATCGTTAATATCCTGCTCCGTCAGGATCAGCTCCGGCTTCAAGCTCGTCGCCATATCCAGCGCCTTCTGCTTCAGATCGATAGGCTCATAGTTGAGATCTAGCGTCTCTTCGGGCGCGATATAAGACATCAGACCCCATGCAGCTCCCGCCAACAACACGGCCAACACGACAAGCGTGAGAAACAACCTTTTGACAAATCTCCCCATCAAGCAACCTCCTCCCTCTCTTTCCCACTCTTACACCATACTATATTTTCTGACTCGTCCCTACATTCTCTCTGACTTAATGGTATAATGAATCATCAAAAATTCAAAGCTTTAACGTTCCCGGAAGGATGGTTGCAGTATGGGAGTAGGTTCGCAATCCTATCATCGAATTGGTCTGGAAGAAATCGTGCAGGCGCAGATGCATCTGAAGGATGTCATTTCCCGCACGCCGCTTCAATATAACCGCGTTTTGTCGGAGCGCTACAACTGCCAGGTCTGGCTCAAGCGAGAGGATCTGCAGGTCGTGCGTTCTTTTAAAATAAGAGGAGCCTACCACCTCATGCGCTCCCTCACCCCGGAGGAAATGGCCAAAGGCGTCGTGTGCGCGAGCGCGGGCAATCACGCCCAAGGCGTTGCTTATTCCTGCCAGACGCTCGGCATTCCGGGCAAAATTTATATGCCCAGCACGACGCCTAGGCAAAAAGTGAAGCAGGTGTCCTTCTTCGGCGGGGACATGGTCGAAGTCATCTTGACCGGCGATACGTTTGACGACGCCTATGCGGAGGCCGTTGCGGAGAGCAAACGGAGCGACATGCCGTTCATCCATCCGTTCGATGACCGCAAAATCATTGCGGGCAACGGTACCGTCGGCCAAGAGCTGATGGAGAAAGCGGAGGCGGCTCCCGACTTTATTTTCCTGACGGTCGGCGGCGGCGGGCTGGCGGCCGGCGTCGCTTCTTACGTCAAAACCGTCGCTCCGGAGACGCAGATCATCGGCGTGGAGCCGGAAGGCGCTCCCTCACTGCGCGTATCGATCGATGCGGGCGAAGTCGTGCCGCTTGAGCATATCGACAAATTCGTGGATGGCGCGGCCGTCAAACGAATTGGCGATCTCACTTTCGCCATATGCCAAGAGCTGCTCGACGACGTTGTTGTGGTGCCCGAAGGCAAAGTGTGCACGACGCTGCTTGATCTCTACAACGAAAACGCGATCGTCGCCGAGCCGGCCGGCGCGCTGCCGATCGCCGCTCTCGATGCCTACCGCGATCAAATCGCGGGCAAACGCGTTGTCTGCGTCGTAAGCGGCGGCAACAATGACGTGGATCGGATGCAGGAAATCAAAGAGCGCTCGCTTATTTACGAGGGGTATAAGCATTATTTTATGGTCAGCTTCCCTCAGCGCGCCGGCGCGCTGAGGGAGTTTCTCGATCAGGTGCTCGGTCCGAACGACGATATTACGCGGTTCGAATATACGAAGAAATCGAACAAAGACAACGGTCCTGCGCTCGTCGGCATTGAGCTGAAGCATCGCGAGGATTACGCCCCGCTCGTCGATCGGATGCAGAAGAAGGGCTTTCAGTTCGTCGAGCTGAACAAAGACCCGGTACTCTTTAATTTGCTTATTTGATCCACCCTTCCCATATAAACAGCCCGAGCTGCTTGTCAGCTCGGGCTGTTTCGTTTTGCTGCTTAGTAGTATTTTTAATAGATTCATAGCGTTTTTCATAGTTCTTTCGCCGGGACAACCACTTGATCCGCTTCATATAATGCAGAGAAAACACTCAAAGGAGATGATCACTATGTCGGATTGCTGTGATTGCGTGAAAGGAATGGCGGAGCAGTTAAAAAGATTTGATAACTTTTTCAGTACGGTTTTTGAAGGGGAGAATAATCAAACTCAGGTATTTGGAACGATTAGAAGAGTCATAGACGACGAAATCCTTCATATGGAGAATGGCACCAAACAAATTGCTACGAATTTTGGATTTATTTCTTTTGGATTTACTGATATATATATAAGTATTTGCAAAATTAACGAGTTTATCCCTCAGTTTGAAGTAACGGCGGCAAATTCTGCACAAGTAACAGAAACACTTAATGCCGTAAGTCAGAATACCAATCCAACAGTCGTGCTATAAAGAGTTTCAGCCACTCCCTTAGAGTGGCTGTTTTATTTCTACACGCCATTGAAAAAAACTATAGCAGAGATCGTACGCCCAACTTGAGCCACCCCTCCCCGCTCACCCTACCAAGCATAAGCCTTCGGAGCGTCGCCTCCCGGTCCCGGGAAGATCTCGTCGATGCGCTCCAGCGTCGCTTCGTCCAGCTTCAGCTCGACGGCGCGGAGGGAGCGCTCGAATTGCTCCAGCGTCCGGACGCCGATGATCGGAGCCGTAACTGCCGGTTGATGCAGGAGCCACGCGAGCGACACCAGATCCTCCGGCTCGCCAAGCTCGTCGCACAGCTTGGCGTAAGCTTCGAGCTGGCCGCGATGCTTCTCGATGCGCTTCTCGTCCCCGCTTCGGCGGCCGCCGCCGCTGCGGCGATGATTGCCGGCGAGCAGTCCGCCGTCGAGCGGGCTCCACGGGATGACGCCGAGTCCGAGCGCCTCCGAAGCCGGCAGCACCTCGAGCTCCGGCAGTCTGCAGAGCAGATTATATTTATGCTGCTCCGACACGAGACCGATCGAGCCTCTCGCCTTCGCCTCGCCTTGAGCCACGGCAATGTCCCAGCCCGCGAAGTTGCTGGATCCTACATAACCGATCTTCCCTTGCGTCTGCGCGGTTTCGAAGGCGCTCCACAGCTCGTTCCAATGGACGTTGCGGTCCACGTGATGCATCTGGTACAGCTCGATGTGGTCCGTCTGAAGCCGCTTCAGCGAGCCCTCCAGATGACGGCGGATCTTGTAAGCGGACAGTCCCTGCTCCCTGTTCGGACCGTCATATGGATCGTGCATGTCGCCATACACTTTAGTAGCCAACACCGTTCTTTCGCGGCGCCCGCCGCCTTCCTTGAACCAATTGCCGATAATTTCTTCCGTGCGGCCGGCGTTCTCGCCCCAGCCGTAGATATTCGCCGTATCGAAGAAGTTGATGCCCGCGTCCAGCGCCGCATCCATGATGCGGAACGCCTCCTTCTCCTCGGTATCGACGCCGAAATTCATGGTGCCTAGGCAAAGCTTGCTTACTTTCAGGCCGGATCGGCCCAGAAACGCGTACTTCATTTCCTCATCTCTCCTTCATCGGAATATTACAATTCCTCCACAAAAATAATATAAAGGATTCAAATCAAAATCACATCCGTTTTACAAAACATAATTAAACTAGGGCCAGGAGGTGTGGCATGCTTCAACAACCCCATTACCGCTCGCCTAAGCTGCTGATCGTGTACGCTTCTTACGGCGAGGGGCACATTCAAGCCGCCAAAGCGCTGCAAGAAGCCTATTCGGACTTCGGTCATGACAAACAGCACATCGTCACGTACGATCTGATGGCCGAATCCCATCCCTGGATCAACGAGATGACGAGACGATTTTATCAGAAGAGCTACACGCATCTCCCTTATCTGTACGGGTGGATGTACGACATCACCAAGCCGATGAAGCATAACTCGCTGTTCGGAAGCTGGCTCCATTCCTTCGGCAGACAGAAGGTTCGGCAGCTCCTCGCGAAGGAGAAGCCCGATGCCGTCGTGTACACCTTCCCGCTATTCGCGCCGCAAGAGCTGCAGAGGCAAGGCCATCGTATCCCTTCCTATGTCGTGATGACGGATTTCGACCTGCACTGCCGATGGGTACACCCCGGCATCGACCGTTATTATGTCCCAACGCAGGATTTGCGGGCCGAATTGAAGCAGCTTGGCATTTCCCACAACAAGATCAAGGTCAGCGGCATCCCGCTCAAAAAAGGCTTTAAGGAGGCAAAGCCTTCGCCGGAGCTGTATGTCAAATACGGGCTCGACTCCAGTAAGCCGACGATCCTGATCATGGCGGGCGCTCAAGGTGTAATGCCTCATATCCAGGAGATGTGCGAGAACATACTTAGCAGGTCGTCCGTCGCCCAAATCACTTTGGTATGCGGTCACAACGATGAGCTGAAGACAGCCGTCGACGATTCGATCTCGGGCGAGCACTCCTCTCGGATTCGCACGTTCGGCTATGTGAACGAAATCCATGAGCTAATGGCTCTCTCCGACAGTCTTGTTACGAAGCCCGGAGGCATTACGCTCGCCGAGGCGATCTCGGCAGAGCTGCCTGCCTTCATCTACCGTCCCGTCCCTGGCCAAGAGAAGCGGAACGCGTTATATCTGCAGTCCAAAGGCGCCGCTTTCGTGGCCAGTCAGCTTGATACGCTCGTCGACCGCATGCTCGAGCTCGTTCACGACCCTTTGCGCTTGATGAACAGCCGACTGCACATCCGCAGGCTCCAGCCGAGCGCGAATCCGTCATCGGCCACGGCAGCTCAAACCATTATTTTGGATATTGTATCCAACTTGCGTATAATAAATCATGCATCACTCTTTTAAGTCCAGTCCGTTTCGACAAAGGAGTTTCATACGTGAGCATACGTCAGAAACATTGGATGGGAGCCGATATGAGGCTCCTATCGTTCATTCTGTTCATCGTCGAGTTTGTGCGAGGCGCCGTTCTAGCCAGCTTGCTGCCGATTTACGGTGCCAAGACGCTGGGCCTATCTCCGGATGTAATCGGCGTCGCGATCTCCGCGCATTACATTACCGATACCTTGCTGAAGATCGCGATCGGTTATTTGCTCGACCGCTTCTCTCCCCGGCTCATCGTGCAGAGCAGCCTGATCATCGCTCTCGCCGGCGTCTATGCCCTGCAGTTCGCCGACCTTCCTTGGATGTTCATCGGCGCGGCCGCCATCTATGGAATCGGCATGTCTCCGATCTGGATCGTCTGCCTGACCAAAGTTTCGGAGGAGCATCGCGCGACCCAGATGGGTTATCTGTACACGATCTGGCTGTTCGGTCTCGGAAGCGGCCCGATCCTATGCAATATTTTGCTCGATTACAGCTCGGACCTTACCTATCTGCTGCTCATCCTTCTCTCTGTGCTCGCCGTCGTGCTTTCCTTCTTCATGCGCAAAGGCCAAATGGCCTCCATTCAGCGAATTCCGTTCAGGGAGCAGCTGTCTGCCCTGAAGGATAGAATCGGCGCCATGAGGAAGCTGCTGCCGGGCATGATCCTGCAAACGACGGGGGCCAGCATGCTGATCCCGATATTGCCCACCTTCGCCAGCGAAGAGCTCGGCATGTCGGGCGCGCAGTACTCCATTCTGCTAACCGCGGGAGGAGTATTCGCCGTCGGAGGCATGATTCCGATGGGCAAGCTATCGGATCGATTCGGAGGCAGCCGTTTGTTCCTTGTGCTCGGATTTGTTTCTTTCGCCGCAGGTCTGTATCTACTGGCGTGGGGGCTTTCCTTTTGGTATTGTTTAGTTATTGCGGCAGCACTTGGTTTGTCTTATGCCGCGATTCTGCCAACCTGGAACGCCATGCTGGCTACATACGTACCACCTAAGCAAGAAGGCATCGGATGGGGGCTCCTGTCCACCTTCGAAGGAATCGGCGTTATGATCGGCCCCGTTATCGGGGGCGTCATCGCGCTATGGGGCGGCGAAACGTCGGTATTCTGGACGAGCGCCATTCTATTCGGCTTAATCGGCTTGTATTATTCGACACTTAAGCAGAGCGGGGTACACTAATTCATGAGTCAACTGCAAGACTGGATTACGAATTTGAAAGAAATGGATGTAGACAGCATTCAGCGGACGCTCGAGAGCTACTCGCAATTCGGACCGCTGCCCGGTCTCCTTCTTCCTTTTGTGGAATCGTTCCTGCCGTTCCTGCCGCTGATCCTCATTATTGCGGCGAACGCCAACATTTACGGACTGGGCTTCGGCTTTCTGTTCTCATGGATCGGAGTTACGGCCGGCGCCATCTGCGTCTTTCTCATCTGCCGATCGCTCGGCCGTAACTTCAAGACGCGTCTAATGAGAAGGTTCCCGAAGTCGGAGCGATTCTTCAATTGGATCGAGCGCAAAGGGTTCACGCCCTTGTTCCTGCTCGCCTGCTTCCCGTTCACGCCATCCGTCGTCATTACGGTCGTCTCGGGGTTAAGCAAAGTGCCTTTCCACACGTTCCTCCTCGCGACCGTCCTCGGCAAGGCGGTCATGATCTTCGTGATCGCCCTGATCAGCTTCGATATCGGCAATCTGGTCGACGAGCCTTGGCGCATCTTCGTCTCCATTACGGCGGTGCTCGTCATGTGGTTCGGAGGCAAGAAGCTCGAGAGCCGTTACCAGATTAACGGGTGAGGTGTTGACGGATGCCCCATCATTCCCTGATTGCCGCAGCCGTACCACTTAACGCCTGGGTCGATATCGGGGCGACGACGCTTGTCCTGCTGCTGGCCGCCGCGCTTATTGGCGTCATGTTCCTCTTCATCCGAGCGGCCTCCAGCGATAACGAAGAGTCCCGCATGCTGCGGGATATCGTGGAGACGATCTTCGGCACGCCGGCCCATCTTCGCGCCGGCGGCTCGCCGAATGAATCGACTCCAGCCTCGTCACATAACGACGCCTCATCGGCGAGCAAGCCTCCGGCCGCCTTCCGCGAGCCTTGTCCCGGCTGCGGCGCCGAGGTCACGGAGCAAGACGCGAATTGTCCTTCCTGCGAGCTTCGTTTACTGTAACGCAACGCACTCATAACTTCCTTCCTCGCGTGGCACACTAATGCCGATCTTCCAAGCGCAAGATCATCATTATTCCCGCAAAAAAAGGAGCGATAGCCCATGTCCGGCAAACATGCATCCGATCGCCAGAGGGCGGCAAGCAAGGCTCAATCGCTGGCCGATCAGCATCTCGCGAGCAAAGAGAAAGCCAGCGCGCTGCAATCGGAGGCCGATCGCGCAGCGGTACCGAAGCACGGCTTGTGACGGCAACCGCTTTTCCGAAGACAGTGTGAGGAGGAAATTGGCATCATGAGCGAAGATAAACGAATGGAACCTATCTCAGGCGAGCGCGTCGAAGCGGATGGCGTCTACCGCAACGAGTGGGGCCGCGACGAACGGCTGGAGCGCGGAGACGTATTCCCGGCGGACCCTATTCTCGGGAATACCGAGTGGAAGCAAGTCGAGCTTGAATTCGATAATCACCACGAGGGACACACGGACCCTCGCCTTACGCCGCATGACGATGACGACGATCCGGAAGCTCATATGCAGCATCCGCGGCGTCATAAAGGCAGCAATAAAGAGTAACAAGCAAGAAGGGGCTGGCCTTCAGTCATCGTTCGATGACTGAAGGACGCCCCTTCTTCCATTTAACAAACAAATAGCTAGCTTTCCGTGCCCGCGCGGACGAGTGTCAACTCTGTTCTCGCAACCTCTACGCCGTTAACCCATATCGTAACGGCATGTCGTCCCTCGTAATGCTTCCTTGTCGTCAAGTCCGCAAAACGGTGAATCCGGGTCCCCTTCACGAGCTCTCTGATCGCGAATTCGCGGTCCGACAGGAGAAATCGTTTTAACGACGTTTTGCCCCCGGCCTTCACGAAATCGATGCCGTATTCAATACGGAGCTTCAGCTTCTTATCTCCGATTAAACCTGGCTCTCCAGCCAACTGAATACGATACTGGAGCTCGGCTTCGCCGCCCATCGGCAATTCATGGGCGGACAGCAGCAAATCCGCGCTATCGACCAAAGCTTGGCCTTGCTTGTCATCGGGCAGCGCCTCCGAATATCCGAACAATGCCATCACGCGGGGATCCGCCCTCTTGATCAACGTTCGGCACGCATGCCGGACAATCCAATCCGTCAGCGGACTCGTTCCCTTCCACTTCTCCGCCAGCTCGACCACAAGATCGGGATGATCCTTGGCGATGTCGTTCAGATGGTTCGCCACGCTCTTGCGAACGTAAAGCGACGGATCCGCCTTCAGCTTCTCGAGCAGCGGAAGCATCGGCGACGGGTCGCGTTTGAATATCGGCAAAGCCTGTCCCCACGGAAGGCGCGGCCGGGAGCCTTCGCTCGCGAGTCTCCGCACATGCTCGTTAGGATGCTCCGCCCATTCGAGAAGCTGCGGAATCATCCGCTCGGGACGTTCCAGAATGAACGGCCTGACGGCGAATTCCGCCGAGGAGCGCTGCGTGAATCGGGCCAGCGCCTCCATGGAGCGCTCCCAATCCTGCTCCCCTCTCCCGTAGACTTCCACGAAATCCGGGAAAAACAAGTACGGAAAACCTATACACTCTTCATCGATCCGGTACAAGATATCGAGCGCTTCCCGGTAATTTGTCGGCAAGGACGCGCCAAGCGCCTCCGTAATTCTGCGGATGCGCGGCTTCAGCTCAAGCTGCTCCCAATCGTCCCTGCGCGCTCTCTCCACGAACGCTGCCGGATCGAACGGCGGCCAAGCTCCTTGCACCCGCGCGCCGAACTGCTCCAGAAACGTTCCGTCGTACATCAGCTTAAGCGGTTCTGCCATCTCTATTTCCTCCATGACGCCCATTATCAAGAACGTATGTTTGTATAATAGAGATATAACATAATGAATCGGACTTCGCAACTGAATGAGTTATCCGAGCAGCTTCCGGTTAAGGCTATGCGAGATGCCCTGCTCCCCCGTCGGCTTCCGATTAGGCAGCCTGATGCTGAATGTCGTGCCAATGCCCGGCTCGCTCTCCGCCGTAATCTGTCCATCGTGATTCTCGATGATCTTGTAAGTCACCATGAGGCCAAGCCCCGTCCCCTTCTCCTTGGTCGTATAGAACGGCTGGCCGATCCTCGCGAGCTGCTCCTGCGGAATGCCGATCCCTTCGTCCTGTATGCGGATGACGATCATGCCGTCGTTCTCCAAGAGCAGCCGAATGCGAACGATTCCTCCGCTATGCATCGATTCAATGGCGTTTTTTATGAGATTAGAGAGCACCTGACGGAGCTGGATGTCGACTCCCAGCACCCACAACGAAAGCTGCCCCCCATCCTGCGCATAGTCGATGCGAACGTGATGCTGCTTGGCGAGCATGACTAAGCCTGCTACGGATTCCTTCATCAGCTTGCGGAGATCGATGTACGCATAGTCGTAAGCTTGCGGCTTGGAGAGCATGAGCAGCTCGCTGACAATCGTTTCGATCCGGGCAAGCTCGGCGTTCATGATGCCGAAGTAGCGGTTATTTTGGACGCGCCCGGTCGCTATTAACTGCATAAAGCCTTTGAGCGACGTCAGCGGATTCCGGATTTCGTGAGCGATGCCCGCGGCCAGTTCTCCCGCTATGGACAGCTTCTCGGCTTGGATCAGCAGCTCTTCGTTTTTCTTGCGCTCGGAGATATCCCGGATAATGACCTGCTCGATCGGCGAGCCGCTTAACGCGGTGAGCGTCCTCACCGTTTCCGTAAAAATGCGCTTCCCGCCCAATGTCGTCCATTCCAGCTCCACGGGCTTTACCGCCTCGATTTCCGGCATGTCAGCCTGACACAAGCGGCTGAACGTCCCGCGATGCTTCTCCTCCAACCGCTCGAACACGCAGCGTCCCAGCAGGTCGCTTTCTCCGGCCGCCTCGAACATGCGGATGCCCGACGGGTTCACGTATTCCCATTTGCCATCCTTGATCAGGGCAATCGTATCCATCGAGTTCTCGACAAGCAGCTTGTATCTGCCGTCCATGTCCGCCAGCTTCTTGGCGCTAAACCAGGACGTCAGGCTAAAGCTAATAATCAATAGCGTCGCTAGTCCCAGCACGAAAGCCAGCAGCAGCAAATATTCGTTGAAACGCTCCGTTGTCATTAATTCGCGATACTGAATCGTAATCGAGTGAATGCTAATCTGGTGCATGACTAAATTGGATACGCCAAATATAATGCTGCCGAGAATTTTAGAATAAGCGAGTTTTTTGCGAAGCAGGACAATGACGGCAAAAGCTCCCGCGATGCTTACTGCAAATGAAAGAATGGCCCCTTGCGTCTGGACGTCATAATATTGGATTTGGCCAGACAGAATGGTTATATGGTGCATGGATAGAGAAGCGCTAGCGTATAAAACGGCGGTGATTCCTTCGTTGATTAAGGTTTTTCGAGGAGCTAGATGAAAGACGCATAGTGCCCCGAACGTCATCAGAACGCCGGCGACAAACGCGGCGACCGTCGTCCAATCCAAGGTTAATATACGATCCGACGCGAGCAGCGAGACGACATGCATCGTCCAAAGTCCCAGACTGAACACCGAAGCGGCACTCAGCATAGAAAGTTTGGCATGGCGTGGTACTTTAGCACTCAGAGGCTCGACCATGCTCAGCGCCGTATAGGAAGCAAAGCACATAACCGCTAGGGATAGCAGCAGATAGTAGGGGTTGCCGTATACGCTATGATCCATTTTCTTCTGACCCCTCCCCCACTTAATAGTCCAACGTATAAGGGAGTTCGACAATTTACCAAAAAATCCTTTTTTATTCGAGCTGGATTCTGTTGTTTTTTGTAAAAACATGAAGTAGTTCCAAAGTCCTTGAGACTTGCGATTCTCGTATATCCGTGCTAGATTGGGTTCATAATAGAGATCATAGGGTAAGGATTGAAAAACGGAGGCCTCATACGATGAAAATGCTGCAAGAGTTCAAAGAGTTTGCCGTGAAAGGAAACGTTGTCGATCTGGCCGTCGGCGTCATTATCGGCGGCGCATTCGGAAAGATCGTCACTTCGCTTGTCAACGACGTGATTATGCCGCCGATTGGGGCTTTGCTTGGCGAGGTGAACTTTAAAGATTTGAAGTTTTACTTGGTGGATATAAGCACATTATCAGATGCTGACAAAGAAACCGCAGCCGCGATCAAATACGGCCAATTCATTAACGTCGTATTGGATTTCATGATCGTCGCGTTCTGTATTTTCATGCTCGTTAAGGTGCTTAACTCTTTGCGCCGCAAGAAAGAAGACAAGGATGAGACGCCTGCCGAGCCGACGGAAAAAGAGTGCCCGTACTGCTTGTCCCAAATTCCGATCAAAGCAACCCGCTGCAAGCATTGCACCTCTCAGCTAGAGGCCGCGGCCGATGTCTGACGAAGAGCTGTTCGACATCTACGACGAGGAGCTGCGCCATCTCGGCACCGCGACGCGGGCGGAGACGCACGCCAAGGGCTACTGGCATCGTTCGTTCCACTGCTGGCTGGCGCATCGCGATGGCGATCGCCAGCTGGTGCGGTTCCAGCTGCGCCAGCTCGTCAAGGACACGAATCCCGGTTGCTTCGACATCACGGTCGCCGGGCATCTGACCGCGGGAGAGACGCTCCGTGACGCCATCCGCGAGCTGGAAGAAGAGATTGGCGTGACGGCGGACTTCGACGAGCTGCTTCCGCTCGGACAGATAAGGGAGGAAGACGAAGGCACCGTAAACGGTAAGCTCTTCATCGACCGGGAGGTCAGCGACGTGTTCGCCCTCGTCCGCGATGTGCCTTTAACAGCCTTACGCTTGCAGCCGGAGGAAGTGGCCGGCGTGTACGAGGCGGAGATCGCGGAGCTTCTCGCCTTATTCGATGGTAAGCAGGAAGAGCTGCTCGCTCACGGCATCGAGTTGACGGACGAGCCGATGGAGACGGGAGCCCCGGATTCATCGGGGGCGATCGGGCTTCGTCCGAGCACGCGCGTGGTGCGAGCCAGCCTGTTCGTGCCGCGGGATAACCGGTACTACATAGACGTCATGAAGAAGCTGCTCCAGCTTGTATGAGAAATACTCTACCCTCGGCCTTTCAGAGATGAGCGACCTGAAAGTTTGCTAAGCAAACTCGCTTCGTAAGCATGAGGTAGGATTTATCGCCAAATCGAATTTCGGTTTTCGAATACTTGAAAACTTATAAATTCGATTGTGGTGAGAAAAAACAGTCCGCGCTGTCGATAACAGCGCGGACTGTTTTTTTGATGAGCGGCTATTTTCTATTGATTAAAAACCGCAGCCGCAGCCGCATCCCCTGTTCAAGCTTCTCACGCAAATGTCGAACGTCACAACCGCAGCGCCTCTGTCGAAGCTGCAGCTTAGCTTCACGCAATCGTAGCCTGGTCTTTTGAAGAAACAAACCACTCTGCAATGATGGCCGAACAAATCATGGATGGTTCTGGCGTCGCAATGGCGAATCGCGGCTACGAGTCTGCGAGCTTTGCAGCGCTTCCGAAGATCGTTGAACCTCGCTCCGAGCACGCGACCCGCATCTTGAATCCCTTCTACGGCGAAATCGTCTCTTCTATGATGGTGATGATGATGATGCTTGCGGCGGCCGTTCATGGCTCCGGCTACGTTGTTCCCTCTGCGTCTGTTATGGCTGACTTGTAAGTTGGCGGACATGTGGATCCTCCTCTCTATCTTGCATACTCTAGTTTATGCACGTCTAGGAGAGAAGTATGGGTAGATGCAGAGCGTCAAACGCTGAAAATATAGACCAGCTGTGGGGATCAGGCCAGAACGTAATTCGCCAATTCCCCTTACCGCGGAAGGCTCCCAGCTCTGTCAAAACCGGTTTTTCGGCTATCATTTCCCAGGTAATTTTGTCGAAACGCCTATTAATAAAGCTCTTCGCCAAGAATATCCTCTCTTCTGGTCGTCAACCTTCGATTGCGTAATTTCCCTCCTTGTCTTTTTCGACAATGTCGAATATCTTTTAGGTTACACCATTAATTATAAGCTGGTTTAACGTCGCTAGCCCCCTTTCAGAATAAACGAGATGATGGCCGCTACTACCCCGCCGATCACAACGCGCCATAACCACTTTTGGTTGTCCTGCACATCAAGCAGCATTTGCTGTGCGGCCTTTACGCTCTGCAAAGCTTCCGCCGCTTCTCTTGCTGCCAATTTGGCTATCTCTTTGGTTTCGGTTATGTCATCCATTTTCGTTTCTACCCGGACAACCCGTTCACGGATTTCCGAAAGTACAGGTCCCGCATTTCCTGACATGTTTCCACCCTCTCTCTTGTCGCTGTAAATTCGTATAAACTTGGAATGACTCCACCTGCTCTTGAAATTGTTGTACAAGATTCTTGTACTCTTGATCCTCATTTTAGGGACATGCTCCGAACATGTCAAGAAGAAAATACAAAGAACTTGTACATACTTGGCAATATCGCGATCGTAAAGTACAATAAACTTGTACTAGCAACGAAGCCTACGCTTTCGAAGTAAGTTTTGCTTACGCAAAACTTAAGCCTATGCTTTCGAAGTGTTTTACTTCGTAAAACTAAGCCTATGCTTTCGAAGTGTTTTACTTCGTAAAACTTAAGGAGAGATCAACGTGTTCAGAGCCGATCGGTTAACGGAACGCCGAAAGCATCATAAGCTCACCCAAGAGCAGCTCGCGCTGAAGGTTAACCTGACGAAGGCCGCGATCAGCAATTACGAGCAAGGGCGAAGCGCTCCGCCGCACGAGACGCTGGCGGCGCTCGTCGACGCGCTGCATACGAACGCCGATTATTTGCTGGATCTCTCGGATAACCCCGAGCAAGCGGGCAGCCAACCGGCGGCCGGCGAGCATGGCCTCCCTGCCGAATCCCGCTCATCCGCATCGGCGCCGCGCGATCCCGAAGCCGGCGTTTATATCGCTTATCTCGGCGGACCGCCGGAGGAAATCGACGAGGAAGAGGCGGAGCACTTGAAGCGCGAGCTCGAGATGTTCCGCGCTTTCAAGGAGAAACGGCGCAAGGAGCGCGAAGCGCTCAAGGAGAAGGAATAAAACCCTCGAAGGGTTTTATTTTTCAGCATAAACACGAACGTACATTCGACAAATGGAGGTCGAGGATGGAGCCCTTAAACTTCGAGCTGTATCGGCCATCGGATTTGGAGCTATGGATTCAGGATAAATTCCAGGGGGATGGGCTTAATCTGCCTGGGGACTTGGAGGATTGGGACCGCATCGCCGCCCTATTCGGCGCGCATATCGCTTATACGGAAGGCGAGACGAAGGTGATGTACGATGAAGATGGCGACTGCTTGATTTTCTTGAACATCCATATGGACAAGCTTCAGCAGAAGCTGGCGTTTTTCCACGAGCTCAGCCATCCCGCTCTTCACGCCGGCAATCAGCTGCAGATGCCTTCGTCCTTCGTCGCACTGCAGGAAACGCAAGCCGGGCTGTTCCAGCTGTACAGCGCCATGCCGCTCCATATGCTGCGTGCCTTCGCCCATCTTCAGCAGCAGCCGCATGATTTGCGGCTAGTCGCCGAAGCCTTCGATGTTCCGCTTTCCTTCGCTCGGAGAAGGCTTGATCGCATTGCCGGACGAATCCGTCAAGAACATGAGGACCGCCGTCTCCGCGCAAGGCTTGCGGACCGCAGCTCCCTCGGGCAGGATTCGGCATACTCGGAGCTGACAAGCCGCTTGCTTCATCAGCTATACCAGCAGACCCGAAACGCATCACCCAAGAAAGGATCGATCCGCCCGTGAACAAAATATCCGTCTACTATTCGCAGAATGACGAGACCGGTGAATTATTCCCTGACTGGCTCCTATTGACGGGAATCCAAGGCGCCGACTGGAGCAAGACCCTGTTCCTCCAGCTGGACGCCCCGTTCGAACGTTATTTGGCGGACGAGCTCGAAGAGGACGCGATGACGCTGGCCGTGCCGGATTCCGTCTATGTGCGCGATCGAACCGGCAAGACGCTTCTGGGCTTGCATTTGCCTTCTTTGAAGACTTACGTCGAGCGGATCGCGAGCGTGTCCGGCACCCCCTTCTCCTATCTGGAGCTCACAAGGCTGCTGCTCCGCTTCTCGGATATCGAGGACACGCTGCAAGCCGCGGTCCGGCACCGGTACCCTTGGGTCCGCGAGGCCAACGAATCGGATTGAACGCCATCGCGGCGCACATTTCTACGACATGGGCGCTTTTTCGAATAGTTTTCCTTTTTTAGGGAAGAAAAGAAAGGATAAACAATTGCGGAAGGAGCATACGCATGGCCAACATTCCATCATTACCTACATATCCCGAGCCCTATTGGACGCAATCCATTGGGGGACTTCCCTCCTATCCGAAGCTCGAGGAGGATGCGGATACCGATATCGTAGTGGTCGGGGGAGGCATCTCCGGCATCACGGCAGGTTACTTGTTAACGAAGGCCGGTTATCGCGTCACGCTGCTGGAGGCCGGCACGCTGTTTAACGGGACCACTGCCCATACGACCGCCAAAATTACCGCGCAGCATGACCTTATCTACGACCAGCTCATGAAACAGGAAGGCTACGAAAAAGCCGGTCTGTATTACCAAGCCAACCGGGACGCGCTTCAGTTCATCCGGAGCACGGCCAGTGAGCATGCGATCGAATGCGGCTTCTCCGTGCAGGATGCATACGTGTACACGAATGACGACTCGTACTTGCAGAAGCTGCAGGACGAAATGTCGGCTTACGAGAGACTGGGCATTCCCGGAGCGTACGTTGACCGCATTCCTCTGAGTAATATTCCGGCCAAAGCGGCCGTCGTCATGAAGGAGCAGGCGCAATTTCACCCGCTGCAATATTTGAGCGCCCTTCTTCGGAAGTTCGTCGAGGCCGGCGGCAAAGTCTACGAGCATACGACCGCGACGGATATTCGACACGACGCACGGCCTGTCGTCACGACGGCTAACAGCCGCCAAATTACCTGCAACAGCGTCGTCATCTGCTCGCACTTTCCTTTCTACGACGGATACGGCTTCTTCTTCGCGAGAATGCATGCGGAGCGCTCCTACGCTCTCGGCGTGAAAGGCGCGATCGATTATCCGGGAGGCATGTATATTAGCGCGGAAGAACCGAGTCGCTCCATTCGCAGCGCGACTGGCGCGGACGGCTCTCAGCTATTGATCATTGGCGGACAGACCCACAAGACGGGACAAGGCGTCTGCACGATCAACCATTACGAAGCGCTGCAGCACTTCGCGGCGCAGCACTTCGAGCTCCAGGAAATATCGTATCGATGGTCGGCGCAAGATTTGGTGACCGGGGATAAGCTCCCTTATATCGGCCGCATAACGGAGAGCACGCCGGATGTTTATATCGCGACCGGCTTCAAGAAGTGGGGCATGACCACCAGCACGGCCGCTGCGCTGATCATTCGCGACCTGATCCAAGAGCGCGACAACCCTTACGCGGAGCTGTTTGCCCCTTCGCGTTCCTTGTCGGTTAAGACGCTGAAAAACCTGGTCGTCGACAATTTCGACGTGGCGAAGCATCTTATCAGCGGCAAAGTGGAGATGGTGCATCGCAAGCCCGAAGATTTGGCCCAGGACGAAGGGGCTGCCGTCAGTCTGCACGGACGGCGGGCAGGTGCTTATCGGGATCCGGAGGGCAAGCTGCATATCGTCGATACGACATGCACCCATATGGGCTGCGAGGTTGAATGGAACGACGGAGAGAGAACCTGGGACTGCCCTTGTCACGGCTCCCGCTTCTCGATCACGGGCGAGGTGCTGGAAGGGCCTGCCGAGAGACCGCTCAAGACCCTTTCCGCGGATTAACCAGCCTGCTCACGCAAGCACCCCCTGCTCCTCTATCGAGGAAGCAGGGGGTGCTGTTTTGCGTTATGTGTTATTGGCGGTAGCTGCCGTATCCCGTTGTATTGACGTTGTTTTGGTTCTGCATATACGCGGAAGACTGCGTCAACGCGGATTGGGAAATTTGGTTGCAGAGATTCTGGATGTTGTGCATCTGTTGAACCGCTGTTTGATGTCCTTGCAGCGCCGTTTGGATAATTTGGGCCGCTTGCTGCTCGCGCTGCGCGATTTGCTGAAGGAGCGCCGCGTTCTCTTGCTCCTGCTGCAGCAGCTGTTGATATTGGGCGGAAGCTTGCTGCGTTTGCTGGATCAGCTGCTGAACGAGGCTTTCGATTTGGCCTGTCGCGCTGTTCGATTGGAACTGATTCATGGTAGGGCCTCCTTGAGGTTCATTATTTTTGAAACCTGCATTATTATGAGGCATTCCCCTCCCTCCTATTCACCGCGCGCAAGCTCTGCTATAGGAACGCCGAATGCTCATCCGGTCTGCCGAACGCTCCTCCCGCATACCTATCTATGTAGAAGCATAGCCATGGGAGACCTGCGTCTTGACCAAGAAACGAGGTGAAGCGATCGATGTTTCAAAGGCAAAACAGACTGCTGATCGAGCTGCCAGAATCCCCTTACGCCGACGCCAACGCGGCAGCCGCGGTTCAGGAGCTGATGGGCGGCAAATTCGGCGAGATGTCCACGCTTAACAATTATCTCTTCCAGTCCTTCAACTTCAGGGGGAAGAAGAAGCTGAAGCCCTTCTACGACCTGGTCGCGAGCATTACCGCCGAGGAGCTTGGGCATGTCGAGCTCGTCGCCACGACGATCAACATGGTGCTGACCGGCACGACCAAGCCCGGAGACCCGGACTCGGCGCCGCTTCGGGAAGGCGTCAACAAACGGAACAGCTACTTCTTCATACAGAACGCGCAAACCGCTCTGGCCGGCGACTCCATGGGCAAACCGTGGGCTGGAGACTACGTGTTCAGCAGCGGCAACCTGGTGCTCGACCTGCTCCACAATTTCTTCCTGGAATGCGGAGCGCGCACCCATAAGATGCGCGTATACGAAATGACCGACCATCCGACCGCGCGCGCCTTGATCGGCTTCCTGCTCGTGCGCGGCGGCGTCCACGTGCTCGCGTATGCCAAGGCTCTGGAGATGGCGACCGGAGTCGATATCAAGAAGCTGATTCCGATTCCGAACCTAAGCAACGAGCAGTTCGAGGCCGCGCGCAAATACGAGGCCATGGGTCTCGGCAACAAGCTGTATACGTTCAGCCCTCATGATTACAAGGACGTGGTGCTCATCTGGAGCGGACAGAATCCGCAGACGGGGGCGAAGCTGGAGGTCATTCAAGGCTCGCCGGAAGGCGCGCCGATGCCGGATTTGGCGGAGCTTCCGGAGGAATTCGCGCCTGGCATCTCGCAGGAAGAATTTATGGAGATCGCAGCGAGGCTCAAGAAAAACGCGGGATTGTAGCGCGTCCGGCATTCTCCGGCAAGACAAGGCATGTGTTATACTGTAGGCAATCCATAAGCTAACAAAGCGCAGGTGATTGCCATCCAGTTTCTCGCCATGCTCACGATGCTCATCGACCATATCGGAGCCGTATGGTTTCCCGACGATCCCATCTGGCGGATTATCGGACGTTTCGCTTTACCATTTTATGTGTATGCTATTGTTATAGGGTACTTCCGAACGCGCGACGCGACCAAATATTTGACGAGACTCGGGCTGCTTGCGGTTATCTCCCAAATTCCGTATATGCTCGCGTTTCATGTCACGGAGCTCAATGTCGTCGCTACTTTGTTTTTCTGTTTGCTGACCTTTATTCTGCTGGACCGTTTTTCAACCAAGCCGGCTGTCGGCTTCGCCATTACGGCAGCGATGCTCGTGCTGCTGGAAGCCATTCCGTTCGACTACGGCGCCTATGCGCTGCTGCTCGCTTTGATCTTCCGCTATGCGCAGCCGCAGCTGTACGTTGTTCTGCATTTGATTCTGAATATCGCCAGCGTCTTCTACAAAGGCTGGGTGCTGCAGCTGTTCAGTCTGCTCGCGACGATCTGGATCGTCTATCTGCCGGACCTCATGAGGAGCATGGATCGCGTCCGCGTTCCTCGGTTCATATGGAGGAGCTTCTATCCGCTGCATCTGGCGTTGATCGCGCTCGTGCACTACGTCTGGATCCCGCCAGCAGGACCGTAACAACGCCTGCTGGCCATCATCCCTTGCCTAATAGGGTCTAGAGCCGATCAAGCAGCGCGGAAAGCTCTTGCCTGCACTGCTCCGTCGTCGTCCAGGCCGCTTCGTCTTGAAGCAGCTTCCCTACAAAATGTTCGATCTCGGGCCGCAGCCGCAGCTCCTCCATCCACGATTTTTCTTCGGCTCCTTCGGGAGGCTCATAGCCCGAATACATCACGAACAAGAACAGATGCCCCAGACCGAACCAATCGCTGGAAGGATGAGCGCCTCTCATTCGCCGTTTGACGGCGGCCGCGCTGTCTCTCGCCAAGCCGCTGCCTTCGCCGAGGGCATCGCGAAGCCCTGGAGGCAGCTGCTCGCCAATCCGGCAGGCCAATCCGAAGTCGACAAGATGAAGCGCGCCACCCCTTAGCAGCACGTTCGGAATGCGTACATCCCGGTGCACATAGCCTTGTTCATGCAAATAGCGAAGCGGCTCCATCAACTGCATCAGCATCCTTAGCGCTTCTTCCGCCGTGAACGCCGTTTTCTTCTCATATATCGCAAACTCCAGGTTATAGCCTTCCACATATTCCATAATGAGCGCTTCGTCCCTGCGCCGCTTGCTGTACGCGATACGCCTTGGGATCTGCGGGTGCTTAAGCTGCTCCATGATCGCGCTCTCCCTGCGCAGCAGCTCGATTCCGACGCCGCCCTTGCTAGGCTTGTTGCGCTTCAGCAGTACGAATTCGTTCGATTGCAGGTCCAGACAGACATAAGCCTGGCCGTAGCTTCCCATTCCGAGCAGCCGTTCGATTCGGTACCGGCCATCCCAAACGGCGCCTTGCTGCAACGGATAATCGCGCCAAGCTTCCACCATGCCGCGCCATTTCGACGCTAACCGATTCATCACGCATCACCTCTCATCCTAGCTTACATCCGTACTAGACCTATGTCGAGTTTATTGGCATACGGCGAGTGCAGAGAAACCTCATGCCGCAAACAACGTATTAATAGTTAACACCGTTCATCTTCACCCATTCCAAAGGAGGTTTCAACTATGCTTAAACGCATTTTGCATTCCATTGCGGGACCCAAATACGGACATTACCTCATGAGCAGCAGCGACTTCAAGAAAGGCTATTACCCGCCGCCTCATTATCCGCAGCACCCGCCTTACCCGAATCAGCATCACGGTCAATATCCGGGACAGCCGCCTTATCCGCAAGGTCAGCCGCCCTACCCGCAAGGACATTACCCGAACCAGCACGCGGGGCAGCCGCCTTATCCGCAGCAGCCGCCTTACCCGCCGACTGGTCAACAGCCTTATTACCCGCCACATCCGCCGCACCGTTACAATCATCATTACGGACACGGCTACTACAAAAAGAAATGGGCGTACAGCAGCTCTTAAGGTCCACTTTTGATCACGAAGCATATCAGGAAGCCTTCTCGACATCGAATATCGGATTCAGCCGGAACTTCCGGTGCTCACGTAGCGCTGCTACGCTCCGCTCCTCAGTTCCTAGCTTCATCCGATCTTCTCGGTGTTGAAAACTGGACAATTTGAATGTGAACTATTAGGAATGTATTAGCAAAGGTAACATTATCCTGACGACAGTTTCATACGAGGCTAAAATGTTCTAGGTATAATGGGAAAAACGCAACCGGAGGTGCATGGTACTATGATGCGAATCATTACCTTCAAAAATCGTTCCGTCCCTGTCTATTACCCTAACGAACAATCAGCATCTGTAGAACTGCTGGGTCATAAATTGCATGAAATGGAATTGGACTTCGATTTCAGGAAAAAGTGGAAACGTATCAAATCCGTAGAGATGGTACGCGACGTCGCCATCTTCCAATATAACGACGGAACAAAGCTATATCTGGAAGTCAGCTGAATAACGTGGCCGAAGCAAAGGGCTGTCCCCGAGGACAGCCCTTTGCTTCTATATGCATACAAGACTCGCGGAACAAAAAACGCCCGAGCCTTCCTCCGTTAGCCGGATCGGAATGCTCGGACGAGCTCCTATTGATTAATTCACCTTCGAGACCGCGCTGCTCAGCGCTTCCGTTTCCATCATGGCCGGCTCCATCTGGCGACCCAGCAGATGTCCCTGCACGTAATGGCATCCCCAGCTCTTCAGCATGTCATACTGCTCCTTGTATTCAACGCCATCCGCTACGACCTCCACCCCCAGCTTATGGGCAAGACCGACGATCGCTTCGACGATATGCTTCTCCGGTCCTTGAAGATCGATTCTGCGCACGAATGACGGATCGATCCTCACGCAATGGATCGGCAGCTGGCTTAAGTTATGGAAGGAGGCTCCTCCAGTCCCGAAATCGACAATAGAGGTTCGGACGCCGGCCGCGCGCAAGCGGCTTAAGGAAGCTAGACAAGTTTCCGAGGCTTGCATCCGCCCGGGTTCTCTCACCTCGAGCTCGATAGCGTCCGGCGTCAGTCCATGTTCCTGAATGAGAGTCTGGATGACATGCGGGAAGGAGGGATCCTCCAGCTGCAGCGCCGATAACCGAACCGACATCATGAGTCCGCGAAGCCCGAATGGCGTAAGAGCTTGAAGCCTTCTGCACGCCTCGCGGAGCATCCATTCGCCGATCGGGACGATGAGCCCGTTCTGCTCGGCAATCGGAAGAAACTCATCCGTATCCAGCTCGCCAAGCTCCGGATGCTCCCATCGGATAAAGGTTTGGAAGCCTCTTAGCCTGCCATCGGACAAGCGATAGATCGGCTGATAGCGGAGCTGGAATTGTTGCATGTACAGCGCCGGCCTCAGCCCGCATTCGATCGACAGCTTCCTGTTCTGCCGTTCCGTATCCTCGGGATTGTAGAAGAATACCCGGTTGCCCCCCTGCTCCTTGGCCCGATGAAGAGCGGATTCCGTCCTGCAGATCAGCTGCTCGCTAGTCAGCCCGTCTTGCGGATAGTAGGCGGCCCCGATGCTCGCGGTCAAATATAGCTCGGCCCGTTCGTCTTCGATGGGCTGCTCCACCGCGTATTTGACGGCCTCGACTTGGCGCAGGCCACCTTCGTCCTCATGCAGAATCACAAGGAACGTATTGCCTTCCAGCTTGCTGACCGTCGCATTCGCATGCTTCAGGGTCTTGCCGCAAAGTCTCTTGCTCACGGTCTCGAGCACGCGGTTGCCGAA
Organism: Paenibacillus soyae; assembly: GCF_024623455.1. Taxonomy (GTDB): domain Bacteria; phylum Bacillota; class Bacilli; order Paenibacillales; family Paenibacillaceae; genus Pristimantibacillus; species Pristimantibacillus soyae. The sequence continues at coordinate 307,656 of NZ_JANIPJ010000005.1, read as the reverse complement.
ATCCGTGCCCTTCGCCGCATTAACCCGGAAGAAACGATCCACATTCACCAGCGCCACCAACAATCGCTTCCCCGATACGCGCGCCCCGCTGATCGCGATGTCCAGCCGCATAATGGCTTCTTGCCGCCCAGGAAAGCCGATGGATTCCGCCATGCCTAACACTCCCTCGCACTCCGTTGTTTTCCGTTCTTTCGTCTTATAGACATCGTGCCACACAATTATTAGGAAAGTGCCGGAACGAATTTTAGATGGATGTTAGAAGTGTTAAGAAGCGTACCCGCCCGCATTAAAAAAAGGCGCTTCGCCGCTTGGACGAAACACCTTTGACTTATAATGAATATTCGTTACGTTACCGTCGTCATAGCCGTGTATTTGTAGCCAAATCCCCATACGGTGCGGATCAGCTTCGGCTCCTTCGGATTCTGTTCAATCTTCTTCCTAAGATTGACGATATGAACGTCGATGGCGCGATCCGTTACGAACGAGTCGAACCCCCGAATGGCGTTAATCAATTCCTCCCGGCTGAAAACCTTGCCCGGATGCGTAAGGAACAGCTTCATGAGCTCGTACTCCGAGAAGGTCGTCTCCACGAATTGTCCGCGCACCAGCAGCAATCGTCTCTCGATATCGAGTTGAATGCCTTCTCCATCCTCTGCGGGCGCAGCCGCCGCGGCCGTCTGCATAGCGGCATCGGACTGTACTTTATGGGATCTCCGAATAAGCGCCTCTACCCTGGCCGTTAATTCATGCATGCTGAAAGGCTTGCATAAATAATCATCGGCCCCCGTCTTGAGCGCTTGGACGCGGTCGGACACTTCACTCTTCATTGATAAAATCATAATCGGCACAGAAGAGACGCTGCGAATCTGGGCGCACACCTCGAGACCGCCCATATCGGGCAGCATCAGGTCGAGAAGGATGAGATGCGGCTGGAATTCCCCAGCCAGCTGAAGCCCTTCATCTCCGCGATAAGCCTGTTTCACCGAGTATCCTTCTTCCGTTAGATACATCGACAGCATATTGCTCATCATGACGTCATCTTCAATAACCAAAACTTTATACATCGGCGTCACCCTTTAAGAATTGAAGATTCCTGTCGATCATTTAAATAGTACCTTTACTATACAACACGGATACCCCAGGGACAACCGAATGTTAGAAAATTGTTAGATTTTATTGTCGAACTTTTGCCGAGCCGCCTCGATTCCCGCCAGCAAGGTCGCCAGCTCCTTCTCGAGATGCGCGATGGCTAACTGGACCGCCTTCCAGTCTGCCTCGTCTTGCTTCAGATGCTCGCTTACCTGGATGGCCGCCAAGGTTAATTCGGCAGCTGACAGGTAGCCGGATGCCCCCTTGAGCGTATGAAGCATGCGCAGGGCCGTATCCTTATCCCCTTGCTTCAGCATCATCCGGAGACGATCCATGAAGTCGGCATAATCGAGCCGGAATTGATCCATCATGTGAACGAGAATTTGCGATTTGCCGTTCACCCTCTCCAGCGCGCTCTCGATATCCATGCCGGCCACGGGAGGCAGCTGGGCTAACGGCTTCTTGGCGAATTGCCGGAGCTCCCGATCGTTGTCCATTTTCGTCTTATGGCTATCCTGGTCCGTGAGCTGCCGCTTCTCGCCCAGCCAGAAGTCAAGCTTCTCGAGCAGCCGTTCCTCCGACAGCGGTTTCGTCAGCACGTCATTCATGCCTAATTCCAAATAATGATCATGGTCCTTCTTTACGACGTTGGCCGTTACCGCTATGATCGGAATGGCGTCGTATAACGTCCGAGACCGAATATGGCGAACAGCCTCGGTGCCATCCATGACGGGCATGTGAATATCCATCAGCACCAAATCCCACGGCTCATTCTCCAGCATTTGCAGCGCTTCTTCGCCGTTCACGGCAAGACCGACCTCATATCCGTTGTTTTGAAGCATTTCCATCGCGACCAATTGGTTAATTTTGTTGTCTTCCGCTAACAGAATTCTAACATTTAACCCCCTCGCTTCTTGCCCGGCCGGCTCCTTATCCCGCTGTTTCTTCCTCTGCCGGTCAGCCGACAAATTCCGGAACGCTTCTCCAAGCACCCGAATGATGGCGCCTCGCGTAGCCGGCTTTGTCAAAATCGCGATCGGCCTCTCTTCCGGCGACAGCTTCTGCAGCTCGTCTCTGCCGAACGTTGTGGTCAAGGCGATGATTCGTGCACCGGCTTTCTCCGCTTCCGTCCGGAACTCGTTCCATGTCTCAGTCCCATACATATCCGGCATCTCCATGTCCATGAGCAGGAGCTGCGGCAGCATGCCTTTGCCTGCCCGCTTCAGCCTCTCAAGAGCCTCATGCCAGCTGTCGAACGCGACGACGGACAAGCCGATCGACTCGAACATATAGCTCCAGTGATCCCGCATCTTCTGGTCGTCCTCGACGACCCAAATCGTCCAGGATGAGCCGAACGGGCTGACCTTAAGCTCGTCGCCCTGCTCCGCGACGGGCAGCGGAAGCGTGAAGTAGAAGCGGCTGCCCCCGCCTTCCCTGCTGCTCACTTGCAGCTTGCCGCCCATCAGCTCGACCAGGCTCTGGGAGATGACGAGACCGAGCCCCGTTCCGCCGAATTTGCGAGTGGTCGAGCTGTCTGCCTGCGTGAACGGCTTGAACAGCTTCTCGACGACCTCCTGGCTCATCCCGATGCCCGTGTCCGCGACGATGAAGCTTAAGTAAACCGTTTCCTCTGTTTCCTCGATGATATCGAGCTCCAGCTTCACCATGCCCTGCGAAGTGAATTTGATCGCGTTCATGCAGAGATTAAGCAGCACCTGCTCCAGCCGGAGCGAATCCCCCTTGACAAGTGCAGGCAGCTTATCCGGCGTCTTGATCATGAATTCGAACTGCTCCTTGCCGCCCAAGAAGAAGCTGAGACCGTTCGACAGACGGTGCAGAAGCTCTTCCAGACTGAACGGCCGCTGCTCCACCTCGATTTTGTCCGCTTCGATCTTCGAGAAATCCAGCACATCGTTAATGATGCGTAGGAGCGATTCCGAGGACATGTTCATTTTGTTCAAATAATCCTTCTGCAAGGACGAAAGCTCCGTCTTGCGCAGCAGCTGAGTCAGCCCGATAATGCCGTTCAGCGGCGTACGAATTTCGTGGCTCATCAGCGCGAGGAATCGGCTCTTAGCCTTGTTGGCCTCCTCCGCCTCCAGCGTCGCCCGGACAAGCTCTTCCTGCACTAGCTTCTGCTCGGATATATCCCTGGCGATGCTGGAGAAGAACATGTCGCCGGTCGCGGCATCCACGTGGGCAACCACGACCATGGAGACGAACAGAGGCTCCCCGTTTGCCTTGACCAATTGCGCGCCGCTCTCCCAGAAGCCATATTCCCGGGCCAGCTCGGCGCCTTTGATCAGCTGCTCGTACATTTGGGGATCCACGTAATTCTCGATGGCCGCATTGCTGTCATCCGCGTTCCAGAGCCCGAGCATTTCTTTGCCGGCTCGGTTCATATAGATGATTCGGCCCTCCATATCGACGGACGCGATCAAATCCTTGGCGGATTCCACGATATCAAGCAACCGGTTCCTCGCCCTCTCCACGTGCTTGCGGTCGGATATATCCCTTACCATTCCCACAACCCCGGAAAATTTGCCATTGCGGTCTCGCAATCCGTTCGAGCTGTGAAGCGTAGGAATGCGAGTTCCGTCCTTGTGGATGAACGTCCATTCGCGTTCATAGGAAAACTTGCTGTTCCTCAGCTCCTTGAACACGGCAAGGCCTGGAAGCACCTCTCTGCCGAGCTCCTCCGACAGACGAATGGCCTCCGCCCTGATCTCGTCGGGATCGATAAATAAGAGAGGCGTCGCATGGCCGGCCAGCTCCGCCGTTTTGTAGCCGAGCATCTCCTCGGCGGCTTTGTTCAAATACGTCACCCGGTATTCGTCGTCCAGCACGATGAAGCCGTACTGGTTCTGGTTCACAATCGCTCCTAGCTGATCGAACATTTCCTGCAGATGCTCCATCATTCCGTTGACGGAGTGAGCGAGCTGGCCGATCTCGTCATAATGGGACGTATCCAGATGCTCCGCCTGGAACTGCCCCGCCGCCGCTTGCTCCGTTACCTTCAATATCCGCTCCAGCCGCTTCACGATGCTCTCGAAATAAATGAAGAAAAAGACGGCTATAACGATCTCCGAGATCGCGATCGTCGAGACAATTCGCCAAAATATCGGGGTCAGCATCTCCTCCATCTTACTGGTCGGCTCCTGAAGAGCAATGCGCCAAGGCGTTCCTTTGACTTTCGCGTAGAAGACCATATAGCTCTCCGAGTCCGTCTTCACTTCCGCATGCCCCTGGTCCCGGGTAATCATTTCCTCCGCGACCGTGCTCAGCACCTCGTCCGTTCGCAGCTCGGCACCCGGCATATTGGGAGAATTCGAGGTATAGATAATGTCGCCCTTGTCGTTGTAGAAGCGAAGGGGCGAATCGTCGTCCGCGTAATCGAAGAAGCGATTAAACGCCGTGAACGGAATCGTCCCGTAGATCACCCCTTCGATCTCGGTGCCGATGCCATAGACGGGAACGACAATAAAGGCCTGCTCCACGAGAGAGAAAGCCGGTTTGTACGGATCCGTTATGACCAGATCGCCTTGCATCGCCTTCAGAAAAAACGGCTCGTCGCTCATATCGCGCGGGGAACCGTCGCTTCTATGCGCGATCCCGTCCCGCCCGACGAAGCCCAGTGCGTGATAGGTAAACCCGCTGCGAACGAGCTCCCGCTGAAAATAATTCAGACGCTCTTCATTGGTGCCGAACCGGACCGCGCTCGTTCTGCTCATCACTTGAACTTCCGCGCGGCGTATATCCATCCAGGCGGATATATTGTCCGCCTGGCTCGACTGCATGCCGCCGAGCTTCTCGATCTCCGATTGCAGCATCGCTTCCTTGACGGCGGAATAATTGCCGACACCGGCCAGCAGAAGGGGAATAAACGAGATTAAGAAGATGAATATCAAGCCTTTGGTGCGAAGCGACATCTTATTCATTCGCCATTTCCTCCTGCGTGAACATCATAAATTTAACGCGCCAGCTTAGGCTCCAGTCTCAGATGAGGACTCGTCTGCAGCGTCTCCTGGAAAAACTGCCGCTGGTCGGTCACAAGCTTCTCCCAAGCGCTGATGCATCTTGGATCGAAATGCTTGCCGCTTTCCTTGATTAAAATCTGCATGGCTTCCTCATGGGACATCGCGGAGCGGTAAGAGCGCGAGGAAGTAAGCGCATCGTATACGTCGGCGACGGCCGTAATGCGCGCGACCAGCGGGATGGATTCGCCGGACAGTCCGTCCGGGTAACCGCTTCCGTTCCAACGCTCGTGGTGAGAACGAATGACCGCCAGCTCTTCCGTCATGAAGCCCAGCCGTTTGCATACGTCGAAGCCCGATACCGGATGGGCTTCGATGACGGAACGCTCCTCGTCCGTCAGCTTCCCGGGCTTGTTCAGGATGCCGTCCGGGATATACAGCTTGCCGACGTCGTGGACCAGTCCTCCTTGCGCGATCGCGCGCAGCTGCGAGGATGATAGTCCCATTTCCTCGCCAAGCTTGAGAGCGTACAGAGCAACGCGGTAATTATGTCCCGCCGTATAGGAATCCTTGGCTTCCGTAGCCAGCACAAGATGCCGCACGCTCGGCGATATGTACGAGTTGATCCAATCCTGCGGCTTGGCGCGGAACAGGAGCTTAATGGATTCGCTCAGAGAGCCGCTGCTCAAATATTCCCGAACGATTCCCCCCGCCATCACGATGACGGAAGCGAGAAGCAAATAATGATAAAGCCACCAGCTGATCATCCAGACCTTGCCCGTTACCATAATGATCTGCGCGATGAACATCCAGCCCGTGCTGTAGACGATCGCGAGCTGCAGCGGGAATCGCGACACCAGATAAGTCTGCATATTCCGGTAGATCGACCAGGCGTTCATGATTAATATCATGGCCGTCGTCACCCATTTGCCGACGTCGCCCTTCAAGCCCATGATATAAACAAAGTCGGGATATAACCACAGATACAAACCGAAGGCTGCCAATCCGCAGGTCCATACGGGCAGCAGCAGCTTCTGCCTGCCGGCCAGCCATCTGACGAGCCTCCTGTCGCCTGAGACCGAGCAGAGCCAGAGCCAGAACGCCGACAGCAGCACGCTTAGCTGGGCCACATTGCCCGAAATGGCCGAATGATCCGTAAGGAAGCCGGGTGTGGAAATCCCGTGCAGGATGAACATGGCCGCAAGCGAAACGTATGACAAAGACAGAAAGCTGACCTTAATGTTGCGCGCCTGCGTAGCCACGATCCCGACGGCTGCGGCAACCCCCAGCGCAATGGCGGAGACGAGGCTGACGATGTAGAAGTGGCCTTCCGGCTCATAAACTCTAGCGTCGTAGGGAGTGAACGGAAGCGCGATATATGCAAGCATAGGCAGCAGCAGCAAGGCTGCGAATTTTCCGATGACGTGTGTAGCTTTTCTCAAAGCCGTTCCCTCCATAACCTATCGTCTCCCTTACGCGCTAAGTCCGGCCAGCCATTCGTCCAGCTCGTCGCGCGGCATCGGCTTCTTGAAATAGTAGCCCTGCATGACGCTGCAGCCCGCCTGGCGCAAGAACTGGAGCTGCCGCTCGGTCTCCACGCCTTCGGCGACAAGCTGAATCTTCAACTGATCGGCAAGAGAAATAATCGCATTCACGATCGCTTTCATAGGCGGCGATTCATATTCCCGCATGTACAACCGGTCGAGCTTGAGCGTCTGCAGGGACAGCTTGTCTATGGAGCCGAGGAAGGAGAAGCCGGATCCGAAATTGTCCATCGATATGCGAACCCCCGATCTCTGAAGGCGGGCAAGCTGCTCTTTCGCATGGTCGAAATGATTCATGACCGCCGCTTCCGTTACTTCCAGCTCCAGCATGCCGGGAGGCAGGCCGGTACGCTCCAGCGCCCGAGACACCATGTCCTGCAAGCCTAGACTGCCGAACAGACGGCTCGATAAATTCACGGATACGCCAAGTCCTCCCGCCGTCATCGCGTTCCAAGCCGAGCAGTCTCTGCAGGCCTGCTCCAGCACCCATTCCGTAATGGGCGCGATGTGGCCGGTCTCTTCCGCGATTGATATGAATTCATCCGGCCCGATCGCTCCAAGCTTCGGATGCCTCCACCGGAGAAGCGCCTCGAACCCGACGGGCTGGTTCATCTCCGTGTCCCATTTAGGCTGATAGTAAACGGCGAGCTGTCCCTTCGTCAGCGCCGAACGCAGCCCTTTCTCGATGATCATCCGTCTCGATAGCTGCTTGTCCATCTCGGGGTCATAGACGCTATAGCGGTTTTGGCCTTGGCTCTTGGCGTAATACAAGGCCGAATGAGCCGTTTTGACCAGCTCTGCGCCCCTGTTCCCGTTCCGCGGCGCGCAGCCGATGCCGATGCTTCCGGTCATCTGGATCTCTAGGCCAGCGATCCAGCATGGCCTTCGCAGCTCCTCCAATATGTGCTCGGCCAGCTCATCCGCGGTCCAACCGGCCTCGTCGCGCGCCGCCACCAGAAATTGGTCTCCCTCGAGTCGGAACACCTTGCGCCCAGTGCCCGCGAATTGATTGATCCGGCTGCCGGCCTCTTGAATCATAAGGTCGCCGATATCATAGCCGAATCTATCGTTAACCCGTTTGAATTGATCCAGATCTATCATCAGCACCGCTCGAAGCTCCGTTCCGTGCTTACCGCCGCCGAAGAAACGCTGCAAGGCGTTCCGGTTCGGCAGCCCCGTAAGCGGGTCGGTATAAGCAAGCCTCTTCAGCGCGGCTCTCTCCCACTGCTTCGCCAGCCAAGAGACAGCAGCAAGAACAACGAGCATAGCCGTAATATAAACCAGAACATGCGCCGCATCCGCATGGGCGGGTTCGTCGGGCAGCGGCGTAATCCCCGAGTAATGGCGCCTCGCAGCCGCCATGCCTATAACGTTCATGCCGCATATTCCAGCTGCCATAAGTCCCGCGGCAGCCGCTTGGAAATGCCTCCCCCGGCCTGACGTCCGGGAAGCCTTCATCAGACGGAGCGCCCCGTAGGAAGCTGCCGCGGCAAGCAAGCCCGAAGCCGCCGCGAGCAATGGCGGATAGGGAAGCTGGAGGACAGAAGACTCCAGCGAAGCCATCTCCAAATGATAAGCAGCCGCCATGCCCGAGCCCATGGCAAGACTGCCGGCCACGAGCTTCGGTTTTGTCGTTTTCTGAGACGAGGTTACATAAAAAGCCAGCAAGGATGCCATCATACCGGAAAGGATGGAAAATATAGCGACGGACGGCCCGCCGCCGCCGGACGGGTAGTCGAGACGAAGCGGCAGCATGCCGGAGCTGTGCGCCGCCCATATCCCGCAGCCCATGACGAGACCGGAGAGTAGCAGCCACGCGGCCTTCCGCTTGCCTTGCGCCCTCGATAGCCGATCCGAAAATTTAAGCGCGGAGTAAGATGTGAAGAAAGCCATGCCGAACGACAGCAGCATGATCAAGCCGTCGTAGTTCCCCTGTAAACGAATCAAGCGTCTCCCTCCGCGTCCTATAAGGCTTAAAGCAAGATTCTTACAATACTATTCCTAGTATAACTCTACCGGGCGTAAGATTCGACAGCATCGGCGACCTTTTTTATTTTAGATTAAGGTTTTTTTGACTACGTTTTGATATAGTAGGTTGAGAATTGCAATTTGAAGGGAGTTTATGGAATGAACAACAAGGAATCGCAGTCCGCTGACCAACCGCTAAACAACGACACTGCGAAAGAAAAAGAAGAACGTTATACGTACGGTGAAGAAGCAACCGGAGCAGAAGCGGCGGAAACTGCGGTTTCATCCGACCATGACGGCGACAAAGAAGCCGGCCGAATCGCGGAAGCCGAAACGGCGGCATCGACGGCTGCGGCTTACTCCGCTCCCGCGGAGCACCGCGTAGAGGACGCTGCCGCGAAAAAAAGCGGCCCTATCGGATGGATCGTCCTGTCCGCCCTGCTGGCAGCCGCCCTTATCGTCGTGCTGGTCGTGAATCCGTTCGGCGGCGGAAGCGGCTCGGCCGTTGCGACCGTCAACGGCGAGAACATTACGAAGGACGAGCTGTACGACCTTCTCGTGGACGCTAACGGAGAAGCGGCGCTCGACAATCTCATTACGGAAACTCTCGTGCAGCAGGAAGCGGATGCGGCAAGCATCTCCATCACGGATCAAGACGTGACGGACGAAATCGCGATCATCAAGATGGATTTCGCGAACGATGAAGAATTCAACAGCGTATTGATCCAGAACGGCTTGACCGAAGAAGATCTGCGCGATCAGATGCGCGTCAGCGCCATGGTTCGCAAGGTGCTGGAGTCCAAGACGGAAGTGACGGACGAAGAAATGCAGACGTACTTCGACGAGAATAAGGCCAAGCTCGGCGAAGCGCCGGAGCAAGTTCGCGCCTCCCACATTCTTGTCGCAACGAAGGAAGAAGCAGACGCTATCCTCGCAGAGCTTAAAGGCGGCGCAGACTTCGCCGAGACGGCCAAAGCGAAATCGACGGACGGCTCCGCGGCAAGCGGCGGCGACCTGGGCTTCTTCTCGAAGGAAGACATGGTCGAGCCATTCTCCGAAGCGGCATTCGCTCTCGAAGTGGACGCGATCAGCGAAGTCGTGCAAAGCGAGTTCGGCTACCACATCATCAAGAAGACGGACTACAAGGCGGCTACAACGGCTAACTTCGAAGAGAAGAAGGAATTGATCCGCCTGAAGCTGACCAGCGACGAGACGAACCAGCTGGCAAGCGCTTGGATTCAAGAAATTCGCGACAAAGCGAAAATTACGAACACGTTGACGGACGCCAAGGAAGAAGAAGCGGCCGCAAGCGAAGCGCCTGCAGCAGAAACGACGACTACGGAATAGTCATAGGAAGGGCCGGTTCCATGGCAGCAGCCATTGGGCCGGCCCTTTACTCATGCAGGCGAATCAGGCACAATGAGAAAAACGTACATATTCGGAGGTTATGAAAATGAAGTCGTTCACCGTTAGCGCTTTTGAAGATTCTTATACGATGTATGAACTGAGCGAAGCCGCGACATCGTCGCGCGTGCTCGTCTGCCCGGAGAGAGGCGGTATCGTCACAAGCTGCACTCTGCACGGGACCGAGATATTCTACTTGGACCGCGCGACGCTTGATAATCCGGCCGCCAATATCCGGGGCGGCAATCCCGTCCTCTTCCCCATCTGCGGTCCGGTTCAGGATTCCGTCTATATGTGGAACGGCCAAGAGTATCGCATGGGTCAGCATGGCGTGGCTCGCATCTCGTCCTGGGAGGTCGTTGGCAACTCCGAAGAAGGAGAAGCGTCCATTACGCTGCGTCTTCGCGCGAACGAGGCGACGAAGCAAGCGTATCCGTTCGACTTCGAGCTGCTCTTCACTTACGCTCTTGTGAACGGCGAGCTCCATACGAGACAGCGGTATCGCAACCTGGAAAGCAATGAAGTCCTTCCTTTCTACGCGGGCTTCCATCCTTACTTCGCGCTCGGGAGCGGCAAGGACATTCCCTATGAGACGGACGCCACCAAGTATATCGACTTCAACGATAACGAGGAGAAGCCCTATAACGGCCGCATCGATCTCGAGGATCTGGTCGAATCCGTCTGCCTGCTGGACGCGAAGCGCGGCGAAATCGCGTTCCCCGTCAGCCCGGACGTCCGGGTTCGCCTCCGATACGACGACGTATTCAAGTACGTCGTCATCTGGTCGCAGAAGGATCGCCCCTTCGTCTGCGTCGAGCCTTGGATGGCCATGCCGCTTGAGATGAACCGCCGCGAAGAGCTCGTCATGCTGGAGCCCGGCGGGGAGCTGCAGGCGGTGTTGACCATTAGCTGCGAGAAGCAGACGCGTTAATAGGTTTTGTGCAATAAAAAAGAGGGCTTAATAGCCCTCCCCCTTACCTCCGGTTACGATTGCAACGCTCGAGCTTGCTCCGATACGGCTGGCTCCCGCCTGCAGCATCGCCAGCGCGGTCTCGTAATCCCGTACGCCTCCGGACGCTTTCACGCCGATATTCGGTCCCACGGTACGGCGCATAAGCGCGATATCCTCGGCCGTCGCGCCTCCTTTGCCGAAGCCGGTGGACGTCTTGACGAAGTCGGCGCCCGCGGCGGCGCAGAGCTCGCATGCCAGCACCTTCTCTTCGTCGGTCAGCATGCCCGTCTCCAGAATAACCTTGAGCGCCGCTTTCCCTTTGCAGGCCGCGACTACGCCCTCCACGTCCCGCCGAACCGCTTCCTTGTCTCCCGATTTCAACAAGCCGATGTTAAGCACCATGTCGATTTCCGTGGCGCCGTCCTCGATCGCCTGCTTGGCTTCGAAGGCTTTGGAGGCCGTGCTGGTCGCTCCGAGCGGGAATCCGACAACCGTCGTAATTCCGACTCCGGAGCCCGCAAGCTCGGCCGCGGCAAGCGGCACCCAGCCCGCATTAACGCATACGGTCGCGAATTTGTACTCGCTGGCCTCTTGGCATACCTTGATAATGTCCGCTTTGGTCGCGTCGGCTTTCAATATCGTATGATCGATCATGCCGGCCACTTCGGCCGAAGACCATGTTTGCTGGTTCGTCATCTGGATCGTCCTCCATTCGTTCTGTCACGTCCTATTATACGAAGCTTTGGGTCAAACAACAACAGAGCACGGACCTCCGCCGCCTAACGGATCGGTCTTATCGCTTACCGGTTACTTTGCCCTATCGCTTCCGCTATTATGGGTTTGCTTGGCAGCCCGACCACCGATCACGCGCGGGCGCTGTTGTCGCTATTCGGCGACAATGATGCTCTTTTTTTACAAAACCTTTGTTTTTTCGATACAGGATTTAAGTTCCAGATGGGCGAATATCTACCTGTTCGATTCTTCACACTATACAAATAGGTATGGAGGGATGATCAGTACATGGTTAGATAAGCGAAATGGTTGTTGCCCGCGGCGCTTAGCATGACGATGGCATTCGGACTTGCGAGCGGAGCGGCGGCGGAGGACGCATCGCCTCCGGCGGACGCGAAGCACTTCACGCTGCTTCACACGAACGACATGCACGCCCGCGCCACGGCGAACGGCGGCGACATGGGCTTCGCCAAGCTGGCGGGCATCTTCGACGCCTACAGAAGCGAAAATCCGAATACGCTCGTTCTCGATGCCGGGGATGCGGTACACGGAACGACGTTCGCCACGCTCATGAACGGCTCGAGCGTCGCGGAAGTGATGAATCTCATGGGCTATGACGCGATGACGCCCGGCAATCATGAATTCAATTATGGAACGGAACGGCTGCTCGAGCTGGCGGATAGCATGAAATTCCCCGTTCTAAGCGCCAATGTCAAGAACAAGGACACCGACGAGCTGCTGTTCGACCCTTATATCATTAAAGAAATAGACGGCGTCAAAATCGGCATTTTCGGTCTTACGACTCCGGAGACGGCTTACAAGACGCATCCCAAAAACGTGGAAAACGTCGTTTTCACCGACCCGGCCGACGAAGCCCAGGAGATCGTGGACGAGCTGGAGGATCAGACGGATGTCATTATCGCCCTTGGCCACATCGGCATGGACGAGTCCAGCGTCGACACAAGCCTGAGCATTCTGGAAGAGGTAGACGGCATCGATATTTTCGTGGACGGCCACAGCCATACGGTTCTGGAGGAAGGGCAAGAAACGGATAACGGCACGCTGATCGTCAGCACCGGCGAATACACGCAGCATGTCGGCGTCGTGGACTTCTGGATGAAAGACGGCGAAATCGTCGCCCGCGAAGCCAAGCTTCTGAACGCGGAGGATGCCGCTGAGATCGAAGCCGACCAAGCGGTCGATGCCAAAGTGACGGAATTCCTCGAGGAGCAGAAGGTCATCCTCGCGGAGGAAGTCGGCGAAACGGCCGTCCATCTGGAAGGCGCTCGCGAGAAGGTTCGCGCCGGCGAAACGAATCTCGGCAACCTGATCGCGGACTCCCTTCTCTTCGTTACGGGCGCTGACGTTGCCTTGACCAACGGAGGCGGCATTCGCGATTCCATCGGCGAAGGCGTAATCACCAAAGGCGAAGTCATTACGGTCCTGCCCTTCGGCAACCAGGTCGTTACCTTGAAAGTGAAAGGCGCGGACATTAAGGCGGCGCTCGAGAACGGCGTCTCCGATTATCCGAACGCCAAAGGCGCCTTCCCTCATGTCGGCGGCATGAGCTTCAAGATCGACCCGGCGGCAAAGGCCGGAGAGCGAGTCCACTCCATTCTTGTCGGCGGCAAGCCGCTCAAAGCGGACGCCGAATACACGCTTGCGACCAATGATTTCGTGGCAGCCGGCGGAGACGAATATATCATGTTCGGCAAATATCCGCAGGCCGGCATGTTCGGCTCGCTCGACGAAGCGCTGATCGCGTACATCGATGAGCTCGGCGCGGCCAATCCGAAGGTCGAAGGACGCATTACGGAAGCGGCGCTGCCCGGCACGGTGAAGCCCGAGCCGAAGCCGGAACCGAAGCCTGAACCGAAGCCGGAGCCTAAACCGGAGCCGAAGCCTGAGCCTACTCAGCCGGTGTATATCGTGAAGAAGGGCGACACGCTCTGGGCGATCGCCCGCAAGCACGGCACGACCTGGCAGGTGCTCCGCGATCTGAACAAGCTGAAAAATCCGGATTTGATTTTCCCGGGCCAGAAAATTATTTTGCCAGCTAAATAATTCGTCAGGCAAAGAACCTACCGGCGCGGTGCGCCCGGTAGGTTTTTTTTGGTTTCGGAGCTCGCCTGCGGCTCCGTTTCCATTCCCCGCGATTCCCGCCAGTACCTCCTTCCCCTCGGAGTAAGATATGGGAACGGAACTGAGCGCCCTTAATCATCGAAAAAAGGGGGCTTTTCGGGTTCTTGTGGAACTGAGCGCCCTTATTTCTGCTGATTTGGGTAGAATCAGCTTGAAATCAGGCTAATAAAGGCGCTCAGTTCCTTTACCATTTAAAAATTGCGAATAAATCCGAAATAGAGTCCCTCAGTTCCGCTGCATTCACAACGTTGGGGCGCTCGAAGCCACGACCTTCCCTGCTTTGCAGCTTCCCCATTCGTTGGTTGGCCAATTTTACAAGCCTTGCTTTGCAGCTCCCACGTCCGTTGGGTGGCCAATTTTACAAGCCCTGCTTTTTTGCCGGTTAGGTTTATGTTCACATGGATTTAAGCTATAATGATAACAGTGACAATAAGCCATATTTCGAGGAAGGAGGAGAGTGTGATCGCGCCAGTGAACGACAATCAAGAGAGGCAAGGCTGGAGAGGGCGTTTATTGGCGTTCGCCCTCCTCCTTCCTCTTCTTATTACTTCCCTGTTCGCCTACCAGGCGGGCAACAACTTCGAGCTGACGGCGGGCACCCGCAAGAGCCAAGCGAGGACCGTCACGGTCTACGTACAGGTCGACAAGCATCCGTCCGAGACCAAGGCGCTTCTCCCGGACAGCCCGGATGTGGCCGCCGCCGCAGTCAGTCTGCTGCTCGTCTATTTACTCCGTCTTCCTCTAGCCCGTCTGTTTGCGCCATATCGTTCCCGGCTTCTGCGCAAGCTGCTGTGCACGATTCAATTTTCGGGGCGTTTCGTGGATGATATCCGGTCTTGATTTGGCAAACTATCTCAAGATACCGATCATATCATCCCGAGGAGGAACTTCCATGAACATTAGAGAATCGGATTTGCCGGGCATCGGCAAAAAATACCAGATCATGACGCGAAGCGGCGACAAGCTGGTGGTCATTATCCATGACGACGGCCGCCGCGAGCTGTACCACTTCGACTACGAGGATCCGGACGACAGCATCTCCATGGTCACGCTGGAGGATGACGAAGCTCGCCAGATCGCCGCGATCGTGGGCGGCATGACTTACAAGCCGAAGGCGCTCGAGACGATCGAAGTCGCGCTCGACGACCTGACGATCGAATGGTACAAGATCGAAGCCGGAGCCGCCTGCATCGGTCTTAGCATCGGCGAAGCCGACATCCGCCAGACGACGGGCGCGACGATCATCGCGGCCGTCGAGAAGGACGCCAAGCATATTAACCCCGGCCCCGAATACCGCTTCAAATCGGATACAACGCTGATCGTGGCGGGAGAACGCCACCAGCTTAAGCTCCTGAAAGCCATGCTGCAGAACGGGAGCCGATAATCATGGACCACATGGTGCTTGAAATTGGTCTCGCCGTCATCCTCGTCGCTCTCGTTGGATTGCTGGCAGCGAAGATTCGTTTCTCTGTCATCCCCTTTTTCATTCTGATCGGAATGGCAGTAGGGCCCCATGCTCCCGTTATCGGCGTGCTGGACTTCACGTTCGTTCACAGCGCGGAGACGATCCAATTCCTTGGGCGTCTCGGGGTCCTGTTCCTTCTGTTCTATCTGGGTCTTGAATTTTCCGTCGGCCGGCTGATCAAATCCGGACGCAACATCGCGGTCGGCGGAACCATCTATATCCTAATCAACTTCTCGCTGGGACTGATTTTCGGCTTCGCCACAGGCTTCTCCTTCGCGGAGACGATGGTTCTCGCCGGCATTACGACCATCTCCTCCAGCGCTATCGTCGCTAAAGTATTGGTCGACCTGAAGCGGACGGCCAATCCCGAAACCGAAATGATACTGGGCATTATCATGTACGAGGATATTTTCCTCGCCGTGTACCTCTCCGTTCTATCGGGCCTCGTGCTCAGCACCGAATCGTCGCTTGGCGGCGTGCTGTTGTCCGCCTCTTACGCGCTTGGCTTTATGCTTCTCTTCCTCGTTCTCGGGAGGAAAGCCGCCCCGCTGCTGAACAAGCTGCTCGACATTCGCTCGAATGAGCTATTCATTCTGCTCATTTTCGGCCTGTTGTTTTTCGTGGCCGGCATCGGCGAGACCATCCACGTCGCCGAAGCGATCGGCGCGCTGCTGTTCGGGCTCGTGCTCGCCGAGACGAAACACATGAAGCGGATCGAGCATCTCATTCTGCCGTTCCGGGACTTCTTCGGCGCGATGTTCTTCTTCAGCTTCGGCCTAACGATCGAACCGGCGAAGCTCGGCGGTGCCGTATGGCTGACGCTCGGAGCGGTAGCGGTCACCCTGCTCGGCAACTTTATCGCCGGCATGCTGGCGGGCAAGAGCGCGGGATTGTCGCCGAAAGCCTCATCCAACATTGGACTGACGATCGTATCCCGCGGCGAATTTTCGATCATCGTCGCGAACGTCGGGATAGCCGCCAACCTGGATGAGAAGCTCCAGCCGTTCGCCGCGCTCTACGTACTCATACTAGCCATTCTTGGGCCTCTTCTCACGAAGGAATCCAAGCTCATTTACAAAGGATTGAACCGCCTCTTCCGCTGGGAAAAGCCAAAGCAGAAGCAGGAACGCGGCACGGCCGTGTAGCCTTCCGGCGCGAGGTTCGCGCCGCAGCACATTCACGGGAACAGCAAAGGGCGAAGCAGATCAAACCTGCTTCGCCCTTTCTCTCTGCGCTTATAATTGCAGCGTGGCCTTGCTCGCCATGCGGCGAATTTAGGCGCGCCCGAACTGCGCCTCGTGCAGGCGGCTGTAGATGCCGCCGGCTGCGACAAGCTCGTCATGCCTTCCTTGCTCCGTGATGCCGTTCTCCGTCACGACGACGATGCGGTCGGCGTTCTTGATCGTGGCGAGACGATGCGCGATGACGAGCGTCGTGCGCCCTTCCGACAGCTCCGCCAGCGACTGCTGAATCGCCGCTTCGGTCTCGGTGTCGAGGGCGGAGGTCGCTTCGTCCAGAATGAGGATCGGCGGGTTCTTGAGGAACATGCGCGCGATCGCGAGACGCTGCTTCTGGCCGCCGGACAGCTTCACGCCGCGCTCGCCGACGATCGTGTCCAGACCATCCGGAAGCGACGCGATGAACTCCTCCAGCCTCGCCCGGCGAGCCGCCTCCATAATAGCCGAATCGTGCGCGCCCAGACGGCCGTACGCGATGTTCTCGCGGATCGTGCCCGCGAACAGGAAGACGTCCTGCTGCACGATGCCGATGCTCTTGCGGAGCGACTCCAGCTTGAGCGAGCGGATATCGTGACCGTCGATCGAGATGCTTCCGCTCTCGATCTCGTAGAAGCGCGGCAGCAGGCTGCAAAGCGTTGTTTTGCCAGCGCCGGACGGACCGACGAAAGCGACGGTCTCGCCCGCGCGGATCGAAAGGTTAATGCCCTGAAGCACCTTCGCTGCTCCTTCGTAGCCGAACGTGACGTTCTCGTACCGGATATCGCCCCGCAGACGGTCGACTTCGATCGCCCCCGGCGTATCCGCCACGTCGGGCTCCGTATCCATAAGCTCCGCGTAACGTTTGAAGCCCGCGATCCCTTTGGGATAGCTTTCGATAACGGCGTTAATCTTCTCGATCGGCTTGAAGAAGATGTTCGTCAGCAGCACGAACGTAATGAAATCGCCGTATGGCATGCCTTTGCGAAGAACGTAATAAGCGCCGGCGATCAGCACGAACAAAGACACGACTCTCATGAACATGTAGGAGATGGACGCGTTGAGGCCGATCAGCTTGTAGGCGATCAGCTTGGCTTCGCGGAATCTCAGGTTGTTGGCTTTGAACAGCTTGCCTTCATGCTTCTCGTTGGCGAACGCCTGAACGACGCGAATGCCTCCGACCGTATCTTCGACGCGGGCGTTGAAGTCGGCCATGTCCGTGAAGAGCCGATTCGCGGCTTTTGTCATTCGTCCGTTGAAATACAGCACCAGCCAAATGATGATCGGCACGATAATAAACGTCATAATAGCCAGATCCGGCTGGATGTACAGCATAATGCCGAACGAGCCGATCAGCGTCATGACCGCGATGAACATATCCTCCGGCCCGTGATGCGCCACCTCGCCGATCTCGAACAAGTCGTTCGTCAGACGGGAAATCAAGTGCCCCGTCTTCGTGTTGTCGAAGAACCGGAAGCTCAGCTTCTGCACGTGGTCGAACAGCCTTCTCCGCATGTCCGTCTCGATGTTAATGCCGAGCATGTGGCCCCAATAGGTAACGACGTAAGATAAAATGGTATTTACGACATAAATAACAAGCAGCACCGCGCAAGCGGAAACGATCAGGCCCCAATTGCCGTCGGGCAGCAAATCGTTGACGACGAAGCCGACCGCAAGCGGGAACGCGAGCTCCAGCGCCGCCAAAATAACCGCGCAAGAAAAGTCGAGAAAAAACAGCTTCTTGTACGGCTTGTAGTACGAGAAAAAACGACGCAGCATGATAAACTCCTATTCTGTCCTGCAATGTGGAGACGGGACTGGGACTGAGTGATAATGATTTTCAACAGAAAAATCATACCCAATCCCCCGTTTCCCGTCAAGGTAACGAACGGTTCATAACGATTCGTTCCGGATGGGTGTAGACGGTCATTTTGCTCCCCCGGATAAAGCCCGCGCACGTGATGCCGAGATCCTCCGCGAGCCGCAGCGCGAGATCGGTCGGCGCGGATTTGCTGAGCAGGAGCCCGCAGCCCATCTTGGCCGCCTTCAGCACGACCTCCGACGACAGCCTGCCGCTGAACACGATCGTTTTGTCCGAAGCGCTCTCTCCTCTCAGCAGGCGATAGCCGAACAGCTTATCCAGCGCGTTATGCCTCCCGATATCCGTCATAACGGCGAGCAAATCCTCTCCCTCCGCAAGCGCGGCATTGTGAACGCCTCCCGTCAGATGGAAGTCCGCCGATATCGCCTGCAGCCGCTCCATCAGCCTCAAGCATGTGTCCGCTTCCGTCTGCGCTCTGCTCATGATCGTCCGGGCCGTCAGCATGTCGTTGTGAAAATAAAACTGCCGGCTCTTCCCGCAGCAGCTCCCGATCACCCGCTTCGCCACCTTGTCGCGGCTCATGGACGGGCTTCCGGCCAGCCTCGCATACGCGTAACCCCTGTCCTCGTCCAACTCGAGCGACGCCACTTGCCCCGCTTCCCGGATGATGCCCTCGGAGGCCAGGAAGCCGTATACCAGCTCGCGCAGATGGGACGGCGAGCAGACGATCGTCGCGAACTCTTCCCCGTCCAGCTGAATGGTCAAAGCAAATTCCTTCGCGATCGTTTCTTCGCTTGTCTCCATCCGGATCTCTCCCGAATGGTACCGCCCGGCGCGCCAAGATGTCAGATTGCCGCTTTCCATTCGCGCTCCTCCTCTCAATCCGGGGGATTCATATCCCATTCCGCATCCGCCTCGGCTAAAGCTATTTCATGACGTGAATCTTTCGCCGCGTAAAAAATATCCGCCCGTTCCACGATAACCGCGGCGTTATATTCGGGAATCCCCGCGCTCGGCTCATAGACGCCCCGCTCGAACAGCACGTTGCCCTCGGGCCAGAACAGCTCGACGTTGCCTTGCGCCACGGGCGCCAGCTTCGCCCGGCCGTGGAACACGCCGTTGCGATTCCGAACGACAACGGCATCGCCGTCGCGAAGCCCCAGGCGTCCCGCATCCTCTTCACTCAGCAGCACGTCGAAGCGGTCCGCCCCGTTAAAGCTGTCTCGCTCGCCATATATCATGGAGTTGAACTGCTTGCCTCGGCGAGTGGTCGCGTACATCCGCCCTTCCGTCCTCCGAACGTCAGGCAGCGGAATCGGCAGCAGCCGTCCCTTTCCATCCGGCGTTGGACACTCTCCATCCTCGCACAGCCAAGCCCCTCCCCATTGGAACACGTCGCCCCGCTTGCCGAGCCGCTGGATGCCCTCATAATAAGGAGCGGCGGCCGCGATTTCCTGACGTATGGCATCAGCGCTGCCGAAGCGCGTCGTTACGGCTTTTAAACCGAACTTCCCATCATCGGACCGTTCGACGCGCTCGCCGTTTCTCCCGGGCCCTCCGGTGATCCGCTCCGCCAGCTCGCCGAAAATATCCCACTCCGGGCGCGCCTCCCCGACTCGGGGACCCGCAATCTCGGGCGAATAATACACCATCCGCTCCGTCGAGGTCGACGTCCCCCCGCCCGGCTGCTCGTACCGCGTCATCGCGGGCAATACAATGACCTCCTCCGCGGCGTCGGCTAGCATCGAAGAGTTCAGTATAATATCCTGATGCACGCGAAGCTCTACCGCCTCCAGGCATCTCCTCACATGCTCGGGATCCGGCATCGTCTCGAGGAAATTGCCGCCCGACGTGTAGAACAGCCGGAGCTTGCGCTCCTGGCCATCCGGCAGCAGCGCGTTCTGCAGGGAGACGCCCACGATATCGCCCTGCCATTCCGGCAGCCGGAAGCCCCATAGCTTCTCGATCCTCGCGCGATCGGCCACGCTTGCGAACTCCCCGCCCGGCAGGCTGAACGGGTCGGCTCCCATCTCGCCCGAGCCTTGCACGCCGCTATGGCCGCGGATCGGCATGAGCCCGCAGTGCTCCCGCCCAAGGAAGCCTCGCAGCAACGCTAGATTCGCCACCTGCGAAATATTGTCCGTCCCGAACCGATGCTGCGTGAGCCCCATGCTCCAGACGAAAACGCCGGAACGGGCGGCGGCGAGCAGCCTCGCCAGCTCCTCCATGCGCGCTTGGCTAATCCCCGAGGAACGCTCCAGCTCCGCCCACTCCAGCCGCTCGACATGCTCGCGAAGCTCTTCGAACCCGGTCGTATGCGCGGAGACGAACGCATGGTCAATAGCCGAGCCGGCGCGTTCCCTCTCCATCCCGAACCAGCACTTCATGATGCCGTGCATAAACGCGATGTCGCCGCCGATGTTAACCGGATGGAAATCGTCCGCGAGCTTCGTTCCGAATAAAGCGGACTCCGGAATCGAAGGAATCCAGTAGCCGTCCATCGCCGGCTCGCGGTAAGGGTTGATGACGATGATCCGCGTACCCTTGCGCTTCGCCGCGTACATGTATTTGGTCGAGACCGGCTGGTTGTTCGCGGCCACGCTCCCCCAGAACACCAGCACGTCGGTGCCGATCCAGTCCTTGTAGCTGCAGGTGGAGGCGCCCACGCCGATCGATCGCTTCAGCGCCGTCTTGGAAGGCGAGTGGCAGATGCGCGACGCGTTGTCGATATTGTTCGTCCCGATCTGCCGGGCCGCCTTGGCCGCGGCATAATACGTTTCGTTCGTGATCCCCCTGCCCGTCAAATAAAACGCGATGCCCTTCGGGTCGACCGCCGAGGCCTTGGCGGCGATACGCGTCATCGCGTCATCCCAGTTCAATCTTGAGAACCTTGTCTCGCCCTTCCTGCGAATCATTGGATACGGAATCCGCCCCAGCTCCCGAAGCTCGGCGCTGCTCAGCAGGCGCAGCTCCTTCAAATCAGCGAACAATACGTCGTCGGGAATAGCGGACATCGTGTTAAGCCGAAGCACGTTCAGTCGCGTCGTGCAAAGATGCGGGCCTTCGAGCGTCTGATCGCGCAAGCCGGAGACGCCGAGGGCGCAGCCGTCGCACACGCCTTGAGTCAAAATGCGATAAGCGTAAGGCAGGTTGTTCCGGTTGTCCCATACCGTTTTGAAGGTGTCTCTTATATGATGCGGCTTCACCAGCCCAAGCCCGAACGGGCGCTTGCTTACCCATAGGTCGGGCTCCCATCGTTTCGGCAGCTTCAATCTTCCGGTATGCTCGCTCTTCCCCATGCCCTTCCCCTCCATCCTTCGCTCCTATGCCAAAAAGACCGCCAAAGCGATGATCCTTCAGTAGTCTGCACTCCAAAGCCCATGCCCGCGGTCCGTTCATTTCCAGTTGTATCCTGCGCTCAGTTTATCAAGAAACCGATTTCATTACAATCGCCTTTGCGCCAAAAAAAATAGGATGCAAGGCTCGACGCCCACGCACCCTGTGTTGATTTTATAGCGGAAGCAGCTCGACGGCCGCTTGCTTGCCGCTCAGCTGAATGCCCGTCTTCTTCTTCCCGCTTCCCTTCAGATCGCCGGTCAGCCGCTCCAGAAGCGCCTTCGCGGCTTGCCCTTCCTTGCCGGAAATTTTCACGACGAGGAGGACGCCGTTGCCCCCTGCCAGAAGCTTCTCCGCCTGCCGGCACTTGGTGTCGTAATCATGCTCCTCGATCGTTGCGGTCAGCCGGATCTCTTTCACCTTAACCTGCCCGCTCGACTGCCTGTCCGCCTTGCCGGCCTGATCCTTCTCCCGCTTCGCCGCGCCTCTCGCGACAAGCCGGCATGGCGGCGGGCTGCTCATGAGCGAGTCGCACACGAGGTCCGCCTTCAGCTCCTTCGCCGTCGCGAGTGCTTTCTCCCGGGACACGACGCCTATGCGCTCTCCGTCCAGCCCCGTCAGCAGCACCTCGGACGCCTTGATCGCTTCGTTCATGATGAGTTTGGATGCCATTGATGGATTCTCCTTAAAAGGGCTGTCTCCTCCCCCGATCAGGAGGAGAGAACAGCTCTATCTTCAATTATTTACGCAAATCTCCCGATTGGCCTTCAAGCATCTCAACGTTTAGCTTGTAAGAATAACAGGCGCGACCGTAATCGTCCGAGTTCCTTGTCCCAAGGATACCAGACCGCCTTGCGTCACCTTCAGAAGCTCGAAGGTCATTTCATATTCTCCAGCTTCCGGGAAAATGATATAGAACGCAGCCGGGTTTGAATCCTTTTCCGTAAGCTCGGATAGCCTATAGTTTCCTTCGCTTGCGGCTAAAATATATTTGTCATCCGTCGGCGCGAGATCCTCTTCACCCTCACGGAACACCCTAACTTCTTCAGCCGTAGCCCCGTTCCTTTTAATCGTTACTCCAACCTTCACTTCCGTGTCCAAGCTGATGCCGGTAGTTTCAAAGCCATAAGAAACGAAGTGATTGCTGCCTGCATCGGCATCCGCCCTAAAGTCGTCGCTGTACTCAACGGCAACCGTCGGGCTTGGAGCCGGCGGAGGCGTGTAGCTGCTGACAGGCGGGTTATTCTTCGCTTCTTCCGCGGCTAGCTTCTGTTTGCGCTCGGCCTCGCGCTTTTTCATTTCTTGCTTCGCCTGCTCAGACTGGCTCAAGAAACGCTCTCTTTGCATGGCGGTTAATTGAGCCAATAGCTTTTCTAATGCCTGCTTGTTCTTCTCATCCAGAAGCCGCTGATTCGTCTTGTTTAACTCCTCCATACTCGATCGGATCTGCTCGATTAAGCTGACGTTATTTTGCTCAAGCTTTTCATTCTTCTCTTTCTCTTTGTTTTTCCGTTCTTCCGCCAACTGACGCTGCTTCTCTTCCAGCGCCTTTTTCTTCTGCTGCCCGGCGGGATCTACTCCGACGGTTGGATCTAGGGGCGGCACCTCTCGGCTCAGGTCATACTTTCGATCCGTGCCCGTGATGCTTTGATTCACTTCATTGATGAATTTTAACGCCTCTTCCTTCGTCAGCAGGCCTTGACTAACCGCATCCTTTAATAGACCTGGAAGCGAGTTAAGCACGTTTTGCTTATACTTCTCTAATTCGGCTTGCGTTTTGACATCGAGCATACCCTCGAGTATCAGCTGACCGCCGGCTAATTGCTCCTGCAGCTTACCCGCCTGCTCTTCATTTTCTTTGTCGATCTGCTGTTTGTTTATCAATATTTTTTTGATCACTTCCGGGTCGGCCTGCAGAATCAATTCGTTAAGGTCGACGTAATCGACCAACGGGTCGCCCGGCTCGCCGCTAGAATCAAGACTGATTTGCTGGGCCGGATAAACCGTATGAACATCGTTGTTGGTTTGGCCCTTCGGCTTTACGGTCACGACCCCCGAGAATACGGACTGGTTAAATATGCCCGTTATTGGATTGATGGACTGTACGAAATGCGTGCCTCGTACGGAGTTGATCGTCTCGCCGGCCTTCACCTCGAATCGATCCTTCGAATCGCTCAAGTTCGTCACGTCGTAGAACGCGTTACCGGTTATAAGCTCCAGCTTCGTCACCCTGGCGTCATCCGATTCGTGCAAATTCATGACATCCATAACCGAATGCTCGCCGATGGTGATAAAGTCCCCCGTATCCTCCGCATGCAGGACGGCACTGGAGAAATCCCCCGTCTCGATGCGGTCCCCCGGTCCAAGCTTCATGCCGGCGTAAGCATCCAGCTTCAAGAAGCCGCCTTGCGTAACCGTGACTACTCCTGTCAGCGAATCAATGGTAAGCGTCCTCTCGGCAGCAGGAGCTGCTGACACCATTTCCGCATTTGGGCCGCCAGCTTCGCGCACGACGATCAGCTTATCAGCCTCCAGCCATCGCACGTTCTGTCCCTCCGCTTCAGCTATGGACCGCAGCGGCACCCGGCCTGCCCCATCGGACTCTCCAGCCGAGATCTCATTGCCCAGCAGCTTGCCAAGCTCATCTGCTGAAATCCATGTTGTTCCTTTCTCGATGCGCAAGCCCGCTTCTTCCGCTCCAATCAGCTTGCCGTTCCAGTCGAGTTGAACAGCCGAGTCGGCACGGAAGCCTACAGGAAGACGATAGCTCTCCCATTCACGCAGAGAGTCGTTGCCTGCATCCGCGATCAGCAGCCCGCCCGAAGCAAGCTCCGTTACATCGGCTGGCGCTTGGAAGAACGCCTCGCTCTCGATGCCGTCTTGATTGCCGCCGCCCCCGTTCGATGCCCCGGCAAGCGTCGACACCTCTCCGTCTTTCAGCAGGCGAATCGCATTGTTGCCCGTATCGGCGATCACGAGTCCAAGCTCATCCGACCATTCCAGTCCGCGCGGAGAGTTGAATGCTGCCTCGTCAGCCTTGCCGTCCGTATAACCCGGCTTAGCATACAGCGCCTCCTCTAAATCCGCTTCCTCCGGAGTCAATCCAGCTGCGGTGGTTACTTGTTTCTTCTCAAAATCGATATAACGAATGGCGTTATTGCCCGAGTCGCTGACATAGAGATTTCCCTTATCATCAATCGCCAGCCCGGACGGCTCGTTAAATTCCGCTTCGCCGAAGCCGCCGTTCGCATAACCGCCCGCCATGACCGAAACCCCGTCCTGCCATAGCGCCGCTCTCTCCGGAACGGAGCCGATGGTCGTCACCTTGCCCGTCACGCCAATCCGCCGAATGACATGATTGAGCGTATCCGCTACATACAGAATCCCGCTCCTCGTAACGGCAACGTCCGTCGGGTAATAGAATCTCGCTTCTTCCGCGGAGCCGTCGGCATAGCCAAGCTCCGGCGAACCGGCAACGGTGGTCACCTTTCCGTCTGCGCCGATGCGGCGTATCGCATGATTCCCCGCATCGGCCACATAGACATTGCCCGCGCGGTCGACCGCAAGCCCTGCCGGGTCATGGAAAAAAGCCGTTCCTCCATCGCCGTCCCGCCAGGCGCCTTGCGGCAGGCCGTTCTCGGACTTCTCGAAGTCCAACGACGCGCCTGCCAAAATCGTCGTTTCCCCGTTGCGGATTCGCTTAATCACATGGTTGTCCGTATCCGATACGATAAGCGTTCCGTCGCTTAATGCGACCGCGCCCTGAGGAGACCTCAGTCCCTCTTCCGATCCCGCGAACGTCCTCACTTCGCCCATGAGGCGCTCCTTCGTCTTGGCCGGAGCTTGCGCAGACGAAGCCCCCGCGCTTAGCCCTCCGCAAGCCACAACGCCAATTAAAGCAAGCATGCCGATTTTTTTAAAAGGAAACAACCGAACCTCCCCTTCCCTCCTAAACTATGAGGACATTTTACCATAATCATGCATTAGTAATAGGCTAAGAAGCAAAAAAAGCCTAGGAACCGGCCGGGATTCCTAAGGCTTGTAACACTATAATCTCCTCGCAATCAAATCTTCGAAATCGATATGAGAGAGCGATTCGGCGTGGATATAACCCGCCTCCGGATCGAACGGCAGCAGGCGCGTCAGCTCGTTCGGCACGACGATGCAGCCCATGCCGGCCGCCGCCGCCGCTCTCGCGCCGTTCGGCGAATCCTCAATGGCGACCGCTTCCTCCGGCTTGACTCCGAGCGCGTCCAGCGCCTGCAGGTAAAGCTCCGGGTCGGGCTTCACGTTCTTGACATCGTCCGACGTCTTGATCGTCTCGAAATAGTGTCCGATCCCGAGCAGCTCCAGATGCGTGTGGATCCAATTCCGATCGGAGCTGGAGGCGAGGCCGATCCGAAGTCCCGCCGACCGGGCGCTATCTAAATAATGAATAATGCCTTCCCGGACGGCCTGCTTGCTCAGCAGCTCCATATGGTCTCGGTGAATGCGGGCCTTGAACGCTTCCTTGTCGATCGGAAGCCCCTTCTCCGTGATTAAGTAATCGTAAGGGTTAAAGGTACCGTTATGCGTCCCCACGCACTCCGCATACAGCTCAAGCGGAAGCTCCACGCCGTGCTCCCTGTACGCGTCCCGGAATACGTAATACCATGGCGTCTCCGTGTCGAGAATGGTCCCGTCGAAGTCAAAAATAATGGCCTTGATCACTGATCATCGCTCCTTTCGTTTCGCACTCCCGTTAGTTATGTTGACAAAACCGTAGCACGTTGGAAAAGGAGTCGTCAAGCTGGAGCTAGTTTCTTTCCGATGCATATGTAATCGCAAGCTGATGAACAAAGAAACCCGGCCTCCCCATTGAGGCCGGTTCCTTACACGGTTATGGAGTCAAGACGCGCTGCCCGCTCCCGGAGCAGCCGCCGGCTGGACTAACGCAGCCGTCTTTTTGCCCGTCAGGCGGAACGAAGCG
This sequence comes from Paenibacillus soyae, assembly GCF_024623455.1. Taxonomy (GTDB): domain Bacteria; phylum Bacillota; class Bacilli; order Paenibacillales; family Paenibacillaceae; genus Pristimantibacillus; species Pristimantibacillus soyae. The sequence continues at coordinate 281,045 of NZ_JANIPJ010000005.1, read as the reverse complement.
ACCGCCGTTAGCGCCGCAAGGGCAACGCCGACAGCTCCCAGCCAGCTGACCGAGGAAAGCGACGCGCTCTCCACGATGACGCCGCCGACGCCGGCTCCCGCCGCCATGCCGATCTGCAGCACGGACGAGTTAAGGCTGAGCATAATGCCCGACGCTCCCGGCGTCAGCGTCATGAGGTAATATTGCTGCGTCGGCCCGGAGGACCAAGCGGCGAACGCCCATAGCATCAGGATCGGGAGCACGAGAATGGCAGACTGCGCGAACAGCGTAAGCAGCAGCAGGGCGATGCCATGCAGCGCCATTCCGCCAAGCAGCGTCCGCTTAACGCCCCACTTGTCGGTTCCGAAGCCTCCAAGCTTGGAGCCGATCAAGCTGGCGATGCCGAAGGCGAACAGTCCCCCGCTGACCCATTGCTCGCTAAGTCCGGATATGGTAAGGAGGAACGGCGAGATATACGTATACGCGACCGAATAGCCCGCAATCCATAGAAACGTAACGGCCAGGCTGACGGCGATTCGAGGCTGTCTGAGCAGCGCCAGCTGCTCGCGAATCGGGACGGGCGGCTCGCCCTCGCTGCCCGGAATGAGCCGGTAGATCGCCGCCATGCCGATCAAGCCGAGAATACCGATCCCGGCGAAGTTCATCGTCCAATCGAACGCGGACGCCACCACCCGGCCGATCGGGACGCCTACGATCAGCGCGAAGCTGAAGCCCATGACCAGCGTCGCGATGGCGCTCGCCTGCTTGCCCGGCGCAGCCAGCTTCGCGGCGACCGTAAGCGACACCACGATGAAGACGCCCGTGCCAAGCGCCATGACGATCCGGGCTCCGAGGAGCGACAAGAAGTCCGATGCCAGAACGGCGACCAAGTTGCCGGCCACGAAGACGCCAAGCGAAGCCAGCAGCAATTTCTTGCGGTCCATCTTGGCGGTCAGCGCCATAATGATCGGCGTCCCGAACGCGAACGCGATCGAGAAGGCGGTGATCAGTTGCCCCGCTGCCGCCACCGTCACGCCAATGTCCGAAGCGACCTTATCCAAGATGCCCGCAATAAGAAACTCCGATGTCCCGACCAAAAAACTGACGACCGCGAGCATATAAATTTTCCACGAATCTTTCATACGATAGGCCACCTCTTCCTTTACAAATTTTCTATATTTCTAAAAATATCGAAATATAGATTAAAAAAAACTACGCTAACAAATACGGCGCATACTTCTCCGCCATGTCGCGGTCCACGCTGTAATAGAGATACGTTCCGTCCTTGCGCACCTTCAGCAGGCCGCATTCGGTCAGCTGCTTGAGATGATGGGACAGCGTCGATCCCGCGACGGATTCCAGCTTGCCTCCGATATCCGAACAGCACAGGTTATGTTCCTGGATGAGCAGCTTCGCAATGGCGAACCGGGTTGGCTCGCCAAGCGCTTTGTACACCTTGACGGCTTGCTGATGCTCTTCGTTGTTCGTGCTCATGACGGCTTCCCCTCCCTATTTCTATGTTTGTCGAAATAAGAATATCACATCCGTATTCCGCTGTAAACTCCCCCTCGCAGAAAAAAGCCCGAGGCATGCTTGCTCGCATGCTCCGGGCCGTTTCCGGATGAGACTTCCGTCTTAATGGCCGCCCGAGTATTCTCCGTCCATCTGGGAAGGATCCAGCTTGCTTCTTCCCATGAACAAGGAGACAAGCAGCGCTAACGCAGCCGGGATGATGGCCAGCGCGAACGTGAACGTAATCGACGAGGACAAAGCCGTCGTAATAATATCCAGAACCTCCGCCGGGAACGTCTCACGGGTCTCCGGCTTCAGCAGCTCGCGCGGATCGCCGAAGGACATGTCGCCTCCGCCCTGCATGCCGCTGGCGGCGAACGCGTCCGTCATTTTGCCCGTGAAGCTGTTGCTCTGCAGAATGCCGAACACGGTAATGCCGACGGTCATGCCGAGCGAGCGGATGAAGTTCAGCGTGGAGCTCGCCGTCCCGCGCTGGCGGGGACCGATACCGTGAATGGCGGCGTTGCTAAGCACCGAGAACGACGCGCCGATGCCAAGGCCGATCAGGATCATGTAGATCGTCACGATGAAGCGGCTGGAATCCGTTCCGAGCGTCGTGACGAGAATCGTGCCTCCGACTAGAAGCACTAAGGTCGGCACCATGATATTCCGATATGGAAGCTTCGTCATCAGGAAGCCGCCCATCGTCGCGGTGACGACGGAGCCGACCATCATCGGCAGCAGCACCAATCCGGAATTCGTTGCCGTTCCGCCAAGCACGCCTTGAATGAAGATCGGAATGTAGACGGAAGCCACGATAAATGCGGCGCCGCTGAAGAACGCGGTCAGAATGCTCGTCGTGTATACCCGGTTTTTGAACAGGCCGTACGTAATAATCGGTTCCTTCGCCTTCGTCTCCACGAAGAGGAAGATTGCGAGCAGCACCGCGCAGGATGCGAACAGTCCGATGATTTGCCAGGAGTCCCACGCATACGTTTTGCCGCCTAGCTCAAGCGCGAACATCAAGCTGACGACCGAGCCGATAAGCGTGACGGCGCCGAACCAATCGATCGGCTGCTTGGAATGCTCCATGGATTCTTTGTAGAAAAACGCGATCATGCAGAGCGCCACGATGCCGAGCGGCAGGTTAATGTAGAACACCCACTCCCAAGCGATGTGATCCGTAATGTAGGCGCCGAGCAGAGGGCCGAAGATGCTCGACATGCCGAACACGGCGCCGAATAGACCGCCAAGCTTGCCGCGCTGCTGGATTGGCACCGCGTCGAACATGATGGTGAACGAGGTCGGGATCATCGCGCCCGCGCCAATGCCCTGCAGCGCGCGGAACAGCGCCAGCTCCGTGATGTTCGAAGCGGTTCCGCACAGCGCCGAGCCGATCATGAACACGATGAGGCCGAATACGAAAAAGCGCTTCCGCCCGTACATGTCGGACAGCTTGCCGAAGATCGGCATGCCCGCCATCTCCGCCACCATGTAAGCGGAAGTGACCCAGACGAATTTGTCGAAGCCGCCAAGCTCTCCGACGATGTTGCCCATGGCTGTCGCAACGATGGTATTATCCATCGAGGCCATTAGAATCGCGAGCAGGAGACCTGCGATGACGATTCCAATCTTATTTTTTTGCTGTGCTACTGACAATGTGAACGCAACCTTTCTTAGTTAAAAATATGGATTAAATCCGGAGCTCCGCGTCTACCTTGCTCTTCGCGTGCTTCTCCAGCGTGCCTCTGTACTCCACCCTGCCGATATCGCAGCCCGGTCCCAGCTTAACGGAGGTTCCTCGCACCACTTGCGCGCGGGTATGCTCCAGATAGACGCGGTCTCCTTCGATCAGCTCCGCCGCCATGCCGCCGAGCTTGCCCGGCTGGAACAAGCCTTTGAGCATCATGCCCCTGCTTCTTCGGATCGATACCTGCTCCCCAACGACCTCCTTCGCGATCGAAGGGCCGTATAAGCGTATCGCGACTTCATCCGCGTTGACCATCGACTTGGCCGTTAATCCGCCCCGCAGGTCGATGCGGTCTGCCTCCACGGCGCCGCCGGCATCCAAATGGCCCGATATGCGCAGCGTCCCCGCCCGCAAATGACCGGCCACATGAAGCTCGCCAAGTCCGCGGATGCTGCCGCCGCGCAGCGAACTATGCACTTCGGCATTGCCGGTAAGCGTCATGTCCGAGAACGCAAGGCTCCCTTTGACGCGGACGGTTCCCGTTATGCTAAGCTTGTCGCAATCGACGTCTCCCACGAATGTGGCGTCTCCCGTAATCCGCAATCGTCCGAACTCGCCGCCCGCCGTCTCGGATTCTCCGACCAGTCTCAAATGACGCGTCAGTTCAGCAGCCATTCGTCTTCTCCTCCTTCAGCACCTCGGCGCTCGGATGCACGTGAAGCGCGTCGCGGTATTCGACCAGACCGATCTTGCAGCCCCTTCCAATCGTAACCCGGCTTCCCCGCACGATATCCGCATGCGTATATTCCAGCATGATTTCATCGCCTTCGATCAGGCACCCGTCAAGTCTCGGCTTACTCAGCGGCATCGCCCATTCCCACAGCCAGCTCCACTTGCTCCCGCTCAGCAGCCGGACCTTGACTTGCTCCGCGCCGATCTCTCCGATGCTGCTCGCCTTATGCGTCAAACCAAGCGCCAAGCTTCCCGCGTTCAGCAGGCCGGATACTTTCATCACGCCGCGAGCATCGATCGACTCGGCTTCCACGCTTCCTCCGGCGGACAAAATGCCATTCAAGTTCAGCTTCTCCGCTGAAATCGCGCCGCCGATCTTGGCAATGCCGTCCATTCGGACGGAACCCGCCGTTAGTCCGCCTTCCGCCGTCAACTTCCCGTCCATGTGAAGCTCCGGCGTAACGATTCGACCTTCTACATTCAGAACGCCGTTCGTTCGAAAGCCCTTCGCCGCGCTAATATCGCCGAATATGCGGCCGACGCCATCAACCTGAACGGTACCGTAACGGCCTCCCGCGGCCCGGATCACGCCGCTCATTCTCATATTCGGCAAAGCTTGCTTATACGCGGTCTTCGAATCTCCAAGAATCGCATTATGCATCCCCGTCACGCTCCTCTACGCCAGCTTTCCTGTCAGCTGCTCGATCAGTCCCGTCATCGCTACCCTCGCTGTCACTTTCACTTCCTCGTCGAACCGGATCTCGGCATTCGCCGAAATCAAACCAAAAGAAAGGGCACCGGAACGGCTCATGACGATCAGGTCGCACGCCTGATCCTTACAGCCCGGATAATGCTCTCGAAGCAGGGCAAGCAGCCTCTCCGCGTCCTTCAATCCGACCTTGCCCGTTCGCAGCAGCGTATCCGCCGCATAGAAGTACAGGAGCTCCCCGAACGCGTACACCCGCTCGTCTCCGCCCGGAACGATCCAGCGTTGGACAACGGAATTCGATAGAATCCCGCGTCTAATAAGCTGCTTCTTGGACAGCTCGACGTCGTTCATAGGTCCGGCCAGCTTATCCGCCAATTCGTCCAGCGACAGATCGTCTTTCATGTTCAATATTTTGTGAATTCGCGACAAGATCAGCTCCCGCGGGAAAAACGTTTCCTGTCCCGTGAAGGCGGACTTCCGGATAAACCACTCCTCGGGTATGAGCTGCTTCCGCTTCCACCGGTACAGCTGTCCGTAGGAGATGCCGGTCGCATCCAGAAGCTCTTTCTTCGAAATGAGCTTTGCATCCATCAATCGGCCTCCTTCCGCTGAACGTATCGTAACATAACATTGTTACGCGGTTCATCGGTCCCGAGGCTGAGGCGGGATGAATCGGTAACCTGAGCTGGGGGTGGTTGCGGGGACCCGCAAGAATGATGGTTGCCGCGAGCGTATTGACGATGAACCTCTCTGTGGAGGAATGGCAATGTGGTGGTGATGGAAAACGTTGCGGGGCGGTGATTGTGGCAGTAATCGTTGCTGGGGTGGGATGATGATGGTGGATGGCTGGAGAAATAACGGCGATAGTACCGCTATTTATCGGGCTACTTTTCAACATGACGAAATAGCGGCGATAGTACCGCTAATTTGCTTGATTTCTCGCTCCTCAGGTGAAATTGGTAAAAATAAAGGTAAAATGTCCGTTATTTCGAATCAGCAGCTGAAATTTTTAAAAATAGAGGTACTTTCGCCGTTATTCATGCTGAAGCGGACTTCCGAGGCCTGCCACGAGCGAATTGTGTTGTAAAACTGCCCCGCCGCCACGCTGCACCGCGCAGAAAAAAACATGCGCCCCCTGTCGGGAAGGCGCATGCCTGCTTCTACTTCCGATGCATCTTAAACTCCAAGAACAGCTCGTTGTAATGCGACAGCATGCGGGGACCGAGGTTGTCGTACACCTCGAGACGCTCCGTCAGCTCCTCGTCCGGGTAGAACCGCTCGTCGCCGGAGATGTCCTCCGGCAGCAGCGCGAGCGCCTCCTTGTTCGGCGTCGAATAGCCGACGTATTCGGCGTTCTGCGCGGCCACCTCCGGGTCCAGCATGAAGTTGATGAACTGATGGGCGCCCTCCAGGTTGCGCGCCGTCTTCGGAATGACCATGTTGTCGAACCACAGGTTCGAGCCTTCCTTCGGCACGACGTAGTCCAGCTCCTCGTTCTCGTACATGATCTCCGACGCGTCGCCGGACCAGACGAGGCCCGCGGCCGCTTCTTCGTTCGCGATCAGCATCTTGATCTCATCCCCGACGATCGCCTTCACGTTCGGCGTCAGCTCGGACAGCTTGGCGAGCGCCTCCTGCAGGTGATCCTCGCTCGTATCGTTCAGCGAGTAGCCGAGGCTGTTCAGCCCCATCCCCATCACCTCGCGCGCGCCGTCGAGCAGGAACACGTTGTTCTTCAAAGAAGGATCCCACAAGTCGTCCCAGCTCTCGAATGTCAGGTCGCCGACGAGATCGGGGTGGAACACGATCCCGACCGTACCCCAGAAGTACGGGACGGAATACGCGTTCTCGGGATCGAACGACAGATGCATGAATCGCTCGTCGATATGCTCTAGGTTCGAGAGCTTCGAATGATCGATTTCAAGCAGCAGGTCGTCTTCCTTCATTTTGCTGATCGCGTATTCGGAAGGAACGGCCACGTCGAACGTGGTGCCGCCCTGCTTGATCTTCGTCATCATCGCCTCGTTCGAATCGAACGTCTGGTAGATGACCTTGATGCCGGTCTCCTCCTCGAATTGCTCCAGCAGCTCGGGATCGATATAATCGCCCCAGTTGTAGACGGTCAGCGTGTTGTCGCCGGAATACCCTTCGCTTTTGTTCAGATACGCCGTAGCGTACATGAGACCGAACGCGACAACGAACACCAGAAGAAACATGCGGACGATCTGGCTCATGCGCGTCCCTCCTTCGCGACCGGGCGGTTGTTGCGGCGGTTAATGAAGTAGTAGCCGATGACCAGCAGCACCGTGAACAGGAAGATGAGCGTGGACAGCGCGTTAATCGACAGCGACACGCCTTGGCGCGCCCGCGAATAGATCTCGACCGACAGCGTCGAGAAGCCGTTGCCCGTCACGAAGAACGTCACCGCGAAGTCGTCGAGCGAATAGGTTAACGCCATAAAAAATCCCGCGAATATGCCCGGCTTAATATACGGCATGATAACCTTCGTCAGCACCTGCCAGGAGCTGGCGCCGAGATCCCGCGCGGCGTCGATCAGCGAGCCGCTCATCTCCTGCAGCTTCGGCAGCACCATGATGACGACGATCGGAATGCTGAAGGCGATATGCGACAGCAGCACGGACACGAAGCCGAGCTGGATGCCCGCGATCGTGAACAGGATCAGGAACGAAGCGCCGATGATGACGTCCGGACTGACGATCAGCACGTTATTCAGCGTCAGCAGCGTGCTCTTCGGGCGATTAGTGCGCATGTAATGAATCGCGATGGCGCCAAGTACCCCGATGATCGTCGATATCGCCGCGGACAGCAGCGCGATGACGAACGTATTCAGCACGATGATAAGCAGGCGCGTATCCTGGAACACCTCGCCGTAGAACTCCCACGTGAAGCCCTCGAAATCGCGCATCGAGCCCCCGCTGTTGAACGAATAGAACATCAGATAGAAGATCGGCGCATACAGGATGACGAACACCGCAATCAAGTAGAGGTTAGACAGCTTCCATTTACCGTTTGACAATGTCGATCAACCCTCGCTTTCGATTCCCGGTCAGGAGCATGATGAGCGCCATGGCGATAATAAGGAACACCGCGATGGTCGCGCCCATCCCCCAGTCCTGCGTCACGAGAAAATGCTGCTCGATCGCCGTGCCGAGCGTAATGACCCGGTTGCCCGCGATGAGCCGCGTAATCATGAACAGCGACAGCGCCGGGATGAATACCGCCATGCAGCCGGCCTTCACGCCGTCGATCGTAAGCGGGAACACGACGCGGCGGAAGGTCATCCACGGCGAAGCGCCGAGATCGCGCGCGGCGTCGATGAGCGTCGGGTTCATTTTCTCCAGGGCGTTGAAGATCGGCAGGATCATGAACGGGATAAAAATATAAACCGACACAAACACGAAGCTGAAGTCGGTGAACAAAATTTGCTTCGTTCCGATGCCCGTCAGCTCGAGCACCGCGTTCACGAAGCCGTACGTGCCGAACAGGCCGATGAACGCGTACGCCTTCAGCAGCAGGTTGATCCAGCTCGGCAGGATGATCAGCAGCAGCCACAGCCCTTTGTGCTTCGTCTTCGTCAGCAGATAAGCCGTCGGGTAAGCGACGAGCAGCGAGAACAGCGTAATAAGGAACGCGTACCAGAAGGAGCTGAGCGTCATCTTGAGATAAACCGGCGTAAAAAACTTCGCGTAGTTGTCCAGCGTGAACTGGCCCTCCACATTGAAGAAGGAATAATAGACGATCAGCAGAATCGGCGCCGCGACGAACAGCACGATCCATAGCACATAAGGAACCAGATACAGATTGCGAGCCCTAACGTCCATTGTGGCCCTCGCTGCCGCCGTCCTCGTAGGACTCGAGGCGCTTGTCGAATTCTTCCTCCGTCTCGCCGAGGCGCATGACGTGAATCGCTTCCGGCTCGAAGCTCAGCCCGATGCGTTCGCCCACTGCGGCTTTGCGCGTCGAGTGGACCAGCCATTCGTTGCCCGCGTCATCGTAGCAGCTGATCTCGTAATGCACGCCCCGGAACAGCTGCGTATCGACCTTCACTTCCAGCTTCCCGCTTCCCGCGGCCGTAATCTCGAGATCCTCCGGACGGATGACGATGTCGACCGTCTCGCCTTCGCTGAGGCCTTGGTCCACGCACTCGAATCGGCGTCCCGCGAACTCCACCTCGAAATCGCGGAGCATGCTGCCCTTCACGATGTTCGATTCCCCGATGAAGTCCGCCACGAACCGGTTGATCGGCTCGTCGTAAATATCCGTCGGCGTGCCGGACTGCTGGATCGTGCCTTCGTTCAGGACAAAAATTTCGTCCGACATCGCCAGCGCTTCCTCTTGATCATGAGTGACGAATATAAACGTGATGCCGAGCCTGCGCTGCAGCTCCCTTAATTCATACTGCATCTCCGTCCGCAGCTTCAGGTCAAGCGCCGACAACGGTTCGTCCAGCAGCAAAATTTCCGGCTCGTTCACGATCGCGCGGGCAATGGCGACACGCTGCCGCTGGCCGCCGGACATCTCCGTTATTTCTCGGCTCTCATAGCCGCTGAGATTCACGAAACGCAGCGCTTCCGTGACTTTCGCGGATATCGCGTCGTTCTTGAGCCCTTTGATGCGAAGGCCGAATGCCACGTTCTCGAACACGTTCAGATGCGGGAAGAGCGCGTAATCCTGGAACACCGTATTCACTTGGCGCTCGTTGGCCGGCACCTTATTGATGATTTTCCCATTGAAATAAATATTGCCGTGCGAAGGCTCCGTAAAGCCCGCAATCAATCTTAATATCGTCGTTTTGCCGCAGCCCGATGGCCCCAGCAGCGTATAGAATTTTCCCCGCTCGATTTCGAAGCTGACGTTCTTCAGCACTGCGGGGTCGCTCTCGTCGTATCGCTTCGTCACCTGCTCGAATCGTATGATCGTATTCTCGCGCATCCGGCATTCCTCCTCCGCCACAATTAAAGAAATCATAGTGATTATACAGCATTCGCCAGAAAGGGCAATAGAAAATTCGGGACTTAAGTCCGTATACGACAAGAAGCGCCGCGGATCGCGGCGCTTCAGTTCGTCTATTGGTTAAGCCACGACCATTTCGTCGCTCTCGCCGCCGCGCGCTTTCCGATGGCAGATGACGAAATACGTCAGCGATAGTGCCGCGAACGCAGCGCCATAAACGGCCAGCAGACCAACATCGGTCCACATCCGATCCACATCGCCGCTCGAGATGACGTCTTTCAGTCCCGCGACCGAATACGTCATCGGCAGCCATGGCGACACATGCTGCAGCCAGCCCGGGATAAGCTCTCGAGGGAACGTGCCCGCCGAGCTAGTCAGCTGCAGGATGAGCAGCATAACGGCCAAGAAACGGCCCGGGTTGCCCATCGACGCGACAAGGAAATGAATGATCATCATATACGTGATGCTCGTTACGACCGAGAACAGAATGAACAGTGGGATGTTCTGAATGTCCATCTTCAATAAGAAAATTAGTGCGGCATCCGCGATAAGCGCCTGGATCGTTCCGATCGCCATCAGCGTGAGCGCTTTGCTCCAGAACCAGCTCCAACCGTTCTCCGGCCGGACGGCCGGCTCCTTAACGGAATAAACAATGGTCAACAGCATTGCTCCGACGTACAGTCCGAGGGACAAGAAATACGGCGCAAGGCCCGTTCCATAGTTCTCGACATCCGTTACCGGAGCGACGTTCAGCTCGATCGGCTCGGCGAACATGCCGACCATATCATCCGTAAGCGACAGCTCGGAGGACTCCCCGGATGCGTCGCTCAGCTTGGACGACAGCTCCTGCGTGCCATCCTCCAGCTCAAGCAAGCCGCTGGTCATATCCGTCGCGCCCTGCTCCAGCTGCTTGGCTCCCGTCGTCATCGTCTGGACGGAAGAAGTCAGCTGATGAAGGCCGCCCGCAAGCTCGGCGGACCCGGCTGTCAGCTTATCCAAACCGCCGGACAGCGTATCGGCTCCCGATTTCGCGTCTTGCAGCTTCGATTCGAGCGTGACGGTGCCGGCGGACAGCTTCTCAAGCCCTCCCTCCAAGCTTTGGGCTCCGGCGAGCAGCTCTTGCTGCCCGGCTGCGGATTTCTCCAGCCCCGCCGCCAAGCCTTGACCGGCCGCAAGCAGCGCTTTGAACTGCGGATCTTCCAGCATGGCCGGATTTTGCGAAGCCATGGCTTCCAAACCAGCCGCCAGCTTCGCGGCTCCGTTCTTCAATTCCTCCGTGCCGGCCGCGGATGCATCCAAGCCGCCGGACAGCTTGGTTGCGCCGTCATAAGCACCGCTTGCTCCTTCCGTTAAGCCGCTACTCGCGTTAGCCAGCTGGCCGATGCCGGTTGCCAGCTTTTCCGCTCCGCTCTTCAGCTCGGCACTGCCGCTTTGAAGCTGTTCGCCCGCGGCATCGAGCTTCAATGCGCCATCCTGCAAGCTCGCGGTTCCGATCGCCAGCTTGCTTAAGTTTTGCTCCAGCAGCTCGGCGCCGTCTTTTGCTTTGGTCGCGCCATCTGCAATCTTACCGGCTCCGTCGCTAGCCTGCACGATGCCGTCCGCAGCCGTTTCTAGCTTCTCGAACACGGTGCGGGTGTACGCTTCGGTCACTTCTTGGTTCAGCAGGCTTTTCATCTGCTCAACAGCATTGTTCCCGATTTGGGAGGCCAGGAAGTTCGAGCTTTTGTTCGGCAGGAATTCCAGCGTCGCCTTCTCCGGATGCTCCGACGTGAGCGATGCCGTCTTCGCCGAGAAGTCCTCCGGAATTTCGATCGCCATATAATAGAGGTTATCCTTCATGCCTTGCTGCGCTTCTTGTTCCGTCACAAATGCGAAGTTAAACTTCGGATCTTCCTTTAGCTGTTCCACGAAATCCTGCCCGATATGCAGCGGCTCGCCTTGAAACTCCGTCCCCGCATCCGAATTGACGACAGCGACGGGCAGCTCCTCCAGCTTGCCGTACGGATCCCAGAACGCTCCCAGGAACATCGCCGAATACATGACGGGAATCGTCAGCACGCCGATGACCGGGATGAGCACCTTTTTGTTACGCGCAATAGCGGACAGCTCGCGCCCGAACTGCTTCATTCCTTTCAGCTTCATGATCATTCTCTCCTTCTAGATGCTAGTATGACGAACTGACCATTTCCTCCAAACGGTCATTCTCGTTCAAAAAAAAGGCATCCCGCTTTATGCCGGCGCCAGTCCTTGCTCCAAATAAATCCGCAGCTGCTTCGCCACCTGCTCCTTCTCGAGCGGCTCATGCGTCTTCGTCCAATCGACCGTCAGCGCCATGTAAAGCTTAAGCATTACGAAAGCCGTCATCTCCGGCTCGCATGGCTTAATCTCGCCCTTGTCGACCGCGCACTTCACCTGCACCGCGATATATCCGACGACCGCCCGCTCCAGCTGCTGCAGTCCCTCGAGCGCCATCGGCGTGCCGATCTCCCGCATCTCCTGCGACAGCTTCAGCGCCAGCTCGTGCTCCTCCCGGAAATCGAGCAGGAGCTCCAGCGCCGCGTACAAATTATCGAAGAACCGTCTATTCGGGTCGATGGCCCGCTCGGCCACCTTCTTCATTTCGCCGATCATCCGGTTCATGATTTCCTGGAAGAGCTCTTCTTTGTTCGTAAAAAACGTATAGATCGTTCCCTTGCCGACATTCGCGATTTTGGCGACGCCGTCCATCGTCGTTGCTTTATAGCCGAACAAAGAGAAGCTTTTGGCCGCCGCGTCGATGATTTGTTGTCTCCGGTCTATGGCCATGGAAGAACCTCCCTTATCTTTCGTGTTGACCAACTGACTAAATTTCATTTTCGGTCAATTCGTTTATGTAGCTATATTAACAGATATCCCGGCATGACGCAACAGCCTCATCGTTTTTCTTGTGAGATGACTTTGCCGGCCGACAAGCGGTATAATAAAACGTAACGAATCCGAGAAGGAGTGATCCCGCATGACATACAAAGAAATTACGACGATTGAGGAATGGGAAACGGCGTTCCAGCAATCCACCGAACGTCCCGTCGTTCTGTTCAAGCACAGCACGACCTGCCCCGTCAGCGCCAACGCCCATGGAGAATTCAACAACTACCTCGGCGGCAATCCGAAGGACAACGTCGATTATCTGCTCGTGAAGGTGATCGAATCCCGCCCTGTCTCGAACAAGATCGCGGAGGATACGGGCGTGAAGCACGAATCGCCGCAAATCATCTACATCGACAACAAAGCGAAGGTGTGGACAGCCTCCCATTGGTCGGTTACGAAAGCTCATATCAGCGCGGTTCTGGACTAGTCCGAGAGACAAGCCTGGTCGAGCGAGGAAGCCCCCGGCATAACCGGCGGCTATTGAGCTTGAATGAAGAAAAGGTGCAGCCCCATTAATGTGGAGGTTGTGCCTTTTTTCATTTATTAACTTACCCCAATGCCATCTCACGCCGCTAGCGGTACTGAGCGACCTTATCTCGGGTAAATTCTCATTTTTACAACGGGTAAGGGAACTGAGCGCCGTTATTCACCTATTTTAATGATCATTTTGTTCAAAATGAAGGGAATAAGAGCGCTCAGTTCCGCTAGTCACCCCCAATCCCCCATTCTCCGATGAATAACGTCGCTCCGTTCCGTAAGCTGCTTTTAATCCTGTTAAAAGACTGAAGTGTCTCTGCGCCAATCGCACCAATACCCCCACACGCTCTGCAACAACAACCGAGCTCTGCCTTGCATCCTTCAGCCTTTTGAATCACGCCTTCCCGCGCATGCATAGGGATTACCTCCCATCATTTTCCCTATTCAGAAGCTGCAACGCTCCCCCCCTTAGTTCTTTGTGCGTGTCCGAGGATGCGCCGTCCAGCCCATTCTCAATGGTGAGCGGATGTGGTTATCTAAAGAATGTCGGAAAATATCGTAAAATCGGGAGGATTTCCTATTCATGAGACGTTTGGCGCTACTTCTAACAGGATTTGTGATAACGCTTGCAACAATTCAGCCGCCGTCGGCGATCGAGCGCGCGGATGCGGCGGCAACGGTGTCCATTTTTAGCGATACGAAAAACCATTGGGCGGAGCCCACGATCAACGAAATGGTAGGACGCGGCATACTGGAGGGCTATTCGGATGGGACTTTCCGGCCGGAGGAGCCGGTGAAGGTCGACCAATTCGTCAAGATGCTTATTTTGTCCTATTCGGAACTGCATCCGAACGGGTCCCGCAGCTGGTACGCCGCCTTTGTGAGCTCGCTTAGCCTGGAGAACCAAGCGATTCTGAAGCAGGACTACCGCTACTTCACCTTCAAGCCCAGCGCCACCGGTTATTGGGCCAAGGAATTTATCGATATCGCCAGCGACCTCCACTTCCTGAACAAGGACCGTTACGTCGACTTTCAAGCCGACATGACGCGCGAGAACGTGGCGGAGGTCATCTATTACACGCTGCAGGAAACGGAATTTCTCGAGGACGGCAACTTCGGACAGAAGATGGCTCAGGCTTACGGCGACATTACGAGCGCGTCGGAACGCGAGCAGCGCTTCATCGCCGAGGCTCTTGTCAAAGGCATCATGGAAGGTCATCCGAATGGATTTTTTGGCGTGGGCCAGAAGGTCACTCGCGCGCAGGCCCTTATTATTCTAGAAAGACTGACCGATAAAACGAAGCGCAAAACGATCCTGGTATCCCCGGACAAGCTGGAGAGAATCGTCCCAACCGAAGGAGGCGGAACCAAAATCGTCGTCTTCCCCGACAAACGGATGTGGGACGCGTACGAGTCTCTCCTGATCGCGGCGGCCCTTCGCGGCACGAATCAAGATCTGTTCGGCACAACGCTGCGGCTCTACAAGGATCAAACGGAGAAAGAGAGTGTACGGAACCAAAAGGCGGGAATGACTGCAGTAAGCGAAGAGGCGTCCATCTGGCTCGACCCTGAGTACAATACATACGGCATTACGATGCGTCTGCGCGAAGGCTCGCTCGCCCGCAACAAAGAGGTTGTCGAGCAATTCGCCAACGGACTGTTCGGCTACAACGCGATCGCGTTCAAGCAGCTGTTCAGCGACGTATGCGCCAAAGTGGAGAAAGGCGAAGCCGTCACACAGACGTATGCGCTGATCGGCACCGATTCCGTCAGCATGCTGATCGACGAGAAGCAGAAGCAGGTTATTTTCTCGATTGCGGCCAAAAAATAATCCATCTAAAACGTAAAGGACGGAGCACCTTGCCTGTGGGCATGGAGCTCCGTCCTTCTCACTTGTATGACATAAACTTATAGCACGGTTCTCGCTTTGTTGCAGTTCAGAGTATACGTGCGGCCATAGCCTCTTCCGTAATGGATAATCCTGCGGATCATCGTCTGATCCTGCAGAATCGCGAACGGGCAATGATCCGGCGTCGTATTCACTTCGAGTATCCACGGCTTCAAGTTACGGTCGACCGCGATATCAAGCCCGATCTCGAGCATCTTCGGATAGCGCCGGCGAAGGCGCTTAATCGTCGCGACTCCGATCCCGTCCAGCTGCTTAAGCAGCCGATTTCTATTCATCGGGCTCATGTAGGGGGCAAGCACCTGCTCCGCCGTCAGAATCGTCCCTCCTTGGCTGCCGTTCGTTACGATTTTGCCGGGGGAGGCCACTCTCGCGACCGTGCCCGTCGCCTCGAAGCCCCCGTATGGCGCCCTCTGGACGACAAGCCGCAGATCGTAGGCTCTCCCCTCGTATTGGAGCGCATGGACGCCCTTTTGCACGAGATAGCTTTTACTCCGCTTATCCTTGACGATCGCCCGGTACAACGCGTCGAATCCGGCGAAGGACCTCCTCTTCCCCGCAAGCTGATAGCCGTACCCTCCTCCGTCTTCCTTCTCTACTCGCATCACGCCTTGGCCGAGCGAGCCGTGAGTAGGCTTCACGTAAACCATCCGGTAACGGTCCAGCATGCTGCGGAGCGTCGCTCGTCCGAACCTCTTCGTCTCCGGGATATGCGGCCGCAGTCCCGCGTCTCTTAACATGACTCTCGTTTTGGCCCATTTATCGGAAATCCGATAACCTTTCCTGCTAGCTTTCACCTCAAGCTTAGGCATCGTCCTTCACCGAACTCCCTTCTCGCCCCGCAGAATCCGGGCGGGAATAATCGTGTCCCTCAACCTATCGATAGACTCTTGTCTCTAACAAATTCGTTCTATTATTACTATACGAAAAAAACGGAATTTCGCCTTAGGCCTCTGTCGTCATCTCCGAACCAATGCCTCCCCGGAACATATGCTTAAGTAATGGAGCATTGGACGTTTAACGAGGGGGAATTCGTCATGAGGAAACCGGAAATCGCGGAGCTTCGGGAGCATGTTCAAACGATAGCCGGCCTTCATCCCTGGTATCGGCAGCTATTGACGGACGCGGGACTCCCTTGTGCCGAGCTCGCCGCTACTCCCGCCGATCCGCTGCCGCGTCTTCCGCTTCTAAGCGCGGAGCTGCTCGAGCGTCATTACTTCTCGCAGCCTCCTCGCGAAGGAAGCGGGCTGTCCGTCTATCGGACATCCGGCACGTCGACGGGCAGACGCAAAGCGATCTATTATTCCGAGGAAGACGACGCCGACTATATCGCCGCCAAGAAGAACAGCTATCTCGCCTGGCTCGGCGAGCGGCACGGCATCGGGCGGGCGATGGCCGATCTGGGGACGGGGCATGCGGCCTCCACGGCTCTCTCCATCTTCGCCGACATGGGCGCGCGGGGCGAGGCGATCCCATTCACGGCGCCCATCGAAGAGCATGTCGCGGGGCTCGCCTCGTTCAAGCCCGAGCTGCTGTACACGATGCCCTCGATCCTGGAGGCGATAGCGGACGCCGCTCCCGCCCCGCAGAAATTCGGCATACGGAAGATTATTTTAGTCGGAGAGCTGGCATCTCTGGAATGGCAGTCCCGTATGGCCGCGAGGTTCGGCCTCTCCGCAAGCGACATTCTGGATACGTACGGTTCCATCGAGGTCGGCGCCATCGCGGCCTATCATCACGGACTCGGCCGATACGTGCTCGCCGAAGGCCTTATCGGCGAATCGCTGCCCGCGGAACGCGTGGACGAACGATTCGAAGCTCTCGCTTCGGATGAAGGCGTGCTTGTCCTGACTTCGCTTAGACGCCGCCTCTTCCCCGTCATCCGATACGTAACGTACGATGTCGTGCGGGATTTTCGGGTGATCGAGCAGGACGGCAAGCGGCTTTACACCTTCCGCTGCTTGACAAAGCGCATCGGGCACGAGCTCAAGCATGGGGAGAAGATCAGCCTGTACGATATCGAGGAGGCTGTCTGCCGCCATGCTCCGGGAGTCTCGCTCCGCGTCGGCGTGCGCGAGAACAAGCTGACGCTTTATTTGTCCGGAGAAGGCTTGGATGCCGAGAAGCTGTCGGCGATTCGGGCGGAGGTAGAGGGCCGGATCGGGGATATCGGCATGATGATCCGGAACGGACTGCTGGCGGGCATCGAGGTAATCGACGTGGGTTCGCGGGACCTTCTGCCAACCGGCGGCGTGAAATCCAAGAAACTTTACTAAAAGACGAAAGGCGTTGTGGAGGTCATGATGAAAGGCTGGCTGAACCGAATCGGCAACACCCCTCTCGTACCGCTCGATAAGCTGTTCAAGAACGACCGAGACATAGCCGTATACGGCAAGATGGAGCTTATGAACCCCGGCGGCAGCGCCAAGGACCGGCCTGCCCTGCGCATGATCAAGTCGGCTTGGGAGAGCGGCTCGCTTCGGCCGGGATCGGTCGTCATCGAGTCCAGCTCCGGCAATATGGCGATCAGCCTGGCCGCGATCTGCTCGTATCTCGGCATGAAATTCATCAGCGTCATCGATCCCAGAACGACCGCGCAGAACACGGCCATCATGAAAGCGTTCGGAGCCGAGGTGTCGTACGTGGATACGCCCGACCCGGAGACGGGAGAATTTCTCCCCGCCCGGCTGGAACAGGTTCGCCGTCTGCTGAATGAGATCCCGGGCAGCTTCTGGCCCAACCAATACGGCAATCCGCATAACCCGCACGCTCATGCCGAAGGCACGATGCGGGAAATCGCAGAGGCGCTGGACCGCGTGGATTATGTCGTGGGAGGCGTCAGCACCTGCGGAACGATGCTCGGATGCCAGACCTTCATCAAGGAACGCGGGCTTCGCACGAAAGTAGTTGCGGTCGACGCGGCCGGCAGCGTCATCTTCGGCGGCGAGAAAGGCCCGAGGCGTTTCCCCGGGCTCGGCGCTGGAATCGTCCCCCCGTTCGGCGAACGCCGCTTCATGGATATCGCGATGAACGTGACGGATTGGGAGATGGCCACGGGCTGCAGAGAGCTGGCCGCGGCCGAATCCATATTGGCGGGGCCATCTTCAGGGGCATGCATAGCAGCGCTGCGCTCGCTCATGACCGATATTCCAGACGGTTCCGTATGCGTCGTCATCCTGCATGACCGGGGCGAACGTTACATGGACACCGTCTTCAACGATGACTGGCTTCGCAAGCAATTCGGCTCGTTGCCGCTCGAAGGAGGGAGAGGACGTTGCTCTATTTAGGAGAGTCCCATCTGCAGGAGATCGGGTTCGAGTGGAACGAGCTGACCGGCGTCATCCGCAGGGCAATCGAAACGATGGAGCAAGGAGCGTTCGCCCAGCCGCTTAAGCCCTATCTTCGTTACGGCGATCCGCGCAACCGGATTATCGCGATGCCCGCCTACATCGGCGGCAGCATCCGGACGGCGGGAATCAAATGGATCGCCAGCTTCCCCGGCAACGTGAACGCAGGGCTGCCGAGAGCGCACAGCATGACCATACTGAACGATGCCGATACCGGCGTGCCGGCCGCCGTTCTGAACGCGCCTTCCGTCAGCGCCGCAAGAACGGCGGCCGTGAGCGGACTCATGCTGCGGCACTGGCTGGCATGCCGGATTCCCGCCCCCCGCTCGCTCCGCGTCGGCATTATCGGATGGGGACCGATCGGCCGGTTCCATGCGGAGATGTGCGCCCAATTGTTCGAGCCCTCTATCGAACGGCTGTACCTCTATGATATTCGCGGTGTAGATGCAGGCGCCAGCCGCCTCGGCGAAAGCGCGCTATCCGATGGCCGGGTAATCATCGCCGCCAGCTGGGAAGAGCTGTATGCGGCGTGCGACGTCGTCATCACATGCACGGTCAGCGAATCGAGATACATCGACGCGGCGCCCGCACCTGGCACGCTGCTCCTTGACGTTTCCTTGCGGGACTACACACTTGGCGCCATCGCTTCCGTTCCGACCATCGTCGTCGACGACTGGGCGGAGGTTTGCAGAGAGAACACCGACATCGAGCTGCTTCACCGCGATGGAGGCTTGCGGCAAGAGGATACGATCTCGCTCGGCGATGTCGTCGTTCGCGAGAAATTACGGGGATTGGACGCGGCCGCGGGGTCCGTCCTTTTCTGCCCGATGGGCATGGCGGTCTTCGACGTAGCCGTCGCCGATTGGTTCGTCCGCAGGAGCTTGGAGACGGGCATCGGCTTGACACTTGAATAAGGCGCGGGGCTGCGGCTATGTCCGCGGTTCGGCTGGCTGGAGCTGCGCTGGTTGCGTTTCTATCGTTCGTCCTCTATATTTATATTTAATGCAATTTAATTGAACGATGGAGGATTACATGAATTCGAATGAAACGCTGAAGCTGGACAATCAAATTTGCTTCTCGCTCTATGCGGCATCCCGCGAGATTACGAAGCTGTATCGCCCGCTTCTCCAGGACCTCGGCCTGACCTACACCCAATACGTCACGATGCTTGCCCTGTGGGAGAAAGATGAGGTAACGGTAAGCGCGCTTGGCGCAAAGCTGTATCTGGACTCCGGCACGCTGACCCCGCTTCTGAAGAAGCTGGAATCGGCCGGGCTCATTACCCGCGCCCGCGCCAAGAACGACGAGCGAAGCGTGATCGTCGCCTTGACCGAGCAAGGGCGTTCTCTCCGCGAGAAGGCGGTCTGCATTCCCGAGAAGCTGGTCAGCCAGCTGAACGCGACGCCGGAAGAAGGCGCCCAGCTGCTTGCTCTCATGCACGAGCTCTTGAGCCGGATGAAGGACGCCGAGCGTAAGGAGGAAGAGAAGTAAACCGTGCTCCTGTGGATGGGGTTCGCGGACAGGTTAGATTTTCCTCCCGCGACTATGATAAGATGGATGCTGACAAATAAGCGTGCCGGACTCGGCGCGACTCCACATCTACATAGGGGGAATCCTTCTGTGCGAACCTTTCAAGCCAAAAAAACGTACGGCATCCTTGCGCTCCTGTTCGTCGTCATCGCGCTGATCGCTTCGGGCTGCGGCGTGGACCAAGGCAAAGGCGCCGCGAACAACGCGGGCCAAGAGCAAGGCGGCGGCGCCGCATCGCCTTCACCATCTCCGACGCCAACGGAGGAGGCTTCCGAAGAGCCGGAGCTGCTCGGCTCGGACAAGCATCCCGTCGTCACGATCGAGCTCAGCAACGATCAAGTCATCAAGGTGGAGCTGTATCCCGAGGTCGCTCCCAACACCGTGAACAACTTCATTTCGCTCGCCGAGCAAGGCTTCTATGACGGGCTCATCTTCCACCGCGTCATTCCGGGCTTCATGATCCAGGGCGGCGACCCGGACGGCAACGGAACGGGCGGCCCCGGCTACTCCATTCCGGGCGAATTCTCGCAGAACGGCTTCGAGAACAAGCTGAGCCACAAACGAGGCGTCATCTCCATGGCTCGGGCCAATGATCCGGATTCCGCCGGCTCTCAGTTCTTCATCGTCGTGGAAGACTCTCCGTTCCTGGACAAGCAATACGCCGGCTTCGGAGCGGTAATCGAGGGCATGGAAGCCGCCGACGTCGTCGTGAACCAGGAACGGGACGGCAGCGACAAGCCTCTCGAGCCGATCTCCATGAAGAAAGTGACCGTGGACAAAAAAGGCATGACGTTCGAAGCGCCGGAGAAGACGTCCTAATCGCGCTACAGCTAGCGCGGGGGCGTGTGAGGCTGCGCTGCAGGGGTGAAATCGCCCTTACGGCGCAGCCGAGCTCGCGCCGAACAAGACTAATCTCCACCGCCGCATAACGACCATAGAACTGAAATAGCGGACATTGTACCCTTATTTTTCAGCTAACTTCCCCTTTTTCATAAATAGCGGCGATTTTACCCTTATTGCAGACCCATATTACCCAATCGGCCATCCGTCCTCGAAATTAACGGTATTAATGCCGCTCTTCCCAGCCAACCGCCTACATCCATGAAAATAACTCCGGAAAATGCCGCTATTATCAAGCATGCAGAAAGCAACTCGTATGCCACATGCGGTTGAAGCCGACTAACTAGTTACTCCACCCCCCAGTTACTCCCCCTCCCGTCTGCCATGCCGCATGCTTCTTTCTCCACCGTCTCATAACGACCAGAGAATTGAATTAGCGGAGTAGTACATTTCTCCTTTTTTTCGTCGCTTAGAATTAACGCCACTTATTCTGCTATTCCACCCAAAGCTCCCCAAACGCCGACGCTTTTTTTACAGGACTTCGCTCAAACTATCCACGCTTCTTTCGCAATGCATAATTCCGTGCAATGAGAAAAACAGCAGCCTTGGAGAGAGAAGTGCATGCTCTCTAAGGCCGCTGTTTTTTGTCTGCTATGAAGTCCGCTTTCCCCTATACCGCGGCGCCCTCGCCTTCGTCCTCGCGCATCGTCAGCATGCGCACGGCCTCGAATTCCGGCAGCAGAATCAAATCCTGCAAGTACGCCGAGATCATGCTGCCCGGCCTTCTCGCCCTATTGAGCTGCGCGATAATATCCGCGCCGGAGCCGATCCCGATGCCATGTCCGAAGAACAGGTTATCGTCCAGCATGATGACGTTCTCCCCCTGCCATTCGGGCGTATCCGGGTCGTGGTCGGGGTTTTTGAAATACAGCACGTCGCCCGCGTACGTCTCGTTCAAATTATGGTGCGTAATCAGCCGCAGATCCCGATCGGTCTGCCAGTCCCGCAGGAAGAGGCGCTGGAAGTGACGGTTGAACGCATCGTCCCCTATCGTCTCCAGAACGGCTTTATACATCATAATAATGATCGCGCCCGCGCATTCGAACGCGTAAAGCCGTCCGTTCTCGAAAATATCGTTCACCGCGACGGCGGGCGGAACGCCCGGCCTGAGCAGAAAACCGCCGTCCGGCGTGCGAATCCAGAACCTGTCGTTCGCGCGGGAATTGCTGAAGGTCGCAAAGCTGACGCCGCTGGCGTACATCGCTTTGGCCGCCTCCACGATATTCGTCCGCATCTTCAATTCGAACAGAAGCGCCTCCAGATCGGGATAACGGTACACGACGGGACTGTTCATCTTCCGGCGCAGCGTCTTCTTCTCCAGCTCCGTCAGCATCCGCGGCGGGAACTGAACGGGGCTGCCATCCAAGATTACGATCACGTCTCATCCCCCAAGCATCATAAGATTACTAGGTTATTGTACGTGGGCAATCGTCGATTGGTGAGACGGAAAATAAAGCCGCGCCGGTTTAGGCCGAGTGGACCGGCAGCAAGCCCGCTTCGATCAGGCCGTTGCGGATGCCCCGCTCGTCTACATGAGTCGTGACGAAGTCCGCGTATGGCAGCAGCTCGGGATTGGAATTGCCCATCGCCACGCCGAAGCCGACGTAGGCCAGCATCTCCTTGTCATTGAGTCCGTCCCCGAACGCCGCGGCATCGGCCGCCGTTAAGCCGAGCTGATCGAGCAGCGCCGCGATCCCCTGCGCCTTCGAGCTGCCCGCCGGAAGCACGTCCATGGCTTGCGGATGCCAGCGAATTAGCGTGAAGTCGGTCTTCAAAGCTTCGTAGAGGTGCTCGTCATGGCTTTCGCAGTGCAGGAATACTTGAAAAATATCGTCGGTGCGCCAGTAGTCCGGGTTAAAGCCCGGCAGATCCACCTTCAACGACAGCACCGCGTCCGTAATAAAAGGATGATTCTCCCGGTCGCAGAAAAATTGATGCTCGCCTTCGAACACCAGCCCATGGTCGTGCTGGGCCGCCAAAGCAACTAGCGACTCCAGCGCCGGCTTCTCAATCGTCTTGCGATAGAGAGGCTTGCCTTTGTATACCACATATCCGCCGTTCAGGCAGACGAACGACTCGATGCCAAGACGCTCCGCCAGCGGCTTGATGAAATACGGCGCCCTTCCGGTCGCTATGACCGGTTCGACCCCGCTTGCCTTCAATTCCCGGATCGCTTCGATCGTATCCGCCGGAATCTCCTTTTCTTCGTTCACCAGCGTCCCGTCGATATCAAAAAATACGATTTTATAACTCATTCCGCCATTCTCCCATCCGTTTTTTCTTTTCCTACTAGTATAGAGAATAATGGCTCTCCCGCCTAGAACGCGGCGGCCGGGATAAGAAATCTTTATATTTCGGTTGACCGCGATCCCTCTGGTGGGGTATAGTAATGGAAACTGATGTTCGGTTCAAGCGGGAAGCACCCGCAAGGCTAGACGATTCTCGTCTCCCTTGCGGGTGCTTCTTTGCGTTGCCGGACCCATTCATCCATTCACCCATTCAAGAGGAGGTACAGCCCTTATGCAATCCCCATTCCTTTTCCGCGTCATCTGTTTAACCGTCGTCATGCTCGTTGCCGCCGCTACCACAGCCTTCGCCGCGCCCTTTGAATTTACCGCCACCGCCAAGACCGCTTTTGACCAGATGGTCGAGGAAGCGAATTCCAAGACGGCTAACGAGCTGGAACAAAGCTACGCGGAGCTCCAGGCTCTTCAGCAGCAGGAAATCGGACTCGATTCCCGGATCAGCGCCCTTCACTATCAGAACGAGGAACGGGACGCCTCCATCCGCAAACGGATTCGGACCATTGATTCGGCTAAGATTAGCGCGCTCGAGGCCGAGCTCAGCCAGACCGAGAAGAAATTCGAGCCGTTATTCGAGCTTTACAAATCGCACAAAGCGCAGCTTAGCATCGCGAAAGCCACGAAGAACAAGGATCTTATCGCCATTGCGAACGCGCAAGCCGAGATAACGAAATCTGCCGTGCAGGCGGCTAACGCCGTCATCGACGCCCAAGAAGCTTCGCTTAAGAAAGCGAAGTCGGACGCCTCCGCCAAGATGAAAACGATCCGCGGCATTCTCGAGACGGCCGACGCGCACGAGACCCGCATCAAATCGGCGAAGAGCACGGCAAGCAGCGTCAAAAAGCTGTTCACGACGGAGTCTAAGGTACTCGTCCAAAATGTCCGCAAGAAGGATGCCGCCGCAGCCTCACTGTCCCTTGCCCGCATGCTGATCTATGAGCGGCAAATTCTCATTCAGAAGGCCAATGCTCATTATTATGAACAGCAAATTTCTGCGGTTATAAGCAAGGCCGAGGAGAAGCTGCAACGATACTAAACTTATAACATGCAAAAAGGAGCCATGCTCCATGGCTCCCATTCTCCATACGAAACGCGCTAACCGCGTCTATTGCGATAATGCACAAGGGCCGCCGTGATCTCCGCGACGATGCCGACAACAATGCCGCCCGCCATCAGAACGAGGAATGACAGCATGCTCGCCAGATCCTCCCAGCCCGTGGCCCTCCCGGCATAGGCCGCCATCGAGACTAGTCCGGCGAATAGACCGGCATAGGAGAAGCCCCATAGCCATCTGGCTCCCAGCCATCCAACCAGATTGTATACGACCGATACCACGGCCGCGAGCAGCAGCATGCGAAGCGCATGCGTGCCTGTAAACGCCTGTCCCAGCATGCCGAAGCGGATCAGCCAAATGATCGCTCCTACCGCCACAGTCGAGATCCCCGAATATACCCACCACTTGCTGCTGTCTTTTTCCGGAATCCAACGCATTCTGTTCACTCTCCCGATGGTATGAATTCGCTTCATTATTCTAAACGCGCGAGACCATTCAATTGTTTCGCGTCCTCGCGGGATTCAGGCGCGTGACCTGCTCATCAGGCGCGGAATTGCTTCCTGCGATACTTCCGCTTCGGGAAAAACGTCTTATATATGGCTATCGTATGGAGCGCATCCTTGCCGCACGAGACAAGCTTCCCTTCCCGATCCACGATAATCAGAGAACGGGTAATTCTGTTGCGGTAAAGGAACAACCCCTCCTCCGTGCCCGCGAATACCAAGTATCCTAGTATCACGCGAAATTCCTCCGCATACTCCCGCTCCAGATATAACCGAATCGGAGTCAGCTCGTCTTCATATTCGAATTCCGCCACTATACTCATCCTCCTAAAGTTTTGTGGAACAAAGTGGAACAAAACCGCTTCGTAAGCATTTGCTTAGTTTTGTGGAACAAAGTGGAACAAAACCGCTTCGTAAGCATTTGCTTAGTTTTGTGGAACGCAGTGGAATAGCGGAAGCATTCGCGCTAAACGAACAAAGCACCGCGCGAGCAGACCAAGATCTGCAAGCGCGGTGCTTCCGCATTTTTCCTTATCTAGCTTCAATTTATCATATTATATTATTCTCGTAAATGCTTCACGTCGTAAAGGATTAACGCACGCTCTGTCGAAAAGCGATGTATCCGGCTGCAAAGGAGCTTCCCATGACCGCAACTCACTCTGCAACAGTTACCATATGGTCCACCAGCGATCTTCACGGCTTTAGATGTACGCCAAGCCAGCATCCGCTCATGACGAATGTTCATCGCATGAATGAACTCTCGCGGATGATTTTGCAAAGCAAACAATCGCTCGGCCGCCGCTTCTTCTGGTTCGATAACGGCGATGCCTATCAAGGCGCCCCGCTCACCGATTCTTTTATGAACGAGCTCAAGAAAGGCGAGGACCGCCGGCATCCCACGACCGAATGGTTCCGGCAAACGGGCTGCGACGCGTTTGTTCCCGGGAACCATGAGTTTAACTACGGGCGTGACGCCGCCCAGAAAATTGCCGGGCAATCCCCCATTCCCTGGCTGTCCGCGAATATCGTAGAAGCGCTGACAGGCGAGCCTCTATTTGGAACGCCCTATCGCGTCTGGACAACGGAGGAAGGCGTACGGGTCGCGCTTCTCGGCCTGACCACCGCCTTCATCCCCGCATGGGAACGGCCCGAGCATATCGAGGGGCTGCAATTTCTTTCGGCCGTCGAGACCGCAAAGCGATGGGTCCCGCTTCTCAGGGAGAAGCACGCGGCGGATATCGTGATCGTCTCTTATCACGGCGGCTTCGAAAGCAATCTGGAGGACGGCACCCCGGCCGAACCGTTTACAGGCGAAAACGAAGGCTATCGGCTCTGCACGGAGGTGCGCGGCATCGACGTGCTTCTAACCGGGCATCAGCACCGCTTGATCGGCGATGCGCGCGTTGACCGCACGTTGGTCGTGCAGCCCGGCTCCTACGGCACGCATGTCGGAGAAGCGACGCTCGAGCTCACGAAGAGAGAAGGCTCCGGCTGGACCGTAACGTCGGGAGCCACCCGGCTTGTTTCGGTAGAAGCCGCCGCTGTCTCTCCAAGCCCGGCGTGGCTGCAGCCTTACGAAGAGGAAGTGACCCGGCGTCTGAATCGTCCGTTAGGACAAATGACGGGAGACATGCGTATTCGCGACGCCGGTGAAGCCCGCCGCAAGAAGCACCCCTTCGTCCAATGGCTGAACGAAGCGCAAATGCAAGCGGCTGGCGTCGATGCATCCTTAACGGCGTTAATGGACGACAATGCCCCCGGCTTCGCTCCTGTCGTCACGGAGAGGGATATCGCCGCCAACTATCCCTATCCCAATACGCTTGCCGTGCTTCGGCTGACCGGTCGGCAAGTGAAGGACGCTCTTGAGCGAAGCGCCTCCTATTTCACGCTGGATGAATCGGGTGCGCTGACGGTTAGCGCCGAATTCCAAGCGCCAAAGTCCCAGCCCTACAATTACGACATGTGGGAAGGCATCGAATACGTCATGGATATCTCCCGGCCGCCCGGCTGTCGCGTGACGAAGCTAACCTACAAGGACCGGCCGCTTGAGCCGGAACAGAAGCTGGATGTGGTCATGAATCATTACCGCGCGGGCGGCGGAGGCGGCTACTCCATGTTTGAAGACGCCCCTATCGTCAAGCAGATCCATACGGAAGTGGCGGAAATATTAGCCGAATTCATGTGCGCCAAGCCGGAATGGCACGTCCAATTAACCGAGAACTGGAAGATAATCGGCGCTCGGAAAGATTGATTATAAGTAAATAATACGAGTCCCGGACAGCCTGATTCGGTTGAACCGGCCATTGCGATATGCTACACTGATGTCATTCCAAGGAAATGAACGGAGGGTTACGTGTGATAGATTTCATCCGAGTTAGGTCTTTGCGCGGCTAATTGAATAGCGCCGAAGCTCTGCCTGTGCGCAGAGGACTCAGGATTGGTCTGTCTACATGCGAACCTACATCGTAATCGTCCATTATCGTCATTGGAAGTCATCATGCCGACTGCCCGCGCGGGCTTAAGCATGATCCGTCCTTCTATGCCGACTTGGAGAGACCATGCTCCGTTGAATGCGGGGGCAGACTGTGCCCGTTCACGGAATCCGACACCCTCATGCGAATTGACGAACACAGGCGGACGCCTGTGTTTTTTTATATGCCAAGAATGGAAAAGATAAGTCTTTATATAGCCAAGGAGGCGACCCCTATATGCAAGAACTCAATGAACAAACCGTACAGAAAGCCGTTATCGTCGGCGTAGAGCTGCAGAAGGACAACGATTTCGCTTATTCCATGATGGAGCTGCGCAATCTGGCGGCCGCCCGTTATATCGACGTGGTTGGCGAGCTGAACCAAAAAGCGGAGAAGGTCAACTCCTCCCATTACATCGGAACGGGCAAAATCCAGGAGCTTCGAGCCATGCTCGCCGGTCTCGAGACCGACCTCGCCATCTTCAACGACGAGCTGTCTCCTTCCCAAATCCGCAATCTCGAAGCGGAGCTGGAGTGCGCGGTCATGGACCGCACGATGCTTATTCTGGACATCTTCGCGGAGCGCGCGAAGACGCGCGAGGCCCAGCTGCAGGTCGAAGTGGCGCGGCTGCAATACTCCCTCCCCCGTCTCGTCGGCTTGCGGGCGTCGCTCGGCAGACAAGGCGGCGGCTCCGGCCTAAGGAACAGAGGCGCCGGCGAAACGAAGCTGGAGCTGGACCGCAGGCGGATCGAAGAGCGGATTACCGCCCTTCAGACGGAGCTCGAGAAGCTGGTCGCCACGCGCCAGCAGCAGCGCCGGAAGCGCAAGAAAAACGAAATTCCGGTCGTTTGTTTAGTCGGCTATACGAACACCGGGAAATCCAGCTTGATGAACGCGCTGCTGGAAACGTACGATCCGGATACGACCAAACAAGTTTTCGCCGAGAACATGCTGTTCGCGACGCTCGAAACTTCCGTGAGAAGCATCGACCTGCCGGACAACAAATCGTTTCTGCTGACGGACACCGTCGGCTTCGTCAGTCAGCTGCCCCATCACTTGATCAAAGCGTTCCGCTCCACGCTGGAGGAAGTGACGGAAGCCGACCTGCTTGTCCATGTGGTGGATTACGCCCATGAGGACTACGAGCAGCTCGTGGCCGTGACGAACGAGACGCTGGCCGCGCTTGGCGCCGAAGGCATCCCGATGGTCTATGTCTACAACAAATGCGACCTGACCGACCATCCGTACCCCGAAGCCAGCGAGTCGAGCGTGTTCATGTCGGTCAAAGAGCGGAAAGGCATCTCGGAGCTGGTTGACGTCATTCGCGGCCATATCTTCGACGATTACGTGACGCGGGAAATCTTAATCCCATACGATCAAGGGCGGCTCGTCTCGTATTTCAACGAACACGCGAACGTCCTCTCCACCGAATACGAGGAAGGCGGCACCCGCATGAAGCTGGAGTGCAGCCTGGCCAACTATGAGCGTTACCGCGATCAGTTCACGGAGCTGGATCAGGAGTAAGTCAAAACGCAATAACTAAGGGCAGCCTACCGTCATCACGGCGGGGCTGCCCTTATTCTTTTATGCGGATTCGGTTGCCGCAGGCTGGAAGGAAGCAATGAGCTCCGTAAGCTCCTGCTTGAGCCTTTCATATTTCTCCGCCAGCGTCCAAACGATCACTTGATGATAATGCTCCTCCGTCTCGATCGACGTGACGAGATAGGTCACGGAATAGCCGTCCACGTTCTCCACGAACGTGAATTGCTCCGACTTGTACATACCGCCATCGAACGGATAAGGCACGATCGGCAGCGCTCTTCCTTCGGCGAAGCTGTTCACGACCTGCCCCGAAAAATCGTCAAGCGTGAAATCGGCGTCGAAATCGGATTTCGGCTGCGTCAGCACGACCATGTACTTCTCCGCGAACATGTTCCCGATCGACAAGTCGGCTTCATCATGGAGGTCGTCCTGGAGCGACCAGCTGTCATCCGCTGTCACTTGAAACTTGCCGTCCAGGCTCAAGAACGTCTCCGGCTGGGACGGTCCAATAATGCTTCCGGGTGTCTTGGCGGCTATGGCGATACTCGTGGCGGCTAGCGCGATTGAACCGACGATGGCCCCTACGGCGGCCAAGGTCAGGCCGACCGGAAACCTCTTGCCGTCCGGCAGCACATCCCGCGCGTTCAGGACATACGTATTCGCGGCCATATCGCCCAGCCGCTGCTTCTTCTTCGTCGCGAGCACGCATATGCCGGCCGGCAGCGCCCCCATCAGTAACGGATTCGTATCGACGATGCGAAGCGTCGCCCGAATGAGGCCTTTGACGAAGCCCGGCGCCCTCCCGTCCGCTCGAACCGCGCGGATGCGGAACAGCAGCTTGCCGACGGTATAACCCGTCAAGCCTTCGAGAAGCACGTAATAGAGCAGATAGAACAAGATATAGATGACGAGTCCGATGCCGAACAACGAGCTTGGCATAAGCAGCAAGGCGAGCCCGAGTCCGATCATGAACAAAAAATCGACGACCGTCGCACCCCACCGTTTAAAAAAAATGGAGCTTCCATAGTTACGCATTAAGCTCTCCATCGGATCCGCCGGCGGCGGAGGAGGCGGCGGATACGGATACGCATGCCCCATCTGATGTTCCATCGGTTACCTCCTGCTTCTGATATAAGTGATCGCCAGCGCTAAGGCCAGAACGGAGCCCTTCACGATGTCCATCGCGTAGTAAGGGACGGACATCATGACCAGACCGTTCGACAAAATGTTAATCAGGATGGCGCCGACTAACGTGCCCAGCGCGTTCGGCTTGCCTGCTCCAAGCACAGAGTAGCCGATGAACGCCGCCGCCACCGCATCCATCAGGTAAGGGCTGCCGGCGTTCACTTCCGCCATTTCCACCCTGGCGCCTAGAATGATGCCGCCGATTCCCGCAAGCACCGCGGAGATCAGGTACGCGGTCAGACGGTATTTGCTGACGGCGATGCCGGACAGCTTGGCCGCTTCGGCATTGCCGCCAATCATGTACATATACCGGCCATGCTTCGTATATGTCAGGAAGATATGCACAAGCAGCACGATAACGAGCATAATGATAATGATCCACGGCTCCTTGCCCAGCGAGCCGAACGCGTCCGGAATGGCGCCTGTCGCAAAGTCGCCGCTCGGCAGAATCATATTCTCCGAGATGCTCGCCCCTCGCGTATAGGTGAGGGCGATGCCCTGGAACACGAACATCGTGGCGAGCGTCATCAGCATGTCCTGAATTTTGAAATTAATGACCAGGAATGCGTTCACTAGGCCGACGACCAAGCAGAACAGAACCGTCACGAGCAATCCCACGCCGATGCTCTGGCCGTGCCAGACGAACAGGGATATGACAAGCGCGTTCGCGATCGACGCCGTCGATCCGACCGATAGGTCGAAGCCGCCTACGGCTAGAGACACGGTCAACCCAATCGCGATAATAGTGACGATGGAGCTTGAACGCAGAATGTTGATGATATTGGAATAGTTCAAGAAGTTATCGGTCATCGTGCCGAAAAAAACGATCAACAGCAGTATTGTAATCAACGTTCCATATTTGTATAGAAACTGAACCGCGCCCGCGTTTTTGCTAAGCCGCGTCGATTCGGCACCACTCATGACATTACGCCTCCCGTGCTGTATAACATTATCTCTTCCTCGCTAGTTCGAGCCGTCTCCAGCTCCTTCAGGATCGCCCCGTCGTACATCACGTAAATGCGGTCCGTAATGCCCATGATTTCCGGCATTTCGCTGGACGCGTACAGGATGCACTTCCCCCTCGAGGCGAGCTCCGCGATCAGGTTGTAAATATCGCGCTTCGCCCCGACGTCGACGCCTTTGGTCGGCTCGTCGAAGATATAGACGTCCGCGTCGGCAAGCAGCCACTTGCCGATTGCGATCTTCTGCTGGTTGCCGCCTGACAGATTGCGCACCTTGGCGTTCCCGTCCGGGGTCTTCACCCCGAGCTCCCGGATCATCTGATCCGATGCGAATCTCTCCAGCTTGCGCTTAATCCAAGAGCCGGCTCCCGAATATTTGGCTAGGCTGGCAGCCGTCATATTGAGCACGACGGACTCGTCCACGAATATGCCCTCGCGCCGCCTTTCCTCCGGAATGAGCGCCATTCCGCCTCGCGCCGCCTCGTGGGGGCTTCTCGCCCTAAGCCTCTTGCCGCCTAGGACAAGCTCGCTTCTCGCCGTCTCCGAAGCGCCGAACAACGCGCGGCAGAGCTCGGTTTTGCCCGCTCCCACGAGCCCGGCCAAGCCCACGATTTCGCCCTTGCGAACCGATAGGGATACGCCGTTCACCTTCCCCTCGTCGAAGACATTCCTTGCCTCGAAGCCGATCTCCCCGATTCGGCTTGTCCTGTGAGGGAATTGTCCCTCCAGCTTCGCTCCCAGCATATGCTCCACGACCGCTTGCTGCGGCAGGCGGGCGAGCTCCTCGCGAACAACCAGCCTTCCGTCGCGCATAATCGTAATGTCGTCGCATATTTCGTACAGCTCGGGCAGTCGATGCGAGATGAAGATGATGCCTACTCCTTGGGATTTCAGCAGCCTAACCAACTCGAACAACGCTTCCGTCTCGTTACGGCTGAGCGGCGCGGTCGGCTCGTCCAGCACCAGGAAACGGCAATCCAGAGAGACGGACCTGGCGATCAATACCATCTGCTTCTCGGCAAGCGTTAGTTCCTGGACCAGCTTCTTCGACGGCACCTTTACCTTCAAGCGGTCCAGAACGGCCTGCGCCTCGCGATGAATCGATCTCCAGTTCACGAATTGTTTGCCCTTCATCCCGTGAATGGTATGCTCTATCATGATATTTTCGCCGACGGTCAAATACGGAATAAGAGCGGTATCCACTTCCTGATAGACGATTTGTATGCCGTACGTCTTCGCATCCCTCGGACTGCGAATATTCGCGGGCTTGCCGTCGATCTCGATCTCTCCAGTATAATGGTCGTAAGCGCCGGAGAGCACCTTCATGAGCGTCGATTTGCCCGCGCCGTTCGCGCCGATCAGAGCGTGAGCCCGTCCGCTTTCCGTATGGAAATCGACATCGGAAAGCGCCTGCACCCCCGGAAAGGCGATCGATATTCCCTTCATCGTAAGCCTGCTTCTGTCGTGATTCGCCAAGAGGCGCACCTTCCTCCCCAGACAATATCGAGCGCCCTCATCCGATAGACGAGGGCGCCAGCATGATAGAACTTATTATACCATCTAAATCAATCCATTTGACGCTTAAACTCTCGATTTTTACTTGGCGTTCGCTTCTTTCAAAGCTTTGATCCAATCCTCTTCGAAGGCGTCCGTCGTGCCCCATCCCGGAATGATGTCGGCAAGCGTAGCCACGTTGACGGCCTCGCTCGATTTCTTCAAATCTTCCTGCGTAATAAGCGCCGCGTCCAGATCGTAAGTCTTAGGCGTCTCTTCGCCGGCCAGCTTCTTCGCGGCTAACCGAATATTGACCGCACCGACCATCTTCGCGTCGACCGCCGCCGTCGCCGCCCATGGGCTGTCCTCTTCCTGCATCGCCTGCAGGTCGGCGTTCGAGACGTCGATGCCGTAAATCTTCACTTCGGTACGACCTGCTTCGACTAAAGCGCGGGTTGCGCCGATTGCGAAGGCATCCCATGTCGCGAAAATCGCGTCGATTTCGCCCTTCGGATGCTCCGCCAGCATCGCCGCGACGGCATTCTGCGTATCGACCGACGTGTTGTCGGAAGCGACGCCAAACCGGCCTACTTCCTTGATGCCCGGATTTTGGGCCAGGACGTCCTGGTACACCGCGTTGCGGCGAACCATCGGCGGGAAGCCGTCTACCCACAAATAAACAATTTTCGCTTCGGTGCCATGCTGCTTCACCAGCTCGTCAAGCGCGTATTGCGCCAGCGCTTCGTCCTTCTGGGAAGTTAGCGTTACGCCTTCTACCTCGCCAATGCTTGCCAAAGAGTCGAACGCGACGACCTCGATGCCTTTGTCTCTCAGCTTCTGCACCGCATCGACCGCGCCTTCCACGTCCGCGTGCGACAGCACGACCGCGTCGACGCCGCTCTCCGCAGCTTGTTCGATCGCGTCGAGGAATTTCGCCGTGTCGCCGTTCGCCGAGAACGTGTCTACCTTGAAGCCTAGCGCTTCGCCTTCTTGCTTCGCTCCCGCCAGGAATTGCGCCGTATGGTCGTCCCCGCCGATTTTGCGGATAACTTTAATGGAAATGTCGCCTTTCTCTTTCAACGCGGCCGGCAGGTTCTCCACCTCTGCTGCCGCTCCTCCGCCGTTGCTGCCGCTATTGCTACCGGATTTGCCGGTATTTGCGCCGCAGCCCGTAGCCGCGATAACGATCGCGAGCATGAATACGAGCAGGGTGCTGATTTTCTTTTTGTTCATGGTCTCTCTCCCCTTCTGACTGTTTGTATGTAGGCAGTCCCTTTAATACAAGTAATCCTATCGGATTTAAATAAATCCGTCAATCCTTTTTTCATTCCGCCTTGGCCTCAGGCAGTACAAGCGTAAACTTCGTCCCTTTCCCTTCCTCGCTCTTCACCTCGATCTTGCCCTCCATCTTCTTGATAATGCTGAACGAAATCATCGTGCCGAGGCCCGTTCCCTTCTCCTTCGTGGAATAGAACGGCGTCCCGAGACGACTCACCTGAGCCGGCGTCATGCCGCAGCCCGTGTCAGTAATGTGCAGCACCGCTTTATTAAAGCGTCTTTCCGCGCGAAGCTCCAACGTTCCGCCGTCCGGCATCGCTTCGATCGCGTTTTTGCCTATATTGATTAAGGCCTGCCTGAATTTGATTCGATCCCCTCTCGTATGCAGGGGTGCCGAATCAGGCAGCTCGGCAAGCAGCTTGATATTATTCAGATTGGCGTACGTCAGCAAAATATTGGTCAAATAATTGACCTCGGCGTTGACGTCTATCGTCTCGACCGTCTCCGGGTCCGTTCGCGCGAGCGATAAGTAGTCCGAAATAATAAGCTCCGCGCGTTCCAGCTCCGTGAAGCAAATATCCCTGTAAAATATCCGTTTCTCCTCGTTGACTCCGGGAGCGCCGAGCAGGTGGATGAATCCTCTTACCGCCGTCAGGGGATTTCGGATCTCGTGGGCGACCGAAGCGGCCATTTCGCTGACAAGCCGCATCTTCTCACTTCTGACAACCTCCTCCTGCATCTGGTAGTAGTTGTTCAGAAATTCAATCATATATACGAATAGACCGGCCAGCACGCCTTGAAAAAGATACAAAAACATCATCGCAAGCGGATCGCCGAATACATTAAGGGGGCTGTCCGTAAAGGCGTAATACAGAGGAAGCGTAATCAGCTTAATCAGCGAGCACATAATAAACGCGATTCCTATCTTCCACCTTACGGATGTTGTTCTGAAGCATCGAATCGCCAGCAAGGCGCAGCAATACGTCGGAATCATGGCGAGCAGATACCAGCCCGTGTCCGGGAACCCGAGCAGCTCCCGCCCGAGCACGAGCGTCCCGAATAACGCCAGCGCTACCCAGCCTCCGCCGTATAAAGAGCCTACCGCGAGCGGAACGGAGCGCAGATCGTAATTGATGCCGTTCAAGCCAACCGGAAAACACATGGTCACAATAATAGATACGGCAAATAGGATAGCAAGCAGCGTGCGATAGACCATCCGCCTCTCTTTGAGCCGGTAGAGATAAGGATAGAGTATAAACGGCAACGAAACGATAAGCACATTCAGCAGAAAATCCTTGACGATCTGCACCTTTTCCCTCCCGCGATGTTCCCGTCCTGTTGGCGAACACAACATGTACAATATAGCATAAATGCTAGTTTTGTATGAGGAAAATCGATGAAAAAACAAAAAGACGCCCGAAGGCGTCTCGCTTAGGAGCGAACCGGTTTGACCGGGTCGGTGAACGTCATTCTATTCTTGCCTTTGCTCTTCGATTCGTATAACGCTTCGTCGGCCAGCCTGAGCAGCAGCTCCGGATCTCTGCCGTGATCGGGCCACATCGCCCCTCCTATGCTGCAGCCGATGCTCGCGCCTCCTCCCTCCAGCTCGTAGGCTTTGCGCAGGCTCGCGAGCAGCCGGCTCGCGATTTCTTTGGCCTCCAGCAGCGCCCCTCTGGCCGGAAGCGACAGGATGACGACAAATTCATCGCCTCCCATCCGGAATACGAGATCATGTCCGCGAACGCCATCCGTAAGCCGCTGCGCAACCTGACGGAGAAGCTCGTCCCCGGCTGCATGACCGAGCGTGTCGTTGACTCCCTTAAACCCGTCCAAATCCAGATAGAGAAAAGCCAGCCCTCCGTCGTTCTCCTCCGCTTGCTGGATCGCCTTCGCGACGCTCGACTCGAGCGATACGCGGTTGAGCAGCCCCGTCAGCTTGTCCCGATGCGCCTGGTCTTCCATCCGTTCCAGCTCGGACTCCGTTTCGGTCAGCGCGACGACCAGCCCCCGAAGCGAGCTCGAGAGCACCTCGATATCCTTGATGCCTTTGGCCAGCGGAATCTCCGTCTTCTCGCCGAATCTCAAGCGATCGGCCGCCGCGGAAATGCGGGATAAAGGACCGGACACCCGGCCCGCAAGGATCCAGCCTAGAGCCGCGAATACTACGGTCAGCAGAACGCCGAGCAGCGCAATGTCCACAACCAAGCTGTCGACCGAAGCGAACGCGACCCCGGCCGGCTGCCTGACGACGACCTTCCAGCCTAATCCCGGATAATTCTGATAGCCCGAACCAAGCGCGAAGCCCGTTAAATAGGAGCTGCCGTCCGGCCACTCCTGCACCGTCCAATCTCCCGCCGCGCTTCGTTCCTCGCCCCCTTCCAGCTGAAGCTGCTTGCCGATCCACTCCTCCGGACCGAGCAGCACCGTGTTATCCTTCGCGCTGATCACGAACGCTTCGATGGCGTGAGCATCGTTTCCTTGCAGCGATTGGAATACGGTATCGCGAATCTCCTTCGACCATTGCCAGCTGAGATGCGCGGCCAGCACGCCCGTGAAATTCCCGGCATCATCATAGAGAGGGGCGCTTATATCCACGAATTTCAACGGCTCGCCGGTCGGGTTGGGCAGCAGCTTAGCAAGCAGCACCGCATCGTGCACGTCCCCGATGAACGGCTTTTCAAGCGCTTCCATAAACACGGGTCGTTCGGCGATGCTCGTTCCGACCAGTATCTCCCCCGTCGACGCCTTTACGCTCCCCGCCCCGTCCGTCAAGCCTACCCACGAGAACGACGGAATGTCTTCGCTAAGCTCGTTCAACAGCTTCTGCGCCTCACCCACGCGCCCGGGATCGCGGAATGCTTCCAAGCCGCTGAGCAGCAAGATTTCGTTATAGCGGGACCACATATAGTGATCCAACTTATCTGACAACTGGAAGGCAAGGCCCGCCAGATTGCCCCCGATCTCCTTCTTCAGCTCGGAGCTTGTCCGCTGGCTGATCAGGACGCCCATCGAAGCGATGACGATAATAATTAATCCGGCAAACGATAGTGAAAAAAATGTCCGTAGCTTGATAGCCCTAATCCTCCTAAAAGCCCCAGTTGTCGACTCCTGTCGAAGCAATACAATTCAGCAGTATTATAGTTGATTTATAGGGCAATTGGAAGATGTAAAAAAGAACGCGGAGCTGCTCCGCGTTCCCAATCGTTCAAGTTGTGCCCGTCTTCACGCCCAGCTCGATAAGCCAGCGCCTGTACGCCACGGACAAAATATCGGCCTTGTGATTCAACTCCAGCTGCAGATCAAGCGGCAGCAGCTCCGGCTTCAGCGTCTCGATAATCCATGCATCCTGCTCGAACACGGTATTTTGGAACGCAATGAACTGTTCGTCCGGCACATCGAAGCCGTAATTTCGCGAGACAGCCATGTAGACGATACATTCCTTCTCCGCTACCGGCAGTACGGTCAGAAGAATCCACAACGTCTGCCCCGTAGCCGCATCCCTCTTCGACAGCCGAGCGGCCAACGGACGAAACACTTCCTTCACGTACACGTACGTCGTACCCTCTCTCGCCTCCGATCCCGAGTGGGCAACCGGCTGGAAGATCGGAACGTCGCTCGTGTAGACGCGATCTTTCTCCTTGAATACTTTGAAGTCGGGCAGCTCCGCGTAGTCGGGATGCCCCAGCAGCCCGCCGTGAACGAACATCAGATGGGCGAAATCGGTGAAGTTCTCGATGACGCGCGTCCCGGCCGCTCGCACCGTATAGGGACCGCATGGCAGCGGACGGAATGCCGGGTTCTCGAACTCCTCGAAATCGGGGAGCTCGGAGGCTGGCTCGCCGATGCACACCCAAACAAGGCCGTATTTCTCGACGCAATGATACTTGACCGCCCTTGCCCGAAGCGGAATCTTATCGGTCTTCGCTTGTGCCGGGATGCAGACGCAGGCGCCGCTACCGTCATATTTCCACCCGTGATACGGACAGACCAGCGTCTCACCCTCCACATGGCCTTTGGACAACATCGCGCCGCGATGGACGCACAGATCCCGCAAGGCGTTCACGCTGCCTTTCGCGGTGCGGAATACCGCCACCCTCTCGCCCAGTATGGTAACCGAGGCGGGCTTATCCTTCAGCTCGCTTGCGATATACACGGGATGCCATTCGTTCTCGAGCACGGCATCCTTCAGCGCTTCTGTCGACATTGCTTCCACTCTCCTTCGGTATCGATTGCGGGTCGGACGCGATCGACCCGTAGCTATTCGTTGCTGATCACTTTCACGCCATCCATCAGCGAAGCGACGATCGCTTCGATCTTGTCTTTTGTCTCCTGTGGGATCTTGTCCTCGAATCCGTGGAACGGAGCCAAATAAATCGCGCCTTCCTTGACGCCAAGCAGCTGCGACTCCGCCTTCATTTCCCCCTTCGAGATCCGTTCGACGACGACCTTCATCGCCTGCGGATAGTCCTGGATGACGCTTGTTACGACCGTATCCGGCGCATTCGGGTTCTGATCCTGGTTGGAGCCGATCGCAAGCACGCCTTTCTGCTTCGCTGCCTCGATTCCGCCAAGTCCCGCCTGGTTCGCGTTCGTCATCACCACGTCCGCGCCTTCTTCGATGAAGGAAATCGCCGTTTCCTTGGCCTTCGCCACGTCGCTGTCTCCTCCTAGCATCGTTGTCAGCACTTCAATGGAAGGCACCGTTTCCTTCGCACCCAGCTCGAACCCTTGAACCGATTTCGTAATCGGCGGAATTTCGGAGCCGCCGATCGCCGCCACCTTGCCCGTCTGGGACATGAGCGCCGCAATCGAACCCATCAAATAGCCTTGCTCGCTGTTGTTGAGGCTTAGGGAAGCGAGATTCGGCTCCTGCGATAACGTCGAGCTGTTGACCAGGAACCACGTGTCCTCGAAGTCGGGCGCGATTTCCTTCATGACGTCGCCGTATTCGAAGCCATGTCCGATAATGACGTCGTACCCGTCCTCCGCATAGCCGCGAATGAATTCGGCCGCGTCCGAATTGCCGACCTTCTCCGAATACGCCGTTTCGGCGCCGAGCTCTTCCTGGATGAGCGTAAGCCCCGCGTATGCCGTCGCGTTCCAGCCGTTGTCGTTAATCGGCCCCGGAGTCAGCAGAGCGACCTTCAGCGGTTCCGCCGCATCGCCGCCGGAATCGGCCCCGCCCGCATTGGCGCACGCGGCCGCCATACTGAGAGCCATACCCATGCATAGAACCGCCAAACCTTTGACTACCTGAACTTTCCTCATCCTAAACCCTCCTATTATTTATATTTAATGAATAATAGCTTCAGCGGCATTCGGAAGAGCGCCGGCCATGAGCATGCCGATCCGGTCCAGCTCCGCTTCCTCCCGGTCCATCGTATCCAGCAGCTCGCCCTTGTACAACACCGCAATGCGATCGGAGAGCGTCATGATTTCTTCCAGCTCGGTAGAGATGAGCAGCACGGAGCAACCTCTATCGCGGGCTTCCAGCATTCTTCGGTGCACGTTTTCCGCCGCCCCGACGTCCATCCCTCTCGTCGGCTGCATGGCGATCATGACGCCGGGATTCAGCATGAGCTCCCTCGCAAGAATGACCTTCTGCTGATTGCCCCCCGACAAGCGTCCTACAGGCGCGCCCGGCCCTGGCGCCTTCACCGAAAACTTGCGGATCTGCTCTTCCGCGTTCAGCTTCACCTTGCGTTTGTTCACGATGCCCCCTCTGCTGAACGGAGCGCTTCGGTACTCCTTGGCGATCAAATTCTCTTCGATGCTCATCTGCAGAACGAGCCCATCCTTCTGCCGGTCTTCCGGGATATAGGCGACGCCTAGCGCCGTCATCCTCCGGGGATGACGGCGGCCGAGCTCCTCCCCGTCCAGCAGGACTGAGCCCGCCTGCATCGGCAACAATCCGAGAAGCGCTTCGCTCAGCTCCCGCTGGCCGTTGCCGTCCACACCCGCAATTCCGAGAATTTCTCCTTCCCGGATTCCGAAGGAAATGTTTTTCAGCAGCCGGACTCCATTCTCCGAAGCGTGAAGCCCTCTCGCCTCGAAACGAACCCTCCCGCCGGACTCTCTAGTCCGCCTAATCGGCGCTTGAATGTCTCGACCGATCATCATTCTCGCCAGATCGGCGGAAGTCGTATCCGCCTGGTCGGTTGTCCCGATCAGCTTGCCGAGTCTCAGCACGGATACGCGATCGCATATCTCCCTTATTTCCTTGAGCTTATGGCTGATAAAGACAATCGTCTTCCCGTTTTCCTTCAGCGTCCGAAGCACCCGGAACAGCTCCTTTACCTCCGGCGGCGTAAGCACCGCGGTGGGCTCGTCGAGAATAATGAAATCCGCCCCTCTGAACAGCGTCTTCATAATTTCTACCCGCTGCTGCTGTCCGACGGACAGGCTGCTCACTCGTTTCTCCGGATCGACGTCGAGACCGAACCGGTCGGACAGCTCCCTTATGGCCGCGCACGCCCTCTTATACCCGAAGAACGGGCTCCGTCCCTGCTTCATGCCGAGAGCGACATTCTCCGCCACCGTAAGCGCGGGAATCAGCATGAAGTGCTGATGCACCATCCCGATCCCCTCCCGCGCCGCCTCCCGAGGAGAAGCGAACGCAACGGGCCGCCCGCGGAATAAGATTTGCCCCTCATCGGGCGACAGCATGCCGGATAGCATGTTCATCAGCGTGCTTTTGCCCGCGCCGTTCTCGCCGAGCAGGGCATGAATTTCCCCTTTGCGGAAGGCGAGGCTCAGCCGGTCATTGGCCGTGAAGCTGCCGAAGCGTTTCACCAATTCGAGCGTCTCCAGAATAATCTCCGTTTCCATAGCATTCCCTCCCGTTTATTCGCTTCTATTCGATAAGCTCTTGTACGGAACAGCCGTAGCGGCAGGCTGTTTGCCCTTGCCCGAGAACCAGGCCAGCGCGATCATCGTCAGGAGATAAGGAAACATGAGCATGAACTGATAGGGGATCTGTATGCCGAACGATTGGAAGCGGAGCTGCAAGGCGTCGGCTCCTCCGAAGAGCAGCGATGCGGCCATCGTCCCGCCTGGCGTCCATTTGCCGAAGATAACCGCGGATAACGCGATGAACCCCCTGCCTGCCGCCATGTTCTCCGTAAACTGATTCAGGATGCCGAGCGACAGCGAGCAGCCCGCTATTCCCGCCAGCATGCCGCCGATGACGCAGCAGGCGTACCTCGTCTTGTGCACCCGGATTCCAAGCGTATCCGCCGCCAGCGGATGCTCCCCGACGGCTCTGACCTGCAGTCCCCAGTTCGTCTTGTAAAATAAAAGGGCAGCCGCAGGCACTAGCAGAAATGAAGCGTAGGCAAGCAAATTTTGATGAAACAACGCTTCCCCTACGTACGGGATGTCGGCCAGAATCGGAATCGGAATAACCGGAATGCCCTCTGCTTGCACCGCTTCCTGCCCCATGCCGAGCAGGCTTCTGCCGAATACGGTCGTCAGGCCGAGCCCGAGCAGATTAATCGCCGTGCCGATGACGACCTGGTCGGCGCCCGTCGTCACAACAAGAAAGGCGAAGACAAGGCCGATGAATGCCCCCGCGAGAACCGATGCCAGCAGACCGGCTTCCATGCTCCCGTAATAATGCGCGCCGACGACTCCCGCAAGCGCCCCCATCAGCACCATGCCTTCCATGCCGATATTCAGAATTCCGCTTCGCGACATAAACAGAATGCCGATTCCCGCGAGGAGCAGCGGAACCGAGAGGCGGATGGCCGCCGCCAGGAAGCTGACCACGACTTCTTCGTTCATGACCGTCCCTCCCTCTCGCCGATGCCGAGCACGACCGCGACGTTCTCCTCCGGCCGCGCGTCGCTCCGCCGCCCGAC
This sequence comes from Paenibacillus soyae, assembly GCF_024623455.1. GTDB lineage: Bacteria > Bacillota > Bacilli > Paenibacillales > Paenibacillaceae > Pristimantibacillus > Pristimantibacillus soyae. Next base: position 239,731 of record NZ_JANIPJ010000005.1, on the reverse strand, counting down.
CACCCTGGCCGTCAGGCTCGCGATGATGCGCTTCTTCAAGCCTCCGAACCAATAACGGTTGCACACGACCAATATAATAATGGTGGCTTGAATGACGTAAACAAGCGAAGTTGACGTTCCCGTCATCCTCTGCATGGCGTTAGCCCCGCTTCGCAAGCCGCCGAACAGGATAGCGGAGCCGATATTTCCGAGAGGATGGGCTCCCCCGACCAGCGCGACCGCGATTCCGTCGTAACCGAAGCCAGGCGAGAAGTTTTGGAACAGCCGGTTCTGTACGCCCGCGATTTCCGCGTAGCCCCCGATCCCCGCGATTGCCCCGCTCAGCATCATGACCAGCAGGACGTTTCGGTTCACCGGTATGCCCATAACCTTCGCCGCTTGCTTATTCAGCCCTACGGCACGAATTTCGTATCCCCATACGGTACGGTGAAGGATGAAATACAGAAGAATCGCCGCCGCGACGGCGAGCAGAAATCCGTAATGCAGCCTGGAATCGAACAGCTTGCCGAGCAAGGCCGAATCCGGCAGGCGCGCCGTCTGGGGCAGCGTGCCGCCCGGCTCCTTCATCGGCCCCGTTACCATGTAGCTAACCAAGTAAATAGCGACGTAGTTGAGCATGATCGTGTTGATGATTTCACTGGCTCCCCTGCCTACCTTAAGGAAACCGGCTATGCCCGCCCAAATCGCTCCGCCCGCGCATCCGGCAAGGATGCAGACCGGCAGGTGAACATACCATGGCAGTCCGGGTACATACAGGGCCGCCACCGTCCCCGCCAAAGCGCCGACGTACAGCTGTCCTTCCGCGCCGATGTTGAACAGGCCGCATCGATAGGCGAACGTGTAGCATAGACCCGCGAATAGCAGCGGCGTCGCTTTGACGAGCGTTTCTTTGAACCCGTTCGCATCCCCGACGGCTCCGTCCCATATCAGCTTGTAGGCCTCGATCGGCGATACGCCCGCTACCAGCATGACAAGCCCCCCGGCAAGCAAAGCAATCGCGACGGATCCGGCATAGAATACGATATCCGTCAAAACATTTAATTTGCGCTCCAGCGATTCATGGATTGTCGCGCGCATCTCTTGAGCCATACGTCCATCCTCCTTTCCCGCCGCGATTTATTCCACCGCGCCGAATGCGGGATACGCCGCCGAAAGCTTGCTCCGCAGCGCATCCACCCTTGACTGCGCCCTTCTGATCGTCTCTTCCTCGTCAACCAGCGTGCACTTGCCCTGCCGCACGACCGCGCGCCCGTCGACCAGCACCGTATCAACGTCGTTGCCATTGGCATTGTACACAATGGCCGAGCTCACCCGATGCACGGGTGCGATATGCGGCTTCTGCAGATCGACTATGACGACGTCCGCTTTTTTCCCGGGCTCCAGACTGCCCAGATCATGGCCGCGCCCCATCGCCTGCGCCCCGCCTCTCGTCCCCATCCGGATGACTTCCATCGGAGAAAGGAGAGTGGCATCCAGTTGATTGACTTTGTGCAGGCAGGCCGTGAATTTAAGCACCTCCAGATTGTCTTGGCAGTTATTGCTCCCTGGGCCGTCCGTCCCCAGCGCCACGTTAATGCCCCTCTCCAGCATTTCCGGAACCCTGGCGATGCCGGAGGCGAGATACATGTTCGATACGGGACAATGGACAACTGTCGCTCCGGACCGTTTAATGAGCTCCAGCTCGTCGTCGCTTAGCCAGACGCCGTGAACGATTTGCGTCATAGGGCCGAGGAGGCCGACGGCTTCCACCAGCTCCAAATTGCGCAGACCGAACCGCTGCAGCGTGTTATCGATCTGCTCTCTGGTCTCCGCTACATGAATGTGCGTAATAAGGCCGTTCTTCTCGCTGTACTTCGCCGACAGCTTCAAGAAAGGCTCCGAGCAGCCGTATAGGTTCAGCGGCCCCATCGCGATGCCGATCCGCCCTTCCGCGGCCCCTTGCCATTGATCGAGAAGACGATCCGTGTTCGCGAATATGCGAGGAATGGATTCGCTGAGCCTCGGCTCGTAGCTGAGATCCACTCCGCCCCTTGCCATAACGCCCCGAATGCCGCATTCCGCCATAGCGCGAAGCACACCGTCATCGTTCCCCGGATGGGTATGAACGTAGTGGTGATCCATGATGAAGGTAGCGCCGGACTTCAAGTTCTCGATGCAGCCGATCATTGCCGCCAAGTAGAAATCCTCCTCTTCCATCGCGAGTGAAGCCGGCCAAATGATTTGCCTCAGCCACTGCGCGAGCGGAAGATCGTCCGAGACGCCCCGGATGAACGTCTGGAACAGATGCGTATGCCCGTTAATCAATCCAGGAATAACGGCTTTGCCCCGCGCGTCGATGACGTCATCCGCTTCGGATAAGAGCCTCTCCCCCGCTTCGCCTGCCGGCCATTCGCCCACCTCCGCGATCCGATCGCCGGCAATGAATACGTATCCGCCAGGAATTACCTGCATGGCATCGTTCATCGTAACTACCGTGCCGTTGTAAATAAGCGTCTTCGCCACTCCGCTCTCACCCCGAATGTAAGATTATTGTAATAATTTTCTCGAAATCGATGTCCAAGCAACCAATAAGCTTTACTTATGTTACTTTTGTTGACATGATTATAGAGTGGATTTTCCGAAGCGTCAATCCATATGTAAAGCAATAATCATAACTTTCGGATCAATATACTTCATATATAGACGATTCCAGTTACGAATGATATGATTTATTGGTATTTTCAAGATAATTCGAAACCTATAGCTCACATGAAGTCCAAGTAATATATCGTTGCGAAATTTCGGTAAAAGGAGCGCGGTCTTATGTTTTTGCCCCATATGGACGAAACGGATCAGGAAATTATTCGCTTGCTGCACGACAACGGGAGAATGTCTTACGCGAAGATCGGCGAACAGCTGAATTTATCGCGCGTCGCGATCCAGAAGCGGGTTGATGCCATGCTGGAGAACGGCATTATCGAGAACTTCACCGTCCGTCTGAATTCGACGAAGCTGGGAAAATACATTTCGGCGTTTTTCGAAGTGGAAGTGGAGCCAAGGTTCGTGGAGCAAGCCGGCAATCTGTTGTCGGAAGAGCCTGAGGTTATTAGTATTTATCAGATGACGGGGCCGAGCACGCTGCATATGCATGCTCTGTTGAAGGACGAGGATGCGCTGGAGCATTTCCTGTTCAAAAAAATTTACGTGCTCGAAGGAATCGTGAACGTCAACACGCACATGGTGATCAAACGCTTCAAGCAAGGCACGGGGCTGGAGTTGTAGCGCAGGGCGCTCAACGCCTTAGCATCGATCTGCTAACGATCCCCCGAATAACAAGAGGCGCCCTGTGCAGGGCGCCTCTTAATATGATATAGCGAGCTTGAATCATGAGGCCGCGTTATCGGCAGCTCGCCCCCTCATCCGCCTCCTACACGTCCTGCGGATGAGGCTCCACGACAAGCTCCGCAGCCCGGGCGTTAGCCTCGACCTGAGCGGGATCCTTGCAGCCCGGAATGACCGTCGTGACGGCCGGATGCTTCAGGCACCAAGCCAGCGCCCAGCTCGCCATGTCCACGCCCGCCGGCACTTCCTCCCGCGCGATGCGCTCGACTTCTTCGAGCTTCAGGCGGGTCGCCTCCGCATCGTGGCGATGGCGCACGTCATTGCCCGCGAATACCGCTCCCGGCTTATATTTCCCGCTTAAGTACCCGCTCGCCAGCGGAACGCGCGCCAGCACGCCTAAATTTTGCTCCTCGCAGGAAGGGAATACCCTCTCCTCCGGCTGACGTTCCAGCCTATTATAGACGACCTGGATCGCGCGCGAACCGACCTTCGTCGACGCCTCGGTCTGGTGCAAATTATCGTTGCTGCCGATCGACGTGCCGAGGAAGCGGATTTTACCCGCCTGCACCTGCTTGTCAAGCGTCGTCCACAGCTCGTCGTTATCGAACGCTGCATCCGGTCCGGAGTGGAATTGATACAGGTCTATGTAGTCCGTCTTCAGCGCCTTCAAGGAAGCGTCGAGCTGGGCGACCACGCCCGCGGCGTCGAACGAGTCCGTGCGCGTGAACAAGTCGTGGAAGCGATGGCCGAACTTCGTCGCTACGACCCAATCCTCGCGGCTTCTGCGGCTGAGGTAATCGCCGATAAGCCTCTCCGACAAGTGATCGCCGTAGCATTCCGCCGTGTCGATGAGATTGATGCCGAGCTCGTACCCCTTATCCAGAATCGCGTCGGCCTCCGCCTGCGTGTATTCCCTGCCCCATTCGCCGCCGAACTGCCAGGTGCCGATGCCGACAACCGATACGTCCAGCCCCGTACTGCCCAATCTTCTATACTTCATAACCTGCTCCCCTTCCTGTCCGGTAATGTGCTGCATGCCTCCCATTATATACCTTTTGTCCGCTGCACGCCCACTCTATATTCCGTTGGACTGTATCCGACTTCCCGGCGGAACGTCTTGGAGAAATAATTGGCCTCCTCGAAGCCGGTCGCGATCGCGATTTCCTTGACGCTTTGGTTCGTCGTCTTCAGAAGCAGCTTGGCCCGGTCCATCTTCTTGCGGCTGACGTATTTCAGAGGGGGCATGCCGAAGTGCTTTTTGAAATATTTGCTGAAATAATTCGGATGCAGATGCGCCACGTCCGCCATCTCCTCCAGCGTCAGGTCTTTATGAAGATGACGATCCACGAACTGCTGAATCAGCGTCAGCCTCTCCATCTCGTGCGACTGTCCTTTCTGCGCCTGCAGCGGGAGTCCTTCCAGCATATCGGAGAGCAGATGCAGCAGCAGCGACTGCTCCTTCAGCCTGGAGGCGAACGTAGCGCTCCGGTGCGCGTCTACCATTTGGCCGAACAGCCGCTCCACGTCGGGACGCGGTAATCCGTCGTAGCAGTACGGCACGTCCAGCCATTGGAAGATGTCGCTCCCTCCGGCGACGGCTCTGAAGTGGCACCAATATTTGAGAAACGGCTGCTTATCCGGAAGCGCCGAATACGATTGCGTGACGTGGGCCGGCATAAGAATGAGCTGCCCGGGCACGGGGTATAGCTCAAGATCTCCGATCTTCAGCCAGCCTTCCCCTTCCAATACGAAATACAGCTTGTTATACGACGGGCAATAATCGATGTCCCGCCAATCGGAACGCACTTGCGTGAGATGCGCTTCTTCGATCTGCACCTGCATGGTCAAGAGCATATCCTGAAGCGTTGTATGGGTATCGTTCCGTTCATCGATCCGGTTCATGGCTTCCGAACAGCTCCCGAAAAGTTAATTTTGTACCCGCGCTGGTTACGCGGTTGTCTGTTTATTCTACCATAACCCTGCTAGACTGAAGCTGAAAATACAGAAGTGACGAGGAGGCTCGCGATATGAAAACCGGGCAAGAACTTATCCGCGAAAGAACGGAGCGCACGGCATGGTTTCTGGATGCAAGGTTCGGCATGTTCATTCACTGGGGGCTGTACGCCATTCCCGCTAGAGGCGAATGGGTGCGCAGCTTCGAGAAGATTTCGGCGAAGGATTATCAGAAGTACTTCGACGAATTCGATCCCGTCGATTACGACCCTCGGTCTTGGGCCAAGGCCGCCAAGGAAGCCGGCATGAAATACGCGGTGCTCACGGCTAAGCATCACGACGGCTTCTGCCTGTTCGACAGCAAGCTGACGGGATACAAGGCTACGAACACGAAGGCGGGACGCGATCTTGTCGCGGAGTTTCTCGAAGCCTTCCGCGCGGAGGGACTGAAGGTCGGCCTCTATTATTCGCTTATCGATTGGCATCACGACGACTATCCCGCGTACGGCGACCCTTATCATCCGATGCGGGACAACGAAGCGTTCCGGCGAGATCCCGCCGCGTTCGACCGTTATTTAGCCTACATGCATGGCCAGATCCGGGAGCTGCTCACGAATTACGGCATGCTCGACATCATGTGGTTCGATTTCTCGTACGGGGAGATGAGCGGCGAGAAGTGGAAAGCGACGGAGCTGATGGGGATGATCCGCTCGCTGCAGCCTCACATCATCATCGATAACCGGCTAGAGGGAGGCGGCTCGCACTCCGGCAGTATTTTCCTGGACAACCCGTCGGTTTACTCGGGCGACTTCGCTTCGCCCGAACAGATTATTCCACCGGCAGGCGTTACGGACAACGGCGGCAGGCCCATCCCGTGGGAAGCGTGCGTTACGCTGAATAATAACTGGGGTTATGCCGCCTCCGACCGCAATTATAAGAGCCCGACGACCATCATTAGGAAGCTGGCGGAGTGCGTCAGCAAAAACGGCAATCTCCTGCTGAACGTCGGACCGGACGCGAAGGGCCGCATACCGAAGGAGTCTCTCGATATTCTGGCCGAGGTTGGCGGCTGGATGCGCGAGAACGGCGCCAGCATCTATGGCTGCCAAGCGGCGCCTCTTCCCAAGCCGGACTGGGGACGCTTTACTTGGAATGGCCGCCAGCTGTACGCTCACGTCCACGAAGCGTGCATCGGCCCCATCTCCTTGATTGGCCTTAGCGGGAAGATCAAGTCGGCCAGACTGCTTGCCGACGGTTCGGAGCTGCCGACGGATCGTCCTTGGAACGCGACGGAATTCGTGTCGGACGCATTCGTCAATTTTGCCAAGCCTGAGCATCACTCCTACCCTCTGCCCGATCCGCGCGGGACCGTCATCGAGCTGGTGCTGGCTCCGGACGCGCTGAACGATGAAGGTTAACATCGCAAATCGTTAGCCTGGTTAAGGTGGGTGGATTATTGCTTTGCCGGAGCGTGGCCGAGCTGGAGTGGACCATTATAAATCGTTAGCTTGAGTAGGGCCGGCCCGATTATTTACCGGAACTCCCAAGCTCACCGTTACCGCAGCGCGTTCTGTGGGATGGAATTTCCACCGTTGCCGGGGGACAAGCGAACAAGCTCCCTCTTCCGCGAGGAATACGATGTGGTATTACCTCGAAGGAGTGATGTTCAATCGCAACGTTTCGCGCTTTCTTAAGGGGGAGCAACGAGGTTCCTCCCGTCATGACGAATGCCTCCGGTACGGCCGTTTTTCGCGAAGTCCGCTTAGGTCCTCCCTTCTTCGGCAACGAACAATCCGAAGAAATGAACGGCCGCGGCTGGAGACGGAGACTCGGGCTCCGGTTCCGTCTCCGCCTCTTCAACATTAGACGGGTGACGGAGGCTCATATTCATCTGGGCCGTCCCGGCCAGAACGGCCCCGTCGTCGCCACCTTGTTCGGTCCCAACCGCGAGGGCGTAACGTTCCGCAACGGCACCATCACCGGCACGCTGCGGGGCAGGGACCTGGAAGGTCCGCTCGCTGGCAGCACGATCGCCCGTCTCGTCCGCGAGATCGAGCGCGGCAACGCGTACGTCAACGTGCATACGCGCCGCAATCCTGATGGCGAGATCCGCGGGCAGATTCACGACTAGCATTCTTTTGAGCTGCGTGCAGGCTCGCCGGCTTCAAATCGCGTCTAGTACGTGCAAAGCATGCGCTGTCAGCCCCCTTTGGAGGCGGACAGCGCTTTTGCGCTTTTGAATGTTCGTACAGAACGGAGAGTCGTCTATTTGTGCTGAAGAGGCAGGTCTGAAGCAATTAGTGGTGCCACAAACGTCTATTTGTGTTAGATGGCGGCCCTCCAAGCCGGCGGGAGCCTGCTAAAAAAGAAGCCGCCCCGCCAGCCGCAAGAACGCAAACCACGCGGCAAAAGGACAGCTTCGTTATTTAATGTACACGCTGCCGAACGGCAGCACTTCGCGCAGGATTCGCTTGAACCAGCCGTCGCCGGACAGCTTGTCCTCCAGTCCCGTATCTCTGGAGCCGGTCTGCACGAGCACCGGGCCTCTCCCTCTCAGCTCCCACTGGACGTTCATATGCTGGCTGGCGAGCGTGTTCCCGTATACGGACAGCCGAATCTCCGCATCCTCGGGGTAAGCGACCAGCGCGTTCTTATCTACGAAGAGCGGCTGCTCCGGATGAAGCTGAATCGTGGCCAAGTCGCCCGCACTCAGCACGCCAAGCGTCCCCGGTCCGCTGAATTTGATCCGGACGAGCTCTCTCGTAATCCAGGCTGTTTTCCATTTTAGAACCTTTGCCCTGTAGCTCATGCCGTCCGTGAACAGCGCGACGTGGCGGAAGTCGAACAGCAGGTTGCTGTCCGCCGGAATCTCGATCGCTTCAAGCGAATAACCCGCCGGCAGACCCATCACGAATCGCGAAGGCCCTTGCAGCCTCGAGCGAATCCATTTCTTCTTCCGCATGGCTCCGCCAACGTCCAGGAACCGATCCTCCCGGCTTCGCGGAGCGCCTTGATAGGCCGTGATCGCTTTCGGATGCAGCACGTGCAGCACGTCGGCGTCTTCCAGCTCGACTTGAACGTGGCCGGCTGGCGGCGGAGTCGTCAGCTTCATAGATGCATGGCTCCGTGGCTATCCCGCCCCTGCCTTCTCCATACCATGTACCGCCAGACGCGCACGGACGCCGCATAGACGGCAATCGCCGCAAGCACCGTGCCGGCGATCGCTCCCGCCTTGGCGTAGAGCGACTTGCGCTGCGCTTCGGCCTGCTCCATCTCCGCGAGCAAAGCTTCATTCTCGGCAGCGAGCTCCTCGTTCTGCCGGCGGTAGGCTTCATTGCTTTGCTGCAGCTGCTCCTGCCTCGACAACAGCTCCTCCGCCTGCTTGCGGGCTTCCTCCAGCCGCGCCTGCTGCTCTTGCAGCTGCGACTGCATATCCTCCAGACGCTCCGGCGCTTCGTAGATGTCCTGAATTCGGTCGAACATGCCAGCCTCCGCGGTCAGCGCGGCGAACGGGAATAAGAATAAAAAGAAAATAGCGGTCACGACCCGTCGAACCAGCTCTCGCGATAACATAAGGAATCACCTCTTCCAGCAATAATAGGCAAATGCCCATATGCAAGAGTTATTCCTCTTATTCTATCATATTTGTCGGTTGCTGTCGGCAGGTAGAAGAAGACTTCGAGGGATGCGACTTTAGCCGACAGGCGTTGTCGATTCGTCCAGCATCCGCTCCAGCTCTTCGGCGAACGCTTCGCGCTGCTCCCCGCTCCAACCCAGCTCCTTGGCCATGGCGGATATAACCGGTCTCTTCCATCGCCGCACGTCTGCAATGCGGAAATAGATATCCCCCGTGCGCCGCACGAAGAAATCGGAAGGCCTGACGGCCATCTCCTCCCGGATCGCGTAGATTAACTCCATCGCAATCTCCGTCGGCATGCCGTACCGCTGCCCCCATCTCTCCGCCTCTTTACGGAAAGTGTACAAGGCGTCGATATTCGAGCCGTACCGTCTCGCGAGCCGGGTCGCCGCTTCCTCGCTTAAGCCGAGAGCCATTCCTTCGGCCGCCTTCGTCGCGGCGTAAGCCTCGAAGCGTTCCGATCCGCCCGTATCGCCGCCGGAAATCGGGAGCCTCTTCGTGCCGCACGGTCCGAAAGAGCGCGTATCGCCATCCTCCTGCATCAACTCGAGCGTCCGGTTCACGACGGCCTCCGCCATTTTGCGGTAGCCTGTCAGCTTGCCTCCCGCAATGGAAATGAGCCCTGACGGCGATACGAATATCTCGTCGCGGCGGGATATTTCCGAAGGGGATTTCCCTTCTTGATGGATGAGGGGACGCACCCCCGCCCAGCTGGACTCTACATCCGCAGCCTCGAGGGACAAGCCGGGGAACATGAAGTTCGCCGCCTTCAGCAAATACGCCCGGTCCGCCTCCGTCATGACGGGATTCGCCGGATCCTCCGTATAGTTCGTGTCAGTCGTGCCGAAATACGTCTTGCCTTCCCGCGGAATCGCGAACACCATTCGTCCGTCCGGCGTATCGAAATAGCAGGCCTGCCGAAGCGGGAAGCGCCCGCCGTCGAACACGAGATGTACGCCTTTCGTCAACCGAAGCGTCTTGCCCCTCCTGGAGCCGTCCTGCTCCCGCAGCTCGTCGACCCACGGGCCGGCCGCGTTGATGACTCTCGAAGCTTCGATCCGGTAGGCGCGGTCCGTCAGCAAATCCCGGACCAGCGCGCCGGTCACCCGCCCCCGGTCGTCCTTCAGCAGCTCCTCCGCTTTGGCATAATTGACGGGGCTGCCTCCATGCTCAGCCGCCTTCTTCATCACTTCGACCGTAAGACGGGCATCGTCTGTCCGATATTCGACGTAGTAGCCCCCGCCCTTCAAGCCTTCGCGCTTTAGCAGCGGCTCCTTCTCGAGCGTCGACGCCGCGCTCAGCATCGTTCTTCGTTCGGTCTTCTTCACGCCGGCCAGCCAATCGTACAAGCGCAGTCCGACGGAGGTCGACATTTTGCCGAAGGTCCCTCCCTGATACAGCGGAAGCAGCATCCACTCCGGCGTCGTCACATGCGGCCCGTTCTCGTAAACGATGGCGCGTTCCTTCCCAACTTCGGCGACAACGCCGAATTCCAGCTGCTTTAAATACCGAAGCCCGCCATGCACCAGCTTGGTGGAGCGGCTCGAGGTGCCCGCAGCGAAATCCTGCATCTCCACCAGCCCCGCCCGGAGGCCGCGCACCGCCGCATCCAGCAAGATGCCCGCGCCGGTAATGCCTCCTCCAATAATAAGCACATCCAGCTTGCCTTCCGACATGCCGAGAAGCGTACTTTCCCGAGAATGCGCGCTGAATGGGGTTCTCTCGCTCTCACCCGTCTGTTCCATGCTCCAAGCTCCTCCCCAAAATCTCTATAATAGCTTATGGTTATCCTTACGCTTTGTCTCGACGAACGAACCTGAATGTGCAAAAAACCACGAAGGCCCCGTTCATCCGGCAGAGCGGACAAGCAGGGGGATTTCGTGGTTTTGTGTTAGGATTGACTATATCACGACTCCGGGCTGAAAGCCATAGCGGCCTTCACCGCGCGCTTCCAGCCGCCGTACAGCTCGTTCCTGCGCGTCTCCGCCATGTCCGGCTGGAACTGCCTGTCCGTCCTCCGGAGCGAAGCGATCTCGTTCTTATCCTTCCAGAACCCGACCGCAAGACCCGCAAGGAACGCCGCGCCCAGCGCCGTCGATTCCAACACGGCGGGACGCTCGACCGGCACGTTCAACAGATCGCTCTGGAATTGCATCAGCAGATCGTTCGCGGCGGCGCCGCCGTCCACCGCCAAGGAAATCAGCTTGAGCCCTGACTCTTCCTCCATGACCGCCAGCACGTCTTGGGTCTGGTATGCTAACGATTCGAGCACCGCCCTGACGAAATGCGCTTTCGACGTGCCGCGCGTCAGCCCGAACACGGAGCCTCTCACGTCGCTGTTCCAATAAGGCGTGCCGAGTCCGACGAAAGCCGGAACGACGTAGACGCCGTCCGTCGATTCCACTTGCGACGCCAGATCCTGCGACTCCGAGGCGTTGCCGATCAGCTCCAGCCCGTCTCGAAGCCATTGAATGGCCGCCCCTGCAACAAACACGCTGCCTTCGAGCGCGTATTCGAGCTTCCCGTCTACCTCCCAAGCGATCGTCGTCAGAAGCCCTTTGCTCGACATGATTGCTTTCTCTCCGGTATTCATCAGCATGAAGCAGCCGGTGCCGTACGTGTTTTTGGTCGCGCCTTCCCGGAAGGCGTTCTGACCGAACAAGGCTGCTTGCTGGTCGCCGGCCGCCCCCGCGATCGGAACTTCCCTGCCGAGCAGCGACGAATCCAGCATTCCGTATATCTCGGACGACGATCGAACCTCCGGCAGCATCGACGCGGGCACGCCCAGCATGCGGAGCAGCTCCTCATCCCACCTGCGCTCGTGGATATTGAACATCAGCGTGCGGGAAGCGTTCGTCACGTCCGTAACATGAACCCTGCCGCCCGTCATGTTCCAAATCAGCCACGTCTCGATCGTCCCGAACAGAAGCTCGCCCCGCTCCGCCTTCTCCCTTGCTCCCTCCGCGTTCTCCAGCAGCCAGGTCACCTTCGTCCCCGAAAAATAAGGGTCGATCAATAAACCCGTGCGCTCGTGTATCAGCTCCTCGCGCCCTTCGGCTCTCAGTCTGTCGCAGATCCCGGAGCTTTGACGCGACTGCCACACGATAGCCGGGTGAATCGGCTTGCCGGTCGCCTTCTCCCAGACGACCGTCGTCTCCCGCTGATTCGTCATGCCGATCGCGGCTATCGCGTCCGCTCCGACCCCGGCCTTCTGCAGCGCGTCTTGGATGACCCGCTTCGCCGATTCCCATATAAATATCGCATCCGCCTCCACCGCGCCCGGCGTCGGATACGCAAGCGGCAGCTCCTCCTGGGCGATCGCTGCAATCCGGCCGTCCCGCCCGACCAGCAGCGCGCGCGTGCTCGTCGTGCCTTGATCGATTGCCAGCATATAAGTGCTCAATCTCGATCCCTCCCATCTATATAAAACCCAATTAATAGAGCGCTTTCAAACCGAGAAATAATGACTCCTTCATTCTACAAAAAAACGTCAAGCATTTCACCTTGCAGCGACAGATCACCATCCCTCCGCGCATCAATAACTGAGAAATTATGCCGTGGTGAAAAAAAGCTCCCGCTATGCTACAATACGAAAGTTACATAAGCAACGAACGCATACACGCTAGGAGGCATATTTTCGCGCATGCTTATTATAGGAATCGCCGGCGGGACCGGCTCAGGCAAAACGACGGTGGCCCGCTCCGTCATCGACAGGCTCGGCTCGGACAAGGTTACGTTCATCTCCCAGGACAACTACTACAAGGAGCATTCCCAGCTCAGCATGAGCGAACGAGAGATCGTCAATTACGACCATCCGCTCGCCTTCGACAACGAGCTGCTGATCGAGGATCTGCTCCGACTTAAGCAAGGGCAGACGGCGTACGCGCCCGTCTACGATTTTACCGTCCACACCCGTTACTCCGACAAGAAAGTCGAGCTGAAGCCGAACCGCATCGTCATTCTGGAAGGGCTGCACGTGCTGTCGGACGAGCGTCTCCGCGAGCTGCTCGATATTAAAGTATTCGTCGACACCGATCCCGATGTCCGAATTCTCCGGCGGGTGCTGCGCGACATCGAAGAACGCGGACGGACGATTCAATCCATCCACGACCAATATATGAAGACGGTCAAGCCGATGCACGAAGCGTTCATCGAGCCGTCCAAAAAGTACGCCGACCTGATCATTCCCGAAGGCGGGCATAACCAAGTCGGCATCCAGCTGCTGTCCGTGCTGACGGAGAAATATTTGAGCGGCGACCGCGAATGGGGCGCCGGCCTGTAAATCAGCGCGCCCATCCATAAGCGAGTTCTCAATAATAGCGGTGCCAAGGAGGTTATCCTTGCACCGCTATTTGCGTTTTAAGAAAGCGGGTTATTATCCGAGAACAGCTCCGGATTTTCCTTGAGCATATCCGTAATGACTTCCGCCACCGCAGCAGCATCGCACACCCTGACGACGGCGTCGCCAAACGTCCCTCGATACATGGCACCCTTCTGCTCAAGCACTTCATCTACCTTCCAAAAGTGCTGCGACCACGATAACCCGCAATGCCTGCGGGAAGGAACAGCGAGTTCGGTGCCGTCAGCCAAAACCGTGAAAAGTTCCTCGTGGCCATCCGTTAGTCTTCCTTGTATATCCACCCATTCTTCGACGCCATGAATGAAGGTGTTGCGCCTCAAATCCACTCCGACCAGCATAATCGTCGCTCGCCGGTCCAGCAACTTCCCCCAGCTGGAGCCTCTGGCGCATGGCGTATCGAAGAGATGGTCGCTGCTCGTAAATACTGCCGCATCCTTCCCCAGCGCCGCCACGGAATGAGTGGGATGCCAGGAACGCACCACGCCAGGCCTTCTCCGAAAGAGTTCGGGGAGAATGCCGACGCACACCGGTGACTCCTCTACATAGAACCTCGGGTTCTCCGCGTTGATATACGACCACGTATGGGTGGGCAGCACCAACAATCCGTCTTGCATATGCGAAGACAATGCGTCCAAGACGGTGTCCGCGCCTCCGTCGACCTGCCCCATACTTTTCATCGAGGAATGAACCAATAGCGTTCCGTCTCCATTAATGCCTAACTGCTCTAGCTGCCTCAACAGGCTCTCTTTCGTGTGCAAAGCTGTTCCCCTCCGTATTCAACTGTAAGGATCCTATGCCGGCGTCCTCTCCTCCGCCGCCCGCACGATCGGAAACCTAAGCGTAATGGTCGTGCCGCATCCAACTCGAGACTCGGCTTGAATCGAGCCTCCGTGCGCTTCCGCGATGGACTTGGCGATGCTCATGCCAAGCCCCGCGCCGTCGGTGCCTTCGTCCGTGCTGGTGCCCCGGTAATACCGTTCGAACAAATTGCGGAGCGTCTCTTCGTCCATGCCCGCCCCGTCGTCCCGCACCGCGATAACCGCTTCTCCGCCGGCTTGGCTTACCCGTACCGATACGGTCGTGCTTACCGGATTATGCTTAACGGCATTAACGAGAAGATTATCCAGCAGGCGCGCGAACCACTTGTCGTTCGCGAGCACATAGATCGGCTCCTCTTCCTCCCCGTCCGCGTCCTCGTATCGGAACGAGGCATGCTCCATCGTCCGATCGTTCACGTAGAGCAGCATTCTTCGCCTCGCGAACTCCTGCAGCCGGATCGGCTTCCGCTCGAAAGGCATGGCCCGGTTCTTCAATTGGAACGCAAGCGAGAAGTCCTGGATTAAGTCGATCATAAAGTCGCTTTTCTCCCGAATAACGCCTCCCATCTCCCGCAGCTCCTCCTCCGTCCAGCGGTACTGGCCGCTCTCGAGCAGATGCCCGTAGCCCTGAATCGAGCTGAGCGGCGTCCGCAGATCATGCGAGATGCCCGTCATCCATTCCTCCCGCGTTTGCTCCAGGCGGGCGCGATCCCGTTCGGCCGCGTGCAGCTTCTCCGTCATGTCGCGGAAGCCGTCAATAACCTCCTGGTACAGCTTGAACCGGCGCTTCAGCTTGCCGTTCCGGCGGTACAGGCGTTTCTTCTCCTTGTCCGTCAGCAGCTCCTCATATGGTCCCCTCCCCAAGCGGCCGAACCAATCGATGAACAGCAGCAGCGGCCTTCCGTACCGGTAGCCGTGGTAGATCGAGAACGCTAGCGTCGCCGCGAGAATGGTCGCGCCAATGATGCAAGCCGCGATGATGACTTCCTTCATGATCGGCTGCTTTACGAAGCTCCCGCGCTTGGCTTCGTGCAGCACCCACACTGTGCCTGATTCCGAATCCTGATAGAAGGATACGTTGGTCGGATAGGTTCCGGCCAGCTTCTCCATGAGCAGCAAATCAAGCGGACGGTAGCGGTCTCTCTCAAGCGGCGCGCCGGCCCTCTGCAGAACGCTGCCTTCCTCGTCAACGATATGCAGCGTCCTCTCCGTTGACCGCAGCTCCTCGTCCAAGCTTGCGAATGCTTGCTCCGCGGGCTCCAACCGTCCGTTCACGGCATAGGTTTCATATAGGCTCCGTACGGCGGCATATCGCTCGTCGCGATAGCCGAGGACGAACAACGCGCCATCGGCCACCGTTTCGTCGATATCCATCATAAGCTCATAAGAGCCGAAGCGTCCCGTCTGCTCCATTCTCAGGAGCTCCGCTAGGTTATAATCCTCCGGAATATCCTCCGGCTTATTGGCGGAGTAGATGACTTTTCCGTTCCCTAACACAACCTGAAGCCAGTAGCCCTCTTCGAAGAGCTGCTTCTCCCATCTCTCCGGAACATCGGCCCCTTTGCCGTCGACGAACGTCTCCATCACGATCGCGTCCAGCGCCCCGACGGGATAGCTCCGTTTCATGCCGTCGTTCAAGACAAGCTGGATGACCGTCAGGATCAGAATGGCGATAAAGATGGTGACGAACACGAAAAGCATAAGCATCTGATATGTAAAATGAAGCGTCAGCCGCCTTCTGACATTGCGCCTCTTCATAAGCGCGGCTCCTTCACCAGCTTATAGCCCAGCCCTCTCACGGTGAGCAAGTGCGCCGGCTCGCTTGGATTGCTTTCGATTCTTTCGCGAATTTTGCGGATATGGACCATCACCGTGTTATCGTCCGCGTCGCCCTCGAGCCCCCATACGGCCTCGTACAGCTGGGCCTTGGAGAAGACGATGCCGGGATTTTTGCACAGGAAGTGGAGCAGCTGATACACCATCGCGGGACAAGCGACCGGCTCTCCCTCCACCAGCAGCTCGCCCGCCGCGTCGTCAAGCGTGAACCGCCCATAGTCGTACCGCTGCCGCTTCTCCTCCCTCGAAGCCGGCGATTGCGCCGACTGCGCGTTCCCGCGCCGAAGCCGCGCTTTGATTCTAGCCGCGATCTCGAGCGGATTGAACGGCTTCGTGACGTAATCGTCGCCTCCCGTCGCGAAGCCCGTCAGCACGTCGAGATCCGATGTTCTCGCGGTTAGGAACAAGATATAGGCATCGGTAAGCGCCCTTATCCTAGGGCAAAGCTCGAAGCCGGACTGATCCGGCAGCATCACGTCCAGAAGGATGATATCGGCGCCGTGCCTCTCGATCAGGCGCAGCGAATCCGCCGCGTTGTGCGCCGTGTACAGCTGGCGGAAGCCTTCCTTGCGCAGCGTCATCTCGACCATTTTCGTAATGGCCCGTTCATCGTCTATAATCAAAATCTTTGCGTTCGAATAATCCAACCTGAATCCCCTCCGCTTCCATCATACTACAGATTCCTTAATTTCCGTTTAACGGAAACTCATCGCTTAAGAAAATGATAAGGGTAGCATAATCAACTGGTAAATATGGGAAGTTACAATGAGGAACGAGGTGAGATTCCAATGATGGATAGGAGAAAAGAAAGACAAACGATCGTGGACGAAATTCGCGGGGCGAGCTTGTTCGGCATATTGATGGCCAATATGCTGATCTTCCAGTTCGGCATGTGGGGCAAGGACGAGCTGGAGCTCTTCGGGCTGTCCGATACGGAAGCCTGGGCCCATACGATGGTCAAGATCGTCATCGAAGGAAGCTTTATGCCCATATTCGCTTTCCTGTTCGGGTACGGCATGTATAAACTCATGGAAGGGCAGCTGGCCAGAAACGGGACGTACAAATGGGTGCTGATACGGCGCTTCGCCATGCTCATAGGCCTGGGCACCCTGCATTCCTTGTTTATTTGGGAAGGCGATATTCTGATGGTTTACGGCCTGATGGGCCTCCTTCTCATCGTGTTCCTGAAGCGCAAAGCCAAAACCGTTCTTGTCTGGGGAGTCGTCCTCCTCTCTCTATTCGGCCTAACGGGCCTTGGAGTAAGCGGCATGAACCTCGAGCAGGAGGTTATGGACAAGGAGCGTACCCGGGAGTACGTGCTGGAATCGACCGAAATCTATCAAACGGGTTCTTATCCGGACATTTTTCAATTCCGCCTCGAGGATGCCGGACCGATCGATGAAGCCCCGATCGT
The DNA here is from genome assembly GCF_024623455.1 of Paenibacillus soyae. GTDB lineage: Bacteria > Bacillota > Bacilli > Paenibacillales > Paenibacillaceae > Pristimantibacillus > Pristimantibacillus soyae. The sequence goes on along the minus strand of NZ_JANIPJ010000005.1, from coordinate 222,392 downwards.
AATGATTGCGGCTATCGTTCTTGCTCCAATCTTGATTGCCCCGATGTTTCTCTTCGGGATCTATGCCGCCAAGAAGGAATGGTTCCACCGTCCGGAGCAGAAGCGTTCGTTCTACCGGAAGTGGGCCCTCCTGCTGGCTAGCGCCGGGCTCCTTCTCAAGACGCTGCCTTACGTTGCGCCGGACTTTATTCTGAGCGGAATCGGCGAAACCGCAGCCGCCCCCTTATTGGCCATCGGCTACATCATGGGCTTCGCTTGGCTGTTCTCGCTGGGGAGCGCAGGCGTCCTGCGGCAGGGCTTCGAAGCGGTAGGCCGCTTGTCGCTGACGAACTACCTGCTGCAATCGATCGTCTGCACGACGCTCTTCTACGGCTACGGCTTCGGCTGGTACGGAAAGCTCGGCGTTCTGGCCGGAATCGTCATCGCCTTGACTCTTTACGCGCTGCAGCTGCTCGGCAGCTTCTGGTATGTCAAGCGGTTCCGCATCGGACCGGTGGAGCGGCTCCTTCGCGTCTGGACGTATTGGAGCTGGAGAGGCAGACCGAAAACCATCGTGAGAGAGCAGATCGACCTGAACGCGTAGCCGAAAATATAGCAAACAGCCCAGCGACAAGAGGCATCCTTGGCGCTGGGCTGTTTGGCTTTATCATCGATTTCCGCGTGCCGTCATGCTCGCGTTCCTGCTATTTCTTCGTTTCCGTCTTCAAGCCGAAGCCCGACCCCGTCAAGACCGGAATTTCTCTTGTCGTTCTAGCCATCGGAGATTGGCATTGAGAGCAAGTCGGCGTCTCCTGCAAGGTATAATTTTCTCTCATCCAGCCGTTGCAGCCTTCCTTCGTGCAAGCCCAGATCGGCGTCATTTCATGAACGGGCTCCGACATCGGCTTCTTCCGTGAATAGTACATGGGCATAGGCCTCCTTGGCGTTCTTATTTCGAACCGAAATCCTACGAGCCCGTTAACAAAAAAAGCCACATACCGGGAACGGCGGCAGCATCGCAACCCTTCCCCATATGTGACCTCGGTCTCATATACGATACGCTAACTATACCATAACAACGAGGACGCCACAATTTCCAATTTACGGCCAGGGGGATCCAACCTGCTCACCCGGGTGAAAAAAAATCACCCTACCTTGCGGCTGGGTGAATTTGATATACTATGGCTAACTTGCATACAGCCTTGAATGGAGGGATACGGATGAATCGCATACGCGTCATGCTAGTAGAGGATGATCCCTTCTGGCAGCAGAACCTAAGCTCCGATCTGGCCGATGAGCCGGATATGGAGGTCGTCGCCGTAGCCGGCACGAAGGAAGAAGCCGTCGAGGCGGCCATGAACCATTCGATCGACGTCATTCTGATGGACATTAACTTGACCGCCAACAACCTCGACGGGCTCGAAGCCTTGAAGGAAATCGTGCCCAAGCTGATGGAGGACGGCATCAAGGTCATTATGCTGACCTCGCTGACGGAACGCGAAATCATTATGAAGTCGTTCCAGCTCGGGGCGCTCAATTATATTACCAAACAAAGCTATAAGGATATCGTCAAGGCGATTCGCGAAGCTTACGAGGACCGTTCGACCATTCACGCGGACGCCGCCCGCATCATGCGCAGCGAAATCCAGCTCATGGAGCTGACTCCGATGGAGCGCGAGGTGTTCGAGCTGCGCAAGGAAGGACTAAGCAAGACGCAAATTTCCGAGAAGCTCCACAAATCGACCAACACGATCAAATCGCAGCTCAAAAGCATCAAAAGCAAGCTAACCTACTTCAAAGGGGATTAGCCGGCTCGGCCGGTCCGCACTTGTTCGTCCTTCGACCTATGCGTGAAGGACGGACGCGGCCGGCTGGCCCACGCCAGTCGCGGGCATTGCCGTATAGCGCTTAACGGGAAACATAAGCCAAATCGCGGTACCCTTCCCGGCCTCCGACTCCTCGATCCGAAGATCGCCCCCATGCTTCCTCATGACCGACACGCAATACGAGAGCCCCAGGCCGTGATTGGCCGTATTCTTCTTCGTCGTGTAGAACGGCTCGAATATTCTCGCCAAATGCTCCTTCGGGATGCCGCTCCCGTTGTCCTTCACTTCCAGCACGTAATGCTTCTTGAACTTGAACGACCGAATGCGCAGCAGGCCGCCGGTCTCCTCCATCGCGTCCACCGCGTTATGGACGAGATTCGACAACGTTTCCGCCATATGCATCGCGTCGCAGACAAGCTCCCCTCCATCCTCCTGCTTCAGCTCGACCTTAACGGCCCGGCTTTCCAGAATCGGCATCATGGACTTCAGCACGGCGGCAAGCAGCCCGTCGACGGACACGGCCTCTTCCTTAAGCACGATGTCATCCGCCTTATCCTTAATCCGTCCGACCATGCTGAGCAGATGCGCCGTGACGGCATGCACCTGCTCGATCGTCTGCTGCGACTTCTCGAGCTGTCCGGACTGGATATACCCCTGCGTTTTCTCCGTCAAATAGTTGATCTTCTGAATCTCGTTTTTGATGGAATGGTTCAGAATGGACACGCCCATCGTGAGCGCCCTCATGGAGGAATCGAGCCGCTCCTTCTCGAGCTTGACCTTGACGCCCAAGATGCCGTATTTCGCCGCGGAGTAGATGATGCCCGCCACCAGAGCGAGGATGACGATCGCGTTCAGCTGCCAGGTGCCGTTGCTCTCCAGCTCGAAGCTCCATTCGCCCATGACGAGCGTGCGGAAGCCGACAAAATCCGATACGAACGCCCACAACGTGCCGGTCGAGAACAGCGCGGCCACCCGGCGTTTGCCCCGCTTCAAATAGCTGTCGGGCTCGCGAATGAAGGCGATCGCGTACATTACTCCTCCGAACAGGAAGCAGAAGCCGCTCCACCACCGGAAATCGCCGACGGTAAAGCTGTTCCACGGATCCTGCTGCAGATGCGAGACGAACAGCCAGACGGACGGGGTCGCCATTACCGCGGTAATGAGCACCTTGACCGGGAGAGAGCGGACCGCTCCGAGCCAAAGCCCGCCCATGCCGGCGGCGAACGGAAACGCGTAGAAATAGACGCTCATCGCGACTACCGAGACCTGATAGATCAGCCCGCTCCAGAACGGAGTCAGCACGTCCAGGGGAAGAAGGAGCGGCATGAACGCCAGGTGAATCGAAAACGCGAAGCTGGCCGTGCCTCCCGTCAGAAGCGTCATCGCGATCCAGAAGTTTTTTTTGAAGCCGTAGATCAGGAAGACGACTCCCATCGTCCACATGGACGCGAACATGAGCACATATAAAGCTTCCACAAAGCTCCCCCTAAGGTTGGTTACATTAGCTTTATTTTATCAGAGATTAACAGGCTCCGATAATGACTGCAGTCATCATTTGCCACTCCGAATCTGACTCCAGTACTTTATTGGCGTCATCCCTGGAGCTTCGTGAACGTACGGATGAATGCGAAGCCCGTCTATATCTTGAACAGCTGGGGCAAAAAGTTGTCGTCCGGCCCCGCCCTCTCTGCGTTACGCAATAACGGCATTTCTACCGCTAATTTCACATGAAACCCGGCTTTTCCTCGAAATAGCGGCAGATATACCGTTAATGCTTCCCTCCATGAAGAAACCGCTCATTCCCTAAGAAATTAGTGCCGTTTATGCCGCTATTCGAACGATAACTTATCTTTTGCTTTGGAATAACTCCCTTTATTCCGCTATTTCATTTAGGGCTTCAGAAAAACAGCGGCAACCCCGACCTACGTCTTGGGTTACCGCTGCTTTTTTTGATTCCTATTGTCCCCTCATAGGAGTCCAGTCATATATTTGATGGCAGGATGAGAGATGATATTCCGGTCTCTGTACGTGGATACGACCGCTTCCGGATGCCGGCTTAAGATTCCGTTCTGCAGAATGACGGTATTAAATCCTCTTTCAAGCGCACCGTTATAGGTGAACAGGACGCAATGCTCGGCGGCATTGCCCGCTATGACGAGAAAATCAACGCCTTGATCGTTTAACAGCTGTTCAAGGTCCGTCTTCCAGAATGAATTGGAGCTCTCTTTCGTTAGGAATACATCCTTCTCATCGATTTGAATTTCCGGGAGGATGTTAAATTCATCTTTATTCGAATCCGTCATTCCCTCGATATCTTGAACATGCAGGACCACTTGGTCCTTGGACCGGAGCATATCCGCCACATAATTGATGTATTCGCAAGCTCTTTTTATGTTTTTCTTCTCGACATCCTGCAAGTGAACGCTTTGCATATCGATAATTAGAAATCCTATTTTCATAGTACTGTAAGTGCTCCTTTTTATTAAGTATCTCTTAACGATCCGCCCTCGATATCGAACAAGTAATGCGCGAAGTTCTCGCATCCTCTAGCGGGGTGCGTGGCTTCCGGGAGTCCGCATGCGGTCATCCAGATCCCCTGAACCGGAAGCTGCTCTTTCTTGATTTCGTAAGCCCCTTCCTCATCTACGCCAAAAGTATGCGCGTCTCGGATGGCGTAGCTCACCCATCCCCCGTACTGCTGCAGCTCCAGCTTCACTTGCTTATACTCGCCGCCGTAAGGCTTCAAGTTCGCTAACTGCAAACTTTGAACCTTATTGAAAAAGTAATCTGCAGGAATGGTTCCCGGGAATTGCTGCCACTCATCCGTGAAGTAATGCCCGGTCTTCACCGTATGCTCCGAACCATCGTAATTAGCTTCTATGTGAATGTAACGTCCTTGCGTGTCCCAATCCACAAGATGCAGATAGAAGCTCTGGGGCTGTCCGCCGCTTGAGACGACCGCCTCGTATCGATTGACTTTCGCCTGATCGCTTATTCTTAATTGGGCCGCAATCATTTTCCATATTCCGTCATGCCCCAGCTCCTCGATGGACACCCGATGGATGACCGCGCTCTTCCCATTCAAATCCAGGGCGCCTACTATTCCAGGCGTTACCCATTGCAGAAGAGCCAGCAGAAGGCCGAATACCGCCGCCTTCCTCTTGATGTCGCGGTTCGTATTGGACTTCCGGAAAAACAGCCAATAGACGGCGAATCCAAGCGGCAAACGGACGGCGTTGAACGCAAACGTAAACCCTCCAAGAAGATGATAACCGATCAGCTTCCAAGCGAGTCCCTTCTCTTGTTCCTCGCGCTGCCGGTACAGCATGACAAGTCCGGCAATGACGATCACGATATAAAAGATAGACAGCAGGGCAGACGCGTAATACGTGGGCAGCTGCCGATATCCGTACAAGTAGTAGCCGGAGAATCGAACTTGGGCTCCGTTTGCAAACTTATCGCGGAAAGTGTCATCGATAAAAATATTGGACAGGTTGCCCGGACCGCTGCCCGTGCCGAACTGACCCTTCAACATTTCTGTCCCTTTTGAGTTGGTCAGCTGCCAACTTTGGAAATTGCCTGTCGAGAATGTGCCGCCTTCGATGATAGAAGTCGATAAAAGCTGCCCCGCTTTTCGATTGGGATGCGGCACAAGGTTAAGCTGGATATAAAAATCCTTTTCCCGCTTTGCGACCATCTCCAAAACAATGTCCGTATCTCCTTGCTTGCTTATGACAAGGTCTAACCGATTCTCCTCGCCTTCGCGCTCGGGTATCCATTCCGGCTTCAGGAAAAACTCCGCCGAAATTCCTTCCCTCACCAGCGACAGCTCGTACCCGTCCTCCTGAATGATTCGATTGTAGACCGCTTCGCTTCGATGATGATACAACCAGAATACCGTCAGTAGGATGATTGCCAGCAGGACTCCTATCACGAGCTTCCATTTCGCCACTTCACGCTCTCCCTCCCGCTTCCCATCCGCACCTCCATTACTTCTAATGATATGACGCTTCCTAGACTTGGGCGGTTGCATGCAAAATACGATCCCGTCCTCTTATTGACTAATAAACCACATCCAGAATACCCATGCCGCGAACGAGGGATAGATGAATAACGCCATCAGCCACTTCAACACGGCGAATAACCGCAGCTTCACGATGCCCCAGCAGAGAAAATAAATCAGCAGCCCTGCCAGCGCACCCCCGACGAAGGCGATAGACGGTCCGGAAAAGTAGGAGAACAAAAAAATGTAAAACAGCAAAAATACCGCTAAGATAACGACGGCCGTCCATCTCCAGCCTTTGCGTCCGGTCTCGCGAGTCTCTTCGCTCTCTTGAACGGCAGCAGGAGCGGCATGCAGCCAGTCCATGCTTAGCAGCAGGACCAGAAACCCGATCGTGGTCCCCGCGGGTTGTTCGCCAACTGGCAAGAAGGCCATCCATACGAACAGCAGCGCGGCGGTGCCGCGGCCAATCAGTCCCGTTCCCCTCTTCGCCAGCAGCTTAAATGCCGCAAGCGGTACCTCAAGCAGCTTGCGCTCGGCCTCCGCATTCTCCGCCCCCTTCGCGAGCCCGGCCAGCATAAGAAGAGCTCCGCTTAGCGTTACCGCGAGCCAGATGGCGAACAGTGTAAACAAAACGATGAAAGTATACGTCCAAGCGCTGGGCACTCCGCCAGCAACATCGTTAAATATTCGGTACGTTAAATGAACGAGCCCGAACTGGGCAATCGCAAATACGACCGTCCACAGCACCGTCCCCGCTAACGGCTTCCCCGGAAAATTCGCCTCTTGGGCATGTCCGCTTCTTCGCGACAGGAATGTATACCGAATCCCACAACCCGCCAAGTAGACGCCAATCGCGAGCAGAAGCGCCGTGTCGAACGACCATTGTCCTTTGTTGTAAATGAGCCAAATAAAACTGCCCAGCCATATCGAGCTTAGCGCCCTCTGCAGATGCGTACCCACAACCCTTCTCCTCCTTGGAACGTTCTTGATAACGTAATCGTATCAGAGTTGCATGGAAAGTAAAGGAAAAAGTTAAGCAATGGCTTCCGAAGTCACACTGCGTTTAAGGAGGTTGATGATGGGGCGTCATATTCTCCAAATTTTGTTGAGTATCCTGTTAATCCTCGTTCCAACGATATTCGTCGCCCATGGGTATTGGCAGAACAGCCGGCCGAAAATCGGCGTGGACAGACCGGAATTCGAGCTTTCTCCCTTTCAATGGGTCATACTCGTACTATACGTCATTGCAGGGATTCTTTTTCTCATTGCAGGCATCGCAAGATATAGAGCTCATAACAAGGACCAACAGTAAATCAAAAACGCCAAGACCGACGAATTTCATCGGCTTGGCGTTTCTTCTCTAATCCTTATACGGATCGAACTCGTCCGCGCCCGCCATGCAGACGCCGATCGGCTTCAGCACATGCAGCACGTCGATCGTCTCGGCATGCGCGTCCAGCACCTCGCGCAGCTTGCGGTAGACGAACGGGCTTTCGTCCGTGCCCGCCCCGCGCAGCTCGACGCCGAAGTCGTGTACCGCTTCGCGCATCTGCTCCTCGGAGATCGCGCCGCCGGAGCGGGTGCGCGTCTTCCAGTTCATTTTGCCGGCGGCCTGCGTCCGGCTCATAATGCGGCCCGCGCCGTGCACGGTGCTGTAGAACGACTCCCGGTTCTCCTCCGTGTCCTTGCCTCGCACGATGACGGAGATGTCGCCCATGCTCCCGCCGATAAAACCAAGCTGCCCCGGCGCGGACGGCGTCGCGCCCTTCCGCACGACCACCGTCTCGCGGCCGTCATGCACTTCCCGCCACGCGAAGTTGTGATGGTTGTGCACCTCGAAATCCGCTTCGGCCCCCAGAAGCCCTAGCACCTGGCGGATGACATAGTCCCTTCCGGCGTAAGCGTAGCGTCCCGCCAGCTTCATCGCGCGTTCGTACATATCGCCGACCTCGCTCGCGAGGTCCAGCAGCACCGGAGGCTGATCCATCGATTCGCCCGGCGCTTTGCCGAGAAATTCGCGTCCCGCGGCCAAGTTCAGGAAGCCGCTGGCCGTTTTATGCCCGAAGCCTCTGCTCCCGAAGTGGTTGCCGACCCATAGTCTCCCCGTATCCGTATCCTCGAACAGATCGACGTAGTGGTTGCCGCTGCCAACCGTGCCGAGCTGGTCGCGCGCCAGCGCCTTCAGCTTGTCGTGCTCCTGACGGCCAATCGCGGCGTACACGCTCCAGTCCGGATCGTCGAACAGCTCGTGGTCGACCCTCTCGCTGTTCGCCCGGCCGATGCCGAACGAAACCTTGCGCGCAAGCTCGTTCATGACCGCGCCGAGCCGCGGCTTGATGTCCCCCGCCATCAGATTCGTGCGGACCGCCTTGTTACCGCAGCCGATGTCGTAGCCGACGCCCGACGGCGAAATTTGCCCCTCGTAAGCAATGACGCCGCCGATCGGCTGGCTGTAGCCTTTGTGATGGTCCGCCATGAGCAGCGCCTGGACGACGTTGCCGTGCTCGGCGCAGGTCTGCGCTTGCGACAGCGCGCCTTCGTCGGGAGTCCCCCAGACGCGCACGCCGCCGATTGTTTGGTAAGCCATGTTCGTTCACTCCTTCTATCCTTGCGCAAATCCCTTACAATCTTGGATCAATATCCTTCTCCTTCGCGACCTCGAACAACAGACTGGCCGCAATTTCCTTGTACCGTTCATTCTCCGGCGAGATGTCGTCCAGCTTGATCGCCAGCAGCTGCTGCCCTAGCCGATGCTCGCTCAAGGACGTGCGGAGCTTCGGGGTTATATTTTTCTGCTTCAATAGCTTATCGTATTTGTGCGGGAACTTGTAGTCATAGCCATAAATGATGGACAGATAGCCGGGGTTGCGAACCTTCAAATACGGTACGGCACCCTGCGCCTCCCGCTCCGGCTTGATGACGACGCCCTCCATGCCCTGCTCTACCGTCAGCGTCCGGAAGAATTGCTCTGCCGCATTATAGGAGGAAGCCTCGTTCAAATCAAGCACCAAACATCGGTCGTCGTTCAGCAGCCGGTACATCTCGGAAGTGTCCGCGTCAGGCAAGCGCTCCTCCCCGTTCGCCAGCATCTCCTTCAGAATGGCAAATGGCTTGTAAGACAGCTCCGCATCCGCCGCGTACAGCTCCAGCTGCTGATCGTACGTGCGGTAAGCTTCCTCGTGCATCTCCAGCGGAACGAACGAATCGCGAACCTCGCGCACATATTTATAGGTCTGGTACACATGCGCGCCGTATTTGTCCGACAGCGCCGCCTTGGAGGCGGTGTGCTGCTCCTTCTCGAAGCCGCTCGCCGCGTATTGAGTGATTAATCCGGACAACGCCTCCTCGAAGCCATGCGCCTTAAGGAAAGCTAGCTCCGACTCGAGCGCCTTGCCGATCGGCTTGAATTGACGCTCGATCAGCCCTTCGCCCAGCGCCTTCCATGGCAGAAGCTCGCCGTCCAGCAGCAGGCCGTCCAGCGCATTGGCGTCCATATATCCGCCCAGTCTCTCGAGCAGCGAATGATAGACCGGCGCCATGTCGACCGCCTTAATCTTATAGCCGTTGCGGCTGATCGCGTAGCAGCGCTCCGGCTCCCGGAACAGGTACACGTTGCATCGGGAGCCCATATATTTGGGCTGCAGGACCACCTTGCCGGCGCCTCTCTCGCGGAAATAGTCCAATCCGCGCGCCAGCGACTCCAGCTCGCCGGCCGCCATATCCTTGTCGGCCGGCGACATCGTGCCGGAGATGAAGTTGACCCGGTTCCGGGAGCTGTAACGCAGCCGGCGAACCGATGCTTCGTCCAGTTCTTTCACGTCGACCTTCTTCTCTGCCTGAAACAATATCGGCAGCTGCTCTTGCAACGCCGCGTTGCCGGAACGGAAGCTTTTGAAAAACGGCTTGAACGTGACCGTCACCGTCGTCAACGCGTTGCCGTGCGCACAGCCGGAGTCGAGGTGGATCTTGTTGCGGATGCGGAACGCTTGCTTGGCCGCGATATGCCCGAACAGATGGTAAGGATGGCTGCCGGCCGCCTCCTCTTGGAGGAATGACAGCTGCGCTTCGGTATCCGTCTCCCGATCCAGCCGGAAGTTGCGCTGATGGCGGGCCGAATTCGCGTCCAGCTTGCCGATATATTTGTTCCGGCACGGCGCGTGCGTCACGTAATAAGATGGGCCCTGCGTGCCCACGTGCCTGTAGAACGGCTGGGCGCTTTCGACGAGGGCGTAGAACTTCTCCCGAAGCGCCGCATCCTGCGCCAGCACCGGCACGGAATCGAAGTATGTCTCGAGCAGCCCGGGATCCGCCCCGTCGATGTCGCCCTTCAAATATTTGTACACGAAGTTTTCGTGGTTGCCGAGCACGAATAGGAAGAACTCCCGATTCGTATACAGAAACTCGACGACGCCGCGCGTTTGCTTGCCTTTGTCGATCCAGTCCCCGGCGAGAATGACGCGGGTATCCCGCACGCGGTCCGTCGCCTCTAGCCGCCCGTCATCCCCGACATGGAAGCCGTGGCTCCGAAGCAGCCCTTGCAGCTCGGCCACGCATTCATGCACGTCGCCGACGACGATGTACTTCTGATCCTGCGGAAGATGCGCCGCCATGTAGGCGTTCCAGTCCGCGATGTCTACGGTGTACGCCGGATTGCCTGCTCCCGTCGCCGGGTCGTAGAAGTCCTTGGCGCGCACCTTGTGAACGGCCGCGTAACCTTCGCGCGACAGCACCGGCAGCACTTCCCTCCGGAGACGGTTCAAGTGGCCGCTGATGAGCTTCTTCGACCGTTCCGAATTATAGTAATCTTCGCGCTTCCGGTAGTCGAATAGGACAACCTCCACGTTGTAGTTGTTTTCCGCCGCGATCTCGCGCACCTGAGACCGGAAATCCTCGGCGAGGCCAAGCGTATCGACGATCACGAATTCCGCGTTAACCGGGAACGACGTCGCCACCTTCAGCTTCTCGAACAATAAGCGGAACGCGTGCGAGCTCGCCTCATGCATGACCTGCTCGTATTTGTCGTACCCGTAGCCGAGAAGCTCCTGCCGGATCGCGTCGGAGGACAAATATTGCACGTTCGCCCTCGCGTTCACGGCCGGCTCGAAGCGCTGCAGTTGCGGGATCAGCACCTCCTTCGAGAAGGTGGATTTACCGCATTCGGTCGTCCCGACCAGCAGAAAAATCGTATGCACTTTGGTCTTGATGTTCATCATGGTCTAAGCTCCCCTCCCGTATACGACAATGCCTTGCGTCGTGTGAATGCCGTCCACGCTGTCGCCGATGGCGACAACTTCATAGCGGAACGGCTCGCCGTCACCGCAGGCCGCCTCCAACGTTCGTCCGAACCATTCCTCGAACGCCGCGCGCCCCATCTCCCATTTGTGATCGTCATGCCGGAAGCTCTCCAGCTCGTAGTAACCGTTGAAGTCGGCGTTCGGCGTCGTAATGACGAACCTCTCGAACTGAATCGCGGTCATGATCTGACGGATGAAAGCCGCCGCGTCCTCCTCCGGCATATGCTCGATCACCTCGGTCAAAATGACGTCGACGGGCTCCCCGTTGTATGCCTCCAGGAAGTGGTCGAGCGACGCGAACAGCGCGATGTTGTCGATGTCTTTGGCCGCGGCTTTGCGCTGCACGATGGGATGCAGCTCCTCGTTAATATCGATGGCGTAATAGGTGTCCTCGATCTTCTGGGCGAACGGAATCGCGTAGAAGCCTTCGCCGCAGCCGACGTCCACGATCGGCCGTTCGAACTTCAGGCGGCTCCCGATAAAACTTCTCCGCTGCTGCGCCGTTCCTCCGTATTCCAATCGGATGGCGTAACGCCCGGTCCGCTCGATTTCCGCCTGGTACGCTTTGAACCGCTCGCGGGTCGTCAGGAAGCTTCTGGCGAACAGGCTGCGAATATAGAACGGCGCGTCGATGACGTTCAAGCTGCGAATGTATTTGTCCAGGACGGCGTCCGAAATGTCGATATATTCGTCCCCGAACACGGAGAGAAACAGACACAGCACGCTTACGACATGCAGCAGATGGTGAAGGCTTCTGCTCGTGGAGATCGTCAGGGCGTAGCTTTTGTGCGAGCGGTGCTCCAAGTCGAACTGGAAGCCGGGCAGATGCTTGCGGAAAAAATCGATGTAATGCCCCCGGTCCACGTGGATCATGTTGATGTAGAACGCGTTGTCGAACCCATCGGCATCCCGGTCGTCCAAGGATTTGAACGGCGAGGCGAGAAATTCATTAATGGCGTTAAGCGGGAACAGCGGCGTGTTGTACCGCGACACGTTCAAGTATTCGAAGCTCTCGCCCGCGTCCTGTTTATACGAGATGCCGTTATCGGCGTCTTTGAAGTAGACGTTGTACGTCTCGGCGTCCGAATACCAGCCGTAGGCCATGCCTTGCCGCACGGAGCGGAGCTGCATGCCGGTACCGGGATTTTTGCGGATCAAATAAGTAAACGACGGATTCGTCGATTTCAGTTGTACGATAGCCATAGGTTGTTTTCCCCTCTCCCTTGGTAAAAAAAGCGCGCCTGCGGGTTACTCCCACGCTTCCCGCAGCGCAGCGCGGAACAAATTGTCCAGCAAGCCGTCGACATCGGACTTGGCGGCCTGCATCTTGAATGCCTCTTGCTCCAGATGGACGAGCTGGCGCTCAATATAATCATTAAGGACATGAAGCTTCGGCTCGTAATCGAGCTCCTCGCCCGCTTTCTTGCGCGCCAGCAGCTCTTCGATTAGAAGACGGAGCTCGCCGCCTGCCGGCACGAGGTCGCAGACGAGCTTGTCGAACGTCATCGGCGGCATTTCGCCGTACTTGCGGATCCATTCGCAGGCGAGGATCGGACGCAGCACGTAAAAATATTTTTTGATCCGCACGCTGTCGCCTTGCAGATACGTTCTGTAGTTGCCGCGCGCCATGTGCAGATAATGATAGATGCTCGCCTTGGGCGAAAAAGCCTGCCCGCTGAGCTCGCGAAGCCGATCCGCCGTGCCGTGCGCTTCGGAGTAAACGATCGGCGAACCGAGCCACTCCATGAGCGGGGGATTCGACTTGCGGAACAGGTTCAGCGTCTTGCGCAGATCCCAGCCGCTAATATCCAGCATGTCGCTAATCGGGCGCTCGATGACGTCGCGCTTATCGAAGATCGACAAGTACCAGTCGACCGGACGAATATAGATAAACCGGACGTCGTAATCACTGTCCCGCGACGGGAAGCCCCATGCCCGGCTGCCGGACTCGCAGGCGTATAAAATTTTGATGCTCTCCTCGGCTTCGAGCCGCTGCAGCTCGCTGCGAATCTCGGCTGCTATCGTCGCCGATAGGTTGTCGGTCGCGTCATGACTCATGCTGATTGCTCCTCTCTATCATTGCCGTGCGCGCCTGACTGGTCGTTTCGGCGCTTCGTTATTAGCTGCCCCCATTGTCTCCCAATCGCGCGCGCGCGAACAGGGCGAAAGTATGGCGACGCCCCATTTTTCCCATTTTCCCCTTTTTCCCGGAATGTATCGTGTTAAAATGGATGTACTTACTTCGGAGAGAGGGGGCATCGGGCCATGGCAAGGGAAAGCTTCGACAAAGAGATTCAGTTTCTTCGGCTGCTCGCGCTGACGGGCGGCGCTTATAGCAGGCAGCAATTCGCGGCCCGGCTCGGCATTTCCGTGCACACGTACGATAAGACGCTTCGTTACCTAAAGGAAATGATGAACGCCGGGCAGCACGGCCTTACGAAGGAGCAAGGCGCGGAGCTGGCGGAGGGTTTGCGCTATAACCACTACGAGTCCGCCGATCCGCTCCTCTTATTCCTCTATCGTGCGAAGTCGCTGAAGGAAACGGAGAGCATCCGGCTGGCGCTCATTATGTCCGCGCTGCGCGAGCGCGAGCTTGCGGCCAAGGAGCTCATGGACTTCCTCTGCGACGAGCTGCCTGCCGACTTGCCCGCCCCCGACGAGAAGACGATCCGCGGCGATCTGAAATATCTCGAAGAGGTCGGCGTCATAAGGCGGGCGGATGACAAACGTCCTTTCCGCTACCGCGCGCGAACCGAGCTCGTTGACCGTCTCACGGACGACGAACTTATCGATCTGTACGATTTCGTGGACGTTCTGGCCAATACGCAGGTGCCCTCCGTCCAAGGTTATTTGCTGCGGGACACGCTGAAGAAGGCGCTCAAGGCGCGCGGTCTTCATTCCGAAGTTACCGAGACGCACGTGTACAAATACCATTTTCACTCTCGCATCTTGGACGAAGCCCATCTATTCACGATCTACAAGGCGATCGAGAGCCGGCGGAGGCTGAAATTTCTGTACCTCTCCCCCAAGAAGGGAACGCGCTATAACTCCAAAAACACGAACCCGCTGTTCGAACGCCAAACGGAAGGCCTGTACGAAATTATCCTGCCGCTGAAGGTCATTTATGACCACCAATACGGCAGATGGTATCTCGTCGGGCATAACGCCCGCCAAGGGCTGATGAAATTCCGAATGGAGGGATTGACAGAGCTCGAGGCGACCGAGGAAGTGAGCCAAGAGGAATTCGCGATGAGGCTGGACAGCGCGGAGGAGAAGCTGAAGATCAGCTGGGTAATCGATACGTCGAGGCCGTTCAAGGTCGTCGTCCGTTTCTTCAATCCCGAGGGCACCCGCAACAATTTCGTGAAGGACCGCGTGCTCTCGCAAGGGCAATGGGGCACCGTCACCGACGAGACCGACGAGACGTTCCTCTACGAAATCACGGTGAACGGCCTGACGGAGATAAAGCCTTGGCTGCGGAGCTTCGGTTCCAGCTGCGAGGTGCTCGAGCCGGCATGGCTCCGCAAGGAATTTATTCAGGAGTGGAAGGAGCTCTACGCGTATTATGAACCCGTTCGAGAAGATCTTTAATTACCAAATCATCTCGCGGCTCGAGGAGACGGGCTCCTACGCGCTCACTTCGCAGGAGCGCTCGTGGCTGAAGGCGATGCTGGAGCGCGAGGCGGCAGAACCGGCGTTCGAGAAGAGCACGCGTGAGAAGCTCCGGGAGATGCTGCATGAGGAAGAAGATTACCGTCTGCAAGAGATTATAATCGAGCGCGGACGAAGCGAGGTTCGCCAAATCTACCACCCGCTCCTGCGGCAGCTTCGCCGCTCGATAGCGGACGGCAAAGGCATCCGGATGAGTATCGCCCTCAAGCACGGCGGCGTCCGGTCCCGTCAGTCCGGCATTCCCTTCAAGCTGGAGTATTCGATGGTGAAGCGGGAATGGTACTTGCTCTGGTACGAGACGCGCCGCCGCGCCCTGATGTCGACCCGGCTGCGGAACATCATCTCGCTGGAGGAATGGGAGCCATCCCGTCAGCGGACGGCCGAGGCCAAAGCATGGCTGGCCCGGGCGCTTGCCCAGCGCGTCCGCTCCGCGGAGGTGGAGGTCGTGAAGGGCTACAACGCGGAGCTGTCCCGCATTCTATCCGCGTTCTCCTGCTTCGATAAGAGCGTTTCCTTCGACGAGGACAGCGGCATTTACCGCATTCGTATCCAATATCTCGGGGACGAAAGCGAATTTCTGCTGTCGAGAATCCGCTTCCTCGGCCTGCGCGTCCGCATCGTCGAAGGCGAATATATGAAGCGCCGCATGCTGGAGTCGGCCACCAAGACGCTGCGAAGGTACGGCGAGCTGGAGGAGTCCGCACCCGTTGCCAGCGCCGATGAAGCAGACAAGCGGCTATCCGCTCAGGAAGCGGAGGGCTCGACATCCTCTTCGCCGGCCGACGGCGGCGGCGTCCACTGACCGGTGAATTCCGCATCGCCATAGGCATAGAAGTTGCGAAGGATCGTCTCCCTGTCATCCATGAACAGCTGATCCGCGATGGAGGACACGAGCTTCGGAATGGCGAATCTCATGCCGGATATCGCGGATGCGGACAATCCGCAGCTAACCATTACCGAATAATTGAAAGCGAATAAGCCGTGAAGCCTGCGTGCTCCCTCCTCCGTGCGGCCCGTAAATCCGAAGCCCGGCATCAAATACGGATGGGCGTCCAGCATCGGGCTCGCGACCTCGGCCGGGGCGGCGTAGCGGTCCGCCCAGCGCGCGATATCGCCTTCGACGAGACGCAGCTCCGGACGCAGCGCCGGATCCGATACGAGACCGGTGCTGATCATGAGGAAGTCGTACCGGAACCTTCCCTGCGGCGTGGTCACGACGACTCCTTCATCCGCGGGAGCCGCATCCAGCCAAGGAGAGCCGAGATGCAGACGGAAGCCCGGGTAAGCCGCCGCTCTCGCGAACGTGTCGTTGGTCGGCGGCTGGTTATGCTTATAGAAATGCGCGATGACCGCATATTTGTCCGCGTCGGAAAGCGCCTGGAATCGCTCGATCATGCCCGAGCCCTCCATTTGGCGGATCGGGTTGACGCGCGGCAGCTCCTTGCGCCGCACGAACACATGCGCCTCGGCCGCGCCTTCGGACAGCGCGTACTGCGCATTGTCGAAGGCGGAAGCGCCTCCGCCCAGCACGGCTATCTTTTTCCCCCGCAGCCTGCGGAAGTCGATGGCCTCGGACGTGTGGGCGTAGAGATGGCGCGGCACTTTATGTTTGATCAGCTCCGGCACATGCCATTCGCCTCCTCCCTGGATGCCCGTCGCCAGGACGACCTTGCGGGCGAATAATTGCTGCTTGGCCAGGCTCCCCGGGCTTTCCAGATGCAGGCGATGCAACCCTTGGCTAATCGGCTCGATGAGCGTCAGCTTCGTTTCGTTGACGACGGGAAGCTTCAGGACGCTCCGGTACCAGCGCAGGTAATTCATCCAGTCGCCTCGCGGTATTTTATCGACTTCTGCCCAAGCCTCCGCTCCCTTCTGCGCCTCCCACCATGATCGGAAGGTCAGGGATGGGATGCCTAGATCGATGGAGGTCAGGTGCTTCGGCGTTCGAAGCGTCACCATCCGGGCGTACGTGTCCCAAGGACCTTCGAGCCCCTCCGGATTGTCGTCGATGACGAGAATGTTCGGGATCCGCTCTCGAAGCAAGCCGAATGCGAGCCCAAGCCCGCTCTGCCCTCCGCCCACGATGACGACGTCGTACACGTGATCCTCATCATGCTTCATCTCCCGCACCCAGTTCGCCCCTCCATAGGCCAAATAGGATAAATCGGTTGCCACTCGTTCATTCAGCGCCTCTATGCTCATGCGGATCAGCCCTCCACGTAGAAGTTTTCCATCACCATACCCTATGCTACGAACAGCTTATGTCATGTAATCTGACATTGTTTTTTTCATATCTTATCGCGTTTTCCGCCGCTTTTAAAGCCTTCCGCAACTTTATGGTGATTCCGACCAAACGCTTCAAATTGCAATGTGCACAATGACCAATAGATTGTGCTTCTTGGGCCGGGGCTGGGGCTGGGGCTGGAGCACGATTAGACGTTTGTGACACCTCTATTTGCTCCAGACCGCCTCTTCAGCACGTTTAGGCGTTTGTGGCACCTCTATTTGCTCCCAACCTGCCTCTTCAGCACATTTAGACGTTTGTGGCACCTCTATTTGCTCCAGACCCGCCTCTTCCGCACATTTAGAGGTTTGTGGCACCTCTATTTGCTCCGGACCAGCCACTTCCGCACATTTAGGCGTTTGTGGCACCTCTATTTGCTCCGGACCTGCCTCTTCAGTACATTTTGACGTTTGTGGCACCTCTATTTGCTCTGGACCTGCCTCTTCAGCACATTTAGAGGTTTGTGGCACCTCTATTTGCTCCGGACCTGCCTCTCCAGCACATTTAGGCGTTTGTGGCACCTCTATTTTCCCCAGACCCGCCTCTTCCGCACATTTAGACGTTTGTGGCATCTCTATTTGCTCGACAGCTTCATCATTATCCATTTACTTGCCAACTGCGGAGCTAGACGCTATACTTATACCTAGATTTACGATGCATAGATTACATAGGGTTTGGAGGGCATGCCGCCGCATGAAAATTAACAAGGAGCTCATGAAGGGGAGCACAGTCATGATGATTCTGTCGCTTCTCGCGCGCAAGGACATGTACGGTTACGAGATGACCAAAGAAATCGAACGAACTTCCGCGAGCGTGTTCACGTTGAAGGAGGGCACGTTGTACCCCATCCTCCATACACTGGAATCGGATAAGCTTGTCGAGGCGTACTGGCAAGAGGAAGGCGGGCGCAAACGCAAATATTACCGAATCACCGAAAATGGGCGACGGCAGCTGGAGGAGAAGCAGCAGGAATGGTCACTCTTCCGCACGACGGTTGACCGCGTCATTGGGGAGGGATCGGTATGAGCGAACGCGACTGGATTTCTCAGCATCCTGCCGTGCGAAGCTATATCTCGGAAATTTGCGGACAAGTGAAAGCGAAGGATGTCCATGGGGACATCGAACAAGAAATGGTATGCCATATCGAAGAGCTGGCCGAAGAGAAGCTGGAGTCCGGGATGTCGAGGGATGAGGCGATTGCCGAAGCGCTGAAGCATATGGGCGGAGCTGTGGAGGTAGGCAGAGGCTTCCATGCCGTCCATCGTCCGAAGCCGGAATGGAGCGTAATCGCTCTAATAGCAGGCATGATTGTGATTGCGGTGCTGGCGTTGTTTGCCATGCCATCCAATCAAGACGGAAACCAGGCTGCTAACTTCGTAAAATGGATTTGCGGCGGGACTGGAATCGCGTTAATGATTGCATGTTATTTTGTGGATTACCGGAGGCTGTTGAAGTGGTCGTGGCTGCTTTACGGAGCGACGATTGGGCTGATGATGTATGCATGGCTATTCGGACCGGTTATAAACGGCGCTCGGAAAATACTGAAATTCGGACCTTTTAGCCTGGATGTATTCACAGTGTCGTCCTATCTCCTGTTAATCGCGATTGCAGGACTATTGGTCCAAGAGAAGCAGGGTAATTCCATTCATCAGTACTCGAAATGGATTATTGCAGCGAGGGGAATAAGGAACCTTCTGGTATATGCATGGATACCCTCCTTCCTCTATCTGACGTCCCCCTCCATTGCATCGTTCATTCCGTACTTTGCGGCAATGGTCGTTCTTCTACTCTGGTCCGGAAGACTCCAACTGCTGATCGTGTCCGGAATATCCGTCTTGCTGGGAACTATTCTAATCCTCACCGATATATCCCGGCGAATGATGATGGAAGGAAGGCTAGAGCGGCTCCTCAACTGGGATAACAACTACCAGACGAAATTCACCCTGAATACGATCAAGTCCGGCGGCATGTGGGGTCAAGGATTTGCGTTCGGCCATACAAACAAGGAGCATGCGCCTATCGAGAGTTACAGCGAAATGTTGTTCCCCAACCTCGTCTACAGCTTAGGGTGGGTATTCGGAGCTTTCGTCATCATTGTCGTGCTTGGTTTTGTTCTCCGCACATTCCGGGTGGGCATGCGGCTGCATGATGATTACGGCAAATCCATTGTTTTCTCAGTAGGTACCCTATTCGCCGTCCGATTAATCTGGAATCTTCTGATGAGTGTCGGACTTGTTCCGGTAATCGGCTTCGACCTGCCGATTCTGAACTGGAGCTCCGTCACCATATTCGAATTTGCCGCGGCTGGCCTCATGCTGGGGATCTACAGACGCAGGGATATGATCGGTCGTCTCCAATCGAGTCATCCGGTTACTTAGCTTAGCTTGGCAGCGCGCCACCGGAATTAAGAAATGCTGCGAAACTACATCATTTCAACGCCACAATACGATGGATAAGAAAAATCCTGCACCGCGTGCAGGATTTTTCGCTGTTATGAGCGGATTGGCGGCCAATCGGGCGAAAATCCTGCAGTTTCGCAGCAATTTCCTGGATTTTACGAGTTGGCGAGCTAAATTGATGTATAATCGCATCATTTTCCGAATTTGTTGGTCCAGTCCGGCCCCTCAGCTCAACCCGCAATAGTCACTCCATACCCCGCTCCGCCTCCGAGCTCGATCTAGCCCATCATGCCCCTCCGCTCCCCAACTCCCTCACCAACAAATGCACCCGCTAAATCTCCTTCCGCCTCATATGCATCAGACCGCCGAACAAGAACACAAGGAAGCTTCCCGCGATCGTGAGCAGCACCGTCTCGAGCGGAATCGCGAAGCCCCCGAAGTCCATCGTGCCCGACGACAGCATGGCGAGAGACGGCTGCGCCCACGGGTAGAAGGGGCTGAATGTCTCGGAGTTCACGATCAGCATGTTCGGCAGCGTGAACGCTACGTTAATGGCAAGCGGCGCGGCGAAGCTGCTCCAGCCGATGGACGCCCACAGCTGCAGTGCCGCCAGCGGCAGGCAAGCCGCCCACCCGCTCGCAACCGCCGGAATGGCCAAGCCCCAGTCTATGCCGCCATCCAGACCATGATACTCCACCGCAACGACCAACGCGGCCAACATAAGCAGCTGCACAGCCGCTAGCAGCACGGCAACCGTAATAAACTTCGCCGCATACAACCCCGTCCTCGATACCGGCAGGGACAGCAGGCTTTTCCAGCCTCCGCCGCTATGCTCGAACCGGCAGACGAATGAAGAGAGGATCCCCGTCAACAGCGGCAGCAGCAGCAGCGCATGCAGGGTGAAAACGCCGGCCTGCAGAATCATGTAACGCTCCCCCGGCGCGACATCCGCGAGATTCGAGAAAATCCCGATCAGCATCGCCAGGACCGGACTGACGGGAACGAGCAGCCAAATCGGCGACTTCGCCAGCTTGAGCCGTTCAGAGGCCAGCAGCCCCATAAAGCTTCTTATGCCCATCTTAAGCCACATCCTTTCGGCTGAAGTGAACCATCCCAACAAGCAGAATGACCGCTCCGGCCAACAATCCCGCTCCAACAAACACCTCTTGCCCCGGCCCGGTGTAAGCCAGCATCGGCCAGCTGACCGGAAGCCATTCCGACACTCCGAACAGGGTGAACACGGCCAATACGATACCGATCGTGAGCGGAACCGCCTGGTTGCGGAATGTCATGCAAAGCCACAGAAACAACGCCAGAAACGGCCACGCGGCGAAATACGGGAGAAAGCTTAAAGCGAAAATATCCGCGACCGGCATATCGGCAGCGCGAAAACCAAGCGCCAAGCCAAGAACAACCGTCCCGACAACCAGCAAGGCGCAGGATACGCCCAGCATAACCGCCGCGACCGCGAACTTCGCCCCGAATACCGCCGTCCGCGGAATCGGCAGCGCGAGCAGCTGCTTCCACGAGCTGGTATAATGCTCGATATTCGCAAGCAGCGAGCTGAGAATGGTCATGCCCATCACCAGAGCGATCGGCACGAACATGAGCAGGCTGTCGAGCAGGCCGCCCCACAGATCTTCGGCGTAAAGCTTCATCAAATAATCGTAGCGAAGGCCGAAGTTCAGCACCTGCAAAGCGATCAATCCGACCGGGGCGAGACAGACGAGAAGCCACAATCCCTTTCCCTTGATCTTCAGGAGATCGGAGCGAAAAGCTTTAGCCAGCATCATCCCTGTCCCTCCCCTACGATGCGAAGGAACAGCTCCTCCAGCGACTTGCGCCGCTCCTCCGCCCGATATACGGAGTGACCGGCCATTACCAGCTCCTGGACCGCTCTGGATACGATGGCGTCATCCGTGCCGTCCAAATTCAAATGCTCTCCCGCCAGCGAGGAATCGATGCCGCAGCCGTCCAGCAGCACCATCGCCCGCTCAGCATCCGATACGCGAAGCGAAACGCAGCCTCTAGCTTGCTGCTGCAAGCTTTCCAGCGTATCCTGGAAGACCAGCTCGCCTTGGCGGATGATGCCGACCTTGTGCGCCATCTGTTCTACCTCGCTAAGCAAATGGCTGGAGATTAACACCGTTATCCCGTACTCCCTTGGCATCGACTTAATCAGCTCGCGGATTTCCAGAATGCCCGCAGGATCCAGCCCATTCGTCGGTTCGTCCAGGATCAGCAGCTCGGGACTGCCGAGCAGAGCGCCGGCAATGCCTAGGCGCTGCTTCATCCCAAGCGAAAAACCTTTAACCGGGCGCTTCGCTTCCTTGGATAACCCGACGATGCCGAGCACCTCGCCGATCCGCTCCTTTGGCGCGTCAATGATTCGCCGGATCGCCTCCAGATTGTCCGTAGCGCTGAGATGCCCGTAATAAGACGGGTACTCCACAAGCGATCCGATCCTCCGCAGGATGGACATTTTGTTCTTATGAAGAGGCTGTCCGAACATCCGGATCGCCCCGCTCGACGGCTGGATGAGTCCAAGCAGCATGCGGATCGTCGTTGTTTTGCCCGCGCCGTTCGGTCCCAGGAAGCCGTAAATTTCCCCTTTTCCAATTTTCAAGTTCAGATTCGATACCGCGTAGCGCCCTTTATATCTCTTGCCGAGCGCGCTCGTCTCGATTACCCATTCCTTCATTTCCCTCACCTCGGTTATCAGCTTACAAGGCCAAGGTTAAGGTAACGAACGGCGAAGTTTAAATTCTGTTTAAAAAACAAAAAAAGCCGCCCAATAAGGCGGCCCTGTAATCCTACCGAGGAGGCAGACTAAATCGAAATCTCGAATTCATTCACGAAAACGGCATTGCCCGTCACTTCGATAACATCGCCGTTCGTTACACGGACCCGGACTCTGCCGTCTCTCCCCAGCTCCTGCCCCTGCTCGATCAGAAGGTCAAAGGATGAATCCGAGCCCTTGCTCAAATATTTGGCGTAGTAAGCCCCCATCACACCCGAGGCGGTACCCGTAACGGGATCCTCGATCGTGCCCGAATACGGCGATGAGAAATGCCGGGCATGCATATGCGCCGAAGGATCATGGGTCTCCAAGCAAAAAGGATGGATAGACGCTCTTGGCATCTCTTTCAAAATAGACGGAAAAAGCGCGTTATCAGGCCTCATTCGGCTGAAAGCCTCCAAGGTTCTGATCGGGATCAACAAGGTCCATGTGCCCGTGCTGCCGTAGACGATCGGCATTTCCTTCTCGATATCGCTCTCTTCTATTCCCATAGAATGTGCCAGAGCATGCAGAGAGCCTGCGAACTCACGAAATTCCGGAGCCGCCTGCCTCATGGTGATCCATAGCCCGTTGTCGGCAGCCAGTCTGATCGGCAGCACACCGGCTTTTGTTTCGATGGTCAACTCGGCCAAATCGCTTAGCAGACCTCTCGTCTTCAGGGCATAGATCGTAGCCATCGTGGCATGGCCGCATAGATTGATTTCATGACCGGGAGTAAAAAAACGAATCCTAACATCCGCCTTGTCCGATTTCATCGGAAAAGCCGTCTCGTTGAAGCCTACCGCTTCCGCCGCTTGCCGCATTTGTTCCTCGGTAAGGTCATCCCCATCCAACAACACGACCCCGGCCGGATTTCCCATATGGGGAATCGAACTGAACGCGTCATAATGATACACCTTCACTCGTTTCATCTGCTATCCCCCCAAGTCTCACTGCTGCCAGACTGGTATATCAAAATACGCGTCCCTATCTCCGAGCTTTCCCGCTCCCAAGCGAGCCCCATCTCGCGGAGCAGATACTCCACGATCGCCAGCCCGATCCCGGCGCCCTTGCCTTCCGAGCTTCCGCTCAGACCCGGCCCCCGGTCCTCGATGACCAGCATGAGGCGGCCGTCTCTCCGCTCGGCGTACAAGCCCGCGTACCTGCCGCCGGCGGCATGCCGGACGATATTTTGAAACAGGTTGTCCAGAATGCGACGGAACGCCAGCTTATCGACCTTCCACACAAGCGGGTCCGCAGGCAGTCGAATATCGGCTTCGATGCCTGCCTTCTCCCATACCGGATACCAAGCCGCAGCGCTCTCCCGGGCCAACCTCCACACATCCGCCGGCTCAGGCTCCAGCCGATACCGGCCGCTTGTCATCAGCGTGTAGGCCAGCAAATTGTCGATCAGCTCGCCTAGTCCGTCTGCCTTACGCTCCAGGGTGGCCAACGACTCCTTGCCCGCGCCGCTCAGCGGCTCCTTGCCTAGCGTATACAAGTGACCCCGCATCACGGTAAGCGGCGTCCTCAGATCATGCGACAGATTGGAAATGAGCTTCTTGCGCAGCTCTTCCTCTTCCTGCTGGCGCTCCCGTCCGGCCTTCAATTGCTCGACCATGCCGTTAAAGGCCCCTTCCAGTCCGCCGATTTCATCCGCCCTCTTCACCTCGACGGGAGCGGGAAGCCCATGCTCTCCCCGCTTCGACATAGCCGCCTGCAGGAGCAGGAGCCGCTTGCGAATACGCAGGAAAAACAACAGCGACAACGCCGTAAACAAGACGAAGCTCACGCAAACAAACGCGACAAAAAACGTCGTGCCGCTGCCGCTCGAAGGCCCCGCTTCCACGAGCTTGCGCGGCAGCTGCAGCGCCATGAACGCCGCTTCCCCGTTGTTCTCTCCGAGAAACGCCACCACCGTAAACGGATCGCCACCGACGCTCGTCTTCATAAACCGGACTGCATCGTCCGCCGACCAATGGTCCGGCACGCCGCCCTCGCCTTCCGCGTCCTCCGGCAACCGAAGCCGAGTTTGCCCTTCCGCATCGACCCAGAACAAGGAGGCCTCGGGATACTCGTCCGCCAGCGCGCGAAGCCGGGCATTCACCTCATCCGGCCGTCCGCCTCGAAGAGACCTTGCCTCGGCATGCCAATCCATCTCCACCTCGCCCGCGTTGCCATATTTCATCGTGAAGCGCACGTCGTCGCCTCCGCCAATTGCGCTCGTCGTCATATAGACCAAGCTCGCCAGCGGAATAATAATCGGGATAAACAGGAAGCCGCTCACCACGATCAATATATACCGCGTCAGGAGCGATTGACGGGCGAAAAAGCCTTGTTTTCTTCTTCCGTCCCGCCTCGCGCTCATGCCCGCACCCGATAGCCGATGCCGCGCACCGTCTCGATGATGGCCGGCGCCGCGGGATCCTTCTCGATCTTCTCGCGGAGATAGCGGATATGGACCATCAGCGTCTTATCCCCTTCGAGATAGGGCTCGCCCCACACCGACTCGTAGATTTGTTCTTTGGTCATGATCTGGCCCAGATGACGGAGCAAATAGTTAAAGATGTGAAATTGTTTGCCGCTTAAAAGGATTTCCTCCCCCGTCTCGCCGTTCACGATCCGGTTCTCGCGTTCGTGCACGAGCAGATGCTTCACCTGCAAGGCTTCCGGAGCATGATTGCCGGAGCGCCGCAGCAGCACCTCGATTCTTGCCGTTAATTCATCCGGATGGAACGGCTTGGTGACGTAATCGTCCGCGAACTGCAGCCCCTGCAGCTTATCGTCGATTGCCGTGCGGGCCGACAGCATGAGAATCGGCAGCCCGGGCATCGCTTTTTTCAGCCTCTGTCCGACGGTAAACCCGTCAAGCCCCGGCAGCATGACGTCCAGAATGACCAGCTTGCAGCCTTCCGCCTGCTCCACCGCCTGCTCCCCGCTTCTCAGCCATTTCACTTCGTAGCCGCTGGAACGCAGATGCTGGACCACGAATGTCCCGATCTCCCGATCGTCTTCAATATATAACAGCTCGGTATTCATTTCCCCATGATCCTCCCGTCGCTTCTTGAACAAATTATAAGCCTATTGGAAAGCTTAGGGAAAGCCGGGAGCGCCGGCACGAGCCGCCGCAGCGGAATTCGACATTTTTTTCTTCGAATCATGTATGAAGCTCCGGTTTCTTGCAAAGCTAAAAAAAGGAAGAAAGGAGTTGGGTTACCCGTTATGAAAGCTTTTCGATTTCGAAATTTCGCGGCAGCTCTGCTGCTTCTCTTCGGACTGATCCCCTCCCCATTCGTAAGCGCCAAGTCCGAAGGCTCGGCCGGCGAGGCGGAGCTGTCCGTCAAAGCATCGCCGAATGCGGCTTATGCAACCAAACAAAGCATGCCTATCGCGGCGTTATTCAAAGGAGCCGTCACCGTGGACGACGCGTCCCTGCCATCGACGGACACCTACTTGACGGTGACCGGCAAGTCGGGCGGCGCGACGGTGTACCGCGTGGATCCCGACGGCAATCTGCACCTGGAAGACGGCAAGGAGCTAATCTTGAAGCCGGCGGCCAGACAGAAGCTGCTTGCGGCCTCGCAAGAGCTTCGCGCCCGGCATTACGGCGAGCTGCTGCCCTGGGAGGAAGCGAGAACCGTCATTCCGAGGAAGGCCAAGCTCAAGGTCATCGACCTGGAGAGCGGACTATCCTTCAACGCCCAGCGAAGAGCGGGAAGCAGCCACGCCGACGTGCAGCCTCTGACGAAGGGCGATACCGATATCATGAAGCAAATCTACAACGGCAAGTGGAGCTGGCATCGCCGGGCAATTCTCGTCGAAGCGAATGGCCGGACGCTGGCCGCCTCCATGCACGGCATGCCTCATGGCGGCGACGGCATTCCGAACAACGGCTTCAGCGGACATTTCTGCATTCATTTTCTCGGAAGCGCCACCCACGGCAAAGGCAATATCGATCTAGGGCATCAATTCATGGTCGCCAAGGCCGCCGGCGCGCTTGACGCGTTCAAGCGGAAGCTGGATCCGTACGATATGATCAACGCCTTCTTCCTCGCGAACGAATACGGGGACAGCCAGCTGATGGAGGAGCTGTTCTCGAACGCCGGGCACGAGCAGGCCCACATGCGCCACTTCGGAGCGGAGCGAGGAACGGTCCGCCATCGCTTCATGGAGGAGAACGCCGCCTTCGAAACGATGGTAGCCGTCGATATTCCGGTCGAAACCTGCCTCATCCGAGGCGGAGCGTGCCGAGATCAAGCGCGCAGCGTGTTTCGGATGCGCCGCATGTCTCCCGCCGAGCAGTGGCGGATTGACGGGATCGAACAATAAGGTCTTAACACGCCAAAAAAAGCTGGATTCCAAGACGCCTTCGCCTCTTGAACATCCAGCTTTTTTTATTCAATCCGGGTCGCGTTCGCCCTCCGCTTCGTCCATGCACGAGAAGCAGATGAGCGTTCCGTCTTCCTGAACAACGCCCTGCAGAAAGCCTCCTCTGCAATATACGTCTCCGCCGCATTCCGCGCAGTTGCCGACCTTTTCTTGCATCTGCTTGCCGCCCTCCTCACAAGCTCGCTCCTACATGCCGCGATTATTTCGCCACCTTAATCGTTAACACCTTATCCGCGTCTATCCCGAATAATTGTACCCCCTCTAATCCCGCGCGAACAAAATAAAGTCCAGCCCGACCGGCTCAAGCGACTCCGCTCGCAAAATGCGGTTGATCTGCCCCCGGTGGTATTGCCCATGCAGCGCCACATGCGTCACGATGTCGCGGATGGACGTGCGGAAGGGCGCTCCGCTTTGATTTCGGTAATCGACGATATCGTCCAGCCGTTCCTCGCTTAATCCTTCCATGTAGGAGCGGTAGCCCCGCTCGTTCCGTCCCAGCATCCCGATTAACTCGTCAAGCGTCTCCGAGGTATTCCATATGGCGAGATGCGAGCTATCGTTGCCCTGCAGCCGGGTCAGCCACACCCGCTCCGCCATCACCACATGACGCAGCAGACGAAGCGCTTCCGGATGATCCGCCCCCTGCTCCTTCATCGCCGCAGCCAGCCTTCCATTCGCCCAATAGAGATGCTCCATCATTCTGGTTAAAGTTTTCATCGTCGACCTCACTCCGTTTCCATAGGCTTTGACACTAGCATACATGGTTTGCGAGCGGAGTTCATCCTTTTCCTGTCAATTTGACTCCCGTTCTTAGAGCGTTCCAAGCAAAGCAATTAGTGGACTCTGAGCACTCTAATCTTCTCAGGCATCCATGCAAAAAAAGGCCCGCACCGCAGGCCTCTTTCACGCACGCCGTCCTTACACAAACCCCATCGACTTCGGCTTTCCTTCGCTCATCCAGTCGCCGGTGCGGCTCTTGCCGAAGTCCGATTTCATCTCTTCCGCGATGCGGGCGGGGTCGGCCTGGCCCTCGTAATGCAGCTGCAGCGCCGCCGACACGTACAGCTCGCCGAGCTGCGCGAACGTGAACCCGTCCGTCCGCCGCGCCAACGCTTCCACCTCGCCGCGGTCAACGACTCGTTCCATGCCCTTCCGCAGCAGGTACGCATAACGCAGCCGTTCATCCGGCAGCTTCACCTCGTACGAGCGGTCGAACCGCCCGGCGCGGTTCATGAGGGCGGGGTCGATCCGCTCCGGATAGTTGGTCGTGCCGATGAGGAACACGCCCTCCTTGGAGGCGACGCCGTCCAGAATGTTCAGGAAGAACGAACGGCACGATTCCGGCATGGAGTCGATATCCTCGATGACCAGCACCATGGGAGCCATGCGAACGGCGGCCGAGAATACCTCGGAGATGGACTCGCTGTTCGTAAACTCCGTGATTTGCCAGTAAGCCACGGGCGCGCCGATCGTCGAGGCGATCGACTTCACCAGCGTCGTCTTACCGTTGCCAGGCTTCCCATACAGCAGGATGCCTCTCTTGTACGGAATGTTATAGGTCTTGAAGAAGGAAGCCTCCTCCGAGAAGAACTCATCCACCGAACGATAAATATGCGTCTTCAGCGTTTCGTCCATGAACACGTCTTCGCGGGTGACCGGAGCGGCGGAGAGGCTCTCCCGCTCCAGCCCCTCTCGCGTGTCGCTGTATACGATGATTTTGCGGTCCGCAAGCTGCCTCTCCCGCATGTCCGTCAGAAACTCCCGGAGCGATTCGTCGTCCGAGGCGAAGATCAGGTCCTCATAGCCGAGACCGTGCATCGTTTCCCGCGGGATCCTTGCGAACGCGACGCGGAACAGCGGGTACAGGAACAGATTGTTCCGGACGGACGGCCTCACCTCGTAACCGCCGCTTTGAAGCCCGGCTCCGAACGGGTCGGCTTCATAACGGAAGGTGTCCGTCTCCACCAGATCGTATAAGCTGGCCGTATGCTCCACGCCGGGATGCTCTCTGCGAAGATCCTCCTCCAGCAGATCCCACATGTCGTTGCTGTCATCCTGATAATAGAGGCGGAAGCCGCAGCCGAACCTCTGCTCCAAGAAGGACATGATGCGGCGGACCGTCTCCGTGTAGTCGAAATACCGCTTTTCGCCTCTCGCGACCGGCTGCAGCTTGCCTTCCGCCGGCGCGATAAACGGCTTTTGCTTGGCGGCAGTCGCAGCTATGAAAGGAGCGGCGTTTACGCTTTTCTTAGCTATCTTCATTTGTCTTATACCCCCTTGACCGTCGCCAGCGGACTGCATTTCGCCACGACCGTCGCCAGTCCCGCGCCCACGACGCTTTCGATAATGTGATCGACGTTTTTGTAAGCCTGCGGCGACTCGTCAATAATCGCCTCCAGGGCGCGATGGTTGACGACGATCTCGTCGTCCCGCCCCACGCGCATCGACGAAGCGAATTCGTCGACGGTCACCAGCTGCTTGGTCGCGTTCCGCGAGCGGATCCGCCCCGCTCCGTGGCAGATGGAATAATAGTTGGCGGCGCCTCCGGGGGAGCCGACCATAAGGTACGAAGACGTCCCCATGGAGCCGGGTATGAGCGCGGGATGACCGGTTTCCCGGTACGGCTCCGGATTGCCGGGATGACCGGCAGGGAGCGCCCGCGTCGCGCCTTTGCGATGGATGAAGAAACGATCTTCGCCTTCCTGCTCCTCGCATGCGTAATTGTGCATCAGATCGTACAGCGTCCGCATTTCGACCGCTTTGCCGAGCGTATCGCGGAACGCCTCGCGGACCGCGTACGCCAGCAGATGCCGGTTCACGATTGCATAGTTTAGCGCGGAGTACATCAGGTTGACGTACGCGTCTCCAGCGGCGCTTTCTAGCGGCGCGTACTTGAGCTTCGGATCGGCCGTGCCGAGTCCGAGCCTGCTCATCGTTTTGGCCACTTCCGAGACGCAGTACTGGTTCACGGCGCCGCCACAAGCGCGGGAGCCGCTGTGGATCATGACGATAACCTGACCGTCCTCGAGCCCCCACTTCTCCGCCGTGGAGCGTCCGCCTTCATCTATCTGAACCGTCTGAATTTCCACAAAATGATTCCCGCCCCCCAGCGTGCCAAGCTGCCGGTGCGAGCGGTGCCAGAGCGGCTCGGGCAGCCGGTCCAGCGCGCTTTCGTCGAAACGGAAGCCGCTGCTCTCGACATGCGTCAGCGAAGTCGCTTTTCTCGGCGTGTACGAGTCCGGCACGTATTTGCCCGGCAGGCCGTGCAGGCCTTTGCGGAGCACATGCTCAAGCCGAATGTCGGAGAAGTGGCCTCTCGCGTGGTTTTCAACCGGAATCAGCTTCTCGATCGCCTTCACCAGCTTGCGGCGAAGCTTCACGTCCTTCAGCTCTTCCGCCTTCAGGTTCGTCACATGGACGCGCATGCCGCAGCCGATATCGCTGCCCACGATGGACGGCGAGACGTATCCGCCCTCCATATCCCACACGGCCGTCGTGCCGATGCAGGTGCCTACCCCGACATGCGCGTCCGGCGTATAGCTCATGTAGCGGATGTTCGGGATTTGCAAATTGTTGTTCGCCATCTCCAGCACCTTGTGCCCCATGTCGCGGAACAGCGGATCGCTGGCGTAGACGTGCAGATCGCCCGCCGGGAGATCGATCCGCCTGTAATAGTTTGGTTCTGTATTCATATAGGTTTGATTTCCTCTCTTTTTATCGAAACTTTAAGTCGCTCTCATCGGCTTATTCGTCGCTCCGACCCAGTCGGCTATAGAAAAAAAAGACGACCGCGAGCCCAATCGCTCACGGTCGTCCAGCATGCGGAAACAAAAACGTTAGTCTGCGACTGCTGCGCCGCCGCCGATGCCGGCGGGCGCGCGCAATCGCGATTCACGTCTTCTCTCTCCTTGCAAAGGCCCGCAGGGGCCGACAGACAATGAACGTTGGTGTCTTGTGGCTTAAGTGAAGTCGAGTCTTGTTTGCGACGTACATGGCCATCGGCCTCCCTTCTTAAGTGTTAGGGCTATCATAATTCATGCGGCGAAGCTCTTCAATGGAAAGAATGGTTATAAATGTTCGCTCTTTTTTTTGCGTAGAAAATGGGAATAGTCACCTGTCATCTGAGGCAAATTGAAAGGGATACTTGGAAATGGGAGGAAGCCCCCAACATGCCTTATGCTTCTGTGAATGGAACCAAGCTTTACTATCGGGTAAGAGGTCAAGGCATACCCATCGTATGCATCCATCCTCCCCTCTTGACCAGCGCCAACTTTCATTATCAAGCCGAGCAGCTGTCCGATGAGTACAGGGTGATCACCTTCGACATTCGCGGACATGGTTCAAGCGAGGAATCGGCCACGTCCATTACCTACCCTCTAATCGCCGAGGATATCCGCCAGCTGCTCGACTATCTGGGCATCGACAAAGCGATTCTCTGCGGCTACTCTACCGGAGGAACCGTAGCTCTGGAAGCCATGCTTGCCTACCCGGACCGGTTTCATGGCGGCATTCTGCTGAGCGCTATGTCGGAGGCAAGCGATTTCGTTCTGCGCAACCGCATCCGCATCGCCATTGGGTTGTCCGCATGGAAATCGGCGATCCGCCTGCTTATGCTGGCCATTACGTGGGGCAATTCCGACAGCTCGCGGACGTACCGTAGAATGATCAAGAGAACGAGGCTGGGGAGCCCGCGCAACATTCATCAATTTTACCGCTGCTCCTTGGCCTACAATTGCACGGAACGCTTGTCTCGAATCGCGGCCCCCATGCTGCTTATATACGGAGAGAAGGACTGGGGCTTCAAGCGCTACCGCCGCAAGCTAATGGAGGGGCTCCGTTACGCTTCCTTGGTCATCCTGGACAAGAAGAAGCATCAGCTGCCGACCAAAGCGGCCTCCGAGATCCATGCGGCGATCCGGGATTGGGTCAGCTTGCGGACTTCGGGAAGACCGACATCGACCGCGGCCAGCCCGAGTCTCTTCAGCCGTTCGATCCGCCGCCTGCGGAAGTGGAACCGGAAGCGACTGAGCTCCATTAAACAGCAAAAAACCAGCCCGATCGGGGGCTGGTTTCTTGTTTTATGGCAATGAGAGTTTAAACGAACAGCATGAAGGACAGAAACCCTAAAATCCATAGCGAAGGGACCAAATTCAAGATGATTGCCGTCCGCTTCTTGCGTTTATGAATGAGCCAGGCGACGATCGAGCACGCGATAACCGCGACCGGATATAAGGTGATCGTCCCCACGAAAGTGATATTGGCCCAGCTGAAGCCCATGTCGAAGCTCATGAAGGAGAGTCCCCAGAACACGAACCATGGAATGAGGCACAACACGTATATCGCTTGTAAAATAATTAAATATGCTTTCATATCGATCCCCCGCGAGCCCGATCGGACAGGCGCCCCGAATGTTGTCGGATGTCACATCCGCTAACAAATTATAGCATCCCGCCCTCCAGCCCGCTAGAGTCCATTGCCTCCGCCATTTACAGCATCGAAGCCTTCAAAGGCCGGATCGAAGCGGCCGCGGTCTTGAAGCCCGGCATCTTGCAGTTCGGATCCAGCTCGGGAGTCGTCGCTTTATTAACGTTCTGCGCGCCTCCCCAGTGCATCGGCACGAACAAGGTATTCTCCCGTATGCCCGCGCTCACCTTGCAGCGGACGCTGAACGCGCCGTGGCGGGAACGGATCTCGACCATGTCGCCGTCTTCGATCCGGTGCGCTTTGGCGGTCTTCGGATGGATTTCCACGAAGTTGTCGACGCTGCGAGCGGCCAGCGTGGCGCTTCTCCGCGTCTGCACGCCGGTCAAATAATGCGACAGCACCCGTCCGTTCGTGAGCGTCAGCGGGAACTCCTCGTCCGGAACCTCCTGCGGCTGCCGGCTCGGCACCGGGAAGAAGATCGCTTTGCCGTCCGGATGCGCAAACCGCTTCTCGAACAGGATGCCGGAGCCCGGCGATTCGTCTACGGAAGGACATGGCCAGTAGACGCCGCCCTCTCGTCTCAGCCGGTCATACGTAATGCCGTAATAGTCGGCGACTCCGCCTTTGCTTGCCACGCGCAGCTCTTCGAATATTTGCTCCGCCGACTCGAAATCGAAATAGGCGGATTTCCCCAGCCGCGAGGCCAGCTCGCATAGAATCGCCCAATCGTGCCGTGCCTCGCCCGGCGCCTCGATCTTCGATTCCCGCAGCAGCACCCGGCCCTCCAGGTTGGTCAGCGTGCCGTCGTTCTCCAGATAAGCGGTAACCGGGAGCACGACATCCGCCATCCGCGCGGTCTCGGACAAGAACATGTCGGCCACGGCCAGAAACTCGACGTTCTCGAGCGCCTCCTCCACAAGGTCGGCATTCGGATTCGACATGACGGGGTTCGACCCCATGACGAACAACGATCGAATCGTCCCTTGATGAACCAGCTCCATCATTTCGTAGGCGGATACGCCTTTGCGCGGAATGCTGTCAGGCTCGACGCCCCATACGCCCGCCATATACCGGCGGTCTTCCTCGTTCTCGATAAGGCGGTAGCCTGGCAGCTGATCCGCCTTCTGCCCGTGCTCGCGGCCGCCTTGACCGTTGCCTTGGCCCGTTACCGCGCCGTAGCCGCAGCCCGGCTTGCCGATCTTGCCCGTCGCCAGCACAAGGTTCAGGAAGTTCCGCACGGCGACGTGGCCGTCCGTCTGCTGCTCCACCCCGCGCGCGGTGAAAATAATGCCCGTCTCCGCACGTCCGTACTGCTCGGCCGCCTTCTCGATCAGCGCTTGATCCAGTCCGGTCAGCTCCGCGATCTCGGGCAGCGACACGGATTCCAGATGCTTCTCGAGCTCGGCGAAGCCGTTCGTGCGCTCCTTGATGAACGCTTCATCCATCCAGCCTCCGAGCTGCACGGCTTTCAGCAGGCCGTTCGCCAGAGCGGCGTCCGTGCCGGGCCGAAGCTGCAGGTGGATGTCCGCAAGCTCCGCCGTTCCCGTCACGCGCGGATCGATCACTATAATGAACGTCCCGTTTTCCTTGGCCCGGGTCAAATAAGGCATTAACGTCGGCTGGCACTCCGCGATGTTCGTTCCCGCCAGGATGAGGCATTTCGCCTTCGGAATATCCTCGAGCCGGCAGGTCAAGCCGCGGTCGATGCCGAACGTCTTGACGCCCGCCGATGCGGCGGCCGACATGCAGAAGCGGCCGTTATAATCGATGTAGCGCGTGCCGAGCCCGATGCGCGCGAATTTGCCGAGAAGGTAGGCCGTTTCGTTCGTCAGCGAGCCTCCCCCGTACAGACCGATCGCGTCCGCTCCGTGCCGCTCCGTGACGGAGACGAAGTTGTCGACGATGCGCGTCAGCGCCTCTTCCCAGGTAGACGGCGTCAGCTTGCCGTTTATTTTCACCAGCGGCTGAAGGATGCGCTCTCCGCTCATGACATGCTGATGCGCGTTCATTCCTTTGACGCATACGCGCCCTTCCGACGCCTTGTTCGGAATGCCTTCCACGGTATAAGACGGACGCCTCTCTCCCGGAACCGGCTCGTTCCGCGTCAGACGGATTTTGCACTGTACGCTGCAGAAGGGACACTGCGTGTCGACCTGCGTCCCTGGCTTCAGCGAAGGCTTGCGGTTAAGCAGCTGCTGCATGGTTTCTCCCCCTCCCTATCTCACGCCAATGCTTCTTGCTCCCAGCCCCGGAACGAAGCATGTAGCGCCAATCGGTAATCCGTATCAAACAACGTTTCCCGAAGCTCCACCAATCCTTCTCTCTCTACCCATTTCCACAGCGGCTCCATGAACTCCGCTTTCTCTCTATATAGCTGCAGACAAGCGGCGCTTAGCTCCAGCGCTTCGCCATACGACTCCGCAATGCCGAGCAGCTGTCCTTGCCTGACCGGGTTCTCCGCGTGGCCCGCCACGTAAATTTGCCAGCCCGCCGGCGAATCCGTAATGCCGATATCGTGGACGAGCACGCCTGCCGCCTGGTGCAGACCGGAAGCGACTACCGCTTTGAGCCGCGTCGGGAAAGCGAGCTTCCGTCCCAGCCTCCCCAGCTCGTCGCCAAGCGAACGGGCATCGTAGTTCGGCAGCGAAGAAGGATCCGATTCGTCCGCAACGGTTACGGCCATGCCCACGTAAGCTTTGCCGATCGGCTCCCCTTCCTGGGCCTTGCTCGCGTCGCCCGTCCGGAGCGCAAAGTAATAACGGAGGGCGGGCACGCACACGTCGCAGCCGGATTTCCGTTTCCAGCCGAGCGCCGAGACGACCTGTTCGACGCTGCCGTAAGCTCCATGCATAATCGCCTGCTTCGCCTGCTCATGCGAGCAGTCCGTGCAGGCGCAGATCGGCGCCGCCGCGGCGGAATCCAAGCTGCCTTTGCGCTTCGCGTAGCTAACGATCGCCTCTACCATCGACTTGCAGCCGCCGCAGGAGCCGGACGCCTTCGTCTTCTCCTTCACCTGCTGCGCCGTCTCTAGACCGTCTTCGACGACGCAGCGCATGATCGTCCCTTTGGATACCGCGTTGCAGGCGCACACCGTTTCCTTATCCGGCATGGCCGCGATCTGCTCGTCTTGATTGCCCGCCCCCTGCTGGGCGGAGGAAGAAGCGAGAGCCGACACGGGCGCGTTCTGCTTCACCAGCTGCAGCAAGGCGTTCGCCTCGGAGGTGTCGCCGTATAGAATAGCTCCGCATATTTTGCCATCCGCCATCGTTACTTTCTTGTAGGCGCCCTTGATGCCGTCATACATTTGAAGCGCCGTTCCGGCCGCCTGCTCCTGTATCTCGCCGACCGAGAACATCTCCACGCCGGACACCTTCAGCTGCGCGGAAGGCACGGAGCCGACATACGGCGGGCATTCCTCGTTCGGACGGCACAGCAGCTGCGCGAGCACCTTGCC
Source organism: Paenibacillus soyae (assembly GCF_024623455.1). Lineage (GTDB taxonomy): Bacteria > Bacillota > Bacilli > Paenibacillales > Paenibacillaceae > Pristimantibacillus > Pristimantibacillus soyae. The sequence continues at coordinate 186,886 of NZ_JANIPJ010000005.1, read as the reverse complement.
CTGCTCGTAGAGCGGCGCGACCAGCCCGTACGCGATCCCGCGATGCTCCGCGCATTCCCCGACGGCGTAAATATCCGCGACGCTGGTCCGCATGTAATCGTCCACGACGATCGCCCGGTTCGTGCGAATGCCGCTGCTCTTCGCCAGCTCCACGTTCGGGATGATGCCGACCGCGACGATCACGAGATCCGCTTCGATCGAAACGCCGGTCGCGAACCGGATGCCCTTGGCCCGGCTTCTGCCCGTAATGCTCTCGGTATTGGCGTTCAGCCAGAAGCGCATCCCTTGAGCTTCCAGCTCCTTGCGCAGCAGCTCCGCGGACATGTAATCCAGCTGCCGGTTCATCAGGTATGGCGCGTTATGAATCACGTCGGTCTCCATGCCGAGGTTGAGCAGACCCCTGGCGGCCTCCAGCCCCAGCAAGCCGCCGCCAATGACGGCCGCCTTGCGGTATTTCTCCGCGTGCTCCATCATGATGCGGCAATCGTCCATATTGCGGAAAGCGATGACGCCCGGCTTCCTCACCCCGTCGATCGGAGGAATGAACGGAGACGATCCCGTCGCCAGAATGAGCATGTCGTATTCGGCCTTAATGCCGGATTTGGTCTCCACTATTTTTTTGCCGGAATCGATCTTGACGACCGTCTCCCCCGTATACAGACGAATGCGGTTCTCATCGTACCAGGACCAGTCGTTGATGATGATCTCGTCCATGGCGGAGTTGCCCTGCAGCACCTTGGACAATAAAATCCGATTATAATTAGGTCTTGGCTCGCTGCCGAATATCGTAATTTGGAACCGTTCCGGATCCAGCTTCAGAATTTCTTCGACGCACCGGACGCCGGCCATCCCGTTACCTACCACAACCAGTTTAAGCTTGTTCATTATGCTCACATCCACTCTTACGATTTGCCTATCGTGAGGAAGCGTACCTCCTGCCCCGGCGCGGCGCCTCCGCCTCCCGCAGGGATACAGACTAGCGCGTTGGCTCTCGCGAACGCGGCTACGTTGCCCGACTTATCGTGATGGAGCGGCTCGATCAGCCACTCCTTGTTCTCGCGGTACGCGAAGGCCCGTGCAAACCGGGGATAAGGACATGGCTTCTTAATCGCGTCAACTAACCTGCCATCTAACCATTCCGTTCCGTATTCCGTTCTTCCGGCGGCTTTCAGAACGGCTTGCCTGACCAGCAGCTCAAGACCGGCGAAGCAGGCGGACGGGTTGCCGGACAAACACATCATCACTTTGCCTTCCGCCGTATAAGCCGACGTCGGCGTCCCCGGTCTCATCAGCACCTTCGTGAACAGCGGCCTGCCTTCCATTGCATCCACCGCCCTTCTTACATAATCGTAATCCCCGACGGATACGCCGCCGATCGTGATGACGGCATCCGCCTCCGCCAGGGCTCTTCTCATCTCCCCTTGGATTGCAAGCAATCCGTCCGGCACCGGAGCCCATTGCAGCGGCTCCGCTCCCAGCTCTCGCAGCCTGGCGCTTACCATATAGCCGTTGGCGTCATAGATTTTCCCCGGACTTAGCGAACCGCCCGGATGCTCCAGCTCGTCGCCGATCGGAATGACCGCGATAACCGGCTTGCGGTATACCGGGACGCTCCGTATGCCGAGCGAGGCCAATATCGCGACCTCCTTGGCCCGGATCGCCGTTCCCCGGTACAGCACGGAGAGACCTTCGGGAATGTCCTCCCCGCGCTCGGCGATATGCTGGCCCTTTGCAGCCGCACGGTCGACTCGGATGCAAGGCTTGCCGCCCGCGCTCTTGGTCAAGGAGACCATCTCCTGCATGATGACCGCGTCGTATCCTTCGGGAACTGGCGCTCCGGTGAAGATTCGGATGGCGACGCCTGCCGCATTCAAGTACGGGGCGTGATCCGTTCCATCGCCCGAGCGGATTTCGCCCGCGATCTCGAGTCGCACCGGCCGTTCCGGCGATGCCCCCGCGACCGAGGCGTGGCGGACGGCGTAGCCGTCCATGGCCGCCCTGCGGAACGGCGGAAGCGCGATCGGACTTCCAAGATCCGCCCCAAGCACCCTGCCGGCCGCTTCCTCCAGCGGCACCTCCTCGGATGCCGGCTCTCTCATTTCTTTGACCAGCAAGGAAACGGCCTTGGCGACAGACGCATGTAACGAATCAACAGCAAGAACAGCCGTCATATTGCCCCCTCCTTATTCCGATCCTCTATTCTCAATACTAAAAATAAGCATAAAAAGCCCTTCCTCGTCATTCGCGAGAAAAGGCATCGTCGCCATTCGAGCCCGCACCCCATTGTGCCGCTCCTGTATAAGGTTAGAGTAGTGCATGCGAGAGATCATGTCAATATATATAACATAAAAAGAGAGTGGAAATTTTTATGTCTTACCGCGTTAGATATATTGACATGACGATTACACCGCTCTATAATTCGTGTTGGGAACACAAAATCGTGCCCCCCCCAAACAAAGGCGCACAATGCTGTGCTGCCGACGGCAACGAGGCCGCATCTTCTCCCATCTTCCGGGCGAGGTGCGGCTTTTATGTTTTGAACTACAGATACAAAAAGAAAAGGGAGAGATGGAGATGGAGAAAAAAAGTTTTTGGCAAAGCGGTCACCGCCCCACCTTGTTCAGCGCGTTCTTGTACTTTGATGTTAGCTTTATGATCTGGGTGCTTATCGGGCCTCTTGCGGTCATTATCGCGCAGGATTACCCGATGACCCCCGTCGAGAAAGCCAACCTCGTAGCGCTGCCGATTCTAGGCGGGTCCATCCTGCGTCTCGTGCTTGGTTATCTAACCGATTATATCGGGCCCAAAAGAACGGCGCAGATCGGCATGATCGTAACCATCATACCGCTCGTTATGGGTTGGCAGTTCGTTCAGTCGCTCGATCAGCTCTATGTCGTCGCGCTGCTGCTCGGCGTAGCCGGCGCCTCGTTCGCGGCCGCCCTGCCTCTCGCCAGCCAGTGGTATTCCAAGGAGCATCAAGGCCTCGCGATGGGCATCGCCGGCGCCGGCAACAGCGGCACCGTCATCACGACGCTGTTCGCCAACCGGATTGCGCAGCATTTCGGTAGCTGGGAGGTCGTATTCGGCCTCGCGCTTATTCCGATCGTGCTCGTGTTTATCATCTTCACCATCTTCGCCAAGAACAGCCCGAATCGTCCGGCGCCCAGAACGCTCGCCCAATACGGCAATGCCTTCAAGCAGCGCGACACTTGGATCTTCTGCGCGTTCTATTGCGTCACCTTCGGCTTCTTCGTCGGCCTGTCGAACTACTTGACGATCTTCTTCAACACGCAATACGGACTCGATCCGGTTCGCGCGGCCGACTTCACGACGACCGCCGTTATCGCGGGCAGCTTCTTCCGGCCGGTCGGCGGTTATCTATCGGATAAATTCGGCGGAACCCGCATGCTGATCGCGCTGTATGGCGGCGCAGGCATCATGCTGGCATCCGTGGCGTCCATTCCCGCTCTGCCTGTCGTCATTACGCTCCTGTTCGTCGCCATGATGTGCCTCGGGATGGGCAACGGCGCGGTGTTCCAGCTCGTGCCGCAGCGCTTCGGCAGCGAGATCGGCCTCTTGACCGGCATCGTCGGCGCGGCTGGCGGCATCGGCGGATACGCTCTGCCGCTCGTGCTTGGCCGTCTGTATCAATCCTCCGGCTCTTACACGCCGGGCTTCCTCGTGCTAAGCGCGGTCGCGCTTGCCGCGCTGGTGCTTCTGGCGGTCGTGCAGGTCAACTGGCGGAACAAATGGCTGGGCAAAGGCGGCAAAGCGCGTCTCGAGCCAGCCGATGCAGGCGTCCAAATCTAATATAACCAACCCTATCCGACCTCTTAATTAGGCGACCTCCCCCTCGATCCCGGTGTATGATACACTGAGGCTATTAGAACGGGGGAGGTCGTTTTACGTATGAAGCATGCTCTAGATGCTATATTGGAAAGGCTTGACGGCCGGGAGACGTTGTCTCCGCTGATGCCGAAGAAGGCTTGGGACGGCGAGCTCGAAGCGCGGATCGAGTCTCTCGCGCAGGGGATTTCCTTATCCGAGACAGCTCTTATCGCTTTAATGGCCGGCCTGCATTTAAGGAACGACAGCCTGGACGCGTCCCACTCCTACGCGCAGGAGATCGAGCATGACGCGACAGGCGCGTATTGGCACGGCCTGATGCACCGGATGGAAGGCGACTTCTACAACTCGAAATATTGGTTCCGCCAGGCCGGACGCCACCCTGCCATGGACCTGACACGAAAGCGGGTAGCGGAGCAGCTCGGCGGTGCTGCGGAGACCGAGAAGATAGCCTCGATTAAGGACTCGTACGCGAGCGGGGTATTGTCGTCGTTCCGGTCGGAAGCCGGGTGGGACTCGGCAAGATTCGTCGACCTTGCGGTCTGGCAGGAGAAGCTGGCCGCGAATGACGAAGCAAGAGCTTTGCTGGAGAGGATTCAACGGATCGAGATGGAAGCTTTGTTCGAGTACACATTGGAGGCCGCGAGGCCTTATCTGCCGGAATAAGAAACGGCGTCCGTTGCCGCCAACAGGCAGCATGGACGCCGTTTTCTCGTTTTTATACCTGCAATTCTTCCCGAAAGACATGCCTGTGCAGGAACCATTCCGCCACGCCGATCAGGGCGGCGATGAAGAGTGTCTCGCCGAGCGACAATTCCCAGTCGTAGAAGTACGACAATATTCCAAGGTAGCCCGCCGCTAAGCCGATATCGCACGCCGTCGCAAACCAATTGTTCGTGGCTCGCAGTATGATCTGATCGCCGATCAGGTAGGCGAGCACGGTCAAGCCCGTTGCCGTCAGCACCGCGCTCCAGAACGAAATTTCGGTATAGTAAAGCAAGAGCACGGCCACGATCGCACCGTTCACGATATATTTCAGCAGAAACTTAAGCATGGTTCGTTCATCCCTTCTTCTACATTTGACAGTAAGATCTCCCTCCGCCCACGTTTTTATTCCAATAACAAACACCCTCCCGTCGATTCGACAGAAGGGTGCACACTTCAAACTAACAGCTTGCTCCTTAAAAGTTGTTATAGATCTTGTCGGCCGTCACTTTGCCGCTCGACACATCCTGCGACGTGAAGCCCGATACGGTGTTGCCCACCTTGAACTCCTTGCTCACCAGCTGCTCGGACGGATCCGGAGCCGTGGGACCGCTGATGCCGTACACGGTCTCATCGGTGACAGTCACCCACAGCGTGCCGATGCGGAAGCTCTTGCCGTCCGCGCTTACTTCCTCGATGACGCCGTCGATATTCACCTGCTGCTTGGCGGAAGTAGCCGGAGCTTTGCCGGGAGGGACGTTTCCGGCAGGATCGCCGCTCGCGATAGGCAAGACTTCGATGCCTGGCGCGCCGCCGCTCGGGAATGCGGCGTAGATGCCGAATGCCAGAACGGCGCATGCCGCGAGGCCTACGGTCCATGCCGTCGTTTTTTTGGTTACGCTCGATTTTGGTTGGTTGGTCATGGGAATCTCTCCTTTAATCGATTGATGCTGCTGGAGTCGTTCTATCGTTTTATCCTGAAAGTTTTCGCTTGTCTTGATTCGCGACATGGCCGACTTGTAGCTAGGCTTCTTCATGTCCACAGCCCTCCTAACGCTTCTTTGAGATGCTTCCGGCCGCGCGCCAGCCAGGTGCCGACCGTAGCCGGCTTCGTCTGCAGGATGCCTGCAATCTCCTCCAGGGAATAGCCCTCGTAGTAATGCAAGTGAATAGGAAGCCTGTACTTTTTGTCCAGGGCAAGCACGGCATGAATGATGTCCTGCTCCTCCTCCGGCATGTACGATAGATCTTCGGGAATCGGGTTTCGGCTTCTGAACCAGCCCGATTTGACCGCGTTTTTGCTCTTATTAATGGCTGTCCGGATCAGCCAGGCTTTCTCGTGTTCGGGACTAGCGAAAGCAGGGGCTTTCTGCAGGTAGGCGAGGAATACCTCCTGCGCCACCTCCTCCGCGTCGGCCATGTTTTTGACGTAAGTAAATGCGATTCGAATCAAACTGTCCGAATATCGGATGACCGCTTGCTGGACAGATTCACCGAGCTCAGATGAATCCTTCACGTGAAGTCCCCCTTTCACTAGTAATACAATTCAGACGGCGGATATTTTTCACGGGCTCCAAATAAAAATAACAAAAATACCGTCCTCGGCGTAATCGGTACGCCAAGTCCGGTATTTGCTGCATTCCTAATGACGATGCTCTACCACCTTATGGAAGAGATTTCATCCAGGATATATGCCCGCTCCTTCTCCCCCATGTTCCAAGTTCCGATTTCCGCCTTGATCCGCTCCAGGCTGGTATAGCCCTTGGCCAGTCCGTTCAGTCTCGCCGCAAGCGTAGAGTCGTTGAACGCATCATGCTCCCCGAAGATCGACATGACCGTCTCGAACGCATGGGGGAATCGCTTGAGATAATATTTCTGATGCCGCTCCTCTGCCGGGTAGAAGGTCGAGAAGGTCCTGATTTCCGTGTCCGGCCGCTCCAGCCCTTTCTTCCGGCGCTCCTCTAGCACGGTTTCGATGTCCGCTCGCTGCGTCTCGTCCTCATAGAGCAAGAGAGACTGATACTGCCTGCCTTTGTAATCGTTAATATTATACGGATTATGGCGATCCCAGAAGACGTTCACGATTTGTCGGAATGGTAGAAGAGCCGGCGCGAACTCCACGAGCACCGTCTCCGTATGGTCGCCCATGTCGCGGTAGGTCGGATTCGGCGTATGACCGCCCGAGTAACCGACGCGCGTACGGACGACGCCCGGCATATGGCCGAACAGCGCCTCCGGACTCCAGAAGCAGCCCATGCCGAAGATGATTCTCTGCGTAGGGCCGAAATCAGGCTGGAGCTTCGTTTGGTCTTGTGTCTCATCCACTGGCGGCTTCCTCCTTCTTATGTGGGCATCGTTGGTTTGGAGCCAGTGTATCATAACGGCGGATGAGAATGAAAATGCGCGTCGCGTCATGCGCACAAAAAAGAGAAGCGAGCTTCAAAAGCCGCTTCTCTACGATTTCCCTTCTCCCGGACGCGCTCCTAGGAATGAATTGAGCTGCTCCAGCAGATTGCCGCCGCCGGTCAAGGAAATGCTGCCGATCCGATCGCTGATCTTCTCCAGAAACTCCAGCTCCTTGAGCCGGTAGAGCGTGCCGTTCTCCTCCATGAGCTTCGCCGTGTTCAGCAGACTGCGGGTCGAGGCGGTCTCCTCGCGGCGCGTGATGAGGTTGGCCTGCGCCTTCTTCTCCGCCAGCAGCACCGTGTTCAGAATGTCCCGCACCTCGCCCGGCAGGATGATGTCCTTAACGCCCGCTGACAGAAACTCCACGCCGAAAGCTTCGTTCTTCTCGCTCAGCCGGCTCATCACGTACGCTCCGACCTCCTGCTTCACGCGAAGCAGATCGTCGAGCTTCATTGTGCCCACGTATTCGCGCAGGATGAGCTGCAGCATGATATATACCTGTTCGTCAAAGCCCCGAATTTCCAGCGCCTTGAGGGGATCCGTTATGCGATACTGGCAGACGAAGTTCAGCCGCAGCGATACTTTATCCTCCGTCATTATCTCCTGCCCTGTCATATCGAGCTGCTGCCGACGCAGGTCAACCGTCTTCACCTGTACGCTGACCGGACCCTTCCAGAAATAATATTTGCCCGGCGCGAGCTCTCTTTGGAACACGTTATTGAAGAACAACAAGCCCCGCTCGAAGCTCGAAATTTCCGTCATGGCGCAGTAGCCGGCAAGCTTTGGAGGAATGGCGACACCCAGCTCCTTCGGCAGCTCCGGCTGGCGAATATCCACCCTCATGAAGCTATGCTTTTTGAGCACGTTCCAGAAGGCGTAGGCCCCCGGCGTCAGGAGCGCAGCGAAACGGCCCTCCTCGTAATGCAGCACGCACTCGTTATCCTGTACGTCCACGACTTCTAGCTCATTCAGCAGCTCGACATCGTGGCGAAATACGTTCAAATCCTTGCCCTTTACCGCAAACGGTTTAGCTGTATCCAGTATGACAGCGTCCTGCCCCGACCAAGCGGCGAAACGGTACGTGCCCGGCCGCAAATGCTTGACGTAGCTTCCTTTATGAAACAACAGGCCGCGCTCATCGGATTTGACAATAACGGTCTTAAAAAGCTTTTTCATGTTTTGCACCTCTTTGTTCGTTTAGTTGATCCCGCTTGGGAACGACCCTCCCGGCACAGGCGGAACGGGTCGATAAGAGCGTTCGTCAGGCCGATGGGGCCTTCCTCGAACAAGGCTAGCTCAAGCTTCCTTGCAGCTGAGCTTCATCCTGTTCCACCGGCTCCTTTAGGGTCCCGAACGTTCAGCTCATAGAGCGACTAATTACAAAGCCCAGCCCGGAGTGGCGTTAGTGCCTCCCTTGGTTCCGAATGAAGCCCGAACATGCCGAAACCTGCGCATGCTCTCGCGGCACCGAAAGCCAAGAGCGGCATCTTCGCCCGGCCGTTCCCGCGAAGATCATTTTTGGAGTTGTTCCTCGATCCCATATCGAGTGCTTAACCATAAGCGATCGCTTGGAAGGCGATGAGGGAATCGAACCCTCAATAACAAGCTTGTCGGACTAATGCCCTGCAGCATGCTCAGCATACCGAAGCACACGTGCCCGGCACTGCGGAACCCTCTCGAGGTTCTCGCCCGGGAGCTGCTCAGCCAGCGATTAACCTCCTTCATCATGCCAGATCCTGCTAACCTGGAACATGGCGAAAGTATTACGATGACATTTTTTTCTGAATCTCGGATCTATAGCCGTTGACAATGCATCGCACACAGGTTAGAATTTTAGTTAATTAGAAAAACTTCTAAATGTCTAACAATCCGCAGCACTTCGAAAGGAGCACAACACTCGCCATGTCCGTCAACGAAGCGTTCAAAGCTCTGGCCGATCCGACCCGCCGCAAAATACTCGATCTGCTCAAGCAGTCCGATCTGACCGCCGGCGAAATCGCCGACCATTTCGAGATGACGAAGCCGAGCATCTCCAATCATCTTAATATTTTGAAGCAGGCCGAGCTCGTATGGGTGCAGCGCCAAGGCCAGAACATGCTGTATTCCCTGAACACGACCATCTTCCAGGACGTTATGAAATGGATTATGGATCTTGGGCAACCGAAAGGATGACAACAATCATGAACAAATGGATCGTTCCCCTATTCGCCGTATTGGCCGCCCTGCTCGCGGGTATTTTCACGTACGACAGCCTCCCCGCGGAAATGGCCGTTCACTTCAACGCCGCCGATGAACCGGATAATTACATCAGCAAGCCAATTGCCTTATTGGTGAATCCGGTTATTATTCTCTTCGTTACTTGGTCGACGTTCTTCACGCTGCGCTTCGAGAAAGACGAGAACAAACGCGCGAAGGGAGAAGCGACGCTACCTTCCGTAGCCGGAGTCGTATCGCTGCTGCTTCTCGCTGTCCAAGGCGCGATCATCGCCTATAATCTGGGCTACGATATCAGCGCGTCCGCCTTCGCCGCGTTCATCGTCGGCAGCGTGTTCTTACTGATCGGCAACCTGCTTCCGCGCATGCCGCAAGGCACGGCGTCGTGGCCGAAGCTCTCCGAGACCGCTCATCGCGAGCTGGCGCGCTTCCAAGGCAGGATCATGGTCATCGCAGGCTTCTTGCTCATCGCCGCGTCGTTCCTGCCGAAGGCTTATATCTCGCCGATCCTGTTCACTTTGCTCGCCTGCTTTATAATCGCGACGGCAGGAAAGCTGATCGGCATCGTCCGCAAATAAAAAAACCGCTCCGGCAGCTTCATGCTTGCCGGGGCGGTTTTTTCTTTATTTAGAAATGCGAGAACTTCGAAAACATCTTGTTATATCGCTGCTCCAGTCCTTTGGACACGAGAGCGAATCCGATGATAAGCAACGCATAGGCAGCGAGCGGCACATAGAAAATCCACTCGTTCGCGTAGAAGCTCATCCGGTTATGGCCGATAAGTCCCGCCCATTCGCTCGTCCGGCTATGGTATTCGGGAGGGTCGAAATACATCGTCGTACCGCCCACGAATACATTGAACAGAGCGAGCTGGCCGAACAACGTCAGGACGAGGATGATCTCCTGCACAATCAGAATAAGAAAGCTTTCCTTCAGATGCGGGATCAGGTGGGAGCCGATGATTCTCCAGCCTCCCGCGCCCAGCGACCGGGATGCCGTCACGAACTGCCGCTCGCGTATGATCAGCGTCTTCTCCTTCACCGTCGACGCGACGGACGGCACGCCTACGACTAGCAGCACGACCGCCAGGATCATGGACATCGCAAACGGCGATGCCGCGGGATTAATCGTAATGCCGATCATCATCAGCCAGACGATGAGGAAGATCGGGATGCCGTTCAGCACGGACCAGAAGGACGCCTTGCCCGTCCCTTCCTTCCCTTCTCGCTGCGGCTTCACGTAGAAGCCTAACAGAAGCCCAATGAGCCCGCCTACGGCGACTCTCGCAACCGCTATGCCGATTGAGAGGAAGATAGTATACTTGGCGCCATGCAGCAGCTTCGTCAGCAGGTCGTATCCGTTCTTATCCGTGCCGAGCGGATACTCCTTCGAGCCCGGCGCGACCGGAGGGGCAACGACGTATCCGTCCCCATCCTGGCCCACTACATATTCGATTTTGACCTGATGATTCAGCTCATGCGGCGCAATGAACGGCCCGATTAAGGCGATCAGGACCATAAAAGCAGCCAGTATCAAGCCGGCGATCAACGTTTTGTTCATCTTCACCTTCATCTTCATCGCAGGAACACTCTCCCCAGCAGGAATAGGAACGCCCGGATCACGGCATAACCGGCCAAGTAGAGCGCAAGGAACGACAACAGCCCGTTCACGACGATATTATACTGGTAGATGCCGCTTTGCTCGACGAAAGCGTTCGTGAAGATGAGCATGGACACGCCGTTGTTGTTGAACAAATATTCGACGATAAACAGATTCCCCATAATGATTCCCATCAGCTTATGCAAGTCGCCTTTGACAAAGGGCAGCACATTCGGAAGCGCGTGGTAAAAAACAATATACAGCTTCCCAAGTCCGCGCGCCTTGGCGTTGCCGATGTAATCTTCCTTCAGCGTCAGCCTCATCTGCATCGCGACTCCCCGGATCATATAATTAGCGGGGATAATAATCATTGCGATTAAAGGCAGCGCGATTGCCGGCTCTTCGCTATTCAGCGTCGCCACCTCGAACAGGACGACATCGAATTCCCTGGCGACGAGAACGACCGCGAATTGCATGATCAGGACAATAACGAAATCCGGAAGCGAACCGACGAAGTCAACGATGCTTCTCGTGATACGGGCTTCCGACAGGGAGAAATAGATGCCGACGAATAATCCGATCGCCGTGCCCGCTACTCCGGCGGCCGCAACATAATAGAACGACGTGACAAAATAGGAGCCGATCCACTCCCAGAAGGAGCGTTCGTTCTTGCCCGAGTAGAACTGGAACGAGTCTCCGTTCCCAAGTCCCGCGAAGTAATCTTTGAGGCTTTGGAACCCTTGCTCCCACGATAGTTGAAGCGTGCCGTCGATGGGACTGGCTTGCAGCAGGACGGGCATCATCGCGAAAAGGAAGACGAAGAACAGGATACCCGGAATCATAATGGACCAACCAGCGACCTTCAGCATAACGAACTTCCTTCCTACGATTCTATGAAATGATGCATCTATTATAGCTTCATCCCAGCATTTAATATAAGTCCAAAAACTGGTAGAATCTGCCCCGGCATTTATGAGCTGGCTGGCTATACCTTTTGCCCAGTTGGGTTGGCTGTCCCTTTGACTCAGTTAGGCTGGGTATACCTTTTGCCTCAGTTGGGTTGGCTATCCCTTTGACTCAGCTGGGCTCGCTATACCCTCTGCTCAGATGAGCTCGTTATCCCTTTTGCCCAGCTGGGCTGGGCTATCCCCTTGACTCAGCTAGGTCGGCTATCCCCTTTGCTCAGTCGGGGTGGCTATTCCAATGACTCAGCTGGGCTGGCTATACCTTTTACTTAGTTAGGCTGGGTATACCTTTTGCTCAGTTGGGTTGGCTACCCTTCTGAACTGAGGGGAGAGTAAATCAAGGAACCTTAAACTATCTTCCGATGTTAACCCCCTGAGCTGAGGGGAGAGCTAGTCAAAGAACCTCAAACTATCTCCGAATCCCGTAATCCCCTGAGCCGAGGGGAGAGCTAGTAAAAGAACCTTAAACTATCTTCCGATGTTAACCCCCTGAGCTGAGGGGAGAGCTAGTCAAAGAACCTCAAACTATCTCCGATCCCGTTAACGCTGAGCCGAGGGGATAGCCAACTAAAGCTGCTTGAACATACATAACACTTAGTCACTGAGCCTTGAGCATGTGGGCAGCTATGCTGTTGAGGCAAAGGGATAGCTACCCAAAAGATAGCTTCCACCATTAATAGATTAGCCCGGCCTCATCCATTACCAGCACAAAAAAACTGCCCCAGCTTTCGCTAAGGCAGTTTCATTCACACTATCACTTTTTTCACTTTCGTTTTTCAATCCTATATATACGGCTTCGCCGCTCTCTCCTTACAGCCCCAGCCCTCGCAGGCGGAATGCGAACGAGTACGCGCGATTGGCATACAGCGTGTATTCCTTGTGGGCGCGGGCGCCCCAGCTGTCGTCGCCACCGACGCCCATCTGCTTGTAGTTGATGCGGAGGACAGTCTTGTCGGACGGAGGAAGCTTGTAGGCGTGGTCGCTCGCTTCCAGCTCGAACGGCGTATACGGGAGCGCGTTCACGTCGAATGACGCGGCGGCGGCGGAGATCCGCAAGCCTTCGCCTTGCGCGTTCGCCAGCTCCGCCCAGCGTACTTCCGTCTTGTTGCCGCACTCCTGCGGACGGAGATATGGAACGAATTGCTCCGCCACCTTGCCGGCATGCACGCCCAGCTTCGCGCCCTCCTGACGGTCCCAATACGATTCGTGAGGGCCTTTGCCGTACCATGTCAGGCTGTCGAACGAAGCGTCCAGCTGCAGCATGACGCCGATCTCCGGAATTTCCGGCAGACCCGGGGATGGCGCCAGCTCCTGCCTCACTTCCATTTCGCCGTCTGCGAAGACGGTATAGGTAAGCGTACATGCGGACGATCCGGCGTCTGGCAGCGTATAGGCGGCGCGCACGACGACATGGTCCGCCAGAGCCTGCCACTCGATGCCGGTCAGCTTGCGGCCAGCTCCCGCCTCGCGCCATGGCGCGCAGCGCTCGGGATGCTTGTTGCCGCGGTCATTGTCCGTAACGGCGCGCCAGAAGTTCGGCGCGAGCGCCTGCTTCAGCAGCTCAGCTCCGCGGACGGCGTAAGAGACGAGATCGCCGGTATCCAGAGCGAACGCAGCCGAGAACGAGGAGCCTCTTACCACGAGGCGACCTTCTTCAGAAGCCGCAGACAGCTCGCCTGCCGCCCGCGATGGAAGCCCGGCGCCGACGAACGGCGTCCGCACGAATTGCTGGAACGCGATCTCGTGTCCCGCCGCGGCCCATGCGGTGTCCCGTGCAAGGACAAACGACAGCGTCAGCACATATTCATCCTGTGTTCCTTGTCCTTCCGTCTCCACCGCTTCCTTCGGCAGCCGAAGGTCGGTCGCTTCGCCAGGGGCAAGCGCCACCTCGAGCGCACCGTTCTTAATCGGCAATCCGTTCTTCAGCAGCTCCCATTCCAGACGGAATTGTTCCAGGTTCGTGAAGTCGAAACGATTCTCGATTCGCACGCTACCCGTCGCCCAGTCCAGGCCCTCCATGAACACGTTCTGGTATACCTTCTTCGTCTCGAGCAGCTTCGGAGTCACCGTTCTGTCCCCGAAGAGCAGGCCGTTGCCCGAGAACGTGCCGTCATGCGGGGATTCGCCGAAATCGCCGCCGTATGCCAAATATTCGACGCCCTCTTCCGTCTTCGTCAGGATGGCCTGGTCGACCCAGTCCCATATGAACCCGCCCTGCAGCACAGGATACCGGTAGAAGAGCTCCCAGTATTTGTGCAGCCCGCCGCAGGAATTGCCCATCGCATGGCTGTATTCGCAGATGATAAAAGGCTTCTTCGGGTCGTTCTTGGCATATTTCTCGATCGTCTCGACCGTCGAGTACATATGACTCTCGATATCCGTAGCCGCCTCGGACGGCCGGTAATGGAACGTGCCTTCATAATGGACCGGCCGCGTGCCGTCCAGCCGGTGCATCAGCTCATGCATTTTCAGGAAATTGTCGCCGCCGAAGGATTCGTTGCCGAGCGACCAGATGACGACGGACGGATGGTTCTTGTCGCGCTGAAGCATCGAGTTGCAGCGATCCAGCACGTTGTCCGTCCATTCCGGGCGACTGCCAGGGATCGCCCCGCCCAGCTCGGTCGAACCGTAGCTCCATGTCCCGTGCGTCTCCAGGTTCGTTTCGTCGATCACGTACAAACCATATTCGTCGCACAGCTGATACCATGTAGTCTGGTTCGGATAATGCGAGGTCCGGACTGCGTTCACGTTGTGGCGCTTCATGAGCAGGATATCCTTCAGCATATCCTCCCGCCCGAGCGCCCGGCCTTGGCGGCTGGAGAACTCGTGACGGTTAACGCCCTTAAATTTTACGGCTTGCCCGTTCACGTACAGAAGATTGCCTCTGATCTCCACCTTACGGAAACCAACCTTGGAGCGAAGCGAATCGGCCTGCTTGCCGTCAGCGTCGATTACGGTCAGCTCCAGCGTATAGAGATTAGGCTGTTCCGCGCTCCACTTCAGCGGATTCGCCACCTTGACCGCCGTGCTTACCGTAACGCGTTCCGAATCGCTCAGCTCCGCCTCCAGAGCAAACGGCCCCGCGAGCGCCGGATTACCGTCCGCGTCGTACAGCATCCCTTCCACCCTGCAGACGCCGCGGCTATCACCCGCATAGTTCAGCAGCGTCGTATCCAGCCGAAGCACGGCGTCCCGCAGCTCCTCGTCCAGCTCGGTACGGACGAAATAATCATACAGGTGCACCGCGGGCACCGAATACAAGTAGACGTCGCGGAAGATACCGCTGAGCCTCCAGAAATCCTGGTCCTCGAGCCAGCTTGCGTCGCACCAGCGGTACACCTCGACGGCCAGCTTGTTCACGCCCTGCACGAGATAAGGCGTAATATCGAACTCAGCCGGAGTGAACGTGTCTTCGCTGTAGCCGACGAGATCGCCGTTCACCCAGACGTAGAAGGCGGACTCCACGCCTTGGAAGCTAATGAACACCGGCTGCCCGTTCCAGGACTCCGGCACCGCAAACTCCCTGACGTAAGAGCCTACAGGATTGTAGTTGGTCGGCGCGAACGGCGCCTCAATCGCATCATGTTCGATCCACGGATATCGGACATTCACATATTGCGGATAATCGTAGCCCTGCAGCTGCCAGTGACCGGGAACCTCGATCTCTTCCCATGCCGAGGTGTCATAGTCGGTTCGATAGAAGGTTTCGATTCTCTTGGCAGGCGTTTCAGAGAAAGCGAACTTCCAACGGCCGTTCAAGGACAGCGTGCGATCCGGACCGTAAGTACGGGATGCATGCGCTTCCAATCGACCCAGTTCAAAAATATCGGGATTGTTATTCCATTCCGGATACCCGTTAGCAGGCGGCGTATAGACAAGCTTCGGCTTTGCCTTCAGTGTTTTCAAATGCGTGTTCCTCCCCTAACCTATAAGTTTACTTCTATTGTATCGATAGGCTCGGAGGCTTAAAATATAATCATATTGAAGTTCGAATATAAGAATATTGCAAAGTTTTAGATAAGGGGGAATACCTTCGTGAACACGCCGAACATGTTGACGGCAAGACGAAGATTCGTGCTGACGCCCGCCGATGACAATAAGCTGCCGCTCTATATCGAAAGCATCGGCGATAATAGCCATGAAGCGCTGGTCGACCGTCGGGACGGCTATCCGTTCTTCCATTGGATTCAGACGGTATCAGGCGAAGGCATCATCTGGTTCGAGGGGAATGAGACGCGGCTGCCGAAGAGACACGGCGTCTTCTTGCACCCCGACATGCCGCACCGTTACGAGGCGCTGACCGAACGCTGGGAGACGCTCTACATCACGTTCGGAGGGACGGCCGCCCAAGCGATCGTAGCCTCGCTCGGTTTAAGCTCCGGCATCTATCATTGGGAAGAGGAATCACCGCTTGCCGAGCTCCCCTCCGATATGCTCCGCCGGGCCGAAAGCGATTCCGATCTGTTCGGCCTTAGCGGCTCTGCCGACGTATACCGATTCCTGATCCATCTGCAGAAGTACGGCCACACCGCCTCCCCCGCTTCGGTCGCCGGCAACGTCAGGAAGCTCCGGCCGCTCATCAGCTGGCTGGAGGAGCGATATGCCGACGCCTCCATCGGCATCGAGCACATGGCCGATCGGCTCGGAATTTCGATCCGCACGCTGAATACGTTATTCCGCGATACATTCGGCCTCACGCCGTACGCCTATTTGCTGCACATTCGAATCCGGCACGCCAAGGCCATGCTGCTGAACGAGCGGGACGCCACCGTCAAGTCGGTGTCCGCCGCCGCGGGCTTTCGGGACGTCAGCCACTTCACCGCGACGTTCCGCCGGACGGTCGGAATGCCGCCGGACCGGTTTCGGAGGCTGCACTGATTCGCGCAGGCCCGTGCAGCCCGAGCAGCTCCGCCAGGCTTCTACAGCCGGTGCGCGAACTCATTTAGCTTCTCGAACATTCCGTGGATCTCCTCGATAAGGGGCCAGAAGCTCCTCCTGGTCGTACACCTCGATGGAGAAAATGACCGAATTGCCCAACCTGAATCTACTCATAAAGCCCTAACAAGCAGCGCTCCAAAAAATGGTTAGACCATTGTCTACCAAGCTTGCTATACTCTTGGAGGAAGCAGATGGCAAAATCTATCATAATGAAGAATGGAGGGTACCCGATTGGAGAGAGAAGAAGCGTTATCGATGGTCAGGAACGACGATGCTCACTTAAGCCAGCTGGCTTCGGTTGGGCAAATTGCCGCCGGAATCGCGCACGAGATCAAAAATCCGTTGACGGCGGTCAAAGGTTTCCTGCAGCTTCTAAAGGAAAAGAACGAGCAGCGTTATATCGACATCGCGGAAACCGAGCTTAACAACGCGCTCGACGTTCTGCAAAATTTGCTCCAAGTGTCGCGGCCTGACCTTGACGAACCGTTCGAGCGAGTCGACTTGACCGTCGAGCTGGAAGCGATCATTCAGCTGTTCCAGGATCAGCAATACCGGGTTTCGGTAACGACGAACTTCGAAAGTCCGGGCACCTACATATATGGCAAAAAAAATCAATTAAAGCGGGCCTTCTTCAATTTGCTCAAGAACGCCTTCGAATCAATCCCCGGGGAAGGAACGATCGTGGTAAGCCAGCATGTGATCGGCGACTCCGTCGTCGTCAAGCTGGAGGACAGCGGCACCGGCATCTCCCGCGACAAGCTCCAGCTGCTCGGCACCCCCTTCTTCTCGACCAAAGAGAACGGGACCGGCATGGGGCTTGCCTTCGTCTACTCGGTCGTCTATCAGAACAACGGCACGATAGAAGTCGAGAGCGAAGAACAGGTTGGAACCACCTTCACCCTCACGTTTACAAGAGATCGCAGAAAAAATAGACGGGAGACGGTACATTTGCAGAAGCTCGAACTGCAGGAAACGGACGAGCTCCGGGACTTCTTCATCAAAAACCGGGATAAATTCGAGGAGCAGCTGCTGCTCGAATCCGTGAACGTCCGGGATAAAATCGACAAGATTCTCGGCATCGGCAATATTAACCTGCTTGAGAACGCGCACAAGCTCGTGCTGTTCATCGTGGATGGCCGAGAGCATGAAGTCATCCATTTCGCCAAGCAGGAAGGCGTTGTTTGGGCGAAGCACTCCTTAACGCTTGCCTTCAAGCTCGAATGGATTCAATCGGTGCGGCGCGTGCTGTGGAGCTTTCTCTTCAACTTCAACAGCGACAACAACGATTTCTATTCCAAGGAGCAATTCTTCAGCCTGGAGAAACGAATTAACGAGCTGATGGACCAGTTCCTCAATCACCTGTTCATTAGCTATTCGCAGTACAAAGACGATCTAATCCGCGCGCATCGCATGATGGTGGATGATCTGTCCGTGCCGATCATCCCTCTCACGAAAACCATATCCATTCTGCCTCTCATCGGCCAGATCGACAAGCAGCGCTCCTCCACGATCGAAGACAAAGTCATAACCCAGATCGGGACGAACGGCATCTCCAAGCTAATTATCGATCTGTCCGGCGTGGTCGCCATGGACCACGATGCGATCTGCCGTCTTATCTCCCTGATCGACGGAGTGAAGATGATGGGCTGCGAGGTCGTCTTGACCGGGATTCGTCCCGAGATTGTGAAGCTCATCCTCCGGGCGGGCGTCACGTTCGAGAATAAGGCCGTTACCAAGGGCACCCTGCAGCAAGCGCTTGAGGATCATCTCACCCAAAGCACATCCTTGTCGCACGCATAAAGCGCAAGCATTCGCACAAGCTAACTCCATCTAAATTCAGATACGAAACCTGCCTAATACGCAGGTTTTTGTCTATTCAAAGTACGGAGGAAGCTTCCATGAACCAGGCCCATTCATCTCAAGCCAAGCCCATGCTGTCCGTCTTCGCTCTTGGCGGCGTATACGAAATCGGCAAAAACATGTACGTCGCGCAGTACGGCGACGACATCATCGTCATTGACTGCGGCTCCAAATTCCCGGACGAAAGCTTGCTCGGCATTGATCTGATCATCCCCGACGTGAGTTATTTGAAGGAACGTTCGGAGCAGATTCGCGCGCTCATCATTACGCATGGACACGAGGACCATATCGGCGCGATCCCTTATATTCTTAGGCAGCTGGACATTCCCGTCTATGGCACGCCTCTTACGCTTGGCCTAATTCGCGGCAAGCTGAAGGAGCATGGCATTAGCGACAAAAATTTGCACACGATACAGCCCGACTCCGAAATTACGCTGGGCAAACTGCCTGTCGCTTTCTTCCGCACCAATCACAGCATTCCCGATTGCGTCGGAATCTCGATCCGCACCCCTGAAGGAACCGTCGTCCATACCGGAGATTTCAAATTCGATCTGTCTCCCGCGAACGGCCAATTCCCCGATCTTCACAAGATGGCGCGCATCGGCGAACAGGGCGTCCTTCTCCTGCTCTCGGAAAGCACGAACGCGGAGCGTCCGGGCTTCACTCCCTCCGAACGGATGGTCGGCGAGCGAATCGAAGAAGCGTTCCAGAGGGCGAGGAACGCAATATTCTTGACAACCTTCGCTTCGAACGTCAACCGCGTGCAGCAAGTCGTGGATGCCGCCATGCTAACCAACCGCAGGCTTCTGCTTCTCGGCCGAAGCATGGTGAACGTCGTGAAGGTTGCCTCCGACCTCGGCTATCTGAACATCCCGGAGGGGATGATCGTGGAGCCGAAGGAAGCAGCCAACCTGCCAAGGGAACGTCTCGCCGTCTTATGCACCGGCAGCCAGGGGGAGCCGCTCGCCGCCTTATCCCGGCTCGCGACGTCTACCCATCCGCTTATCTCCATCGAGCCTGGCGACACGGTCATTTTCGCTTCTTCTCCTATTCCGGGTAACGAGAAGAACGTCTCCGCCACTCTCGACCACCTGTATTTGCTCGGAGCAAACGTCATTCATGGCGGAGGCTCGGCAACGGGCATGCACGTCTCGGGCCACGGCAGTCAGGAAGAGCTCAAGCTGATGCTCGCCTTAATGAAGCCGAGATTTTTTGTCCCGATTCACGGAGAGTACCGCATGCTTCATCATCACCGTCAGCTGGCAGAGTCCGTCGGCGTCGATCGCGAGAACATCTTCATCATGAAGAACGGCGAAATTCTCGACATTCAAGATCAGCAGGCCGTTCGAACCCGCCAGGTCCCCGCCGGTAACATGCTGGTCGACGGCTTCGGCATCGGGGACGTCGGCAATATCGTGCTGCGGGACCGGAGGCATCTATCGGAGGACGGCATCCTCATCGTCGTCATTACGCTCAGCAGCCAGGACAGCGAGCTATTGTCCGATCCCGACGTCATTACGCGCGGCTTCGTCTACGTGAGGGAATCGGAAGGGCTGCTGAACGAAGTAAGCCGGCTCGTCATCTTCGCGGTGGAAGAGCTGCAGCGGTCCGACCAGGACTGGAACTGGTCGATGCTGAAAACGAAGGTGAAGGACTCCATCGGCGGCTTCTTGTATGCCAAAACGAAGAGAAGACCGATGATTCTGCCGATCATTATCGAGGTGTAGCGCCCGGCTTGCCATTTACGAAAGATTCATGCGGGTTTCGTATATTTCACTCCCGACTTTGGCATTTTAAATTCGTTGCACGACAACATTTTGAATATCCGAAGGAGGAACTAAATTGGCAGCACACTTAGGCGCTCACGAAACAATGGAAATTAGCGAGGTATTATCGGCGGCGATTACGGGGATTAACACGATGCAGCTATATCGTCCATACGCGAAGGATCCTCGTCTAGCGCAAATTATGGATAAACAAATGCAATTCGCGATCAACGGCTACAATCAGCTGGTACAGACCGTTCAACACTTGAGCGGACAGCCGATACAGCAGCAAGGCACGCCTTATAGCGCACCGAGAAACTTCGCTCCTGTATACGGTCTGGATAACCCGGCAATGGCGAGCCCGAATATGACCGCCCGCCAAATCGACGACAGCGACGTGGCATGCGCGCTGCTCGGCATGCATAAGGCGTCGGCTTCGATGAAGATCGTGGCGGCTCTCGAATGCGCCAATCCGCAGCTTCGCTCGTTGATGCAGCAAAGCGCCGTGAACTGTTCCGAGCAGGCGTACGAAATTTGGCAGTACATGAACCAAGCCGGCTACTACCAAGTACCGACCATGAAGGAAATGACGACGAACACGGTGCTCGGTCATTACCAAACGGCGAATATGCCGAATATGGGCAGCATGAACATGAACGCGCAAGCCCAACAAAGCCTGTACCAACCGCAGGCTCATATGGCGAACTCCGGTTCCAATCTGACGCAATAACATAATAAAATCGAGGAGCGTTGAACCATGGGCATTTTATCGGGCAATCCGAAGGATAATCCGCTGCACTACGGCGAAATCTACGATATTTGGCAATTCTCGATGACGGCTAAGGGCTGCATCTCCGCTTATAGCGCGCTCAAATACCACGCTGGAGACAAGGAGCTGAAGAAGCTCATCGAGCAAGGCATCGAGCAGGCTCAGCTTGAAGTCGCGGAATGCGACGAGCTGCTGACGAACAACGGCATCGCCCCTGCTCCGACACTTCCGGCCCGACCTGAAGCTAAGCTTGAAGACATCCCGGTAGGCGCGCGGTTCACGGATATCGAGATCGCTCCGATGCTTTCCGCCGACTGCGCGGCCGGACTCGCGGCTTGCAGCATGATCATGGGCAAGTCAATCCGGGAAGACGTCGGGGCTTTGTTCGCGAAGTATCATGCGACCAAAGCGGCGCTCGGTCTGAAAATATTGCGCGTTAGCAAGGAGAAGGGCTGGCTGGTGCCGCCTCCTCTCCAAATGAAAAGGCCGGAGCTCGTGAACGTTTAATCCCGTTCAACAGCCTGGCGCGAAGCAGCCCTTAAGCGCATATCGCCTAAGGGCTGCTTTTCTATTATTAACGTTCCAGCCATTCGCTTAAGGACGGCAGCAGCTCCTTGGCATCCTCATAGCCCTGGATATACAAAGCCTCCAGCTTTTTCGGATCCCGCTCCATCCGGCCGACCTCGAGCGTCAGCCGGGGGCGGATGACGAAGGCGTTCCCCGCTCGTTCCTGTTCCTCGATGTACGACAACGTCTCATTGTATACCTCATGTCTGTTCAGCATCGTCTCCACCAGCTTCGGATAACGCCCGTAGGCGCGCCGCGCCAGCCACGGCACGCTGTTCGGCTTCTTGCGGTAATCCTCGTTCCTCGTCAGGATCAGCACGTTCCGCCCATTACCGTCGCGCTCCGACTTGCGCAGCGGTATCGGATCGGATAATCCGCCGTCCAGCAGCTTCCTGCCGCCGAATTCGACGATCGGCGCGATGAACGGCAGCGAGCTCGAAGCCCGCAATATCCGAAGGAGGTCGTAGTCTCCGCCATGATCCTTGCCGTAATAAACGGTCTCCCCGCTCTCGCAATCCGTTGTGCCGATCACGAACTGCTCTTGCGCGGCGAAGAAAGCGTCATAGTCAAAAGGAACGTGCACGTTCGGAATTTCATCGAAGATGAAGTCCATGCCGAACAGCTGCCGCTTCTTCAGCAGGTTGCCCCATGAAATATAGCGCGGATCGGTCACGTAATCGACATTGACCTTCCGGTTGCGTCCCCGCTGGCGGGACAAGTAGCTGGCCCCCATGCAGGCTCCCGCCGATACTCCGATCGTGTAGGGAAAATATATATTTTGCTCCGTAAAGTACTCCAAGACGCCTGCGGTATAAATGCCTCGCATACCGCCGCCTTCCAGAATCAAACCAACCGCTTCCACTAGAAATTTCCCCTTCCTCATTCCTCTTCCTCAAGCCTAGCACTTGAAAAGCAAAAAATCCATAAGGCAGCCCATTGCATTATTCAGTCTGACTGTATATAATTCAACTATACATTCCAACTGTATAAAGTCAGACTTACTAAATAGGAGGCGATGGTTCATGTCACGCTCCAAACATTTGCCGCTTACCGAAACCGTCTATTACGTGCTGCTCGCCCTGACCGAGCCGGCTCACGGCTATCTCATCTTGCAGAAGATCGAGGAGCTCAGCCGCGGCGGCGTCCGTATGGCTGCGGGGACGCTCTATGGCGCCATCGATAACCTGCTGAAGCTGGGATGGATAGGGCCCGTCAGCAGCGACGACAGCCGGCGCAAGGTCTATGTGATAACCGACAAAGGCATGGCAATGCTGCGCCTGGATTTCGAACGGATGACGCACATGATCGATACGACCAAGCAAAGACTTGATCTTTAGGAGGCGGATCCTTATGAGGAAATACAAATTTTTTGTGGATTTGGAGAAGGAAGAACGCTGGCTGAACGAGATGGCGCGGAATGGTTACGTATTGGAGCGGAAATCCGGCATGGGCTATCGATTCGAGAACAGCCCGGCGGAACGCGCCGTCATTCGGATCGACTACCGAATGTTCAGAAACGGCGCCGACTTCGAGGACTACCGCGCTTTGTTCGAAGACAGCGGCTGGACGCACATTGCCGGCACGAGACGGTCCGGCGCGCAATATTTCAAGAAAAGTCAGGCGCAGGAGGACGAAGATATCTTCTCGGACGTGGATTCCAAAGCGGCCCGTTACAAACGGCTGTCCGAGATGTGGGGCTCGCTCGCGGCATCCTTCATCCCGCTGTGCGCGGTGTTGATCATGCTCGGCAATATCGATCCCCTGGCCCTGCTTACCCCGGCCGACCTCTATTATACGCCGGAACTGTGGGAGAAATCGGGGGCCGCTTTCTGGCGCGCGTTCCTGTTCGAAACGCCGTTCGCTTTGTTCAGAGGCGCCGTGTTCCTTGCGCTTCCCCTCATGGTCATCTTGTCCGCCTTCTTCTCCGCCAGAGCGAAACGCCAGTACCGGAACCTGCGCGTATAAGAACCGCAGGAAGGGCATCCTAAAGGAAAACATCCGGAAGGGAGCAACGAAAATGGCCCGAAGAAGAAGGAATTATGCAGTCCCCGGAGCCGAGCGAGGCATGCAGGCGTTCAAAGCGGAAGTGATGAAGCGCGAAGGTTACGCCGTCGATCCGAATCGGCCCGACGATGTGAAATACGAGGTGGCCAAGGAGCTTGGCGTGCCGCTGAAGCCAGGCTTTAATGGTGACCTGACTACGGAAGAAGCCGGACATATCGGCGGCAAGATCGGCGGCTCCATGGTACGCGAGATGATCCGGCTTGCGCAGGATCGGCTCTCGAAGGAATAGTTCTCAGAGCATGAACCCCTCACGCTATACGGCAGCGTAAGGGGTTCGTCTTTCGTTAGTGAATATGGGGCAGCAGCAGTTCTTCTTCCAGTTCCAGCTGCTCCTTGACCAGGCGGCAGCCATTAAGCAAGTACTTAAGGCCTTTGTAGAAGGAATCCGGCTGAAGCTTCTCCAGATAGGTGCTGACCTGACCCCAGTACAATCGGAAATATTGATCGCCAGGATTCCCTTTCTCCAGCATCCACAGCGAGGTATGCATATAAGGGTCGCCTGCGCGGGAGATGGCTTCTTTCATAAGCGGGAACAGCACCTTCGCCTCCCATCTCTCATGGGTTTCGAAGGATTGGCTTAACGCGTCCGTCAAACACTTCAGCTTTATAATCTGATCGATATCCGGTGGATTCGATCCCTTCTGCAATTCCGCGGCGAATCGTTCAACCTTCATCACGTTCGATTTAATCTTCTCGTTCTCGTCCAGCAATCTCTCAAGCGCTTGGGAAAGTTCAGAAGGCAGCACCTCTTGATAGACGTACATATTGCAACTCAACTCCTCATTCCTTGATGATGCTATCATACCTCTTTTAGGTTGAATGGTCTGTGATTTTTTTCACTTACTCTTGCAAAAAATATCGCTGGTTACACCGCTTCCGCCTTCATCTCGACAAGCGCCGGGAACAGCAGGTTATTCTCCAAATGCACATGAGTGAACATATCGTTCTCGAGCTCTTCCAGCTTGCGAAACGTGACCGAATAGGTCATGCAGGCTCCATCCGGAAGCGCGTATCCTCCTGTCGCATCCCGCATTCGGCTTAGCAAATCTCCCGCTTCGTCATGCTCGGCCTCAAGCGTTCCTAACAGACGAAGCGCGTCCTGAAGGGCCTCTTCGGAGCCTTCGGCCTCGGCCCTGAGGATCGCCGGGAACAGCAGCTCCTCTTCTTTGGCCAGATGCGCCAGAAGCTCCTCGCTCAATCGATGGTAGAAGCCTTGAAGCAGAACGAGCTCCGGATGCTCTCCTCCATGCACTCTCGCCACTTTATTGACGAAGTCCCGGAGTACGGGCAGCTCTCCGCGAAGGAAGTTATGGTGCTGAAGCGTAATATGCTCGGTTAATTTCGTCAGCTTCCTTCCGTCCTGCTTCCAATCCAGAGGCCATGCCGGCCGTGCCTCCGTACAGACTTTATTCAGTCTCGACAACACTTCTCCTTCGTCCAGCTTCCGCTTCTGCACCGCCTCGGCAAGAGTGCGCCCTCCCCCGCAGCAGAAGTCGATGCCCAGCTCCTTGAAGATGTTGCTTGCTTGGGAATAGACGGCGACGATATCGCCAACGCGCTGGTCTCTCTGAATAACGGTCGTCATATCCGATCCCCTCCTTGATCTTGACCCGTGGTAAATGCTTGCTCCAGCTGCTCGAGCTCCTGCTCCGATAGAAGGTTATTAGCCATCGGGAATAAAGCATGCTCTTCCTTGCAGAAATGTTCCATCAGGATCGTCACGGCTTCCTCCGCGTAACCAGCGATCTGGCCAATCCCGATCCCATCTTTACGTAATCCATGCATCGAGTAAGCTTCATGGAATAATTCAATGTTGCGCTTGGCCTGATCGTGCTCATACTCCATGACGGCAATCGGACCTGTCTCTCTGCCCAAATAACGGGCCATCATCGGAAAAAGCAAATTCTCCTCCCTATCCGAGTGCTGTTCAAGCTTCCACGCGAAATCCGTCATCTGCCGGACAAGCAGCCTTAGCTGCGTATCTCCGCCCCCTATTCCCGCTTCTTTCAAGCCGCAAGCCAAATCGAAAATCCGTTCCATCTGCGCTCGCAGCGGAATATGCTCGTCGAACAGCTGTTGGAGCGGAGGCTTTAACGCCAGCGAATCCATCGGCATCACCTTCCCTGATTGAGAGTCACTCTCATTATAATCCCGGCGGTTCCAGAAGGAAGTGAGCCTAATCACATGGGATACGGCGAAACGATGAACGGCAGGTTCGTATCCCGATTATTTTCACCCGGTTCACCGGCTTGGCGTCCCAAAAAACCAGCCGCCGGCAAATGGCCGGCGGCTGGTTGAGCTCCTTATGACGAGAATTATTAGCCTGGTTAATGAGCTGCTCGATGACGCGGTTTAGGAAGCGTTGGCGTTTGCGGCTTCTCTTGATCGTTGCGGCGCATCAGCTTGCGAAGCAGAGGAAGCAAATAGTAGTCGAGTCCGAATCGTCCGGCGTTCGTACCCGCCGCAATCACGACAAGTCCTAACAAGATGAGCCAAGGATTCGTGCTTACCGTGCCGGCGAAGAGGAACATGAAGTTCATCATAAGCCCGAAGAATGCGGCCGCCGCGGTCAAGCCGCCGACGATAAGCCCGATTCCGACCAGCGTCTCCCCTACGGGGATAAGGAAGTTAATGATCTTCACGTTCGGCAGCGCTACTTGCTCCAGGAACCCCGTAAAGGTAGGGTATACCAGTTCCTGCGTTCCTTTGTCCAACACCGGATTCGCGATCGCGTTCTTCAGGAAGCCCGTTGCGTCAAACCCGCCCGTCAGCTTGTGGAAGCCGGCATTAAGCCATTCCCAGCCGACATAGATCCTTAAGAGGAACAACAACCCGGCCGCATACACGTTCTCTCGCAAAAACTTCATCATGACATCCACTCTCCTATTGTGAATCTATTCACAAATTATGTTCGAGGAAAGCGCCGTTTCGGATGATGTATCGTTTTTGCGCTTCTCTCTATGTCTATACTATAGCTCTTCTAAGGCGTACTCGCTGTGATCTTCGTCACAAATCATCGTTTGCATGATATTTCGAATTCCTGTACGCACTTCGCATGATGGTGTATCTTTCCATACAACTTGGAAAATACTAACGTCAATCGCACCTGTTGGGGGGTTCAAGCTCATGGCAGACCGCACTCGGGAAGCCGCGCGGAAGGATGTCGGGGAGAATGAAAAGCTTAAAGGAACGTTTGTCTCCGTCCTTCTCATCGGAGGCTTCATACTGCTGACATGGCTCGCTGTTTTGCTTTTGTATCTAGCTAGACAATGAAGGAGGTAACGGATTTATGATTGATCATTTGCCCCGCTATGAACGAATTTGGCTGCTGCTTGGCATCGGTTCAATCATTGTGTTTCTCGTCGTTCTGGGTACGCTGGGCATCTTCGTCGGCCTCAACCCTCCCGGTCACATGCGCACGATCGCGCCAGAGGAAGTAGCTGCCACGGCGCCCTTCGACGAGCCGGGAGTGACGCAGCTTGGGCCGAATGAATTCCGGGTTACGATGGTGGCAAGACTGTTCGCCTTCGACCCGGGCGAAATCACGATCCCAAGAGGATCGACCGTTCATTTCGAAGTTACCAGCCCCGACGTCGTTCATGGGTTGTTCATTCCGAACACGAACGTAAACATCATGGTCGTGCCCGGACATATTTCCGAGTATACGTATACGTTCGAAGACGAAGGCAACTATGCCATGCTCTGCCACGAGTATTGCGGGGTCGGCCATCACGTGATGATGGGCAAGCTGGTCGTGCAATAACGCGACGAGAAACCAGACAGAGAGGATTCGACGATGCATGCAGAAAGAAACGAAGCGGGATAAAGCGAAATTTTTGTTTGATCCGGGAGATCGGAAGCTGATCCTAGCGCATATCGGCTTCTCTTTCTTCGCCATCTTCGCCGGCGCTATCGCCGGTCTGCTGCAGGGGTTGCAGCGGACCGGATTTATCGAGCTGCCCGCGTCCATTGGCTATTATCAGCTGCTAACGGTGCACGGAGTGATGATGGCTCTTATTTTCACGACGTTCTTTATTATCGGCTACCTCTATTCCGGCGTGGCCAGAACGCTCGGAGGAAGCTTGCCTAGTGGGGCGCGGACGACGGCCTGGACCGGCTATTACTTGATGGTGGCCGGAACGGTTCTCGCGACGATCGAAATACTGACGAACGACGCATCCGTTCTGTATACGTTCTACGCGCCGCTCCAGGCCGATCCTTTGTTTTACATCGGGATGGCGCTTGTCGTCGTCGGCAGCTGGTTGAGCGGCTTTGCGATATTCGCGGCTTACGCCAAGTGGCGCCGTGCAAACAAAGGGCAGCCCTCCCCGCTATTTGCTTACATGGCGGTTGCCACGATGGTGCTGTGGCAAATTTGCACGATTGGCGTCGCTATCGAAGTGGTGTTCCAGCTCATCCCGTGGTCGCTGGGTTGGATCGATAAAATCAATGTCGAGCTTAGCCGGACGTTGTTCTGGTATTTCGGCCACCCGCTGGTTTATTTCTGGCTGCTGCCCGCTTATATCTTCTGGTATGTGAACGTGCCGAAAATCGTCGGAGGCAAAATATTCAGCGACTCGCTGCCAAGGCTGACATTCGTGCTGTTTATTCTGTACTCCATTCCGGTCGGCTTCCACCATCAACTGATGGAGCCCGGAATTTCTTCTTTCTGGAAGTTTCTGCAGGTGGTGCTGACGATGATCGTCGTCATTCCTTCCTTAATGACGGCCTTCTCTATGATGGCAACGTTCGAGCTGGCCGGCAGGGAGAAAGGAGCGACCGGGCTGTTCGGATTTTTCCGCAAGCTTCCCTTTAGAGACGCGCGGTTTTTCGCGGCATTCGCGGGCATGGTTATCTTCATCCCTGCGGGAGCGGGCGGCGTCATCAATGCCAGTTACCAGCTGGACCAGGTCGTCCATAACACGCTGTGGATTACCGGGCACTTTCACTTGACCGTGGCCTCGACGGTGGCGCTCACCTTCTTCGCCATTACCTATTCGCTATTCCCGGCATTGACGGGTCGCCGCATAACGCCTTTCATCAATAAGCTTGGGATTTGGCATACGATTATATGGGTGCTCGGGATGGCATTCATGTCGATTCCGATGCATATTGTCGGGCTATTCGGCGAGCCGCGCCGGACGGCTTACACGACCTATATGGACCACCCCGTCGTTCAGACGTGGGAGCCGTACCGCAAGCTGATCGGCATTGGCAGCGGACTCTTATTTATCGGGGTTCTGCTGTTCCTGTTTATAGCGCTCTACATGTGGTTCGCGGCGCCGCGGACGGAACAGTTGGATGAGTTTCCGATCGGCGAGGTGCACGACACCGGTCATCGTCCTCCTCCGATATTGGAGAGATGGGGAGTATGGATCGCATTGACTCTCATTCTTACGCTGATCGCGTACACAGTCCCGGTGATGCACATCATCAATCATGCGCCGGAATCGGCCGGCGTCCGAAGCTGGTAGGAACTCAAAAGACGCTCAGGGGCTGTCCTGGATATCATCATGGATGATATCCGGGACAGCCCCTTTGGCGTTTCATGGCGGTACTCTTCAATCCTCCAGCCGAAAGGCGGCCTTCAGCTCCTCGATCTCGTTGTCTTCGATAAAGCGGATCTCACCAAGCGAACGGGCGTTCAGGATGGATTTGGCGCTGTACTCGGCGACCTCGAGCCGGTCGAACGTGTTCAGCAGCCCTTGACCGGTAACGACGAGGCAATTATTGTTCACGATCGCAAGCGGAGTGTTCGGCGCAAAGGTCTTGGCGGTCTTCTCGGGTTCGGTATAGATGCCGGCGAACGGGAGCTTAGGCATGCCCCGCAGCAATATATAGCTTTCCGGTATCGTCCTCGAATCAAATGGCGCTTCGGTCACGGCGAAAGCCATAATGTACGGCGGATGGGCGAGAATGACCGAATCGATATGGTTGTGCTGACGGTATAACGCTTCGTGGAATCGTACCGATTGACTTGGTCTCCTCCCCTCCTCATGCCTGCCGTCCCTGACTTTGACCAGATCAGCCGGTTTCAGATAAGTACGATCCATGCCGTACGGCGTAATCAAAAATTCTTGGTCGTTCAGCCGTTTCGAGAAGGTTCCCTGCGTGCTGGTGAACAATCCTTGCGCATAAGCGCGACGGATGAGCCGGCACATATCCTCGCGCAACTCGAGCTCCGTATGCTCCATGGGTTCGGCCGCATAGGTCTCCATTCGAATCCCGGCTTGGCTTCGGACAAGTGCGTAATCCTCATCGGTAAGCAAGATGGGCTTGCCGATTCGGCTTGCTTCAATTTCCAGACGCGCGCAGAAGTCGAGCGTTTCAAATATGCGGAATGCCTCATCCAATGTCCGGCCGCCGACGACCACCCCGTGATTCTCGAGCATGACGCTATCCTTTCCTTCGGCGAACACGCGGGCAATATTCTCTCCAAGCCGCCTGCTTCCCGGAAGCGCATAAGCGGCAATGCCGATCTCGCCGCATATCTGGCGTTCGTTCGGAAGCAGCCGCAAGTCTGGAATACGGCGGACGATGCTGAACGATACCAAGGCTGGCGGATGGGCATGGACAATGGCACTAATATCCGGCCTTGCCTCATAGATCAGCCGATGGAACGGCAACTCACTCGAAGGCGCATGCTTCCCGGATACGGTCCCGTCCGGCTTCACATAAACCATGTCGTCACGGTTCAACGAACCTTTATCAATACCCGACGGCGTAATCCATATCCCGCCATCCGCATCCTTGATCGACAAATTGCCTCCCGATGTCGTCGTCATGCCGTAGCGGTAGATACGCTCCATAAACTCAAGCAATTTCACTGCAGGAAGAAAGTCCCCCTCATTCATCGTCAACCACCCTTTCCGACCAGCCCTAGCTCAAAGTTAATTTTTGAGGTCGATCGTTTCAATAAGCCCCTTCAGCTTCTCGGCCGAGCGATGAAGCAGCGCTTTCTCCTCCTCGTTGATCTCCAGCTCCAACACCTCGCGAACCCCGTTGCGGTCGACGATACAAGGTACGCCAAGATACACATCCGAAACGCCGTGGTAATCCTTGAGCAGCGTCGACACGTTCAGCACGGCGCCTTCATCCCGGAGGATCGCGGTGCAGATGCGGTCGAGCGCCAGCGCAATCGCATAATAAGTCGCGCCTTTCGCCTGGATGATCTCATAAGCCGCATCCCTCGTATTCTCGAATATTTTTTCTTTCTGATCCCCGGTCAGCTTCAGCTTCGTGCCCGCGATATTGGCCAGACTCCATAGCGGAAGCTCGGAATCCCCATGCTCTCCGATAATATGGGCGTGCACGCTGCGCGGATCGACGTTCAGCTCCTCGCCGATCAAATAACGGAATCGGGCGCTGTCCAGCAGCGTACCGGAGCCGATGATGCGCTCAACCGGCCATTGCGATTTTTTCCAAGAGAAATAGCTCATGATGTCGACCGGATTGGAAGCGATCAGAATAATGCCGTCCTGGTTATACTTCAG
Organism: Paenibacillus soyae; assembly: GCF_024623455.1. GTDB lineage: Bacteria > Bacillota > Bacilli > Paenibacillales > Paenibacillaceae > Pristimantibacillus > Pristimantibacillus soyae. The sequence continues at coordinate 155,694 of NZ_JANIPJ010000005.1, read as the reverse complement.
CACCTCGGTCATAATGCTCTCGAAGATACCAACATTCCGCTTAAGCAGATCGATCCGGGTTTCGCCTTGCTTCTGCGCGGCCCCTGCCGTAATGATAATGATATCGGCATCCTTGCAGTCCTTGTATTCTCCTGCCCACACCTTCGTTTTCCCTAGAAACGGCAGGCCGTGATTCATATCGATGGCATCGCCGACGGCTTTTTTCTGGTTCGCGTCGATCAGTACCAGCTCATCCGCTCTTTCGCGGAGCAGCAGCGTGTAGGCGGTTGTCGCGCCGACAGCACCGACCCCGATCACAACGATTTTCGTTTTATTCTTCTCCATTACTTTCACTCTCCTCAATGTTTGATTGCTGATCCATCTCGTCCAAGTACGGTTTATTGACGTAATAGTACATGAAAGCCATTAGAAACGACCCGCCGATCAGGTTGCCCAGCGTTACCGGAATCAGGTTGTGCAGCACGCCGCCTAACGATATCGTCCCTGGATGGTTCAGGACGAGCGCAATGGCGAACGTGCACATATTCGCGATGCTGTGTTCATATCCCGAGATGAAGAAGCAGAAGACGAACAGCATCATCGCGAACATCTTCGGCCCGTCGCCCTTGAGCGCCATTGGAACAAAGAATGCCAGGCATACTAACCAGTTACACAGAATCGCCCGGAAAAACAGCTCCGTCATAGGCAGTTGCATTTTCTTCTCGACGACGCCAAGCAGGAAAGCGTTCACCGATTCGTCCGCAAACAGCCCTGTCGTGTAAATCATAAAAGCGAAGAAAGCAGCTCCGATCATATTGCCGACGTAACTGAATCCCCAAAGCTGAAAGACATAAGGCCACTTGAGCTTGCGGCGGAAAGCCGTGTATGTATAGTAAAACGTATTGCCCGTGAACAGGTCCCCTCCCCCGTAAGCGATCAGAATAATCGCCGCGCCGAAGGTCAGGGCGGCCATCGGATAGGTGAAGGGCGAATGCTCGTTATAGAAGAAGCTGCCGGTCTTGAAGGCGACGATGACGCCAAACCCGATGAACATGCTGGCCAGCGCGGATCTTGCAAGATAACGGAGTCGGCTTTGCTTAAAAACCTTGAACTTCTTAAGTGCCAGCTGCTCGACCGCGCGCAGCGCTTCGACCTCCATGGGGTTCCCTCCTTTCTTCATTTTGCGGATGTCGCATTTTGATGTGAGCGGGACCTATTTTATCCTAGAATTCCATTTGCCATTCATAGTAATAACTCCCATATGAAAAAGTTACCATAAACCATATGAATACGATGTGATGAAGATCACTGTCCTTCACCTGATTTTTGAAATGTACTTTATCAATAAAAAAAGCCGCGGGTTACGCGGCATTTCACCATTTTTAGAGGGCATACAGGACCAGAAGCTCCTCCGTCGTCAGCTCCCTGCCCTCCTTATCCTCTTCCTGATGGTTCAACAATCCGTTAGCTTCCCAGCAAGCGATGCATTTCTTCTCCGTATCGCAGGTGTGAGCTTCCGCGCAAGTGTAGCAGAATTGCAGCAAATTTTTAGTAGTCTTTTGATTAACGGTCTCGGTTGTCATAATCGTTCACCCCTTGTTTTTGTTCACTTAAAAAATAACTGGATCTCCTTCGCCGCGTTATCTGCCGAATCGGAACCGTGAATGACGTTCTCGGACACATCCAGTCCATAATCGCCACGTATCGTTCCAGGCGGCGCATCCTGCGGATTCGTTGGTCCGATTAACGAACGGGAGTTCGCGACCGCCTCGCATCCCTCCACAATCATGGCGAATACGGGACCGGACGTGATATATTCAACCAACTCGTCGAAGAACGGCTTGGCACTCAGGTGCCCATAATGGATTTGCGCGGTCTCTCTTGAAACTTGCATAAGCTCGGCTCGGATCACCCGAAGACCTTTGCACTCGAAACGTCTAACAATCTCACCAATTAATCCGCGTCTCACGCCGTCAGGCTTAATCATGACGAATGCTCTTTGCTCCATCGTATTCATCTCCTCTTGATGTCTATTCTACAGGCTGCGCGTTGCCGGGGCAGTGAGCGATATCACACCTCGCACGCAAAAAGAAAGCCGCCGATCCGGCGGATCGGCAGCCAAGAGCACGATATCTAGAGCTAGAATTTTCCGTAGAACGCATTGCGGTATACGTTCGCCAGCTCCGTCACAAGCGGCATCCGCGGATTCGCGGTTGTGCATTGGTCTTCGAAAGCCCGGTCGGCGAGGTACTCAACGCGCGCTTCGAAATCGGCCGGATCGAAGCCTAGATCTTTGAATTTCTCCGGAATGCCAAGCGACTGGTTCAGCTTGCGCACCGCCTCGATCAGGCTGTTCACGCCCTCTTCCGTCGTCTTCGCCGGAAGCCCCAGCATGCGGGCAATCTCCGCATAGCGTTCATCCGCGACGAAGTGATCGTATTTCGGGAACGAAGCGAACTTGGTCGGCTTCTGCGCATTATAGCGGATGACGTGCGGCATCAGAATCGCGTTCGTCCGTCCATGCGCCGTATGGTATTGGCCGCCCCACTTATGCGCCAAGCTGTGGTTGATGCCGAGGAATGCATTCGCAAAAGCCATCCCGGCGATCGTGGAAGCATTATGCATTTTCTCGCGAGCGACCGGATCGGCCGCATGATATGATTTCTCTAAATTCTGGAATACTAAGCGAATAGCATGAAGCGCCAGGCCATCCGTGTAGTCGCTCGCCATAACCGAGACATAGGCCTCGATGGCGTGCGTGAGTACGTCCATCCCGGTATCCGCTACCGCCGTCTTCGGCAAGCTGTAGACGAACTCCGGATCGATAATCGCTACGTCCGGCGTCAGCTCGTAGTCCGCCAGCGGATATTTGGTATGCCCTTCGTTCTTGTCGGTAATGACCGCGAACGACGTCACTTCCGAGCCTGTACCCGACGTGGTCGGAATGGCTACGAATCTTGCCTTGTCCCCCAGCCGCGGATACTTGTAGACACGCTTGCGGATATCCAGAAACTTCTGCTTGAGCGAATGGAAGCTCGTATCGGGATATTCGTAGAAGAGCCACATCGCCTTCGCCGCATCCATAGGAGAGCCGCCTCCAAGCGCTATGATGCAGTCCGGCTGAAAGCTTTCCATCAGCTTCGTGCCGCGCTCGACCGTCTCGACGGAAGGATCCGGCTCGACATCGGCGAACACCTCGATCGCAACCGGGTTTACCCGTTTGCGCAAATAATACTCCACCTTCTCCACATAGCCCAGCTTCACCATCATGGCATCAGTCACGACGAGAATACGGGAAATACCCGGCATTTTCTCGAGATATTGCGTCGACCCTTTCTCGAAATAGATTTTCGGCGGAATTTTGAACCACTGCATATTGACCGTCCTGTAGGCTACCCGCTTAACATTGATCAGGTTCACCGCCGTAACGTTCGAGGTCGTCGAGTTATGCCCATACGAACCGCAACCGAGCGTCAGCGAAGGCAGATTCGTATTATACAGATCGCCGATCGCGCCGTGGGTCGAAGGCGAGTTCACGATGATGCGGCCGGTTTTGAGCCTGCTCGCAAAAGCCTGGATAACGGCATCGTTATTCGAATGAATGACGGACGAATGTCCCAGCCCGCCGAATTCGACGATTTCCGCCGCGCGCTCAATGCCCAGCTGGGCGTTTTTCACTTTATAACAAGCAAGAACGGGACTTAGCTTCTCCGCGGAAAGCGGAAACTTGACACCCACGCCTTGAAGCTCGGCAACGAGGATTTTCGTTCCCTGTGGAACTTGGATGCCGGCCATCTCCGCGATCTTCTCGGCAGACTGACCGACGATCATGGCATTCACCGCACATTTGTCGCTATGGATCACCAGGTTCGATACCGCTTCGGTCTCCGCTTTGTTCAAGAAGTAGCAGCCGCTCTCCTTCATCAGCTTGCGCACCTGTTCGTAGACAGGCTCCTCAATGATGACAGCTTGCTCGGATGCGCAGATCATGCCGTTATCGAAGGTCTTGGATAGAATGAGATCGGTCACCGCCTGCCTGAGGTTCGCCGACTGCTCGATCAAACACGGGACATTGCCGGGGCCGACCCCGAGTGCCGGTTTGCCGGTGCTGTAGGCAGCCTTCACCATCGCGGATCCGCCCGTGGCGAGCACAAGCGCCACGTCCGGATGGTTCATGAGCAGCTGCGTCGCTTCAAGAGACGGCGTCTCTACCCACTGCACGCAATGCTCGGGAGCTCCGTTTGTGACGGCGGCTTCAAGCAGCGTGCGGGCCGCTTCCGCGCTGCACTGCTGCGCGGAAGGATGGAAGGCGAATATAATGGGATTGCGCGTCTTCGCCGCGATCAACGTCTTAAACATCGTCGTGGACGTCGGATTCGTGACCGGCGTCACCCCAGCAATGATGCCGACGGGCTCTGCCACCTTCTTGAAATTCTCGAACGCGTTCTCCTCGATGACCCCCACTGTTTTGTCATGTTTGATGCTGTGGTAGATATACTCCGTCGCGAAGATGTTTTTCGTGATTTTGTCCTCATACACGCCGCGGCCCGTTTCCTCCACGGCCATCTTGGCCAGCTTCATGTGCCGGTCCAGACCCGCGAGCGCCATGGCCTGCACGATGGCGTCGATTTGCTCCTGATCCATCTGCAGATAAGCTTCCTGAGCGAGAACCGCGCGCGCCACCAGCCGGTTCACTTCTTCCTGAGCGGAGTGACGGGTTTCGAGTTTCTTTTCATTCACAGCCATGATTTCATCCTCCTTGGAGACCTTTTGTTTGGGGCAACTCATCTCCTTGATGAATCCATCATAGCCGAAGCAAAAGTGGAAATCTGTTACATTTATCACATGGCTGAAAAATAAATACGGCCGGGCGGAGCTTAAAAAGCACTCCCCATCCACCCATCCATTCGTTCAAACTCATCTTGCAGCCATTCCATCTCTGCTTGTGTAAATAGAGAATTTGCAATCGGGAATAGCACTTGTTCTTCTTTGCGAAAGTGATCCATCAATATGACAACGGCCTCCGTTACGTAACCTACAATTTCATTAATGGCTGATGTATTTATAGGCGTAGAAAGACCGTTTATTATTTCGTAGTAACGCCGGATGTTTTGCTTCGCGTGATCGTGTTCGTATTCCAATACGGCGATTGGACTATTTTCCCTGCTCATATAGCGTACCAATAAAGGAAACAGAAGCTCTTCTTCCTTGCTCAGATGACATAGCGATTTTGCTTCGAATTCCACCATTAACCTCGTAAGCTTATCCAGCCATTCTTTCCTTCTATCCAATGGAGCCCGCTCGATTCTATTGGCCAGTTCATAAATCGAATCCAATTGAAGACGAAGCGTAATATGTTCGTCATGCAGCAACATAAGAGGCACCTTAAGACCAACCTGTCCCTCTCTAGTACTTCTGAATAAATAAATGTTATGGGGGGTCGTTTCGAAGTTCATGCATTGTCCTCCTGACCAGTTGCTTCATCGTTGTTCTCCCATGACGCAGCTTGATTTCTACCGCTCTGCTTTGCGCGATATAACGCCGTATCGGCACGGTTTAGTAATTCAATGCTCGTCATTTTTTGTTCCGGTTTCAAACATGCCGCACCAATGCTAATGGTAACGAAATCGTGTATGGGGGAGAAAGCATGCGGGATCTCCAAGTGACGTATGGCATTTAAGAAACGATCGGCAGCCGCAGCGTAATTCTTTTCTTCCAATTCGGGGATTGTAATAACAAATTCTTCGCCGCCGAACCGTGAAAGTCTCTCCCCTTTCTGCAGGCTCTCTGAGAGGGCCGACGCAACCTTTATGAGGCAGTGATCCCCCTGAATATGGCCGTAATGGTCATTGTAGAATTTGAAATAATCGATATCGATTATAAAAAGATAAAAGTTGTGGTGCTTCTTCTTTGACAACTTTATTTGTCCATCTATTCGTTCATTAAAGTATCTTCGATTATATACACAAGTGAGTTCATCTATATAAACACGTTGCTTTAATTTTGTTTCATTCCTTTTATTTTCGGAAATATCCGAGAAGACTGCAGCATAATATTGTACCTCTCCATCGCTGCCTTTCAGAGAGTAAATATTCTGGTACTCCGCAAAGATCTCCCCGTCCTTCTTCCTGTTCCAAACCTCGCCAACCCAATACCCGATCGTATCTACCTGATGCCATAAATCTCGAAAAAAGGCTTGATCGTGTCTTCCCGATTTCAGCAAATTAGGATTTTTACCCAATACTTCATCAAGCGTATACCCCGTTAATTGGGTAAATGCGGGGTTTACATAAATAATCCTTTTCGATTTATCCGTCAAAATAGCGCCGTTAAGCATGTGGTCAATCATTTGCCTAAATACATGCGAATGATTTGTATGCTCTATGTCTTTATACATACCGTGTCCCCCCTGGAATTCGCAAATTAGGCTGGTTCCTGCTTCAAAAACCAGCCGCCGGCATATAGCCGTCGGCTGGTTGCGGTCCTTACATCAATATCATTAGCCTGGTTAATGAGCGGCCCGATGACGCGGTTTAGGAAGCGTTGGCGTTTGCGGCTTCTCTTGATCGTTGCGGCGCATCAGCTTGCGAAGCAGAGGAAGCAGATAGTAGTCGATTCCGAATCGTCCGGCGTTTGTACCGGCCGCTATGACCACAAGACCTAACAAGATGAGCCAAGGATTCGTGCTTACCGTGCCGGCGAAGAGGAACATGAAGTTCATCATCAATCCGAAGAATGCGGCCGCCGCGGTCAAGCCGCCGACGATAAGCCCGATTCCGACCAGCGTCTCCCCTACGGGGATAAGGAAGTTAATGATCTTCACGTTCGGCAGCGCTACTTGCTCCAGGAACCTCGTAAAGGTAGGGTACACCAGCTCCTGCGTTCCTTTGTCCGACACCGGATTCGCGATCGCGTTCTTCAGGAAGCCCGTCGCGTCAAATCCGCCCGTCAGCTTGTGGAAGCCGGCATTAAGCCATTCCCAGCCGACATAGATCCTTAAGAGGAACAACAACCCGGCCGCATACACGTTCTCTCGCAAAAACTTCATCATGACATCCACTCTCCTATTGTGAATCTATTCACAAAGTATGTTAGAGGAAAGCGCCGTTTCGGATGTTGTATCGTTTCTGCGCTTCTCTCTATGTCTATACTATAGCTCTTCTAAGGCGTACTCGCTGTGATCTTCGTCACACGAACGATAAATGGACGGCTTAATGCTTGGGAAGGATAAGCGTTATGCACGTGCCCTGGCCCGGCGCGGAATCTACCTGCAGGCTGCCTCCGGCAATTCTCGCCCTCTCGTTCATGCTGAATCGGCCGACGCCCTTCGTCCTTGCGCTTGGATCGAACCCTGCCCCGCGATCGACGACACGCGTGACGATATCGTCTTCGCCCTCGTGGATGGACACCTCCGCTTCCGAGACATCGGCGTATTTGGCCGTGTTCGTCAGCGCTTCCTGGATTACGCGATAGATGACCGTTTCGGTCTGTATCCCGTATCTCCCGCGCAAATTGCAGGTAAAACTAACCTGGATTCCATAATGCGAAGAATAGTTATCGATATAGGACCGGATTGCGGGAACAATGCCCAGATCGTCCAGCACCGACGGACGCAGCTCCCAGGCCATTCCTCTCACTTCCTCGATAATGTTTGCAACATAATTGCGGATCAGGCCAAGCTCTTCTTCACGCCCCGCGTCCTTGGAAGAGATGACCCGGTCGAGCTGAATTAACAGGGAGAAGAGACTTTGCCCGATACCGTCGTGAAGCTCGCGGGAGAACTTGCGCCGTTCATCCTCCTGGATCGTCATCACTTTAGCCAGCGTCTCCTGAAGCTCCTCCTCTACCCGCTTGAGTCTCGTCACCTCGTTGCGGATCGCAAGATACTGATACGGCTTCCCGTCCTCGCCCACGAAGGGCACGATAGTCGTATTTACCCAATAATATGTACCGTCCTTAGCGCGATTCTTAATATCCCCTTCCCATACGTTGCCGGAAGCGATGGTACTCCATAAGTTTTTCATAAACGATTTATCATGATAGCCGGAGTTAATGATGCGATGGTCGTTACCAAGAAGCTCATCCCGAGCGTACTTGGATATTTCGCAGAACTTATCGTTAACATACTGAATCCTGCCCTTGCTGTCGGTTACGGCGACGATCGACGATTCATCCAGAGCATACTTCACATCCGCCAATTGCTTGAGGGACTGGCGAAGATCGCTGCGAAGCTGTTCATCCCCGATACGGGTATCTAATTGCGCCACAAGTGCATCTAATTGGCCGCCTATGACATCCGTTCCGTACGGAAGCCGTTTCTCATTCAAAATGCAACAACCCTTTCTTCATCGCATACTTAATGAGCTCGGGCCTCGACTTCAGTCCCAGCTTCTCCATCACGTTGCTTTTGTGAGTCTCTACCGTCTTCACGCTGATGATCAGCTGCTCCGCGATTTCCTTGTTGCCATACCCTTTGGCCGTCAGCTCCAGCACTTCCTTCTCCCGCTCCGAGAGGGTATCGAATACGTCCTTGCTTTCTCCCCTCGTCATCCGGCCTATGAATTCATTCATCAGCCGCTTCGTCGCGGTCGGATACAGATAGGCGTCTCCTCGCGCTACAGTGCGGATAGCGGCGAGCAGCTCCTCGTGCGGCGCGCTCTTGAGCACATAGCCGCCGGCTCCCGCGTTAATCGCCCGGAACAAATATTCGTCGTCGTCATGCATCGTCAGAATGAGAACGGCCGTATCCGGCAGCTTCTCCTTCAGCTCGGACGCTGCGGTAAGACCGTCCTTCCCGTGCGGCATGCTCAAATCCATAAGCACGACATCCGGCCGGAGCTCCAGCGCCGCGCGAATGCCTTCGTCGCCTTCTGAAGCTTCCGCCACAACCTCGATATCTTCTTTGCTGCTGAGCAGCATGCGCAGTCCCGCGCGGATCATCGAATGATCGTCCACGATCATGATTCGGATCATCAGCCTTATCCTCCCCAAGGTTATTGGATTGTAGTCCCATCATAACGTCCGAAGCATCGGCTTTTCAACAACTTCTCCGCAAGCAAAAGCTGAACGCCGGCTATATCCTCTTCCATGTACATGTCCGTTCTTCTCCCAAGAAGCAATACCCCGCAGGAACTCTCGGCCGACAAGAGAGGCAGAGGGAACGCCATGCCCGACTCCAGCTTCTCCGCAAGCATGACCGGACATTCCTTGCGCATCGACGGATGTTGATTATGATTCACCATATAAATCATTCCATGCCTCAATACCATTCCGCCGAGACCGATTCCCGGCTTGATCTTCATCCGTTCGAGTCTGTCGCTCCGGCTGCCGATCACGATATCCCACTTCATCTTCCCGAACGATCCGGACGGCAGCGCGATCGCGGCAAAGTCGCTATGCGTTCTCGACACGAGGCACTCCGCCTCGAGCCTGATCTCGGGATACTCATTCTTCAGAATCATCGTCTCTTTTCACTCCTTCCGCCCAGCCGGTCTAATCAGGGAAATCCCTGACCGCCCGCTAGGGGCAGCCACGAATAATCTCATGAAACCCCGACTGCCGGCAGTCGGGGTTGCAAATCGCTTATTCGTTCCTACATGCGGCATATTTCCTTCGGGCAATTCTCGCAGTGGCACACGTCCCGAAGATAAGCGAGATCGTGGATCACGAATTGGCCATTCACGTTGTCAATGACGCCTTCCTTCTTCAGGTCGCTCAGCATGCGATTCACGCTCTCGCGCGTCGCGCCGATCATATCCGCCATCTCCGTATTGTTCATCTTGAGATCGATATAAACTTTCCCGTTCTTCTCCTGACCGTAGGAATTCCCGAGTCGAATGAGCAGGGAACAGAGAGCGCCGGTCTTCCCGAACATCATGAGGTCCCGGAACTTCGTCTGCGTCAGACGATGCATAAGCCCCATCCATTTCATGAACTCGACCGCGAGGTCGCCATGCTGCCAGAGCAGGACCTCCAGGTCCTTGCATTGGATAACGCCGACCTTCGCATCCTCGGTCACTTCCGCGCTGAAGCTATGAATGGATTCTTTGAAAGGGTCCATCTGTCCGAGCAGATCGCCTTTCTGGTGCAAATATAATGTAAGCGCGCGGCCGCTGTCGGAGGTCTTCGTCGTCCTTACTCGTCCGTGCATGACGAAATACAATTTATCCGCAGGGTCGCCTTCCCAGAACAAACAGGTGCCCTTCTCCACGTTGCGCACATACATGATGCCCTCCAGCTTCTCGAAGCTCTCCTTCGATAAGACCGGCTCCAGTCCTTCCACCCGTTCAACTCCAGCGCCCATGCTCATTCCCCTCTCGGTTTCGTTCTCTGCATCTATCATATCGCGAACGGAAGCGCGGCAACATCGGGAGCCACCCTGATTTTTAGACAAGGGAAATCCCCCCTTGATCTTATCGACAGGGGGGGGCCTCACGGATGGTTATACGCCCTCGCTTAGGTAGCGAATAGCAGATCCATATCCGTCAGCACGGAATCCGCTAGAGGGAATACCCAGCGCTCTTCATCCTCAAGATGCTTGCTTAGAATATAACAAGCTTGAATTAGATCGTCCACGGCTCCCCTAGTTCGTTTTCGGTCGAAATTCGTCCCCGCATCATGCACGGACCGTAAGAAGGATTGCAGGTAGCTGTCACCCAGCTCATGATCTTTCTCCAACGTCCACAAGGAAGGGAGAAGGCTTGGTTTCAAGGATTTGTCGAAATAGGTGCTCAGGAATGGAAACAAGATGTTCTCCTCCCATGCAGCATGGCGTTCCAGCTCATTTCGGAAGGATATCGTGAGCAGCTCCAACCGTAAAAGTTCTTGCGCAGCGAGGCCTGACTCTTGCTCCGACATAACGCAATAAGCTCTGACCGCCATCTCGGACAGACATTCGTTTAGCTCAAGATGTTCGTCCTGTAGTTGCTCGATCAAGCGGGATAGCTCCGTCGGAACCGCCGATCCTATCGCAGCATGAAACGTCCTGCTCTGTCCCATAATGTTCCTCCCATTTTGCGTTTTTACAAAGCATACAGGAATAATAGGTTGATGCTGTTTGTTATCCTTCCTGCAGATAGGTGGTGCATGCCTTAAGTATATTGCCTCCCGTCTTATGACGCGGTGAAATATATCACATGCGCTTAGCTCGCTTGCCGAATAAATGTTGCAACCGGTTGCGCAGCTCAAAAATCGTCAGGGCGCCCACAAACCAGCTAAGGAGCCCAAGCAGCATGCTTAACCACCAGACGCCTGTAAGCTGCAAGGCTAAGAGTACGGTTACGACGCAAATAGCGCAGCCTGTCATGCCGAATACGGAGCCTTTGGCAATCTCGGACGCCTTCCCGGAGCCCTGGTTGATTCCTACCAAAAGCACGGCGACGACCATAACGGCAGGGAACGCGGCGAATAGTCCGCCCAGCGTTTTCCATGGAATCAAGACGGAAGCTGTATAGCTCAGCGCTACGGCAAGCCCGCCGATAATAAATCGTAATAAAAACTCCTTTAAACTCATCTCATATCCGCTCCTTCTCTATAGGCTGAACATGATATAGGAAATCGAGAACGAAACAATCAACCAGCCGCTAACAGACAAGGTCAATCCCTTCTTCCAACCTTTCCTGGCGCTTAAATAACCGACCGCAAGGGCGCAGACGATATTGATGGCCATACCTATCAGCGCTCCTTGAGACAAAACAATCGAGTTCCGGATCAGCTCATAGCCGGAATAGTCCCATCGAATCGTCAGCAGCGCCGCCAGGAAAACGGCCGGGAATGCCGCGAAAATTCCGCCAAATACACCTCCGACCCGCTTGGCGATCAGTGATGCAACCGCAACGGCGATGCCTCCAAGAATAAACCTCAGCAAAATACCGATAATAGAAACGGAAAGCATGGTCTCATTCTCCTCGCTACCCTCGTGACTTTTTTCACATGAACATCTATTAAGATAGTTCCATTATATTTTTTTTTGCATTCAACAACTGTTATTTTGATCACAGGCTTCAGCAGCAAAAGCGCCGCTATCCCAAAGGATAGGCAGCGCTTAACATACCGCTCTACAGGCTCAAAAAACGTTACGCAGTGGCATGATCGGAGGAGTCGGAGCCGTGAATGCGATCATCCTCCCTTGTGAGCCTGGGGCTCCTCACGGATGATCGTAAGGGTTCCCCCGGATGCTGTCTTGCCGCTTCGATCCATTGCTTCGCACGCTCGACTTCGCGGTCCGTAGGCGTAGGCACGCCTTCAAGCGGATACTCTCTGCCGAGCTGCTGCCATTTGTATACGCCCATCCGGTGGTACGGCAGCAGCTCGAACTTCTCGATGTTCGTCAGGGTTCCCATGAACCCGCCCAGCGCCTGCAGATCCGCCTGGCCGTCCGTCACTCCCGGGATCAGCACATGCCGGATCCAGACCGGCTTCCGATGCTCGGACAACCACTTGGCGAACGCTACGATCCGGTCATTCGGCTGTGAAGTCAAGGCGACGTGCTTCTCTCTATTCATCTGCTTCAAGTCCAGCAGCACGAGATCGGTATAGGCCATAAGCTCGTGCATATGGGAGGACTCGCAGAAGCCGGAGCTGTCAAGCGTCGTATGCAGGCCGAACCGCTCCTTGCAAGCCTTGAACAATTCGGCGACGAACGGAGCTTGCAGCGTCGGCTCGCCGCCCGTTACCGTAATGCCGCCTCCAGAACCCTTGTAGTATGGCAAATACGGTTCGATCTCCCGCAAGATGTCCTCGACGGTCACTTGGCGTCCTCCCGACGTATCCCACGTATCGGGGTTATGGCAGAATTGGCATTGCAGCGCGCAGCCCTGCATGAACAGCACAAAGCGTATGCCTGGTCCGTCCACGGTACCGAAGGTGTCCATTGAGTGAATTCGGCCTTTCATGAGGGCCACGCTCCTTTTCGTAATTCCATTCAAGCCGGAGGTTAGAATTCTCCGTGGAAGGTTCGATTAATGACGTCCAGCTGCTGTTCTCTGGTCAACTTGATGAAGTTAACGGCGTAGCCCGATACCCGGATGGTAAGCTGAGGGTATTCCTCCGGATGCTCCATGGCGTCCATCAGCTGTTCGCGGTTAAATACGTTCACGTTCAGATGGTGACCGCCGCTTGCCGCATACCCGTCCAGCAACGAGGCCAGATTGCCGAAGCGAACCGTCTCTTCCTTGCCAAGCGCCTTCGGAATGATCGAGAACGTGTTGGAGATGCCGTCCAAGCTGTGGGCGTACGGAATTTTGGCTACCGAAGCCAGCGACGCTAGAGCGCCTTTGCGGTCGCGGCCATGCATCGGGTTGGCGCCCGGCGCGAACGGCTCGCCCGCTCTGCGTCCGTCCGGCGTGCTCCCCGTCTTCTTCCCGTATACGACGTTCGACGTGATCGTCAGCACCGACAGCGTCGGAATCGCTCCGCGATACGGCTTATGCTTCCGCAGCTTGTTCATGAAGCCTTCGACCAGCTGAACGGCTAATTGATCGACGCTGTCGTCGTTGTTGCCATACTGCGGGTAATCGCCTTCGATCTCGAAGTCGACCGCGATTCCTTGCTCATTGCGGATCGGACGAACCTTCGCGTAACGGATCGCGCTCAAGCTGTCCGCGACTACCGACAAGCCGGCGATGCCGCAAGCCATCGTTCTTACAATATCCCGGTCGTGCAGCGCCATCTCGATTCGCTCGTAGCTGTATTTGTCATGCATGTAATGAATGACGTTCAGCGTATTCATATACAGCCTCGCCAGCCAATCCTGAACGATCTCGAACTTGGCCGCGACTTCTTCGTAATCCAGCACCTCCGACGTGATCGGAGCGATGGCGGGGCCAACCTGAATGCCCAGCTTCTCGTCCATGCCGCCGTTAATGGCGTAGAGCAGCGCTTTGGCCAGGTTGGCGCGAGCGCCGAAGAATTGCATCTGCTTGCCGATCCGCATCGCGGATACGCAGCAAGCAATGCCGTAATCGTCGCCGAAGTGCGGCCGCATGAGATCATCGTTCTCGTATTGAATCGAGCTGGTCTCGGCCGAGACGCGGGCGCAATACTGCTTGAACTTCTCCGGCAGCCGCGTCGACCATAGAATCGTGAGGTTCGGCTCCGGGGCCGGCCCCAGGTTATAGAGCGTATGAAGGAAGCGGAACGAATTGCGCGTGACGCGCGTCTTGCCGTTCAGGCCCATGCCGCCTACCGATTCCGTCACCCAAGTCGGATCGCCGCTGAACAGCTCGTTGTAATCCGGCGTGCGCAGGAACTTCACGATGCGCAGCTTCATGACGAAGTGGTCGACCAACTCTTGGGCTTCTTGCTCGGTCAGCGTTCCTTCCTGGATATCCCGTTCCATATAAATATCCAGGAAGCTCGATACGCGTCCAAGACTCATGGCCGCGCCGTTCTGTTCCTTGATCGCCGCGAGATAGGCGAAGTACAGCCACTGCACGGCCTCCTTCGCGTTCGCGGCCGGAGCGGATATATCGTAGCCGTACGATGCGGCCATCCGCTTCAGTTCGCCCAAGCTGCGGATCTGCTCCGACAGCTCCTCGCGCAGACGAATGACATCCTCGCTCATCGCGTCGACCTCGAGCTGAAGCAGCTCTTCTTTCTTGTTCGCGATCAGTTTATCAACCCCATACAGGGCCGCTCTGCGATAGTCGCCAATGATGCGTCCGCGACCGTACGCGTCGGGCAGTCCCGTCACGATGCCGGCCCTGCGGGCCGCGCGCATCTCCGTCGTATAAGCGTCGAATACGCCTTGATTATGCGTTTTGCGAATATCGGTGAACAACGCCTCCATCTCGGCGGGAAGCTTGTAGCCGTAGGCTTCGCAAGCGTCCGCCGCCATCCGTATTCCGCCGAACGGCTGAATCGAGCGCTTCAGGGGAGCATCCGTCTGCACGCCGACGATCTTCTCGCGCGCCTGGTCGATGTAGCCAGGGTTATGAGACGTAATCGTAGATATGGTATTGACGTCGACATCATGCACGCCTCCGCGGTCCCGTTCCTCCTTCAGGAGCTGGCTGACTCTCTTCCACAACGCTGTCGTATCGTCCGTCGGCCCCGTCAGGAACGCTTCGTCTCCTTCGTAAGGGGTTATATTCCGTTCGATGAACGCGTTCACGTCGATCCCCTTCTGCCAGCTGCCGCCCGCGAATCCGCGCCACGGTTCAAGCGCCACTTTGCGCTCCGTAAGATCCTTTTCCTTCATCGCCATCATGAACACCTCCGCTTTGATAACTCTATGTTACAAGTTTCACATGCCTCGCTCTATGACATTTCTCACAGTTCGAATTTCGATTAAACAGGCCGCCTCTGCAGCTCCGCCCGCTCATCGAAAGGCAAGGTTCCGGCCCGAAGCTTCCGGATGAACCGGGTGTCGATGCCTTGCCCGGCGAATTCCCCCTCCGCGACCTCCCGCCAATTCAGCTTGCGAAGCAGCTCCCCGACATCGCTTCCTCCGACGCAGAGCATCTTCTCGATCCATTCCGCGCTGGAGCGGTCATAAATGCCGTGGAGGGGCTGAGCCCTATGATCCAGCCATGGAATGACCGCATGCATCCCTTCCTGCTTGCAGGATTCCAGAAACCTGGCCGCGTCGGCCGACGCGTACGGCATATGGCAGCCGAGCACCCACACATCCTGGCGCTTCGCAAGGGACAGTCCGGCATGCATGCCGCTCAAATAACCTCTGCCCGAATAATAATCCGTAATAATTCGGATATCGCGGTCGACTGCGCGCAGGAACAGCTCCGGATGATTCGTCACGACCGTTATGTCCGAGCAGCAGGACTTCATCTCGCGTATTTGCCGCTCCAGGATCGTCTCGCCGTCGATCGTCACGAACGACGGATGCCGCTCCTGCAGGTCCCGATGATTTCCTCCCGCCAGAATGACGCCGGATAACATGCTCATCACACCTTCCCGATTAGTCCTCGTCTGTTAAGCGAATCACATCGATCTCTACGATTCCTTCCGTTATTCTGACGGGATATGCCTGGGCGAAGCCCGTATCCGGAGCTTGCACCCGTCCGTCCTCCAGATTGATCTTCAGGTCCCTCAATGGACAATAAATAAAATGCCCGCTCACGATAGCTTCCGACAACGTTCCTCCCTTGGGGTGCGGGGTGCGATTCTCGAGCGCGAACAGCTCTCCGTCCGTCGTATGGAAAACCGCAAGCTCCAGATTCCCAAGCCGTACCGTCCTGCCGAGCCCCGCAGGGAAGTCGGACCTCCGTCCGACCGCCCTATAGCCCAAATGCTCTTGCGTAATCATGGCCTCTCCTCCTCATCCTTTGCATTACTC
This sequence comes from Paenibacillus soyae, assembly GCF_024623455.1. Classification (GTDB taxonomy): domain Bacteria; phylum Bacillota; class Bacilli; order Paenibacillales; family Paenibacillaceae; genus Pristimantibacillus; species Pristimantibacillus soyae. Next base: position 139,421 of record NZ_JANIPJ010000005.1, on the reverse strand, counting down.
CGCCGTTACTTCTATCGCCTGGTAGAGCTGCCGCTGCAGCTTCTCGTTCTCCGTCACTTCCCGCCAAGGGTCGCGTAGTCCGGCAAGAGCCAGCTCCACGCGTTCGATCAGCTGCTTTCTCAGCTCGAGGTCATCGACGACGGCTTTCTTCACTTGCTCCAGTCCCAGGCGCTCGAGCCAATCCGACGTGCGTTCGGCGTAATTCCCGGTCTCGCGGTAATATTGGATGAACGCTCCGCATAGCTCGATCAGCTCCTCGTCGGTCTTCACCTTGCAGAGCAGCTCCGCCTCCTTCATCCGGATGCCGCCGTTCCCGCCGACATATACCTCCCAGCCCCCGTCGTTGCCGACGATGCCCAGATCCTTGGTGCCCGATTCCGCGCAGTTGCGAGGGCAGCCGTTGACCGCCATCTTGAACTTCGCAGGCATCCACAGCCGCTCGAACTTCTTCTCGAGCAGGATGCCCATGCCGACCGAGTCCTGCGTGCCGAAGCGGCAGAATCTCGAGCCTACGCACGTCTTGACCGTCCGCAGCGCCTTGGCGTAGCCATAGCCGGATGGCATGCCGAGCTCCTCCCAGATGGCCGGCAGATCCTTCTTCTCGATACCGAGCAGGTCGATTCGCTGACCACCCGTCACCTTCACCATCTTCGCGTTGTATTTGTCCGCGGCGTCGGCGATTTGCCTGAGCTGCTCCGGTGTCGTGACGCCACCGTACATTCTCGGGATGACGCTGTACGTCCCGTCCTTCTGAATGTTGGCGTGCAGCCTCTCGTTAACGAACCGCGACTCGCGTTCATCCTCGCGCTCCGCCGGCCAGATCATGCCCAGATAATAATTCAACGCGGGACGGCACTTGGAGCATCCTTCGGCCTGCTCCCATTCCATGACCATCATTACTTCGCGGACGCTGGTAAGCCTCTTCTCCCGAATGGCCACGACGATCTCGTCGCGCGTATGCGTCGTACAGCCGCAGATCCCCTGCTTCTTCCCGCCGCCCTTATCTTGATAGCCGTCGCCCAGCACGTATTGCAGCAATTGCTCCACGAGCGGCTTGCAGCCGCCGCACGACCTCGTCGCACCGGTCTTCGCTTTGATTTCGTCGACGGTCGTGAAACCATCCTCTTGGATGACTCTCACAATATCTCCTTTCGTCACGCCGTTGCAGCCGCACACGATTTCGTCATCCGGCATTCCCTGGACGATGGAGGTCTTGCCTCCGCCGCAGCAGCCTTGAGCCGAAGATTGCCCTCCGCCGAACAGCTCCTGGTAGAGCTCCTCCGTCATGTCAGCCCCTTCCCGGATCAGCCGGGCGAGCAGTGGCGCATCCGTCACGTCCCCGTACAGAACGGCTCCGACGAAGCGTTTGTCCCGCAGCAGAACTTTCTTGTACAGGCCGCGCCACCCGTCGTGAACGCGCAGCACCCGGTGCTCGGGACGATCGGTATATTCGCCCGCCGAGAAGACGTCTACTCCCGAAATTTTCAGCTTGGTCGAGACCGAAGAGCCTTCGTAAGGCGCAGTCTGCGCGCCGCACAGCACCTTGGCCAGCACCGCCCCTTGCTCGAACAACGGAGCGACCAGACCGTAGCATACGTTCCGATGCTCGCAGCATTCGCCGACGGCGTAGACGTCAGGCGCGCTGGTCTCCATATAATCGTTCACCTTGATGCCGCGTCCCGTCTCGATGCCGCTTGATTGGGCCAGCTCGATATTCGGTACGATGCCGGCCGACATGACGAGCAGCTGAGCATCCAGCTCCGTCCCGTCCTCGAACCGGATGCCGGCGACTTCCTCGCCGCCGAGCACCTCCGTCGTTCTCTTCCCCATCAGGAACCGGATCCCCTGGCGCTCCAGCTCCGCCTTCAGCATCCCGCCGGCCGTCTCGTCGAGCTGGCGTTCCATCAGCGTATCCATCAAGTGGACGACGGTCGTCTCCATTCCGAGCTGAGTCAAGCCTTTGGCCGCTTCCAAGCCGAGCAATCCGCCGCCGATGACGGCCGCTTGCTTCACTCGCCGGGAAGCCTCGATCATCGTCTGGCAATCCGCGATGTCCCGGAAGCCGATGACGCCCTTCTTGCCGGCGCCCGGGATCGGGAGAATGAACGGCTTCGACCCGGTCGCGATAATAAGCGCGTCATACTCCGCCGCGTCGCCCGCGCTCGTATAGACAAGCTTCTTATCCGTATCGATGCGTACGATTCTGCTCCCAACGTGAAGCTCGATGCCGTTCTCTTCGTACCATTCGCGGCTGTTCAATATTATGTCGTCGAGCGTCTTGCTGCCCTCCAGCACATAGGAGAGCTGGATGCGGTTATAGTTCGGATAAGGCTCATCGCCATAGACGCTAATATCGAACGCGTTCGAAATTTTCAGTAATTGCTCCAGGACATTCACGCCCGCCATGCCATTACCGATCAAGATCAGCTTGCGCTTCTTCGCCATGTCATTCATTCTGGCCACTTCCCTTACAAGAGGTTATGAACTCAGTATAGAACGGCGGCGGCCTCTTGACTGTGAGCTATATCACTCTGGCTGGCCCGCCCGGAAATCCGCAAGGCAACCATGATTTCGTCCAGCAAGGGGATGATGCGCTGGCGCTCCACGTCCAGATGACACTTCACGATCAGACAAGCCTGAATCAGAAGCTGCGAAGCCTGCTTCCATCTTTCATGCAGCGCATAAGCAAGAGGCTCGCCTCCTCTTCGCAGCCTATATAGAATCGCGTCGGCCTGCTTCAGGAAGAGGCCGAGATAGTCCAGCGCGATCGCGAGATCGTGCTCGAGCAGCATGAAGCAATGAAGCAGCTCGGGATCCTTCCGGGGGCGCAGCAGCCCGCGCAGCGCGGCAAATAATTGCTCCGTCTCCCATTCGGCGTGACAGGTCAAGGCTTGCTGCAGCGAGGACGCCTTCGCCTTCACCTCCGTCAAGAAACCGAGCATGTGATGAGAACCGGAGGCGGGGGGTACGCTCAAGCTTAGCTCATGCAGGGCGTCCGCTCTTCGGTTCAGGTAAGCCTGTTTATTTTCTAACCGTTTGACGTGCTGCAGGAATTGGGATTTACATGACAACTTCAACGCGTTACGATCGACAAGATGATAGTATTGCATCGTCAGCCTCCTCCGGCATTTCGTTTCCGTTTCAGTATAGCTCCCGCTTGCGCGGACCCGCCGTGAAACAGATCACAACGCAAAAAAAAGCCGGGAGAAACGCCCCCGAAGAGGCCGTTTACACCCGGCTTTACTATGTCTTCTATGTCTTCTATTTCTTCTATTGCTTCAGTTGTTCGATCTCGTCGATCAGCTGCTTCGTCCGCTTGGCGTTGCCTTCCGCGAAATTGACGAGCCTTTCCTTCAAGTTGTCATTATGATGCACTCTCTCCGAAGTAATGACATAAGTGCGGAGCAAATCGTTTTCCTTCTCTAGGCTCTGTTCCAAGGTCGCGATCAATTCATCCCGGTCGAACTCGTCGTCCGTATGCGATTTCATGTCCGTCACCTCCCCATTAGACAGCTTTGCCAATGGGAGGACGACCTATACCAGCCCGGATACCGTATAACGAAGCTGCGTCCCGCGATCCTCCGAGACCAGACGAACCATCCCCGGACTCTCCTCCAGGTATGTGCCGGCGTCTTCGAACACGGGGATGGACACGTGCTGCGTCAGGCTAAGATAACACTTCAGATAAGTTCCGCCGCCGGACGTCTCCAAGTGCACCCGCACCAGCTCGAAGCCGCGCGGAGGGGCGACGGGGTCTTGGCCGGCCAGATCCTCGATGCTCACCTCGATCCTCTTGCCGCACAGCGGCTCCAGCAGCGCCTTATAATCCTTCTTCATGCCATTCTCCTCTTCTTAATCCGGCATGGGCCCGCATCTTCCTTCGGAATAACCTCCGCCTTGCAGCCGGCGATCCAAATCCACCAGTCCTCGGGCATTCTCTCATCCATCCAATCCAGCAGCTGCAGCTCCGTGCTCCACGTCGCCAGCCCGTTCAACCTTGCTACCACGATGTCCAGCCCTTCCTCCGGCTCCATGCGCTCCACATCGAGGGTAGCGCCGGCGAACAGCCAGCGCAGCAGCGCCTCGGCTTCCTCCGCCAGCTCTCCCCCTCCCCAGCCCATGGGGCGGGCAAAACAGAGCTGCACATTATATTCGCAAGTCATCTCGCATCCCACTCCCGTTTATTCGACGTTCCGTTCCCTCCGGTAGATCCAGACGGCAATCGGGAACAGCACCAGGTTCAATCCGGCAAAAACAATCACCTTCGCATACTGCTCGTAGAAAAAAGCGTTCACGACCTGCTGCGTGCAAACGATATTCAGCAGCAAGACAAGACTCATATAGATAACGCCTCTATAGCTGCGCTTCATACTTCTTCACCCCGGTCGCGTAGACCGAACCTTTCTCCACGGACAGCTCGATCTCCGGAAGGGGCCGCTTCGGCGGGCCGGCGGTCGGCTTGCCCGTTCGCACGTCGAACAGGCCGTGATGGCATGGGCAGACCAGCTCCTCCTTCTCTTTGCTCCAGAACACCGGGCATTTCAGATGGGTGCAGGCGTTGTGATAGGCCTTGAACTCGTTATCCGACAGGCACACCAGCAGCGCGGAATCATGCTCGCCCGGATAAGCGAACTCGACGGCGTCGCCGACCTTCATCAGGTCCAGGTCGGCGATCTTGCTGACAGGATAGGTGCGCTTGCTCGGGTTGATCAGATGCTTGGCGGCAATGGTCCCCCATGGAAGCGTCGATACGGCGAACACCCCCGCCGCGCCGACCATCGTCTTCAGGAAGCTCCGGCGGTCCAGCTTCCGCTCGTTGTCCTTGCGTATATTATGCGTATAGTTATCTTCGTCGTAAGGAACGGTCGACTTTGTTTTCTTCTCTTCCTCATGCATGCTCATGCTTCCAACCTCCATGCTCAGAATAGCTTTTGTTTCCCTTGCAGGATGCCCGGTAGGCTGATCTTCACGTTCGTCTCCCCTTCGAGAGGATCCATCGGCATCCGGCTGGCCGTCCACTTGCCGAGCTTATGCTGCTCCTGCTTCTCCCTAAGCTCATCCTCCGTCAGCCACTGCAGTGTGTTGGTCGGGCAGACGGACGCGCACATCGGAGGAATGCCGTCCTTGGTGCGGTCATAGCACAGATCGCATTTGTACATTAGATTTTGCTCTTCATCAAACTTCGGTATTCCGTAAGGACAAGCAATGGTGCAGTTCTGGCAGCCGATGCACTTCTCGACCAGAGCCGACAGCACGGCTCCTTCCGGGGTCACCTGGATCGCTTGCGCGGGACAGCTGCGCGCGCATGCCGGGTTGACGCAGTGCAGGCACATGAGCGGAATCGTCTGGCGGTCGACCAACGGATTGACGTCATATACATAGTTGCGGTTGCGCTCGTCATGCCCGCCGCATTGGGTGCAGGCCGCCAGGCAGCTTCGGCAGCCGATGCAGTTGTCCATCTCGATATACAAATGCTGCTTCATCGCAGGATCGCCTCGCTTGTTGTCGCTTGCCCCGCCGCAGGGGATGGCCGTTTCGCGATCTGCGCGGCGCAAGCTTTGAATTCGGGCATTCTCGACATCGGGTCGAGCGCCGCTATCGTTAACAGATTGACCGACTCGTCATGGCCGAAGTGGTACGGCACGAACACCGTATCCGGACGGATCGCCTCCGTCATCTTGACCTTGAAGATCGCGCGTCCGCGCCTCGTGCGAAGCTCGACGCGCTCCTCGTGCTCGATCCCGTACCGCGCGGCCGTCTCCGGATGCACCTCGACGAACGGCTCCGGACACATCGCGTGAAGGAACGGAATTCGCCTCGTCTGGTTGCCGGACAAGTAGTGGTATACGACCCGGCCCGTCGTGAGGCGCAGCGGATACTCGCCGCAAGGCTCCTCCGCCGGCGGCCGATAAGCCAGCGCGCACAGCTTCGCTTTGCCGTCCGGATGGTAGAACCTCTTGTCCAGGAACATATGCGGCGTGCCGGGATCTTCTTCGCTCTTGCATGGCCAGAACACGCCTTGCTGGCGCTCGATCTTCTCCCAGGTCACGCCGTAATAATCTGCGTAGCCGCCTTTGGAAGCCAAGCGGAATTCATCGTTGATCGCTCTCGCCGAGGCGAGATGACGGAAGTAGTCGCCTCTTCCGAGCCGCTCCGCCAGCTCCACCTGCATGAGCCAATCCGGCTTGGATTCGCCGATCGGCTCCTGCGCCTTGTTGATCTTAATGCAGCGGCCCTCCAGGTTCGTGACCGTTCCTTCGTCTTCGCTCCAGGTCGTGGACGGCAGGACGACGTCGGCGTATTCCGCCGATTCGGACAAGAAGATGTCCGAGCACACCATGAAGTCCAGGCTCATGAGCGCCGCGCGCACCTCGTTCAGATTCGGCGCGGATACCGCCGGATTCGAGCAGAGGAGATAGAGGCCGCGAATCGTCTTGTCCGCCATCAAGCCGAACATTTCATACGCCGATACTCCCGGCTGCGGCATCTCCTCGGGGCGAATGCCCCATATCTTCGATACTTCCTCGACATGCTTCGGATTCGTGATTTTGCGGTAGCCCGGAAGAGCATCCGCCTTCTGTCCGTGCTCCCTCCCGCCTTGGCCGTTGCCTTGGCCCGTGAAGGTCGCGACGCCGGACTTCGGACGGCCGATCTTGCCCGTCACCAGGCACATATTCGTGTACGCCGACACATTGTCGGAACCCTTGTGCTGCTGCTCGATGCCGCGGGCGAACATGACGACGGCATTAGGCGCCTTGCCGTAAATCTCGGCGGCGCGAATCAGCTTCTCCGGCGCCACTCCCGTAATCTCGCTCGTATATTCCGGAGTGAATTCCTTCACCAGTTCCGTCAGCTCTTCGATCCCGTTCGTATGCGCCGCGACGAACGCCTCGTCCGCGTAACCGCCTTGGATCAACATATTGACCATGCAGTTCGCAAGGGCGAGGTCCGTTCCCGGACGCAAGTCCAGATGCAGGTCCGCCCGTCTCGCGATCGGGGTCTCCCGCGGATCCACGACGATTAGATAGCCGCCGCGGCTCTGCACCTCCCAGATGCGGAACATCGAGGTCGGGTGGCATTCCGCCGTATTGCTTCCGGCGATGAACAAGCAGTCCGTCTCGTGCAGATCCGTCCAAGGCAGCGTCGAGCCTCTATCGATGCCGAACGTTCTCATGAACCCGGCGGCCGCGCTGGACATGCAGAACCGTCCGTTATAATCGATGTACCGAGTTTTCAATCCGACGCGGGCGAACTTGCCGGTCAGATAACATTTTTCGTTCGTCATGGACACGCCGCTGAACACGGAGAGGGTATCCGGGCCGTATTCGCCTTGCAGCTCTTGGAATCGGCGGACGATCAGGTCGTACGCCTCCTCCCACGACGCCTCGCGGAAGCCTTCCTTCGTTCCGCGCAGCGAGCGGTCGTCGCGAATGAGCGGCCTTAGGAGACGGTCGTCATGATTCGTCTGCTGGTAAGCCGTCACGCCCTTGGGGCACATCTTGCCCAGCGTCACCGGCCAGTCGTAGCGGGGCTCCACGCCGATGATTTTATTCGTGGACGTGTCGACCCGCAGGTTCATGCCGCATTGCATGCCGCAGTAAGAGCAGTGCGTCGGCACGAGCTTCTCGCCTGGATGCCGCTTATTCTCGATGACTTTAAAAAACTTATCCTCTGGCATTCTGATTGCTCTCCTTTACGCGAATGTGATGGGTCGGCACGCCGGTGAACCGGGACATGCGGTATTTCCTGCGGCAAGGCAAGCACAGCTCCGCGAGGTGATGGCCTTCTTCCGTCACGAACTCCAGGTTGCTCTGCTTGAGCACGTCGACGACGTCTTGGGACTGCTCCGCTGATACGAAATGCGCGCCGCAAACCTTGCAGGCCTTCGGAGCCGTCTCTCCGTAATGCTCGCGGTAGTTCCGGGCGAGAACGCTCATCGGGCGGAACGGAATATGCGCAAGCTTGCCGAACGGCAGGTAGATCAGCGTCAGGATGACCGACCATTGATGGATCATCGACATGATCGGATGCGCGAAGCCATGCAGAAAGATATTATTGAAAGTCAGTATTAATCCGGTAATCGAGATGAACAATAACAAGTAAAGCGGCAGGAAGTCGTACGCGAAGCTCTGCTCCGCCCTCGCCTGCATATTGCGCAGCCTGCGGTGAAGCGCCATGCATACGCCGGCAATGACCATGAACGCCGTAATATTCAGCGCGTTGTAGAAGAGGAACGCGATCACGCCGTCCGCCTTCACCCGCATCAGGTCGAGCCCGAAGCCAACCACGGTGTAATAGCCGTTGTCGTCCATCGTGAAGTACATCCAGCCGAAGACGAGCGGGAACGTCACGAAGCAGGACAACAGGCAGCCCCAGCCGAGCAGAATATGCTGCAGCCAGCGGTACCAGCCGCGGTTCCAGATGAAATTGTAGACGACCAGCTGATCCGTCGCCGTGCGAGGCGTCGACTTCCGGAACAGAAGCTTGATCCCTTTCTTCAGAATCAGCTTGGTAGGCGGCCGTTCTCCCCACGCCATGAAGCGGTAGAAGAAGCCCCCGATGAACACGACCGTGCCCACCATATAACCGTAAAGCGCCAAGTCGATATGGGTGAAAAACCGCGACCCTACATAGATCGTGGCCAGCAGCCCGCATACGGTAAGGAAGACGTTGCGCGCCCACTTTGAAGCAAATGCTCGATTCATATTAAATAGCCTCCCGCTCGTTAGAATGACTGTACCTAGTAGACCATGAACGGGGCACTCCCCGCTGTGACTTTTGTCACGGCGAAATTCCGGAGAGGATGAAGGAGCCGCCGCCTCAGGAATGGCTTCATTAATAGGTGGAGGCCGGCGGGAAAATTTCTATCGGCAGAAGTGGGGCGGCGGGCGGTTAAGCAAACCGGATGTTTGTTACAGGATAGAAAAGTTTGGGTTCGCGCGTGTGATTTATGTTACAGTGTGATCCCTGCGCCTTCTGCTACACTGAGTCCATCAAATCGAGCAAGAGCAGCCGAACGGGCGGCTCGACCGCTCGCTAGGAGGCACTCATAATGGCAAGAATCAAACAATGGGATCCCGAAAATCCCGAGTTTTGGAGCAAAGAAGGCAAACGTCACGCGACGCGGAACCTATGGATATCGGTACCTTCCCTAATGCTCGCGTTCATCGTCTGGCAAATCTGGTCCGTCGTCGCCGTACGGCTCAATGACGTCGGCTTCCAGTTCACGCCGGACCAGCTCTTCACGCTGGCCGCCATCCCGGGACTCGTCGGAGCGACGCTCCGGTTCGTCTATACGTTCGCCGTCGGCATCGTCGGGGGCCGCAACTGGACCGTCATCTCGACGGCGCTTCTGCTGATCCCGTCCGTTGGCATCGGCATCGCCGTTCAGAATCCGGACACTTCATACTCAGTCATGCTGCTGCTTGCGGCGCTGTGCGGTCTCGGCGGCGGCAACTTCTCCTCGTCGCTGTCCAACATCTCGCTCTTCTATCCGAAGAAAGAGAAAGGAACGGCGCTCGGCATTAACGGCGGTCTCGGCAACATGGGCGTATCCGTCGTGCAGTTCGTTACGCCGCTCATTATCTCGGCCGGCACGTTCGCGGCGCTGTCCGGGGACAGCCAGCTGCTGAAGAACGGCCAAGAGGTGTGGCTGCAGAACGCCGCCTTCATCTGGGTCATTCCGATCGCCCTTATGACCGTGATCGCCTGGTTCGGCATGGACAATCTGCCGGGAGCCAAGCAATCGTTCGCCAGCCAATTCTCCGTGGTTAAGCGTAAGCACACCTGGATCATGACGTACTTATACGTCGCGACGTTCGGTTCGTTCATCGGCTTCTCCGCGGCCTTCCCGCTGCTGCTCAAATCCCAGTTCCCCGAGCATGTATCGCTCGCGTTCCTGGGTGCCTTGCTGGCTGCGTCAGCGCGTCCCGTAGGCGGCTTCCTATCCGACAAATTCGGCGGAGCCAAGGTCACGTCCATCGTCCTCTTCATGATGGGGATCGGCTCGCTCGGGGTCATTTATTTCATCCAGCAAGGCCATTTCGCCGGATTTCTAATCTCGTTCCTGATCCTCTTCCTGGCGGCAGGCACGGGCTCCGGCTCGACGTTCCAGATGATCCCTTATATCTTCCCGGTGAAGGAAGCGGCTCCGGTGCTCGGCTTTACGGCGGCGTTCGCGGCTTACGGCTCCTTCTTCATTCCGAAGCTGTTCGGCTGGTCCGTGCAGACGACCGGTTCTTACGTCACGGCATTCTATATCTTCATCGCCTTCTACGTTGTCGCCATCCTTCTCAATTGGCTGTTCTACCAGAGCAAGCGGGCCGAGATCACGTCGTTCGTAGCCGCCAAGCCTGCCGGCGAGCAACCTGCGATCGCGACGCACAAATGAGAAAACCTCTATCGAGGCCATTCGATGATGAACGACCTAAAAGTTTGCGGAGCAAACTCGCTTCGTAAGAATTGGGTTGGTTTTATCGCCAATAAGAATTTGTTCTTCCGCAATGCGCGGAAACTTATAAATCCTTATGTGGTAACGCAAAAAAGAGAGGCGTATCCGCCATAATTGGCGGATACGCCTCTCTTCTGCATGTTATGTTTGAATCAAATCGTAACCTGAATAAATACCTTGCCATCCTCGCAATGCACATGGACGCTTCCGTTATACTTCTCCACGGTTCGCTTAATGATGGTCAGCCCGTTTCCTCTCAGCTTGTCAGGCGAGAATTTCGTCGTATAGCCCTGCTCGAACAGGCTCTTCTGTTCCTTTGGGGACAGCTCCGCCGGATTCTCCACGGCGAAGATATATCGGTCTCTCTTCGCTTTGCAGATGACGCGGATCGCCCGCGGATGTTCGCCCGCGTAGACGTCCGTCGCCTCGATAGCGTTATCCAGCAGGTTGGAGCAGATCTTCACCAGATCCATGGCGTCCACTCGGTTGTATTCGTTCTGATCCGTGTCGAAATCGATCGCGATGTTCTTGGAATGGGCTAGCTCCCATTTGCTTTGGAACAGCACCAGCAGCACCGGATTTTTGATGCGCATGGACAGATCCAGCGACTTGGAGTCGACCGACATCCGTTTCAAATAGTCGATGGCCCGGTCGTAATATTTCATCTCAAGCAATCCTCGCAGCACTTGCAGATGGTTCATCATGTCGTGCCTGCTGAGCTTAATGCCCTCGATCACTTTCCCAAGCTCCGTAATATATACGCTTTCGCTTTCCTTGAGATCACTTCTTAACCGGCGTTTATACCACTTATTCAAGAAGAAGACCGAGCCGAGCAGGAAGACGGCGAACAAGATGTCGATACTGAAGACGAGACCATTGCTCTTCACGACCTGCGCGCCCAGCTTGTCCAGATTTTCCGCCGATACATCGATGCCGACGACGCCCATGATCTCGCCGTTCTCGTCGTAGAAGGGCACCCCCACCGACAAATAATTGCCGTAGTGAGCTTCATCCTGAATGATGCCGGTATAGTAGCTCTTGCCTTGTTTGGCTTCGTTCACTTGCTCCGCCGGCACGGTGCACGCCCCGCCGATCGGCAGGTCCGGCACGCCATCGGGAATGGATGACACCATCGCCTTGGCCACGTTCGTCTCGTCGAGCATCAGAATATAGACGAACAGCGCGCCCGTAGGCTCCCGGAACTGCTTCAGATACAAGCTGATCCGGTCCCTGTCCTCTCCATACTGCTTGGTCTGCAGGAATTGCCCGTATAGCTCTTTGTCGAGTCCGTCGGCAATCCGCTGCGCGATCCCTATGTATTGCTTCGCCACCGCGATTTCAGCAGACTGATTAACCATATGATAGGAGAAATACAACTTAGAGCAAGTAAGCGCCGCTAAGATCAGAATGGCAACGACGAAAAAAACGATTCTATTCTTAAGGTGAAGGGGGTTATGCCTCATTTTTCCGTTCTCTCTCCATTTGTACCTTGGACGGGTTCTATCGAAGTGATATGCTCACAACGATCCTATCATTATACCTCAAAACCTACGACTACGAACCTACATTTATCTAGGGGGCGGCTGCGGTAATTACTGCCAGGAACGCTCCCAGAAGCAGGCATAACGGAGAATATAGAAGGCTGTCCATTCTCGCGAAAGGCGTGCCTCCGTTCCTCTTAAAAAAGCCCAGCCACCGGAAAATCCCCGACTGCCCGCAGCGCGAATACCGCCGCCAGCAGCCAGCCTCCGATCGGATAAAACCATCTGGGAAGCCATGGCTCCGCGATGCCTCCCAGCTGAAGCACGAATATTCCCATCGCGGCGAGCAGCAGCGCAACGACGGCAGTAGCGGTTCTGGTCGGCCGGAACAACGGCTCTTCTCCAGCCCCTGCCGCAGCCTTCGCCGGTACCGCGATCATCAATCCCCTTCTGCCTCCGAGCACCCAATACGCGTGCACGCCGCCGAGCACGAACGCGACGCACGCCGTCAGTGAGGCCAAACCTTCGATCATAATAGCCGCCTCCCTAGGATAGGTTCAACCGCTTGCGAATCGACTCCATATGATGCTGCACATCCTCGTCGGTCACAAGCAGGAGCTTATGTCTCTCGTACCATCCCAAGTAATAGTGATAGAGCAGCCAGGCCTTGCCCCCGGCCTCCTCGTTGTCCATCCCCAGCTGCATGAAGAGGGATCGGGCGTAGTCCATGCGGGCCTGCTCGACCTCGTCGAGCTTCTCCCGATAGGCAGGGTCCACCCCCGCCAGCTTGCGGAGATAGAAGAGGAAGTCCCCCTTGCGGGTGACCGAGAACATCTGCATGAGCAGCGCCGCCACCTTCTCCTCCGCGCGAATCGGCTGCTCGCTGGCCGCGATCACTTGATGCGTCGTCCTCTCCCTCCACCGTTCGACGATGCGCCGAATAAACGCCTGCCGGTTGCTGAAATACCAGTAAAAGCTGCTCTTGCTGCAGGCCAGCTTCTGCGCCATGCTCTCGATCACGAGCGCCTCCGCCCCTCCGGCCGCGAACAGCTCCATCCCGAGCTCGATCCACTGCTCCTCCGTGACGATTATTTTCGGCATGTCGATTCCTTCCCTCCGTTTCTGTACGGTATCGTCTAGATGTTATTTCCAGTATAGGGAAAAGGGCTCGCCCGCACAATATCTGTACGGTACCGTTCACAAAGCTGTTAAAAGAAGCGGCTTAATCTAGCCGCTTCCAAAGGCGCATGAAATACAGCTCATCATCATCCCCTATTCCAACTAAGATCCGCATGCTCCTGCTTATGCTTCAGCTCGATGAGCAGCGCATGCAGCTGCTCGGTCGCGAGGCCGTGCAGCACGAGACGGAAGCCGGCGCGCAGCGTCGTGAGCGGCACCATCGGGTGCTTGTTGTTGATGAGAGCAAGCCGGTCGTTGCTGCCGATAATCTTGGAGGCGAGGAGGCCGACCGTCTCGTCGAGCTGCAGCGAGTTGGTCGCCCGCCAGAAATCGTTGTCGGTCAGGAACATTTGGTAAACCGGGGTGAAAATTTCGATCGCCGACGTTAAGTCGAGGAAGTTCGTCCAGCGGTCCGGCATTGGCTCGATCGGGATGCGGGTCGACGTAATGGCGCCAAAGTTCAGCCGGTCCCGCTTCTTCACCTCCAGCCCCTTATCCCGCAGCTCGCGGTTCAAGTTAATGATGAAGTTGTAGAGATTCAGGTCGTGGATAAGGAACAAGTCGTCCTTCACCGGCTCCAGGTTGGTCGGCTTCAGCGGATTCATCGTCACGTCCACGCCCGGCACGTTGTCCCGGATAAACTGCAGCACCTCCGAGCCGAGGTAGAAGTGGCGCAAAATCATATGGTTGGCGCTCGGGCTGACGAAGGTTTTCATCCCCCAGTACAGGACGCGGTGCAGCGCCTTCGAAGACGTCAGCGCGTTCGGCACGACGCTCTTGTAAATCTGCAGCAGGATGATCGCGAGTCTCGCGAGCGGCCGGAGCAGCGGCAGCAGAAACTGGCGCGTCTTGCTGGAGCAGTCCCGGAGGTAGATCGCCTTCGCCTCTTCGTCGAACGGGATGCTGGTGTCCATGAAGATGGCGAGGAACGGGTTCGGGTCGTTCCGATCATGCTTCATGTTTTTGAAATAATCCGCTTCGCTCATACGTTATCCAACTCCTCCAGCTGCAGCAGGTAGAGCCGCGCCGTCGTCTTGGCCGTCTTCACGATCCGCGCCGCGATCTCCTCGGTCAGCATCGGATGCTGCACGGCAGCCTCCAGCCGCTCGAAATGATTCTCGTCCGACTCGCTGTGGTACAGAAGGAAGTTCACCTGCTCGTCGGACAGGGACAGCTGATCCCGGATCATCTCGCCCCAATAGCGGGCCATCCGGCACCCCAGTCCCTCGATGATCCACATCGCGCCGAGCAGGTCGTACGGCGCCTCGCGGCTCGCGCGCTGGAACAGGTAGGCGGACAACGCCTCGCTGCCGATATTTTTCTCCCCGGATTGGATCTCCTCCAAACTCCCTCCGACGGCGACGTAGTTACGCTCGAGAATTTGGAAGTCGCGATGCTCGTCGCGGGCATGCGCGATGAACGCCGACCGCAGATCGATATGCTCGATCGGAATATAGGACGCGGCGCGGGCGATCCACTGCGAGCCGTCGATGACCTGCTGACGGATGTTCACCATCAGCTTCTTGTAATCGTCCATCGTAAACTTGCCTTCGTACAGCTTGTGGATGACAGGTACGTCCGCTAGCTTCTGCTCGAAATCAATCCATACCTGCACGAGCCGGCGGACCAGCTGCTCCTGCAGCAGATTGCCCGCGTCGTATTCGAGATGCGGCGCTTCGGGCTCGCGCTCCTCGAAGGGCTCGGCGCTGCCCCCTGCGGCCCCTTCTTCGCTGCCGACCACCGTCAGCATCATATAGGAGGTCTGGAACCGCCCGCTCTCCGGCACCATGCACAGCACCTGCTCGCCGGGCTTCAGGCGTCCCGAATACAGCAGCTCCTCCAGCATGATGTAGATCGAGGCCGCTCCCGTGTTGCCTTTCTCGTAGAGGTTCGTGAACCATTTCTCCTCCGGAATGGTCAGCCCTCCGAGCCGCAGCAGCCGGAAGATTTCCTCGCGGAAGAAATGCGACGAATAGTGGCATACCATCCAATCGATCGCGTGCGGATCGATCCGCTCCGCCTCCACCAGCTCGAAAAACCGCATCACGCCAACCTTCGGCATCTCGTTCACGAGCCGGATATCCTGCTTCAGGTTCATTGCGCCGTCGTCCGCCGCATCATGAACGGAAGCGTAGTCCAGCCACGAGGACGCGCCGCTTGCGCTTCCTTTCGTCAGCCCCGCGTACATGCAGACGTCGTAACGGTCCGCGTAGGACTGGTTGTCGATCCACTCGATCCGGAGGGACAGCCCCTTGGCCGCCGGCGAAGACTGCAGCACCGCCGCGCCCGCGCCGTCCGACAGCATGAAGCGGAGAAAATCGGTATCGAACGGCACCGGGCCGTCCGCGTAAGCGGCCTGCGCCTCGAACCGGGAATGCTTGAACGCCCGGCTCGGGAATTCGCTTGCGCACGCAATGGCCCTTCCATGCTCGCCGGATTTCACCTGCAGATAGGCATTCTTCATCGCGTGCATCCCGCTGGCGCATACGCCGTGATGGGTCGAGATTTCCATGACGGGCAGCTTCGTCTCCGCGTGCACCATGCTCGAGAAGCCGGGCACAAGCAGATCGCCTTGCGTCGTGGCCGCAGCCAGGAAGCCGACTTGTTCGCCTCCGTCCGCTTCTTGCCGGTCAAGCGCGTCCTGAATGGCCAGCGCCGCCATCTCCGCGTTCGAATACAGGCTTTTTTGTTTTTTATCGATGGCGTAATGCCGGAATCGAATTTGATTTTGCTCCAATATGCGTCTTCTGGATTTCGAGCCTTTGCCGCCGATCCTCCCGAGGTAATCCTCCATCTCCTCGTTGCCGACCGGCTCTCCCGGCAGAAACTTCCCCATGCTCGTTATATATACCGCCATGACAGCGCACCTCGCCTTCCATTTGTTGCCTTTATTATGTATGACGGGGTATGGCGCGCATAGTACCAACATGGCATGGTACCTCGGGGCATCTTCAAGAATGGAAGCAGCTGGTCGGCTTGTTCGCATGCTTTTCCCGTTTCTGAATACATTTAAGTATTCAATAACAGGAGGAACACGAATCATGTCTCAACACGGTCAAACGTTCATGAGGGGTACGCTGGTGTTGTCGGTCGCCGCGTTCATCAACCGGATTCTCGGCTTCGTCAGCGGCATGTACATCGCGCGCGTACTGGGCGCGGAAGGAATCGGCATCTTGATGATGGCGCATCCGCTCGTGCCGCTCGTCATTACGATTACGGAGCTTGGATTGCCGGTCGCCATCTCGAAACTCGTCGCGGAAGCCCATGCCCGGGGCGAACGGGAGAAGGTGAGGAAAATTCTACATGTCTCACTTGCGGTTACGGGCTTCTTGAGCGTTGCGCTCACGACCCTGTCGCTGCTAGGCTCGGAGTGGATCGCATCCATTCTGCTTAGTGACCAACGCGCCTATTACGCGATGCTGGCGATTACGCCAATCGCGCCGATCATCGCCGTCTCCGCCGTACTGAAGGGTTACTTCCGCGGCATGCAGCAGATGAAAACCATCGCCGCGTCCGACGTGCTGGAGCATACGGTCCAAATCGCGTGCGTGCTTGCGCTGGTTCACCTATTGATGCCCTTTGGCGTCGCTTATGCGGCTGCCGGAGCCATGGCCGCCTCCGTCGTAAGCGAAGCGATCAGCCTCCTCTTCTTGGCGGCAAGCTACAAGCTGTACGGCGAATCGAAACGGCCGGGCGAAACTTGGGCAAGCCACTTGAAGCAAGGAAGAAGCACGCTCGGCGAGCTGCTGAAGATCGGACTGCCGACGACCGGGCACGGCGTCGTGCATTCCTTGTACAGCACGTTCCAGCCGCTTCTTATTACAACCAGCCTGGCGCTGGCCGGCATCGGCACGGCGGCGGCCACGAAGCAGTTCGGCCTGCTTGCCGGCTTTGCTTTTCCTCTGCTGTTCATGCCAAGCTTCATCACGCAGTCCCTGTCCACCGCCCTCATCCCCGCGATCGGCGAAGCGGCGGCGAACCGGAACAGCCTGCTCATCCATGAGCGGATGAATCAGGCGATGAGCCTGGGACTGTTGATCGGCGCGCCGGCGACTATTATTTTGTACGAGTGGGCGACTCCGCTGACGACGCTCGTCTACAACGCGCCGGAGGCAGGGATGCTGCTGAAAATATTGGCGCCGATGTTTTTCCTGCATTATTTCGACGCTCCGCTGCATGCCATTATGCTCGGTCTCGGCCGCGCGAACGCCATGCTGTGGAATTACGTCATCGCCACCGCTTTCAAGGGGGTCTCGATCTTCGTGCTGGGCAGCCAATTCGGCATTAATGGCGTCGCGTACGGCATCGGGATCGGCATTGTGATGCAGACGCTGCTCAACTTCTTATCCATCTCCAGCTCGATCGGATCGTATTGGAGCATTCGTCCTTATATCAAGGTCGGGATCTGCACGATGCTGATGGCGATAGGCGGGCATTGGATCTACAACTACGCGCTCAGCCAAGACATGCCGCAGCTCTGGTGCGTCATCGCCTCGATCGCCTGCTCCCTGTCCATCTATATCATCGCGCTCGTCTTGACGGGCATGCTGAGCTGGAAAGGTGCGCGCCACCGCTTTTCGATACCTTGGTAGGCGGGAGACGAGCTTCTCTGCCCGTCTGCAGCGTCAATAACGATGCAAAGCATCGTTACTGATGGCTGAGAGGGGGCAGCAGGCGCAATAGCGACATAGAGCATCGTTACTGCCCGATTCAGTCCGTCTGCAGCGTCGATAACGATGCAAAGCATCGTTACTGAGTGCAGAGAGGCGGCAGCAGGCGCAATAGCGACATCAAACATCGTTACTGTTCGGCTCAGCCCGACTTCAGCGTCAATAACGATGCATATCATCGTTATCGACGGGTACGAGGTGGTGGCAGGCGCAAACAAGAAAAAAGCAGCCGATCGGCTGCTTTTTCCGCTGTAATATTATATGAACAGGAAGACCCCGCCTACCCGGCGACATCCTCGATACGGATGGAACGCGTATGAACCGTATGGTTCCACGTCTTGTTTTTGCTGGTGACGAGACCCACGAGCGTGATCGGGAACCAGGTGAACTGGAATACCGGGAACAGGATCAGGCCCAGGTACGAACGCCACGGCCTGCGCTCCAGCAGCATGACGAGCGGGAATTGCAGGAACAAAGCGGCGTTCAGCGCGATCCATGCCCAGTCCGGCAAGGTGCGCAGCCATGTGAACTGCTCGTGCAGCGGAGTCGCGAGCTGCAGGTACGACATGACCCACACCGCCGCGACGAACATGAACCGGATCGGCTGGAACAAATACATCGCGGCATCGAACTGCGCGAAGCTTCGCGTCCGGATCGCCTGAAGCATCAGCGGCCACATGTACCGTCTCGCGCAGTCGGTATGTCCCCTCATCCAGCGTACCCGCTGCCGCATCGAGCTGACCAGAGTAATCGGTTTCTCGTCGTAAATAATCGCTTGATTCGCCCAAGTCGGGTAGATGCCAAGCCCGATGCACCGCGCGGTGAACTCGACATCCTCAGTCAGGGAAGTGGCGTTCCAGCCGATCTCTTTGAGCAGGCCGGATTCGAAGCACATGCCGGTGCCGGCAAGCGTAGTCGCCATGCCCCAGTTATGCCGCGCCTGCTGCCACATCCGGTTAATGAACCAGTACGTAATGGCGTAAGAGAGGGAGACCCAGGAATCGAAAGGATTTTTGGTCTCGACATAGCCTTGCACGACGCGATGACCGTCCATGAGCTTGTTGTTCATTTCGCGAAGGAAATTCCGGCTGACCAGATTGTCCGCGTCGAACACGACGACGGCGTCGTACTGGCGCTCCCGCTCCCACAGCTTCCCCAGCATCCATTCCATGGCGAAGCCTTTGCCCTTGCGGCTGTCGTCGGTCCTCTCCATCGCGTATACGCCATGAGCGGCCGCGATCTCCGCCGTGCGGTCGGTGCAGTTGTCGCAAATGACGAATACGTCGTATAGCTCGTCAGAGTAATCCAGGGTGTTCAGGTTGTCGAGGAGCGGCGCGATGACCTTCTCTTCGTTATGCGCGGCGACCAGGATGGCGAAGGACTTCTCCGGCGCATGCTGCCGTCCGGCCCTCTTCTCCCGCCTGAAGCCGGCCAGACTAATCAAGATTTGATACAGCGTCACGGCGAAAATAATGAACTGAAATACGTTAGCGAGAACGATAAAAAATGGCTGCATGATGCCTTCCTTTCGATGTTAGCGGGCGCCGCCCCGGAACGATAGCGCGAGGTCCAGCACATTCCCTGTCTGATCATAAGATAAAATATCGGTTTTGCCGTTGCCGTCCATGTCCGCAACGAATCCGAGCCTTCCCCGGGACCCGGCCCATGGTCCGAAGTCGTTGCCCAGCGGCGCGAACCGGCCGCCTCCGTCATTCTCCCATACTCGCCACAAGCCATCAGGCGAGGTGTAAGCGATGATGTCGTCCAGCCCGTCTCCGTTCGGGTCGCCGACCAGCAGTTGTCCGAGCTTCCCTGAAGCTTCTACCGGCACGGGATCCGAAAGCTTGCCGCCGCCTTCCCGATAGAGGATGGCGACCGCCCCTTCTTCCGCCGACCGGAACAAAATATCGTCTACCGCCGCCACCCGGAATCGGCCGGCGTACAGCACCGCGTCCTCCGGCACGACCGGCTCCTCCTCCGTGATTGCCCATCCGTCTCCGCTATGGGCTTGGATGGATAGGACCCGCTCCCCCCGCTTCGCGATGAAGCCCGGGCCCTGCACGAACCGGTAGGGCTGCAATTGCTCCAGTCCCGGCGGGAGCGCCCCCGCCAGCTCCATCGCCAGAAAACGCAGCTCATCCGCCAAGCCTGCGCGAAGCGCGCCCGACTCCGCATTGTACGCGACCAGATCCTCCCTGCCGTCCCCGTTCATGTCCGCCAGCAGAAGCTCCTCCTCCGGCGCGAACGACTCAAGCAGCCAAACCTCCGATGCTTCCTGCACGCGGTTGCGGGGCCACTCGTAGCTGCCCGGTATGACCCGGATCCGATGTTCTTCGCGCAAGACGATGTCGTCGCTGCCGTCCCCCGTTATGCTGCCAAGAAGTATATCATCGGCGGCTGCCGACGGAGGCAGCGTTACCCGATGGGCGGGCGAGAAAGGCACGATGTCGTGGAGCGACTGCCATTCGTACCCTCTCTCCTTCATGCCGCCGATCAGCCGGTGCAGATGGGAGGGCTCGCCGCCTTCCCGATAGCGGTACACCGGCAGTCCGTCCTTCATCTCCGACTCCCCGTCCGGACCGACAACGGGCTCGAGATAGTCGAACTCCTTGAACGGATGCAGGTACATCGCCGCCAAGCCGTCATCGCTCTCCGCCTTCTCCAGGATGCCGTCGACGGAGGAGGCGTCGCTGACGTAACGGAACGGGGCCGGTACGTAGACCGAGCCGAGACTGTCCTGCCCGTACGTATTCACGCTGTCGTACATGTTCAAATCCTTGAGCGACCGGAGGGAGAGGAAATCCGGCTGGTACAGGATGCCCATATACGAGCGGAACACCTTCTCCTGCTCCCGCGTGTCGTGATAGTGGGGCGACTCCCAGAAAGCGGGACGCAGTCCCGCCGCCTCGAACGCCTTCAGGCTGCTCATGATGCGCGCCGCCGCGTAAGAGGGCTCGTTCGTCTCCGGCGCATCCTTCACCTTGAATTCGTTGCCGGTGCCCGAGTTCTGTCCGCCATCCTCTCTCGCGGTCTCTCCGTATTGGTGCGTGTAGCCGTGCATCCCGAGCACGCCGCCGCTCTCCTGCGCGTCCCGCAGCAGCCGCGCGAACTGGGCCGTGACCTCGTCCGGATCCGGATCGTCGATGCCCATCTCCGTCCAAGCGCCGTCCTCCCCCAGCATGAATCTCCTCGGAATAACCGCGACGTGGAACGGAATCCGCTCCGACGCGATATAGTCGAATACGGCCCTCAGCTTGCCGAGGCCTTCGAGACTGCCGTAATCCCCTCCCGGCCCGACGTCCTCGAGACGAAGCATCGCGTGCTTCTTGTCCTTATTCGGATAGATGTTCGTGCCCGTGTACGTATGGATGAGCACGAACGCAGCCAGCGCGGCAAGCGCCACCGCTATGCAAGCAATGGTTATGCGCGCTTTTGCGACTCTTTTATTACTCGATAGATTGCTCTTCAAATGCTGTAAGCCCCCGCCGTTCCGTCATTATCGGATTTTGTCGAAAAAAATCTGCAAAGCGATTATAGCATTAACATCTTCTGCTTACTATAGAAAAAATTAAGCTTCAGGCCGGCAAACGGCAAAATTTCCGACTGCAGATGCCGAGCCTTGCAATAGAGATAAAAAGTCCATTTGGCCCACAAATTGCCTCAGCATGAATAATAATAGGTGGAAATTGGAAAAATTCAATTACCACTAGCTTGAAATGACCGCGCGGGGAGGACTGTCATGCTTTCATCGGTCATTGATTACATCCCGGGCTGGAACGTGTGGACGCAGGCAATCCTAGCATTCTTAATCCCGATTCTAGCCAGCAAAATCTACAAAAAGATGTACGCCATCACCGGCAAAGGAAAAAAACCCGACACCGCCGATAGCAAAAAAGCCGAGACCCTTCTCGAACCCTCCGGCGCGCCCTTCAGCGGCGATTACGAGGCCGATATCCAGGTCATCCGCGACCGCATCGGCGGCAACAGCGATCTGATCTTCCGTGAAATCCGGATGGAGAAAACGAATGTGCGCGCGGCGCTGTTCTATGTGGCCGGCATGCACAACGACCGGGTGCTGGATCTCCACCTGATGGAATTCCTAATGTTCGAAGCCGGCTCGGATACGATCAACGAACCGGGCCGGATCCGGGACCGGCTTCCCTTCAGCTGCCTCCTCGAAGCTTCGGATCTGAACAGCTTTAATCGTTCCGTGATGTTCGGACATATCGGACTGATGATCGAGGGCGAGCTTGGCGGACTGCTGATAGAATACCCCAACGGAGCCAACCGAAGCGTTCAGGAGCCCCTGTCCGAAGCGCTTCTTCGCGGCCCTCGGCTGGGCTTCACCGAGGTGCTTAGCGAGAATACGTCGATGCTTCGCCGGCAAGGCTTCAGCGACCAGCTGGAGATCAAGACCCAAAAGGTCGGCACGCGGCTGCGAAAGGATCTGGCGCTGGCGTACATTAAGGATATCGTCAATCCGGATTTGCTGGAGGAGGTTTCGGCCCGCATCGGCAAAATGGATTTTGATTTCATCGCCGAGTCCGGCTATGTGGAGCAATTAATCGAAGACAACTACTTGAGCCCGTTTCAGCAGGTTCAGAACACGGAGCGGCCCGATCGGGCGATCGCCGCGCTGCTGGAAGGGAGAATCGCGATCCTGCTGGACGGAACGCCGTTTGTCTTAATCGTTCCCTCCACCTTCAGCATGCTGCTGCAATCGCCGGAAGACTACTACGAACGCTGGCTCCCTGGCTCGCTCCTTCGGATGCTGCGTTTTCTAGCCGCGTTCTTGGCGCTTATGGCACCGGCGCTATATATTTCGTTCATCTCGTTCCATCCGGGTCTCATCCCGACCGAACTCGCGATGTCCATCATAGAGACTCGCCAAGGCGTTCCCTTCCCGTCGCTGATCGAGGTGCTTATTCTCGAGGTTTCGATCGAAATCCTACGGGAGGCCGGCATCCGGCTGCCCAAGCCCGTCGGCCCCGCGATGGGCATCGTCGGCGGTCTCATAATCGGAGACGCGGCCGTGCAGGCCGGGATCGTCAGTCCCTTCCTGGTCATTGTCGTGGCCGTCACGGCGATCTCCTCGTTCTCCATCCCGATCTATAGCGCCGGTCTATCGCTCCGGCTGCTGCGATTCGTCGGCATGTTGTTCGCCGCGTTCCTCGGCATGTACGGAACGATCCTGTTCTTCCTGCTGCTCTGCAGCCATCTTACCAAGTTGAAGAGCTTCGGCGTTCCTTACCTGACTCCGGTATCGCCGTTCAGGCTGCGGGACTGGAAGGATCTGTTCTTCCGGGCGCCGTTAGCCCTCATGAAGAGAAGACCCGCAATGACGAAGACGCAAGACGACAAACGGAAATCGTAATCTCAAGTCTGGAGGGCTCCAATTGTTCACGCGTACCGACGATCGAATCACGACCTCGCAAGCCGTCGTCTTCCTGACGAACACCGTGCTGGGCGCGGGGATCCTGACCATGCCGCGAAGCGTCACCCAAACCACCGAGACGCCCGACTCTTGGCTTACCATATTTATTGGCGGCGCCGTGATCCTTCCCGTCATTCTGCTCCTGGTCAAGCTGTCCCAGCAATTTCCCGGACAAACCGTGTTCCAATACGCCGGCAGGATCGCCGGCAAGCTGCCGGGCAAGGCGATATGCATGCTGCTCGTCGTTTATTTCCTCGTCATCGCGGGCTTCGAGATCCGTACGCTGGCCGAAGTAACTCTCTTCTTCTTGCTTGAAGGAACGCCTATGTGGGCCATTGTGCTGCCGTTCATCTGGTTAGGCGCCTATCTGGTGGGCGGCGGGATCAACTCCATTGCCAGGGTCAATCAGATCGTATTCCCGATCTCCATGCTCGTGCTTTTCGTCTCCTTCGGGGTAAGCTTGCGCCTGTTCGACATCAACAATCTGCGACCCGTTCTCGGAGAAGGCCTCCTTCCCGTCTTTGCCGGGCTGAAGTCGTCTATCCTGGTCTATACCGGCTGCGAAGTGATCCTGACGCTGGTCGCTTATATGGAGCATCCGCGCCAGGCCGTGAAGGCCATGATTGGAGGAATAACCATCATGCTGGCGGTCTATCTCGTCACCATTATCGTCGTCGTGGGCGGCATGTCCGTCGATTCCGTGATTACCAGCACATGGCCGACGATCGACCTCATCCGAAGCTTCGAGGTTACCGGATTTTTCGTGGAGCGGCTGGAATTTCCCTTGATGGTGATTTGGCTCATGCAGATGTTCTGCAACTTCTGCAGCTTCTTCTTCCAATCGTCCTTGGGTGTATCCCAAATTTTCAACGTTTCCTATCAGCCGGTCATCTACGGATTGCTCCCGGTTCTCTTCCTGTCCACCATGGCTCCCAAGAGCCTCAATGATCTGTTCCACCTCGGAGACGCGATCGGGATGATGGGGATCGGCTTGTTCCTGCTGGTGCCGGTACTGCTGTCTCTTATCTGGCTGGTGCGCGTGAAAGGACTGAAGCAGCATGTATAGACGATGCGGCCGCTCCCTTCTCGTTCTGGCCATCTCCATCCTGCTCGTTCCGCTGGCTGGCTGCTGGAGCAGCAACGAGATCGAGGACTTGGCCCTGTCTACCGGGCTGGCCATGGACAAAGGCCAACCCGCCCCTGTCGAGAAGGAGCTCGAAGGCAAGGGCTCAACCTATGCGAAACGGAATCGCGTCATGGTCACGATTCAAGTCGCGCCTATCAAATCCAAAGGAAACCAGGGCAAAGATCAGAGCGGCAAGCAATCCGCCTATATGAACGTTTCGGGTAGCGGAGACTCCATATTCGAGATTTTTCGGCAATTCTCGATTCGCCTGGACAGGCCCGTTATCGGACATCATCTGAAAGTCGTCGTCATCTCCGTCGATCTGCTGCGCAAACAATCGATCGAGCAAATTACGGACTTCCTGCTCCGGGATAACAATATCCGCCCCAGCACCTTGGTCTATCTAAGCGATGGACCAGCAAGAGAAACGTTAATCAGCAAGATGCCGGGCGAAGTTCCTTCGTTTCATATCGCGGGCATGCACCGCAACCAATCCCGGACCAGCAAGGTGCTCGATCCCGTTACCTTGACCAAGCTGGATTCGCTGACCCACTCGAGAAAGAGCTTCGTCTTACAGACACTGGTAACCGGAGGCGGCGAGATCCAGCTGTCCGGCGCAGGAATCATCAACGGTTCTACCGGCCGTTTTATCGGGTCCTTAAACCAGGAGGATACGGAAAGTCTGAACTGGCTGATTGGCGGAGGCGATGCCGGACCGATCAAAGCCTACGACAGGAACGGCCAGCCGATTACCTACGAACTCCTGTCTATGAAAAGCAAGATCACTCCCCGAACGGAAGGGGAACAAATCTCGTTCAAGGTCGGCATCGAAACCGAAGGCCGACTCATCGAAACCTGGGACGAGCAAGCCCACCCCACCACGAACGAGTACGCCGAGGAGCTCGAGGAGCAGTTCGAAGAGAAACTCCAGGAGAAGATGCAGAACCTGCTGCGCAAGCTGCAGACCAAATACAAGACCGACGTCGCAGGCTTCGGGCAAAGACTGGCTATCGAGAAGCCGGCCGTCTGGAGGAAGGTCAAGGATGATTGGGATCGGACGTTCAGCCGTTCGCAGGTCACGATAACCTGCAAGGTGAAAATTACCGACTTCGGTTCCTTTACGGAGAAGTGAGGGCGGCTTATCCATCATGAAACCTGCAAAAAAACCTTCGCGTTTGCGTGACGCACGCAAACGCGAAGGTTCCAAATTCATATCTGGCGTATTGCACGGCGTTGTCTCATCTCGCCCTCACGCGCCGCTCCATCTGCTCGACCGTTAAGCCGCCCAGCTGGGGAAACCCCTCGTCTTCGAGCGCGATCGTCTTGCCGCCGTGGACCGGATACACGCCCTGCCAGCCGGCGGCAAGCCGATATAGCCCCGAGCCGCCGATCTGCGTCAGGAAGCAGATGTACTCCCCTTCTATTAACGGTCCCGTATACGCGTGATTCAGCGGGTCCCCGCCGTCCGCCATCGGTTCGACGCCCGTCGAGAGAACGCGCAGCAGCTGCTTGGGCTCGCCCTTCAGCCGCTTCTCGACATGGAAGGTTTGCTGGAAATTGACGAACATCCGTCCCTGCGCCCCCGGCACCGCCCGCCCCGTCGGCGTCTCCTGATCGGCGCTGTCGAACCAGCCATACACGATGACATCAGCCTCCTCGATCAAAGCCTTTTCGCTGGCTGCGGTTTCGCTTTTAATAATGATCGTGGACAAATCAACATCCAGCGTCGCCGCAGCGGCCACGATCGAAGGAGCGTTCGGCACCATTGGGGCCCAAGCTCCGATCGAACCCATCGCAATGAGCAGCGCTATCGCTTTCTTCTTCATATCCGCACACCCGTTTCCGTTAAATTGGCCGCTTCCCTATCGCATCACAAAATTAATGTAACCTTGTCATCCCCTGGAATATGCATCCCGCGCTCCGATCGCCGCTGTAACACGATTTTCTCGGCTTATTGCCCACCAAGGCGCTCGGATTGCCACTGTAACACGACTTTTTCGGCCTATTGCCTACCCAGACACTCCGATCGCCGCTGTAACACGATTTTCTCGGTCTATTGCCTGACCAGACGCTTCGGTCGCCGCTGTAACACGATTTTCTCGGTCTATTGCCTGACCAGACGCTTCGGTCGCCACTGTAACACGATTTTCTCGGCTTATTGCCTACCCAGACGCTCCATGGTTTTGCAATGCGCCTTGATTTGCATTATTCTGGCCTAGGGCCCAAAAAACCACCCGAACAGGAGAACATAAGATGTCCTTTCCGAAACCGCCGCAAGACGCCAAAGAGCTGTTATCGCGGGCGATGCCAAGCCATCCTCATATACTGATCAAACCGATGTTCGGCAATCTTGGAGCCTTCATCAACGGCAACATGTTCGCCGGATTATTCGGCGAGCAGATCTTCGTCCGGCTGCCGGAGGACCTGAGGGCCGAGCTGCTCGCGATCGACGGCGCGTCCGAGTTCAGCCCGATGCCGGGCCGGGCCATGAAGGAATACGTCGCCCTCCCCGTCGGCTGGAAGCAGGAGCCGGAGAGGATCACGGCTTGGCTGGAGCGTTCATTCGCATGGGCGGAGACGCTGCCGGAGAAGCTACCCGCGAAGAAGAAAGCCAAAAAATCCTAAACCTCCAAAGGAGCTGCAAGCGATGTCCACCGAGCTCGGAACCAAAGATAATCCGTGGAAGCTGAAGACGCCTCCGCAAACGTCCGAATATGAAATGTACAAAGACGAAAAGGACGGCAAAGCCATCCTCGTCTGCACGGTCGGCAAAACCGTGCTGCATTACGATTACCGTTGCATCGAAGACCTTCATGCCATGCTGAAGCAGCACGGCGACTGGATGGAGCTCGGCAGCGCCGACGAGCAGAAGCCGCCAAAGGATGGCACGGTCGAGGCTTGGGGCCGTTCGCCCGAGAATCCGGTCGGCGGCTGGTACGGCCTGAAGAAAGGCTTCCGCGGACGCTTCGGCATGTACGTGCCGCCGCTGCTGGAAGCGCTTGGTCTCGCAGAGGTCGAGCATAACCCGCGGAACAACCGGATGCGAGCGCTATAAACGACGAATAAAGGCCGTGCCACAACCTCCTGCGAAGGATAGTGGCGCGGTCTTTTTTTTTGCAAAGAGATACTTTTGTTAAGGGAATGTAAATTTTTCGTCACGCTATTCAAAAATTGTCGAAAAATGACGAAACATATTCTAATCTACGAACTGGGGTGAGACCAATGACATTTTTCAAGAAATTTTCCCTCTCCATGAAGGTTACCCTGGTGCTGGCGCTATCGGTTCTGCTCGTGCTAGGTTCGATCCTCATGATGAATATGAGCCAGCTGCAAACCTTGAGCATGGCCAAGGGCGAGCTGGAAGGACGAAACGCCGGCGTGCAATACGCCACGGATCTGCAGATCCGGCTGTCGTCCATGCAGGCTACTCTGAAGTCGCTGGCCGAGCAGATGGCCGCTACCCGCATGGATCAATCCCTTTCCAGGGAACAAGTCATTGGCATTATGCAGCATACGCTCAGCCAGCGCTCCGATCTCTTCGCGATGTATACGCTATGGGAACCGAACGCATTCGACGGCAATGACGAGGCGAACCGGAATAAATCGCTTTACGACGATGCATCGGGACGGTTCATCCCTTATCTGATTAAAGTCGACGGCCGCATTCAGATGGAGCCGCTAGTCGATTACGAGAAGCCGGGAGCCGGGGATTACTATTTGCTGCCGAAAGCAAGCAAGCAGCTAACGTACATTGAACCATATGAATACGAAGCCGGCGGCGTGAAGACGAATTTGATGCCCATCGTTCAGCCTATCCTAAGCCTGGAAGGCGAGTTTCTCGGCATCGTCGGCCTCGATCTGACGGTGGAGCAGCTGCAAGAGGACGCCGGCAAGTACGAGCCATTGGGCGGTTACGTGTCGTTAATTACGGGAAGCGGCATGTACGTAGCCAACCCGAACGATCCGGATTCGATTTTGCAGCATTTTGGCGATAACCCGGAGAAAGCGGAGCTGTGGAAGAAGGTCGAAGCAGGCTCCAGTACGGAAGGCTATACGGTGAATTCCAAAGGAGACCGGGTGCTGCGCGTGTTCGAGCCGATCCCTATGCCCGGCAGCGAGCAGACCTGGTACACGCAGGCTTCGATATCCGAAGACGTCATTCTGGCGGATTACCATCAAACAAGGCTGACGGCGCTTCTCGAATCGGCCGCGGGCATCGTAGTCCTGATCGCCATCCTGACGCTCATGATCCGAATAATGGTTACGAAGCCGCTGCGCGCCTTGTCCGGCAAGCTGCAGCTGATGGCGCAGGGAGATCTTACGCAGGAGATGACCGTACGCTCCGGCGACGAGATCGGCATCATGAGCGGCTACTTCAACGAGATGACCCGGAAGCTGCGCGAGATGTTCAGGCTGGTCTCCGACTTGTCCATGACGGTCGGCGCCACCTCGGAGCAATTGAGCGCAAGCGCCGAACAGAACAGCGGCGCGGCTCATACCGTCGCCGCCGCGGTCGGAAGCATCGCGGAAGGCGCGATGGCGCAGAACGACCAAGCGTCGGATTCGTCCCGTTCCATGAGCGAGATCAAGGTTGGCGCGGAGCGTATCGCGGAATTTTCATCCTCCGTGTCCGCGACAGCCGATGGCGTGACGAACCAAACGAAACAAGGCAGCGACGAGCTTCAGACCGTTGTGACGGAGATGGGAGAGGTCATGCGCTCCGTGGAGGAGACGGCTGCCTCCATTAAGCGTCTGGAGGAGCGGTCCGAGCAGATCGGCGGGATGATCGACATCATCGCGAATATTAGCAAGCAGACCAACCTCCTTGCCTTGAACGCCGCCATCGAGGCTTCGCGGGCAGGCGAGCATGGACGGGGCTTCGCCGTCGTTGCCGACGAGATTCGCAAGCTCGCGGACCAGACCAAACAAGCCGCCGAAGAAGTGACCGGCCTCGTCGAGGCGGTTCGCAAGGATACCGGCAAAGCTGCAGCAACGATGGCTGCGGGGAACGCGAAGGTCCGGAGCGGCGTGCAGAGCATTGGGGGCAGCCAGGAGCGCTTCCAGAGCATCCTGTCAGAGATGACTGCGGTCAATATGCAGATCCAGGAAGTGTCCTCGTCCGCGCAGCAAATGTCCGCAAGCACGGATCTCGTGTCGGACAACGTGTCGCAGCTAGCCGAACTGGCCTCCAAGGCCGCAGCCGATTCGCAGAGCGTAGCTGCCGCCTCCGAAGAGCAGCTTGCGTCCATGGAAGAGATCGCTTCTTCCTCCGCGGCTCTCAGCAGGATGGTGGAGGAGCTTCTGGAGAAGCTGGCGCAATTCAAAATCTAACGCATGCCGCAAGAAGGGGCTGCTCCAAGGTTCGTTACTCCTTGGGCAGCCCCTCTTTCATTCCTAGCGGTTAAGCCGAAGCTTCCTCCAGCCCGCTCTTCTCCAGCTCCGCCGCCCGCTCGAGCAGCATGACCGCGCTGAGCTGGGTGCTGAGCGTGACGCGCTCGGCCGGCGGCGACGACCAGTCGGTATGGAACAGCTGGCGCTTCGCGTCGCGCCCCCTGCTCCACAGCGCGCTCGCGTTGCCCAGCAGCAGTCCTTCGGCCGCCGATCGCGCCGGCGCCTCCTTGGCGAGCTCGGCCAAATAACGGACAAGGATGCCTTTGAACAGTCCGCCGTCGCCGTCCCCTTCGTCCGGGAACAGCCCCGTCGCGTTATCCGCAAGCTCGCTGCGCGTCGCCTCGGCCGTCCGGATTGCGTCTTGCAAGTAGGCTTCGTCCCCAGTAATCCGGTACAGCTCCACACCAGCTCCGATATAGACGCCCTGGCAATACGTGAACTTCCAGTCCTTGTCGATCGCGCCGTCGCCGGTCCGGTTCATCCCGTCCCAGACGAAGCCGCTGTCCGGATCGACGAGATGGCTCTTCTGCCACTCGTAGATGCGCAGCGCCCAGTCGAGATACTCCTCTCCGCCGAGCTCCCGGTGCAGCCTTGCGGCCAGGATGACCGCCGGCGCGTTGGCCGGGGTGTTCTTGTAATCCAGCTGCGACTTCTGCCAGGCGATGCCCCCGCCCATATGATCGTTCCAGCCGGTTTTAATATCCTCCCACAGGATGAGCGCCGCTTCCTTGAACCGCTCGATGCCGGTTGCTCCGTAAGCCCGCAGCCATGCGATGGCCATCCATTCCATGTCGTCGTACAGCTCGTTCGGGAACGCGCCTCCGTTCCTGCGCAGCAACCCGTCATACAGCCGCTCGAGCCGAACGACATAGCCCATCTCGCCCGTTCTCAGGTAGCCGTCCGTCAGCGCGTCGACCGCATGCGCCATCCACCAATAATGGAAGATCGTATTGCACGCCCCGTCGGGACAAGGCGTCTCGATATTGAACATGTCGATTGCGTCATTCCAAAAGAAACGGCCGAGAGCCGCCTGGGCTTCGTCCGCCCGTCTGTTCCATTCCATGCTTCCCACTCCCTGCTTCGCCTCTGTCTTCGTATTCTGATCGCTCCGTCTCTATGCCTGCCCTCAGTTCGGACCACGCTGCTGCTGGTTGCCGCGAGGCCGCAAAGCCGCGAACCGCGCGCCTACTTCCCGCCTTGCGCCTCCAACCGCGCAAGCTGCTCCAGCAGCATCATGCCGCTCAGCTGCGTGCTAAGCTGGACGACCTCGTCCGGCGTCTGCGCCCAAGAGTTGCTGAACAGCGCCGAATCGGCGCCGCGCCCGTATTCCCACAAGCTGTCTCCGTTTGTCTCGAGCAGCTCCGCAAGCTTCCGAGCCGACTCATGCTCCGGGTCCAGCACTATAAGCTCGCCCACGTACCGAACGAGCACGCCTTTGAACAAGGCGCCGTCTCCCTCCCCCTCGGAAGGAAGCATGCCGGTCGCCGGGCTCGTGAACGCTTCATGCAAATTCGCGGCCGTCTTGCGGGCATTCTCCAAATACGAGGCATCGTCCGTCGCCCTGAACAGCTCGACTCCCGCTCCGATATAAACGCCCTGGCCGTACGTGAACTTCCAGTCCTTGTCGATGGAGCCGTCTCCCATGCGGTTCATGCCGTCCCATACGAGACCGGTATCCGGATCGACCAAGTTCGTTTTCTGCCAGTCGTAAATTCGCCGCGCCCAGGCGAGATCATCCTCGCTGCCGAACCGCTGGTACAGCCGAGCCGCGAGAATGACGGCTGGCGCATTGGCCGGGGTATTCTTGTAGTCCAGCTGCGTCTTGCGCCAAGCAATCCCGCCGCCCATCTCGTCGTTCCAGCCCGTCTGAATATCCTCCCACAAGACAAGCGCCGCTTCCTTGTAGCGTTCCTCGCCCGTCGCGTCGTAAGCGCGCAGCCAAGCAAGCGCCATCCATTCCATATCGTCGTAGTACTCGTTCGGGAAGACGCCGGCGTTGCGGTCCAAAATGCCTTGGTACAGCTTCGCCAGCTGCTCCGCATATCGCTCATCTCCCGACCGCTCGTAGCCGTCGACAAGGACATCGACCGCGTGCGCGAGCCACCAATAGTTGAACGGGTCGGTGCACAGCTGCAGCATGCAAGGAGCGGCGTTATTGTAGAGCCCGCGCCCCTCGTCCCAGAACGACGTCTGGAATTGCTGCTGCGCTTCCTCGGCCCGTTCCGCCCATACGCCGACCGCCTCCCCGCCGAACACCTGCCGCAGCAGGCCGCTCTGCCAGGCCGCGGCAATCGCGGTGATCGCAACGACGGCGACGACCGCAGCTGCCAGCCATTTGTTTCGTTGTCGCTTCATGCTGCCTCCTATCCTTTCACGCCGGTGAAGGCGATGCCCTGGACAAAATATTTCTGCAACAGCAAGAACAGCACCAGAATCGGCAGGATCGCGATCAGCGCGCCGGCCATCATCGGGCCGTAATCCGTCTGGTAATTGTACGAGAATGCTTGTAACCCCATCTGGATCGTCGCCTTCTCGGGATCGTTCAGGATGATCATCGGCCACAGGAAGCTGTTCCACCCGGCCTGGAACGTGAAGATGCCAAGCGTCGCGAGCGCGGGTTTCGTCAGCGGTAAATAAATGTTCCAGAAGATGCGGAATTCCTTGCAGCCCTCGATCCGCGCCATCTCCATCATGTCCGACGGCAGTGTCAGGAAGAACTGCCGCATGAAGAAGACCGCGAACGAGCCCGACGCGCCCGGCAGGATTATGCCCCAGAACGAGTTCAAGAAGCCGTTGCCCCCGCCGCCGAACAGATCATTCCCCCCGATCAGCGGGAAGTGCTTCAGCACGTAGAAGCTCGGGATCATCGTGACGATGCCCGGAATCATCATCGCGGCGAGCAGAACGCGGAACATCGCCTTGTTGCCGCGGAAATGCAGCTTCGCGAACGCGTACCCGCTGAGCGAGCCGAAGAACAGGTTCGCGAGCACGCCGGCTACCGCCAGGACAAGCGAATTCCAGAAATACAGCCCGAACGGCACGGTCGTGAACGCCTGCCGGTAATGCTCGAGCGTCACCTCCGTCGGCAGCCAGCGGATCGGAATCGAGAAGATGTCCTCGCTCGGCTTCAGCGACGTCATGATGCTCCAGAAGAACGGCAGGAACATGAAGACGGCGATCGCGATGCTGACCGCATAGAACGCTGCTTGGCCGATAGCGTTCCGCGCCGGATAGGAGATGAGCGGGGCTGCAGGCATGGCGGCGGCGCCGCGGTTTGATGGTTGTGTTTTCATACCGTCCCCTCCTATACGATCGGCTCTTCCGATTTGTTAATGCGCATGTTGATGAACGAGAAGATGAGAATGGCGATGGCCAGGATGAACGCCTGCGCGGACGCGTAGCCCATCTGCAGCTGGTTGAAGCCCTGCTGGTAGATCAGGTAGACCGGCGTCTTGGTGACGTTGCCCGGTCCGCCCTGCGTCAGGACGAACGCCTGGTCGAACAGCTGCAGCGCCCCGATGATCGACATCGTGCTCACGAGGAACGTCGTCGGGCGAAGCTGCGGCCATGTAATGTAGCGGAACCGGTCGAAGGCGGTCGCCCCGTCCAGCTTCGCCGATTCGTACAGATATTCCGGGATGCCCTGGAGGCCGGCGATGTAGATGATCATGTTGGAGCCGACCGATTGCCACAGCGTCACGAGAATGATGGACAGCATCGCCGTCTCCGTCTGCGCGAGCCAAGCCGGGCCTACGACGCCGAAGTAGCTCAGGATGCCGTTCACGAGGCCGAACTCGGGATGCAGCAGCCAGATCCACACGGTAGCTGCGGCAACGGCGGACGTTAACGTCGGCAAATAATTCATCGTGCGGAACACGCGGACGCCGGGAAGCTTGAAATTCATGAGCATGCCGAGCAGCAGCGATATTAGGATGTTGAGCGGCACGAAAATAACGGCGTAGTAGAACACGTTTTTAAACGTCTGCCAGAACAAGCTGTCGTCTGTCAGCCGCTTGTAGTTATCGATGCCGACAAAGTCCATCCGGCTGACGACGTCGTAATTGGTGAAGCTGAGGAACAGCGCCATCACCACCGGAATGATCGTAAACGCGAGGAAGAGCAGCATCGTCGGGGTGATGAACAGATAAGCCATCTTCGCCTGATGGCGGTTTAGCTTGCCGATGGAAGCCACACGGGATCCCTCCTTGAGGCTTAATGAGAAGGCAGCGAGGGAGGTGATCCCCCCTCGCCGCTTTCGGTTTATTTTTGGCCGTATGCCGTTGGGCTCGTTACTTCACCTCGGCGTTATCCGCCAGCAGCTTGTCGCCTTGCGACTGCGCCTTGGCAAGCGTATCCTCGAGGCTCTGCTCCCCTTGTTGGTACAGCTGCAGGTTCGGAATGAGGCCGTCGTTCTCCATGACGGAGTAGCCCGGATGCGCCGGACGGATCTTCGCGAACTCCAGCGTCTCCATGAACGGCTGCCAGAACGGATCGTCTTTGAAGAACGGGTCCTCGAGCGCTTCTTTGAGACCCGGCATGTTGAGACTTGTTTTGGCCCAGAGCAGCGCGTTGTCCTTGTTCGCCGTCCACCACTTGATAAACTCCCACGCCTCTTCCTTATGCTTGGCGCCTTCCGGAATGACGAGGCCGAAGCCGCCCATGACGCTGCCTTTGTCCCCGTTCGGTCCGGCCGGAGGAGGCACGATGCCGAAGTCGAGGTCTTTGCCGTATTTCTTGTAGGTGCTCAGCATCCATGGTCCGGTATAATGCATCGCCAGCTTGCCGGTGACGAACGCGTCCGTCCCTTCGCCGAGACCTTGCTCGAAGCCGACTTTGTACACCTTGTCTTCGTTCAGCAGCTTGTTCCAGAAGCTTAAGACGGACTTGCCTTGCTCGGTGTTGAAGTTCGTCTTCTGGCCGTCCTCCGACAGCATCGATCCGCCCGCCTGCTGCAGATACATGTTGAACAGACCGTTGTCGCCGAGGGAGAAGCCCGCCACCTCCAGCTTGTCGCCGTTCCACTTGGTCGTCTTGACCGCAGCTTCCTCCAGCTCCGCCCATGTCGTCGGAGGCGTCACGCCGGCTTCGTCCAGCAGCTTCTTATTGTAGAAGAGGGCGCGCGCGTCGACCGTCAGCGGCAGACCGTACAGCTTATCCTTGTAGGAGAGCTCCTTGATCGATTCCTCGTAAAAAGCGCTCTTGTCGAGGCCGTCCTTGGCCATGTATTCATCCAGCGGATGCAGCACGTTCTTCGGCGCGTACAGCGACGTTCTCCATCTGTCCCAGAACAGGATGTCCGGAGCGCCTCCGGAGGTGGCCGCCGTCAGGAACTTCGTAATCATGTCCTGCTGCAGCACGTATTTGACTCGGATGCGGTCCTGCGATTTGTTGAAAGCGTCCACCATCGTCTCGAACTGCTTCTGCCCTTCGCCGCCCCAGTCGCCCCAGAACGTCAGCTCGACGGGCTTGCCGCCGCCGTCTCCCGAGCCGCCGCTGCCGCCATTTCCGCCGTTCCCGCCGTTCGAGCCGCCGTTGCCGTTGCTGCACCCGAAAGCTGCCGTAACCAACATGGCCGTTAACGTGACAAGCGATAACCATCTCTTCATACCGATTGCCTCCCTTTTCATCTCATCGAATGAAAACGCTTTATATTCGCCGGTTGGCGATGGCCTTTCCCCGGCTTGTTACTGTTTCTTGACGCGCAGGCCGGCATGATCCATCGCCAGCTCGCTGAACATCATGTTGGCCCAGGAGAACCACGGCCTTGTGTACTCGGCGGGATCATCCACATGGAAGCCTTCGTGCATGAAGCCGGTCCCGGCGTCCGTGCGGGCA
This sequence comes from Paenibacillus soyae, assembly GCF_024623455.1. Classification (GTDB taxonomy): domain Bacteria; phylum Bacillota; class Bacilli; order Paenibacillales; family Paenibacillaceae; genus Pristimantibacillus; species Pristimantibacillus soyae. The sequence continues at coordinate 103,855 of NZ_JANIPJ010000005.1, read as the reverse complement.
AGCAGCTCCAGCAGCCGCGCCTTCTCCTCCTGGTCGTTCACCGTTAGTCCTTGTATGGCCAGCGCGATCGGCCAAATGTATCGCTCCGGCGTATGGGGACTGCCGATTCCTTCCGCGGCCTCTCCCCGGTAGAAGTACGGGTTGTCTTCGCTCAACACGAAGCGTCTCGTATTGAGGTACACCGGGTCGTCCGCGTTTTTGTAGCCCAGATAAGGGGCCGCGAGCAAGCTCGGCACATTCGCGTCGTCCATCAGGTTGTGGTTGCGGAGGCCGTCGGTCTCGTACGCGTACATCCGGCCGTACTTCGGATGGTCGACGATGCCGTGTTGCTCGATGCCCTGTTCGATCTCGTCGCGAAGCTTGATCGCTTCTTGTTGGAGCTCGTCGTCGAGGAGCACCTCTTCCGCGATTTGCGCGAGGTAGCCGAGCACGACGACGGCGAACATATTCGCCGGTATTAAGTAGCCGTACGTGCAGGCATCGTCGCTCGGCCGGAAGCCGGACCAAGTCATGCCCGTGTAGCCGGTTAGGCTGCCTTTCCCCTCCCGGGTCAGCGTATCCGTCGGCGGGCAGTTCCGTCGCTCGAATGTGTAAGGCGACTTCGTCTCGTGATGCTGCTCGGTGCGCCACAGCTTCAGAATCGCTTGGACGGCCTCCCGGAACGTCTCGTTGAACTGCTGCGTCCTCCCCGTATTCCGCCACAGCAGATAGCTGAGCTGAATCGGATAGCAGAGCGAGTCGATCTCGTATTTCCGCTCCCACAGCCACGGACTCATCTCGGTCAAATCTTCGTGATGGCCCTTACCGCTCGGCGTCTCGTTGAACGCGTTCGCGTACGGATCGATCAAGATGCATTCCAGCTGCCGCTGCACGACTCCGGCGATCATGTCGGCCAGGTCGTTGTCCGTCGCGGCCGGCACCAGATACGGTCTCACCTGCGCCGCGGAATCCCGGAGCCACATCGCGGGAATGTCGCCCGTGATGACGAAGGTCGTGCCGTCCTCCTTCCTCCGGATCGTCGTCTGTAACGTATTGATATAACATTTTTCGAACATGCCCCCGATTTTGCTGCCGTGGCCCCATTTCTCGGTAATCTGCTCAATTATGGACTGGATCGAAAATGGCGTTTGCGGAGACGTTTGCTTCAAGCCGCTACCTCCCTCTCGTAAACCGTGTTTGCGATCGATCGTATTCTTGCGGTTAACCGCTTACATTTTTGATTATATTGGCATCTATTTAGTATGTCAATATAAATATTTGAGTCATACGTATACCAATATGTCCTTTGTTTTAATTGGTATACTATTATGCGACATATTTCGCGTGAGGTGGATCGTTAGCGTACGTACCCGCGGCCTCCGCCGATGCGTGCGTTAACGATCCGTCGTGTGGTTGTGGCTCCTCGCATTGTGTTTCTCGCACCCGTAACGACATTACTGATCGCTGCAGCACATTCCACTGCCTCTGCTGCTGCATTAACGATCAGGCGTGTCGTTATGATCGCTCACACCCCGCTTCTCCTATCAGTAGCGACATATTGGATCGTTATCGCTCCTCCAACCGCCTCCGCTGATGCGTTAACGATTAATCGTGTCGTTAGAGCTCCCCCGCACCCGCACCGCGCCGCTGGCCCCAACTAAAAAAAGAAACGATGGCCTAATCGCCATCGTTCCTCCTATGCTCATCATGCGCATATGCCCGCCTGCCACGCTTAAGTCGTGCGAGCCTTCGCCGCTCCCGTCGAGCTGCCGATGATCAGCTCCGCGTCCAGCAGGACGCGGTTTGGCAGCTGCTCTCCGTCGCGGAGCCTCAGCACGTGTTCGAAGGCGAGCCTTCCCATCTCCTCTTCATTTTGCCTCAGATGGGTATACGGCTGCACGCCGTTCCGATACGGGCTGTCGAAGCAGATGATCGATAGATCGTCCGGCACCGCAAGCCCCAGCTCCTTGGCCGCCTCCGACGCGAGCAGAGCAATATTGTATTCGGTCGCGAACAGCGCCGTAATATGCGGATATTTCTGCAGATGTGCCTTGATCTTCTCGATGTCCTTCCGCTTGTTCTCCTCGACGTACGCGGTAGGCAGCGTGGACGTAATGTCCGTGATCCAAATGTCGCGGTCCACGACGACGCCCCGCTCCGCATGCGCCTGGATGAACCCTTCGATCCGGTCCTCGATCGCGGTCGTATCCATCGGCGGCGGCGTCAGGAACGCGATATGCCGGTGGCCGAGCTCGAACAGATGGTTCGTCCCTTTGGCCGCGCCGGTCACATTGTCCGTGCTGATGGAGCCCGCGGACAAGCCCTTCAAATGCCGGTCGACGAGCACGAACGGGAACTGGCTGATGACCAGCTTCAGTATTTCCGCGTTGAAGTATTCCCCCTGCGCCGGCAAAATGATCAGTCCGTCCACGCCCAGCTCCAGCAAGCCTTTGATCGCTTCCTCTTCGTTCGCCGGAATGCCGAACGACCGGCGCAGGACGAGGTACGAGTCGTGGTCGCGGGACGCCTGCTCCATCCCGTAGACCAGCCCGTTGCCGTACGCGTCGCCGAAATCGGTCATGATGAGGCCGATGAGCCTCCTGCCCGCCGCGGCCGCTCTCCGCTGCTTCGGCTGGCTCGATGTTGAACCGCTTACCGATGAGCCCTGGCGTCCGGGCTCGGCGACAAACGATCCCCTGCCGGGCTGCCGAACGATATACCCGTCCATCGCCAGCAGCTCCAGCGCTTTCTTGCTCGTAATCCGGCTCACCTGAAACTCGTCTCCGAGCTCCTTCTCCGATGGGACGCGCTCCCCCACGGCGTATTTGCCTTCCCTGATCTGGTCGCGCAGCGCCTCGAATATTTGCTCGTACATCGGCTTCGACGTCGAATCGTTCGGCATCCGGTAATCCTCCTCATCCAATAGCCATATCTATTTGTATACTAATATATCATGATATATTTAGTTTGTGAATATGTCTGTCAGTTAGGATTCCAGTGCCGAAGCTTTTCCCGCTGACTCCACGCATTTCGCGAAGGCCGAGAACGCTTTGCTGCGGAATTGCTCCTTCCGGGAAATAAGACGCGTCGTCACGAAGCGATATGGCTGCGGTACCGAGTGGACACGAAGACGCCGATCGTCCGCGGTCACGACCGACTCGGTCAGAAGCGCGTAACCGATTCCGGAACGTACGCAATTCAGCATCGTATCCAGCGTACTCACCTCAATCATGTTCATGGAAGCCGCTCCCTTGGTTTGAACCCAGTTTTCAATGGAAGCGCGCAAAGGACACCCTTTGGGAAACACAATCCACGACGCCTTCGCTACATCGGGAGCGGAAGAACCCGGGTCTTGTCCGCCTTGAAACAGGAATACTTCTTCCTGGATCTCATAGGCGACTTGCACCTGAGACAGGTCGTATTCTCCTGTGCAGAAAGCGCCGTCCAACTCGCGGTTTTGTACCTTGGCGTAATTTTGCGGCGAAGTGCCGGTCACAAGCGATAATGAAACCTCCGGGTATTTGCTTTGAAAATCGCTTAGCGCTCTAATAAATGCCGCCGACGATGCGATGGTCTCCACAACGCCGATGGCAAGCGGCCCGCACGGTTGATCCGGCTCTTTGACAGCCAGGGCGGCATCCTCGACCATATGCAATATTTTGGAGGCGTACTGACTGAATAGAAGCCCTTTCTCCGTAGGAACGACTCCCTTCGTGTTCCTGTGGAAAAGCTGCACGCCGAGCTCCTGCTCCAGCTTGCGAACCCTCGTCGTGATATTCGATTGGACATAACCCAGCTTCTCCGCCGCCCGGGTAATGTTACCTTCCTTCATAATGGCCAACATCACTCTCAAATCGGTTAGTTCCACCCGAATTCCCTCGCCTTTGACATCAAAATTTTTGATGACATTATCTCTTTTGATCATTTTACTATATGTAATTACAGACTTACAATGCAATACAAGAACACAAAAAAAAATCGCAGGCAAGCCGCGATTCTAATTTAGAAGGAGGTTTTCTAGATGAAAAGCAGTCCCCATCTTTTCACAAAATTTCAATTAGGCTCATTAACCTTGCCGAACCGGGTGGTGCTGTCGCCGATGACTCGAACCAGCGCGGAACCGTCCGGCGAAGCGAACGACCGTATGGCCCGCTACTACTCCCGCTTTGCGAAGGGCGGTTTCGGCCTCATCATCACGGAAGGGATTTATCCGGATCTGGCGAACAGCCGGAGCTACGAGAATCAGCCCGGCATAGCCAACGATCGGCAGGCCGACTCATGGCGGCCAATCGTTCAAGCCGTTCAGCAAGGAGGGAGCAGGATTGTCGCGCAGTTGATGCATGCGGGAGCGCTCGTTCAGCACGACGGCTTCACGCCTATCGCTCCATCGGCGGTGAGACCGGTCGGAACGATGCTGGAAGACCACGGCGGGAGCGGAGAGTTCGCCATTCCGAGGGAAATGACTCGGGAGGACATCCGGGCGGTGGCGGAAAGCTTCGCGCAAGCCGCTATCCGCGCGAAACAGATCGGTTTTGACGGTGTGGAAGTTCATGCGGCAAACGGCTACCTTCTGGATCAATTCATCACGGACTATACGAACCGCAGAACGGATGAATACGGCGGTTCGACGGAGTCGCGAATCCGGTTCGTCGCGGAGGTGCTGGAAGCGATTCGCGCTGCCGTAGGCCCGGATTACTTGGTTGGCGTTCGCATCTCGCAAGGGAAGGTGAACGATTTCCATCACAAATGGGCTGACGGCGAAACCGATGCCAAGATCATTTTCGAACGGTTAAGAGCGGCGTCCCCCCACTATATCCATACCACCGAATATAAAGCCTTCGCTCCGGCATTCGGGGAAGGCGGCCCGACACTTGCCGAGCTGGCCAGACGTTACAGCGGGCTTCCCGTCATCGCCAACGGCAAGCTGGGCGAGCCGGAACAGGCGGCGGCCTTGCTCGCAAAAGGCGACGCCGATCTGGTTGCAATCGGGACCAGTGCCTTGGTTAATCCCGATTGGGTGAAAAAAGTGAAATCAGGCGAAGCGTTGAATGCCTTCGATCACCGTTTTTTGCATCCGATCGCGACGTTGAGAGAAGAAGAGACCGTCGAATGACGGTCTCCGACGAGAAAGGAAGCTGCATCACGCAGCTTCCTTTCTCGTAATCATTCATCAATGCCCGAAGAACGCAAGCTGGATGAAGAACAGCACCGCGAACAAATAGAAGATCGGATGAACGTCGCGCCACTTGCCGCGAACCGCTTTCAGGATCGGGTACGCGATGAAGCCAACGCCAATACCGGTCGCAATGCTATACGTCAGCGGCATCAAGACGATGATCAGGAACGCCGGGAACACGACGTCGAAGTCGCTCCAGTCGATCTTCGACACGACGCTGATCATCAGGAAGCCGACGATGATCAGCGACGGAGCCGTAATGGCCGGGATCGATGCGAGCACCGACACGACCGGCGAGAAAAAGAGCGTCAGGCCGAGCAGCGCGCTGACTGCCACCGCGGTGAGGCCCGTTCTGCCGCCGACCGCTACGCCCGCGCTGGACTCGATGTAAGCCGAAGTCGGGCTTGTCCCGAGCGCCGCGCCTGCCGTTGTGCCGATCGCGTCCGCCAGCAGCGCGCCGCGCGAACGAGGGAACTTGCCATCCTTCACGAGCCCCGCCTGCTCCGCCACGCCGAGCATCGTGCCCGTCGTATCGAACAGCGTGATGAGAAGGAATGTGAAGATCACCGCATACAGGCCGTGCGTGAACACGCCGCCGATATCCATCTGCATCGCCGTCGCGCCTAGTCCGCTAGGCAGCGCCACGATCTGCTCCGGCATTTCCATTAACCCCATAAAATAAGCGATAATCGCCGTAATGATCATCCCGATGAACAAGTACCCTTTGACCCGGTAGGACATCAGGATCAGCGTAATAACGAGACCGATAATCGTCAGCAGCGTCATAGGCGCCGATAGATCGCCGATCGTGAGCAGCGTCGACGGGGAAGCGACGATCATTTTCGAATTTTGCAAGCCGATGAACGTAATGAACAAGCCGATGCCGACCGTAATGGCGTGCTTCAGGCTGGAAGGAATCGCGTCGAGCAGCATGTAGCGGAACGACGTCAGCGACAGCAGAATGAAGAGGACGCCCGCCACGAACACCGCGCCGAGCGCGGTCTGCCAGGAGAGTCCCTCGCCTGCGACGACGCTGAATGCGAAATACGCGTTCAACCCCATGCCGGGCGCAATCGCGATCGGGTAATTCGAAGCCAGTCCCATAATAAGCGTGCCGATGATGCTCGCCAGCACCGTCGCCACGAACACGCCGTGGAAGTCCATGCCCGCTTGGCTGAGAATGCCGGGGTTAACGATGACGATATACACCATCGTGAAGAAGGTCGTGATGCCGGCCAGCAGCTCCGTGCCGACCGAGGTGTTCCGTTCTTTGAGCTTAAACAAGGTTTCCATACTCTCTCGATGCCTCCACCTTTTATGAAATACACAAAAAATCCCAACCACTGGTATAGGATACGCCGAAATACGGCTCGCCCATACTCGTAGTCAGGATTGTTCGGTTCCTAGTAGAGACCCCCACACCATATTAGTGAGGTTATACGAAATATTGTGCCTTGAGTAGAATACTCCGATCGAGGCGGAATGTCAACGGTTTCGCGTAAGTTTCTAAGCTAATTTCCGAACAATGACATTGAATATATTCCGAACATTCGCCAAAACACGAGTCGAAAGCTCTGCACGTACGAAACGCGCTCGCCATTGCGACGCGAAAGAAGCCCACCTCTCACCGCTTCCTCTTCGCCCCCGCCTTCTCCCGAAGCAGCGTAATGACGTTCGCGATCCGCTCGTTCCCGGTGTCGAAGTAGTCCGCCATCGCGCAGCCCTCCTCGGCCAGTCTCCTGAGCACGAACGGCATGCTGTACGTCTCCGGCGTCAGACTGCCGTTCACCTCCTCCCAGCGGAGCGGAGTCGCGATGCCCGCATGCTCGTTCCCTCTGGGGGAGTAAGGGCAGATGATCGTTTTGCCCGCTGCATGCTGGATGTAATCGACATACAACCGGTTGCCCCTGTTCTTCTTCAGCCTCTCCGTCGTGAAGCTGTCCGGGTACCGCTCGACCAAATATTGAGCCACGAACGCGGTGAACGCCCGAGCATCGTCGTAGGTGAGATTCAGGCCGGGATTCAGCGGAATGTGCACCTGGAGCCCTTTGTTGCCCGACACCTTCGGAAAGCCGATCACGCCGAACGAGTCGAGAATGCTTCGGATTTCGACCGCCGCTTTGATCGCCAGCGGAAAGTACGCCCTACCGGGAGGATCCAGATCGAGCACGATCTCGAGCGGCTTCTCTTCTCCGAACCGGTTGAACGGAAGATGGTATTCGATCGTATTCTGATTGCCCAGCCACATCAAGGTGATCAGGTCGTTGCAGATGATATAGTTGATCCCGTCCTGCAGGCCGGTTCGGATGAAGGGCGGCGCGTAGTCGGGGCAGTTTTTCTGATAAAAGGATTCGCCCGCCACCCCGTGAGGGTAACGGATCGTCGTCAGCAGCCGGTTCGCCAGGAACGGCAGCATCACCGGCGCGACCTGCGCCAAATACGCGAGATAGGCTTCCTTGTCGACGGGCGGCCGGGACGCCGGCCAGAGTGGCTTATCCTGGCTTGTGACGGACACCTCGGTGCCGGCGATTGCGTTGTCCGTTATCAGCCTGTTCCAGGTGCAGGTTTCCCACTTCACCTGTAGACGAAACGACCGGAACGCGGGGCTAGTGAGGAAGCCATTCTCGACTGAAGCGAACGCGAGCTCTACGCAAATGCCCGGCTTCACGCGCACCGTCCCGTCGCCATCATTCCCGCTCCGGTTCGCCATGATCGCCTGCACTAGCGTCTGCTTCTCCTCCGGCTTCATCCCCTGCGAGAACGTCCCCACGGGCACGATACCGCCGTCACGCCGGATGCCCGCCACGAAGCTGTCCTCGCTCGCCTTGTAGCCCAGCACGATAAAATCTCCCGCGTAAGGCGTCCTCCTCGCGGGGAAAGGCCGCACCTCCTGCATCCGCATCCGTGTTTTCATCGACCGCCCACCTCCCTGTTTTCGTCCGCATCATCCGTTTTGTTATGCATTGTGTCCATTCCGTTCGGCCTTCCATACGCGAGGGGGAAAAAGAAAACCGCAGCCTAGGTAGGCTGCGGCTAACTTTCGTAAAGAGGCGGCTATGAGAAATCGCCCATAATCTTATGAACCGCCGGCACATCCGCCGGCGCCCACTTCAGCGACAGCAGCTCCTCCGGCGGCAGCCAGCGGATCGCGGCATGCTCCGTCAGCAGCGGCGTGCCCGACAGGAGCTCGCAGTAGAAGGTCGTCAGATGCACGACGCCGAACTCGTAGGCGTGGGCGGTGTACTCCACCTGCTCGCCGACGAGGATCTCGCACCGCATCTCCTCCGCGATCTCGCGCTTCAGCGCGTCCTGCGGCGTCTCTCCCGGCTCGATCTTCCCGCCGGGAAATTCCCAGAGGGAGGCCATCGACTGGCCAGCGCCCCTCTGCGCGCAGAGAATGCTCCCTTCGCGGACGATGACGGCTCCGACGACGTGGATTTGTTTCATACAGGATCCCCACTCTCTGCTAGTCTATTATTCAGCTTGTCCATGATCCATCATCTTGATCTATTGATTCTGTCCAATCGGATGCGAATCCTGCCGTTCGGGCAATCGACAGACCTTCCTTCCAATGAGACAATACGGGAAAGAGATTTATTTTGCTTATCTTTCGGGACGGAGGGTCCGCTGTGAAACTGGAAAGACTCTTATCCATCATTATTCTGTTGCTGAACCGCCGCATGGTGCAGGCCAAAGAGCTCGCGGAGCGGTTCGAAGTGTCCGTACGGACGATTTACCGGGATGTCGAAGTCATCAATAGAGCTGGCATCCCCATCATCACCTATCAAGGGACGAACGGCGGGATCGGGCTGGCGGAGGGTTACCGCTTGGACCGCAACGTGCTGACCAACGACGAGCTTGCCGCCATCTTCACCGCCCTCCGCAGCATCTCCACCTCGTACGGCAACAAGCACCATCAGGGGCTCATGGACAAAATCAACAGCGTCGTTCCGCCCGCATACTCCGATGAATTCCAGCAGAAGACAAGCCGCGTGCTTATCGACTACTCGCCTTGGGACGGCAACGACACGCTGCGGCCGAAGCTGCAGCTGTTGAAGGAGGCGGCAGACGGCGGCCTCGTGACGGGATTCATCTATTCCGATGCCCACGGCGAAGTATCGCATCGGATGGTAGAGCCGCACCGGCTCATTTTGAAAGGAAAACAGTGGTACCTGCAAGCCTATTGCCTGGAGAAAGAGCAGTTCCGGCTGTTCAAGCTGAAGAGAATGAAGGAGCTGGAGATCGCTACCGGCCAAACATTCATTCACCGGGAGCTGCCGGCGCAAGCAAGTGCCTCAAGCCCCAGCCCGAGCGAACAGCTCCGGATGACGGAGTTCGTCTTGCGCTTCCGTGCCGGCGATCGTCATAGGGCGGAGGAGTGGTTCGGCATCGAGGAGCTCGTGCCGGCCGATGACGGCTGTTGGCTGGTAAGGAAGGCTTACCGGGAGGACGAATGGTTGTACAGCTTCCTTCTCGGCTTCGGCCACCATGCCGAAGTGCTGGAGCCTCCCCATCTGCGGGAGATCATCGCCAGCCGCGCAGAGCAAATTGCGAAAATATATCGAAGCCCCTCCTCAACCTGACAGATAGATGTCAAGTTACTTGTTTTACACTAGATCCATTCCACTACAAGGAGAATGATTAGCGATGAAACAAGACGAAACAACCCGTACGCCATTGGCTCCTGCCCGCATCGAAGAGCTTCCGTCCTTCACGGTAGCCGGCATGCGCGTAAGCACGAACAATGCCGACGAATTAAGCGGCGCAGGCAAGATCGGCCCGCTCTTCGAACAATTCTACTCCCGCCGTATCGGCGAACAACTGGCAGGCCGCCAGCAACAGCCTGGCCTGTATAGCTGCTACTTCAACTATGAGCGGGGCGATGCGGGACAGTACGAAGTGCTGGTCGGCGTACAGGTACGGGAGGAGGCGCAGGGAACATATCCCGAATCCGTCACGACCTTCACCGTTCCAGCCGCGACATACGCCGTATTCGTCACGGAGCGCGGACCGGTTATCGAGATGGTGCAGCGGGCTTGGGCCGATATTTGGCAATGGTCGCGGCAGACCGGCAATGACCGGGCGTTCACGGGCGATTTCGAATATTACGGCCCGAGCACCGATCCGAACGACGGACAAGCCGAAATCTACATTGCTTTACGGCAATAGCTCGAAGGCCATCCCTCCGCTTACTTAGTAACAAAACCTCCACATCGACGCGGGTCGATAGGGAGGTTTTGTTAAGTTATCAAGCACGATCGCGTCTACTCCGCGATCAACCCGTATGCCGTAATGCGCTTGATCCCCCGGGACACCAGCATCGAGATGCCGTAAGCGAACCCGATCAGTCCGGCGCACAGGGCTGCGATCAGCGGCACATGTACGATAAAATCAACCTTGTTAATGCCCGCTCCGGACAGCAGCAGCGTCAGCACCGTGTTCGTGTACAGGGTGCCCAGCACGCCGCCGATGAAGACGCCCGCGATGACGACCGGCACGAAGCTAAGCGCGATCTGCGTCATGAGCTGGAACGTCGTATACCCGGTTGCTTTTAGAATACCAAGCTCCTTCTTCCGTTTCAAAATCATCTTCTTGATCACCAGGTACAGAATCAAGGAGACGACCAGAATCGTGATGAGCAGCACGATGACCATAACAGCGAACACCGCGGATATATAAATGCTGGTCTGCCCGTCAATCATCTCGTTCATATCGACGATATCGCCGACCTCGCTCCCGTATTGGGCTTTAATCTGCTCCATGAAGCTGCCGTTGTCCACGCCGTCCAAATACACGTTGATGCTCGTGCCCGTATAGCCCGGCATCACCTGCTGCGCGCCCGGCACGGTAATATAAGCCGCCTGCCCCAAATTGCTAATGGACTGGCTCAGTCCGGTAATGAGGTACGTATACGAGGCTTCGCCCGCTTCCGCCACCACCGTATCCCCGACCTCCTTGCCCAGCAGCTTCGCCACGACCCAGGTAACCGCGATTTCGTTGTCGTATTTCGGGTAGCGCCCTTCGTAGACGCTCTGGTTCTCCAGCTTGGAGAAATCGTCCGAGATCGTCGTGAACACGCTCTGGCCGTCCAGCTTCATCGATGTCATATCAAGAAAGGCGGCCTTCCGCACACCGTCCATCCCCTCCATGTCCGCCAGCAGCTTCCCGCTATCCGTCTCGGGAGCCGCATTCACGATCACGTTCGACGTCTCCGCGCCGACGAGGTGGACGAACGCTGTTTTGTCGGAAGCCACGTTATAGTACAGCACCACGGAGAAAATAGAGGCGAACGTAATCGCCGCGATGACGCAAGCGACCATGATGTTCTGCTTCTTGTTCATGATCATCGCTTTGCAGGCGAGCAGCCAGTGCAGGCTGCCCGCAGCCCGGTCAAGCGGGAACCGGTTGCGCCGGAAGCTGTGCGTCCGGATACCGCCGCGCAGAGCGGTGACGGGCTGGAGAGAACGGATACGCACGGAGGCGAGTAGCGTCACGGCCAGCACCATCAGCGTAATGAGCAGCACGCTCACCCCGTTCACGCCGGCGTCGAACCCGGTCGTCCAGATCAGCCCCGACAAGGTCGTCACGATGCTGCCGAAGACGGGCAGAACCCCATAGGAGAGAGCAGCACCGACGATGCCCGCCGCCGCCGCGATCAACAGGAATTGCAGAATGGTGGCCACAATAATCTGCCTGCTGGTGTAGCCGAGAGCCTTCAACACGCCGATATTCACGATGCCGTCATCGATGCTGTTCGTCACGCGGAACTGGATGACCATTAGGGATACCAGCACGATGACGGCCGCGAACGCGACCAGAATCATGGCCACCACATTAATCGTAATGGAGCCCACGCTCTTAACGAGCTCAATGTCGCCCTCCCAGAACAGCGGATTGTTCACATCCATGTTTTTGTCCGGGAATTGCTTGCCGAAGTCTTGGCGAACCTCCGAGGATTGCTTCGAATCATGAAGACCGGCGGAGATCAGCGTTCCGGCTGCCGTGTCGCCAACCTTCTCGACTAGATGGCGATAGGACGCGTCCGGCAGAAAATATTTCATAATCCCCATATTCGGAGTCCCCATCATGGTGGTCTCGAAGAAGCCTTTGATCCGATAGCTGAACGTCTCGTTCTGATACGTCATGTCGAACGAATCGCCCAGCTTGTAGCCCGCGCTCGCTTGGAAGCTGAGCGGCACGTAGATGTCTCCGTCCTGAGCGGGACCCTCCAGCTCTTCAATCAGCCGTACCTGGCCAAAGGATCGGTCCGCATCCGCATTGAGGAAGGCGGCTGCCATGTTAATGTCGTTCTCTCCGTAAAGGAATTTCACGGCGTTCATCAGAATGATGGCCTCTTCTTCGGTCGCCGCCACCTCCGGACGGTTCGCGAAATACTCGCGGTAATCCGGCTTGTAGTTGGACTGCTTCGTCAGAACGACAATATGCGACTCGCTCAGCTGCTCCGACTTCTCGTCGAAGAAGCTTCCCATCTTCGTCATCACGGCTAACCCGAGATTCAGGAGCAAGCCGGCAATGACGATCAGGATAAACAGCGAAAAGGTGGCGCTTTTGCCGCTTCGAATATTGGCCGAGGTCAGATGCCAGATCTTCATCGTTACCACCCCATCTCGGCCAGGAAAGCCGTCAGCTTCTCATGCCGCGCATGCTGCTGCTCGGGCCGGTACGGCTCCAGCTTCAGATCGCCGCAGATGACGCCGTCGCGGAGGTAGAGGACGCGGTTGCCGCGCAGCGCTGTTTTCAGATCATGGGTCACCATCACGATGCTCTGCCCATTCCGGTTCACGTCGGTGAGCACGTTCAGCACGCTGTCGCTCGCCGCGGAGTTCAATGCCCCAGTCGGTTCGTCCGCAAAAATAAGATGAGGGTCGTTAATAAGCGCCCGCACGATCCCCGCTCTCTGCGCCTCTCCGCCGGATAGCTGGGAAGGGAACTTGCCCCATGCCGCTTCGTTCAGCCCCACTTGAGTGAACAGCTTCTTGGCCTTGGCCGCCAAGGCGCGGCGGTCTCTGCTCAAGAGCAGGCCGCTCGCCAGCACGTTGTCCAGAATGCTCATATGGTCGAGCAGATGGACCTGCTGGAAGACGAAGCCGCAGTTCCGGCGGCGGAACACGGCCAGCTGATCGTTGTTCAGCTTCGAAATCTTTTGCCCGCTGAAGTAGATCTCGCCAAGCGTCGGCTTATCCATGCCGCTGATCGCGTAGAGCAGCGTCGACTTGCCCGAGCCCGAGCTCCCCATAATGACCGTGAAGTCTCCCTGCACGAGGGTGATGTCCAAATTTTTGAGCACATGCTGCTGAACGCCGCCGCTGGAGAAGGTTTTGCATAATTTTTCGGTACGCAATAATTCGGTTGTCGTCATCGGTATATCCACCTTCCTGAACCTTCCGGTTCCATACGAATAAGACTGTAATGTTGATTACAGCCTCATCATACCGCGGCAATTCTTAGTTAATCTCTGCCTGTTTCTTAGCTAATTCTTAATTCTCTTCAAACGCTAAGCTAGCGGGATGGTGACCGTAACTGTGAAGCCGCCTTCACGGTTCCGGCAGGCGATGTCCCCCTGCATGCGCTGCATGAGATACTTCGAGATGTACAGGCCAAGCCCCGATCCGCTCCGTCCCTCCGCATTGCTCCCCCGGTAAAACTTATTGAACAACAGCGGCAGCTCGTCCTCGGGGATGCCTGGGCCGTTGTCTGCAATGTGGAGCTCGAGATGCTGGGCGGTAAGTCGAGAGGTGATGGTTATCGGCGTGTTCGCGTACTTGTAGGCGTTGCTCACGATATTGTCCAGTACCTGCTGGAGGCGGTGAACGTCCGTGACGATCATGCAGTCCGGAATCGGCTCGCAGTGGATCTGATCGTGAATGTTCACGCTGTTAATCATCCCGTAGAGGACGGAGCTGAGCTCCTCCGTCGTGGCGACTTTGAGCTCGTTCAGCTCTTCCAGCGTCGCATGAAACATGTCCGTCACGAGCAGGTTGATCTGCTCCGCCTTGGCGTAAATCGTATTCAGCTGCTTCTGCATTTTCTCGTCCGTTGCTTTGAGCAGCATGAGCTCGCTCACCGCTTTAATTGAAGCGACCGGCGTCTTAATATCATGGCTGAGGCTGGCCACCAGCTCCTTCTTGCTGCGGTTCGCCTCATATTCGCTCTGCCTCGCCGCCGCCAGCTCCTCGCGCATAATATCGAAGCTCTCTGTGAACGCCCCAAACGGATTGTCCTGACTCATCGTCAGCGGCACGTCCAGCTTCCCCCTCGCCACATTCGCCGCAAAAGCCTGCAGCTCGCGGAACGGACGGAAGATCGTGCGGTTGAGAAACGCCGCGTACAAGACGCATAGGATCGCAAGTAGCGTGAAGGCGATGAAGAGGATGATGGCGAGCCTGATCTTAATGGCTTTAAGCGTTTGCTGATCGTCGCAGGGGATAATCAGCTTGCCGACGATGGCGTTGTCGATCTGGATGTCGACGATCGTGTCGCGGTTTTTCAGCGCTTCGTTGATCGTCCTCGTTGCGTCGGGGCTACTATGGAAGATAGGCTGACCGTTGAGGTCGAGGACGGTGAAAGGTTGCTGGATGTGGTTTAAGTTTAAATCGCCTTCGTCCAGGCTCCCCCAGTGCTGCTCGACCGTCTTCATGATCTCGTTCACCGCTACAAGATCAACCTTGGTTTCCGTATCCGTGCGGAGCACGATAACAGATAAGAGTATACCGGCGAGGAAGATGACCGTCAGGGTTACGAAGATACCCATCGTCCTCATCGCGTCCCGTCCTCCAACACATACCCCGTCCCCCAGACGGTGCGGATATATTGCGGATCGTTCGGATCCGGCTCGATCTTCTCCCTCAAGTGGCGGATGTGCACGTTCAGCGTACCGTCGCTCGTGATTGAGTCCCCCCACACGTTGTAGAAAA
Organism: Paenibacillus soyae; assembly: GCF_024623455.1. GTDB lineage: Bacteria > Bacillota > Bacilli > Paenibacillales > Paenibacillaceae > Pristimantibacillus > Pristimantibacillus soyae. The sequence continues at coordinate 88,765 of NZ_JANIPJ010000005.1, read as the reverse complement.
GCTCTTCCTTGGTGACGATTTTGTTTTTGTGCTGGGCTAGGTAAACCAGCAGCTTGTACTCCAGCTTCTTGAGCTTCGTATCTACGCCGTTCACGCTGACTCGGTTCAGGGAGAGGTCGATCTTCACAGGGCCGAACTCGACGGTGTTGTCGGCGGCCTGGCTCGTGTTGCTTCCGCTCCCATACCGCTTCAGCACCGCCTTCACCTTAGCTAGCAGCACACTGAGCGTGTATGGCTTCTGGATGTAGTCGTCGCCGCCGATATTGAGGGCGATCAAGATGTCATCATCGCTGGACCGCGCGCTGATGAACAGGATCGGAATCTGCGTCCTCTGCCGCAACTTTTTGCACAATTCAAACCCCGACGCGTTGCCGAGGTTGATGTCTAGCAGGATGAGCGATGCGTCGTGCTCGTCGAAGAATCTCTCGCACTCCTCGGCGGTTGTTACGAAGGTGGTGTTCACTTCGAACATGTTAAAGTACTCGCTGGTGGTCTCCGCGAGTACCGTTTCGTCGTCTACGATTAGGCAGTCGTATTTCATGCGGGGTGGCTCCTACTGGAATCATATTGGGATATTTATACTACACACTTAAGATACCACTTCGGAGAAGACTGCGTAATATTTTATATATTAAAGAAAATCCGCGGCAAGCAATGGCCGTGGATTTTTAATAAATAAAGGGGATCATGATCAATTGTATTGTTATATTCTAGACAAGAAACTCTTGAATAGCCATCAGAGTTGGATTGGGCTTGTATTAGTCAGATAAATAAATTATAGTGCCTTTCACTAGCTCGCACTTATCAGTAAGCCTGTATACCAAATTTAAGTAGTTTTTTCGGTAAAATGTCATCCAGATTTTGAATATCCGCGTCATCTATTTCTATTAAGTTAAAACCATACTTTTTATAGATATCTAACTTTACTCTTTTACGCTCCAAGTATTTCTCATCGCTTTCTATACCCCAAAATTCGATATATACCTTACCTACTGGTAAGTAAAAGTCACAGTACACGTCTTCTTCAATGGGAAGCTTTCTCTCGTAAGCATGTACAATTTCGGACATGTATAACCAATTGTCTATAAGCATTTCTGCCCTAGAACGCACATAATGGCCGTCTGCTGCTCTGTGCTTTGCTTCAAACTTTTCCCGGAAACCTAAAGTCTCATTTTGCTTTGCCGAATTCGAGTCCCTCACACTTTCCTCTTCAACTTCGCCATTAAGAGCTTTAAATGTTTCTAGGATGGTTTTGTTTCTTAAAATCGACTCATTCCAAGACACGTATGGAACTCCAGTTTGCTCAAATTCAAATTGTCTTCCACCTAATGCCTCCCCAAGTTTCGTTACTTTCCAACCCTTCACGCTCTTTTCCACAAAGCCTAATTCAGACAAAATCGGATTTATTCGAAATTTTGATATATTAAAATGCTTACTTAACGAGGTAGCATTTATTAATTTTTCCCCCAGCTTCCTGAGTATCCTTTAGTAGATCCTTTATCGTTTCTTGCCATGCAATATATGTACCTAGTCGGGGGTGAGTCTTTAAAGTTCCGCCAACATCTAGTCCTTTTTTAGTCAGTTCCCACGAATCGTTTTGTCTAATAATGAAACCCAGGTCTTGCAGAGTCTCAAACAATATTTTCGTTGGGATATTCAGTTCTTTTGCTAGAGCTGTTGTTGAGAATACTTTAGAAGAATCCATATGTTCCTCCTGCGACGAATATTAATATAGTTACATACTACTCCAAAATAAGAGGGGTGTCTCTATAGATAAAAACATCCTCTTTTCATAATACGTATTCAATTAAGATCGACTTAGCTTCCGTGATGGTACATTTTTCAATCCATTAATTGTATCCCCTTAATAACTTTCGCCAAATCCACCTGATCATGATCAAGCTCCACCTTAACGGGTCCTTTCCGTCGCTGCTCACGCCACAAGACGAGCTCTTCCTCTGTATCTAGCTTAAGCTCGGCAATTTCAACCGCGCGGTCGAACATATACTTTGACGTGTACAAGAGAGAGTAGATCCCCCTGCCGCCAGGAACGATAGGCTTGTCCCGCTTCATCCATCTTTCAATGGTGAACTTCACATAGAGCTTCTCTTCTGTTCCTCGTCTCGCCGGTCGTTCCGTAATTTCTTTACGTCTCACCACACGCCAACTCGCCACTTTACCATACCAGCTTACGCCGACATCCCCACGCCCTGCAAACTGGCCCCGTGACTGATAGAGTGCAACATATTCGAGCTGCGTTAATATCGTATGATCTGTAATGTTTTCCAGAGGTACGTGGTAGTAGCTAAATTTCAGTGCATTCTCTAACTGCGTAACATCCCTCAGCGAACCAACCAACACATTTTTGCCGGACAGCTTATTCCGATAGTACTCCTTCGTCCCTCTTGGGCGTGTTGCGCGTTCATAGGCCTTCTCCGGACTATCCAAAATGATCTCATCCAAAAACTCTTCCATGAGCTTTGTCGAGTTAGGCAAGAACGGGAACGCACCTACATTAATACGTTTGATGCTTCTATAGAACTTATGATCCTTAAACTGCTCCTCGTTGTGATGTGGGAACAGGACATATGCGCCAAACATACTTCGCTCTAGCTCTCGGCTATCAACATCCGTATACACAATCGCATCCCGATAACGATGCATCGTGTTTATGTCGTCTTCTTCCGGTCCCGGAATTCCGTACTTATCGTAGTAATAGCTTCCCTCATAAGCAGGATTCAGACGATATTTCGCATCAAAAATATACTTATAATCCGCCGCTGAATCGTTTTTCTTGAGCGTCAAAACATTATCCGGTCTCTGTCCTAATGTTTCGCTATGATCGCCCTTAGGTAATGCATTGTAATAAAGAGTGAATATCTCGCCGTTCTTAGGATTTCGATATACCATCCTAGCTTGCTGCGACTTATCCAGCGTCACGAACACGCCAGTACGGTTCACCTTAATAATATCTTGCTTCAGTAGCTCGTACTTTCGGCCGAGAAGATCATGAATCTTTAGGAAGCACCAGTATTCATATAATTGGGCAAGATCCTTCATGGACAGTCGGAACAAGTCGCTTTGAATGGACAAGCCTTTCATTAGCATCAGGTAATTACGATAGACCTCTCGGTAGCCTGGCGCCATCTGCAACACGAGCGAAACGGAAAGCTGCCTCATCTCGCCAACGTTTAGGAAATCCAATCGTAACAATCGCTGTAGCTGTGTTTGCATATCCTGCAACCGTTTTGCCAGCAGAGGATCCTGCATGCGATTTTTTTCAACTAAGCGCGTTTTTAATTCCTTTAGCTTAACGGCAATGCGCACAAGAACCCATCGGACGAATCGATTCTCCAACGTATTGTAGTCCACATGCCGTTTTGTCTCTAGAACGCGACTTGGATAATAAGCCTCGCCATTAACAGGCACGAAACCTAACCTTGAATCAGGAATTAGGAGCTGTGGTCGCTTGGACAAAAAGGCTACATTGTCTCTCCCAGCTTTCTTAACTCTTGCTGCATCTAGCACTCTCTTCTCTTGCTTCAGCTTGGAATGAGGGGCCACCTCAATCCGTTCTACCGCCTGAACCAGCTGGCCGAACACATGCTGAAGAATGGTAAAAAACTCCGTTAGACTCTGACTGCGGGTATTTTTGAGCCCCGTCATGTTATAAGTCTTCCGCATAAAATCAAAAGATAGATTATAGATCTGTTGATTCACGTCGTGAAGAATCATTTGATAGTCCTGCTTATAGTCGATCTTCGATGGGAATATCTCGATTTGCATTCGGAATATCGGCGAACCATTCAGACGAAGCTCGAGCTCGGTCAGACCAACCTCATTCTGAAAGTTCAGAACGCCGGACACAATCATCTTACCTAGCGGCTTTACAGCCTGGCGAAGATGAATATTATCATGGTGAAAGGTTAATGCCATTTCCGCTTTCTTTTCGATCACGAGCTCATAGCTCTGCGTTTCAAAGAATATGGGGAAGCTTGGATCACCTGTCCCCCACAATTTCAGTTCTCTTGTCTCCGGATGGAACACAGAGATTTGCTCGATCTGTAGAGAGCTCTCTAGGGTCGAGACTTGTAAGCCTGCAGCTACCCACTTCTCATCATTCGTTCTGTGCAATTGCAGAGACTCTACGGTAGGATGGTAAGGCTTGCCCTGGATATATAGGTTAAAAAGATTCGTCTCAACACGAAGGAGCTCGACACTTTGATTAAGAGAGCCAGTATGAGGTGAAGCCATCTTCTTCTAACCTCCGCAGCATAAAAGCGATTTTCCTAGCTGTCTGTGGATGCTTCACCGTTTCAGTTGGTTCATTCGCGCTCCATGTCGTGTATAACTCAGAAGCATCCTCCATAAGCTCGTTTACTTTTAATGTCTTCCCCAATGCTCCTTGCATGAGCTGCAACAACACGCGTTTCACGGTTGCGCTACTGCCTTGGACACGAGGTAGAATCTTTTGAAGCAATTGGAGGTCGAACGCTGCATCTTCGCTCATCAATTGGAACCGTTCGTTATATATCATATAAAAACAGACGGCATCCCGAATCCTGAAGCCTACATGGGAATGTATTTCTTCTAATATGCCATTGATTTTCACCAGCTTCTCGGTCGTTCGATGAACGAGATCGCGATGCTCCGAGTAGGCATCGACAAGTTGCAGATAGTCGCTTCGCAAGAAGGAGTTATCGATATGCGAAATCTCTATAGCATTTCGGGGATTCATCATATCCGGGTACTGTCCGAGATGGATATAGTTAAATTCGATCGTGTTCGCGCGATCAAGAACCTTTTTACTGAATGGGTGGGTCGTCTCATCCATGTTCACTGTTCCGATGAGGTAGACATTATCCGGGAGAGATAGACCACCATAAATCGATTGGTCTTCAGGTCTCAGCGCTTCCTTCTGAATAAGCGGAGACGTCACAATGCGATCATCTTGCCACTCTTGCGTCTCAATAATGCTTAGCAGATCGCTGAAATAATGCTCCACTCTAGCCAGATTCATCTCGTCTAGACAAATAAAATAGGGCTTATGCTGATTCTCCGGCTTTGACGCCTCTACCAATACTTCCGCAAGTTGTCCTGGACGGTATGCACCAGACAGATCCTTATAGCCAAGAAGATCAGACGGGTCGCTCCAATCCGGTCTCACCGGAATAAGCGAAAACTGTTTATTTCCCGTGTTAGCACCAAGCGCCTCGGCAAATAACTTCACAAGCTTCGTTTTTCCCGTTCCCGATACGCCGGCCAATATGACAAAAGGCTTTGTCTTGAAGGACAAGTAGAGGTTTTCAATGAGGGAGCCTGGATAGTGGAAGCCTTTTTGTATGATGAAAGCTTTGATCTGCTCGATTTGTTTAGAAACTGATTCCGTGTTCACAGGCGTACTCACCCCATCCCTCTCATTAAATGCAGCACTATCTGCATATTGCTTGTAGTTTGCCATCATATTTTCTAAATCAGCTATAAGCTGCTCATCGTCCGGAATATGATTTCTGTCGTACCGAATATATGCTACTGTTGATACCTGATAGTCACGCCCCAGACCACTCGCCGTGAGATGGATATTCTCATCCTTCTGCATGTTCTCGAGTGGAAGTAGCTCGCGCATCTCGCGAACCTTTTGCTCGAGGTATTGGTAGCCTTCTCTTCTACCCTTATCCTTTAATGGGGCTGTCACCCCTTGAAGTAATGTCAAATAAACCGAGCTCATGTCCTCGGCAAACAAATAAACAACGTATTCTCCATGCTGCGTGGTATCCGTAATTCTCTTATCGAGAATAGCAAGCCAAGGAATATTCGCCCAGTTTCCCTGACCAATCGACCCTTGAACCTTGTAATTTTCGTCGATGAAGGATAGCTTCTTTAGATTATTGGGAAGCGTATGTCTGAGCAATTGGCCTAAAGGATGGTTTGAGAAGGGCTGTGATTTGGCTCCAATATAACTATTCATGATTTGGGCCAAAGAGCTTTTCAGCGAAATTGGCGAAGCTAAGTTGTTGTTGTAGTTATCCAACTCTGTCCGCGCATATTGTTCCAATTCATTGATAGTTGCTTCGTCAAGCTTATCCCAAACTGCAGGTTTGAAGGATATCGCCTGCCCTCCGTTGCTTTCCTCAAGAATGGAGGATAACGCTTTTATCGGAGTGTAGAGCAACGATTTCGTTTGACTAAGCGAAAATTCAGCCCAACTTGACGCTACACCACTGGGAGGCGAGTCAACCTTCTTTCCCTCCTCTAAACTGCTTTGGAAATAGGATAAAAAGCGAGCTGCAATGCTATCCAGTAAGAAGGTTTGAAGATGTGTGGTCTGATATTCTTCTAGTAAAGACAAGATCAGAACCATTTTATATGAACGTTGTTTAATTCTAAATATTGTTGAAAGCTCTTGAGGTAATGACATGATTGCGTCCTCCGGTAGTAAAATACAGAACTACTTTTATTATGCCACTTTGCCCATGCATCAGCTATGTGATCTATCTAATTGTCCTCGACATCAATCAAATACACCCGTTCCTGGAATCCGCCGCGTTTGTCTGCCTTTTTGGCCCGCAATGCTTCTAGCTCCGTTGTAGTAGAGCCGTTAATCTGAGTTAGCGCGTGGACGACCTCTAGTATATCGGCAAGCTCCTCCAGCGTCTCTTCCGAGCTAGTGGCGTTCAATAATTCATTCATTTCTTCTTTGAGCTTTGTTTGCAATTCCGCTCGATATTCCGTTTCATCCAGAATTCTTGTACGGAAAGCTAATCCTTTGGCTTCAAGGACTTGCGGGATTTTGTCGCGAACAAGCTTGTTATAAGTTGGCATGGTTTGTGCACCTCGCACATCGATTAATTGAGTTATTTGTCTAGTCGCTTCTCTAACCCTCATGTACATAGCTTAACGCATCTAATTTCGCTTTCGCCATACCAATCTCCTCATCCGTAAACAACTCATGAAACTCCTCATGGTAAGCGACCAGCACCTCCACGCTTAGATGCAGGCAGCCTCGCATGTACAGCTCCTTGAAGCCGGAGGCGGATTCGCTGGCGACCAGCTCCTTGGCGGCTTGGAGGCCGCCTTTCTCGACGACCATTCGTTTGAAGTAAGTGGCTTGGTAGCCGTGATCTTCTTTGGCCCGTTCGTAGGTGTTCAGCATTGCTCTATGAAATTTGAGTTCAATAGCCCTCATTAGAAATCACCTCAAATAGTTCTTTCTTACTATATTCGGCAGGACTTATCTCCTATCCTTCCACGATCAGGAAAATTTGTGAGCAATTCTTGTCTATCGATCCGTGAAGGTGATGGCTTCTGTCGAATGGAAAACAAAGATACTTTCATAATGAGGGACAATCTCGGCGATTGCCGTATCCTTCATGACGAAACGGACGACGCCGATCGCATGGTCATCGAACGTATCGTAGATTCGCCCCGCGCTTCGGCAGCCTTTGGGCACCGTGTTCGAGCTATTGGCTACGTAGCCGATCTTGCCGACGGGCGGCATGACGGCTTTGATCGCTTCCTGGTCATGGCGGTTGTCCGGGTCTTTAATCAGCTGCACGGGCTGTCCTGGCTTGAGGAAGCCCGTCCCGAAATAAAAAGACGTCCCGACAATAGCAACATATACTGGTTGTTCCATCGTATCCGCTCCTAATCGCGTGCGCTCGCGCACGATTTTAACCCTACTATACGCCATCAATTGGACAGCAGGGTGTCAGCGAATGTATGTTCTAGCTCTCTATAGAAAAGAACACCCTGCCTAAGCAAGGTGTCCGATTTGTTATTCATTAAGTTGCCTACAACTTTAAGTTCGAAGTAACCAATTAATAGTATAGCAGTACCTTTAAATAATCTTTGATGTCCTTCCAGCCGTCCCGTTACTTAAAAGTGACATTTACCGTGTAACCAAATTTCTTAAAGAATTCCTTTAGTACTTTATCTGCATTTTTCTCTGCTGTAACTAGTAAACCAACAGAGATAGCCTCTTGACGAAATTGTTCTTGTGCCTTTGCGGCTAGGTCAAAACCTTCTTCCCATTCAATATCACCGCGAAAAAGTCCGCCATTGACATAGGTTAGTATTTTATCCATTTGTACGGAAGGGTCCTGGATGAGCTTTGCATGAGGAACAATAATATTTATTTCTTTTGTTTCTTCATTAATATCCATGTTTTCAGCAGTAGTCCCTTTCAAATCAACACCAGCAATAACCGTCGCAGGTACAATTAATAGCAGTTCTCGCTTTGTTCCTGGCAGATTAATAGAGATGTCTTTCCCAAAAATCTTATTATCCTCTTCGTGTAGAATCACTTTCATATGAGCTTGAGCTGTTGCCAATGTGGCTAACTCTTGAACATGTTCAATAAACGTGATGGACTCTTTTTTGGAGATACTGCCCGCAAATAGCCAAACCCCTCCTATAGCGATGACAAAAATAATAAGGACAATTAAGATCATCTTAAACCTAGCAACTTTTAAGAGATGCTTTAAAAATCCTTTCGTTGGAAGAGATAACGATCTGGAGCTAGGATCTAGAGTGATCGAAGCAGCACTTTGCATGTGTGCTTCCTTGAATTCTATTAATTGTCTTTTGAGCTGGGCAATTTCTTCGTCTTTCTCATTCATAATTTCGCTATCCTCTTTCATTGATTGGTTTCCTCCAAAAATAAGTTTTTTCAAAATCCACGAGTACAAGTGAAGTAATTCGACATCAATTTACATTTTCCTCCATGTAGCTACTCTCCACTCTCCTCCTATTTTGTTCCATTTAAAATTAGTAGAGAATTTATTCATTTCGATTTCTTTGTCTATCGAACCGTTAAGGTGATGGCATCTGTCGAATGGAAGATAAAGATGCCTTCATAATGAGGTACAATCTCGACGATAGCCGAATCCTTCATGACGAAACGAATTACGCCGATCGCTTGGTCATCGAACGTATCGTAGATTCGTCCCGCGCTTCGGCAGCCTTTGGGCACCGTATTCGAGCTGTTGGCGACGTAGCCGATTTTGCCGACGGGCGGCATGACCGCCTTGATGGCCTCCTGGTCGTGGCGATTGTCCGGATCTTTGATCAGCTGCACGGGCTGCCCCGGCTTGAGGAACCCGGTCCCGAAATAAAAAGACGTCCCGACAATAGCAACATAAATTGGTTGTTCCATCGTATCCGCTCCTAACCGCGTGCGCTCGCGCACGATTTTATCCCTACTATACGCCTTCAATTGGACAGCAGAGTGTCAGCGAATGTACGTTCTAATCATCAATGTATTTTTTGCTTGCTAACCAAAGAAAACCCGACCATCCACGGTCGGGTTTTCCTCCAGTTTACAAGCTATTTTTCGTTTTCTCCCGCTGCTTCTCCAGCAGCCCCTTCTTCTCCGCCAATTGCTTGGAGGCCTGAACGAGCAATACGTTGATCTGCTCGAGTTCTTTTTTTAGCTTGTTTTCGCGCGTTATCTTGTTGCTGAGGTCGTTAGCCGACTGGCTTAATTTCTGGTCGCGCTTCAGCCCTTTGATCTTGGACTCGACCTTCTCGCGTTTCTTCTTCTGTTCGCGTACGAGCGCATGCAGCTCCGCGACTTCCTTCTCCAGCTGCGTAATGAGCGACCTTGTGAAGCTAATGGCCATGATGGCACCTCTTCGTTATGTAATCCTGCATGGATCTCATTGTACTACACTTCCTACAGCAGGATCCAAATTCCCGTCTTATCGTCGGACGCTGTTTGCCCCGCTCGCTCCGACTCCTCCAGCCGCTGCGCATACTCCGCCAACCCATGCTCGCTTACTTGCCTGAACGTCTCCTCCACCTCATGCCCCGGATAAAACAACCCGTCCGACACGAGCAATATCGATCTCGCATCCGCAAGGGAAACATGTCCTTCGTGGATGTAGGCCTCCGTGTCCGGCGTGCCGTTGGCGACCGTGTAGCCGTCCGGCGTGTTGGCCATGGTACGGTTGTAGAGGAGCTGCTTGGCAACTGGGGCAAAATAGCTCTCATCCGGCACCTCGATGCCGCTCGCCCGATCTCTGTCCCGCTTCTTTTTCGCCCGCTCGCTAATGCCTTCCACCGTATCCGTTGTCAGTACGTCGATCGTCCCATCCAATCGTTCGAGCATAATCATGCAATCGCCCAGATGAACAAAGCTCATCTCGCGCAGATTCGCCTCCAGCCGCACAACGGCCACGCATGTCGACCACAGCTGCGTCTTGTCTTCCATGTCGATGCCATGCGAGAGCACCAGCTCTTGCAGCTGCCGGTTGGCCTCGCAGACGGCATCCCGAAGCGGCATCTCAGCCGGCATCGTATCGAAGAATCTTTTGAACGTGCCCGACGCCAGCTGCGCCCCGTTCCTTCCATCCTGATCCTGGAACGGCACCAGCGGCGTCGCCCCGTCGAACACGCCGTACAGCCCCGCTTCCTCCCGCAGGGTGCAGGCATCCTCGGATGCTTGTTTTCTCAGCGAGGTGCGCGAGCAGGTGTATATTTGCATGGGAGCGGCCTCCTTCTTTTTTAGCTTGATATTGCAATTGTAAGTTCATTTCTATTTCCAAATATGTTATCATACCTATAAAAGAAGCCGAGTGCTGAGAACACTCGGCTGAACAATTGGCTTGGATGGGTTTATCCCCTCTATAGTCTAAAGGAAAAAGAACCCACCTGTGGCGCTAACCTTGGGGTGGGTTCTTACTTTTTCTTGTAGTTATTCGAGATGTATGTGAGTAGCGCAAGAATAAATGATCCGAATAATAACATGATCGTTATTGCCGCTTCTACTTTCATGGCATCGCCTCCTTTCAAAGAAGGGATACCATGCCCACCCAAGATTCAATTGTCTGTTGCTATTGTATCATCATCACCATACAAGATGAAGAACAAATGTTCGAATTAGATCTCCGCCCCGCGATACCCCATCTTCCTGTATCCCTTCACCCGCTTCTTGTACATGCTCATTAACATCGGCACCTGCAGATCGATGTAGTCGTAGATCTTCACTTCCCTCTTGTTCACATGGGAGCGGTGCAGCCGTCCGGCGTACTGCTGCAGCGTACCTGTCCAGGAAATGGGATGCACGAGGAATAGCGTGTCGAGCCGGGCATCGTCGAAGCCTTCGCCGATCAGCTTGCCCGTCGCGATGAATACCCGTTCCTCATCGTCCGGAATGCTGGCGATCTTCTCCCGGACAGCTTCGCGCTGCTTCTTGCCCATTCCTCCACGGAGGACAATCACATTTTTGGCGAAAGAACGAAGTCTCTCCTCGAAATAGTCCACATGCGATGTCCGCTCGACAAGCAGCAGAGGCGACCTTCCTTCATCTAGACAATGGAGCAAATCGTCGAAAATCATCGTGTTACGCGCCTCGTCCTCCACAAGATGCTGGTAAACCTCTTGAATGGTGGAACTCGACTTCTCCGGCGGCATTCGGAATGAGGTATAACGAGGCACCACCGTTAATGAAAAGCCGCGTGACCCGGTCAGCATTTTCGCATCGACCTTCATTCGAATTGGGCCAAGCTGCATCAACACGATCGCTTCCTGTCCATCCTGCCGCTTGGGGGTCGCTGTCAGACCGAACACGTACTTCGCCTTGGCTTTCATAAGCACTTGCTCGAAGCTGAATGCGGACAAATGATGACATTCATCTACGATGATTTGTCCGTATTCCTCGATGAACGGCTTCACTTCGCCTTTGTGGTTCAAGCTTTGAATAATCGCAATATCTACGATGCCGCCTCGCTTGTCTTTGCCGCCTCCGACCACTCCTATGCTGCTAGGGGGCAACTCCAGAAAGGCTTCAAGCCGTTCCTTCCATTGATCCATAAGCTCGCGCCGATGCACAATGATTAAGGTATTCACCTTGCGTCTTGCGATAATGCTGGCCGCTACCACGGTTTTCCCGAAGCCCGTCGCGGCAGACAAAATCCCGATATCATGAGCGACAATCGCCCGAGCCGCTGCATCCTGCAGTGTGGTTAGCTCCCCGGTGAACTCTGCCTCGATCGGTTGCCCATGCGTTCTTCTATCCTCTAATTGAACATGACTCCCATGCTCCTTGAAAAATCCCTCCACCGCGCTCAAGCACCCCCTAGGAAGTGCCATGTGCGAGGACAAATCCTCCGCGCAACAAATCACCCTGGGTTTCCCATACGTGGACAGCCTCATTGCTTGCGTTTTGAAGAAATCTGGATTCGAAAAGGATGCCAGTCGGATAAGACGATTCAGGGCGGCGGACGGCAAACCATTCTTGTCCACGTACACCCGATCAGCTAGCACTACTTCTATTTCCGAGGGCAAATGTTGCACGAGTGCAGGCTCCGGCGGTTTCGAGTCAACATCCCAAGGCTCAGTAACTTCGTCAGTCGCCTCTGTAAGAATGGAAACTGTCTGATCCTCCCTGGCATTCTGTTGGATGAATCGCACGACGTGATCCTCCGACAGCTTGCCTAGCCCGGACAGAAAGCTCCACTGATCCTCGTAAGGAGCGAGTTTCGCGTCGACGAATACGCTGTTTCCTTGCTTGCGCGGCCCTCCCTGCAACGGCAAAGCGATCAAATTGCCGAAGCCGCCCTTTGGCATCGTATCCTGATTCGGGAACAGCCTATCGTAAGAATCGAGTCCGAGCTGATATCTTTGTTTCATCGTCAAGGTTAAGATGATCGTGCCGAGACGGCGGGCTAATTGAGCAGAGATAGCCTCCTCGAAAAAAATCCAAATATGCCCGCCGTTCCCCGAACGTGATCGCTCCAAGGCCGCTGGAATTCCTTTTTCCCTGCATACGCCTATGACCGCGGCGGCATCCTCTTGCCAGTTCTTTTTATCGAAATCCATAGCTAGAAACCAGCATGTTTCATCATGTAGCATCGGATACACGCCTATGGTCCGGTCTTCGCGTGCATCTAGGTGCCTGGATAATACATCGTCGGTGACGGGAAGGTATTGTTGATGCATACAGACCGAGCACTTCACCTTCGGCTTCTGACACACCGCAGTCCATTCATTCCCGCAGGCTGGCGAATACCCCGACTTGCCTTGCTTGTTGTGCCACCTGACCGGATAAACGTCCTCTCTGCCACGGAAGAGACTTCGGTACAACGCCAGCTTCTCTTCCACGCTGGACAACTGATGCACGCCACTTGGCGACTCCCCCTTCGGCTCCTCATAGCCAAGCTGCTTCTTCAGCTTGCTGTTCTCTTCCTTCAACCGCTCGATTTCGCGAAGAGCCGCTTCGTATTTGATGTACAGATCCTCCATGCTGATCACAACCTTAGATAGAGATCATCGTTCTTGACGATAACTAGTTCCACGTTTATAGGTTCAATTCTTTCTCAAATTATGATATCATACCTATAAAAGAAGCCGAGTGCTGGAACACTCGGCTGAACAATTGGCTTGGATGGGCTTATCCCCTCTAGAGTCTAAAAGGGAAAAGAACCCACCTTTGGCGGTCAACCTTGGGGTGGGTTCTTACTTCTTCTTGTAGTTATTCGAGATGTATGTGAGTAGCGCAAGAATGAATGATCCGAATAATAGCATGATCGTTATTGCTGCTTCTACTTTCATGGTATCGCCTCCTTTCAAAGAAGGGATACCATGCCCACCCAAGATTCAATTGTCTGTTGCTATTGTACCATCATCCTCCAGTAAAATGAAGAACGAACGTTCGGATCCTCATATCCCGGCCCGCGATAACGCATCTTCTATTCCCTCCCCCAAACCCCCTCCAGCAACAAATCAACCATCCCCTCCAGCGCCTGCTCGAACGAATACCCTTTCCGCGATACGCTGCCGCTGTCCTCCATAATCCGGTAGAAAGCCCCGACATACACTTGAATGAAGAGCTCCACATCCACCTGGCGGATGACGCCATCGGTCGCTCCTTCTTCGAACAACAACCGAATCTGATCCCAGCTTTGATTGACGTATGCATCGACGGTCCTCCAATGCTCCGGATAGCGCTGCTTCAGCTCATGCAGAATGCGTATGTCGTGGAAGACAAAAGCATTGGGCAGCACCAGCAATGCCTGTCTCAGCTTATGCTGTACCGAGAGGGTGCCGTCGTTCATGATTTTCCGCTCCGACTCCCTCATCTCGTCCACGGCTCGCTCGAGGATGTAGCCGAGAATCTGCTCCTTGGATTCGAAATGCTGATAGATTGTCTTCGTGCTGGCCCCTAAGCTTGCCGCGATCTCTCGGATGGAAAACTTCAGCCCCCGCCTCGCCATCTCTTCCGCTGCCGCTTGGGCGATTCGCTCCTTCATGCCGCACCTCCGATCTTGGCCGCCGATTGCGTAAATCGGCACACGAGCCCCGGCAGGAAAAATAACGGATAAACCAAAAGCAGCAAATTCGGCGCCCACCACATCCAGTCGAAATCCATGCGGATGACCCAGAACGAGATCGCCTGAAGCCCCGAACAGAACGTCAACGTCAACGAAATGATGCTCAGCGGCAGCCATTGCGGGTTATCTCTCTTAAAATAGTAAATAGCCAGCAGTCCCGTCACGGATATAACGAGATCGAGCGGCACGAATGACCAATTCCATGCCATGGCGATGTCGTTATTATAGTCCTTGTAGAGAAGCTCCTTCGGCAGAACTTGAAGCGCGGTGATGATCCAATACACAAGAAATCCGATATCCGTCGCCAGCATGAATGCCCTTAATCGTCTGGACATGCTTCAACCCCCTCGTTTCACTTGTCGTCGGAAAACAAATAAAACAAAATGTTTTCCACGTTTTCACTATACAATAACGCCTCAAGCCCTTCAAGGGGGATTTTTCCATTACCGGAGATCAGTTTGATGGGACGGAAACAATAATAAAAACCCAACCAATGTTGGCCGGGTTTCAGCGTTAGTTCTTATGCTCATGAATAATCCTTAACCCCATGCGGATGGATTCGAGAACAGCAATCAAATCATGATGGCGGTAATTAGGGAGATACACTTTATAATGCAGTGACTCATCGTGCTGATGATGGGGTTTCGTATCTTCGATCTTCTCGATAATTCCTTTATTCTTCGTCTTCTCCTCGTTATGCCATTTCCACTGCTTATTGCGGGAGTACTGCCAATCGTAATTATAGCGCTTAACATGCTTAGGCCCATCCTCCCAGTGATAATGCTCTTCCACGGTTAACGTCGAATATCGGCCTTCGAACTCGTCTAGTACATCATCCCTCTCTTCCTGCGACAACCGTTTAAGTGATTGCAATTTCTTCAATTCATCTTCTGTACAACCCTCAATATGATGCATGAGATAGATCGTCTTATAGGTGGCGGATATTCGAATACAGTGGGCAAGAGGGGTTGTATTCTCCGGGCGGCATATACGCTATACTCGCTGCTCACTTCTCAACTCTTCCAATTCTTCATTCAGCGTTTGCCAAGCCTGTCTGATTCTCTCCATCTTCAGAGAAGTTGTTTCCTTGCCCTCGAACAACTCTTCGTAAGTACCCCCGTATCTATTGCGCATGCCCTCAATGGTCGTCTCGATCGCTTTTATTCTCTCTTCTATGCTTGGCTCCGAATGGTCGGTCTGCATGTTGACGGCATCGGCTACCTCTTTAATCGTTCTCCACTCGCCCGTGCTGGAGCGCCACCGGGTTGTTTCCGGAATTTGCGCATGCTCATTCTCATGCTTACGCTTGTAAGCTAGTCGCCCCGATTGAATCCAGTTGTTAATCGTCGTCTGAGAAACGCTAAACAACTCAGCTAGTTGGGAGGTCGAATAGTCTTTGCCCCGTTCCTCTAGCTGAATGAGAGCTTCTGCCATTCCTTCTACAGGTTGACTAGTTTGAAACGGGTAGATGTTAGCGGCCATATTCGTCGTGAATTCATGGGTAACTTGAAGCAAACGATACATGTCCTCAAAGCTCAATTGCTTCTTCATCTCTTCTACCGCCACAGCCGTATCCTGGATATTGATAATGGAGTCAAGCTTCGGCGCAACCGTTAACTTAAAAGCTAGTAATTCTTCTCTTGGCATTTTCACCACCTCTTTCCACCTCCATCGTAACAAACTGCAAGATAATCTACAACCTATTTGAAATACAATCTAAAACAAATTTAAAACCCATTTTACAATCAACCTATTCACACCATCCCCCAAAGATGCCGAACCTATACATCAATATCTGCTTTTCATGTTCTGACAATCCGTTAAAATAAAGGAGTACTGCCGAACACTTCCCAAAGAAAGCGAAGTGACCCCCATGAACCAAAATTACCAGCTCACCATAGAGCAAATCTTGCAGCGTCCCCAGTTCCGGCACGCTTACGTGGCGGCCGGGCGGCAAGGGCTGAACCGGCTCGTGCGCTGGGTCCATATCATAGAAGTGATCGAGTTCGAGGAGCTGCTGCAAGGCGGGGAAATGATCCTGACGACCGGCGCGGCGTTCGGCACCGATTCGAAGCTGTTCGGGAGGTACATGGAGCAGCTAATCAACCGCGACGTGTCCTGCCTGTGCATCGAGATCGGCCATTCGGTCAAGTCGGTGCCGGAGGAGTGGATCCGGCTGGCGGACTCGCATGGGCTGCCGCTTATCATTTTCCCGCAGGCGGTGCGGTTCATCGATATTACGCAGGATATCCATGCCCATATCATCAACCGCCATCATGATGCCCTGCAGGATCTCGAGCGGATCTCGCGCGAATTCCATCGCTTAACGCTCACCTCCCAGGGCGTGAACAACGTGCTGCAGCTGCTGCAGCGAAGCGTCAAGGCGCAGGTGCTCTATATGCCGGCGGACGGACAGCCGCGAATGATCCCGCACTCCCCTTCAGAGGAGCATATCCGCCATTGGGCGAACCAGCTCCAAGGACAGCTGCTGGAGAAGCCGCTGGACAAACAAGTCGCGGCCTCCTTGCCCTACCACATAAAATCAGGCAGCCATACGATGATCGCTCAGCCCATCGGCGCCATGGGCAAAACATGGGCGCATCTCGCGCTCATCCTGGACCGCAAGCCGCAGCAGTACGAGTATCTCATTCTCGACTCGGCCTCCTTGTCCATCGCGCAGGACCTGCTCCGCAGGCGGTACATGGAGGAACGCAAGCTGTATTCGCAGACGCTGTGGGTCGACGACCTGCTCCATCTGCGCATCCGCGACGAAGAGCAGATCAAAGCGCTGATCGGGCCCGATTTCAAACGGAACAACGAGCTTCCCTATTACGTGTGCCTGATCGAGATTGAACGCGAGGCGGAGGGCCTCCCTTCGGCGACGCCGGACTTTGGCGACGACGCGCTTGGCCTTCATTTGTCGCTGGCCGCCAGATCGATCTTTGAGCAGCAGGCCTTTCACCCCCTCATCACCCTGCAAAATAACCGCCTCGTCGTCATCGCCTTCGACCGCATGCCGACGAAGCCCGCGAAGGATAGGCTTCGCCATGCGTTCCGCTCCCTCGGCGGGATGAAGGACGAGGAGGACATCAAGCTCGTCGTCGGCGTCGGCCAAGCACAGCGCGGGTATATGAACGCCTACCTCAGCTACCAGGAGGCGATTCAGGCGATCTCCCTGTCGCGGACGATGCGGTCGGAGCTGTTATTTTTCGATGAGCTTGGCGTGTTCCAGCTCCTGTTCCGCATCGCCGACAAGCAGGCACTTCGGGCGTTCATGCAAGGAAGCTTAGGGCCGTTAATCGATCATGACGAGGCGCGGGGCAGCGAGCTGCTCCGGACCTTGAAGGTGTACCTCGACCACGACGGCTCCAAGCAGCTCGCGGCGCAGCGGCTGTTCATCGTGCGGCAATCGCTGTACTACCGGCTGGAGCAGATCGAGACTCTGCTTGGCAAAGACTTCATGGAGCCCGAGAAGCGGCTTGCGCTGCAGGTCGCCCTCAGGGTCTATCAGCTGCTGAACCCGGACGCCCATCTATGACGAAAGATCGGTTCGACTTCCTTACATTTTGTCTAATGGAACCCAAAGGGATTTTTTCTACACTGAAGACAAGCGAGAAAATCCTTTTTATGGGAATGTGAGGAGTGATCGAAATGAAGATCGGGGTTCCGAAGGAGATCAAAAATAACGAGTACCGCGTCGGCATGACGCCAGCATCCGTTCTGTCGTACGTGAAGGCGGGGCATGAGGTTTGGATCGAGGCTGGCGCGGGCGCCGGCATCGGATTTACGGACGAGGATTATGCCCTCTCGGGCGCGAGGATCGTAGAGACGGCGGCGGAAGCATGGTCGGCGGACTTGGTCGTGAAGGTGAAGGAACCTTTGCCGCAGGAATATGATTATTTTCGCGAGGGGCTCATCCTCTACACGTACCTACATCTGGCTCCTGAAGCCGCACTGACGAAAGCGCTGGTGGACAGCGGGGTGACGGCGATCGCTTACGAAACGATCCAGCTCGATAACGGAAGCCTGCCGCTGCTCACGCCGATGAGCGAGGTCGCGGGACGCATGGCGGTGCAGATCGGGGCGCATTTCCTCGAGAAGGCGCACGGAGGCAAAGGCATTCTGCTCAGCGGCGTGCCGGGCGTCGAGCCCGCCAAGGTCGCGATCATCGGCGGCGGCATCGTCGGAACGAACGCGGCGAAGATGGCGATCGGACTTGGTGCCGATGTCAGCATGGTCGACGTTAATCCAGACCGGCTCCGTCAGCTTGATGATCTGTTCCAAGGCCGGGTGAAAACGATCATGTCCAGCCCGTACAGCATCGCGGAGGTTGTTCGGCGTTCGGATCTCGTCGTGGGCGCCGTGCTCATCCCGGGCGCGCGTGCTCCCCGGCTCGTGACGGAGGAGATGGTGAAGGCGATGGCTCCCGGCTCGGTCATCGTCGACGTGGCCATCGACCAAGGCGGCTCGATCGAGACGATCGACCGGATCACGACGCACGACAACCCGACCTACGAGAAGCACGGCGTCATCCACTATGCGGTCGCCAACATGCCGGGCGCCGTGGCAAGAACGTCCACGCTGGCGCTGACGAACGTAACGACGCCGTACGGTCTGCTGATCGCCGGCAAAGGCTGGGCCGAGGCCGCGCTTGGCAACCGGGCAATCGCTCGCGGCATCAACGTCGCGGCGGGTCATGTGACGTATCAGGCCGTTGCCGAGGCGCATGGGTATGCATACACGGATATTCGCACGCTGCTTATGAATCGCCATCCCTCTCCCCTTTCGGTATAATGACAGCATGCGAGCTACAACGAAGAGGAGTGACCAAGCATACCGATGCGACTCATCCGGCAGCTGTTTCATAAGGACGTTAATGATTTACAAGGCAAAACCTTCGAGCAAAGATCCGCCCGCGGCATCATCCTGGACGGCTCAAAAATATTGCTCATCTACACGAAGCGGTACAACGACTATAGCTTCCCCGGGGGCGGCGTCGCAGAGGACGAAGATCTTTTTATCGGGCTGCACCGCGAATTGGCCGAGGAGACGGGCGCAAGCCGCACCAAGGTGCTGCAGGAGTTCGGGTATATCGACGAATACCGGCCTCATCACAAGCCCGAGTATGATTTGATCCATATGGAATCCTACTTCTACGTCTGCGAGATCGATCACGACTTCGCGAACGTCCGGCTGGAGGACTACGAGGTCGCGAACGGCTCCTATCCCGTATGGGTCGACATTCGCGAGGCGATTGAGCATAACCGGAAAGTCATGGCCAACCAAGAGCCCTCGATGGGCTTCTCGATCGAACGGGAGACGATTGTTCTGGAGCTGGTGGAGGCGGAGCTGATAGGGGCGGGCACTAAGTAGATGGATGAAACAGATAGAAGATCTGCATCAATAATTGCACGTCTAAATCCCCTGTGGTAAGCTTATAATAACTAAGGAGCCGTGCTACCAACACGACTCCCCGTGGTACGAAAGCCGCTTTTAAGGGCGGTTGGCTATTAGGTGAATAGGCTAGTCCACAGAAATAGACCGATTCCTTGTCACGGGGCGGTCTATTTCTTTTTGTGGAATGATAGGATTAACACAACCAGTGTCGCGAATGAGATCATTAGCGTCAACGCTTGGTATACCTCCACAGGCATCACCTCCCTTCCGGGAGATTAGCCGACCGCCCTTATAGCCATCTATGTACCTTTTTCAGTATATCATAACTGTCCGAACTGAGCTCCTAGGTTTCTTCTAAGTTACCACCTTTATTCCAAGGTCATCCCTCCTCCTGATTTCTGCTTCTTCAAGCCCTTCCTGATAATGTGGGTTACTAGAAATTATTCGGTATTCGGTCTAATTCAAGGTCTTTGAAATAACAGCATTTTTTCCTCTATTTCATCTAAGGGCGCAAGATTTCCTGAAAAACAAAAAAACCACAACCCTCTACGGTTGTGGTTAAAACGAACATTCTCTAAAACTTCTCCGGAAACTGCTTCACAATCCCCTGCGTCAGCACGTCCGCCAGCATGATCAGATGGTCCACGCCCTTGTCGTAAGCCTCGATCTCCTTCTTCCAATCCTTTGCGAGTCTGGCTTGCGTCTGCTCGGTGAGCAGCTGGAGATGAATGTACAGCATGTTCTGCAGATCCTTCATCGCCCAGTTCGGATTGGCACCGCTCAGGAATTTGGCGATATCGTCAGCGTTGCGGTGCCACTCTTTATTCGCCGCGTTGAACGCCGCCTGATTGCCGGCTTCCGCGGCCGCGACGACCTGGCCCGCGATGGCGATATGCTCCTTCAGCAGCTCGGCCAGCTTATTGCCCGCCGCATCGCCGTAGTACGGCTTGATCGCGTCGCCGATATCCTGCTGATTTTTGAGCAGCCGAGTCAAGACGTCCTGCTGATCCTGAAGATCGGCGAGCGCGCTCGTGATATACGTTTTCGTCCATACCGCATGATCCATCCACAGCTTCGTCAAAGCGGTCTGCAGCTTCACGATATTCGGCTTGATGCACTCGACCTGCGCGCTTTCGCTGGACGCCCCGTGCGCCATGGCCGGCGCCAGTCCGATGATGAGCGCCAGCGCGATCAGCAGCGGCGCATACATTTTTTTTGTCATTAGAAACGACTCCTCCGCAAACGTTTTTTGAACCGACAAACAGGATTATTTTGGACGAATCTTCCGATTCTATTCCCCTCGGCATCAGCCCATATGCGATCCTCGCTCGCCGCTCGCGCTTCGGGACTTGATATGGGCGTAGAACAACCCCGTGATCGTCTGAACGATCAAGAATACGACGATGTTGTACTCGAGCTTATATCCCCGCTGGTATTCGGTCAGTCTCATCCATTCGGACACCCACTGCATGACCGCGCCTACCGCCGTCCAACCCGCAATGTAGTACAACAGCGTCTTCTTCCCGATCTTCCATGCTTCATAGAAGTAAATAAAGAAGTAGCCGAAAGGCGCAAACAGAAAGTAGACGAGCAGGTCCGTCAGCTCGTACCTGTTGGAGTCGTTCACCATGTAGAAATCCAACAGTCCCCCGCCGATCGTGAAATCGAACAGCGTCGAGCTGGCGAAGCCCCATACCAGCCCGAGAATCATCAGCTTGGGCGAAACCCGCTTCGGCAGCAGGATGACGGCCCCGTACGAGATGACAAGCATCGTAAGAATGTACCACTCGTTTCGGTCGAATTGCTCCCATAAGATCATGCGGCCCACCTCTTGTCGGCAGCTTTCCGAAAGCCTCGCAGCAGCACGTAAACGATCAACAGCAGCAACGCGGTTACCAGCGTTTCATAGAACAGATTCCACTTCGTATAACGAATCATATCGTAGGCGACGAACGCCATGTTCAGCACCGCAAGGCTTGCCAAGGCCGTGACTCCGGACAGGAGCTGGCCGGCAATCCCGCGGAGCTTGTACACCGCGTTCATGACAAGGACGAACACCATCGGGAAGAGCACGATTCGATAGAGCAAAACTCCCGCATACGACAGCCCGTCCTTCGTCATCTCGATCCATTTGAACTCTTCGACAATGAACCAAGACAGATGAATCCCGAGCGCCATGGACGCGAGGAACACGAACGCGTTCTCCACGATCGACAGCCGTTTGTTCATGCCATAAAAAATAAACAACGCGAACCAAGCCGCGACGAATGCAACAACGAACCCCATTGACCACACTCCTAAGCTGTCCAGTACTACACCCAGTTTTCCCCAAGGGACGGTTTTTCCATTCAAAAACCCCGACCGTATTCGGTCGGGGTTGCTTTGCTGCTATTTTATTGCTGCGCCCGGTACGAAACCCGGCCATCCTCCTCGGAGGCCAGCCCGCGGCGGAGGGCTTCCTGAATGCCGCTTCGCAGCATTTTGTCGAGGGCCGCCCCCGTTCTCGAGTAGCCGAGCAGCTTCACCGTTTCTCTCACGAGATCCTCCGCGCTTAGGCTGCCCTGCACGAACAGCACGTCATGCACGGCGTTCGCGATCTCCTCCGGCGGAAGCTCCTCCGCGCTGCGGCGCTCGGACTCCTTCTCGCTTACCCGGTAGAAGGCGTATCCCTCCGGCTTCGCATCCTCCGGCCAATAAAATTCGATACCGTCCCACTCCGTTGACGTGATCTTCATCGATGCAAGAAGACTGCTTAGGTGACGCTCGATGCGCGCCCCGGACCTTGTCATTCCCCAGACTTGAATGACTCTCCGAGTTAGAAGCGGCCGGCTGATCGGACCCTCCTCGAGGATAACCCGGGCGATCTGCTCCTTCACAAGCGGCTCCCGGTTCACGCTGTAGAACTCTTCCGAAGCGAACGGGACGGCTTCAAGACTTGCCGTCCGATAAGGCTGGCGGCGGCGGTTGTTAGCCGTCATGGAGTCGGCTTGCTGCACGGCTGCCGTCTCAAGCGAAGCGGGTGGAGTGTTAGGCTCGCCATCCGGCGAACCGGCAGGGTTGAATCCGTTGTTTGCTCCCATGCTTGATTCTTGGACTGGCTCTTCGCTTGATCCTTCGCAGGTGCTCTCCCTCTCCCCCGCTCGTATGTCCTCCGCCTCGGCTTTCCGCTCCTTCGCCGACTTCACGGCCGCCATAATCCGCTGCAGCTCCTTCTCCGGATTGTCCAGCCAGTCCAGAGACCATACGCGATGAAGGGTCCAGCCCAGCTGGCGCAGCACCTGACCGCGCAGCACTTCCCGGTCGCGAGCCGTCTTGCCGGTCTTATATCCGCTTCCGTCGCATAACACCGCCAGCAAATACGTGTCCGGACGATCGGGATCAACGATTGCCAGGTCCATGCGGTAGCCGGAGGTGCCGACATGCAGATCGACCTTGTAGCCTTCCTTCTCGAGCGCCTCGGCGATCTGCGTCTCGATGCCCTCGCGCCGGACATCCGCTTCTCCCGTCCCTATGCCGAGCGCGGCCGTTCCCTTCTCGGCGTATTCCAGGAAGGAGCGGAGCGCGCCGACGCCCTCGGCACGCGTGCGGGACACGTCAAGCTGATCCGCGCGGAGCGTCGAGAAGACGTGCATCTCGTGACGCGCGCGGGAGACGGCGACGTTCAGCCTGCGCCAGCCGCCATCGCGGTTCAGAGGACCGAAGTTCAGGACGACCTTGCCGGAGGCGTCCGGTCCGTAGCCGATCGAGAACAGGATGACATCCCGCTCGTCGCCCTGCACGTTCTCCAGGTTTTTGACGAAAATCGGCTCATACAGCCGGGAGGCTGCCTGCTCGAGCTCGGGCTCCCGCCGGTACGCGTCGTCGAGGAGATCCTCGATCAGCGTCTGCTGGATCGAGTTGAACGTGACGACGCCCATGCTCCGCCTGCTCAGCTCCGGATCGCGCAAGCGGCGGGCGATCTCCTGCACGACCGCTTCCGCTTCGGCGCGGTTCTGCTTCGTCTTGCCCCGGTCGTAGTAGCCGCCGACCGGATGCCACTTCACGCTCGACTGCCTCTCGGACGGCGAGGGGAACGTGAGCAGTTTATTTTCATAGAAATGACGGTTGCTGAACGCGATCAGGCTCTCGTGCCGGCTGCGGTAATGCCACAGCAGATGCTCCTGCGGCATGCCGAGCGCGAGGCAGTCGTCGAGGATGCTCTCGAGATCCTCGGGCACGACCGCGTCATCCGATTCATCGCCTCCCGCGCTTGAGAAGAAGCTCGTCGGCGGCAGCTGCTTCGGATCGCCTACGACGATGACGTTCCTGCCCCGGGCCATCGCACCAACGGCTTCGCTCGTCGGCAGCTGCGACGCTTCGTCGAAGACGACGAGATCGAACGGCGCGTATTTCGGATCGAGATACTGCGCCACGGACATCGGGCTCATCAGCACGCACGGGCAGAGCCGGTTCAGCAGGTTCGGTATTTGCTCGAACAGCTTGCGGAGCGAGAGGCCCCGGCCGCCGCTGCGGATCGCTCTTAGCAGAATGCCCGCCTCCGAGCTGGACGCCGCTTGCGTGCCGATCGGCGGAATATTCGCGGCCAGCCGCGCCGCGATCTCCTCCCTCGTCAGCTGCTCGAACTTCTCCATCGTTTCCTGGAACGCTTTGATCTTCTCCTCGAATAACCGCCCCGAGAAGGACGCGAGCTGAGGATCCGTCTCCAGAATGAAGGTGATCGCGGCTTTCCACCACGCGCGCTCGAAGGACGGAAGCACTTCGTCATGCTTCAAGCTGCCGTTCTCGTATGCCGAGACGACCGGTGCCAGCCCTGCCGCAAGCGCACGCTCGCGCACCTGCCGCCAGCTGCACCATTCCCGCAGCGAGCCGATATGGTCCTGCCAGCCCTTCGCTTTGCGGGCGCGGTAGTCGAACCAAGGCTCCTCGCCTCGATTGCCATCCATCGCCTCTAGATTCAGCTTCAGCAGCTGGGACAGCTGCTCTTCTTCGCGGACGAATGCCTGGAAAGCCTTCGAGTACGCCGCCAGCGATGCCCCGTTGCTCTCGGAGAAAGCGCCGGCACCAGCGGCAGCGGATAAATCCGCCAACCGTTCTCTCGCCGTTCTTGCCGCCGGCAAATCCTTGTACAGCTGCAGCAGCTTGTCGTTCAGCGCTAAGGTCCAGCTATGGGCAGCTTCGACCGCCGCCCAATCCGCCTCGCCGTGGTTCCACATCGCGCCAAGCAGCGGCGCCGCCGATGCCTCCAGCTGCTTCAGGGCTCCCGCCTCCGTCTGATAACGGATGATCTGCTGCAGCAGCTGCTCCGTCTCGCCCTTCTGCAGCGCCGCGCCGGGAAGCGCCATGCTCCGCAGCGACTTATGGATGCGGTTCTGCTTCAGCAGCTTCGGCAGGAACCATTGCAGCTCCGCCTTCTTCCACTCCTGCAGGGCCAGCGCCGCATCGTAGGCGAGCGCGTCGCTCGCGAGGCGCTTCAAGAGCAGCGCCTTCGCCTCGTCTCTCGCGCGTCCATGCCGAATCGCGGCCGATACCTGGCTGCCGGCCGCGTCCAAATCGCCGGCGCGCAGCAGGCCCGGCGCGATGGCCGGAGGCGCCTCCAGCAGCTGGCGAACCGCGGCGTCGATCCGCTCCAGATCGGCGGATGCCGGCTGCTCGGCCGGATACGCCAAGAGAGCGTTCACCATGCGGTATGCTTCCTGCAGACCGGCAAGCGCCGACAGGTAAGTGGCTAACCGTTCCTCCACCTGCGTCCGCATGACCGGATTATAGACGGACGCCTCGGCATCCGACCAGGCGTTGCCGTGGGGATGGCCCGCCGCTTCGCCCGCAACGGCGAGATTGCGGACCAGATCCGTCCAAGCGATGTATGCGTCCTTGGTCATGCCTCCGACCGTCCCAGCGTCCAAAGCGATTGCCGCTGGCGCCTCCTTCACCTTGCCGTAACGGGTGATCGCCTCGTATAGCGAAGCGCCGAAGCCATACGGCTTGTGCAAAGAATCGACGTAGCCGTTCAGCTCCTGCCTCGACGCGGCGAGCCGGTCCGCCTGTCTCCTCCAATCCTCGGGAGAAGCGGTCCGCGCGGTCTCCAGCGTGCGGCGGAGCTGCTCCAGCACCGCTTTCTTCGTGCTTTTGTTCGAATGCAGCTCCAGGCAGAACGGACCGAGACCGATGCTCTCCAGCCGGCTCTGCACGACGCTGAGCGCCGCCATCTTCTCCGCCACGAACAGCACGGTCTTGCCGCTTGCCAGCGCCGAGGCGATCATGTTCGTGATCGTCTGCGACTTGCCCGTGCCCGGCGGTCCGTGGAGCACGAAGCTCTTGTCGCTGCCCGCGGCGCTTACCGCCGTAATCTGCGACGAGTCGGCGCTAATAGGCAGCAAGAGACGATCCGGCGCGAACAAGGCATCAAGCTGGCCCGCTTCGGGGAACGTATCCGGCTGCTCCCACTCCATGCGTCCCGCCATCAGGCTGGCGACGACCTTGTTCCTCGCGAGATCGTCCGACCGGCTGCGAATGTCGTTCCACATGACGAACCGGCTGAACGAGAACAGGCCGAGGATCGCCGTCTCCACGATATCCCACCGCGGCATGTTCATGATGACATGGCGGATCGTCGTGAATATGCCGCCTAGATCGATGCCCTTCTCGTCTCTCGGCAGAGGGTCCAGCCCTCCGATATGGCTGCCGAAATCCTGCCGCAGCATCTCCAGCAGCGTAATGTTGATCTGCGGCTCCTCGTCCCTGGCTCTCAGGATGAAGCCCGCTCTCGACGACTTGCGGACGAGCTCGACCGGCACGAGCACGATCGGCGCGTAACGCGGCAGCTCGCTGGCCGGGGACTCGTACCATTTCAGCAGGCCCAGCGCCAGGTACAGCGTATTCGCCCCGTTCTCCTCGAGCGAAAGCTTAGCCGAACGGTACAGATGGATCGCCTTGTCCGCCAGCTCCCTCTCGTTCGCTTCGGCGCGAAGCCTCCTGTGCCCGAACTCCTCGTTGATGAGCGCCGTGAGCGGATGGTCCTTGCTCATGCTGCGGAACAGCTCCGCGCTCCGGATCGATTGCTCCCAATCCGAAGGCTTCGGCAGCAGCTGGAACTCCTGGCCCTCCGCCAGCGCGTCCTCCAGCTCTCCCAGCCTCGTGCCGAGCAACGGCAGCGCAGACTTCGTGTAGCGGAAGCTAAGCAGCGTATTGCGCAGCGTCAGATCCAGCAGCTTGCGCTCCCATTGCTTCTGCTTCGTTACCGCGATGGCCGCCACCTCGGCCGGCCGCTCGTGAACGGTCAACTCGGCTGGCGCTTCGCCGGTTACGCGAGGCGCTTGGCTCTCCTCGACGATCTCGAAGCCGCCCGCCGTCTGAATCCGGATCGGCAGCGGACGGATCGCGCTGGCGCGTGCGCGCTTCACGTCGACGAAACCGAAAAATTGATCGGGGGCGGCCAGATGGGCGACTGCCTCCGCTTCCGCTTCTTGGTAAGACGACCGGCTTCCGGAGCACAGCATCGTCGCTTCCACCAGACTGATCTCATGCACACCGGACGCTAGACGCTTGGTCAGAAGCGAGCTGTCGTCCTGGACGCTTTCGGAGAACGTCTCCTGAATGAGCCATATCCCTGCGAACGCATGCCCTTCCGTGAAGACGACAAGCGGATGCAGCCCCACCGCTTCCAGGCAAGCCGCATACAGCAAGGTCAGGTCCAGGCAGTTGCCCATCCTGTGGCTTAGTATCGCGTCCGGCAGCCGGACCCGCTGTCCGAGCTCCTCGAAGCTCGCCGGCGCGACGCAGTACGTCGGCTGATGAGCCTGAATCGCCGCATAGATCGCCGCCGCTTGATGGCGGATGCGATTCGGGTTGCGGCTCTGGTACGCGTCGAACGACGGACTCCCCGTCCATTTCTCGAGATACGGCGCCGCTTCGCCGATCAGCTTGGCTACCGCGGGGTGGTTCGGCATAATGAAAGCGGCGGCCATCTCCGGCATGACGGCAAGACCCGCCCACTGGTCATAAGCCAACACCGTGAGCGGCGAGCTCTCGCGGAACAGCAGCTCCTCCCCTTGGGTCGCCTCCAGCGTAAGCGTGCCCGTCAGCCGCTCCGTCAAGCCCGCCAGGAAGGAGCCGGACAGCCCGATCGGCACCGCGCCGATCTCGACCGTCTGCCCCGCCGGTATAACGTCGACCGTCTTCGTCCATTCGGACGCGAATTCCGGCTCGCTTATGATTCGTACCGTTATCGACGTCAAGTCCGATTCCGTCTCATTGCGCAGCGCGAGCTTGTGCACGACCGGCACGAAGTTCTGCTGCATCGCATAGTTCACCGCGTCGAGCCGGAGCCACTCGCACGTCAGTTTCTTCTCGACAACGTTCTCCATCTTTGTTTCCCCTGCCTCTCCCTAAAAGCCCTGTTCCTGTCATTATAACGCAGGCGGGTACTCATTCCTACAAAATGTGACATGCCCGCAAGCCCTCCGAGAGCCAGTAAGCTCCATCCCAGCGACTCTTCCGGCATCCGGCCCAAAAAGAAACCCGCCCACGACATCCAGTCGTAAGCGGGAATTCCGCATGCTTATTCTGCTACTCCAGGTTATAAATCTCTTGAGCGTCCTTTAAAACATATATTCCACAGCCGATCAACGGCATAGACGACCGCGAGAAACATGCAATAAATAAAAAGCGTCCCTATCGCCTTCTTCCAGCTGGTGAAGATGTGGCTTCCGATGACCGAGAACGCGATCATCACCGGGATCTTGCCAAGCGCGGTGGCTGCGGCGAAGCTTAGAAACGACATTCGCATGATCGCAGCGATTATATTAACAGCCATAGCCGGCACAAAAGGGAGCACTCGCGCCCATATGATCGTCATAAAAGCATGACGCTCCATCCTAAGCGCCAGCCGATCGACCTTTGGATGCGAGGCGATAAAGCGCCGTCCCCGCTCCTGGAAGATCGTTCGGACCGCTAGAAACGTCAGTGCCGCGGCGGCGGTCGAGCTGCCGACGTTGATAACGCTGCCCCAGAAGGGGCCGTACTGGGCGCCGATCAATCCGGCGATAACGCCGAAGGGCACAACCGGGAACAGTCCTAGCAAGACCGCGCCTCCTATAACGAGAGGCACTCTCTCGATTCCCCCGCCGTCCAGCCAAGAAAGCAGGCGCTCATGGTTTAACAGGATGGCGGCCGACGCGGCCGCATAAGCCATCAACACGAATCTTTTTTTCAAGCGGCCCGCCCCCTCTCCCCATTCTTTCATTCATTATAGTCGGAAGCCTCGGAACAGGGCAAAAAGCGCGGCTCATGCGTCCCCATGCTCTATTAAAATCAGCTCTTTCCTCTCTTAATCTACCTATACGCTTCGGGAGCAACTGAATAAGATGAATTATTCCTCAGCAGAGAGAGGGGGGATACAAGAATGAGAAGCGAAGTGGAATTGAACAACTTCTTGGACGACGAAGACTTCGACTGGGAGAACGAATTTACCGGCGGCGAGAGACGCCGTCAAATTCGCAGACTCAGACGCTTGATCAGACGACTGATCAGACGTCTGCGCCGTTTGATCCGTAACGGCGGCAACCCAGGCCAAATCCGCAGACTGAGACGTCTGATCAGACGCCTCCTCCGTCTCCTCCGCAGACTGGAGAACGACTAATCCAGAGCATGATCCCTCTAGGCATCAAGCAAGGAACAACGAAAGAGCCGCTCCCCCGGAGCGGCTCTCTCGCATTCAACCATTATATTGGATTGAACCTCCTTTCAACAGTTGGTAGAATATACAAATATAGACTACCAACGAAAAGGAGTTGCCCTATGACAGCCCAGCAACAGGCGGCCACGAGATCGATGATCGACTGGCTCGCGCATGAGAACGAGCTCGGGAGCAAGCCGTACAAGATCGAGATCGCCGGACAATTCCAGCGGCACGGAATGCACTATTACATATTCCGGTACAAAAAATCGCTGCTAGGCAAATGGCTGCTAGGCGTCTGCGGAGGCTACGAGAGTCCGTCGGACACCGAGCATTGCGGGCACATCTTCAGCGAGATGACGCCATACGCCCCCGCTACCGCGGAGCAGGAAGCGATTCGCATGGTCGAGATGATCCGCGAATATTGGATGCAGCGGGCTGCCGAGCTGGAGACCGCCGCGCAGAAGCAAGAGGAAGCGCCTGCGGACTCGGCGCAGGATGGCTCACCCGGTATTTTTAACGGATTCGTTCTGCTCGATTCGCCGTCATGCGATCTTGGACAGATCAAAGCGAATCTTCTTCAGGATTGGAAGATCCGCGCGGAGGGCGGTCAAGAAGAAGAGAATAACGGCATCCTCGTATCGGAGGCGGACGGCTTCACCCTTGCGGTAAGCTTCGTGCCCGCGCCCGTTCCGGACGGCGAAGCCGAATATTACGCGCAAGGCAATTACTTGTGGCCTCAAGCGGCGGCAACGACCAAGACTCATGTTGCCCACCTCATCGTGGCCGTGATGCCGCGCTCCGGCTCTCCGCTGGACAGCGGCAAGCTGTACGCGAAGCTCGCGGCTAGCTGCCTCAAGCTTCCGAATGCGATCGGCCTGTATATGTCGGGGACGGTATTCCAGCCCGAGATTTACGTGGAGATGGCGGAGCTGCTCAAGGAATGCGACGACTTCCCGCTGCTCAATCTCGTTCACTTCGGGCTCGTAAGCACCGAAGACGGGCTAAGCGGTTATACATGCGGACTTGCGGCCTTCGGCAAGGACGAGCTCGAAGTGTTGAACAGCAAGGCGACTCCGAACGAGCTCCGCGACTTCTTGATTAATCTATCCGGCTACGTCATCGAACAAGACGTAACGCTAAGGCATGGGGAGACGATCGGCTTCTCCGCCGAACATAAGCTCCCGATCACCCGGTCCGAAGGCGTCTATGTAAGCGGCCATAGTCTCAAGATCGGCCTCTGATAATGAAAGCCCGACCGAAACGAAACTCGGTCGGGCCTTTTGTATAACTAAAATTATGGCGCAACCGTAGGTGTCGCCGCACCCTCCGTTGCTGCCGGAGTAGGCGAAGCCTCTGCAGTCGGGCTAGGCGAAGCCTCTGCGGTTGGTGTTGGGCTTGGCGAAGCGGCCGGCGATTCCGTCGGCTCAGGAGTCGTCGTCGGCGTATTGAAATAGCCGTTAGCCGCCATCGTGTTCAATATTTTGATCACTTCCGCGCGCGTCAGCGGTTTGTTCGGCTGGAAGCTGCCGTCCGGGAAGCCGTTTACCAATCCGGTATCGGCGCCCCACTCGATATAATTGGAGTACCATTGCCCCTCGGGAACGTCTTTGAATTTCTTTTTGCCGGCGGCATTGCCCGTATTGCCTGCATTACCGTTGCCATTGCCAACGCCATTGCCATTCCCGTTGCCGTTGTTGCCGTTCGTGCCGGCTTCCCCGCCCGTTGTACCTGTATTGCCGGCTGTACCGGCATTATCCGTCGTACCGGTAGTACCTGCGCCAGTGCCTGTGTCGGTGGTATCGAACTGCGTGTATCTTCTCGCGCCGTTATTCATGCCGCCGTCGAGAATCGTTCCGTTATTGTAGGAGCGCGCCGTTTGGTTACCATTCATGTTATTATTGCCATTATTGTTGCCGTTATTATCGTTGACGCCGCATCCTGTGAATAACGCCGCCGAAACCGCGACGATGGCCAAAGGTATTCCGATCTTCCTCAAAGCTCATCCCTCCTTATGTTTTACGAATTTAGAATTCGCCAAGGAGGGCTTTCGTACGCCTATCAGTTTTTACCGTTATCCGTTACTATATGTTCCGCAAAACTACATCTTCATATCCCCCGCATTATCCGATTTCACTCCGCGCTTCTTAGCGAGCTGGTTCAGCAGGCTCCCGCAGCGTTCATAGACAAGGAATTTCTCCAATAGTCGATAAAGAGCAATGGAAATCGCAAGCCCTAGCAAAGCGCCCGCGAGAACATCCGTTGGATAATGTTTGCCCACCCATATTCGCGAGTAGGCTACGACAGCCGCAAAGCCGATAAAAGGAATACCTATCCGTCTGGAGAGCAGATAGAACATGATGGCGATTGCGAAAGCCGCCGCGGCATGGTCGCTGGGGAAGGAATTGCTCTCGATATGAGGCAGCAGCATATTCACGTCATGAACGGCAAAAGGCCGGTCTCGGTAATAAAACACCGACATCCCCCTGCTAATCATGACCGTAACGCCGACGGCAATCATCCCGTAAATCGCCATCTTCCGGTTGACGAGGACCATGAGCAGCAAGCTGAAAAAGAAAAAATAATCGCCCCAGTCAGCCGCGTGAACCAATAGCTTGCCGAGGACGCTTTCATTATTGGCCGCATCATTAATCGCCTTAAATAACAGGTAATCCCATTCCAAATCTTTACCCCACTTTTTCTTACAATTTTAGCAGATACTTATTGCCGCTAATTATTATAGCATATTGCCGCCATAACGAAGAAAGACCACCTGCTTGAGGTGGTCTCCCGGAAACGGTTTAGTCGACTTGCATGTAATACAGATTCGTCACCTGGTCTTTGGTTATGGAATGCGCCCCCGGCGCAAGCGTTACGGTGATGATGCCATTCGTCATCGGATAGCTCGTTCCGTCTATCTTCACGGTTGTTCCGTCGGCCGTATTGAATACCAGTGTCAAAGTAGAGGCTTCGGTCGTGGTGAACGTGATGCTCGTCGAGCTCTCCATCTTCAAGCATTGCGTCAAGGTCAGACCGTTGTAGACGACGGTTCCCTTCGTGGCGGATAGATTCCCTTGAATGTTGAAGAAGCTGCTGGTCTTGCCGCTAGTCGTAAAGTTATGGACGTACCCTCCGGCCGGCGAAGTCGGTGTCGGAGTTGGCGTCGGAGTCGCTGTCGGCACCGGTGTTGCCGTTGGTGTCGGCGTGGGAGCTGCCGTCGGCGTTGCCGTCGGCGTTGCCGTCGGCGTTGCCGTTGGCGTCGGCGTCGGCTGCGTCCCGCTGGAATTGCCTCCAATAGATACAAGCTGCGAGGAATAGCCCGTTATGGCCGCCATCAGCGCCGAGTTCATCGCATACGACGGATCATCGACGGCATCGTTGAACGTCCACGCGAAGTCCCCGCTATTCAGGCGTCCGGCTTCGGCCGTCACGACTTGTTCGACGCTGCTTACGCTATCGATATCGGATAAGGCCGCTCCTGTATCAACGGTTGTATCGAAGTTGTTATAAGCGGTACCCCCAACCAGCGCCTTGTAGGAGCTTGGAACGGTTTCCGTTCTCGACGAAGCCAGATAGGCGTCGAACGAGGTGGCATGAGCCGAAGCGGTTCCGGCATTGGAGTTGGCGTAGATGACGCTGTCTGCATCAACAATGACATTGTTGTAGGCTTTGATCATGCCCCCGTCCTCGCCCGAAAACGTACCCTCTCCTAACGCATCCGTGCCTTGCAGAGAGCTCATCATCGGATATTTGGTATGGCGGAAATAGTTCGATTCGACGAATGCCGAGCCTCCGGAGGTAATGCCGACGCCGTATTTGGAGACGCCGTCAAAGAAGTTATTGTAAATATGCACGGATCCCGTTCTTATCCGCGGATGGCGCGAGTCCGAATGATCGAACCAGTTGTGGTGGAAGGAGACATAGAAATTAGCAGACTCGCTCAATCCGACCAGAGAGGCTTTCCCGGAATCCCAGTAGTGATTGTACGATATCGTAATGTAAGTCGAGCCTTTCTTCAGATCCGTGGAGCCGTCGCCCTTGGCCTGATCGGCATCTCCTCCAGCCGTTCCGTAGAAAATATCGTTGTTATGAATCCAGACGTTCGCATTGCCGGTATCCATCGAAATGCCGTCGTCAGGGAACAGCATCAATCCTAAATTTCTCACTTCCACATTGCCGACATAACGAAGCAAGAAGCCCCAGCCGTAGGCATAAGCATCTTCCCCGATCCCTTCGATCGTCATGTTCATTTCCGTATAGTTGCCATTGCCTTTGACTTGCAGATAGCCGCTGCCGTTCAACTGGCCGCTCATGTCGTCCTCCGTTACTTTCCCGATGATGCGGATGGCAAGCGGCGTCTTATCATAGCCCTTCTGTCTAAGCTCCAAAATCTCGCCAATCCCAACGCCTGTCGTTACGGCGCCCGAGCTGCTTGTCTTCACGCCGAGCGTAACCGTCTGGGCATTCTCCGGGGTAACATAAAGCACTTGCGCGCCATCCCTAAGCGTTCCGTTATCGTTGTAAGCCCCCGAGCCTGTGCCATATTGCGAAGCGGACGAAAACGCGAATCCCGATCGGTCATAGGCCGCTACGGATAACGTCCCTGTCACCGCGCTTACCCTTGAACCGCCGGACAGCAGCGCTTCGACCTTCATGATGTACTGGCCTGCCGCCAGCCCTACGGCATCCGCTCGCCAATGGGAGGGGTACTTCCGGATCAATGGGGTGTCAATCTGTTGATACTGGGCATCCGATGCCCCCGCCGCCTTCACATACACGTTGTATCCCTGCGCATTGCTCTCAGGCGACCATTCCACGTAGGCCGTTTCATTCCCGCCTCCGCTGCCGGTTATTGCCAGGCCGGCGGCATGCACGGCATTCCGGGGCACGCCGTTCGCGATGACCGCCAACACAAGGGCAAGCAATACAACCATACTCGTAACGTTTACAGCTCTTTTCTTCAGTTTAATCCCTCCCAAATAAAATGAGTTTTCAGCTGCTGCAATCTCTTTTTGAAACCGCTTGCACAAAGCCGCGAAGCTCCGCTATTCACCTCCTTGTACTCCAAGATCATGATGTTCCCAAGCGCGTGAGCACCATGAGCATATCAGCCATGAAAGCGGTTCCGAAACAATCATTTCCTTACCTGGCCGCCTCCGCGTTTCGTTCCTGAGCTAATGATTATAGGACAGGCGGGATGACACTGGACAATTGGTGTTCGGCGCAGCTTGTCCTCCAAACAAATGAAACCCGGCCTCATTCGGCCGGGTTTCATTTGTTTGATAATCGCCTATCTAAAGAATGTTCTTTTAGAAGGTGAGTAATGGCTTCTAATGTATGCAGTCCTTTAGCAATATCTACCATAAACTCTACTGCATAGGAACGTTCCATCCGAAGATGATAACCATTTACTAACAAAAAGGATTTGGTAACAAGATAGGCAGTCCTTTTATTGCCGTTGTGGAAGCAATGATTTTTCACCAGAGATTCCAGTAGAGCCGCGGCCTTGTCAAACAGATGGGGATACGCATCCTCGCCAAAAACACTTTGCTGCGGTCTATGTACCGCGGATTCCAGCAGTCCATGATCTTTTACTCCTGCCTGATCCGCGTCATTCATTCTTCGCATCATAAAATAATGGGCGGATACGACCTCTTCTTTCGTTAGGAAGGTTGTCATATCAACGCTCCCTTAAATCTTCAAGAATGCCCTCGTCCTCTTCGAACACATCAAAAAATGCCTCCAACACTTCCGGTCTGACCTTATCGGGAAGTTGTACTTGCCGGACCTTCTTCAATACGACTTCACCGCGATCGTTTTCAATGAACTCGATCTCATCGCCCTGTACGACATTCAACTTCTCTGCCAAGCTCTTAGGCAAGCTTACTCCTAAGCTATTACCCATACGCCCTATTTTACGAGAAAATCGCATTGCTTTCGGCTTATCGTTTGCCAATTTCACCACACCGTTCATAAAGAATCCCCTCTCTATAAGTATAATCCGCGGCAGATTTGTTATACCTTATTACGGTTATAACTTTTATACCGTATGTACATATTATCAAATGTCTGTCCCTAATGAAAGCTCTCGAACACAGTCGCGGACTTGTCCTGCAGCCGCTTCACGCTTTCTAAAGCTACGGCAACCTGTGCACACAAAAAACCCGGCCTCATTCGGCCGGGTTTCGGTCATTCTTTGTCCTTCGGGCAGATCGAACAATAAGAACGCTCGCCCTCTGTCTGGTAATAGAGACAACATGTTTTGCGGATCCGGATGGGCTGCTCATATTCGGGCAGCAGCACCTTGGGGGAATCGAACTTGCCCAGCGGGTTGGATTTTTCTCCGAACAATTCGCCCGGCGCGGAGAGCAGATAGTCATAGTCCTCCCGAATCCGCGATAGCTGAGCGGAATCCGCGGCTTCGCCGATTTTTTTCTCATACAGCCAGTAAATGTTGACCGCCGTATTCTCCCACAAAGTAGCGGCCGAGACGCGATTCGCCTTCGACAGCGCGCGCCATAGCTTACCGATGTTATCGGCGAATAGGCTCCGGAGAACGCGATCCCGCCACTCGCGGCGGTCATGGTCTCCCGCGATGCTCGTCTCCCAGTCGCCGAGGCGCAGCTTGGGAATCCAGACGCCATCCTCCCGCAGCATGGATTCCACATGGCAGTTGTCGATGGAAGCCTTCAATCCTTTATTATACATCGTCATGGCGTACAGCACCGGCACGGCGACCATATAGCTGTACCGTTTGGCAAACAGCGACGCTCCTACCGAATTGGCGGTGGCGCCGAACAGTCCGGATACCCGGCCGATGTAGCTTGCGCATTCCGCCGCATCCAGCAGCCGCGCGGACGACACGGAATGCGTCCGGTCCTCCGAAGTCTCCGAGGTTAATCGGAATTGCGCGGTCAACGGCTCCAGCTCTTGCGGCGAAAATGAGGCTTGCATGGCGATTGGCATCTCACAGGTCTCCCTTATCGCTTATTGATGACGATTACGGTAAAGCAAATAAATAAAAAACGGGGCGCCGATGCCCGACACAAGCACGCCGGCCGGAATATCCATAGGGAGAAAAGCGGTCCGCGCGACGACATCCGCCAAGGCTACGATTAGGCTTCCAAGCAATGCCGATACGGGAACCAGATAGGCGAACGAGCGCCCGACCAGCTTCCTCGCCATATGAGGCGCGATGAGTCCGACGAAGCCGATCCCTCCCGCGAAAGCGACGGCCGCACCGGCCAGGCTCACGCTGATCGCCAGCATGACAAGCCTATGCAGCTGCACTCTGACGCCCAGACCGGTAGCGGTCTCATCGCCCAGCTCCAGAATGCCCGACGCTCTGGAGAACAACACGGATAGCGGGATGAGCAGAGCAACCCATGGCAGCAGCGATAATACATCGGACTTTGTGGCGCCGTATACGCTTCCCGTCATCCATAGATAGGCGCTGCTTGTCGAGTAATTGTCCCCCATAACGATCATCATCGTCGTCAGCGCCCCCATGCAGGCGGCAATGCCGATACCGACCAGCACAAGCCGGACCGGCGTAACGCCTTTCTTCCAGGCCAAAGCATACACAAGGGCGGATGCAACCGCCGCGCCCGCGATCGCCGCCGCGGGAAGCCACCTCAAGCTTACGCTTCCCGCCAGGTATGTAATGAAGAACACGGCCGCCACGGAAGCCCCTCCCGTTACGCCGACCACATCGGGAGAGCCGAGCGGATTCCGCACCACGCCCTGCATAATCAAGCCTGCAGCGCCAAGCGCGGCTCCGGCCAGCATCGCTAGAAGCATGCGCGGCATCCGCAGCGTATCGATGACGAAGGCATGCTCGCCGCTTCCCGCTCCCGCCAGATGCCGCATCACTTCAAGCGGGTTCAGCCATGTGCTCCCGGCAGAAAGCCCCGTCAGGAATAGAATGGCGGTTAGCATAATAAGAGCGATAAGCACCTTAAGGAACCTTTTGCGCAATAAATCGGACGCCGTTGCCGGACGGCCGCCGTGCGCGTGCGGAAGGATGTCTGGCTTCATGTTCGACCGGCCCTCCTCCGCGCCAAGTAGATAAAGAACGGCGTTCCGATCAATGCCGTCATGACGCCGATCGGCATCTCTTGCGGCATAATGACGAACCTGGCGGCTATATCGGCCAGCAGCAGCAAGCTTGCTCCCAGAAGCGCGCAGTACGGGATGATCCACCGGTAGTCGATCCCTACCAATCCGCGCGCGATATGCGGAATAATGAGGCCGATAAACCCGATCGCGCCGCCTACGGATACGGAGCCGCCCGCCAGCAATACGATGATGGCGATCATTGCGCTTTTCACCCAAATCGTCCTCTGACCCAGTCCCTTGGCTACTTCCTCGCCCGAAGTCAGAATATTAACCGAATGGCTCATGAACAGAGCGGCGAGCCAGCCCCCGGCCATGAAGGGGAGAATCGGAAGCAGCATCTCGACCGACCTGCCCGCGACGGAGCCAGCGAGCCAGAACAACACGCTCTCCAGACTTTGCTCGTCAGTGACCAATACGCCCTGCGTCATGGCGACGAATAAAGCGGTTATCGCCGCTCCCGCGAGCACGAACTTCATGGGGGACATTCCCCCTCTGCCGGAGGAGCCCAGCACATACACCATGAGAGCGGCGACGGCCGCCCCTACAAACGCGATCCACATGTATTGAACCATAGAGCTTACCGAGAAAAAGGCTGCCCCCGCTACGATAAAAAATATGGCGCCCGAGTTAATTCCGAAGGTGCTTGGCGAGGCCAGCGCATTCTTCGTTAAAGCCTGAAGGAGCGATCCGGCAATTGCCAGACTCGCTCCAATGGCCGCTGCTATCGCCGAGCGGGAAAGACGCGATGTTGTAATGATAACGTGCTCCTGAACGGATTTATCATAATGGAACAAGGCGTCCCAGACCGACTCGAGCGCGATGGGCGTTTGACCGAAAGCCAGACTTGCCGCGAATGCGGCAAGGAAGAGGAGCATGGAGAGAACCAGCCCCATCCACTTGGCCCATACTCGGGAAAATAAATGCGTCATCTTTATTTCTCCAGTTCAAAATGCTCGTATAGCTGATCCAACAGAAGATTCGCGGATTTCATTCCTCCGCCCAAATTCCATACGACCTCGTCGATCTGATACACTTGGTTGGCTTTTACCGCCTTAAGGTTTTGCCAAAGCGGGTGATTCGTCCATTCGTCATACGTTTTCTTGACGGCATCTTCATTTCCCGGATCCGACAGGAAGACGAAGAAGACATCCGCATCCATACTTGGAATGCTCTCTTTGTCCGTAAGCTTCACGACAACCGTTCCTTTATCGGCTTCCTCCTGCTGGTAATCGGAACGGACAAAGCCCAGCTCATTCAGGATGTCGCCCGCATATCCCGTCACATAAATACGCGAGTGATCGGATCTGAAGTTTAACACCGACGTTTCAACGGGCCATTGATCGCCCAGCTTTGCCGCGATTTTCGTTTTGAAGTCGGCAACTCTTTCATCCCATGCGGCAAGCAGTCCCGCCGCCTCTTCTTGTTTGTTCAGCGCCTCGCCCATCAGTTGAATCGTGTCCTTGAACTTGAAGACCGTCTCGTGCGTAATCGTCGGAGCGATCTGCGACAGCTGCTCGTAAATTTCCTCGTGACGAAGCTTGGACGCGATGATCAAATCCGGCTTCAGCTTCGAAATTTCCTCCAAGTTCGGCTGCGTCTCCTCGCCGACTAGCGGAATGCCTTCGAGATCCGCTCTCAGATACTGATAGACCGGCTGCTCGGCCCAGGATTCCACAATCCCGACAGGCTTGACGCCCAAAGCGACCGCAATATCGTTTGCGCCTTGATACAGGGTAACCACTCTTTGCGGCGTGCCGGTCACCTTCGTCGTTCCCATCGCATGCTCAACCTCGCGTACGTCCTGGCTCTCCGCTTCATTCCCCGCGCTCCCCTGATTCCCGTTGCCGCCGTTTGCGCCTTCTTGCTGAACGTTCTGCGCTCCTTCGTTTTGCGCGTTATTCTGCCCGCAGCCCGCAAGGACGAGCATAACCGTCAGCATAAACGCCATAATGGTCATTACTTTCTTAGACTTGAACATGTAAGCCTCTCTCCTTCATCAATATGTATATGGATGATAATGATTATCATTCTTCCTTTGTTGATACTAATGGAAGAAATTTCGGTTGTCAAGAAAAAAAAACCGACCGGATTCGGTCGGCTTTCTCGCGTTTGACGGTTACTCCTTCACCGCGCCCAGCATAATGCCGGACACGAAGTACTTCTGCAGGAACGGATATACGATCAGCATCGGCACCATGGCGATAAACACCTTGGCCGAATTCAGCGTTCGGTTCGACAGCTCCGACAGCTTCTTATATTGCTCGGGGGTCAGATTAGTGCCGACCGGAATGTTGACGACCAGCTGCTGGATATAGGTTTGGAGCGGATAATTGGCGGACGTGTTCATCAGCACTAATCCGTTGAAGAACTCGTTCCAGTGATAGACGGCCAAGAACAACGCCACTGCGGCAAGTACGGGGATCGAGCATGGGATATATACCCGGAACAGGATCGACCAAGGCCCTGCCCCGTCGACAACGGCCGCCTCGTTCAGCTCCTTCGGCAAGTTGCGGAAGAAGTTCATGATTAGAATGACGTCGAATATCGGCACTCCCCCGCCGAGCACGAGCGCCCAGATCGTATCGATCAAATTATAGTTCTGGATGGTAAGATACCACGGGATCAATCCCCCGTTGAACAGCATGCAGAACACAAGGATCCACATGAACGTATTGCGCAGCTTGAAATCCCTCTTCGGCCTTGCCAGCGGGTAAGCCATTAGCACGATCAGCAGCAAGGATACCCCCGTACCGAGCACGGTGCGCTGAATGGAAATCCAAAAGGCGTTAAAAAACAGGCTGTCCCCAAGAATTTCCTTGTACGCCGCCAAGGAGAAGCCGATGGGATATAACGTAACCAAGCCCGCATTGGCGGCCGATTTCTCGGAGATCGATACGCAGAAGGTGTACCACAGCGGGTATAAGCAGCTAATCAGCAGAAGTCCAAGGATGACGTAATTGGCGATTTCGAACGTCCGCGAGCCGAGCGTAGTATTTCTGACCAAAGTGGCGCCCTCCCTCAGAATACCGTGTAATCGGCATAGCGATACGCCAGACGGTAAGATATATAAATCAGCACAAAGCTAACGACCGACTTGAACAAACCAGCCGCCGTCGCCAGCGAGTATTGAAGATTTTGCAAGCCCAGCCGGTACACCCAGGTATCCAAAATATCTCCGGTCGAATACACAAGCGGGTTGTACAGGTTATATACCTGCTCGAAGCCGGCGTTCAGCACGTTGCCTAGGCTTAAGACGCCCAGCAGAACAACCGTCGTCGACAATGCCGGCAGCGTGACGTGCCGGATCAGCTGCCAGCGATTGGCCCCGTCAATGGCGGCCGCCTCGTACAGATTGAGATTAATGCCGGTTAACGCCGCAAGATAAATAATCGCGCCAAAGCC
Organism: Paenibacillus soyae; assembly: GCF_024623455.1. Classification (GTDB taxonomy): domain Bacteria; phylum Bacillota; class Bacilli; order Paenibacillales; family Paenibacillaceae; genus Pristimantibacillus; species Pristimantibacillus soyae. The sequence continues at coordinate 47,845 of NZ_JANIPJ010000005.1, read as the reverse complement.
AAACTCCTTCCACACATCCGTGCCGATAATCAGCTGCCGGAATATGCCCGCATCCGCCATAAATAATTGAGGATCGAAGCCGAACATGCCAATCACGGTATTAACAACGCCGTAATAGCCGAAGATGCCGATAACGATCGTGGACATAATGACCCACGACAGGAAGTGCGGAAGATAGACGACAGTCTGCACCAGCTTCTTGTAGCGCAGGCTGCGAAGCTCGTTGAGCAGAATGGCAAAGACGAGCGGAACAACCAAATTGAGCACGATTTTGCCGATTGCGATAATGAAGGTATTGACGATAACCGTCTTGCTGTCATTCAGCTGGAACATATACTTGAAGTTCTCGAGCCCCACCCACTCGGATTTGAACAGTCCCGCTCCCGGATTGAAATTTTGAAATGCCATCACAATGCCAACCATCGGCACGATACTGAACATCACAAGCCAGACCATACCCGGCAGCAGCATCAAATAGTAGTGCTTCTGATGGCCTAATTTTCTCATCACGGCTAACCTCCAATCTCTCCCGTTTAGGATGAAAGCTTGCAGAAGGTACTCCAAGAGGCTGGAACACATTCCATACCGCCGGTACCTTCCGCAAGCTTTGCGCGGTTACTTCTTCAAGAGCTCCGCGACTTCCGCCGTGATCTCGTCTCCGCCTTGAGCCTTCCAGTCCTTCACGAATTTGTCGAAGGAGTCGATGGACGCTTGGCCCAGGATGATCTTCATTACGGTCTCATCCTCCATCTTCTTCAGGTTGGCCCACTTCGTCTCCATCGTCGGGGTCTGGTTGTAGGTGACGCTGTAGACCTTCTTATCGATCGGAATCGTCGCGAACGGCCGGTCGCCGATCATAATGGAGTACAAGCGCTGGAAGTCGCCGAAGTTCGCCGTACTGAAGTTGCTGACGTTCAAATCGTCGTATGGAGGCTTAATGACGTCCTTCACTTTTTTCGCGTCCGCATACATCAGCTTGTATAAGCTGTTCGGCTTATTGTAATCCTCCGGATTAGTCTCGCCTTTCAGCACCTTCAGAAGCTCGGCGTACTCGTATTCCGTCTCGTTGGCCGCGGCCATTACGTTGCGGAGCGGATACCAGCCCACGGCAACCGACAGATCAAAGGTCGCTTCATCGCGCACTAGCGCGTTATTCATGATGATGATCGCTTTCACGACATCCGGCTTGGCGTTTTTGCTGATCAAGGTGTAGGTGCTGCCCGTCGTCTTCATATGCACGTTCCACTTGTTATCGTCGGAATAGACCGGATACGCCTGCCAGTTCGCGGTCGGATCGTTCTTGAAGGAGTCCCCGTTGCCGTAGCCGCCGTTCCACCAAGGACCGAAGAAGATGCCGGCCTGGTTCGCGTTGATCGGATCCCCCACATTGTCGCGGGTGCCCACCTCGGGATCGATAAGCCCTTTCTGGTACCAGTCGGCGAGCAAGGCCAAGGTCTTTTTCGTATTATCCGACGTCGTTCCGTACGATACCGTTCCGTCGCCATTGTCGAGCCAGTAGCCCGGATACGCGTCATTCGCGCCGAATATTGGGTCGAAGCCCCCCATGTTGTTGGAGGAGACGAGGAAGGTGGAGTACGGGAACGTGTTTTTGGAAGGACCTGCAATGCCGATCGTTTTGTCCCCGCCCATCTTGTTATCGATGAACGCTTTCGCCGTCTTCTCGATATCCGCCAGCGTCTTCGGCACCGGCAGGCTCAGCTTGTCGAGCCAATCCTTGCGGATCCACATGATGTGCACGCCGTCCGTATCCACCGTAATGTTCGGAAGCGACACCATCTTGCCGTCGTAGCTGGCGTTCTCCATGGCCCGGCCATCGGTGCTCGCCATAATGTCTCTGACCTGCGAGGACTGATACTGCTCGAACACATCGGTAATATCATAGAGCAGCCCCGAGCTGGCGGCTTTGGTCATGAAGGAGCGGTCATCGACGACCATGCCGTCCGGCAGCTTGCCGGATGCGATCGTCAGACTGACCTTCTGCTTGAAGTCGTTGCCGGTGGCCGCGGTCCAGTCCACGATGACGTTGATGTTGTATTTTTCCTTGAGGTAGCGCGTATACTGGTTGTTGCTCACGCTGTCGCCTTCCGGCAGCGTCTTGTCCGTCGGATCGACCACCATCCCGATGTGGACGTCAACAGGCTCCGGAAATTTGTAGAAAGCCAGATCGTCCCCCGAAAGCGTTGCTTCCGGTGAATTCGGGCCCGGCGTTGAAGACGCTTTCAAATCATTCGACGAATCATTGGACGTACATGCCGTCAAGCTTAGACCGAGCATTGCCACGGAAAGCAGCGTTGCCATTTTCCTTTTCATCAAATCCCTCCCCTTAGGAATTATGAGACCCTTCTTGCCTTGTAAGCGTCTGTATGATCTCCTGCCTTTTCATTGTACATGGGATGCGAAGAAAAAAAGTCAGACGGATGTGTCGCGTTTGAAAGCGGATACAAGATTGAGGTGGGATATTTGTTCAATCGATTGCGGTCATTCATCCCCCCGGTGGAATTGGGCCCGGAATTCGGAGGGCAGGAGACGGGTCTGCTCGTAGAAGAGCTGGGAGAAATACTTAGAGTCGTTGTAGCCTACGGCATGAGCCACCCACGCGATCGACTGGTTGGTCTCGCATAGCAGCCGCTCGGCGGCTCTTATCCGCTCTTGCCTCAAGTAATCGTTGAACGTCGAACCCGTAAGCTTCTTGAAGCATTGGCTGAAATAGCTTCGGCTCATATGCACATGCTCGGCGACGTCCTCGGCATGCAGCGTATTCGAGGCCTGTTCGCGAATGAACACCACCGCCTTCAGGATGCTGGCCGTCGTGCTGGTAAAATCGGAGGATGCCGCAACCTTCGCATAGACTTGTTTCCTGTAATCGCGCAGCCAATCCACCGCCGCCCGGACGTCGGGAGCATCCGAGCGGAGCTCGGCCGGAAGCAGAGTAAGGGACTCGACTTGCGACAGCACGCGCATGAACAGTCCTTCCACACGGCGGACGGAAGCCTTGGTTTCCACGGTCCTCTTGCATAAGCGCTGGAAGACCGATTCATTGTAGAGCCAGTAGAGCGCGCGCCATTCCTGCTCCAGTCCGCTCCAGTCTTCTTCCTCCTCGGAGCCGGTATGGGGCTCGGTGGCAGGGATAAGGGAAGGGCCAGGCGCGGATAACGCGGGAGCTCCAGCAGAATGCTGCGGCATTTCTCCCGTCATTTGCTGCTGGATCCGTTTCAATATTTGCTCGTCGTCCTCCGATTCCAGGCGGACCTTGGATATGTAATCGAGCACGCCCATTCGGTAAGCCGATTGCACGTTCTCGAACTCCTCGTGGAAGGATAATATAACGGAACGCAAGCTCGGAAATCTTTGGCGCGTGACTTGAAGCAGCTCCATTCCCGACATGACGGGCATCGAGAGATCGACGAACATCAGATCCACCTCATGCTGCTCCATAAACTCCAGCGCCTTCGCTCCGTTCGCCGCCTCTCCCACAACCGTCATATCGTGCTTGGACCAGGGCATAATCGAGATTAAGCCTTTGCGGGCGAGCTTATCATCGTCAACGATCAATACGCGAATCACATCGCTCTCTCCTTTCGTTGATGGAGAATAGGAAGGGTTAACGTCACGGTTGTGCCTTGATTCGGAGTGCTTTGTATACTCATACGGGCGTTATGGCCATAAAATGAATCCAGCATGGAGCGGACATAACGCAGTCCGATTCCCCAGCCCGTCTGCTGCTGACCCGGCGTATCGCGCTGCAGCAAGGCAAGCGTCTCCTGGCTTAGCCCTTTGCCGTCATCGCGGATGATGACGCGCACCGCTTGCGCCGCTTCATCCGGCGTTATGCGGATTTCCAGCATGCCGTTGTCGTCAAGGCCGTGGCAGACGGCATTTTCCACAATGGGCTGCAGGATGAATCTCGCGACAGGGCTGTCGAGATAGTCCCCTTCCGCAATATCCAGAGTGACCTCGAAATCATGACGCATTTGCTGGAGCTCCAGATAGGTTCGCATGACCTCGACCTCCGATCGGAAGGTAGCCTTGCCCTCGGATTTACCCAGGTTATAGCTCAGCAAATAGATCAACGACGAAACAAACTTCTCGATCTCCGCCTGCTTGTGCATGGCCGCCAGCCACCGTACCGAATTGAGCGTATTCATCAGAAAATGAGGGTTGATCTGGTAGGCAAGCTTCTCGATCTCCAGCTGATGACGGCGTTTTTCCTTCTGCTCCACGTCCAGGATCAGCTGTTGGATTTGCCGCTTCATAATATTGAACTGATCGAATATCCGGTCGAATTCATCAATCCCCGTATGGTATTGGCGCGTAGCCATGTATCCTTTGCCGAACGTCCTCATTTCCTTCTCGATCAATTGAAACGGCCTGTTAATGAGCCGCCGCAATAGTAGCGTGAACATAAACATCATCAGGAGGGCGACGGCGAGGATCCAGTACATATGATTTTTCCACGTATAGAGCTCGTGATTGTAGTAGGAGACGGGAAGAAGCAGTGTAATGCCATAGCCGTAATCGCCCGTCGTTCGGTTCCATACATAATCGTCCGTCATGCCTGATTCTCCGCTTAGCGGGAGACGTTCGCCGGCCGCCACGATCCCAGCCGAATTGCTGCTATAGGTTACCAAGCCCGCCGTATCGCTGAACACGAGCGTATACGGCATATTCAAGCTTTCTGTAAGCGAATTCATTTCTGAGGTGACGTCCGACTTGGCTTCCACGTACACCATCATCCGCGTTCCATCCGAGAAGGTCACCTCCCGCGTCACCGACACGACCAGATCATCGCTGAATCGGCATAACGATTGATGCGGGGACTGATATTTCAGCTCCCCGAGGCCGGAGACAGTCGGCAGGGCTTGCATCGTGAAGTCGCCGCGCAGCGGCAAATTCGAATAGGCGGCTTCCCCGCTTACGGGGTCGTAATACATGACCAGCTCCAGAGCCGGATTCGAAAATGTAATTAAGCCAATATTGTAGGAAATATCGAGCGAGAGAAGACGCTGTCCGTACGTGTCCTCGGTAGAGAGGTATGCCTCCATCAGGTTGCCAACCGTGCCTTCCGGCGTCATCTGCTGCGTAACCTGGAGGAGGTTATTGTACGTCTGATTCAGCTTGGACGTTTGCTGGTACAGATCGAAAGCCATAGAGGTCTGGATTTTATCCCGCTGCATCGTGTAGATCGCGTTGTAGGACACCGTCGCCATCAAGATGGCGCAGCCTACAAAACCAACGGTCAGGAACACCATAATTCGTTTGCGGAGAGAGGAGAAAACAAACCGGTTTCGCAGCATAGCCTTGAAGCTGATCTTTATCGAACGATTGACGCGCACCTCCATCACCTCACAACGGGTATGGAACAATAGTATTCGCTGTTCGGATGGCTTATCCTTCTGCTTCATGAACAAAGAGCAAGCGGTCCATTCGCCTAAGAACCAAACTGCAGAACAGCAAAAATCCACAACCTCGCGCGGTTGTGGATTGCATGTTGGAGAAATGCATGTTATCTGGCGCGATCTTCTTCACTTACTTTGCTGAAGAATCTGAAGGAGTAGATCGCACAAAGTCCGACAATGGTATAAATCGTCCGGGCTATTGGCCCATCCTGGCCGTCGAAAAGCGCCGCCACTAAATCAAATTGAAAGAGGCCTACTAACAACCAGTTAAGACCGCCCACAATCAATAAAGTTAAGGCCACAATATTTAACGTCTTCATTATCGCAACACACTCCTTAAAGTGATCTTATTCTAAATTTCCCATGATAAATAAAAAATATGCAGGAAGAAGGACATAGCGGGCTTCCAATCAGCCTCCTGAACAAAGCAAAAACCCGACCTAATCCGGTCGGGTTTCTCATGTTTGGTGGAGGCGAGGGGATTTGAACCCCTGTCCGAAGACCACGCCACACGGCTTTCTACGGGTGTAGCTGCAGTTTTGATGTCACCTGTGAAGACCCCCTGCAACACGGTTCCTCATAGGTCAGCCTGATTGTCTTCTTCAGCACACCCCAGGCGGAGATGTGACAGCGTATCCCACTAAAGTTGGGCCCTCATCCCGGTACATGGGCGATACAGAGCGAGAGCACGCGAGCAGGTTATTAAGCTGCTACAGCGTAAGTTGGTTGTTGTTTGCCATTTAATTGGCTTTAGCGTTGATGAAGCAGACGACTCCCTGCTACCCGCTGGCACGCGCTCGTCCAATCCCCGTCGAATCCATAAACGCCCCCTAGTCGGCATAAACGCAGCGTGCATCCGGTCAAACCGGACAACCTGACGTCTAGCGCATGAAGCAAGGGAACTCCAGGATTAACGATGTCATGACTAACTGCGAGTCAAGCATCTTGTCTTGCGTCTTGCGTGTTGTTGCTGTGCTTCCTTGGTACGAACCTAGTATAGCACGAATCCGCTCCGAAAATCACGGGAAGAATACTGGCAGCGTTGGCCCTGCCATCCATGGATGCCGAGGATTATCTCGCCACCTTCTGCTTCTCCCGAAGCGCGCGCTGAATGTCGCGCTGCGCGTCGCGTTTAGCGGACGTCTCGCGCTTGTCGTACTGCTTCTTGCCTTTGCCGAGTCCGATCAGCAGCTTGGCGTAGCCGTTGCGCACGTAGATCTTCAGCGGCACGATCGCATAGCCTTCCCGCTTCGATAAGCCCAGCAGCTTGTTGATTTGCTCCTTGTGCAGCAGCAGCTTCCTTGTCCGCGTGGGATCGCTCGGATTATGGATGTTGCCCTGCTCGAAGGGACTGATGTGCATGTTGTGGATGAAGATTTCGCCGTTACGGATCGTCGAGAAGGCGTCACCTATGTTCGCCCTGCCGTTCCTCAGCGACTTGATCTCCGTGCCCGTAAGCACCATGCCTGCCTCGAAGGTTTCCTCGATGAAGTAGTCATGGGAAGCCTTCTTGTTCTGAGCAAGCACTTTGTTGTCGTTCTTCTTGGCTGCCATGCTAGTTCACCTCTCTTGCCGGATTGTTCGAGAACATCGTCTCTGTTGGTTCATTGTAGCAACTTCCATTGGTAAAATCAACAACTCGGGGGCGTACACTTCATCTTAAACCATTCTCGCCTCGTATGAAGCCGAGGCTATACCACAGACAGCAAAAGACCGTCCCGGCGCGATGCCGGAACGGTCTCTTTCGTTAAATTAAGCTATTACAGCTTAACTACGTTTTCAGCTTGTGGTCCGCGGTTGCCTTGAACAACGTTGAACTCAACGCGTTGGCCTTCTTCAAGAGTCTTGAAGCCTTCGCCAACGATTGCGGAGAAGTGTACGAATACATCGTTGCCGCCTTCAACTTCGATGAAGCCGAAACCTTTCTCAGCGTTGAACCATTTAACTGTACCTTGTTGCATGTGGAATTACCTCCAAAAAAATTAAATTAATATGCGCCTCTTGTCTTTAAACAAAAAATTCACACATTGAGAAAGGTGTCATAATCCAATGATACCCTTTTCAAAATGTGAATGCAGGTACATCATATCCGATTAACTTCACTATACTATTCTGGCCGTCAAAAAGCAAGCGACAAGCCTAAATATATTTTCCCAGTATGTCCAGATGACGGTACTTCCATTCATTCTTGCTTGACGATGGGAAGTACCGCCTCTGATTTCCTATTGCGTACGGCCGCCTACTTCTTTTTTTTGCGGACAAAAGCAGCTGTCGCGTTGTTCAGATCGCCTTTTTTCTTGCGCTTCTTCTTTTTCTTGCCTTCGCCTTCCGAGCCGGTTACGGCAACGCCCGACGCGCCCGGATTAAATACGCCGCTCGTCGTCGCTTTCTTCCGGCGCCCGCCACCGCCGCCGCCCTTCTTGCCTCCACCAGGGCCATCGGAACGGCCTCCTTGACCTCTGCCGTCACCGCCGCGCTCTCTGGAGCCGCCTCTGCTTCCGCCGCGTCCTTCTCCACCTCCGCCATTGCTGCGGATCGGCAAGCCCCACATATCGATGCGCGGTTTGCCTTCCGCTTCTAGCTCGGCCGCTCGCTGATCGATCCAGCCGTCGTCTCCATGCGCGGCAGAGCTGTCGTCAAGCGGATCCACGCCTCGCTGCCACGGGTTCCCCGTGCCTCCGGCAGGCGGGCCCTCGGGACCTCCGCGTTTAAACTTCCCGCGTCGACCTCCGCCCGCGTTGCTACTCGCGTTGCCGCCGCCGCTTGCTCCGCCGGCTCCTGCGCGGCCGCCTGCGCCTCCTTGGCCGCCGCCTCTGCCGCCGCGCGCGCCGCTGTCACGATCTCCTCGGCCGCCGGAGCGTCCGCCGCCGCCTGCCGCGCCGCGATCGCCTCCGCGTTTGCCGTAGCCGCCTTTTTTGCGCGGTCCTCCCGCGCCGAAGCCTGAGTCGGCCACGCCTTTATAGCTGCCGCGCGGCTTCATGTCGACCATCTCGAAGTCGATATTGTATTCGTCCATGTCGACGCGGGAGACGCGAATTTTCACTTCGTCGCCGATGCGGTATACCTTCGACGTTCTCTCGCCGATCAGCACCATGTGAAGCTCGTGGAAGTGGTAATAATCGTCGTTCATGTCGCTGAGGCGAATAAGCCCTTCCACCGAGTTCTCCAGCTCGATGAACATGCCGAAGCTCGTGACGCTGCTGACGATGCCGTCGAATTCTTCGCCGACCTTATCCAGCATGTATTCGCATTTCTTCAGCTTATCCGTATCCCGCTCCGCGTCAACCGCCACGCGCTCCCGCTCCGACGAATGCTGCGCGATGTCCGGCATACGGGCCGTCAGCGCTTCATGCCGCGCTTCCGTCAATGTGCCGCCGCCCTCGAGCACCTCGCGAATGACGCGATGAATGACGAGATCGGGATATCGTCGGATCGGCGACGTGAAGTGCGAATAGAACTCCGCCGCCAAGCCGAAGTGGCCGAGGCTCTCGGCGTCGTATTTGGCCTGCTTCATCGAACGAAGCATCATCGTCGAGATGACCGTCGCTTCCTTCGTGCCCTGAATTTCCTCCAGCAGCGTCTGCAGCGCTCGCGGATGCACGGAGTTCCCTTTGCCGCCCTTCACGACGTAGCCGAAGTTCGCCGCGAACTGCATAAATGTCAACAGCTTATCTTGATCCGGATCCTCATGGATCCGGTACAGGAACGGCACGCGCAGCCAATGGAAGTGCTCCGCTACCGTCTCGTTGGCGACGAGCATGAACTCCTCGATGATCTGCTCCGCGACGGAACGCTCCCGCTTCACGATATCGACCGCCTTGCCGTTCTCGTCGACGATGATCTTCGACTCCTGGAAGTCGAAGTCGATCGCCCCGCGCTTCATCCTCTTCGCGCGCAGGCGCATCGCCAGCTTCTCCATCAGCTCGAACATCGGAATGAGCTCGGCGTAACGCTCCTTCAGCTCCGTCTCCGGCTCTTCTTCCGTAGCCGTCAGAATGCGGCGCACGTTCGTATACGTCATGCGTTCCTTCGTCCGGATGACGCTCGTGAAGATGTCGTGACGAACGCGCTTCAGCGTCTTCGCGTCGAACTCCATGTGGCAGGACAACGTCAGCCGGTCCACCTGCGGATTCAGCGAGCAGATCCCGTTCGACAGCCTATGCGGAAGCATCGGAATGACGCGGTCGGTCAGGTAGACGCTGCAGCCTCTGCGGAACGCCTCTTGATCCAGCGCGGATCTCTCCCGCACATAATACCCGACGTCCGCGATATGCACGCCAAGCAGGTAATTGCCGTTCTCCAGTATCTTCACATGGACGGCGTCGTCCAAATCCTTGGCGTCCTCGCCGTCGATTGTGACGATCACCTCTTCGCGCAGGTCGCGGCGTCCCTGTTCCACGATCTCTTCTTCCGTAATCGTATCGGGAGCCGCCTCCGCTTCCGCCATCACCTCATCCGGGAAGCCCTCCGGAAGCTGATGCTTGCGGATAATGGAGAGGATGTCGACGCCCGGGTCGTTTTTGTGGCCCAGAATTTCAAGAATTTCGCCCTCGGCCGCGCTGCGCCCTTCCGGATAGACGACGATCCGCGCCACGACTTTCTGGCCGGTCACCGCACCCTGGAACCCGCCCTTCGGAATAAAAATATCCCGGTTAATCCGCTTGTCGTCCGGAATGACGAAGCCGTACGCTTCGTGATTCTCGAATGTGCCCACGATTTGCGTGACGGCGCGTTGGACAATCCGGACGACCTCGCCTTCCATGCGGCCGCCGCCTTCGCTCTGCGACGTGATGCGCACGAGCACGATGTCTCCGTTCATCGCGCTCTTCAAGTCGTTGGCGTGAATATAGACGTCCGGATGATCCTTCTCGTCAGGCAGCAGGAAGGCGAAGCCTTTGGCATGGGCCTGCAGCTTGCCGCGCAGCAAATTCATCCGCTCCGGTACGCCGTAGCGTTCGTTGCGGGTGCGGATGATTTTGCCCTCTTCCTCCAGCTTGTTGAGCAGCTTCAAGAATTCCTTGAACTCCGCCGCGCCCTCGATGCCGAGGTTCGTCTCCAGCTCCTGGTATGTCATAGGCTTATACGCCGTTTCTCTCATGAAATCCAGCAATTCCTGCTCGCGATTCTCCATACTCTAATCTCCTCAAGAACCGCCCGTTGATGAACTCTCTCAGACGGTTGATAGATTGCCATATACCATGTAGTATACACGAATTGCCATCCCTCAATCCCAAAACTCCGAAAAAAACAAAAAAAGCGAGGGCACAAGGCCTCGCTCTTCATCGAAATACGTCATTAAGGTTGGACGAAATAGGATACCACCAGGGATAACACAAAGAATCCAACCGCGAAAGCTACCGTCAGACGCTGTAGGAACAGGTCCAGACCACGCGCTTTCTGCTTGCCGAACAAATGCTCCGCACCGCCCGTAATCGCACCGGACAATCCAGCGCTCTTGCCCTTCTGAAGCAATACGACCGCGATCAATCCGATCGAGAACAATACAAGCAGGATCTTCAATGTGACTTCCATTCAATCCACCTCCAGCGTAACCGCTCGTAAAAACACATAACCTGATAATAGCATACTAGCTTGTCATTTACAATAGGACAGGCGGTTTTCCCGGTCGGCGCCCACTCAGTCCACTCATTATGGGCCTTTACGAAAGGATGGATGCGCAAGTCCGCTTTACCGCGGTTCGGCCGTATCCAGGATCGTCCGGATCCGCTTCACTTCCTCTGCCAATAAAGGCTCTTGGAAGCTCCTTGCCCGTCTTGCGCCGGAGCCGACATGCACTTCCCTGATCCCTGTCTCCCTGACAAAAAGACCGATATTCCCCGCATGCAGTCCGTATCCGCCCATTATGATCATGCCCGCTTCCTCCGCCGTCTTCCGAAGCATGCCTAGCTTGGCTGCCGCTTGCGGCGCCGGCTCCAAGCCGCCAGCCGTCAATACCCGCCGAATCTGCGGATAACGCGCCAGCTCCCGCATAGCCGCATTCATGTCGGCCGTTTCATCGAAAGCGCGGTGAAACGTCACGTCAAGCCCTTCCGCCGCGTCCAGCAGCCTGCTCACCGCATCATGATCAATTCCGCCGCCATCATTCAATGCGCCCAAAACAATGCCCGCCGCTCCCGCTTCCCGAATCGCCTCAATATCCCGCAGCATGATGGCGATATCGGCCTTACTGTAGCAGAAGGATTGACTGTGCGGCCTCACCATGACGTTCACGGGCAGCGGCGAAGCCTTCACCGCCGCCTCCACGAGGCCGATGCTCGGCGTCAAGCCGCCCTCCGCGATCCCGCTGACCAGCTCGATGCGGTCCGCTCCGCCCTCATAAGCTATTTCTACATCCTCGCGGCGTATGGCGATTACTTCCAGAATCATCTGGCACACATCCTTTCAAGCCCTCTTTTAATCTATTAATCATTAATATAACAAAAAAGAAGGTTCGCGAACGCCAACCGCGCCCGCGAACCGTTAGACTTCATCAAGCAATACCTTTTGCTTGCGCCTTTGCCGGCGACGGCTTCATCACCGATAGCAGCAGCACGACCAAACTTACTCCCGCTATGCTTGCAAGCACGAGCGCCGGCCCGCTTAGGCTGAAGCTTTGGCCGAAGAAGAACAGCTCTCTCAAGCCTTCCACCATGAAGCGCATCGGAAGCCAAGAATGGATCCAATCGCGGTAGAAGCCGTTCATGAATTCCGGGGGCAGGGAAAGCAGAGGCGCTCCGAAAAACAGCAGCAGGACAAACAGCACGATGCCCCTTATTCCCGTCCAGCTCAGAACCGCGGCAATCATCAGGAAAAATGCAAGTACCGTTAAAGACAGGAACAGCCCCGTGTCCGCGATGCTCGGCACGTTCAAATCAAGCATGCCGTCCGCAATCCACGCCATGCAGAAGCCCGCCAGCAGGGCGATAACGACGCCGATGCCCAATTGAGCCAGCCTTGCTTTCAGCTTCTCGCCTCGGTTCGCTCCCGCGCTTAATACCGCTTTGCCAACGACCAGCGTTGTAATAGCCGCCCCCGCGATGCTCGCCATCCAGATCGGCTGGAACAGCGATACCGGTGCATTGCCTCTTGCCGCGTTAGCCCCAAATTCGTTAACATTCGTTACTTTGCTGGCAATCGGAGCCGCAAGCACCGCCGCTTGCTTCGGTGTCAGCATGGCGCCGGCGCCCTCCAGCTCGCCGATCAGCTGCGCGCTTATCATCTTGTTCATCGATCCGATCATGCCATTCGCCATTTGCGTCACGATGGAAGCCGCCGTCGCGTTCATCCCTTGATTCACGAGCACTTCCAATTCTGGCGATTGCGGCTCGGGCGTCCGAAGGGTTGCCTGCTTCTTACTGAAGTCGGCCGGTATGACTAGAGCCGCATAATACCGCTGCTCGTTCAAGCCTTCCCGCACTTCGTCGAGGCTGCCGGCTTCCACCCATTTGACCGGCGAAGCCGAGTCACTTCCTGAGCCAGCTGCTCCCTGCATCACCTGCTTCACGATAACATCGCCCATGGCAGCCTTCGAGCCGTCAGGCAGATCGGCCCCATCATCCTGGTTGACGATCGCGATCGGCAAATCGGCAGGCTTCATGGTTGCCGCAGGAAACAGCGTAAGCGAAAAAATAAAGACGACCAGCAGCGCGATGACCGGCGACGCCAATAGCAGCTTGTTTTTGAATAAGGACATAGTCAGACACTCTCCTCCTATTTAATGAACAAGGTGTTGATTAACGTTCACAATGTCCATTATAATCGGATATAAAGCAAACTCAATAATCAGTAATGGACGATATGCCGTTTACGCGACACACCTTCGATTTCTGTCTATTCGGATACGCAACGGGAGGCTGGACATGATGGATGAACAAGCGGTGGACCGCCGGGTCTCGCGGACGAAGAGAATGATTCGCGACGCTTTGACGGAGCTGATGGAAGAGAAAGGCTTCGATGGCATTACGGTCAAAGACTTGACTGCGCGCGCCGACATTAACCGGGGTACGTTCTATCTTCATTACAAGGATAAATACGATCTGCTGGAGCAGAGCGAAGCGGAGCTGATCGCCGAAATTTCGGCGCTCGCGGCCTCCAGCTTCCTCAGGGTCGCCACTAATTACAACAAGCAAGTGAGCGAATGGACGCTGCTGCCTTTCGTGGAGAAGCTGTTCGAGCTGCTGCAGGAAAATGCCGACTTTATGAGGGTTGTTCTCGGTCCAAAGGGTGACCCTTCCTTCCAGAAGAAGCTGAAGGAAGTCATACGGGAACGCTCGCTCCCCATTCTGAAGACGATCGGCGGAGAGCTGCTGGTGCCCGCCGAATATTTGACCGCTTACGTCAGCTCCGCGCATCTCGGCGTCATCCAGAACTGGCTGGAGAGCGGGATGAAGACGCCTCCGAAGGAGATGGCCCTCTTCCTGGCGCAGATGACGCTCCTCGGCCCCGGATACGTTGCAGGCGTTTCTAGAGAGAATATGACCGCGATGCGCCAGTATCTGGAGAGCGAAAGGCCGAAGCCTTAAGCGAAGCAAGCCATTCAAGCGCAAAAAAAGAGCATGCCCGCCAGACGGACATGCTCTTTCTTATGTTTTGCAGCCAAGCTGCCAGAGCTTATTTGAAGTTTTTCAGGTTGTAGAATGCCGCTTTGCCGCCGTATTGAGCCGTGGAGCCCAGTTGGTCCTCGATGCGAAGCAATTGGTTGTACTTCGCTACGCGGTCCGTACGGGAAGGCGCGCCTGTTTTGATCTGGCCTGCGTTTGTCGCAACCGCGATGTCCGCGATTGTGCTGTCTTCGCTTTCGCCGGAACGGTGGGAGATAACCGCTGTATAGCCAGCGCGCTTCGCCATTTCGATCGCGTCGAATGTTTCAGTCAAAGTACCGATTTGGTTAACTTTAACGAGGATGGAGTTACCAACGCCTTGCTCGATGCCGGAGGACAGACGCTCGGTGTTCGTAACGAACAGGTCGTCGCCTACGAGCTGAACTTTGTTGCCCAGCTTCTCGGTCAGAAGCTTCCAGCCATCCCAGTCGTCTTCGGAGCAGCCGTCTTCGATCGATACGATCGGGTACTTCTCTACCCACGAAGCAAGCAGGTCTACGAACTCAGCAGGCGTGAAGGACTTGCCTTCGCCAGCCAGCACGTATTTGCCATCCTTGAAGAATTCTGTGGAAGCAACGTCCATGCCCAGGAATACGTCCACGCCCGGCTTGTAGCCTGCGCGCTCGATTGCGGAGATGATCGTCGTGATTGCTTCTTCGTTGGAGCCCAGGTTCGGAGCGAAGCCGCCTTCGTCGCCTACAGCCGTGTTCAGGCCTTTGTCATGCAGAACGGCTTTCAGGTTGTGGAAGATCTCTGCGCCGATGCGGAGAGCTTCTTTGAAGTCGGAAGCGCCAACCGGCAGAACCATGAACTCTTGCACGTCGATGTTGTTGTCGGCATGCTCGCCGCCGTTGATGATGTTCATCATTGGCACTGGCAGAGTCTTAGCGTTGAAGCCGCCAAGGTAAGTATAGAGAGGCACGTCCAGAGCGTCAGCCGCAGCGCGGGCTACAGCCATGGATACGGCCAGGATCGCGTTCGCGCCCAGCTTCGCTTTGTTCGGCGTGCCGTCCAGAGCGATCATTTTGCGGTCGATCGCTACTTGGTCAAGAGCGTCCAGGCCGATGATTTCAGGAGCGATGATGGAGTTTACGTTATCAACGGCTTTCGTTACGCCCTTGCCGAGGTAACGGGATTTGTCGCCGTCGCGAAGCTCAACCGCTTCGTACGCGCCAGTGGACGCGCCGGATGGAACGATGGCGCGGCCTTTGCCGCCGGATTCAAGAGCTACTTCGACTTCAACTGTCGGATTCCCGCGGGAATCCAGCACTTCGCGTGCGTATACGTCAACGATAATGGACATGGTGAATTCTCTCCTTTATTTTCCTGATTTAAAAAATACCCTAATCCTTAGTCTACTATTTCTGACCAAGCAATGTCGAGCCTGTCATCTCTTCCGGCTTCGCCAGTCCGAGCAGGTCCAGCATCGTCGGCGCGATGTCCGCCAGAATGCCGCCTTCGCGGAGCGAAGCGCCTTCTCTCGTCACGATGAAAGGAACCGGGTTCGTCGTATGCGCGGTATGAGGACGGCCGTTCTCGTCGAACACCATGTCAGCATTGCCATGGTCCGCCGTGATGATGCAGACGCCGCCTTTGGCAAGTACTGCTTCCACCACTTGGCCGAGGCATTCGTCCGTCGCTTCGACCGCTTTGATCGTCGGCTCCAGCATGCCGGAGTGGCCGACCATGTCCGGGTTCGCGAAGTTCAGGATGATCGCGTCGTGCTTATCCGCCTCGATCTCCTTCACCGTGGATGCCGCAAGTTCGTAAGCGCTCATCTCCGGCTGCAGGTCGTAAGTCGCGACCTTCGGCGAATTGATCAGCACGCGAGTCTCGCCCGGCAGCTCCTTATCCCGCCCGCCGCTGAAGAAGAACGTCACGTGAGGATACTTCTCGGTCTCCGCCGTGCGAAGCTGCGTCTTGCCGTTCTGCGCGAGCACCTCGCCAAGCGTGTTGTCGAGATTTTTCGGCGAGTAGGCGACGTAACCGCCAACGGATTCGCTGAAGAGCGTCAGGCAGACGAAGTGCAAGCCTACCGGATGGTTCGCGCCGCGGTCGAAGCCGCGGAAATCCTCGTTCGTGAACACTTGGGACAGCTGAATCGCGCGGTCCGGGCGGAAGTTGAAGAACACGACCGCGTCCTCCGATTCCACGAGTCCTACCGGCTTGCCGTCGCCGCCTACGATGACCGTCGGCATAACGAATTCGTCATATACCGATTTCTCGTACGACTCCTCGACCGCCTTCACCGGATCCACGTACTGAGGTCCTTCTCCGTACACCATCGCGCGGTACGACTTCTCCGTGCGCTCCCAGCGCTTGTCGCGGTCCATCGCATAGTAGCGGCCTTGCACCGTCGCGATGCGGCCTACGCCCAGCTCCTCGATCTTCGCTTGAAGCTGCTCGACATAGCCCTTCGCGCTGTCAGGAGAAACGTCGCGTCCGTCGAGGAACGCATGAACGTAGACGTCCGTCAGCCCTTCCTTCTTCGCCAGCTCAAGCAAAGCGAACAAGTGTGCAATATGGCTGTGCACGCCGCCGTCGGACAGCAGTCCGTACAGGTGCAGCTTCTTGCCTCTCGACTTCACGTGGTTCACGGCCGCAAGCAGCGTCTCGTTCTCGAAGAACTCGCCTTCGCGAATCGATTTGCTGATGCGGGTCAGATCCTGATAGACGATGCGGCCCGCGCCGATGTTCAGATGGCCGACTTCGGAGTTGCCCATCTGCCCTTCAGGCAGACCGACCGCTTCGCCGGATGCCGTCAGCGTCGTATGCGGGTATTGCGCCCAGTAACGGTCGTAGTTCGGCTTGTTCGCTTGCGCGACAGCATTGCCCGTCACGTCGTTCCGAAGGCCGAAGCCGTCCAAAATAATAAGTGCTACCGGTTTGCGGGACATCTTACTTGGCCCCCTCGATCAGAGCGATGTAGGAAGCCGGCTCAAGGCTTGCTCCGCCTACCAGCGCGCCGTCGATATCCGCTTGGCCGAGGTATTCCGATACGTTGTTCGGCTTCACGCTGCCGCCGTATTGGATGCGGACCTTCGCCGCAACCGCTTCGTCGTACAGTCCCGCGATAACGCTGCGGATGTAGCCGATCACGTCTTGAGCGTCCTCGGAAGTGGACGATTTGCCCGTGCCGATCGCCCAGATTGGCTCGTAGGCAACAACGACTTCAGCCGCTTGCTCCGCCGACAGACCTTGGAACGCGCCTTCCGTCTGCACTTTGCAAACTTCCTTCGTCGCGCCGGACTCGCGCTCTTCCAGCTTCTCGCCTACGCAGACGATCGGAGTCAAGCCGTGCTTGAACGCCGCAACGGTTTTCTTGTTCACGATTTCGTCCGTTTCTCCGAAGTAAGCGCGGCGCTCGGAGTGGCCGATAATGACGTACTTCACGCCCAGCTCCTTCAGCATAAGACCGCTGATTTCGCCCGTGAACGCGCCGTTGTCTTCGAAGTGGACGTTCTGCGCGCCGATCGCGATCGTCGTGCCTTTCGCCGCTTCAACCAGCGCTGGAAGCGCGGTGAAAGGAGCACAGATGACGCTCTCCACGCCCGCGACTTCCGCTTTGCCTTTCACTTCCGCGAAGAAAGCCGTCGCCTCGGAGACCGTTTTGAACATTTTCCAGTTGCCTGCAATAATAGGTGTTCTGCTCATCAGAGAACCCTCCTTAAATACGCTTATTTATCGTTAAGAGCCACTACGCCTGGAAGCTGCTTGCCTTCCATGAACTCGAGGGAAGCGCCGCCGCCTGTGGAGATGAAGTCCATTCGATCCGCCAAGCCGAATTTTTCAGCCGCTGCAGCGGAGTCGCCGCCGCCGATTACCGTGTAAGCCGATGTTTCCGCCGTTGCTTGCGCTACCGCGCGCGTGCCGTGGGAGAATGGCTCGATCTCGAATACGCCCATCGGTCCGTTCCATACGACCAGCTTGGAGTTTTTGATAACGTCCGCGTACAGCTCGCGAGTTTTCGGTCCGATGTCGATGCCTTCCCAATCGGAAGGGATGCCGTCAACGCCGACGATTTGCGTATTTGCGTTCGCGCTGAAGTCGTCGGTTACGACAACGTCAACCGGAATGTAGAAGTTTTTGCCCAGCTTCTTCGCCTTCTCGATGAACTCGAGAGCCAGATCCAGCTTGCTGTTGTCCACGAGGGACTTGCCGATTTCATGGCCTTGCGCCTTGAAGAACGTATAGGAGAGGCCGCCGCCGATGATGATGTTGTCGGCGATTTCGAGCATCTTGTCGATGACCGCGATTTTATCTTTAACCTTGGAGCCGCCTACGATAGCCGTGAACGGACGCTCAGGGTTGTTCAGCGCTTTGCCCAGAACCTCGAGCTCTCTCTCCATCAGCAGACCGGATACGGCCGGAAGGATGTGAGCGATGCCTTCAGTCGAAGCATGAGCGCGGTGAGCGGCGCCGAACGCGTCGTTCACGAACAGGTCAGCCAGCTTCGCGAAAGCTTTCGCCAATTCCGGATCGTTTTTCTCTTCGCCCGGGTAGAAACGCACGTTTTCAAGCAGCAGCACGTCGCCATTGTTCATGGCTGCAACCTGTGCTTCAACCGCTTCGCCGATCGCTTCGTTCGCTTTGGCAACCGGTTTGCCGAGCAGCTCGGACAGACGAACCGCGGAAGCCGTGTGGCGAAGCTCTTCCACCACTTCTCCGTTCGGACGGCCCAGGTGGCTTGCGAGGATAACTTTCGCGCCTTTTTCGATCAGGTAGTTAATCGTCGGAAGCGTCTCGCGGATCCGCTTGTCGTCCGTAATTTTGCCGTCTTCGATCGGCACGTTGAAGTCCACGCGCACGAATACGCGCTTGCCAGCCAGTTCCGCTACGTCGCGTACACTCTTCTTGTTCATGTTAAATCCTCCCCGGGAATGTGATCTCACTGGTTTCTCTTTTCTATGTCTCTTGCCCTATCCACATACATATAAAGGCGCCCCTTCCCCGCTAGAAGGAAGGAACGCCCATAGGCCAGGCCCTGCGAGGGCGCAAACCAAGGGCCGAAGCTCGGTTTAAGGAGCCGCGGCCCATAGGCTTTCTTTCCTTACAGACCTTTGCTTGCGATATAAGCAGCAAGATCAACTACGCGGTTGGAATAGCCCCACTCGTTGTCGTACCAGGAAACGACTTTCACCATGTTGCCTTCTACTACCATAGTCGACAGAGCGTCGATCGTGGAGGAAGCTGGGTCGCCGTTGTAGTCGCTGGATACCAGCGGCAATTCGTTGTAGTTCAAGATGCCTTTGAGGGAAGTCTCGGAAGCTTCTTTGAAAGCAGCGTTAACTTCTTCAACCGTTACGTTAACTTTCAGCTCGGCAACCAGATCCGTTACGGATACGTTAGGCGTAGGAACGCGCATTGCCATACCGTTCAATTTGCCTTTCAGCTCAGGCAGTACCAGCGAAACAGCTTTCGCAGCGCCTGTGGAGGAAGGAATGATGTTCTCAGCTGCAGCGCGAGCGCGGCGCAGGTCTTTGTGAGGAACGTCAAGTACGGATTGATCGTTCGTGTACGAGTGAACCGTTGTCATCATGCCTTTAACAATGCCGAATTTATCGTTCAATACTTTTGCGAAAGGAGCAAGACAGTTGGTTGTGCAAGATGCGTTGGAGATGATTGTGTGAGCAGCCGGATCGTATTTGTCTTCGTTAACGCCGATAACGACTGTGATATCTTCGTTAGTAGCCGGAGCGGAGATGATAACTTTCTTAGCGCCGCCTTGCAGGTGAAGCTCGGCTTTCTCCTTAGCTGTGAAGATACCCGTCGATTCAACAACGATCTCGGCGCCTACGGAGCCCCAAGGCAGGTCGGCAGGGTTGCGCTCGGCGAATACTTTGATTTCTTTGCCGTTTACAACCAAAGCGCCTTCTTTTGCTTCTACAGTAGCGTCAAGAACGCCGTGAGTCGTGTCGTATTTCAGAAGGTGAGCCAGCGTGTTAACGTCCGTCAGGTCGTTTACCGCTACGATTTCCACTTCAGAATTGCTCAGCGCCGCGCGGAATACGTTACGGCCGATACGTCCAAAACCATTAATACCAACTTTAACCATTGTTAGTGCCTCCTAAGCGTTATTGTATTGCAAAATATATTTCAAGACGTTCCGCGGATCTTGCCGCTTCGCGTCATGATGCCTCACGTTAAGTACTTACGGCTGGTCCAGCAGGCTCACGATCTCCAGCGCAGCCGCTTCGTCCGTCACGAGCACGTCGTTATGGCCGAATCGCATGACCGCCGCTATCGCTTCTCCCTTGCCGGCGCCGCCTGCGACGCCAATAACACATTCAGTGTTCACAATATCTTCGAGACGTAATCCTACGGTCTGCATTTTGTGAACGACGGATCCGCTTCGGTCGAAATAAAAACCGAAAGCCTCCGCAAGCGCCCCGTCCGCCTTCATAGCCTCCACCACATCATGCTCGAGCTTCCTTCGCCTAGCCATGACCATCGCGTCGCCGATCCCGTGCACCACGATGCGCGCGCTCCGGATCACGCTAACAATTTCCTTGATGTTCGGCTCTTGCATGAGCGATGCGAATGCTTCCTCGCCCAGATGATCCGGTACATGGAGAAGCCGGTAATGTCCGCCTGTGCGCTTCGCCATCGTAGAAGCCAGCGTATTGGCTTGGTAGTCCAGGCTTTCGCCCAGTCCACCTCTAGCCGGCACGAACCAGATGTCCTTCATCGATGCCGTCGGCGCGAGCTGATTCGCTACATGCGACAGCGTCGTTCCGCCCGTTACGGCGACAACGTCGCTAGGACGTATCGTTGCCCTCAGTACCTGACAGGCTGCCCGTCCAAGCTCCCGCTTCGTCTGGACCGACGTCTCGGAGTCGCCCTGCACGATCAGGACTTGCTTCAGTCCGAATGCCGCGCGAAGCTTCTCTTCAAGCTCCGACAAACCGAACATCGATTTGTACAAGGGCTCGAGCTGCTCCAGCGTTGTTCGCCCGTGCTCGCTGATCCGCATGCCAGCGGAATGAATCTCCAGCAAGCCTTGTTCTTTCAGGAATTCGGTTTCCGCTCTCAGCACCCGTTCCGTCATCTCCAGCGCGTTCGCCAGAGTACGACGTCCGATCGTGTCCGAAAGCATCACCTGATGCAGGATCATGTACCGTTTCCTCATGACTTCCAGAAGATCCGGCACAAGCTGCTGCTGCAGTTCGATGAGCTGTCGCATCTTCCTTCACTCCATCAGTCTACTGGGACCGATTATGTCCCGCATGTTCTTTTTTAGTCCCACTCTTATTTTAACCAAAATTCGGTTGTCTCGCAAGTGTCCGAAACGGAATGAAAACGATTACTGTCACGATTTTCACAAAATTTATTTTGCCAATCCGCTTGCTTTACGTATCTGGATAGCATATAATCATTTTTGCTACTGTTTTTTCTGATACGCGCCCGTGGTCCAATGGATATGACGTAGGCCTCCGGAGCCTGAGATCTAGGTTCGATTCCTAGCGGGCGCGCCATACTTACTACATCTAAGCTGCTTTGCGATATTCGCGGAGCAGTTTTTTATTTCTATAGAAGAGACCGAATCGCCAGCTGCGCGAACGACTCCACCTTCACATCGGCATGCTGCAGCCGCGTTTCGCGGTTTCCCGCTGCCGCTTCGCCGATCCCAATGCCCGCCCCAATCACTCTTTGACTATCTTTGACTTTTGATTTTCAATCCGTTATGATGAGGTTAGCATTTCGAAAATCCAAACAGACCCAAGCCCTTGCTATAGATTTAGTAAGCCGAGCTTGTCCGCAAGGACTAAGCGCTCCCACCTCCCAACAGATGTTGAGCACTCTGTATCGCGCTACGTTCTTCCGGCGGGTGTCCAGAGGGGCGCAACCCCTCGGGGCCCTCCCTTGGAAGGGAGGGTTTGGGAGGGTTCGAAATCCTTTACAAGGGTTTGGGTTTATTAAGAGGAGGATGGATAGCAATGAATTTTGTGCCAATGGTTATTGAACAAAGCAACCGGGGGGAACGCTCCTACGACATTTACTCCCGTCTGCTGAAGGACCGCATCATTTTTCTGGGCTCGGGCGTGAATGACGTGGTGGCTAACTCCATCATCGCGCAAATGCTGTTCCTTGCGGCGGAAGATCCGGATAAAGACATCTCCCTATACATTAACAGCCCGGGCGGCTCGATCACGGCCGGCATGGCAATTTACGATACGATGCAATACATCAAACCGGACGTGTCCACGATCTGCGTAGGCATGGCCGCGTCGATGGGCGCTTTCCTGCTGACTGCAGGCGCGAAGGGCAAGCGTTACGCGCTGCCGAACAGCGAAGTGATGATTCACCAACCTCTCGGCGGGGCCGAAGGCCAAGCGAGCGACATCGAGATCCGCGCACGCCGCATCCTGAAGATGCGCGACAAGCTGAACCACATCCTGGCGGAACGCTCCGGCCAGCCGCTTAGCCGCATCGAGCAAGACACCGACCGCGACTACTTCATGAGCGCGGCCGAAGCCAAGGAATATGGCCTTGTCGATAAAGTTATCGAGCAAGTATAAGCCTGCTCTTCCCTGCACGAACCACGAAGCAGCCTCCCGGTCGGCCCCAAAAGCCCGATCGGGAGGCTGTTTTGCTTTCTGCCCTCTTATGAAGGGAAAGACATCCAGTTCCTGCTTATGTTAGGATAAGAGAACAAATCGGAAAGGACGTGAGGTATTGCGTACGGTGAATAAATTGATGTTGGCAGGCAGAGAGGTGTTCATTAACAACTAAAAGAAGGAGAATCGATATGAAAATGAATCACTCGCGATTATTTACAGGGGACCGGATCAAACTGACCGCCGTTCGGGAAGAGGATGCCGATATAATGGCGGAATGGGGAGACGATGCCGAATATTTGCGTAACGTAGACACGGATATCGCGCTTCCGAGAACAAGAGAGCAGATGGCGGCGGAAGGAAGCCCCGACAGCCGGCAAGCGTATTTCCGCCTTCGCAGGGCGGAGGACGACCGGCTGATCGGCTTCGTCGCCATTCACAGCATCGAATGGAATAACCGGGCCGGCCTGCTCGCCATCGGAATCGGCGACGCCGCCGACCGCGGCCAAGGCTACGGCACCGAAGCGCTGGGACTCATTCTGCGCTTCGCCTTCCACGAGCTGAACCTGGACCGCGTCGGTCTGGAGGTTATCG
The DNA here is from genome assembly GCF_024623455.1 of Paenibacillus soyae. GTDB lineage: Bacteria > Bacillota > Bacilli > Paenibacillales > Paenibacillaceae > Pristimantibacillus > Pristimantibacillus soyae. The sequence goes on along the minus strand of NZ_JANIPJ010000005.1, from coordinate 24,676 downwards.
ACTATAACCAAGCCGGGATACGGTCTTACGAGAAGGCGGGCTTCCGGCTCGAGGGACGCAAGAGAGCGGCCGTGTATCGAGACGGCAAGCGTCATGATCTCATCGTGATGGGCATTCTTAGAACGGAATGGGAAGCCGCTTTAACCTAGCTTGTACACAAAGAACGCGCCGCCTGGCATCCAGGCGGCGCGTTCGCGCTTGTTATCCCCACTAAAAAAGGAAGCCCGCAAGCGCCGTAAATCCGCGCCGCGCCTGAGCTTCCTTTGTTTGTTATTGGTTCTCCAGCTCTTCTTTGCTGACGAGAGCGACTAAAGCGTTTACAGCCTGCTCCGCGTCCGATCCATCCGCGCTGATGGAAATTTCTGTGCCTGAGCTAATCGCCAAGCTCATAATCCCCATGATGGATTTTGCGTTTACTTTCTTATCGTCCTTCTCTACAAATACCTCGGAGGAGAATTTGTTCGCTTCTTGAACGAATAGCGCTGCTGGTCTCGCATGAAGCCCCGTCTTCAAACGAACGACAACCGGAAGCCTTGTCATGGAAATCATACCCCCTATATTTTACTCAAGCATTAAATGCCGAAAAAATTAACCAATTACCACCTATTATATCATTATACATGCAGTTGCACTAGGCAAAAGTTGTCCCGCCCCGGATTTTTTCAGCCAGTTCGTCGATTTTGCGGAGCCGGTGGTTAACACCCGATTTACTTACTTTGCCCCGTAGCATCTCACCGACCTCGGTTAAGTTCAAATCTGGATGCTGCAGCCGGATTTCCGCCACTTCCCGAAGCTTCTCCGGCAGGCTCTCCAGCCCCACTTCCTTCTGGAGCAGCTTGATGTTATCGATTTGCCGAACGGCGGCGCCGATGGTTTTGTTCAAGTTGGCCGTCTCGCAATTGACGATCCGGTTGACGGAGTTGCGCATATCGCGCATGATCCTCACGTCCTCGAATTTGAACAGCGCCTGATGCGCGCCGATGATGCTCAGCAGCTCGATGATCTTCTCGCCTTCTTTGATATAGAAGATGAAGCCCTTCTTGCGCTCGATGCACCGGGCGTTCAAGTCGAATTTGTTCGCCAGCTCCACGAGCGATCCGCAATGCTCCTCGTACATCGAAGAAATCTCGAGATGATAGGACGAGCCCTCCGGATTGTTCACGGAACCCCCGGCCAGGAATGCGCCGCGCAGGTATGACCGTTTGCAGCAGGGCTTGCGAACGATGTCCTTGTCGATGCCGCTCTTGAACATGAAGCCCTCCGAGACGATGCGGAGGCTGCTGAGCACCTCCTGCACGCCGGCCGGCAACCGGACGATATACACGTTGTTTTTTTTCAGCCGCATCTTCTTCCGTACCAGAAGCTCGACATGAACCTCGAAGTGCTTCTTGATCAAGGAATAGATCCGTCTCGCGATCGCCGCGTTCTCCGTCGAGATGTCCAGAACGACCTTGCGGCTGGATAGGCTGACCGAACCGTTCATCCGTATAAGGGCCGACAGCTCGGCACGCTCACAGCAGCTATCCGCTTCGATTAACGTCAGCTCTTTCTTCGTCTGCGCCGCAAAAGACATTCTTCATTCACCTCTTTCTGAGCATCCAATTCTCCACTAGCTTATAAATATGATGGCTGAGCCGTTCCGCGTCATGCCTTAGAAATCTTTGGAATAATACGAGCCTGTCGGCGATAACCTTATAGCCTCTCCGCTCGACCTCGTCAATGTCCAGATGAACGGCCTTCGCCCCCATCTCGGCATATTGCGTCTCCACCTGCGGCGGTATTTCGCCGTCGTTCACGATGACATAATCGAATAAATGATGGCCAATGTGAGCGTGAACCGCGTCGAGATGATCGCTGACCGAATAATTGTCCGTCTCCCCGGGCTGCGTCATCACGTTGCACACAAACAATTTGACGGCTTCCGACTCCAGAATCGCGTTGGCCAGCTTCGGCACGATCAGATTCGGCATGATGCTGGTGTAGAGGCTGCCGGGCCCGATCAGAATCGCATCCGCCTTCTCGATGGCCTCCACCGCTTCCGGAAGCGGCTCGACGTCGGAAGGCTCCAGGAACACGCGTTTGATTTTTTGACCGGCCTTCGGAATCATCGATTCTCCCGTCACGATCGAGCCGTCGGCCATCTCCGCCTTCAGAACAATCGCGCGGTCGGATGCCGGAAGAACCCGCCCTCTTACCGCAAGAACTTGGCTGAGCCTGCGGATCCCCGTCACGAAGTCTCCCGAAATATCGGTCATCGCGGCCAGCATCAAATTGCCGAGACTATGGCCCGCAAGTCCGGTGCCGGTCGGGAAGCGGTACTTGAGCACCTCCGTCAGGAGAGGCTCCGCGTCCGCAAGCGCGGTCAGGACGTTCCGGATGTCGCCCGGAGGAGGAATCTGCAGCTCGCTCCGGAGAATGCCGGAGCTGCCGCCGTCATCCGCCACCGTGACGATGGCGGTTATGTCGAGCGGCTTCTCCTTCAATCCGCGAAGCATAACGGACAATCCCGTTCCTCCGCCGATGACGACGATCTTGGGACGCCTGGCTACTTTCTGTATGGTCTGCATGCTTTCACCCCGCGTCAGTGCTTATCGCGCTCGGAATCGCGGTGGCTGACGCGCACACGCTCCGTATCGCTGCTGCCGAGCATTCGGCCCAAATATTCCGCTATGGCGACGGAGCGGTGTTTCCCGCCCGTACAGCCGATTCCGATGACAACCTGGCTTTTCCCTTCCTTGCGGTACAGCGGAATAAGGAACTGCAGCATATCAAGGAGCTTAGTTAAGAAGGCTTGGGTCTCCGGCCACTTCATGACGTATTCGTACACATCGGGATTCTGTCCCGTATTCGGACGCAGATGCTCGACGTAATGCGGGTTCGGCAGGAACCGCACGTCGTAGATCAAGTCGGCGTCGATCGGGATGCCGTATTTGAAACCGAACGACGTCACGTTGACGGACATGCTGCTGTGCTCCAAATGCGTGAAATGCGATATAATCCGTTCTTTGAGCTGCAGCGGCTTCAGGTTGCTCGTGTCGATGACTTGGGAAGCCGATCCCTTTAAGTCCTCCAGCAGGCGGCGCTCGTTATGGATGCCCTCGAGAGGCAGTCCCTGAGGCGCCAGCGGATGACGGCGGCGGCTCTCCTTGTAACGCTGCACCAGCACCTCGTCGGTCGCGTCGAGGAATAAAATTTCGCAGCTAATGGTATGATGTTCTTTAATATATGCAAGAGATTCCGATAAGGCCGTAAAAAATTCGCGCCCGCGCAAATCGATGACGAGAGCGACCTTCCCGATTTTGCCGTTCGACTGCTCGATCAGCTCCGCGAACTTCGGAATAAGAACCGGAGGCAGATTATCGACGCAGAAGAACCCTAAGTCCTCAAGGCTTTGGACAGCAATTGTTTTGCCCGCGCCCGACATGCCGGTAATAATCACAAGCTTCGCCAATGTTGCTGTCGTCTCCATGAGTGTTCACCTGCTATCCTCTTAGAATAAGTCCTGCCGCTCCCACGACGCCTGCATTGTTGCCAAGCGTAGCCGGCACGATCTTCACGCCTTCCTTCGCCGGATCAAGCGTGTATTTCTCGAATACTTCGCGGATTTGGTCGAACAGGAAGTCTCCCGCTTTCGACACGCCTCCGCCGATAATAAAGTATTGCGGATTGAGCAAAATGGCTACCGTCGCCATCGAACGGCCCAGGTAATAAGCCGCGCGACTTACGATTCGGGCGGCCACTTCATCGCCTGCTTTCGCCGCGTCGACGACATCCTTCGCCATGATGTCCTCGACTTCCGACAGCGACGTGCGGTCGCCGCGGGCAACCGCGTCCTTCGCCATGCGAATGATACCCGTCGCGGACGATACCGTCTCGAGGCAGCCCATCTTGCCGCAGCCACATTGGATCGCTTCCAGGTCGGGCACGATATTGATATGTCCGAGCTCGCCCGCCATGCTGGCGAAGCCTTCGACGATCCGGCCGCCGATGATAATGCCGCCGCCAACGCCAGTGCCTAGCGTATAGCATACGCAATTATCGATGCCTTTGCCCGCTCCGGCCCATGCTTCGCCGAGGGCGGCCACGTTCGCGTCGTTGTTCACCTTCACCGTCTTCTGAAGCTCCTTCTCGAGGTAGCCTTTCAGATCCGTATTCTCTATATATAAATTAGCGGAAAATTTAATATATCCTTTTGGTATGTCCAGGAAGCCCGCGATGCCTACGCCAACGCCCTCGACCTGATCCCAAGCGTAAGGCGACTCTTCGACGATCCTCCGCGAATAATCCGCGATGTTCTTCAGGATGACATCCGTACCGAGCCCTACTCCCGTCGGTCCTTCATAAGTGTGCAGCAGCTGACCTTCCGGGTCGCAGAGGCCCACCTTGATCGTCGTTCCGCCTACATCGACTCCAATATAAATCTTCTCAGACATGACAAAGCCACCTCATCCACAAAGTTAGAGTTCCTGTACCCACTATAAGCGTTGATTGTTGTTCGGTCAAGCGCCGCCGAGTCGCTCTCGGCCCTTGCCGCTGCTGGAAATTCCGGCGCTCAGAATGGACAAAGGGGAGCAGCGAATCGCTGTCCCCGTAGCGTCTGTCTCTTCCGGCCGTTACGCTTACGCCTTGGACCCGGACTTACTCCAGTCGTGGGTGCTGCTGCCCTCCAGGAAACGCTCGCAATCGAGCGCGGCCATGCAGCCGCTGCCTGCCGCCGTAATCGCTTGGCGGTACTTGCTGTCCTGCACGTCGCCGCAGGCGAACACGCCTGGCACGTTCGTTTCGGTAGAGCCCGGCTTCACTTTTATGTAACCATGCTCATCCGTGTCGATCTGCCCGCCGAGGAACTTCGTGTTCGGCGTATGTCCGATCGCGATGAAGATGCCGTCCGTCTCGATCACTTCTTCTTCGCCCGAATCGTTGTCGCGCACCTTGAGGCCGGTGACGCCCATGCCGGTAGCCACGACTTCGACCGGCGTCCGGTTGAGCGACCAGCTGATCTTCTCGTTCTCTCTGGCCCGCTCCTGCATAATCTTCGACGCTCGCAACTCGTTGCGCCGATTGACCAGCTCCACGTTCGTCGCGAACCGGGTCAGGAAGTTTGCTTCCTCCATGGCGGAGTCGCCTCCCCCGACGACTACGATCTTCTTCCCGCGGAAGAAGAAGCCGTCGCAGGTCGCGCAAGTGCTGACGCCTTTGCCGACGTTGTCCTTCTCGCCGGGAATGCCGAGGTACTTAGCCGACGCGCCCGTCGAGATGATCAGGCTTTCGCCCACGATCTCTCCCTGGCCTTCGACTTGCAGCTTGAACGGACGCTGGGACAGATCAACGGAGTTCACCCAGCCCGTCAGAAACTTCGCGCCGAACCTCTCGGCCTGCTTGCGCATGTTATCCATAAGCTCGGGGCCCATAATACCGTCAGGGAAGCCCGGGAAATTCTCGACCTCCGTCGTCGTCGTCAACTGGCCGCCCGGCTCCGGTCCCTCGATGATTAGCGGATTCATGTTGGCGCGGGCCAGATAGATTGCGGCTGTCAGACCCGCGGGTCCCGTGCCGATAATGATCGATTTGTACATATGCTCACCTCATTAACCAAATTAATCGTTCTCTGATTGCTTCGAGAAAAAGACGGAGCTGATCGTTCTCATCTTCTCCTTGATTCCGCATACCTCGTCTATCAGCTTCACATGCTTGCTGACCGTAGCGATAGACGTTCCGTAACGCACGGCTACCTCATGGTACGATATCGCGCGGCGATGCATCTTGGCCGTCAAATATTCGAGAGCCGCTGCCCAGCCATCCGGCTTCGCCAGCTTCGGAACGCGGGGATACACCCGCGTGAGGAACTCTACCCATAGCGTCATCATATCATGCTGCTGCACGAGATCATAATGCTTGCTCATGCGGCTGATGGCGGCCTGCGCCACCGCTTCCCACTTGTCGTCCCATTCCGGCAGCCTGGACGGGACTCGATTCGGCTCGATGACCGTCGCTTTCCCCTCCAGGATGACCTGAAGCGGTTCCTGCACGCCGATCGTACGCAGAACGAATACCGCGATTTTTTTCAAATAGTCGTCTTCGTCCGGCTCCAGGAGGAACGCGCGCAGCACGTCCTTCACTTCATTGTCCGCGATCATGCCGAACGCCTGGATCACTTGAAGCTTCGTGTGCTGATCCCCGTGCCGCAGCGCCCAGAAGAACGACGAGCGAACGAGCGGATCCTTCTTCAGATGGTCCGGCATGCCGTCCTCGGACTTCTCCCAAAGCTTGAATTGCTCTTCGAACGGGAGATGATAATGATAACTGACCGGCGCCGCCGGTTCGCCTTCGCGGGTAAGCTCGAGCTGCTCCATATAATAACGCGGCACGCCCGATGCCGGATCCAGCTTCATGGCGCTCCTCCACAACCGCTCGGCTTCCTGCCACCTGCCCGTGTTGAAGGCGGCGACCGCCGCGTAATGGTGCAGGCAGGGATCCTGTTGCACATCGCCGTCTTTGATGAGCCGGATGAAGTGACGGTAAGCAACGCCATGTTCGCCTAGTATGCCCATTGTCGTCGCCAGCTTGAACACGTGCTCTTGATGGAACGGCACCGTCTTGGCAAGCAGCTTCACCAGTTCCGCCAGACTCTCTTGGTCGCCCTCGTGCTGGTAGAAGATCGCCAGGTTGCAGAGAGCATGCAGATTGCCCGGTTCCTCTTCGAGGACCCCCTGGATGCTGGCCATCGCCTTGTCGAAAAGACCCATGTAATAGTAAGCGAGAGCCAGATTATTGCGCGCGGCCAGGAAATCCGGCTGCTGCTCGGCGATTTCCTCCAGCATGCGCACGGCCTCCGTAAACTTCCCTTCCTCGAGCAAAGCCCGCGCCTGATCATGCTCCACCATGCCCTGGCGCGACTTAATATTTTTGAGCGGCATCGGACGTTCCAGCTCGTACCCGAGCAGCTCCATCATCTCTTCCGCTTCGTCCAGGTATTGTCCATCCGCGTCCTCCTGCAAATACTGGATAAGGGAACGCTCCGCCGCCTCGAACAGCTCCATGTTCGCGTAATTGTTGGCCATATAGAAATGGCATTCCGTCATCGTCGGATCGAGTTCGTCCAAGATCCACTGCAGAATCTCGTTGGAATCCCCGTAGTTGCCCATTTCGGACAGAATGCCCGCCATGTTGCAGTGGTTCACGGGGTTATCCGGTTCGTATTCGACGGCCCTCCGAAAATATTTCAGTGCCTTGTCATAATGGTACCGGTCCAAGGAGCGGACCGCGCGCTCGAAGAAAAACGTAGCGTCCCACTGAATCGGTATAATCTTGGTTCCTTCATTGACCGCCACACGTTTCTTCCCTTTCATTTGCAAGGCACCTCCTCAAAAGTTTCGCGGATGCGAAACTTACTTCGTAAGCATTAAACCAGCTACGGTTCGCACGTTTGTTTTTTCGATTATATCATAGCACCGACGGCGCCACACACTAAGAAAATGTGGCAAGTCAGTAAATATAGCGCGTTCAACCGCCGGCGAACGAGAAATCGCGGACAGCACAGGGCCGCCCGCGATTTCCTATCATGGTCTTCCGTATGGGCGGACAAGCGGACGGTGCCGCTTTATACGCCTTTGTTTTTGAACAGGGTACTGATGGAGCCGCCGTCCAGGATAATCCGGGTCGCTTCCGCGAGCAGCGGGGCGACGGACAGAATTTTGAACCGGTCCGGCGTGTTTTCAGGCAGCATAATGGAATCCGTAACGATGACTTCTTTTATATGCGTATGGTCTAGACGCTCGATTGCGTTGCCGGAGAATAACGGGTGCGTAGCGCAGACGTAGACGTCCTCCGCGCCTCTTTCTTTCAGGCTCTCCACTACGTTCACGATCGTGCCGCCGGTGTCGATCAGATCCTCGATGATGATCGGCGTCTGCCCTTCGACGTCCCCGATCACGTGGGTGATGGAGGATTCGTTATGCGCGGAGCGTTTCTTAATCATGATCGCAAACGACGTATCCAGGTAGTTGGCCAGCTTCTCCGCCGTGGAAGCGCGTCCCGCGTCAGGGGATACGACAACCGGGTTTTTAATATTTTTGGACTTGAGGTAGTCGCTGATCAGGTCCAGCGCCGTCATGTGGTCCACCGGAATATTGAAGAAGCCCTGAATCGCCGGAGCATGAAGATCAATCGTGATGACGCGGGTAGCCCCTACCGTAGTCAGCACATCCGCCAGCATTTTCGCCGAGATCGGTTCCCTTGGAGCCGCTTTGCGTTCCTGACGCGCGTAGCCGTAGTACGGCATGATGATGTTGACCGTTCTAGCGGAAGCGCGCTTCGCCGCGTCGATCATAACGAGCAATTCGACAAAATGCTCGTTAATCGGATGCGAGAACGACTGCACGAGAAAGACGTCGCAGTTGCGGATCGTTTCTTCGTAGTGGACATAAATTTCGCCGCTCTTGAAACGGGACAATTTGATCGATCCTAGGTTGAGTCCTAGCTCGTTGCTGATCTTCTGAGCCAACACGGGGTTGGACGAACCCGAAAAAATACGCACCTTGTCGCTTAACATGATACCCTCCTGAGCGTTTCAACCAAATAATTTATAGCATGAGAAAAGCCTTACCCGTCCTATTATACATGGATTTACCGATAATTCAAAAAGGTATTGGGGCTATTTTTCGACAAAGTCATGACTTCGACACATTATCTCATCTTGTTCGTCGTTGGTTTGCCGTGTCTGCTCTCAAGTTCTGCCATAATCTCGTCCAGCGGCAGGCCGCGCTCACGCAGAAGCACCATTAAGTGGAACAGCAAATCGGAAGCTTCGCTCCGCAGCTCGTCGTTATCCTGATTTTTGGCGGCGATGATCACTTCAGCGGATTCTTCTCCGACCTTCTTCAGAATTTTGTCGACGCCCTTCTCGAACAGATAGGTCGTATAAGCGCCGGATGGGCGCTCCGCATACCGTTCCGCGATGACGGACTCGAGTCGTCCCAGAATGCCGAAACGGTCGGCGCCGGCTTCCTTCGAACGGTCTTCGCCCTGCACCTCGATGCCGTTAAAGAAGCAGCTATAGCTGCCTGTGTGGCAAGCCGGACCTTGCTGTACCACGCGAACTAGCAGCGTGTCGCCGTCACAGTCATATGCCATCGATTCGATGCGCTGCGTATGCCCGCTCGTCGCTCCTTTGTTCCACAGCTCGCCTCTCGAGCGGCTCCAGAACCAGGTCGAACCCGACTCGATCGATTTCTGCAGCGATTCCGCGTTCATATACGCCAGCATGAGCACTTCTTTGCTTTGGGCGTCCTGCACGACGGCCGGCACGAGGCCGTTTGCGTCCCATTTAATTTGGCTTTGAATCTCCGTGCTATTCATTATCGGACTTCGACTCCCTTCCTGCGCAGATCGTCCTTCACTTCTTGAATCGTCATTTCTTTATAGTGGAATATAGTCGCCGCCAGCCCCGCATCCGCATTCGCCTGCTGGAACACCTCGTGGAAGTGCTCCACGCGTCCCGCTCCGCCCGATGCGATGACCGGAATGCCTACGCTGTTCGACACCGCGGCCGTCAGCTTAATATCGAAGCCGTCCTTCGTGCCGTCGGCGTCCATGCTCGTGAGCAGCAGCTCCCCCGCGCCGAGCTTCTCGGCTTCCTTCGCCCACTCCAGAGCGCGGATCCCCGTCGATTGGCGGCCGCCGTGAGTGTAGACCTCCCACTCGCCCCATTCGGGATTGAACTTGGCGTCGATGGCCACCACGATGCATTGCGATCCGAAACGGCGCGCGCCGTCGGATACAAGCGATTTATTCCGGATCGCGGCCGTGTTGATGCCAATCTTGTCGGCTCCCGCGCGAAGCAGACGCTTCATGTCGTCCACGTGGGAGATGCCGCCTCCTACCGTGAACGGAATCGTAATCTCTCCGGCGGTGCGCTTCACCACTTCGATCATGGTCGCGCGGCCTTCCACCGAAGCCGATATATCCAGAAATACCAGCTCGTCCGCGCCCTCGCGGTCGTACGTCGCCGCAAGCTCGACGGGATCGCCCGCATCCCGCAAATTCACGAAGTTAACGCCTTTGACGACGCGGCCGTCCTTCACGTCGAGGCATGGAATAATTCGTTTCGCCAGCATGTTGTTTTCTCCTCTCCTCGTCCTACGCGGTCGCGGCGCCTTGCGTCTTCTCGCTGCGCGTCAGTGCCAGGAAGTTGCCAAGCAGCGCCATTCCGAGCTCGCCGCTCTTCTCCGGGTGGAACTGCATGCCGAACACGTTCCCCCGGCCGACGATGGCGGTAACGGGACCATGGTAATCCGTAACGGCTAGCAGGTCCGACTCCAGCTCCACTTTCGCATGGAACGAATGGACGAAATAAACATGCCCTTCGTCGAGACCCGCGAACAGGGGAGAGTCCGCCTGCAGGAACGAAAGCTTGTTCCAGCCCATGTGCGGGATCTTGAAATCGCCGCTGAAGCGGATGACCTTGCCCGGAAGCAGGTTCAAGCCTTCATGCTGGCCATATTCCGTGCTTTCACTGAACAACAGCTGCATGCCTAGGCAGATGCCAAGAATCGGCTTGCCGGAGGCGGCGAAGAACTTCGCCACTTCGTCAAGGCCCGTATTGCTCAGGTTCTGCATCGCGTCGCCGAACGCCCCAACCCCCGGCAGGATAGCGCCGTCCGCCTCGAGAATCGTCTGCGGATCCGCCGTAACGACCGCCTCGTAGCCGAGACGCTCCACCGCTTTGCTTACGCTATGAAGATTCCCCATGCCATAGTCGATAATGGCGATCATGCTACAGCACTCCCTTCGTGGAAGGCACTCCTTGCACGCGCGGATCGATGGTCGTCGCTTCGTCCAAAGCGCGTCCCAGCGCCTTGAACACGGCTTCGATCATATGATGCGTATTTTGTCCGTAGTGAACGATAACGTGCAGCGTAATGCGGGCTTCGAGCGCAAGCTTCCACAGAAACTCGTGGACAAGCTCCGTCGTGAAGCTGCCTACTTGGGAGGACGGATATTGCGCCCGGTATTCGAAATGCGGACGGTTGCTTACGTCGACGATGACTTGAGCGAGTGCCTCGTCCATCGGGACGAACACGCTCGCATACCGCTTAATACCGCGTTTGTCGCCGAGCGCCTCGCGAAGCGTCTGCCCGAGGCAGATGCCGATATCCTCGACCGTGTGGTGATCGTCGATATCGATGTCGCCCTTCGCGTCTACGGTCAAATCGAATTGCCCATGCTTCGCGAACAGGTCGAGCATATGGTTCAGGAACGGCACGTCCGTCTCGAGCTTAACCTCGCCCGTTCCGTCTACCGCAAACTTCAAAGTAATATCCGTTTCGTTTGTTTTCCGCGTGACCGAAGCCTCGCGAACCGTTTGTTCTGCCATCGTGATCCCTGCTTTCTTCAGCTTATTTACTCATGCCCCGTCATTCGAGCTCTATTAAGCGCTTCTGAGGACCTTATTTACTCCAAATCCACCGACCGCGCTCATTTAAGCGCCTCTGAAATCCTTATCTTCCCCGCAAAACAAGCCCACGTCTATCGAGCTGCTTGCCGACCTACTCCCGCTCTTTCTCCAAACGGATCTGGATCGCGCGGGCGTGACCCTCAAGCCCTTCATGCCGCGCAAGCGTCATGATGCTCTCCCCATTCTTCATCAGCGCTTCCTTGCTGTAGTAGATCAAGCTCGACTTCTTCAAGAAATCGTCCACATTGACCGGCGACGAGAACCGAGCAGTTCCGTTCGTCGGAATGATGTGATTCGGTCCCGCAAAATAATCGCCCACCGGCTCCGAGCTATACGGCCCCAGGAAAATTGCGCCCGCGTTCTCGATAAAGCCGAGCAGCTTCATCGGATCCGCAGTCAAAATCTCAAGATGCTCCGGCGCGAGCTGGTTCACGACATCAATGCCGTCCGCAAGCGTATCGACCATCAGCACCGCGCCATAGTTGTCGATGGAGCTGCGCGCGATCTCTTGCCGCGGAAGCTCCGCCAGCTGACGCTTAACCTCGGCGGCTACCGCCTCCGCAAGCTCCGCGGACGGCGTCACGAGCACGGCCGACGCCATCTCGTCATGCTCCGCCTGCGACAGCAGATCGGCCGCGATATACGACGCGTCCGCCGTCTCGTCGGCGAGCACGACGATCTCGCTCGGTCCGGCGATGCTGTCGATATCGACGGCGCCGAACACGGCGCGCTTCGCCAGCGCCACATAAATATTGCCCGGTCCGCAAATCTTGTCGACCGGAGCAATCGTATCCGTGCCATACGCGAGCGCCGCGATGGCTTGAGCCCCGCCGACCCGGTACAGCTCCTTGACGCCCGCTTCCGCGGCGGCAACAAGAATGTACGGGTCGATGCCCTCTTTGCCGCCGGTCGCGGGCGGCGTCACCATGACAATCTCCGGCACGCCGGCCACCTGCGCCGGAATGACGTTCATCAGCACGGACGAAGGATACGCCGCTTTACCACCCGGCACATAGACGCCCACCCGCTTCAGCGGGCGCATGATTTGCCCCAGCATCGTCCCGTCCGGCTGCAGATCCATCCATGAGTTCCGCAATTGCTTCTCATGGAATTTCCTAATATTGACGGCCGCTTCGCGGATGGCCGTCAAGAACGCGGCGTCTACCTGATCGTACGCCGCTTCAATCTCCTCCCGCGTCACGCGAAGCTGCGACGCGTCCAGCTTCACCCGGTCCAGCTGCTCCGTATATCGCAGCAAGGCCGCATCGCCTTCGGCCTTCACGTCTCCGACGATCCGCATGGCCGCTTCATTCTGCTCCGGTGTTCCGTACTCCACCTCGCGCTTCAATCCAAACTGCTCCGCACGCATGATACGCATCATTCTGCGCCCCTTTCTATTGTCGCTCAGCCATTCGCCTTCCCGCAGCGCTCCAGTTGCAGGCTCATTCCCGCCGCATGAGCTAAGCCTCTTGCCTCGGTTATGCCTTACACCTTTGCCGCAATCGTCTCCTGCAGACGGTCGCATAAGCTTTGAATGCTTTCGTTCTTCATCCGGTAGCTGACGCGATTCGCGATCAGCCGGCTCGTAATGCCGAAGATGGACTCGAACTCCACCAGCCCGTTCTCCCTGAGCGTCTGCCCCGTTTCCACCATATCGACGATCCGGTCGGCAAGGCCGATAAGCGGCGCCAGCTCGATGGAGCCATTCAGCTTGATGACTTCGACCTGCTGCCCGCGCTCGCGGAAGTATGCGGAAGCCACGTTCGGATATTTGGTCGCGACTCGCGGATGAATCGTCGGCTTCCAGTCCGGCAGGCCGATCACCGACATTCTGCACTTGGCGATGCCTAGATCTAGAAGCTCGTAAACGTCCCGATCCTCTTCCATGAGCACGTCCTTGCCCACGATGCCGATATCCGCCACTCCATACTCCACGTAAGTCGGCACGTCCACCGGCTTCGCCATAATAAATTCCATGTTCGCATCCGGCTGCTCGATAATGAGCTTGCGCGTATCGTCGAAATCGCCCGGAATCGGAATGCCCGCCTCGCGGAACAGCTCCAGCGCTTTCTTGTAAATTCTGCCTTTCGGCATCGCTACCTTCAGTACTTCTTTTGCCGAGCCGCTCATCGCAAGCCGCCCCCTTTCCCCGATCCGTTCACGTAATGAAGCAACGACGTATAGCGAATGCCTTTATAAGTAAAAGCACCGCGAGCTCCCTCGCCGCCAGCCACCTTTGCCAATTCCCCGAGTTCGCTGACGCGCTCCGTCACAACCATGAGGCCCACGCTCCGCATCATGGATGCTTGGGACAACGCCTCATCGCGCCCCTCAGAGTCATATATAATGAGCGTCCGCTCCTCACGCTCTTCCGTTTCCGCGCCAAGAAGCTCGAGTATTCTCGTCGTTTTCAAAGCGAAGCCCGTAGCCGCCGCCGGACGGCCGAATTGTGCCAGCAGGTTGTCATAACGTCCGCCGCTCGCGACAGGGAAACCAAGGTCCGCCGCATACCCTTCGAACGTCATGCCTGTATAATAGGAGAAATCGCCGATCATCGTCAGGTCGATCAGCACATGCTCGCTGACTCCGTAAGCCTTCAGCGCGTCCCATATTTGACAGAGATGGCCGATCGATGCTCTAGCCGTTTCGTCGGAGCTCACCTGCAGCGCCTGATCGCAGATCTCGCCGCCACCGCGAAGCCGCAGAATGCCTTCCAGCTCGCGGCGAACCGGTTCTTCCAGCGACAGCTTGCGAAGCTCTTCCCTGTAGCCGACGTAATCCCGCCCGAGCAGGCATGTCTTCAGGAGCTCCTGCTCCTCCACGCGTCCGGGCAGCGCTTCACCGAGAAGCCCGTTCAGGAAGCCGACATGGCCGATCGCGATTTTGAACCGCTCTACGCCAGCCGCTTTCAGAGACGCGACCGCAAGCGCAACAACCTCGGCATCCGCCTCCGCCGACGAATCGCCGACAAGCTCCACGCCCGTCTGGAAAAACTCCGCGTCGCGTCCCGCTTCTTCCTCGATCGAACGGAAGATGTTGGAGTGATGGGACAATCTAAGAGGGAAATCCGATTCCTTCAGCAGCGAAGAAACGACTCGCGCGATCGGAGCCGTCATATCGGATCGCAGAACAAGCGTCGTCCCCCGGTTATTCAGCAATTTGTACAGCTTCTGATCGGAAGTGGAGCTGGCCATTCCCACCGTATCGTAGAACTCAAGCGTAGGCGTCATAATCTGCTCATAGCCCCATCTCCGCATGCAGGCGAGCACGTCCCGTTCGATCTGGCGCAGCTTGCGTACCGCATCCGGCAAATAATCTTTGACGCCGATCGGTTTCTCGAACATTTTTGGTTTAGACATAACCGTTCCCCTTTAAATACTTTAGTATATTAAAGTACTACCATGTTACCATACTACCAAAATAAAGATGTTAGTCGTTATCGTAGCATGAATTTCTCCCGCGCGTCAAGCCAATTGCACCCAATGCACGCTGGCAAAAAATGAGGATATCCTCCCCGGCTTCACGGTCGGCGCATCAGCGCCTGTCCCGTTCTCCGCCAGGAAAAATATCCTCTGCACCACAAGCTTATGACCCGCTCCGCCGTTCGATCGCTCTCATCGGATTGCCGCCTACAAAAGCGCCAGCCGGCACGTCCTTATGAACCAGCGTTCCTGCCGCAACAACGGCGCCGCTGCCGATCGTTACGCCCGGCAGAATCGTGCTGTTCGCTCCGACCATCACATTATCGCCGATCCGCACGTCGCCGAGCCGATACTCCTCGATCAAATATTCATGTGTCAATATCGTCGTATTGTAGCCGATAATGGAATTGCGGCCGACCGTAATCCGCTCCGGGAAAAACACATCTACCATCACCATCAACGCGAAGGCCGTCTGTTCTCCTACCTTCATGCCGAGGATGCGGCGGTAAATCCAGTTTTTCAGCGGTAAGCTCGGGGAGTATCTGGCTATCTGGATCGCAATAAAATTGCGGATGGCCTTTATCCGGCTAACCGTAGAGTACACCTGCCATAGGGCGTTCGGGCCCTCGACCCGATGCCGTTCTACGTTCCTCACACGGTCCCAGCTCCCGCCTCCGCGAACGCGTACAGCTCGCGCATATCGTCGATGACGTAATCCGCTCCCGCATCGCGAAGTACTTGCGCTCCCTTCAAAGACCATGCCACCCCAACGGCTGTTACGCCCGCAGCCACGGCCGACTGCATGTCGACGGTGCTGTCACCTACCATTATAGTAGACGCCGGATCGGCTCCGAGCAGAGCAAGCGCCTTCTGGACCGGCTCCGGATGCGGCTTCGCATGCACGACATCGTCGATCGTGACGATCGCGTCCACATAATCGAAGATGCCGACGAACTTCAGGCCTTTTTCGGTCGTCAGCCTCATCTTCGTCGTCACGACGCCGATTTGCACGCCTTGCGCATGCAGCTTCTCGAGCACTTCATTCACATAGGCGAATGCCGTCACCAGCTCATCGTGCAGGCGCAAATTCACTTCCCGATATGCCGCTACAAGATGGGTAACATCATCGAGCCCGGAGAAGAGTCTGAGCTGCTGCTCCAGCGGCTGTCCCATGCTCGGGATAATGTTGTCCCGGCAGAACCCCTCTGGCGCGCAATCCTTCAGCGCCTCCAGAAAGGAGCGGATGATCAATTCGTTCGTGTCCAGTATCGTGCCGTCCAGATCGAACAGCATCGTCCTTACTTGCTTCATATTGCATTTGCCTCCTCAAACTAGCTCCCCGTTCGAACTACTGCTAAGCTTTTGTCGCTTCCGATTCGGAGTCCGCTTCTTCCTTCTTCGCTTCAACAGACTCGTTGCCCATACCGTTGCGCTCCGGCTTCGTCGTATGGATTGGATCGGAATAATACACCTTCGCGCTTCCGTTCACTCTTCTTACTATAATAAACACGATCGCCGCCAAGATGAGCAGCAAGGCCAGCATCTGCGAAATCCGGATGTTGCCGTACGCCGGGTCCAAATACCCCGCATCGAACACGGTATCCATCGGCGACCACAGGCCGTTAATAAACGAGGCCAACCAGCTTGGTCCCATGAACGCCAGGCTGTCGATACGAAGCGCTTCGATAAAGAAACGTCCGATCGAATACCAGATGAAATAAGAGGCCATCAGCTCGCCCGCGCGAAGGAACTTCTGGCGGCGCAGAATGAACAGAATGCCCAGCCCCACCAGGCTCCACAGCGATTCATAGAGAAACGCGGGATGGCGGAAGGCGCCTTCCGGTACAGCCTGATCCATTATGAACATATGGTCCACGATAAACGAAGGGATGTGCAGCGTATTCCGCAGGAAGTCTTCGCTTACCGGAGCGCCGTAGGCTTCTTGGTTCATGAAGTTGCCCCAGCGGCCGATCATCTGCCCGATCAGAATCGAGGGCACGCATATATCGGCGATCCGGATGAAGTTGTAGCCCTTGTACCTCGCATAAATAATACCGCAGATGAAGGCGCCGATAATCGCGCCGTAGATGGCGATGCCGCCCTCCCAAATTTTGAATATATCCATCGGATTGTCTTTGTAATCTTCCCACATAAACGCAACATAATAGATGCGCGCGGCAATAATTGCCGATGGCGCTCCGAACAGGAGCAGGTCCATGAAGAAATCCGGCTTGATTCCGAATCTCTTGCCTTCCTGTACCGCTAGCAGCAAGCCTGCCAGCGCGGCCAAGCCAAGAATAATGCCGTACCATCGGATCGACAATCCGCCGATCTCGAATACGACTGGGTTAACGGCTAACGTAAGCATTCGTCAAAATCTACTCCTTCTCCATAGTTTCCGAAGCTCGTTCGTGAAAGTTGCTGAGGACCCCGATCAATCGTAATCGTCCATGTCGTCCGCGATCGTCTCCGTCAGCTTGTTCGTGAATTGCAGCGCCGCGTTATAGCCCATACGCTTCAACCGGAAATTCATCGCCGCAACCTCGATAATGACGGCCAAGTTCCGTCCGGGACGGACGGGGATAGTGACCAGCGGAATGTCGGTATCGATAATCCGCGTTGTCTCTTCATCAAGCCCTAGTCGGTCATATTGCTTGTCCTGCTGCCAGTTCTCCAGCTTAATGACCAGTCCGATCCGCTTCTGCGTCCGCACCGCTCCCGCGCCGAACAGCGTCATCACGTTAATGATGCCTAGTCCGCGAATTTCGAGCAAATGACGAATCAGCTCCGGAGCCGTTCCGTGAAGCTGTCCGTCGGAGGTTTGGCGAATTTCGACCGCGTCATCCGCGACAAGACGATGGCTGCGCTTGACGAGCTCCAATGCCGTCTCGCTTTTACCGATGCCGCTTCCTCCGGTGATCAGCATCCCTACGCCGTACACGTCGACGAGAACCCCGTGTATCGTGGCCGTCGGAGCCAGCTTATGCTCCAGGAAGTCCGTGATGCGGCTGGACAGAATCGTCGTCGCCACGTTGCTTCTCAGAACGGGAATATTCGTTGCTTTCGATTGCTCGATAAGCTCCTTAGGCGCTTCCAATCCCCTTGTCAAAATAATGCAAGGCGTCTCTTCGTTGCAGAGACGCACCATGCGGTCCTTCCTTTCCTCGCTGTCCAGCATATTGAGGAAGGAAATTTCGGTCCTGCCCAGCAGCTGCACCCGTTCTGCCGGATGGTAATGGAAATAACCGGCCATCTCAAGACCCGGCCGGTACAAATCGTCAACCGTGACGCTTCGCTTCAGTCCATCCTCGCCGGCTACGATCTCCAGTTGAAATTGTCTGACTAGCTCCGATACTTTCACTTTCTTCGGCAATGTATGGACCTCCTTCATAATGCGGCTTCCGCTCTATCTTCAAGCTTATGTAAGATCTGTTTTTTCCAATGTCTTCATCGTAAAGCAAAAAGGCGCCGAACGCAACGTTTCCCGCCGCGCGGCGCCTTTCGTTTATTTAATCTTAACGCTGATGTCTTGGAGCTCGTATCCTAAATACTGATCGATATCGATCGTGACCGGCTGCGCGTATTCGGCATTCGGAATGTGGTAATGATAGGTTCCTTGCTTCTCGTAGCCTCCATGGAACGAGCTAAAGTTCTTTCTTGCCGAATCCCCATACTCGATCGGATACTCTTTCCCTTTTGCGTCGCGTATGACTCCATCATAGTGGAACAACATAAGACCCCTCATGACGTCATCGGGATCATCGCTTTGGTCGAGTTCAAAAGCAAAGTCAATCGCATCTGTCCGTTTCGTCATGTCGATAAGCCGCAATCTATCGTCTGGACGCGAAATCAACGTTTCCTCCTCCGTATCGATGACGACGCTCATATCACGGTCGGACATCAGTATGCCTTCGGCTTTCAAAGTCAGTGTTTTCGGCTTCTGGAAGTACGAGCTGTGGAATCTCCTTGTAATACTATTATCTAAATCGCCAAAGCCTGTATCTGTCTTATAGCTTATGCCTCGATCATCCACTAGCTCCAGCTTAATAAAATCATTGAGCCGCTTCGTGTTTCCTTGATCACTTTCGAAATCAATTAGCACCTGGAGCGGCGTTATTACCGCTTTTTTTACTGTAACCTTCTGCCCAGCCACTTCAATCGTTTGATTCAGTTCGATTTCCTCACGTAATCCTTCAAACATTCGATGGTCAATTGGAACGATAACCTCCAGCCACTCACCTCCTGCTTGCAGTTTGAAATGAAGTTTTTGCGGAATCTGATCTTCAGAAGACATGAGGATGTCGAAATAATCCTGTACCATCCCTTCTGTCTCACCCTCCCCGGGAGCATAGAAGCTCATAATTCCCGCTTGAAGATCATTTCCATTCTCGTCCTTGAATTCATGCTTCATTGCACCGAGATCCTGCCGTCTAATACCTGGCCCTTCCACCGTATAGAGCAGCACGATCCGCTGGTGGTCCGCAATAACCCCATTCACCGTCAGCTTATATCCATTCCGTTCATCCGACTTGTTCACAATTTGCATATATTCGTTGTCGAGCGCGGACATAAGTGAACGATCGTAGGAGATCAGCTCGACAAATCCGCTGAATCCTGGAATTTCCTTCACGAAAGCGGCGAATGCGGGAGAGATCCGCACGAATGCCGTAAGCAACAGCAGCATGCAAACGGCCGCCGCTCCGAGTTGAAAGCTGACTCGGCTCCTGCGATAACGAATGCCGCGACGCCTTCCATCCTGCAGCCCTTTCATGATGTGATGCTCGAGTTTTTGTTCCAAATCCGGATTTAGCGGATCCGATCTTTCCCGCACCTTAACGCTATCCTCGCGAAGATCATTCACTACCTTACGAAGCTCCGAATCTTTAACTAACTCCATTTCCTCGTTATTTATTTTCTTATCCCCTGCTTCTGCCCCAGCCCTTTTTCGTGAATCGTCCATCCTTGATTTCCTCCTCTCCCTCATTCATCGCCATTCGCATCTCCTTTAACGCCTTATGAAGCCAAGTCCGGATCGTGCCGTCCGGCTTATCAAGCAGCTCCCCAATCTCGGTTATCGTTAAATCGCGATAATATTTCAGCACGATGATCATCCGGTACTTCGGTTTAAGCTTCGCTACTTGCTCCGCCATGCCGACCCGGTCACTCGGTTCTTGTTGAACCGCTGCGATTCCCGTGAGGATGTTTTCTGACGGCTGCTCTCTTTTTCGCTTTTTTCGTTCGTCCATGCACACGTTAATGAGGATCCGAATCATCCATGTAGCAAAATAACGCTCATCGCGCAGTCCCCGTCTCTTCATCCAGACGCGGCATACCGTTTCCTGTATAGCCTCCAGCGCATCCTGCTCATTGCGCAAATAGGCAAACGCAATGCCATACATCTTCTCTCTCTCTTGATGAATGCGGTTGATTAACGTTTCTTGGTCATCGAATATCGATTTCCTTGCCTGTTCTCCCTCTTCATGGCTCATGTCTTCCCTCCCTGCACTTGCGGCACTTCCTTACTATGGATTAGACTGCGCAACTGCTCAAACGGTTTTACTTTTCTTCGAAACAAATAAAAAAGAGCCTCCGGAATGAACCGAAGACTCCTTATTAATGAAGGGGGATATTATTAGTTCTCGAAAATGTTCAGCTCAGTCTCTTTGTCGAACAGGTGAGTCTTGTTCATGTCAAGAGCCAGCTTCACGCTTGCGCCGTCGCGTACGCCAGAACGGCCGTCAACGCGCGCGATTACAGTATCAGTGCCGATACCGTTCAGGTAGAGGTACATTTCGTGACCAAGGTTCTCCGCAACCTCTACGTTCGCGTTAACGATCGTACCAGGGGATGCTTCCAGGAATACCGGCTCTTCGTGGATGTCCTCAGGACGAATGCCCAAGATAACCTCTTTGCCGATGTAGCCTTTGGAACGAAGTGTAGCTGCTTTACCTTCCGGTACGGAAACGTCTACGCCTGGAGCTTTGAAGCGAACTGCGCCGCCTTGCTCTGTAAGCGTACCTGTTACAAAGTTCATGGAAGGAGCTCCGATGAAACCTGCAACGAAGATGTTAACCGGATGGTTGTAAAGCTCTTCAGGAGAAGCCGTTTGTTGAATGAAACCGTCCTTCATAACAACGATACGGTCGCCCATCGTCATGGCCTCGATTTGGTCATGCGTTACGTAGATCGTAGTTGTTTCGAGACGCTTAGTCAGCTTGGAGATCTCTGCGCGCATTTGACCGCGAAGTTTAGCGTCCAAGTTGGAGAGCGGTTCGTCCATCAAGAATACTTGCGGTTCGCGAACGATCGCGCGGCCCAAGGCAACGCGCTGACGTTGACCACCGGAAAGTGCTTTTGGTTTACGATCCAGCAAATGCTCGATATCAAGAATTTTAGCAGCTTCACGAACGCGTTTGTCGATGTCTGCTTTTTTGAATTTACGAAGTTTCAGACCGAACGCCATGTTCTGGTACACGTTCATGTGCGGGTACAGGGCGTAGGATTGGAATACCATCGCGATGTCGCGATCTTTAGGAGCAACGTCGTTCACAAGACGGTCGCCGATGAACAATTTACCTTCCGAGATTTCTTCAAGACCTGCGATCATACGAAGAGTCGTGGATTTACCGCAACCGGACGGTCCTACGAGAACGAGGAACTCTTTGTCCTTAATGTCGAGATTGACATCGGTTACAGAAGCTTTGTCGGAACCCGGATATCTTTTGTAAATGCCTTCTAAGCGTACGCCTGCCATGATTAGTTTCCCCCTAAAAAAAAGAATTTCGATATGCATTTATCTTATCTCACAGGACGCTTCATGACTATGCACATACTTTACAAAAAAACTAATTCCTTTTCGTAACTTTGTACAATAGTAATATAATCTTCACCAATACCGCGTCTCGAAATTGTCTGACGTCAAGACCAGTCTCCTGCTTCAGCTTATCCAACCGGTACAGCAGCGTGTTCCTATGTATATAGAGCTTCTTCGCCGTCTCGCTTACGTTGCAGTCCAAGGCAAAAAACGTCTCGAGCGTCGCCAGCATCTCCGACTCAACAAACAAATCGGCCCGTTTGAGCGAATGCTCCAAATATTTCGAGCGGTTCGATTCCGGGATCGCGTTGAGCAGCCTCTCCAGCTGGAGCATCCAGGGGAGATGAATGTTCGTCCCGACATGGAATTTCCTCCCCAGACTGATCGTCTCTCTCAATAGAATGGCAGCTTCCACCATTCCTTTGGCCGGCGATATCGGATGCGTAACAGCCAGATGGCACTCTCCAAGCCATTCGCTTGCCAGCATCTCGTGGAGGCCGAAAGCGATAGACGTTAAACTGTCCTCCATCGTCTCTTCTTCGTTCTGATCCCCAAGCAAATCCGCGTCCTCGTCCTTCAGGAGTGACAACGGTCCCCATATCAGCCATTCTTGACTCTTGAGCGGAATAAGCAAGATCTCGTCGGATAGGAAGGAACGCAGAAGCTTCTCCAGCTCCGGGTATACATCTTGTCTTGTGTTGGCGTGTTCGGTAATAAGCAGGAACGGAATCATTTCATGATAAAGGCGGCTCCCGACCGTCAGATGATCGGGCAGCGAGAAATTCGGCTCATCCGCTTCCAGCTGCTTCTGAAGCCATTCTCCGATCTTATGCGCATGTTTTTCGGACTCCGACAATTGGCTCTCCGGTGCGGGCAGCTTTCCTTTGCTGGCATTCGCAAGCTGCAGCGTCCAGCTGATCAGCTCCCTCTCCTTCTGCGACAATTGGCCGCCATCCAATTCGAGAATAGTCACCTTTTCGCTTCCATCATAGTCTGCAATCATCCATAGCTTGTCCTGATGAGAAGCCCATCCGCCGGCTTCAATTACAACATTGGCGGTATGACCCGGGGGTACGCTCTCGGCTACTCCAATCTTCGCTTTCCACTCCGACACATTTATGGTCAATAGCTGTATCGGGCTGTTCAAAATGTGCTGCAGCGGCCTTAACCATTCTAATGTGCTCATCCTACTCCACTCTCCATGAACTGAATAGTATTCGCTCTTTTCCGTCATTGTAACATAACATTGGAGACGAATTCAGCTTTCACGCTAACGTTTGACCCTGTGAGCTCTACATGATACGCTTGTCCTGTAAATTTTGCCCACAATCCGAACTAATGATATTCACCAAAGGAGCGAATAGCTATGACCAAGCCAATCGTTATCATATCGGGTAGTCCGAACGCTACGTCCAGACTGAATGGGATGATTGATTATGTTCGACACGAGCTTGAAAATCGCGGATACCCGACCAAGACCATTACGGTCGTTACACTACCGGCTGACGACCTAATTCAAGCGCGATTCGGCAGCCCGGCAATTGTGGATGCCAATCGTCTAGTAGATGAAGCATCTGCGGTCATCATAGCAAGCCCTGTATATAAAGCATCATTCACCGGCGTCCTCAAAACGTATTTGGACCTCCTCCCTCAGAAGGGGATGGAGAATAAGCTGGTGCTGCCTTTGTTCATCGGAGGAACGTTAGCTCATTTGCTGTCTATCGAATATGCATTGAAGCCCGTTCTCGCCTCAATGGGAGCTAGACATTTCATTAGGGGCGTCTATGCCACGGATAACCAAATCAATCGGATACAGGAGAGTTCGAACGAGACCAAATTCGAGTTAAACGATGAAGTGACCGAGCGTTTGCAGGCATCCGTTCAAGAGTTGATTGACGAACTTCAATTACGATCTGCTGCCCCGTAAAAATAGAAAAAGCTTCAAAGAAGTATCACACTTCTCTGAAGCTTTTTTTTTAAAAACAAAAAAAGAGGCGATTACGCCTCTCTTGCATTCACCGTAGTTATAAAAACTGGTGAGCCATGTAGGACTCGAACCTACGACACCCTGATTAAAAGTCAGGTGCTCTACCAACTGAGCTAATGGCTCAAAGGAAATGGTGGAGGATGATGGATTCGAACCACCGAACCCGAAGGAAGAGATTTACAGTCTCCCGCGTTTGGCCACTTCGCTAATCCTCCACATGCCTTCTCTGTCTAAGACAGAAAAAAAGTGGTGGCTCGGGACGGAATCGAACCGCCGACACGAGGATTTTCAGTCCTCTGCTCTACCAACTGAGCTACCGAGCCTTACCTTATAAAAAATGGCGGAGCTGACGGGATTCGAACCCGCGGTCTCCTGCGTGACAGGCAGGCATGTTAGGCCTCTACACCACAGCTCCAGGATATTGATGGTGGAGGATGACGGGATCGAACCGCCGACCCTCTGCTTGTAAGGCAGATGCTCTCCCAGCTGAGCTAATCCTCCATATGGTAGCGGCGAAGGGGATCGAACCCCCGACCTCACGGGTATGAACCGTACGCTCTAGCCAGCTGAGCTACACCGCCACATGTCCCCGAAATTGTCGCTTGCAGCGCTCGGGGTCGCTTGCAAGGTCAGGAAATGACATCGCCAAATGTCATGTGCAATTTCACCGTCTTCGTGGAGCTTGTCCACTCAGGCATCTTAATTGCGCCCTGAAAACTGGATACGAAAGTATTTAGCTGAATTCTTTAGCTTTTAGGATAAGCCCTCGACCGATTAGTATTCGTCAGCTCCACACGTTGCCGTGCTTCCACCCCGAACCTATCAACCTCGTCGTCTTCAAGGGGTCTTACTAATTGGGAAATCTCATCTTGAGGGGGGCTTCACGCTTAGATGCTTTCAGCGCTTATCCCGTCCGTACTTGGCTACCCAGCGGTGCTCCTGGCGGAACAACTGGTACACCAGCGGTACGTCCATCCCGGTCCTCTCGTACTAAGGAC
>NZ_JANIPJ010000058.1 GCF_024623455.1 Paenibacillus soyae | reverse complement strand
TTTCCCCATTCGGAAATCCCCGGATCAAAGCCTGCTTACGGCTCCCCGAGGCGGTATCGTTGTTCGCCACGTCCTTCTTCGGCTCCTGGTGCCTAGGCATCCTCCGTGCGCTCTTACTAGCTTAACCTGACGCTCCGGTTGATTTCGGTTGATGCTGCGTTCCGGCTTTATTTCTTTTATCACTGAGTTCAGAAATCGAAGAAACAAAGTCCGCAAAAGCATCCTCAACTCGAAACAACTTTCGCTAACGCAACGGCTTGGCTCGCTTTCGCATAGCTCAGCTCGCTGCTAGTTTAATTCAGCTAAAGGATGTTTCAGCTCAAGATTTTCATCTTGATTGACTTTCGTTATCCAGTTTTCAAGGTGCAAATGCGCCGCATTGCTGCGACAGGATTCATATCTTATCATGTTCTATCGACATCCGCAACAGGAAATTGTTGGTTATTTCGACAAACTCATGATAACAAGAACCCGCTTGGCGACGTCCTACTCTCCCAGGACCCTGCGGTCCAAGTACCATTGGCGCTGGAGGGCTTAACGGTCGTGTTCGGTATGGGAACGCGTGGATCCCCTCCGCCATCGCCACCAAACGGATAGCTTTGTGAAAGACATATTCGCAACCCCGCAAGCGGGATTGAATTGATCTTTCAAAACTGACAACGAGCGAGCAACAATCCTGCCTGAGAGTTGCTTGTGAAGACTTTCGTCTTCTTATCAGCCATCATCGTGACTGAGTAATCCTTAGAAAGGAGGTGATCCAGCCGCACCTTCCGATACGGCTACCTTGTTACGACTTCACCCCAATCATCTACCCCACCTTCGGCGGCTGGCTCCCTTGCGGGTTACCCCACCGACTTCGGGTGTTGTAAACTCTCGTGGTGTGACGGGCGGTGTGTACAAGACCCGGGAACGTATTCACCGCGGCATGCTGATCCGCGATTACTAGCAATTCCGACTTCATGCAGGCGAGTTGCAGCCTGCAATCCGAACTGAGACCAGCTTTGATAGGATTGGCTCCACCTCGCGGTTTCGCTTCCCGTTGTACTGGCCATTGTAGTACGTGTGTAGCCCAGGTCATAAGGGGCATGATGATTTGACGTCATCCCCACCTTCCTCCGGTTTGTCACCGGCAGTCACTTTAGAGTGCCCACCCGA
>NZ_JANIPJ010000057.1 GCF_024623455.1 Paenibacillus soyae | reverse complement strand
GGTTAAGCTAGTAAGAGCGCACGGAGGATGCCTAGGCACCAGGAGCCGAAGAAGGACGTGGCGAACAACGATACCGCCTCGGGGAGCCGTAAGCAGGCTTTGATCCGGGGATTTCCGAATGGGGAAACCCAGCTGGGGTAATGCCCAGTTACTCTCAACTGAATACATAGGTTGGGTAGAGGCATACCGGGGGAACTGAAACATCTAAGTACCCCGAGGAAGAGAAAACAAAAGTGATTCCGTCAGTAGCGGCGAGCGAACGCGGATTAGCCCAAACCAAGAGGCTTGCCTCTTGGGGTTGTAGGACGTCTCACATGGAGTTACAAAGGTGTTGGTTAGGCGAAGAGGTCTGGAAAGGCCCGCTAGAAGAGGTAAAAGCCCTGTAACCAAAAGCCAGCACCCTCCGAGACGGATCCTGAGTACGGCGGGACACGTGAAACCCCGTCGGAATCCGGCAGGACCATCTGCCAAGGCTAAATACTCCCTGGTGACCGATAGTGAAGCAGTACCGTGAGGGAAAGGTGAAAAGCACCGCGGGAGCGGAGTGAAAAAGAACCTGAAACCGTGCGCTTACAAGAAGTCAGAGCCCTCTATATGGGTGATGGCGTGCCTTTTGTAGAATGAACCGGCGAGTTACGATCACGTGCAAGGTTAAGTTGAAGAGACGGAGCCGCAGCGAAAGCGAGTCTGAATAGGGCGCCATAGTACGTGGTCGTAGACCCGAAACCGTGTGATCTACCCCTGTCCAGGGTGAAGGTGCGGTAACACGCACTGGAGGCCCGAACCCACGAATGTTGAAAAATTCGGGGATGAGGTGGGGGTAGCGGAGAAATTCCAATCGAACTCGGAGATAGCTGGTTCTCCCCGAAATAGCTTTAGGGCTAGCCTCGGTTATGAGTGTCGTGGAGGTAGAGCACTGATTGGGTGCGGGGCCCGCCAAGGGTTACCAAGTCTAGTCAAACTCCGAATGCCATCGACATGCTTACCGGGAGTCAGACAGTGAGTGCTAAGATCCATTGTCAAGAGGGAAACAGCCCAGATCATCAGCTAAGGTCCCCAAGTGTGTGTTAAGTGGGAAAGGATGTGGAGTTGCAAAGACAACCAGGATGTTGGCTTAGAAGCAGCCACCATTTAAAGAGTGCGTAATAGCTCACTGGTCGAGTGACTCTGCGCCGAAAATGTAACGGGGCTAAA
>NZ_JANIPJ010000055.1 GCF_024623455.1 Paenibacillus soyae | reverse complement strand
TAGTTCTTGCTTAAAGTGATCTACACTTTCAAACTCATTAAGATAAAGAAACTCCGACTTCATAATGCCAAAGAAGTTTTCCATTACCGCGTTATCGTAACAATTTCCTTTGCGCGACATGCTTTGGGTCATCCCTTGCTTCTTCAAAGCATGTTGATACTGCGGCATCTGATAGTGCCAGCCCTGATCCGAATGCAGGAGGAGTTCATCCTCGTCAGATAAGCGTTTAAAGGCCTTATTTAGCATCTCAGAGACTAAGGAATAGGTAGGGCGATTCCCTATTGTGTAGGTGATAATCTCGCCGTTAAACAAGTCCAGAATAGGTGATACATACAGCTTTTCACCAAACAACTTGAATTCCGTAATATCGGTAACCCACTTCTCATTTGGCCTATCTGACTGAAAATTACGATCCAGTACGTTAGGCGCAATTTTACCTACTGTCCCTTTATAGGAACGATATTTCTTCATGCGTACCACAGATTTCAAACCTAATGCCTTCATGATACGTTGCACTTTTTTATGATTGACTCGGTGGCCCCGATTAACTAGTTCATCACGAATACGACGATATCCATACCGTCCCTGATGTTCCTCGTATATGGATTGAATAAGGAGTTTCAGTTCTTCGTCTGGGTCTGGCTTCCCAAACTGTTTCACACAGTAATAAAAGGTACTACGCGGGACTTCAGCGAGTTTTAGCAATTCAATCACCGGGAATTCGTGCCTTAATTCATAGACTACTTGTGCTTTGTCTTGTTTGGTGATTTTTCCTTGTTTTGAACTAAGGCATTCAACTTTTTTAAGTAGGCGTTTTCCATACGCAAACGTTCTAATTCAGCTTGTAGAGCCTCAACTGAGCCCTCGGCAGGTTCTTGCTTCTTCGTTATTTTTTTGCGCTTATCTGTCATGAGTGGACGCCCCTTTTTCTTTGGTTTTAGGGCGTTCATTCCATGGTCATTGAATTGACTTCGCCATTTTCTAATGATCCCAGGAGAGGAGATATTGAAAATGACAGCAGCTTCATTTGGAGACGTCCCATTCTCGTTCATATAGTTGAGTACGTCTAGTTTAAATGGGATGGTGTGAGCTGTATAGCTCTTTTCAAAAGCTTTTATGCCGTGATATTCATATTGCTTAATCCACATACGTAAAACTTCATGATTTATCCCTAATGATTTTGCAATGCTTTTGACTCCTTCGGCACCATTCTGATACCTATAAATGGCCTCCAATTTCTCATCTAAACTGAATTTGGGCAAAAAAACTGCACCTCCTTTGTTAGTCGTGTCTAACAAATGGGGTGCAGTTCA
>NZ_JANIPJ010000054.1 GCF_024623455.1 Paenibacillus soyae | reverse complement strand
GGTAGCGTCAAGAAGTTTGTGTAAGCTTGTAGAATATCCATCTGGGATGGATCAATGAGGTGCCAGGCGGGGGAGGAGGCCTCCTCCCCCGCCTGGCCACCTGCCACCTTTTTTTGTTAGATTTCTGCACTTTCGGTCGGGCTAGGATAGCGTTTTTCAAACATCTCAGTGAGTTGTCTTTTCACAGCAGGATCGCCAAATCCGCGAATAACACGGTCCTCAAATCGCTCATTATAGGCGATGGTTTCCAAATAGACGATCTTCTCCGCTGCGTCCATGTTCGTCAAACTGTTCATAGGCTTCAAGCGTTTACGAATCTCTTTGTTCATTCGCTCAATGGGATTAGAGGTATAGATGGCTGCCTTAATGAGAGCAGGATAGCGGTAGAACGTGAGTAACGTCGACAGCTGGTCTTCCCATGACTTCACTTCTTTGGGGTACAGTTTGTTCCATTTGTCTTTGAAGGTATCAAATGCGGCTAGCGCGCAGTCATGGTCAAGTGCATTGTAGATAGTCTTGAGGTCCTCAATGAAGTCTGTCTTATGTTGTACCCGAACTTTTGGGAAAGTCGCACGTACTTTATGCACGACACAATGCTGGACATCCGCTTTTGGATAGACTTCTTTGAAAGCATTCTCTAGCCCGGGGAGCCCGTCAAACACGCCTAGAAGTACTTCCTGTACGCCACGGTTGTAGAGATCGATAAGGACGTCCTTCCATCCGTTAGCGCTCTCCTGGCCACCAACGTAGAAACCTAGAATTTGACGGTGTCCATCCTCGTCGATGCCCATGGCAAAGTAGATGACCTCGCCGCTCACCGTGCTGCGTTTAAGTTTCACATACAGGCCATCCAAGTAGATTACGCTGTAGCGCTTCTTCAAGGGGCGCTCATGCCACTCTTGAATGTCCTCAAGTACTGTCGCTGTAATGTTACTGACGGTTGTGGGTGAATAGTGGCTGCCAAACATGCCTTCGATAAAGCGAGCCACATTTCGGGTCCCCATTCCGCACTTGTACATTTGAATAACAGCCTCCTCCAGCCAGCCATCTCGGCGTTGGTAAGGCTCAAATACGTGGGTCTGGAAGTCACCATTTCGATCGCGAGGCACCTCAAGATCGGTGATATGACCGTATTTAGTATGCAAAGCTCGCTTGTAGTACCCATTACGACTGTTATGTTCATTTGTTGGATCATCCATGAAATGCTGAATTTCAGCTTTCATAATGGTTTCCAGGTTTTCTTTAACAAACTGTGTGACAAGATTTTCAAATAGGTTTGAGAGCTGGTTTTCTGGTATGATTGTCATCGAGTAGAGTCCCTTCTTGGTGGCGTGGTAACCCCGAGGATACTCTACTTTTTTGTGTCTTGGAAAGACTCCAAATGTTGGTACACAACTTATTGTACGTCATC
>NZ_JANIPJ010000053.1 GCF_024623455.1 Paenibacillus soyae | reverse complement strand
CAGGCTGTTGAGAAAGTTATAAACTTCAATAAATCACCGCGTTAATATGGTATAATGTAGTTAGTAACCATCCCACAGAAAGCGCGGTGTTTTTTTATGCTTCGCACGAATGATCCCAATCCGCAATTAGACTATGAACTAGTCTGCATTGAGCATATGGTAGAACCTAATCACTTTCTTCGGCATGTTGAGAAGTACATCGATTTTGACTTCATTTTGGACAAGGTTCGGCACTTATATAGCGAGTCCAATGGCCGCCCGTCTTTAGATCCTATCGTGTTTTTCAAAATGCTGCTCATTGGCTACTTGTACAACATTCGTTCAGAACGTGAGCTGGAACGCGTCGTCAACGACACCGTCTCGTTCAGATGGTTCCTTAGGTTAGGTCTAACAGGCAGAGCCCCAGATCACTCGACTTTTAGTTGGAATCGAAAGCACCGATTCCAGGACACCACTATTTTTCAAGATATTTTCGACCAAATCGTAAAGCAAGCCATAGATCATCGTATGGTCGGTGGTCGTTTGTTGGTCACGGACTCGACTCACATCAAGGCCAATGCTAACAATGGCCGCTATGAAAAACGTGAGCTCACATACACGCCGCTAGAATATCTTCAAGAGCTTGAAAACGCGGTGAACGAGGATCGTGAGCAATTTGGAAAAAAGCCCTTTCCTCCAGAAGAGGAGGTGGAAACCAAAACAATAAAAGTTAGTCTAACGGATCCGGACAGTGGCTACCTAAACCGAGATGGAAAACCAGAAGGATTCCATTACCTTGATCATCGTACCGTCGACCACAAAAACAACATCATTACAGACTGCCACGTGACAGCGGGGAACGTGAATGATTCTGTTGTTTACATCGAACGTCTGGAGCACCAACTAAGCAAATTTAACTTCCAATCTACGATCGAAGCGGTCGCCCTTGATTCGGGCTACTGGACCCCTTACGTTTGCCACAAAACTTCGAAGTTAGAAATTATGGCGGTCATCCCTGACCGCCAGTCTCGTGATCATGGGGTGTTCCAAAAAGACCGTTTCACATATGATGCTCAAAAAAATGTTTATATTTGCCCTGGCAATCAAGAGCTAGCCTACCGGACGACTAGCCGCAAAGGGCTTAGAGAATATCGATCAAATCCCGAAACATGTACGCAATGTCCGCTCTTGTCATCATGCACCAACAATAGATCGAACCAACGGACGATTCAACGTCATGTCTGGGAGGAGGACAAAGAGCGAGTAACAGCCAATCGGGAATCCGATACGGGTAAAGCAATTTACAAATTTCGAAGCCAGACGATTGAGCGAAGTTTCGCGGACGCCAAAGTGCTCCACGGGCTTCGCTATTGTCGGTTTCGGGGAAGAGACAAAGTGCAGATGCAAGTATTGATGACAGCAACTGCACAGAACATAAAGAAAATAGCCATGCACCTCGCTAGGCAAGCGGGGTGAGTGGAACCACCGGTTTTTCCTCCAGTGATTTGTTCATTACGGAACCACGCTTCATAAAAATCGGGGGTTTCCCAACAGCCTG
>NZ_JANIPJ010000052.1 GCF_024623455.1 Paenibacillus soyae | reverse complement strand
CAGGCTGTCGAGAAAGTCTCGACAGCCTATCTTTTGTCTAATTGGTTCAACACGACACAGCGTTAATGTGATATAATAATGGTATCAATTATTAGATCGGTAGGTGTTGTTCGTGCTTCGTTCGAATCGAAATAAACAACAAAATTATGAACTGGTTTCCATCGAGGACTTGGTCCCAGCAGATCATTTGCTTCGCCTAGTCGATAAGCATATCGATTTTTCATTCATAGATGAAAAGGTACGTCATCTTTACTCTCCGGACAATGGTCGTCCCGCTCTCGACCCTTTGGTTCTCTTTAAAATGATCTTCCTCGGTTACTTTTATGGCATTCGCTCGGAGCGCCAACTTGAACGTGAAATCCAAACCAATGTAGCCTATCGCTGGTTTCTTGGGCTCGGCTTAACGGATCGCGTTCCTGATCACAGCACGATTAGCTGGAACCGTCGCAAACGGTTTAATGACACCACGATCTTTCAGGACATTTTTGACGAAATCGTCATACAAGCGATTTCACACCGGATGGTAGGTGGTCGTGTTTTGATGTCTGATTCGACTCATCTGAAAGCTAATGCCAACAAACATAAATACACCAAAGAACAAATTCAGAAGAACACGCGTGATTATATGGATGAATTAAATGCAGCCGTCGAGGCCGAGCGCAGAGAGCAAGGAAAAAAGACTTAAAACCACGGGAGGAGGTGAACGAAGACAAGGAAGTTAAGGTCAGCACGACAGATCCGGATAGTGGATTTATGGTTCGAGAAGGCAAGCCAGAGGGATTCTTTTACTTGGACCACCGCACGGTTGATGTGAAATACAACCTGGTTACCGATGTGTTCGTCACCGCTGGTAACGTGCATGATTCTGTTCCATACCTCTCACGCTTGGATCGTCAACGTGAACGTTTTGGTTTTAACGTAGAGGCTGTTGCGCTTGATTCGGGTTATTTAACGACACCGATTTGTAAGGGGCTTGAAGACCGTAACATCTTTGGCGTAATTGCCCACCGCCGGTTTCATCCTACTCAAGGCCTGTACCACAAGTGGGAGTTTACCTATGATGCAACCCGCAATCTATATGTGTGCCCCCAAAACCAAGAGTTAGCATACCGGACAACAGACCGCCATGGATACCGACATTATGCTTCTGATTCAAAGCAATGTGCGGATTGTCCAATGCTGCAAAGATGTACACGATCTCGGAACCATCGTAAAATTGTCACCCGTCATATCTGGGAGGACAGCAAGGAGAAAGTACGCCTTAACCGCCTAAGCAAATCCGGCAAACGGCTGTACCGAAAACGAAAAGAAACCATTGAGCGAAGCTTCGCGGATGCTAAACAGCTCCACGGGTTTCGCTATTGCCGGTTGCGGGGGTTGCGCAATGTAACGGAGCAAGCGCTCATGACCGCAGCTGTACAGAACATGAAGAAGATCGCCTTCCACCTGGAAAGGAAGGCGAAGGAGGGCTAGACCAGCCCCTAACCCTCCTCAATTACGTGCGAAAACTAAAGAGAAACCCGAGCATCTTTAAAAAGATGCGGGTTTCTCGACATTCTG
>NZ_JANIPJ010000051.1 GCF_024623455.1 Paenibacillus soyae | reverse complement strand
GCCCTTGATATGAACGAAACCTGTCAAGCGTCTGTGTCGCTCCTACGTTTTTGACGCACTTGAATAAGGGTCTGTCAAAAAGTTTTTTGACAGACTTTTCTCGCTTGTAATCTAACTACCAGTAAAGACGGATGGCGCGACGGTTTCTTTCTTATAACTTAGGACGATCATTCAATGGCTCGGAGGCAAAAACAATAACGCCGGTTGGCATCCTGATATACGTGGGTTCACACAAGTTCTACATACGTCTGAAGAGCCTACCGCTAACTATTATCGATTGTCAGTCCGTAAGGACTGATTCAAAGGGCTTACGCGGGTTCCTCTTCACCTTGCCTATTTTTGCCCCCGAGGCATGGAATGATCTCTGTCCCGGATTCCCCCCTTTCTCTTTCTTTCCAACCCGATCTTTGCTCTTTTCCTTTTAAGCAGTTTTCTTCTGATCTAGTCGCTCTACTTCCTTGGCGATCGCCCATACGAATCCGGCCAATTCTCTTGCTAGAGCAGCTACAAGGGTTCCTTTGTGTTTTCCTTTGCGCATCATGCTCCTGTATTTATGGTGCAGACGTTGCTGTGCATTCCAAGCGATAGATTGAATTTCGGACGGCAAACCGGTGACTCGTTCTCTCATCTTTCGCTTTACCGCCGGACTATAACGGTAGCTCCAAGCGGACTCCACTAGCACTCTACGCAAATGGGCGTTGCCCGCCTTCGTCAGACTACCTTGCCAGCGCGTTTCCCCACTTGATCGCTCGCTAGGGACTAGACCGCAATAACTCATGAACGCCGATGCACTTGGAAACCGCGAGATGGTACAAATCTCCGACGCTAGCGTGGTAGCCGTCAGCACAGCGACGCCTCGTAAGGCTTGCAAAGCTTGGATGAGCGGAGCTTGATGACTCTCTTCCTCTTGCACCTCGATTTCCCTTTCGTAACGCTTCATACGCTCCTTGGTTTCCCGGATGGTTTCTCGATATTCCTGGAACACCACACGTTGGCTGTCTTCGGAGAACTGGAGCGTATCCAGCCACTCTTCATAGGCATGCGTCCAAGGGGTTGCTCCATTAGAAGGGGAAAGCTGGAGCCTTAATAACAATTTGCCCAGACGCTGCTTGTGTCGGTTCAAGTCCTCCTTGGCATCTTCTCTTGCACGAACGAGGTCTCGCAACGCTTCGTCTTGAGGCGTAGGGATGTAGATCGAAGTCAATTCGCCTGAACGAAACAGCTGGGCTAGCCGGATCGCATCCCGTTTGTCCGTTTTTATTCGATCTCCTGCACGTTTGGGGATGAGCGAAGGGGCGATTACGGTACAGGAAACATCCATCTCTAGCAGCCAACGATAAAGGACGTAGCCCGTTGGGCCAGCTTCATAACACACTTCCAATGTCATGTCTGTTGACCGTACTTGCTGAACCCACTTGCGTACCGCTTCCTTAGTATGGGGAATGCTTCCCCAGTAGCGAGGATCTTGCTTACCTTCGTCCGCGATGGCAATTGCAATTTTTTGTTTGGATACGTCTAGTCCAACGTACTTTGTGGCAAGACTCATAGTAGAAACCGACTCCTTTGTTTTGTAGCTCTGATTTGGTATTTAATGGTTGTTTCTCAAGCTCCATTATTTCCAAATTAACCTACGTAGAAGCAAAGTGGATGTCGGTTTCGTTCATTATAACTAT
>NZ_JANIPJ010000050.1 GCF_024623455.1 Paenibacillus soyae | reverse complement strand
GAGGCCACTGAAGAACTTACGCATTTTCAAGTGAACAATAAAGTTCAAACAAAAAGAAGATGTCCACACCCATATATTGGGATGGGCATCTTCTTTTTGTAGGTTATTTTGCTTGTATTCTCGGGTACCCTTACTCAGCGATCTTTAATATACGCTTCAAGTTCACGGCAAATATGGCCATCGCAGCTTGTAACTGCATGCCAAGCAGACCCGAGGATATGGCTACGTCATACCCGTGTCTATGTTTGAGCTCGCTGTTCTTCGCTTCAATTTTGTAACGTTCCTTGGTTTTGGTTTTAAAATACTCCGTTTCCTGGAACGCCGCTTGCTCCGAATGTTCAGCGGATTTAATGCTGACGGAGTAGGTTTTGCTTTTAGCTCCTTCTTTATAGCAGCCTTCTTTAAGCGGACATCGCTTGCAATGCTCTATGTCGAAGTGGTAGGTATTCGTTTGGTTTTTAGCAACGCCTTTTTTACCCTGTCTGGCCTTACGGATCGCCATGTGACCAGCCGGGCATACATACATGCCTGCATCTTTATTAAACAGAAATTCGTTTTCTTTTTTTCTGGTGCCCTGTGTAATGTTCGGATTAAGTTTGGATACCAGTTCGAGTTCGTTGTTTTTTGCATATGAAATATTATCCTTCTCGGAGTAGGCGGTATCGCCGATTACTGTTTTGACCTCCACACCGGCTGCTTGGCTTTTCTCGATCAGCGTCTGTAACTGTTTACCGTCATTCTTCTCGCCTGTGGTGATCACAGCTGCCGTTATGATGCGTTCCTCGGTCATCGCCAGATGTGTTTTGTATCCAAAGAAAGCAGAGTCTGCACTCTTATGTCCGACCTGAGCATCCGGATCCGCCGCCAAGCGAAGGTGTTCAACGTCATCCTCTATGGTTTCCTTTAACAGGTTAAGTGGCTCTAGAATTTTCGGTACTTGTGCGACTCTGGATTCGGTTTCGATAAAGGTAACGAGTCTCTGGCAATACTTGATCTCGTCTTGGAGTTCATTGGTTGTGTTCTTTATTGGCATTTTGGGTTTGACCGACTCATCCATCGAATAAACGGCTTTTCGCAGTTTTCGCGCGCGATCTTGCAGGATTTCTTGCGGCGACTTCTGATTGTAGCGCGCTTTTGTATGCGTAGCATCAACGATGATGGAGTTACTCTTTAAGATATTCTGCTCGATGGCAAGCTCTACCGTCTTGCCAATGAGCATGTCCAATAGGTTCATGTCTTTCAACCGAAGTTTACGGAATTTTGTAAGGGAACTTGGGTCAATGACTGAGTCCTCGGGCGCCATGCCGAGAAAGTATTTGAAAGAAAGGTCGTACTTCGAACGCTCCACAATGTCCACGTCAGACAATTCAAAGATCGCCTTCAACAGCAAATATTTAAACATGCAGATGGGGTCAATGGCGTTACGTCCATTGTCCAAACAATATTTCTTTTCGAGCTCTTCGTATATGAAAGAAAAGTCCACCAGTTCATTGATTTGACGAAGCATGTTGTCCTTTGGCACGACGATGTCATACAGCGCCGCATAAGGACTCAGAACCAAAGTTTGTTGTTTCCTAATCATCCGCACTCACCTGCTTTTCGTTATGACTCAATTATACAGAAAAAAAGGTACAGCCTCTTCAATTTAATTGAATGACTGTACCTTTTTCTATGAGATGGACTTTTTCAGTGGCCTC
>NZ_JANIPJ010000004.1 GCF_024623455.1 Paenibacillus soyae | reverse complement strand
CGAAAGGGCTGAAAAGTTTACTTTCTCGTTATTTAGAACTTTGTTAACCTTTTGGAACCGCCGTATGCGGACCCGCATGTACGGTGGTGTGAGAGGACGGGGGCTAGCCGCCCCCTCCTACTCGATTATTTGCTGCCTGAGATCCTAGCGGGCGGACCGCTTCACTTTTGCTTCTGACTGTTTAATTTTGATACAAAATGTATACTGCATCCCCGTCGTATCAAGCGATAAAGCAAAAGTGACAGGGATGATCAATACTGGTGCTTTACCGTTCGGAGCGGAAGAGGGTACGATAGGCACAGCCTCGCCGACACCCAGATCCGTCATTCCGTCTGAGGGAAGTTTATCGTTAGGAGGTGTTGTTTTTAAATGAGATGAAAGCGCTTCAATTCAAATTGGAACCGCTTTCGTTCTGTTTTGGCAATCTGTAGCGGCATGTAGAGGAGGGTTCTTCACAACGAGTCAGTCACATAATGAGATTGGAATTTTTCTAGAGGAGTGAGTTCATGGGTATAAAGGCTTTATCCCGCAAAAAATCGATCTGCGCGTTCTTTTTGTCGGTTCTCATGGTTTGTTCGCTCGTTGCGGTACCGGCTCCAGGTCATGCGAATGCTTCGGAAACCGAACCGGCCCGCCAAGGGGATTATCTGGGCCGCGGCTTGGTTGCGGTTCTGGTCGATAACGGCGTGTTCTTGAGCTGGCGTTATTTAAACACGGATCCGGACGAAATCGCTTTCAACGTATATAAAAACGGCTATAAAGTGAACGCGGCGCCGCTGACGGGCGTCACGAACTATGTGGATACGACGGGCGCGGACAGCTCCCAATACCAGATTTCCACGATCGTGGGCGGCAAGGAAGTCGTGCAGCCGGAGACGGTTCCGGTCTGGCATAACGATTATTTGCCCATCAAGCTGGATAAGCCGGCCGATGCCCGAACGAAGGATGGCGGCACTTATACGTACAGTGCCGGCGACGCTTCCGTAGCGGACGTGGACGGCGACGGCGAATACGAAATCGTATTCCTATGGAACCCGAGCAACGCTAAGGATAACTCGAGCGCCGGCTATACCGGCAATGTCTATATCGATGCGATCGAGCTGGACGGAACGAAGCTATGGCGCGTTGACCTTGGCGTGAACATTCGAGCCGGCGCGCACTATACGCAGCTCATGGTCTACGACCTGGACGGCGACGGCAAAGCCGAAGTCGTCGTTAAGACGGCCGATGGAACGAAGGACGGCAAGGGCAACGTGATCGGCGACGGCACCAAGGATTACCGCAACGAAGGCGGATATATTCTGACGGGACCGGAATATCTTACGCTGTTCGACGGCCAGACCGGCGAAGCTTTGTCCACCGTGCCTTACGAGGTGCCTAGAGGCGACGTTAACGCGTGGGGCGACGGCTACGGCAACCGCGTGGACCGTTTCTTGGCGGCCATCGCTTATTTGGACGGCGTGAAGCCAAGCGTCGTGATGACTCGCGGCTATTATACGCGCACCGTGCTAGCGGCTTTCGACTATACCGGCGGCGAGCTCGTGAAGCGCTGGGTGTTCGACAGCAACGTGGCCGGCGATCAGTACAGAGGGCAGGGCAATCACGGGTTAAGCGTGCTCGATGCGGACGCGGACGGCAAGGACGAGATTATGTTCGGCGCCTTGGCCATTAACGACGACGGAACCGTCATGTACAGCACCGGGCTCGGCCACGGCGACGCGATGCATGCCGG
Source organism: Paenibacillus soyae (assembly GCF_024623455.1). Lineage (GTDB taxonomy): Bacteria > Bacillota > Bacilli > Paenibacillales > Paenibacillaceae > Pristimantibacillus > Pristimantibacillus soyae. The sequence continues at coordinate 370,601 of NZ_JANIPJ010000004.1, read as the reverse complement.
CAAGCTGGATCCGAACCGGGATGGCTATCAGGTAGTAAGCGTACACGAGAATATCGGCGCTCAATACGGGATCGAGATGCGCGACGCCGCCACCGGAGAGATCATCTGGGGCCAGTTTACGGGCATCGATACCGGACGCGGCATGTCGGCGGATATCGATCCGACGTATCCGGGCTACGAATCATGGGCTTCCACTATCGTCGAAGGGCAAATGGAGCCCGTCACGCAAGTATTCTCGGCTGCCGGAGACGTGGTCTATCAGGGAGAAGAAGCGCCAAGGAGCACCAACTTCGCGATTTGGTGGGACGGCGACCTGCAGCGGGAGCTGTTCGACCATGTATGGGATAACAGCACGGCCAAAGGCATCCCGGTTATCTATAAGTGGGATTACGAAAACAAGAAGATGAATGAGATTTTCAGGGCGACCGGCGCCTTGACCAACAACCACACCAAAGGAAATCCGGCCATTCAAGCGGATATTCTGGGAGATTGGCGCGAGGAGATCCTGCTGCGCAGCGAGGACAGCACGGAATATAGACTGTATACGACGACGATCCCTACGGCCTACCGGATTCCGGCGCTGATGCAGGATCCCGTATACCGCCTCGGCGCGGCTTGGCAGAATACGGGCTACAATCAGCCGCCTCATACAGGCTTCTATATCGGCGCGGAAGCGACCGAATTCCCGAAAGCGGAGCTTGATCTCGCAGGAGGGGAAGAAGCTCTTGAGCCGGTATATCAATTCGACTTCGGCACGGAAACCGCAGCCGGGATGACCGGCGTGCAGGATACGCTCTATACGGCGGAGGCGGGCTACGGCTTCGAGAATGCAAGCGGCATTACGGTGAACGCGGGTAACGTCGGTTTACCGGAAAACGCCAAATTCGCCGTCGACCTGCCGAACGCGAATTACAAGGTGACGGTTAAGCTTGGCGATGACGCGCGCGATTCGAACGCGGGCATCAAATCCGAATTCGTGCAGAAGCTGGCGGTGACGGGCGTGACAGCGGGAGCGCCTCTGGTCTACTCCTATGACGTCGCGCTTGTGGACGGCCAGCTGGAATTCGTCTTCACCGGATCGGCTATCGACGTGCAGGAGCTGACCATCGAGAAGTATCCGGCGAAGGCGGCCGACGCTTCCGCGACGATCTACATGGCCGGCGATTCGACGATGCAGTCGTACAGCGAGATGCAAGCGCCGCAGCAAGGCTGGGGCCAGCAATTCGGCCGCTACTTCGCGGATGGCGTAGTCGTGGAGAACCATTCGATCGGCGGCAGAAGCAGCAAGTCCTTTATGGTAGACGGGCGTCTGGATACGGTATTGCGCGAGATCAAGCCCGGGGATTTCTTCTTTATCTCCTTCGGCCACAACGATGCCAGCGCAGGCATTCCGGAACGCTACGCGTCGCCGGCGGATTATAAAACGTATCTCGCCCGCTACGTGAACGGCGCCAGACAGCGCGGTGCGACGCCTGTGCTGCTCACGCCGGTAGGACGCCGGGACTTCAATCTCGTTACACAGGAATTTAATGTGAGCTTCCCTGATTACGTAGCAGCCGCCAAAGAAGTGGCGGCGGAGCTCGAAGTGGCTCTGATCGACTTGAGCCAGCTCAGCATCGCGCATTACAACAAAGTAGGCTTGGCGGCTACAGAGGATATCTTCCTGTATGCTTATCCGGGCGAATATCCGAAATATCCGAACGGCGTAAACGATAACACGCATTTCAGCGGCACTGGCGCGCGGGTTATTGCCGGCTTGGTTGCCGGGGCGGTCAAGGAAATGGGTCTGACCCTTTCGCCGTTCGTCATCGACCCGGATATCGGCGAACCGGAGCCGGAGCCGGAGAGCCAGCTCTATGAAGAGAACTTCGAGGGCGATCCGACCGCCGCTCAATATGCAATGGTGAACGCCACCGGCATTGCCGGCACGATGACGGGAACGGTCGTGGAGCAGAACGGCAACAAGCTGCTTAACGTGGTCGGTTCCGGATCCGGACATCGCGCGAAGGTATTCCGCATCTTTGACGCGATCGGCGGCGATATCGTGAACGTGAACTTCGACTGGCATACGGGCAACAACATCTCGTTCCCTACCGAAGGACACTTGTCGCTGCAGGACGCGAACGAAAACTTGATCTTAACCCTGTACACGACTAGCGTGAGCAATTCGACGATCGGTTATTTGGCTGGTCATTATGCGCCGGATTACGGCACGGGAACGACGGCCATTCCGGGCGGGCAAGCCACGACTATCGCGAAAAACCAATGGGTCAACGTGGACGCGACGATCAACTTCGCGGAGAAGACGATTGATCTGACCTTGACCAGCCTGGCGGATGAAAGCATCACGCAAACCATCGAAGATATTCCGATGAGCGCGGGCACGGCTTACGCCGATAACGTAAGAGCGATGCGCTTCCTCGGCACGAGGAAGGGCGGCGGCGGCACGTTGAACTGGACGACGCAAATCGATAACGTGCGGATCGAAGGCACGACGCTTCCGCCGGAAGCAGCCGACCAGACGGCTCTGGTGGCGCTGCGCGACGAAGCGAAAGCGCTCGATCTGACCGGATATACGGAACAATCGAAAGCCGTTCTGAACAAAGCTATCGCGGCAGCCGACGCGATTATCGGAACGGAAGCGACGCAGGCTCAGATCGACCATGCGTTCAACATGCTGACCGTGGCCAAGGCGTCGCTCACCAGCGAGCCTGTTGGCGATATCAGCACGTATCGATTCGATTTCGGCTCCGGAAGCGCGGCCGAGGGCTACACGAAGGTGGACGCGAAGAGAGCCTATGTGGAAGGCAACGGCTACGGCTTTGCCGACACCTCGCTGACCGTAGACGAAAACCGCGAAACCGGGAACGCGCTTACGGAAGACTTCACCCGCGTTAACGGCACCTCCTTCCTAGTGGAGATGGAGCCGGCTAACTACCGCGTCACGATGACGATCGGCGATTCCCAAGAAGCGACGAATGCCGGGGTTGTGACGGAGCAGATGACGAAAGTGCCGAACTCGACCGTCCCTAGCGGCGAATTCAAGGAAATCTCGTATGACATCGCGCTGATCGACGGCGTATTCAACTTCGAGTTCTCCGGCAACACGCCGAAGATCAACGCGCTGAAGCTCGAACGACTGCCTGATAACGGCGCGGGCGACAAACCGGTCATTTATCTGGCGAGCGATTCCACCGTCGCCAACTATGCGGAGGGCTACCGACCGCAGGCGGGATGGGGCGAGACGCTCGACGACTACTTCGATCTGGAGCAGGTTAGCATCGATAACCGCGCCGTTGGCGGACTCAGCAGCAAAACGTTCCTGGTAGGAGGCTATTTGAACGATATTTTGCTCGGCATCAAGGAAGGGGATTACCTGTTCATGCAGTGGTCCCATAACGATTCGACTCCTTCTCGTCCGGAGCGTTATCTGACGCCGGAGCAATTCAAAGCGTATCTCAAGGATTACATTAACGGCGCCAAGCAAAGGGGAGCGACCCCCGTATTGGTGACTCCGGTGAACAGACGCGACTTCACAGATGAAACGCTTAATAAGAGCTTCCCTGAATATGTGCAGGCGATGAAGGAAACGGCTCAGGAAACCGGAACTTTGCTCGTCGATCTGAATCAAGCCAGCTGGGAGTACTTCCAGGAGCTTGGTCCGGAAGGAACCAAGGACATCTTCATGTGGGTAGACGGCAAGGAAGACAATACGCACTTGCAGATGAACGGCGCCATTAAAGTATCCGAGATGGTGGCAAGGCTAGTGAAACAGCTGAACATTCCTCTATCCGCCTTCGTAACTGTGGAGGATACGGAAGTTCCGCCGGGCGAGCATTGGGCAGCGGCGTCCGTAACGGGTCCCGCAAACGCGTATGCCGGCCAATCGGTAGAGCTCGAGGTTGGCGTATCGCAAGTATGGCAGGGCTTCACCGCCATGGATATCATCGTTCAGTACGACCCGGCGAAGCTGGAGTTCGCGACAGCTGTCGATGAGAACGGCGGGGCGGTGCTGGCGGAGAACGCGATTGCGCCTGGCCGCGACAATCTGCATGTCGTCGCATCAGCCATTAAGCCGGCCGAAGGCCAAATTCGCGTCATCTTGATAAGCGCGGGCGAGGACCATGCGGTCTCGGCGGGCTCCGATCTATTCGTCCTGCGCGGGAAAGTGAAGGCCGACGCTCCGCTCGGAAACGTAAGCACGTCGGTTACGAAGTTCGATGTGTCCCGCGACGGCTTGGCGGGAATCGCGAACATTGCCCAGGCTTATCATTCGATTACCATTGGCCAAGTGCCGGTCGAATCGGACAAATCGGCTCTGGAGAAGGCGATCGCTTCCGCTCAGGCTCAGCTGGCCAAAGCGGCGGAAGGCGATGTTATCGGCAAATACGAGGTCGGCTCGAAAGCCGAGCTGCAAGCGGCTATTGACGCGGCGATTACGGTCCGCGGCAATCATTACGCAACGCAGGCGCAAGTCGATGCGGCAACCGGCGCGCTGAACGCAGCGGTTCAGCAGTTCCTCAGCCGGTTCATCAGCCTGGTCGACGGCCAGACGCAGATCACGATCCGCGACTTGTCCATTATCGCGAAATACTTCGGCATCACGAAGGACGATCCGAAGTGGAGCGAAATCGCGAAAGCCGATATTATCGGAGACGGCGAAATCGATATTCGCGTACTGGCAGCGGTCGCGCGAATGATCCTGACGGATTGGAGCGCGCAGTAGTCCATTATTGCTTGAATTGAAAGGGCTGGAGGAAGGAGCCGGGAGCTCCTTCCTCTTCCTCCATGAAAGGGAGAGGTATAGACATGATGCAATGGAAGAAAAAAGGGATGCTCTTCTTGACGGCGCTATTGCTGTTATCGCTGTGGTCTCCCGGCGCGCTGCTCGCGGCGAACGAGCCGGTTATCAGTCTGAAAGCAACGAATCGGGAATCCAAAGTGATTATCGAAGTGAAGGGTCAGCATTTGACCGATCTGTACGCTTATCAGTTCAATCTCGGGTACGATCAGAAGCACATGAAGTTCATCGATGCGGACAGCCCCATCGCCGGCTTCACGGTAGATCCGAAGGTCGAGGACGGGGACATTCTGTTCGCGCATTCGAAGGTCGGAGCCGTCAAAGGGTTGAAGGGCGAAGCGGTTCTGGCGACTCTGACGTTCGAGAAGATAACCGGCAGCCCGGCTAAGTTTACCTTGCATGACGTCAAGCTCGTAGACTCTGAGCTAGAGATGGTCGAGCTGAAAGCGGAAGTCCAAGTGTCCTCCGATCTCAAGTTCAAGGATATAGCCGGCCACTGGGCGGAGGCATCGATCCTGAAGGCGGTGGAGCTTGGCTTCGTGGCGGGCTACAACGACGGGACCTTCCGTCCTCAGGAGCAAGTGACGCGGGCGGAGTTCGTCGCCATGCTCGCTCGCGCTCTGGACTTGCCGGTGCCGAGCGAGCCTAAGCTGGACTTTGCCGATCTGGAGAACATTCCGGTATGGGCCAGGGGGTACATTGCCGCAGCCGTGGACGCGGAATTGATCGAGGGGTACGCGGACGGCACGTTCCAAGCCGGCAAGCTCATCTCGCGCGCCGAAATGGCGGCGCTAATCGTTCGATCGGAAGGCGTCGTTCCATCCGGCGACGAGAAGCCGAGCTTCGCCGATACGGATCAAATTCCGAAGTGGTCCCAGCCCTATATCGCCGTAGCAGTAGAACGCGAATGGATTAAGGGAGTCGGGAACAATGCGTTTGCTCCTCTTAAGAACGCTACCCGCGCGGAAGCGGCTCATCTTATCGTTAAGCTGCATCAAGACTAATTCAAGGAACGTCCTATTCTGCCTTTTAAATGGCGGAGTAGGATGTTTTTTGTTCAACAAAATTATACTTTTGTATATAGTTTACTAAAAATATAACTCCATGTTAAAATAAGTTGCAAGCGCTTGCAATCTTATTTTGAATAGGAGGCAAATGATGAAGAAGACAGGATGGAATTTGGTTCTCGTTTTTATGGCCATCGTGATGCTCGTCAGCGCAACGTCGATTCAACCTCCGCCAAAAGCAGCAGCCGCGCCGATTAATATGGCCTACGGCAAACCCGTGCAAGTATCCTCGACGGAGAACGCGAGCTACTCGGCGCCGAACGCGGTCGATGCCAACGGCAATACGAGATGGTCGTCTTCGTATGCGGATCAGCAGTACCTGATCGTGGATCTCGGAAGCGCCCAGACGGTTTCGAGCGTCCGGATCAGCTGGGAGGCGGCGTATGCCAGACAGTTTCAAATTCAAACCTCTACGAACAACTCTACCTGGAATACGGTTTATTCGAATTATAATGCCGCGGGAGGCTCGCAAACGATCCATTTCTCGGCCGTGTCGGCCCGCTACGTCAAAATTTACATGATCCAGCGAGCGACGAGCTACGGCTTCTCCCTGTGGGAATTCGAGATTTACGATACGGGCAGCGGTGGAGGCGGCGAAACAATCGGCGTCCTCGATTATTTGAGAGGAGTAGGCAGAACAGGGACGATCATCGGCCAACATAACCGCGAGCCGAATTCCAACCCGTCCTATTATACGAATCAGATCTATAACCGCACAGGGAAGTATCCGGCCTTATGGAGCGGCGATTTCTTGTTCTCGCAGAGCGACGTCGACAACCGGTGGACGATGATCTACGAAGCGGAGCGGCAATGGTATAACGGCGCCATCATCAACCTTATGCTTCATGTAACGAATCCGAAGCAAGGCGAGGTCGGCGCGTGGCAAGGAGGCGTAGTCAGCGACTTAACGGATTCGGAGTGGAGCTCTCTCATCACGAACGGCGGCACTTTAAATTCGGCGTGGAAGAAGCGGCTTGATACTTACGCGACCTATCTTCAATATTTGGAGGATCGGGGCGTTCCGGTGCTGTTCCGTCCGTTCCACGAAATGAACCAAGGGATTTTCTGGTGGGCGGGACGCTCTGGCGCGAACGGCACGGCGGCGCTATACCGATTGACACATGACTACCTAGAGTATACAAAAGGGCTCAGCAACCTGATCTGGGTATGGGATATGCAAGATCTTGCGCCTCCTTCGGGGAAGACGTTCGCAACAGACTGGGCATCGTACAATCCGGGGAGCAGCTACTGGGACGTGTTTGCGGTCGATATATACGAAGGGCTGACGATGGAAAAATATAACGCGGCCATTGCGGTAGCAGGAGAAAAACCGATCGCGATCGGGGAGTTTGCCAAAATGCCGACTCCAAGCCAATTGCAGCAAATGCCGCGCTGGGCATTCGCGATGGGATGGGCCGAATGGGTGTACGCGGTCGTACCGGGTCAAAACAATAATCAGCCGTTTAACACGACATCGGAAATTCAGGCGACGTATTACGCTGCCAATGTCGTTACGCTTGATGAGCTGCCGAGCTTGCAGTGACGTTGCGTTTGCCAAACCGAAATGAGATTTAAGTATTGTTTTCCGTCCATCGCTATGCTAAGATGAGAAAAATTGTAAGGCGCTGATGGGAAAAACATATCGATCCGCTTATGCCAAGAGAGCGAAGGGCCTGCTGAAACCTTTGCCTTAAGCGGGGTATGGCGTCATCCCGGAGCCGTCGACCGAAGGCCGAATCCGCACTCCGTTTCGGCTGCGTAAGCCCGACCGGAATGGCACCCGTTACCGTGCCCAGGTAAGAGCGAAGTCCCTTACCTCATGAGGCTGGAATCGCGAGATTCCGGCAAATTAGGGTGGTACCGCGAAAATAACCCCTTTCGTCCCTACAGGCAAGCGCAGCATGCTGCAGCCTGGGATGAAAGGGGTTTTTATGATGAAGAAGAGCGATGATGGGAAATAGCCGCATGACGTTTATGCCCAGAGAGCGGGGGGATTGGTGGAACCCTTGCCTTAAACGGTGCGGACGGTCGTCCCGGAGCTGTCGACCGAAATCCGAATGCCGCTAAGCGGGATTCGAGCAGAGTAGACTCGACCGGAATGGCGCACGTTACCGTGCCGCGGGTAAGATCTTTTTACCCGGTAAGGCCGGAGCCGCGAGGCTTCGGCGAATTAGGGTGGCACCGCGAAGATAACCCCTCTCGTCCCTACAGGCCTTGCAGCAAGCTGCAGCCTGGGACAAGAGGGGTATATTTTTTTGGAATAGGGAGGCCGCTCAAATGATGGAGACAGGAACAGAAATGACGGGATCGGAAGCCTTGCTGCAAGGATTGCTGGACGAAGGGGTGGATACGGTATTCGGCTATCCGGGAGGAAGCGCCTTGTACCTCTACGATGCGATGACGCAGAATGACAAGCTTCGCCACATTCTAATGCGGCACGAGCAAGGAGCCGTACACGCGGCGGACGGATATGCAAGATCGACGGGCAAGGCAGGCGTTTGTTTGGCAACGTCAGGACCCGGAGCGACGAATCTCGTGACGGGAATCGCGACGGCTTATATGGATTCGATTCCGCTGGTCGTCATTACGGCTAACGTGCCGACGCACCTGATTGGATCGGATGCCTTCCAGGAAGCCGATATCGTCGGCATGACAATGCCGATTACGAAGCATAATTACTTCGTCCGCGACGCGCAGGATATTCCCCGCATCCTGCGGGAGGCGTTCCACATCGCGGGCACGGGAAGGAAAGGACCGGTTCTGATCGATATTCCGAAGGATATTTGCCATGCGAAAATGATTTACCGGCGACCTGCCTTCCCGGACATTCGCGGATACGAGGCGAAGCCCGAGCTGTATTGCGAGGCCATCGACCGATTGATGGGCGCGATCGCCGAAGCCGAGCGGCCTCTCCTTATCGCCGGCGCCGGCGTCGTTCATTCGAACGCGTCGGGCGAGCTGGTCGAATTCGTGGACCGCACGCGCATTCCGGTCGTGGCGACCTTCCTGGGATTAGGCGGATTTCCGAGCGCGCATCCGTATTTCGTCAGCATGGCCGGACATCATGGCGGCTACGCCGCGAACATGGCGATTCAGCGGGCCGATCTTGTTGTGTCGATCGGATCGCGCTTCGACGACCGATTGACCATGAACGTCTCGGGATTCGCGCCGCATGCCCGGCGCATCGCGCATATTGATATCGACGCGGCCGAAATCGGCAAAAACGTAAAAACGGACATTGGCATAACGGGCGATATAAAGGACGTGCTGAGCTATGCTTGCTCGAAAGCTGAAACGTCCGGTACAAGAGCCGAAGAGTGGATGCGGGAAATTCGAGAAAACATGGCCTTGCATCCGATCCGGTACAAGGACTCGGACACCGAGCTGAAGCCGCAGTTCGTGCTCGAAATGATTCATGAAGCCTCGCGGGGCAACGCGATCATTACGACGGATGTCGGTCAGCACCAGATGTGGGCAGCCCAATTCTACAAATATAATTACCCCCGCTCGCTTATCTCCTCCGGAGGGCTCGGCACGATGGGCTTCGGCTTTCCTTCGGCGATAGGAGCGCAGATTGGCAACCCGGACCGATTGGTCGTCTCGGTCAACGGGGACGGCGGCATGCAGATGTGCGCGCAGGAGCTTGCCGTATGCGCGATCCATCAGATTCCCGTGAAAATCGTCGTGCTCAACAATCGGGTGCTGGGCATGGTGAGACAGCAGCAGGAGCTGATTTACAAGAAGAGATACAGCCAAATCGATCTCGACGGGAGTCCCGATTTCGTGAAGCTGGCGGAAGCTTACGGGGTCAAGGGCCTAAGAGCGAGCAACAAAGAGGAGGCGAAGCGGGCGTGGGAGGAAGCGATGCAAACGCCGGGACCCGCGCTCGTGGAATTCGTCATTCCAATAGACGAGAATGTCTATCCGATGGTACTCGGGGGCAGCAATCTGGATCAGATGATATTGGGAGATTTCTAAAAAAGAGATCTCTATGAAATGAAAACAAACGAGAACAGACGACCTTGCCGCGGTCGTCTGTTTTCATATGGGCTGACTTAAGGCGCCGGCGCATAACGAACCGCAACCTCGATCTCCTGATCGTAATTGCCGAAGCGGCTGCCGAACAGGTTGACGCCTCCGCGATGGACGGCCGTCTCGGGATTGGCGATTTGGAACGCGAAGTCCTTCCCCACCTGAATGCCGAGGTCTGTCGGCGTGACGCCGGACAGCCTCTGTCCGTCCAAATATGTGCCGTCTTGTCCGACCGTAAGCGTCTTGAGCAAGCCGTGCTGCGTGCCCACCGTCCACCAGGAAGGAGTCAGGACCCCGCGGTGGCGTCCGAAATCTCCGGGACATGTCCACATGCCAAGCTCCACGCCATTAAGCGAGAAGTAGATGTCGGAAGGCCATTGCTCGTTGTAATCCGGGGCTTCCGAGCAGATCTCGAACGAAAGCTGAAGCTCGCGCAGCTGCTGCCTGCCTACCAGATAGTTGGGAATGCGGTATTGGACGAAGCCGCTGCCGAACCAGATATGCTTGGCCTTCACATGATCCGGGCTGGAGAAATAACGGGGATCGTCGACCATGCCGATCATGCCGGTCTCCGACGCGAGTCCGCAGGTCGGATGCACCTCGTAGTCCGTATACTGCCCGACCGGAATCGATACCGTATAGACGTTCTCCTCGGATGGTTTGGTCGACTTGAATCGCAGCGTAATGGTTTCGTGAAGGAGATGGCAAACTTTGCGCCGTCCCCTCTTGCCGGATATGCTTTCGGTTCGGATAATGCCGGCTTCTTCGAGCTTCTGGATATGCTTCGTAACGATCGCCGAGGAGAGGCCCAGCGCTTCGGCGAGCTCGTTAATGCTTCTTGGCTCATCGTTCAGCAGCTCCATGATTTTGACACGGGTCTCTGAAGAGAAGCACTCCAGGATCGGCATGTTCTTGCTATCAATTTCTATGTCCATGACGGTTAACCTCATCGTTTTTGGTTTGATTATATAACCAAAAGGTTAATTAATCAACTTTTGGTTGACATATAATCGTCATTTTCGGATAATGTGAACAAGTAAGTGTTACTCATTCATTATTCAATTAACTTATTGATTAACAAAAGGGAGTGGGAAAACATGGCCAGCACGCACAACTATGTGAAGGATTACCCGCGGCCGCAATGGGTGCGCGACGAATGGCAGCTGCTGAACGGAGAGTGGGGCTTCCGTTTCGACGATTCGTTCGAAGGGGAGAACGGCAAGTGGTACGACAAGCTTGATGCGGATCGGACGATTCAGGTCCCATTCACCTACGAGACGAAGGCAAGCGGCATCGGCGAAGAGAAGTTCCATCCCTGCGTATGGTATGAACGGAGCGTCTCCATCCCTGCAGAAATAGGGGACAAACGGATCATCCTTCATTTCCAAGCCGTCGATTACGAGGCCAAGGTCTGGGTGAACGGCGTGCATGTCGGTTCGCACGAGGGGGGGTATGCCGCATTTTCCTTCGATATTACGGATGCCATTAAGGTTGGTGGAGACAATCGCATCACCGTCCGGGTAGAGGACGGCAACAGCACGATGCAGCCGCGCGGCAAGCAGCGCTGGGTCGATCACAGCTTCGGATGCTGGTACGTGCAGACGACGGGGATCTGGCAGTCCGTCTGGCTCGAGTACGTCGATGCGCTGCATGTTAAGAGGGCGAAGATAACGCCGAGTATGGAAGAGGCGTCGGTAACCTTCGAATACGAGCTGGGTCAAACCGCTCGATCCTTCGACGGCTTGACGCTGCAAACGATCATCAGCTACGACGGGAAGCTGATTCGTTCGACCGAAACGAACGTCGATCGGAGGTTCGTCAAGGTGGACCTTAGCGTCATGAACGACATTGGCGAGTGGAAGGTTCACGCTTGGCATCCGAACCATCCGAATTTGTACGACGCGGAGGTTATTCTGAAGAAAGACGGCAAGCCGGTCGACACGGCCCGCACGTACTTCGGCATGCGCCGCATCGAGATCAAGGGCGGCCGCATCCTGATCAACAACCATCCGTATTATCAGCGCCTTCTTCTCGATCAAGGCTATTGGGAGGATACGCATCTAACGCCGCCGTCCGAGGAGGCGATTATCGAGGATATCGAGAAGACGCTGGCGCTCGGCTTCAACGGGGTGCGCAAGCATCAGAAGCTGGAGGATCCGAGATTCCTGTATTGGGCGGACCGCAAGGGCTTGCTCGTCTGGTCGGAGATCGCGGCCGCTTACGAGTTCGGCGACGACGCGATCGAGCGGTTCACCAAGGAGTGGATGGAAGTCGTCCGCCAGCATTACAACCACCCGAGCATCGTGACATGGGTGCCTTTCAACGAATCGTGGGGCATCGGAGGCATCTCGAAGGATCGCAAGCAGCAGCAGTTCACCGAATCGATCTATCATTTGACGAAATCGTACGATCAGATGAGACCCGTTGTCGTGAACGACGGCTGGGAGCATACGAGCTCGGATATTATTACGCTGCACGACTACGAGGAGCTCGGCTCCGTATTGGAAGCGCGGTATAAGAATAAGGACGCGCTGCTCAGCGGCGACATGCCGCATGACAAACACCATTATCCTTTCGCAAGCGGATATAGCTACCAGGGACAGCCGGTTATGATTAGCGAATACGGCGGCATCGCGTTCAAGAGCGAGGAAGGCTGGGGCTACGGCAACCAGGTGAAGAACGAAGAAGAGTTTCTTGCGCGCTACGAAGGCATTACGCAAGCGATCAAAAACCTGGATTACGTCTGCGGCTTCTGTTACACGCAGCTGACCGACGTGCAGCAGGAGGTTAACGGCTTGCTTACGATCAAGCGGGAACCGAAGATCGATATGGAGAAAATCAGAACGATCAATTTGAAATAGAAGCTTTATTTTGCAAATTGACACTGTACTGCAACAACCCTGCCGACTCGCAATCGGCTGGGTTGTTCTCCATTCTCGTCAAACACGTCGCCCATAGGCACGGCTCACTCGTAAGCCGCCGCCGAATCTGCCTGCGCCTCGCTGGCGATGTCGACGATCGCCTGATAGATGTTGGGCGGATATTCGGCAATCCTATGGCAGAGGTACAGGTACCACTCGCGGCCGTAGGTCAGGTAGACGCGGACGGGATACGCAGCCTGCTTCAGCCTGCTGCACAGATCGGGGCGGATGCCGTACAGCATCTCGAACTCAACGCCCGGCAGCCGAGCCCACCCGCGCCGGATCACTTCGTCGACGATTCCCTCGTCGTGCGTGGCGATGGAAATCCGATGCCCTTGCTCTATCGCATCCTCGACCAGTCCCAAATAACGCTCATTCAGCTCCTCCGAGCGGGGGATCGACAGCCCGGACGGTTCCTGATACGCGCCTTTGACCAATCGAACGCGTCCGGTCGCATCGCTCCGCAGACGATTCAAGTCCTGTACCGTCCGATGAAGCTGCGCCTGCAGCGTAATGCCGATATTGGAGTAACGGGCCGCCGCACGACGGTAAACGGCAAGAATCTCCTCCGTCTTCGCGGCTTCCTCCATGCTGATGAATAATTCGATGCCAGCCTGCTCCGCTTGCTCCGCCAACGCTACCAATCCCTTATAGGCCAGCTCCGCATCCACCATCAGTCCGATATGGGAGAGGTCGAACGAGACGCGTCCCGACATTCCGCGTTCCGCCAGATCCCGGACGATCTCTCCCATCTCCCGCACCGCGTCTTCGCAGGCGGCGGCATCCGCCGTATTCTCCCCGATATATTCGATGGATACCGCGTAATCCTTCTCCCCGAGCCGTATCCCGGCTTCGAGCGCCTCCGCTCGTCTGTCGCCGGCCACATACTTGGCCGCGGCTCGTTGCAAGAGCGCGTACACCGCCGGTGTCCGCTCCACGTATTCCTTCAGATCCGCCCGCCGGGCAAGGGACTTCATCGTTGCCGCAAATCGTTGTTCCACATCCGTTGTTGCCATTCCATGTTCCCTCCTCCGGTTCTCTACCCTCAGTGTACAACCGAGGCTCGAGTGGAGGATTGTAAAAAATTGCTTTCTCCTAAACCGATACCGAGTATTGATGAGGCGTTGTGCCCACGATGCGCGCGAACGCTTTGGCAAAATGGCTCTGATCGTAATAGCCGGCATCCAGAGCGATGTCCGCGATGGGCTTCTTGCCCTTCAGCGCTGCCTTGGCATGATTGACCCGCAGCAAATTCTGGTACGCGTGCGGAGGCAGATGCGTGCTCTTCTTGAACATCCGGATGAGGTGGAAGCGGCTGATTCCGATCTCCTGCTCCAACTGCTCCAGCGTGATCCTCTCCCGGTAATGGGCGTGGATATACGCCTTAACCGCCTTGACGTACTTCTGCTCCTTCTCTCCGAAAGTTTCGTGCTCCAAATCGAAGGCGTTCTTGCTAACGAGGGCGCGAACCAGCTCGATGAGCGCCGTCTCCTTCTCCAGCGGGGAGTCCGAACGGGAGAGGCTGCGCACAACGTTAGCCAAAAGCTTGCCGCAGACTTCGTTTTTGACGTTTTCCAGCAGAAAGGGGATGTTCAGCCGGTCGATATGGGGAAGCTCGAGACGGTCCTTCCATTCCGGCTTGACGAACAGCATGTCGTACGTCCAGTCGGCCTCCTCGGCGGGCTGGCAGGCATGCATCATAAGCGGAGGGAAGCTGATCATCCTCCCGGCCTCCACGCGCCAATTCAGGCCGTCGCACCAAGCCTGCGTTTCGCCCCTGCGAATCAAGCCGATGGAATACTCCTCATGAAAATGCTTCTGATACGCGAGATCGCTTCCCTGGCAATGTTTGGCTTCTAGAAACGGAAGCGCTTCGTCCCGGTAGAAGGTTACGTTGGCCATCTATCCGCCCTCCGTGTCATGGAATTGATTAGCAGCTACTTTCTGATCAAATGGCTCAGAATGGCGCGAAGCTCGCCGTCGTGGGCGATGTCATCCTGCTCTTCGCCCTTCAGCTCGATCTTGGTAATGTCGATCTTATAAGGATCGCCGCTGTCCAAAGAGTGGAAGATCAGCTCGCGTTCGTTCTCCAGCTTAACCTTATAGCCGAGTCCCTCGAAGGACCGCATGAAGTCGGAAATTTCGGGATGCTTGCCGTCGGGAATCATCGTTAATGCCCGGTATTCCTTGCTGCTCCCGCCTTCGATGACTTTGAAATGGAACAAGCATTCACGCATTTGAATCATCCTTTGCTAGTTATTAGTATCAGTATGGTGGATGATTCAGGCGAATGCAACTTGCCGGAACGAGGCGAGGGCTGATCGTTCGAGCTCTGTCCGTTTACAATTGCGCGAATATTCAGTATGATGGTAGGAACATTCAAACGCGACGACGAGAAGAGTAAGGGATCGACGTTCTCTAACAGAGAGCTCCGGCAGCTGAAAAGGAGCAGAGGACGACTCCCCGAACCAAGCCTCCGAGCAGCATGCCGGAACTTATCCATGGGGATGGCATGACGGGCGCTCCCGTTACAGGGCTAGAGTATAAGCATGGATTGTCATGCCGTACTTGAAGAGATTGATATGGCGACATATTAATAAACTGGGGTGGCACCGCGAATCGCGAAAGAAACTTCGTCCCCAAGACTTGAACGGGTCTTGGGGGTGAAGTTTTTTTGTTTTTCCGCTAAGCAAATGGAATAGAAGGAGGAGACGGCGATGCGAAGCCTGAACGAGCAATCAATGGATCATTTCATGTATAGACTTATCGAGGAGGAGCTGGGTCAGCAGCCGATCGGCAGGGAGATGCGCACGCGGTTCCCGCCCGAGCCCAACGGTTACCTGCATATCGGGAGCGCCTACGCGATCCATACCAACTATTCGATCGCGGAGCGCTATAACGGCACGTTCCATCTGCGCTTCGACGATACGAACCCGCTGAAGGAAGATATCGAGTACGTAAATGCGATCATCGAAGATATGAGGTGGCTCGGGTACGATCCAGGCCGGCATATCTACTACGGTTCCGATTACGCGGACAAGATCTATGAGGCCGCCGTCGCCTTGATTAGACGGGGCAAGGCCTACGTCTGCGACCTAACGCCGGACGAATTGGCCGCTAATCGAGGAACCCTGACGGAGCCGGGCCGGAACAGTCCTTATCGAGACCGGGGCGCGGAGGAGAACCTGGCCTTATTCGCGAAGATGAAGGAGGGCGCGTTCCCGTCCGGCTCCAAGGTTCTGCGGGCTAGAATCGATATGGCTTCGCCGAACATCAATCTGCGGGACCCCGTCCTTTATCGAATTATTCATGCCGAGCATTACAGGACCAAGAATGAATGGTGTATCTACCCGATGTACGATTTCGCCCATCCGATTCAAGACGCGATCGAAGGCATTACGTATTCGTTATGCTCGATCGAATTCAAGGATCACCGGCCGCTCTACGAGTGGGTTCTAAGGGAGCTCGAATGGACGGATCCTCCGCGGCAGAGGGAATTCGGCCGCCTCAGTCTCACGGGAGTCGTCACCAGCAAACGGTTCCTTAGGCAGCTTGTGGAAGGCGGCTTTGTCGACGGCTGGGACGATCCCAGACTTCCGACGCTCCGGGGATTACGGCGCAGGGGTTACACGCCGGACAGTATTCGGGCATTCACTCGCGAGATCGGCGGCATCCGGACGCAAAGCACGGTCGACATTTCGCTGCTGGATCAATGTCTGCGGCAGGATCTAAAGCCTAAAACCGTCAGCGTGATGGCCGTGCTGCGGCCGCTCAAGGTCGTCATCACCAACTATCCCGAGGATGAAACCGAGCTGCTCGCGATCGAGAACAACAGCGAGAACGAGGCTCTTGGAGCCCGGGAGGTTGCTTTCTCCAGAACGATTTATATCGAACGGGACGACTTTATGGAACAGCCCTCCAAAGGGTTTCACCGGCTAAGTCCGAACGCGGAGGTTCGCTTGAAAGGCGCCTATTTCATCCGATGCGACGAGGTCGTCAAGGATCCGGGCACGGGAGAGGTAACGGAGCTGCGCTGCACCTACGATCCGCAAACCAAAAGCGGCACGGGCTTCGCCGGCCGCAAGGTGAAGGGTACGATTCATTGGGTATCCGCGGAGCATGGCGCTTTGGCCGACGTCCATTTGTACGAGAGGCTGCTTCTTCGGGAAGAAGCGCCAGAGGATGGCGAGGATTGGACGGCCGTATTGAATCCCGACTCCTTGGTAAAAGTGGAGGACGCGGTTTTGGAGGCTTACGCCGCGCATGCCAAGCGCGGGGATAAGCTCCAATTTTTCCGGCATGGTTACTTTTGCGTAGACACGGAGCGTTCAATGAATGGAAAGCCCGTGTTTAACCGAATCGTGCCGCTGAAGGACACGTGGAAGAAAATGAACGCCCGGGGAGAGGATTAACGTGAGAGCACTTAAATTACGGCCTTTTGTGCCGTCAGGCGAAGATTACGCGCTTGCGGTCCGTTTCTATGAAGATCTTGGGTTCGAGAAACGATTCGTCAGTGACGAGCTTACGATATTTATAATCGACGAGCTGGAATTCCATCTGCAGAACTACAGCAACCAGGAGCTGCAGCACAATTACATGCTGGAGCTATGCGTGGAGGACTTGGATGCATGGTGGCGCCATATTCAGGACAGCGGCGTCATCGCGAAATACGGAGTACGCGCGAAGCCGCCGCAGCTTCAGCCGTACGGCAAACGGGCAATCCATTTGCTGGACACGGCAGGGGTGCTGTGGCATTTCACGGAATAGGGCTAGCCTTTGTACCCCAGCAGCTGCTCGGTTGAATGCTGCTGCCGGTATTGGCCGGGGGTCAGCCCCGTCCTTGATTTGAAAATTTTGTTGAAGTAGCTGACGTTGGCGTAGCCGATCTCCCCGCAAATGTCTTCGATGGAGAGGCCCGGCTGCCGCAGCAGCTCGGTGGCTCTCTTGATCCGCAGCTGGATCAGATAGTCGCCGACGGTCATGCCGGTCGCTTCCTTGAAGATCCGGCTTAGATAAGACGAGCTGCGCTGCACGTGCTCGGCGACCGTATCCACGCTGATGTTTTTGTTGAAGTTGGCATCCATATAGTCCGTCGCCAGCTGGAGGGTCACATCCGACATCCGGGACCGCTTCTCCTTGTGGTAGTCGATGATGCGGCCGCACATGTCCAGCAGGCAGGCTTCCATGTCAGGCAGCGTCTCGGCGCGGGCGAGCGCGTCCGCATAAGACGGACGGTCGCCGAACACGGCGGTCATGTCACCGCGCGTCTGAACGAGCGTCTTGACGATCTCTCCGCTCAGCTGGAAGAACAGCTGCTGAATATTCGCTTTGCCAAGCTTCTTGTCGATCGCGGTTCTCGTAATGAGGCGGATCGTCTGGAAGCTTTCTTCTTTGTCCGTGAGAAGCAGCGCCTGCTGCAGCTTCGCCTCCAGCTCGAACGGATAGTAGTAAGCTTCCTCTCCTGCCTTCCAGTCTTCCAATATCGATGAGGGCAGGATTTCGCCTTTTCCAATGTATATTTTCAGATTCAAGGCTTCAAGGGCATCCTCGTAAGCGGCGCGAACCTCATGCTCGCCGCCGAAAATCCGGCTCACGGCAATCGTCACGGTCAGGCCGTACCGCTCAAGCAGCAGCTGCCTCAGCTTTTTGGCCTGCTCCAGCGGGAGCTGCTCCGTATCCGGCGGCACGGAGAGCAGGATGACCGTCCGTTTGTCGTCCTTGGCGAATATTTCGCCGTCGAGATCGGCGCCAAGCTCCTCCATCAGGCCGTAACGGAATAGATGGAATTGGAAGATGCCGTCCGGGCTGTTCATCGGATACGGCTCCTCCAGCTCGAACGTCAGCACGGCGAACCTGGCGAAATCAAGCCGCAGCCCGAGCAGCTTCGCCGCCTGATCCGCGCCGCCGCCTTGGAGAAGATCGTTTAAATATTTTTCCTTGATCGCCGTCCGGTTGTCGGTCAGCAGAGTGTCCACCTGTCGCTTCTCTCTCAGAAGAGTCTCCCAGTTGCGTACCATCTGGTCGAAGCGTTGACGAATGAAGCCGGCTTCGTCGGCCGCCGGCTGATTCGCCGCGACTCCGTCGCGCTTGCCGGCATCGGCGCCTCCGATATAAGAGATCACGCTCTGGAGCGGGCGGTACAGCCTTCGGGACAGGTAGAAGGAAAGCCCGAAGGCGGCCGTCAGGTAGGTAGCGGCGACGGCGATTACGATAATTTTGATCCGATTCATCCCTTGCAGCAAGGCGGATCTCTCCGTAATATCCACAAAGCGCCAGCCGGTAATTTCCGAGGTAGTATAAGAGACGATGCGGCCGGAATCGTCGATGTAGGAGCCGTTCCCTTCGGTGAGCCGGCCAAGGTCGATCCGCTGCAGCAGCGATTCGCCGTCCGCGTCATCGGAATACAGCGGCTCGGAGTTCGGTCCCAGTACGAGCGTGGCGCCTTTCTTGTTGTGATAATGGCTGAGGTAGTCGTCGAACAGCAAATCCAGCTTTAAATTGACGACGATGGCGCCGTTCACCTGTCCGATCAGCGGCATCTTCTGCAGCAGGCTGGCCGCGGTACGGTCCGCCGAGAAGCCGTCCGGCCGCCCCGTCATCCAGAGGGTCCGGCTCCGCGAAGGCTTCTCCCACGCCTCCATCCAGGAGCGGTCGGCGAAGGTCGATATGGGAGACGTCTTGATCTCGGGACGCGAGGTTAGGACAAGCTGCAGCGGCTCGTAGTACATATAGATGGAATCGATATAAGGGCTAATCTTCTTCTGCTCCTCCACGAAGCCGGACAGATCGATCAGCGAGCTGACGGTCAGCTTGCCCGCCGCGTTCGTCTGATACAAATACGATTGGGTCGAGATCATGCCGGACGCGGCATATTGGATGGCGGTCAGCTCTTTGTGGATCAGCTCCTGCTGCTGAGTCAGAATGGATTCGTTGTAGGAGATGGCGTTCTGCACGCTGTTGTCCGCCGAGATCGAATACGTGACCGTAGCGATGAGGATGACGGTAATGACGGCGATGGCGGTCAAGGAAAGCAGAAGCTTAACAAACAACGAGTTATGCTTGATCGAAAGATTCCCCCGCATGACGCTGCCCCCTGTCTATTTGTTTGCGCTTACATTTCTGGTGTTGTTTCAAACCGCTAATATCGGGATTATATCATAGATGCGCTTTTCGGATAGGGAAAGCCTGAAAAACATACAAAAAACAGAAAAACATAACCGCCCCGAAAAGGGCAAAAAAGCCGAAAACATAAAAAGAATCGAAAGAGAGGATTGTGCAGCGGACCGGAGAAGTCTATCGTAAAACGTGTAACCGCTCCCAAACCCCGGCCGGGTGGAAGCAGCCAGGATGCGGTCCGACAACCGAATCACGAGGGGGAGTTTTCTGATGCGTATGAAACATAAGAAAATGACGGGCGCCTTATTGGCGGCCATTATGGCGGCGAGCCTGCTCGCCGGATGCAGCTCGAACGGAACTAACCATAATAATAGCGGCGCGGAGCCAGGCGCAGCCGCAAGCCCAAGCGCGACAGCCGGCGAGAAGAACGAGGCGCCGGTGGAAATTACGTGGGGCATTCACTTCCAGGCCGCAGGCGTGGTAGAGAACTCCGAAGTGCAGAAGTGGCTGGAACAGAAGTTCAACGTAAAGATCAAGCCCGTTAAAGTAACGGACGCGAGCATCGCTTCGGGAGAAGTGCCGGACATCTTCATGCTGGGCGATCCGGCCAACGTGTCGGCCTACCAGAACCAGGGCGTCCTGTCGAGCATCGATCCGAGCATGCTGAAGGAGAAGATGCCTGAATATTACGCGGATATCGAAAAAAACAGCAAGCTGTTCCAGACCGTTACGTTCAATAATGAGCTGTGGGCGATCCCGATGTTCATCGACGAGAAGAAGCCTTACGATCTGGGCATGCTCTGGCGTAAAGATTGGCTTACTAATGTCGGCATCGCCAAAACGCCCGAGTCGCTGGAGGAGTTCGAGCAGGCGGTGTACGCCTTCGCGGAGAAGGATCCCGACCAGAACGGACAGAAGGACACGTACGGCTTGACCGGCACGGCGACTTCCACCTGGTCCTCCGGCTTCTATTCCGTCTTCGGCGCGTTCGGCGTGGAGCCGACGATGTGGCACGAGCGCGGCGGAGAGATCGTGAACGGCTCCGTTCTGCCCGAGACGAAGGAAGCGCTGGCTAAGCTTCGTCAGTGGTACGCCGACGGCGTCATCGATCCCGAATTCATCACGGACACGCAGGACTCCTACCGTAAGAAGCTGTATAACGGCCGGATCGGCGTCATCGAGGAGCAGATTGCCAAAGCCGCGCTGCCGGAGTCCGCGACCATTACGGAAATGAAATCGCTGAATCCCGAGGCAGAGCTGGCGTTCGCCAAAAATCCGGTCGGACCTGGCGGAAGCGGCTCGTGGAACTGGGGCGTGAAGAGCAACTTCGTCGTCTTCGGCAGCAAAGTGGCCGACCAGCCGGAGAAGCTGGAGAAGCTGTTCGAGATTCTGCGGGCGCAGAGCAGCGACGAAGAAACGATCAACATGACGAGCCTCGGCGTCAAGGGCACGCATTGGGATTTCGCCGAAAGCGGCGCGGCGTCCGGCGCGACCAAGTTCCTGGCCGGCTTCGAGAAGCAGGAGCAGCGCGATCAGCAGGGCATCCGCCTGTTCTCTCTCGGCAACATCACGATGCAGGCGTACCGCGAGAAATATTCCAATCCCGCCCTTCACGAAGCGATCCAGACCTATTCCGATTCGCCGAGCTGGACCGACGCGCTGCTGTTCTCGGCGCTGCCTTCGGACGGCAAATATAAAGCGGACCTTACGTCGCTCATGCAGAAATATTTCGCCCAAATCATCAGCGGCGAAATTCCGCTCGAAGACTTCGACAAATTCGTGACGGAGTGGAAGGCGAGAGGCGGAGACGAGCTGACCAAAGAAGCGAACGAGATGTACCAGGCGCAATTTAAAAACTAATCCGCATCAAGGAAGTGGAGCATGAAAACCATACGTAAACACGGAGAGCTGCTCGCGCTGTTTCTGTTTGCCTTTCTCTTTTTCTTCGTCTTTAAATACGGACCGCTGTACGGCGTGCTTATCGCGTTCAAGGATTTCCGGGTCGTGGACGGCATTTGGGGAAGTCCGTGGGTGGGGTTGCAGCATTTTATCGACTTGTTCCAAAACAGCGATTTCTACCGCCTGCTGAAAAATACGCTGCTGCTGAACCTGTACCTGCTCCTCTTCGCGTTCCCGGCGCCGATCGTTCTGGCGCTGCTGCTGAACGAGGTGCGGTCGCGTTACTTCCAGCGCTTCATCCAGACGACGATGTATTTGCCCCATTTCGTCTCCTGGGTCATCATGTCCGGCCTCGTCATTTATTTCCTGTCCCCGACCTCCGGCATCGTCGGCGAGATCGCGGGCTGGTTCGGGCAGGAGCCTGTCTTCTACATGGGCAAGAAGGAGTATTTCCGCCCGATCGTCGTCGTCTCCGCTATTCTGAAGGATCTCGGCTGGGGCTCGATCATCTATTTCGCCGCGCTGGCGGGGATCAATCCGGAGATGCAGGAGTCGGCGATCATCGACGGGGCTAATCGCTGGCAGCGGATGCTGAAGATCAATATCCCGTCGATCATGCCTACCATCGCAATCATGTTTATCTTGAGCTTGGGCGGATTTCTGAGCGCGAATTTCGAACAAATCATCAACCTGCTTAATCCGGTAACGACGGAGACGGGCGACGTCATCGATACGTACGTCTACCGGGTCGGTCTGCAGCAATTCCAATACAGCTATACGGCGGCGATCGGCTTATTCAAGTCGCTGGTCGGTCTTCTGCTCATCCTGGGCGCCAACCTGGCGGTGCGGAAGCTGAGCAAAGGGGAGAGCGGACTATGGTAGCAGAGGGAGGACGTCCATCATGAAGACTAGAAACTGGCAGGACCGGATCTCTCCGATCCTCATCTATACGCTGCTGTCGGCGCTTGCCCTTGTCGTCGTCTATCCGTTTATTCACGTCATCGCGGTGTCGTTCAGCGGCCGCGGGGAGGCGCTGCGAAGCGGCTTTCACTTCTTCCCGCGCGATTTCGAATGGACGGCGTACAAGGAGCTGCTGGAATATCCGTTCGTCTGGTCGGGCTATGCCAATACGCTGTTCCGCATGGCGGTCGGCACGTTCCTGACGCTGCTCGTTACCGTGTGCGCCGCTTATCCGCTGTCGCGGCCGGACTTTCCCATGAAGCGGCTGCTTGTGCTGCTGCTGCTGTTCACCATGATTTTCGACGGGGGCATCGTGCCGAACTACCTGCTCATGAAGGAGCTGCATTTGCTGAACTCCCTTTGGGTATACGTGCTGCCTACGGCCGCCAATGCTTTCCAGGTGCTTGTCATGCTGTCGTTCTTCCGCTCCATACCGGACGCGCTGATCGAGGCGGCCCGCATCGACGGGGCGAGGGATTTGCGGATCCTGTTCCGCATCGTGCTTCCGCTGTCCATTCCGGTCATGGTCACGATCGGACTGTGGTCGCTGGTGCATCATATTAACGCGTTTATGGACAATTTGCTGTACGTTACGGACCAGACGAAGTTCGTGCTGCAGCAGGTCGTCCGCCAAATTCTGATCGAGAACAAGCTGGACCCGTTCACGGTCGCGACGGATATGACGCCGCCGGCTCCGGAGAGTCTGAAGATGGCCTCCGTCATCGTATGCTCGCTGCCCGTGCTTGTCCTCTACCCGTTCTTGCTGAAATATTTCGAGAAGGGGACGATGATCGGATCGGTGAAAGGATAGTCGGAATTAATTCCAATGCGGGAACCCTAGCGGTTCCCTTCCAATGCTTACGAAGCGGTTTTGTTCCACTTCGTTCCACAAAACTTAACGAGGAGTGAATGATGTGAAGAGAAAAGCGATGCTGATCATGCTCGCGTTCGTCATCGTGTTAGGATGTTTCCCGGCGTTAGGCGTCCAGGCGGAGATATCCGCGGAGGCGGGAGTTTCTTTCTACGTGGCGCAAAATGGAAGCGATTCCAATTCGGGTACGGAGGCTGAGCCGTTCCATACGCTGGAGAAAGCGCGGGACGCGATCCGCGCGCTGAAGCAAAGCACGGGGCTGCCGAATGGCGGCGTGACCGTATATTTGCGCGGCGGCATCTATGAGAGGACGTCCACCTTCCTGCTCGAGCAGCAGGATTCTGGCACCGCGGATAAGCCGGTTGTGTATAAGGCTTACCCAGGCGAATCCGTGAGATTGACCGGCGGGCAAAGCCTGCAGAAGAGCTGGTTCGAGCCGGTGGAAGACGAAGCGGTGCTGAACCGGATCATCAGCGCCGACGCGCGCGCGAAAGTCCTTCAAGTCGACTTGTCCGCCCACGGCATTACCGATTACGGCGTCATGAGCCGTCATGGCTATTACAAGGCCAACGACGTCAGCCAGACGCCGCCGATGGAGCTGTACGTCGAGGGCCAAGGCATGACGCTCGCCAGATGGCCGAATAACGGCACGGTTCAGATGGGCGACATTATCGATCCCGGCCCCAACCGGAGCGAGCCCGACCTGCAGACGCGGGGCGGCACCTTCGAATATACGTATGAACGGCCCGACCTCTGGACACAGGCGGAGGACATCTGGCTTGATGGCATCTTCGGCTACAGCTGGGAATGGTCGTACAACAGGATCGCTTCGATCGATACGACGAACAAGACGATTACGCTCGCCTATGGGGAAATGAGCCGATTGTTCAAAAACTGGTACCCGGATTTCCATTTCGCGCAGAACCTGCTCGAGGAAATCGACATGCCGGGCGAATATTACATCGATCGGGAAGAAGGCGTTCTGTATTTCCTGCCGACAGCCGCGTTCCAAGCAAAAACCAATCCCGAGCTGACCGTGACGATGCTGAAGACGCCGATGATCAATACGGTGAACGCTTCGCACATTACATTCGAGGATCTGATTCTGGAGAACGGGCGGGACTCTGCGGCGGTTATTATGGGCGGCAGCCATGTGCGTCTCGAGCATCTCGAGATCCGCAACTTCTCCGAAGGCGGCGTCCGCATCAACACGCAGAGCCGCTGGCTGTACAACGACTTCGCGACCGCGACCGGCAAAAACCACGCCGTCGTGAACACGCATATTCACCATGTCGGCGGGACCGGCGTCATTCTGAACGGCGGTGACCGCCTCACCTTGGAGCCCGGCAACAACGTGGTCGAGAACAGCCATATCCATGATTTTGCCTACTACCACAAAGCCTACAATCCTGCCGTCATCCTGACGGGCGCCGGCAACCGCGTGTCCCGCAGCGAAATTCACGACGCGCCGCATCCCGGCATCCTCATCTTCGGCAACGACCACGTCGTGGAATACAATAACATCTATGACGTCTGCAAGACATTCTCCGATCTTGGCGCGATTTACATGAACCTCGGAGCGAATCCGCAGGAGCGGGGATCGGTCATCCGCCGCAACTACTTCCACCATATCGGGGAAGGCAAGGAAGGCGTGCAGGGCGTCTATCCGGATAATTTCACGATGGGCATTACAATAGAAGAAAATATTTTCTACCGGATGGGCAACTCCGCCATTCTGAACAATGGAGGCGCGCACGTCCGGACACGCAACAATCTCTTCATCGACGCGAAGGTGCCTTACGAATTCGCGGATCTCTACCTCGGAGACGCGCCGGAGAAGCAAATCCCGAAAAACTACATGGGCCCGTGGCAAGCGCTGTTCGAGCGCTACAACAACTTCGCAGACATGCCGCATCTGGCCAAATATCCCGAGCTGGCGGACTTCTTCACGGAGAACCGGTATTACCCGGATACGAATACGCTCGAGGGCAACGTCATCTACAACCCCACAAAGCCGAGAAGCGGGACGAACGCGAACGGCGCCCGGGACAACCTGAATCTCGTGCAATACTCGAACAACTGGGTGACAACGCAGGATCCGGGCTTCGTGGACCTTGCCGGCGGCGACCTCAATCTGAAGCCGGATGCGGCGGTATTCCAGCAAATTCCGGGCTTCCCGGACATCCCGTTCGATGAAATGGGGATTCAGGGCAAAGCCGGACCTTATCTCGCGCCGGACGTCATTCCCGCGGAAGACGTCGAGCTGTACGACGAAAGCGTGACGATCGGCATCGGCAAGTCGTATTCGTTGTACGGGGCCGTGCTTCCGTGGAACGCGACGAACAATAAGCTGGTCTATACGTCGAGCGATCCTTCCATCGTGAAGGTGGATGCGGCCGGCAAGCTGAAGGGAACGGGTCTCGGCACCGCGGTGGTTACGGCGGCCTCCGCCGACAATCCGCTCCTGCAGGACGAGGTGCAGGTGACGGTCGAGGTCGGCGACGGCATCATGGACGATACGAATTTCGAGAACGGCCGCAACAGCTGGCCGAGCGACCCGAACCGAAGCATCGTGGAAGTAGACGGCGGCAATCACATGTATAAGCTGCTCAAGGGCGCGACCGCCCTGAACGAAAACGACTACGGCAATTACGAGCTGACATTCAAGCTGCAGACGCCGCCCACGATTCCGGAATTGGCCACGTTCTACGTGTTCGACCGGCTGAATCCAAGCGGCAGCGGCGGCCGCATCGGCTACCGGAAATATGCGGACGGAACGTCGGCCTGGCTGCTCTATAACGGCGCATGGGCGACCGTCAAGCAGACGGTGTTCCCGCACCAGGACCTCCTGCCGAACACGGCCTACGATATGAAGATTATCGTGAAGGGCGGGGAAATCAGCGTCTACGTCGACAACGTGCTTAAGCTGAAGGTAACCGATCCGACTTTTAACGCTTCCGGCAAAGTCGGGTTCTACGCCGGCGGCTTCGATTACCTTCTGTTCGACGACATTCGCTTCAAGGTGCCGACGACGGACGTGGCCGGCCTGCTGCTCGATAAAACAAGCCTGAACATGGTAATTGACGAGCAGCAGCAGCTGCAGGCGCAGTTCGATCCGTCGGATGCCGCAGACCGTTCGGTCGTCTGGACGTCCGCCGATCCGGCCATCGCGTCCGTCGACGGGGAAGGCGTTATTACGGCGCTCGCCAAAGGAGAGACGACGGTGACCGTAACGTCCGTCGCCAATCCGTCGGCCGCCGCATCCGCTCGGGTCATCGTATCCGACGTGATGCACGTCACGACATTCGATGCAGGCGCGAATGGCTGGCCGGTCGATCCGAACCGCAGCATCGTTACGGTGGACGGCAACAAAATGTACCGCATCGTTAAAGGCGCGAACGCGCTTCATTCGAGATGGTTCTCGGACTACGACCTGACCTTCAAGCTGAAGATGCCTGCCGAGACGCCGTCCCAAGGCACGTTCTACGTGTACGACCGTTCCGCCTCCGGCACGTCCGGCAAGATCGGCTACCGCAAGCTGGCGGACGGCACTTCGCAATGGATTTTGTATGATCCGAGCTGGAAGGTGCTGCAAACGGTAAACGTGCCGAACGAAGATTTGCAGCCCGGCGCGACCTACAACATGCGCATGCTGGTCGACGGCGCAAGCATCCGCTTCTACGTGAACGGCGAGCTGAAGCTCAGCGGCAACGATCCGAATCACCATCCGTCGGGAGCGGTAGGCTTCTATGTAGGCGGGTTTGACGAAATGTGGTTTGACGACGTGACGTTCACCATGATCGACCGAATCGCGCCCGTCACGGCGGCGGCAGTTGCTCCGGAGCAACCCGGCGGGGCGGACGGCTGGCATACGCAGCCCATCGTCTTGACTTTGAGCGCCGCGGATGCGAGCTCCGGCGTCGCGGGCACCGAATACAGCGCGGATGGGGGCGCGACATGGCTGCCTTATCAATCGCCTGTAACCTTCGGCGCGGACGGCAGCTACACAATCCTCTATCGCTCAGTCGACGAGATGAGCAATCTGGAGCAGGCCAAGTCAGTGAGCTTCAAGATCGACCGGAGCGGGCCGGCGATAACGGTTAATGGTGTTGAGGCCGAAGCGGTTTATTCGGGGACGGAATCGTTGACGCTGAACTGGTCGGCGGAAGATGCAGGGTCGGGCTTGAATTCGGCTGCCGTTACGGCAACGCTCGACGGGCAGCTCGTTCAGCCTGGAACGACGATTCCGGCGTATGCGCTTCCTCTCGGCTCGCATACGCTCATCGTCACCGTCAGTGACGGGGCAGGGAATATGGCGGAGAGCACGGTAACGTTCTCCACGTATAGCGACAAGGATTCGCTGATCGCGCTCGTCGAGTTGTTCCGGGCAATGGGATGGATCGACAATGACGGCATCGCGAACGCGCTGACCAAGAAGCTGGAGCACGATCAGCTGGAGGCGTTCATTCATCACGTGGAAGCCCAGAGCGGCAGCCATGTTTCGGCCGAAGCCGCCGACTATTTGCTGCGGGACGCGAATGCGATACTGCAGCAGCTGCAACAAAACGATTGACAACCAAGAATTAGCCATGATATTTTGAAATCAGGAAAATAAAGGCAATGTAACCTTAGGGTTCA
Source organism: Paenibacillus soyae (assembly GCF_024623455.1). GTDB lineage: Bacteria > Bacillota > Bacilli > Paenibacillales > Paenibacillaceae > Pristimantibacillus > Pristimantibacillus soyae. The sequence continues at coordinate 342,296 of NZ_JANIPJ010000004.1, read as the reverse complement.
ACCTCGCGGAGATGGAGGTTGGGCCCTTTTTGCCGTTCCACACAAAGGAGGATGTCTATGCCCGGTAAGGAAATGCTGCTTGGTAGACTTGACGAGATTGGTCAATCTCTTGCGCGTCAGGGAGGCGCGCTAGCGTTGTTGGGAGTCGGATCCGTAGGGATCGAGCTCGCGAGGATGGATGATTATTCGGATTTGGATTTTTTCGTTATTGTTAAACCCGGCCAGAAAAACAGATATATCGACCGATTAGATTGGTTGGAGGAGGTTCACCCCTTAGCCTATTCCTTCAAAAATTCGGAGGTCGGCTGCAAAATATTGTTCGAGGACGGCATCTATGGCGAATATGCGATATTCGAGGAACGGGAGCTGGAGAACGCCGCTTATGGGGAAGGGCGGATGGTTTGGAAGGATCCCGCGTTCCGGAATTTCGGGATCGTCAGGCCAACCAACCCGATCCCCCGCATCAAAAAAGACTCGCTCGACTTTCCTTTGAACGAAGCTTTGACCAACCTATATGTGGGACTCGGCCGTTACGCCAGGGGAGAGCGCCTATCCGCGATGCGTTTCGTTCAAAGCTACGCCATCGACAATATTTTATCCGTCCTGCACCTCCTGGAGCAGGAGGTGGACTATTATCCCGATCCGTTCGGCAACGAAAGACGTCTGGAAAAAAGATTTCCCCGATTCGCGGAAATCATTGGCGACATGCTGCAAGGCTATGATCGCGTTCCCGAATCGGCGCTCCGTATTTTGAGCTTCTTAGAGGGGGTATATCCTGTCAACCCGAGGTTAAGCGAAGAAATACGGCGGCTGGCCGCAATGATTCGAGCTTAAGACAAAGAAAGCAATCGAAAAGAAATCCAAGCATGATGAATCGGCTATGATGGAACAAAAGGAGCTGATCATGATGACCGTTAAACTTACCCCTTACTTGAACATGGAAGGGAACGCGAGGGAAGCGATTCGATTCTACTCGGAAGCTATCGACGCCAAAGTTCTCTCTATCATTACTTACGGCGAGATGCCGGAGATGCCTAACACGTTTACGGATGATTTAAAAAATCTTGTGGCACATGCAAGGGTAAGCGTTGGCGAAGCGGAGCTCATGCTTTCAGATGCTCCGAGCGGTTCTTCCATACCTAAAGGAAAACAAGTCACCATCTGCCTAACCACAAACAGCGTGGAGCAATCCAAACGGTATTTCGAGGGCTTGTCGCAGGGCGGTCAGGTGAATATGCCGTTCGAGGAAACCCCGTTCAGCCCCGGCTTTGGGGACGTCACGGACAAATACGGCGTGACTTTTCAGATTTATACGGAAATTTTCGGCTAGCTAGCCAAAGAGCGGCCATTCTTCGGGAAGATCCCGTTGGATGGCCGCTTTTGCGCGACGAAACAGCCATTTCTAACGTTCTGGAATAAGAGAGAAGTTGGCGTTCGCTATCATAAAAATTTCCACGGCGGAGAAGGAAGATCAAAAACAAAACCTTTACACGTTCACGATTCCATGGGATAAAGAGCTGGGTCCACGAGGTTTAATCCATTATACGAAGCCTCTGACGTTTACGGCCGATCAGCCTGTGCATGTGTTCGGCATGCATGCGACAAGCACCAATTCCATAAGCACGGCGGACTTTTCGGAGGAATCGTTATGCGATACGGAGTGGGCGCTTTTATTTACTCTCCGATTTGAGGAATGAATATTAGGATCATACGAATGCAGCCGTACCGACTGGCTGCTTTGTTTTGTTCCCGCCGTTACTGAAATATGAGGGTGCCGTCAGTGTGGAGGGGTTTTATTCGTCATTCGGATAGGGTACCATCAATAATGTAGTCTATTAATCGCCATTGCCAGAAGAGGGGATTAACATGGAAAGCTTTGCATGCCTATACGTCGTTCGGGGAGAGCCCTTTCCGTCGGGCACCTGCGTCAATCTGAGCGAGGACGAGACGGTCGTCGGCCGCACCTCCAATCAGCAGACTCCGGATTTGGCCTTTACGAACGCTTTTATATCGCGTCAGCATTTTGTCATCCGCAAGGAGAACGAACAAGCGGTGCTGTACGATTTAGGGAGCCGTCATGGAACAGAGGTTAACGGCGAACGGTTGACGCCGCATCAACCCTATAAATTAAACAATTTCGATATTATAAAGCTCGCCAAAGGGATGACCGTTCTTCACTTCTCCTATTTGTTCGCCGACCAGACCTTGGATATCGAGCCGCTTAGCATTACCAGACGGCTGCAAGTCGCGGAGCTGCCGCTGACGATTCACTGGGAGAAGCGGGAGTGCGTGGTCGAGGGGAAGCGGATCCTCATGTCGGAGAAAGAATATTTGCTTATCCGCCTGCTGTACGATAACGCGAATCGGCTTGTGCCGCTTGACGTGATTAAGTCAAGCGTATGGCCGGAGCGCTCGGCCGGAGAGGGCGGCATACCGTACGTATCGCTCGACGAGCTGAACGCTCTGATCTACAGGCTGCGCAAAAAATACGGCAAAGACACTTTTCTGATTAGCGCGGTGCGGGGAAGCGGCTATGTGCTCGAATCCGAACTCAAATCGTCATAACGAAAGCGGGATAACCATCATGAAATATATAGAAGCCGAATACTCGGGACCACTGAATGGGACCGTCCATATTCCCGGAGCGAAGAACAGCTCGCTGGCCCTGCTTGCCGCCGCTTGCTTAGCGGATGATATCGTCAAGCTGGAGGGGATTCCTCCTATTGACGACGTCCGAGTGATCGCGGAGATTAGCCGGGATATCGGCATGAAGATGACAAGGGAAGACGGGCAGATCGTTATGGACCCTCGCTGGATCCACAGCGCGACGATCGATCCGGGCAAAGCGTCGAGCTACAGGGCTTCCTATTACTTCGCCGGAGCGCTGCTGTCCAAATTCGGCAGAGTGACGATCGGTTTTCCGGGCGGCGACGATTTTGTATCGAGACCGATCGATCAGCATATCAAGGCGTTCGAAGCGCTTGGGGCGCAGGTTCGATTTTTCAAAGACCATTATGTAGTCGAAGCAGCCGAGCTGCGGGGAGCGGACATTTACTTCGATATGATCACCTCCGGGGCTACGATTAACGCGATGCTCGCGGCGGTGCGGGCCAAAGGGCGAACGCGGCTGCACAACGCCGCGCTGGATCCGGAGGTCGTGGATACGGCAGCCTTCCTGAATCGGCTTGGCGCAAGGATTTACGGAGCGGGAACGCCGTCTATCCGAATCGAAGGGGTCCCCTATCTAAACGGGGGAACGCACACCGTTATTCCGGACCGGCTGATTGCCGGAGCCTTCCTGATGGCGGCCGGACTCCGGGGCGGGCAGATTACCGTCATGGATGTCATACCCGAGCATCTAAGCGCTCCGCTCGCGAAGCTGGAAGAAATCGGGATGTATGTGGAGCGCGGGGAGAATCACATTACCGCCTACGGGACGGGCTCGCTAAGAGCAACCCGAATCCGTGCGGGCATGTATCCGGGCTTCGCCACCGATCTGCAGCAGCCGATGACCGCGCTTCTGATGCAAGCCAAAGGCAAGAGCATCGTGACCGACCGCGTCTATCCGAAGCGGTTCGCTCACGTGCCGCAGCTGCGGCGGCTTGGCGCGGAGATCGAGCTGCGCAAAGACAGCGCCTTTATCCGCGGAGGTCTTCCGCTTCAGGGAGGCTGGGTGCACGCGACGGATGTCCGTGCAGGCATCAGCCTGCTGCTCGCCGGATTAACGGCCGAGGGCAGGACCTGCATCACGGGAGTCGAGCACATCGAGCGAGGTTATGAAGACGTGATCGGCAGCTTCCGTTCGATCGGGGCCAAGCTCGCCATGCGGGAGATGGATGCGCAGGAGATGTCCGGGGAATTTTTGATGCCGGGTTAAGTTAGTAGCCGATCGTTGCATGGGCGAGAGTAACAGCCATAAGGTTTGTTTATCGCGTAAAAAAGGTCCATAGCAGGACCTTTTTTTGTTGCCGTCTTCACCTATATCCTCTAGAAGACTTTGAATCAATCTTTCAAAAATCGGCAAAATGTGACAAAATGGTGATTTCTTCATGAGATTAACAATTTCCTCAAGCTCTAGCTATTGAAGTCTGAAATATTTAATAGTAGAATGTTCCTACTCGTTGTCAAAGTTTGTAATTTTAATCGGGCACATTGTACAAGTTCATACGGGCAAATCCGTCGAAAGGCGCGAGACGCAAAGCTATAGGGACTACTTCTTAATAAGAAAAGTCAGCCAGCTGCAAACATATACGCAGAGGCATGCCTATGGTCTGACATAGGCATGCCTCTTTGCCTATAAATTACATACAGAGAAAATAGGAGTGAGGTAGAGAGAATGAACCTATTGAATGTCCGCACCTTATTTCCCAGCGACGACGGCAACCGACAACAAAGAGAAAGCTTCATAGAGCTGGTCAAACAAATCGTGGAGGGAGTCGATGAGCTTAAGGATCCCTACATTGCCCATTTGAAAGGGGAGAAAGAACGAGGCCCGCACTTTTACCGGGAACTCACTGCCACGAGCAGAATTCCCGCCAACGGCAGACCGTTGGACCGGGTGAATGAAGAATTGATAAAGCTTCTGCACGGCCACCCGTATCATACGAAATATTTTCTGACGAATATTTTGCCGATGGCAAGCACGCCCGGCATCATGGGCATGTTAACCGCGTTTATGGTCAACGGCAATAATCTGTGGGATGTGTACGGTCCTGCCGGCGCGGAAGCAGAGGTTCGCGTCGTCGCGATGATGTCCGATCTTGTCGGTTATGAACCGTCGGAGAGCGGGGGCTATACGACTTGGGGCGGTCAAGGAGCCATCTTCACGGGACTTCGGATCGCAATCAACAAACACGATGCATCGATCAAGAAGGCAGGCGTTCCGCATAACCTGTATGCCTTCTGCTCGGAAGCGGCGCACTACAGCTTGTTCAAATCGATGGAGGCGACGGGACTCGGCACCAATAATCTAATCAAAATCCGTACTCGCGAAGACAGCTCGATGGACGTGCGGGATCTCGAAGAGAAGATGGAGCAGGTCATACTCCGCGGCGGCGTGCCGGTCTATATCGTGGCGACGACGGCGACGACGGATGCGATGGGCATCGATAACATCGAAGAAATCGCGGCGGCGTCCGAAGCGCTGATGGCCAAATACGGGATGAGAAGACCGCATATCCATGCGGATTCGGCTTTAGGCGGATTTTTTGCTTTCTTTAACGATTACGACTTCGAGGCTAACCCGCTTAGCATTGGGGAAGAGACATTGATGGCGCTGGCGGCAATCCGTGAACGGATGAAGCATTTGCTTTTAGCCGATTCGCTCTGCTTCGACTTCCAGAAGCTTGGCCAGACTCCTTACTCGACAAGCTTATTCCTTGTGAAGCACGCATCCGATTTGAAGCTTGTCGACCTCGAGCCGGACGAGACGCCTTACGTCGGCCATCGCGGTTATGGAGACTACCATACGAGCTACACGCTGGAATGCTCCCGGATGGGAAGTTCCATCAGCATCCTTAGCGCCTTGCTTGCTTTCGGAACCGAAGGATACCGGAAGCTGCTTGCCCAGTTCGTCGATGTGAACATCGCCTTCCGGAAGGCGCTTGCGGCGGAAGTGCCCGAAGCGGTCATTGTCAATCCGCATAACCCGGGCATTATTACGTTGTTCCGCTTGTACGGAGATCGAAACAACGGTTATTTGGCCGAATACGAAGGACTGCGGACAAAAGCAGAAATCGAAAGCGAGAATCGGCTGAACGAGATGCTGTTCGAGATACTCGGCAGAGACCGCGGGATGATGTTTTTCGGCGATACCAAAAAACATCTATACGTGCCGACGGCCGACCGCTCCGGGGAAATCGCTCTTTATGCGGCGAAGCTGTTTGTTATTTCGCCTTATACGCAACCGTCCGACGTGGATGCAATCGTCGGTTTTTTGAAGCAAAGAATACAGGAAACCTATGCTGCTTATGATGCGCTGACCCTAAAGGAGAAGGAACATGATAAAGTCTATATTTAAATTTAATTGGTTTAGAGAACACTTGTCTGTCAAAATCGCTATCAGCATTCTAGGCCTGCAGGTCATCACTTGCGTCGCATTCGCCGCATCCGGATACATGTCGCAGAGCAGCTTGTCGGAAAAGCTGCTCGAGCAGTTCGATATGCGCTTAGAGACGGATATTCGAATCGCGCGCAACACCCTCGAGGCCATTCCAGACAGCAGCACGGAATTAACGGGCCAGGACGATCCCAAGTACGCCGTCATCAAGGAAGAGCTCGAGGAGCTTCAAGCGGAGCATAGTCTGGAGAACGTATATATTTTGTCGAGCTCGCAAGGCGAGGAACGGATTATCATTCTGTCGGGAGTGCCCGATGATTTCGGTACGCCTTATCCGTTCACTCAAGAGATGAAGGATGCGATCGCCGAAAACCAAACGAAGATCAGCCCTATATACGAGGATGAATATGGCACTCATAAATCGATCTTCATGCCGCTGGCGAATGAGTCTGGCGCCGTTTACGGAATTCTCGGCATTGATCTGGACGCTTCGGTCGTGCCGGAGACTGCCTCCAGCTCGAATTGGACGACGGTCATCATTTCGATTATCGTGTTCATCGTGGGCAGCGCTATCGCCATTCTGATCAGCCGTATCATAACGAATCCGCTGCGCAGGCTGATGACGGCCGCGGAGAGAGTGGCCGCCGGCGATATGCAAAATCACTTTCAAGTTCAAAGCAAAGACGAAATCGGCAAGCTCGGCATCGCCTTCGGCATGATGATCGGCAGCCTGAAGACGCTGATCCAGCAAGTCATCGCTTCGTCTACGCTGATCGAGAATACAAGCAAGCATCTGAGGCAATCCGTGAACGAATCGACCCAGAGCGCCCAGCAGGTGGCCGAATCGACGGACAGAATGTCGCAGGGCATTACCGAAATTGTGCAGAGCGTTTCCGATAGCCAGGAAGGGATCCATAACATCGACGCCGATATCAAGACTGTTTCGACCGGCATGAAGGAAATTCAGGAGATCGCTACCGAAGTCCATTCGCAATCGGATCAGGGGCAGGAGCTGGTTGATCGCACTCTCCGGCAGATGGAGGAGATCAAGGAGGCGATGCTTCAATCGCAGAAGGCGGCGGCGGCGCTCGAGACGCGCTCCAGCGAAATCGGCGAAATCATCGGCATCATCTCGGAAATCTCGACGCAGACGAACCTGCTCGCATTGAACGCGTCGATCGAGGCGGCGCGGGTCGGCGAGCTGGGCCGCGGCTTTGCGGTCGTCGCCGACGAAGTCAAGAAGCTGGCGACGCAGTCCGCGCAGGCGGCGCAGTCCGTCAACGAGTTGATCTCGAGCACGCAGGCGAACAGCCATCTGGTGAAGCAGAGCATCGAAGAAGGTACGAAAGCGGTCGAGCTCGGGCACACTTGGATTAACGGCACTCATCAGAGCTTCAAGCAAATCTATGCGGGCGTATCGGAGTTCACGACGCATACGAACCTGATGTTCGGATCTCTGGAGAAGGTCGAACATGCCTTCTCGGGCATTACCGGGGCCATGGAGCAGATTAGCGGAATCACTCAAGAGCAGGCGGCAGGCACGGAAGAAGTAGCCGCTTCGGCGCAGCAGCAAAGCGCGTCCATGCAGGAGATTTCCGCTGCCATTCAGCAGCTGACGGCATTATCGGTTGATCTGAACGAGTCCGTCAAGTCGTTTAAGTTGTAATAGAAGAAGCCGATCCAATTCGGGGGGACGCCCCGTATCGGATCGGCTTTCGTCGTTTGTTCCGTATGTCCGACGGCGAGACCGGTACAATGAGGATTTACCGATCATCACGGCTACGGTAAGCTATGCCTTCCACCTGCAGCCGCAGCGCCGGAAATACCCAAGCGTACGACTGGAAATAGCCGTTGTTCCGATTGATATGACCCATAATCGGGCGATGGGGAGCGACGAACCGTTCATAGGCGGGTTCCCCGTACATGCATGCCATCGCTTCGAACAGATCCAGCGGCCAGGTTTCGGCCGATAAGGGGGACGGTACCTCCTGTCCTTTGTCGTAAGGCCATTCATCCGCGCGGCCATCGACGTAATGCAGCAGCGTATCGAGCGCTTTTTTGATGGTGTTGCCGCTTGGGGATATCCAGCGGAACAGATCCTCGCCGGTTACATCCAGCACCTGCTTGGCGGCGGCCGTCAGCGGAGCAAGGGCGAAATAATGGTACCAGACCGACTTCGTTCCCCGCAGCGTCTCTTCAGGGAGGAACCCCGACCGCGCTAGCGACTCGTCGATATGCTCTTTCAGACGCTCGGCTCCATCCGCAAGACGGGAATGATCGCCCACGAGCCGGAAGAGCGACAGCCGGGCGTACAGGCCCCAGCTCTGCCAGTTGTTGCGAAGCGGGATACCCTCCCATGCGGGCAAGCAGACGGAGGTCATCCAGCGGATGAACCGCTCTCGCGTTACTCTCTGCCAGCCTTCATAAGCGTCGATCATCAGGGCAGCTTGTATGAAGCCCACTCCCAGGTATGCGGACACCAGCGGCCCGTCAAGCCCCGCCAATCCGCGGTTGACGGAGGCCCAGCCGTCGATCAGCTCAACCGCTTTGTCGGCGTAAGCGGGCTCGCCCGTCATTCGGAAGGCGAGCGCCGTCGCGTAAGCGGCTTGCGCGTCCGCTTCCATCAGCCGCTTGGCGGCTTGATGGCCGGCGGCGTCGAAGTAGAAGCCGGGGATCGTCCAGACCGAAACGGCGTGGCAGGGAGCGGACAAGCTTTCGTCCGCAAGGCGAAGCAGATGGTCTCGTGCAGTCGGGCTGTGGCTGTTCATAGGCATGGTTTCCTTTCCTGCCGTGCGTGCGGCATTCCGTCGTTATTTAGGCTCCACTTCGTCGATCGTCAGCCGGTACTGAAGGTGCCTCATATAGGAGCCCTCCTCCGTAAGGAACACCATGCGGATCCGAAGCGTTTCTTCCGGGTCCGACACGATGATGATTAACCGGTTTATACCGGCTTTCAGCGATATACGTTGTTCTTGATCGATTATTTTACAGCCGTTCATATAGATTTCGTAATCGCAGTTGGCATCCACGGCCAGCCGGCCGCGGCGGATTTCATACGGGCCGAGGCCCGGCTCCAGCATATACACGAAGCAGCTGAGGAACCAACGCTCGCGTCCCGGGTTGGCGATGCGGAAGCTGCCGTCCTCGCGTACCCGTTCCTTCTTCATCATCCACCCGTACAAGCCTTCGCCCAGATTGTTCAGCGAGAACGCCGGATCGATATAATAGGCCTTCATCGCCTCGAAATCGACATGGGACGGGCAGGGCAGCGCCATCACTTTCTCCACGGCCCAAGCTTCGTCGCCTTTCGCTGCCGCGAGAAGCTTGTCGTCGAAGGAGGCGCCTAGATTGGCGAGCAGCTTCGTATACAGGCGGACCGCCTTGTCGCTTGCCGGCTCCATCAAGAGCTGGGACAAGAGAAGTCTTCCTTCGCCCAACGATTCCGCCAGCACATAATGACCAGCCGGACGTTCCGTCTCCCTGTTCAGCTCAATTAACGCGCGCCTGCTGTATTCATCTGTATGCTGCCCTACGAAATAATCCTTCCACGCCGTCCCTTCGACGCCCGAGCATAGAACGGACATGCCGTGCGTCGCCTCTATGCCGTGGGCGGCGAGCGGACGGTTCGCGACTTCTCTGGGAGAGAGGAACACCTTATCGAAGCCGAAGAGGTCGAGGGGGCTTAAGCCTCGCGCTTCGGGAATCGCGTAGTCCGCTTCGAGATGGAAGGTCTCCTGCTCCCGTATGGATACGGAGCGGTCCAAGAGCGCGGATAAGACGGCTTCCTGGCCAGGCTCCGCCGCAAGAACAACAACCCTGCCGCCGCATTGGGCATAACGCCGAAGCGCCGAAGCAGCCGGAGCTCCCGCCTCGGCAAGCAGCCGCGGCTCGACAAGGAGAAGCTCGTAATTCTCGAGCCTCTCGATTTCGAATACGTCCATCGTGTCGTACTTTAGGCGTAGCGCGTTTCTCAAGAATAGATCCGCGTGCCCGCCGGCTTTCGCGAGCGCGCCGGTTCGAACGGCCGCCGCCGCATCGGCGATTCCCGCATAAGCGAGCAGTCCCCGCAGCAGGAGGCAGGCTTGCGGCACGCGATGGAAGTTATCGAGAAGCTCCAGCTGATTGGCGATGAACAGACCCCGTTCGCCGCGGTATTCCAGCAGAGGCGACCAGAGATCGCCGCCGTCGCCGAAGTCGCCAGCGCCGCAATTCAGAATAGGATGGAAGCTGCCTTGGACCGGCATTTCGAAGGCGGCAGAAATGAAGGGGAGCGGACCTTCCTCGCGAAGCTCCTCGTGCCAGAACATAAGATCATCATCGCCGAGACCCTGCAGGACAGGATGGTCATAGCTGCCGGCATGCGCCCGGAAGAAGGGCTGCCGCGAGAGCGCCAGCTTCCCTAAGGAGAGATGGAGCTGCTCGAGCAGCAGGACGCGCCCGCCTCTTAACGCAAATCCGTTCATCGCCTTCTCCAGCTCTCCGTCCGCGTCGTCCAGCTTGCTGCCTGCGATGAGCAGAGTCTCCGGCTCCAACCGAATGATATCCCCGCCACCAACACGCTCGCAAGCGGGCAGCAGGGCACGGACGATATGGAAATCCCTGTCGCCGCCTACGTAAGCGGCCGGCCGTCCGATATCGACCGGCTCGGTTCGCAATAAGGCAGGGTGGAGCTTATAATCCAGTTCCAGTTCGTGCATGATCTCTTCTTCATGATACAGGAGAGCGCACAAGCGGATAACCGACTGTTCGGATACCGGAGCCGGCGTCCACTGGATCGCCGCGCTTCGGCGTTCGGCCGGCTGCTGCTCGAACACGAGCGCCTCCCGATGAACGAGGCGTCCGTCCTGCCGTACCTCGAAGACGATTCGGACAAGGCGGCGATGAAGCGTGTCATTATAGACGTCGAAGCTGCGGCTGATCGGCGCGTCGTCGAAGAAGGAACGGTTGTACTCCGCCGGAATGATCGTCACGGGCTTGAAGGACGCGGACATCCTATCGAATGCCGGATTTTTGATGTAGGAGGGATACCCGTCCGGCAGCATGCCGTTGTTCAGCGTCAACGAATATTTGGGAATGACCTTCGGCTTAGGTCCCGGCGTGTCCAATGCGGCCGGAGGAAGCGGGATATCTCTCTCGGGCATCGCGCGCATGAAATAATGGGCGAAGTTAAAGGAGGAGATGCCGGTTACGCCTTGCCGTCTGGCGTACTCCACGAATAATCGTTCCTTCTCCGCAAGACCCTTCACGGCTTCCTCGGCGTGCCGGTAAGCGGCGAGGCCGACATACATGCTGCTATTCTGCGGGCAGACATACCACCAGCCTCCATGCTCGCCGAATACGAGCGGCACCCGCCGGTCCCACTGGGCAATCGTGCCGTCGATGTTGTAATGCAGGCTCTCCACCTCGGTCATGTCCTTGGGGAGCAGCCGGTTATCGCCTTCCAGGATGATGGGGCGCGTCGGGTCCAGCTCCCGGATCATGTCCATCATGCGAGGGATGTGCCGCTTGAATTCATCGCGTCCGTCCACCCACCGCATCTCATTCTGCAGGCTCCATAGGATGACCGACGGGTGATTGCGATCCCGCATTAACAGCCTGTGCACGTGCTTCTTGCAATTGGCGATAAAATCGGGATGATCCGCCGCCATCGATTTGCTGGAGCCGTATATCGCGGTTTCGTCAACGATCAGCATCCCTTCCTCGTCCGCGATGTCCAAATAATAGGAGGGGTGCGGCTCGGCATGCAGACGGACGCAGTTGACGCCGGCTTCCTTGCACATGCGGTACCAGCTCCGCACATAGTCTTCCGTCTGCTGAAGCGCTCCTTGGAAATGCCACGAATCCCCGCGCAGATTTACGGGTATGCCGTTCAGCATGAACCGCGGGCCTTCGGTCCATATTTCCCGAAAGCCGAACCGCTCCTCCGCTAGGTCGACGACGCGGCCGCCGTCCAGCAGCGCAAGCTGCAGCCGGTAGAGGTGCGGCTCATCCGGATTCCATAGCTTCGCTCCCGCCCAGTCAAGCCGGAACGAGACGCATCCATCGCGCTCCTCTCCGTCCTCCGGCCTTCGCAAGGACGCGGTGGCGGATAGTGCGGGCGCAGACCCCGGCTCCCGGTCCGCATCCCGTACCTCCAGCCGGACTTTGTACGAGTCGTCTTCCAGCAGCGGTCCTGCAAGCTCGAGCCTTGCATCGACCTCGAGTCGGCTCTCCCTCACCGATGTACGGATCGTCATATCCGCCAGCGAGGCGGCAGGGCGGCTTTCCACATACACGTCCTGCCAGATGCCTCTGGCGAGCGAGCCGAACCAAGAGCCGGCTAGGCCCGTTATTTTCTTCTGCCCGGAAGGAATCGTCACTTTGTCGAAGCTGCCGCAGACGACATGCAGATGATGCTCGGCGCCTGCCTTGGTCCATGCCGACACCTCTACCCGAAGGGGCAAATAGCCGTCTTCCCATATTGCAATGAGACGGCGGTCCAGATAAACCGCTGCTTTCTGCATGATGCCGTCAAAGCGCAAAAAGACGCGCTTGTCCCCGGCCGTCATCGAATCGGGCAGCCGGAACGTCCGATGCAGGACGCCCGCGTCCGCCTTGTTCCACGCCTTCGGGTAACCAAATACGTCAAAAGGCGCGTAATCATATTCGGGAATTTCCCCGAACGGCTTGCCCGACGGCCTAACGTAGGCGCTTCTCCAGCTGGACGGCACGCGCACCTTCATTTCCTCATAGATCAGTTCATCCGGCAGTCCGATATCCGGCTCGCTCCCATACAGCGGCATAAAGCTCCACTCGCCGTTCAAGCAAAACGAATCGCGCATCCGAGTCAGCTCCTTCCCGTTTGTCCGGATCGTCATAGCTGGATCACCAACGGGATTTCCCGCCATATGTCCTGCGACCCTTCCCATGGAATAAAGTGAGGCAGCATGGCGGCCGCCCAGTCAACCGGCGTCTCCGTTGTGGAGAGCTTGCCTTCGTAAGGAGGCGGCTCGATCGTCGCCGGCCGCTCCGAATAGAAGAACATCACGTTTTCGTGAAGCGCGATCATTCCGAATTTGTCGCCGTCTCCGGGTTTCTCCTCCTGATACTGGTAGTGATAGAAGACGTAGCTCGCCACTTGCTCCGGCCTCAGCCGCGCAATTCGCGCGAACGGTTTCGCGTTCGGGTCCGTTCTGCGCCAATGCTTCTCGCTGACGGGCCGCTGATAATGGAAAATGTCCATCATCGGCACCCATCTGCGGAGCATGTCCTCGCCGGGCCATGCTTCCAGCGCCGCTTCGCAATGGCCGAAGAGGGCATGGGGATCGACGTCTTCCGTCACGCTTTCGTAGTAGAGAAACAGCGCGTCGGCGCAGCGGAACAAGCTTAGCCGGCGAGCTTCGCGCATCTCCATGCGTTGAGCCAGCTCCGGCAGCGCATCGCGGAAATACGCTTCCGGTACGATACCGGGGCGGATTTGAGCGCGATAATGGTAACGTTTCATAGGGGAACCTCCGGGAAATGTCGTGATGCCTACATTATAGTAGCGGACGGGTAATTCCATGTTGTGCTAAAATATAACTAGTTTGCGATATTCGGATATGGGGGCGGGGGAGTTGGCGTCTCGTATTGAGCATGTTGAGCCGGGAAACCGGAGCTTTTTTCTGGCTTTCCGGGATGAGTGGTCGGGAGCGGAGCAGCATTTCCAAAAATTTCACGCGCATCAAGGGCTTGAGCTGTTGTTCATCCATGAAGGCGAGGGAGTCGTGGAGGTCGACGGAGACTCTTATGAGCTGGAGACAGGGACGCTTTTCTGCTTCCAGCCGTACCAGCTGCATAAGCTGGACATACCGGGCCGAATGGGAGGCCGATATGTCCGGACCAACTTAACCTTCGATCCGCGGTTCCTGGAGCCTTATTTGGCGCCTTTTCCGAAGCTTGAAGCCTTTCTCCGCTATTTGCACAAAGGTACGCTGTCCTCGCCCAAGTTCTCGTTCGAAGAATCCCGGCTTTCGGCGCTGATCGAGGGGCATGCGCGGTCGGTCGCGGAGCCGGGCGAGGAGCGGGAGGAAGCGCGCGTCCTGTTCCTGATCACGCTGCTGCGCCATCTTCAGCTGTCGGTCATCCCCCGCTCGGATCAGACGCCGGAAGGCTGGTCCAACAAAAACGCGGCACACATCGAGGCGATCATGGATTGGGTGGAGCTTCATTACAAGCGGCCGTTCAGCCTGGAGCTGCTGGCCGAGGAGCTGCATTTGTCTCCGACCTATGTCTCTCACCTATTCAAGCAGTATACCGGCGTATCGCTGACGGATTACGTCACGGGCAGAAGGATCCGCGAAGCATGCGCGCTGCTCGGCAATTCCGACAAGCCGGTCGGGCAAATCGCGAGCGAGATCGGCGGGTTCGGCGCGCCATATTTCTGCAAGCTGTTCAAAAAACATAAAGGCATGACGCCGCTCGACTACCGGTCGGCGCTCCATCATTCCGCCAAAGCTTAAACAGCAGGACGATACCCTGCTGTTTTTTGTCATGCTCGCCCGATCCGGGCTAAGCGGTATTGACCCGGCGTCGTGCCGGTTTGCTTCCGGAACAGCCGGATGAAGTAATTGGCGTTCTCGATGCCGACGCGTTCGCCGACCTCGGACACGGACAGCTCCGTGCTTCCTAGCAGCGTTTTCGCCGCGCGGATCTGCGCGTCGTGCAAATATTGGAGAGGGCTCCGGCCGGTGTGCGTTTTGAGGCAGCGCGCGATATAGTCGAAGCGGTAATGCAGCGTCTGCTCCATGTGCTTGGCGTCGAAGGGGCGGGTCATATTCTGCTGCAAGTATGCGATCGCCCGGTCGCACAGCTGTCTGGAGCGGGAGGCATACCGCGCGCGAGCCGCCGCTTGCAGCTGTACGAACAAGCCTGCCAGCTCCGCCTGCAGCGAGAGGGAGCTCGAGGCCGATAAGGCGTGATGCAGCTCCAGCATCCGCTCAAGGCGCGGGAGGATGTCGGGGGCATCGAAGCCGCCGAATTTCGGAATATACATCATTTGCCGATGCGGCGCGACGTCGAGATCCGTTCCTTTGGCATAGGGAAACGACCAGGGGATGCTCTCGCTTTCGATGGTTCGGACGGGCGCCGGATGGATGAAGTGAACCCAATAAATGTCGGTGATCTCGTCGCACGACCGATGTCCGACATGATGACGGTTCGGCTCGAGCACGAGCATGCGGCCTTCTTGGATTTCGTAAGGCTCCCCGTCCTCGGTAATGTACAAGGTGCCCTTGTTCACGAACAGCATGTCGTATACGTCGAAGGATCTTGCCAGATGCTTCTGTCCGGGCGGCCAGAAGGAGTGTCCGATCGTGACAAGCTGCGGCAGCGGCGGGATCGATAATTCCAAGCAGTTCATCTGCGGGGCGCTCCTTTTCTCAACTGCGATTGTTGTGCAATATTGTAACACGGGTATTTAGCATTTAGGTAGAAAATGTGCGATTGAAAGTCGATTCCGAATCTGTCCGGCGGGGGCTCTTGGTTTATATACTTAAGGCATACGAACCGGAAAGGGAGCGAGCTTATATGCGATTCCGTCAAGTCCATCTCGATTTTCACACATCCGAGGCGATCACGCCGATCGGCGCTCAATTCGACAAGAAGCAATTCCAGCAGATGCTGCAGCTTGGTCACGTCGATTCGATTACGGTATTCTCCAAATGTCATCACGGGTGGGCCTACCACCCGTCGGAGGCGAACGAAATTCATCCGGGACTCGGCTTCGACCTGCTCGGCGCCCAGATCGAGGCCGCCCATGAAATCGGCGTGAAGACGCCTGTCTATCTGTCCGCGGGACTCGACGAGAAGCTGGTTAGACGTCATCCGGAGTGGCTTGTCCGGGACGAGAACGACGCGACGAGATGGGTGAAGGGCTTTATGGAGCCGGGCTATCACGAGTTTTGCCTGAACTCGCCGTATTTGGATATTTTGCTTGCTCAAATTCATGAGACGTTATCCCGGTATGAAGCGGATGGCTTGTTCCTCGATATCGTCGGCGTGCGCAAATGCTATTGCCATACCTGCGTCGCGGGCGCAAGACGCGAAGGCATCGATCCGCGGGACGAGTCGGCGATGCGCCCGCTGTGGGAGCGGACGTACGCCCGTTATACGGCGCGGGTGAAAGAGACGGTAGAACAGGTGAAGCCGGGACTGCCGATCTTCCATAATAACGGCCATATCGCGCGGGGCCGCCGGGATCAGGCGTTCATGAACAGCCACCTGGAGCTGGAATCGCTGCCGACGGGCGGCTGGGGCTATGACCACTTCCCGTTGTCCGCCAGATACGCGCAGACGCTCGGCGTCGATTACCTCGGCATGACCGGCAAATTCCATACGTCATGGGGCGAATTCGGGGGTTACAAGCATCCGAACGCGCTGCGCTACGAAGCCGCTCTCAGCATCGCGAACGGCGCCAAATGCTCGATCGGCGACCAGCTGCATCCGAACGGCCTTATGGATGAGGCGACCTACGCGTTGATCGGCGAGGCGTATCGCGAGGTGGAGAGCAAGGAAGCCTGGTGCGCGAAGACGACGAACGTCGCGGATATCGCGCTTCTGTCGCTCGAAGCCGCAGGGATTCATCCAAAGGCGGGGACGGAGAAGAGGAAGCCGGAATCCGATGCCGGAGCCGTGCGCATGCTGCTCGAAGGGAACTTCCTGTTCGACGTCATTGACCTCGAGCAGGATTTCGCGAGCTACCGCGTATTGATCCTGCCGGATTACGTGGCAATTGACGCCGGGCTTCAGAGCAGACTGGAGCAGTTCGTACAGCAGGGAGGCCGCATTCTCGCGACCGGCTGGTCCGGATTGGAGCCGGAGGGTGATCGATTCGCGATCGATTTCGGGGCGCGTCTTGCGGGACGGAACGCTTACCGTCCCGACTATTTCCGCCCGCTGTTCAAGCCGGGCCGTCTCGGCGAAGCCTCTTATATCTTCTATTCGGAGGGGCAGAAGCTCGAGCTTGCCGGCGGAACCGAGCTCGCGCGGCGCGAGGACCCGTATTTCAATCGAGACGTGTTCGCCTTCTGCTCACATCAGCACACGCCGAGCAGCCATGCGTACGGCGGGCCGGGCATGGTCGAAAGCGGCAGCGGCATTTATATCGCCTGGAACGTGTTCGACGATTACGCGACCAAAGGCAGTCTGATTCTGAAGGAGACGGTGCTATTCGCGCTGAACCGCCTGCTTCCCGGCAAGACGCTGGAGACGAATTTGCCGGCGCAAGGCGTCGTTACTCTACAGGAGCAGAAGGACGAGAAGCGGCTGGTCAATCATTTGTTGTACGCGTCTCCGGTCCGCCGGGGAACGAGCATCGAAGTGATCGAGGATATCGTGCCGCTCCACGATGTCCAGGTATCCTTGCGGACGGAGCATGCCGTAAGCGGCGTTTATTTGGCGCCGCAGATGACGCCGCTGGCCTACGGCAGCGACGACGGCAAAATTTCGTATACGGTTCCCGTACTCGATTGCCACCAAATGGTCGTTATCGATTATAATTGAAGGAATGTCGGAACCAAATACACTCTATTCACAAAGGATGGCGAAAGATGGACTTCAAACCGTTAGCCTCGTTTCTTGACCGCATGACCTCCTGGCGCATTCCTTGGGCCGAGGTGCTGGTCATGCACCGCAATGATACCGTATTCCGATACCGTAGCGGCTTCGTTGATCTGGAGAAGCAAACGCCGATCGACGAAGGAAGAATTATTAACATCTATTCCATGACGAAAATCATGACATGTGTCGCGGCTATGCAGCTCGTGGAGAAGGGCGCCATGCTATTAAACGATCCGATCTCGGCCTACTTGCCGGAATATGCCGAGATGAACGTGAAGAAGAAGCTTCCGGACGGCGAGGTCGTGCTCGAGAAGGCGGAGCGGCCGATCACGGTACGGGATCTGTTCGCGATGACGGCGGGCTTCTCTTATGACCTTGGCGCGCCTTCCCTGAAGGAAGCCGTCGAGCGGACGAACGGCAAGCTGCCGACCCGCGCTTTCGCGGAGGCGCTCGCGAAGGAGCCGCTTCACTTCGAGCCGGGCACCCGTTGGAACTACAGCTTGTGCCACGACGTGCTGGCGGCGTTAGTCGAGGTCGTGGACGGCAGACGGTTCGGCGCTTACCTACGCGATGAAATTACCGGTCCGCTCGGGATGAACGACACGGCGTTCGATCTGACGGACGAGCAGCGGAGCCGTCTGGCTCCCCAGTATGCGTTCAACGACGAGCTGGGCAAGGCCGTGCGCTACGACGCGAACGGCTTCCGGATCGGGACCGAGTTCGAGAGCGGCGGGGCGGGGCTTCTGTCCACCGTCAGCGACTACGTGAAGTTTCTAAATGCGCTTACGAATTTAGGAACAAGCCCGGAGGGCGTGCGCATTCTGTCGCCGGCTGCGGTGAATCTCATGCGAACGGATCATCTGACCGACGCCACGCGGGGCGATTATTCGTGGGAGCAGCTGAACGGCTACGGCTTCGGCCTTGGCGTCCGCACCCACATCTCCCCTGCGGGCAGCGGAGCGCTGAGCCCGGTCGGCGAATTCGGCTGGAGCGGAGCCGCCGGCTGCATGGCCATCATCGACCCGGCTTCGGAGCTGACCGTCATGTACGCGATGCACATGCTGAACAGCCAGGAGCCGTTCGTGCAGCCGCGTCTTCGCAACATCGTGTATTCGTGTTTGTGAGGCGGAACCATGTACGAGCTGAAGACGAAAGAAACGGAGAACAGCGTCCTCGAGTTTATCGAGAACGTGGACAACCCGAAGAAGCGCGAGGACGCCTATCGCTTGCTTGACATTTTCACCGAAACGAGCGGCTTCCCGGCCAAAATGTGGGGACCCAGCATTATCGGCTTCGGTTCGTACCATTACAAGTACGCTTCGGGTCATGAAGGGGATGCCCCGCTCGTCGGTTTCTCGCCGCGCAAAGGCAAGACCAGCCTCTACTTCGCTCCCGGGGACGAAGCGAGGGAAGCGCTGCTGCAGAAGCTCGGCAAGCACACGTCGGGCAAGGCCTGCGTCTACATTAACAAAGTAGCCGACATCGACGTGGACGTGCTTGGAGAGATGATCGCGCAGTCCATCGCTTTCTTGAGAGAGACGTATCCCGACAATAGATAGAGCTTGGAGAATAGAAGCCCGCTTTTTTTAACGTCACACTCCCGAACAAACGGATTGCATAGCTCAAGCAACTGTTGTAAAATGACCTTGGTCAAATAATGACCAAGGTCATTTTTTGTGGAGCGTGTTGCATGTTAAGAGAAGAGAAAAAGAAGGAAGTCAAAGAACGGATCATTGTCACCGCTGTGGAGCTGTTTAAGCAGAAGGGCTTCGAACAGGTCACCGTGCAAGAAATCACGCAAGCCTGCGGCATCGCCAAAGGGACATTTTTTAATTATTTCGAGAAGAAGGAACAGGTGCTTCTGCACGTGGCCGGATCTTATCGGGAGCTGATGGAGCAGCTTGTCCGCAACAATAGCGATGGAAATCTAAAAGAACGGCTGATAGGCCTGTTCCGCGATCTTGCCGCCGTCTATCGGAAGCGGGCCGACATTTTGCGTCCGGCTTTGATCGAATCGATCAAGGCGGGGCCTAAGTCATCGGATCAAGCGTCGAATTTCTTGATTTTTGAGGAAACGCTTCGCGGGGTCATCGAGCAGGCTTCAGCAAACGGGACGTTCCGAAGCCGGTGGGATTCCAAGGTAAGCGCGTCGATCTTGTCGGCTATTTTCGTCCAGGCGCTCATTCAATCCGCCTCCTTCGAGACGGAGGAGAGCATGATGCATGCCATCGAACAGCAAGTACAGGCAGCATGGGAGGGATTATCGGATGAATAGCTGGTGGAATAGAAGGAGAGGCAAAGCGTTGATCGCGGTCATGCTGCTGATCGCCTTCATGTATGTGAATAACAATGCCTGGTTCGGCAGCAGCCGGGACGGAGGTCCGATTCTGCTTGCGCACCGCGGGCTGGGGCAGACTTACCCGATGGAAGGCATCCAGAACGATACATGCACGGCGGAGCGGATTTACGAGCCGGAGCATCCCTATTTGGAAAATACGCTGGACTCCATGGAAGCGGCTTTCCAAGCGGGCGCAGATATCGTGGAATTCGACGTTCACATGACGAAGGACGATCAGTTTGCCGTATTCCACGATTGGACGCTGGATTGCCGGACGAATGGGGAGGGCGTGACGCGCGATTATACGATGGACGAGCTGAAGCGGCTGGATATCGGCTACGGGTATACGGCGGACGGCGGCAAGACGTATCCTTTCCGCGGCCAGGGCATTGGACTTATGCCTTCGCTGACGGAGGTGCTGGACCGTTTCCCGGACCGCCAGCTCTTGATCGATATCAAAAGCAGCGATCCCGATGAAGGCAAGCTGCTCGCCCGATATTTGTCCGAGCTTCCCGAGGAGCGCAGAAGCTTGCTTGCCGTATACGGCGGCGACGAACCGATCGCCGCGCTGAAGGAACGGCTGCCCGATATGCGGGTCATGTCGAAGGCCACGCTGAAGAGCTGCCTGCTTCCATACATCGCCGTCGGCTGGACAGGCTACGTGCCGGAGGCTTGCCGCGGCGGTCAGCTTCATATCCCCGAGAAGATCGGTCCCTGGCTATGGGGCTGGCCGGATAAGCTTCTGAACCGGATGGACGAAGCCGATACCCGAGTCGTCGTGGTCGGGGGGGACGGCAGCGACTTCTCCAGCGGGTTCGATTCGGCGGAAGACATGGAGCGATTGCCCTCGGATTTCTCCGGCGTCATCTGGACGAACCGCATCGACCGAATAGCAAGTCTTTACGATTAACCGCATACTTTTGCTATAATGGAAGGCGGACTTCTGAAAGGAGAGACATCAATGGATTCTTTTAAAATCATGTTAAGAAAATACGCGGAGCTCGTCGTTAAGGTGGGAGTGAATATTCAGCCCGGACAGGTGCTGATCGTGCACGCGCCGATCGAGACGGCGGAGCTGACGCGATTGATCGTGGCCCAGGCTTACGAGGCCGGCGCCAAATATGTGATGGTCGAGTGGGACGACGAAGAAGTGACACGCATCCGCTACGAGAAAGCGGCGGAGGATACGTTCGATTATTATCCGCAATGGGAAGCCGACAGCCGAGTGAAATTCGCCGAAGAGGGCGGAGCGATTCTACATATCAAAGTGCCGAATCCGGAGCTGTTCCGGGGCATTGATTCGTCCAAAGTATCGAGAGCGGTTAAAGCGGCGGCAGTCGCTCGCAAGGAATATTCGGTGTATACGCGCAACAGCCGGATCAGTTGGTCGCTGATCAAAGCGCCGACGCGCGCCTGGGCGGACAAAGTGTTCGCGGATCTGCCGGCGGAGCAGCGGATCGACGCGATGTGGGAGGCGATCTTCCGCATGGTGCGCGTGGATAAGGAAGATCCGGTAGCGGCTTGGCGCGAGCATATCGATAAGCTGAAGACCTGGCAGAACCGGCTGAACGAAAAGCGTTACAAAAGCCTTCATTACCGAGCGCCGGGGACGGATCTTCGCGTGGAGCTGCCCGAAGGGCATATCTGGCGCGGAGGCGGAGGGGAGAACGAGAAAGGCGTCTACTTCGTCGCGAATATGCCGACGGAGGAAGTGTACACGATGCCGCATCGGCTCGGCGTGAACGGCACGGTGAGAAGCACGCTGCCGCTGAACCTGAACGGCCGTTTGGTAGAAGGAATCACCATGACGTTCCGTGACGGCAAGGTCGTCGCGTTCGACGCCGAGTCGGGACGCGAGCATCTGGAGACGCTGCTCGAAACCGACGAAGGCGCCTCCTATCTCGGCGAGATGGCGCTTGTTCCGCACGACTCGCCGATCTCCAACCTGAACCGCGTGTTCTACAACACGGGCATCGACGAGAACGCCTCCTGCCACTTCGCGCTTGGCAGCGCCTATCCGGTTAATCTGGAGGGCGGCACGAAGCTGTCGAACGACGAGCTGGTTGCCCACGGCGCGAACGTCAGTCTGACGCATGTCGACTTCATGATCGGCTGCGCCGATCTCGACATCGACGGGGAGCTGCAGGACGGCACTGTAGAGCCGGTATTCCGCAAGGGAAACTGGACGGAATAAGGGGGATTGCCGAGTGAAGATGCCGGTTGGATTTTGGGAAGGCGTCAGCCGATTAGGCATTGAGGTCCATGACGTGGCCCGCAATGCCGGGCTGCCGCTCGACATCATCTCGGAGCCGGAGGTCACAGCCGCGCAATATTTCGCGATCTGGCAAGCTTATTCCGAGCTCATCGGCGATCCCGCCAAAGGTATCGTCAAGCTGGCGACCGTCTTCGAAACGGCGCATTACCCGCCGTCCGTATTGGCGACTTACCACGCGCGCGATTATCGGGACGCGCTGAGCCGAATGGCCCGTTACAAACAGCTGTGTCCCCCGGAAGATCTGCGAATCTCCGAAGAAGGCGAGTATTGTTTCCTTGAACTGGAGTGGCGGGGAGCCGAAGGTTCCGGGCCGCCGCTGCTTGCAGGGATCACGCTGGCTTTCCTTCTGGAGCTTGGGCGCCGGGGCACGGGCAAGCATCTGACGGCGCGGCTCGTCGAGCTTACGGACGCGACTGGCGACTCGCGGGTGCTCGAAGCTTACTTCGGCTGTCCTGTCCGCGTCGGCGCCGCATGCAACCGCTTGACCCTGCGCCGAAGCGATCTGGATCGGCAATTTGTCTCCTATAACGAAGAGCTGCTCGAGATTCTGACTCCCGCATTGAACCGAACCTTGGATGAACATCAGCGCGGCCGTTCGATCTCCGAGGCGGTCAAACGGATCTTGAAGGAGAGTCTCGCGGAAGGGCGTCGCGACATCCGGGCGGTCGCGAAGGAGCTCGGCATGAGCGATCGTACCTTGCAGCGCCGGCTTACGGACGAGAACACAAGCTTCCAGCAGCTTCTGACGCAAGCACGCCACGAGCAGGCGCTTGAATATTTGGCAGACCCCTCCTTCGATATGAAGGAAGTGGCTTTCTTGATCGGTTACGAAGACCAGAATTCGTTCTACCGCGCTTTTCGCCTCTGGGAAGGCGAGACGCCGTCCAATTGGCGCGTCAAGCAAAGGGGAATGAGCAGCTGTGCGCTATAATTTGGCGTATTTCGCAAGAACTTTGGCGCGGCATCCTAGTTACTGAACGATCCTGGCAAGGTAAGATTATCCCTATCCGGCGCACAAGAAAAAGGAGAATGCAACATGGATATGGGATTGTTCCAAAAAACCGCTTTAGTGACAGGATCAACGAAAGGCATAGGCAAAGCGATTGCGATCGAGCTCGCCAAAGAAGGCGCGCATGTTCTTATTAACGGGCGAAACGAGGAAGAGGCCGAACGGACGGTGCATGAACTAAAAACGAGCTTCCCGGCCACCTCTCCCCGGAACGCCGCCGCCGATTTGGCGGATCCCGCGCAGAGACAAGCTTTATTCGAAAAGCATCCCGATATCGATATCTTGATCAACAATATGGGGATTTACGAAATGATGCCGTACGAGGACGTTAACGATTCCGTTTGGGAAAGGTACTTCCGTACGAATGTGCTTGCGGCAAACGGATTATGTCACTATTATTTGCCTCGGATGCTGGAGAAAAACGATGGCCGCATCCTCTTTATCGCAAGCGAAGAAGCGATCATGCCTTCGGGGCACATGCCTCAGTACGCGATGACCAAATCGATGCTGCTCTCCCTTTCGAAGAGCTTATCGAAATTAACGAGGGGAACGGAAGTGACGGTCAATACGATCATGCCGGGACCAACGCTCTCCGAGAAGGTAGAGCGAATCATCGAGAGCATGTATTCGGATGAAGAGCTGGATTTCGCGGAAAAAGAAACTCGGTTTATGGCGGCAACGCTGCCGCAATCCGAAATCCAGCGTTTCATTAAGCCCGTCGAGATCGGCAGGCTGGCCGCATTCCTATGCAGCCCTTTCGCATCGGCATTCAAGGGCTCTCCGATCCGTATGGACGGAGGGATGGTGCCAACGATCTATTAATATACAAGGCCCGCATGCCATCGGCATGCGGGCCTTGTCGTGTTGATCTCTCTAGAAGCAAGTGAACGATTCGATGCGTCTCAAATCGTACCCCGCGTACATCCAGAAGAAGCCGTTCCAGCGGAAGCCGGCGACGGAGGTTCTGCCTACGAAGACGGGGTAATACCAGAATTGATCTCCGTTGCTAAGCCAAATGTACGTGAAGCGGAAAGCGCATCTGCGGATGCCTCCCGGGTCTACGGCGAACAGAGAGGCTTGCGGCCTAGGCGGTACGAATTGCGGCGGAGCCGATGTAGGGGCTTGAAGGCCGGCACCTGGCGGCACTTGCTGTCCGGGCGGTCCGGGTGGCGGTCCGAATGGAGGCCCGGGAGGTCCCGGCGGTCCGAAGGGCGGGAATCCGCCGCCAGGCGGTCCAAATGGAGGGAAAAATGACAATCGTCTCACTCCTTATAGTAGATAAACGTCTATCTGCATTGCTGGTGTATTGTATGCGGATGCCCGCTGCGGAGTGATTTGTACAAAAAGAAGAAATGGGTATAACGTTGCCATGTACTCCAAACTCATGTCCCTGTAATCGTGCCTCCGTTCACGTGCAGGACTTGCCCCGTGACGTAAGAGGAGTCGTCGGAAGCGAGGTAGACGTAGGTCGGCGCCAGCTCGAACGGCTGTCCGGCGCGTTTCATCGGTCGAAGCAAACCGAATTTTCTTACCATCTCGGCCGGAAAGGTCGATACGATAAGAGGCGTCCAGATCGGTCCCGGAGCCACCGCGTTAACGCGGATGCCGCGGCTGACCAGTTGAAGCGACAAGGAACGAGTGAAGGCAACGATCGCGCCCTTCGTAGACGCATAATCCACAAGAAGCTCATTGCCCTCGTAGGCGGTGATGGATGTTGTGCTAATAATCGTGCTCCCTGGACGCAGATGCGGAAGGGCTGCTTTGGTCAGATAGAACATGGGGAAGATGTTCGTGCGGAAGGTATCCTCCAGCTGCTCGTCGCTTATGTTTAGAATGCTTTCCCGGGGAAATTGTACGGCTTGATTTAAAATTAACGTATCTAACCGCCCAAACGCTCCGATCGTTTTCTCGACAACTTCCTTGGAGAAAGCCGAACGCCGCAAATCCCCTTCAATCGTCAAGCAGCGCCCGCCGTACTGCTCCACCATTCTTTTGGTGGCCTCGGCGTCTTCTCTCTCGTTTAAATATACGATCGCCACGTCCGCGCCTTCCTTGGAGAACGCGATGGCGACGGCGCGGCCGATCCCGCTGTCTCCGCCTGTAATAACGGCCGTTTTGCCAGCCAGCTTGCCGCTTCCCTTGTAGCCGGGATTATCCGAGATGGGAGCGGGGTTCATCAAATATTCCAAGCCTGGCTGGCGGTCTTGATGCTGCGGCGGAAACGTGATCGGCTCTTGCTCGCATTTTGTTTCATAGCCGTAATACGGATAATAGGGGATCATGGAAGCTCCTCCGTGTTATTTTTGGATGTCTGAATAGGGTATTCACCTATAGAGTCGATGGTGTAGGGAATGCTTTGAAGATCGGCGAGCATGACGCCACAAGCCTGCAGCAATCCATAGACATCCTATCGCAATCAGAAATCCGTGAGCTATGCGTACGGGCTGCGTGGCCGTATATTGAGGAAGGTAAGACAGAAGCCCGATTGCGAAGGGGACAGCGCTCCATTTGGACAGGAGTCGGGACGTCCAGACGGCAATGGCTGCCATCACGGCTCCAATTGCAAGCAGCGCGAGGCCTGCGAGGATCATATAGAAGCCGGGACCAAAGCGTATATCCCCGGCCAAGCTCATCAGTTGGGGATTTTGCTGACGAACCGCTTCACGGCCGATCGCGTACAGGCTGAAAACCTCCGCGCCGTAGAACGGTAAAGTCAATCCGATTCCGAACCAAGATAGAAGCAGGCTTCGCGTTGCAAGCTTCTTGGCAGAGGAAGCCTGCAGAGAGAGATTCAAGCCGAGCCATCCGGCCGACAATAAAATGAACGCGAATATCGCGGCCACGTGAGAATTCATCCACTCCATCGAAGCGAATGCCTCGGCTCCAAGCAGAGATGCTTCGTCCGAGAAGGGGCGAATAACGGGATATAGCACGAACAAGACGCCAGCCGCGGCGAAAGCGACGGCCCCCAGCCGAATATGCAGCGAGGCCGCATTGTGCTCCTCGCCGATTTTCTTTTCCATGATCATAGCGATTCTCCTTATCCATTGGGATTTTTTTCACACCCCGAGCATAACTAATGGCATTAGTTTTATGCAAATAAAGATTTTATGAAGGCTTTCCTTCGAGTTTCTTTCGGGTAGAAGTTGATTTTTTGTTTTAGTTAGGATTTAATTGATGAAGGGTTGTCACATTGTTGGGAAAGCTTAACTTAGTATTTGAATTATTTAGCGAGAGGAGAAATTTTGTTTGGATTCAATATGGCTGGAGTATGCATGGGCACTACTGATTCTTATTGGTTTGGAGGGCTTGCTGTCGGCGGATAACGCCCTCGTGCTTGCGGTTATAGCCAAGCATTTGCCGGATGATCAGAAGAAGAAAGCCATTAACTATGGCATCATCATGGCGTTTGTTTTCCGTTTCGGAGCATTGTTCGCCATCTCTTTTATTGCCAACGTTTGGCAAATTCAAGCGATTGGAGCCGCGTATTTGCTGTACCTCGGCTTGAATCATATTATTAAGGCGCGTTTTGGAAAGGACAACCATAAGAATCAGGATGAAGTCAAGAAAGAATCTAAAGGCAAAGGCTTCTGGCCGACCGTCGGTAAAATCGCCATCGCGGATCTTGCGTTCGCGATCGACTCCATTCTTGCCGCGGTAGCGTTGGCTCTCGGTCTGCCTGATTCGCCGCTTGGCAATTTCGGCGGCATGGACGGAGGCAAGTTCCTGGTCGTCGTGCTTGGCGGTCTCGCGGGACTTATCCTGATCAAATACGCGGCTACATGGTTCGTCAAGCTGCTTGGAGAGAGACCGGCTCTAGAGACGACGGCTTACGCGATCGTCGCTTGGGTAGGCGTGAAGCTCGCCGTCATTACTCTTGCTCATGAGGACATTCACGTCCTGGACCATCATTTCCCGCATAGCACGGGCTGGACTCTTACGTTCTACGGCGTCTTGGTTGCGATTGCCGTCATCGGCTGGTTCGCGCCATCCAGCAAGAAAGAACAGGGCCAATCCGAAGGTTAAGCGGTTTCCGCTTGCTAGTAACGTTAAGCCATCCGTAATGGATGGCCTTTTCTTTTGTTCGACCGAAGGAGAGACCACAGGACATGAGTGAATTTACCGAATGCTATTATCTGTACTCGAGCAACCAGAATGACGGCGTGAAGCTATTGAAGAAGGCTTGGCTGCGCGGCTACGTTTACCCCGCGGGCCAGCATTGGGTGACGATCCTTCCAAGCGGCCGTCCATTCCGTCCGAATAAGCGATTGATCGGACAAAACAAAGGCGTCCTGCTGCATCTACTGCACGCCGAGGACCATGGTTGGCAGCTCAGTGTCTATGAAGGGAGGAAACGGACCTTTCATTACACGTGCGAATGGGAGGAAGAGCTAAGCATCGATCAAGAAGAATACGATCGGCATAAGATGGTCGAGCTCATCAATCGCAATCCCTATAAGATCAAATCCGTTACGCCTCTCGACATTACGAAAATTTTTTACGTGACGGACTATGAGGATATCATCGAACGAAATCCGGTTCATCAAATCGCGGAGCTGCTCCGGCTGGAGCATTATGAATGGCTGTCGTACGATTACATGCAAAGAGACTGCAAAGAAAATCCGGAGGAATTGACGGGCCAAGGCATCAGGTACGTTCAGCCGTTATTTTCTTTTTGAGCGGCGTGCCGATAGAACATTTTCATGCAAGACTCACCTTGAAATCCTACAATATTACGCATTTCGGCAGGATGCCCATCCCCCTTCGCAATTGGTGATATAATGAATTCACCATTCATGCAAGGGGGATTTTTGTCATGCGGAGCCGGCTTCATTACCTCGTTCCCCATAAGCTTAAATACCGGCTGTTCGTCGTGTTCGTCCTCGTCATCCTGCTGCCGTTCAGCGCGCTGAACATTTACAACTATGGCAGAATCGAGACGCTCGTACAGAATAAGATCAGCGAGCAGAGCCACGAGCAGCTCGACAATCTCCATCGTTCGCTCGAGGATCAGCTGAGCATCGCCTTCAAGACGCTTATTTTCCTGGAGCAGGATTCGGACGTCAAGGATATCCTGCAGAATCCGGACAAGCGGTCCGTTCTCGACAACAAAGAGCTGATGGAGAACAAGTTTAAAAATCTCAACAACAGCTTCTTCCTGTACAATCCGTCCGTGTACTACACGCTGCTAGACGACGCGGGGCATGTGTACACCTCCTATCAGCCAAGGCATACGCTCGATTACGACATTATTGCGGCTACTCCTTCCTTCGCCAAGATGCGCGAGAGCGGCGCTTCTTACTTCTGGGTACCGGATGACGAAAACTACGTGTCGCGGGATATTTCCAAAAGTCCGACGCTTCTCTCCCTCTATGCGGGGCTGAAGGACAATCGGAATCGGCAATACGGCCGGGCGAGAGTCAGCATCGACTTCTCGTTCTGGTTCCAGTCCATGCTGCAGAAGTCCGCAACCGAGCAAGCCTATTACATCGTCTCGAGAAAAGGCGAAGTCATCGCCAGCTCCGATATGACCGCCCGGCTGGCGGGGAACGCGATTCGGCAGGTGACGCTGGAGCCCTCCAACGGCTATTGGAGGGACAATACGAACGACACCCTCGTCAACTACAGCTATCTGCCTTCTCTGGATTGGTATATGGTGAACCAAATTCCGCTTCGCGTCTTGTTTCAAGAGATCGAAAGCTTAAAGCAGCAATATTTTGTCACGTTCTACGGTATTACGGCCATGTTCATCGTCGTCGCGTTTATGATCGCCTACGCGTTCACGAGAC
This sequence comes from Paenibacillus soyae, assembly GCF_024623455.1. GTDB lineage: Bacteria > Bacillota > Bacilli > Paenibacillales > Paenibacillaceae > Pristimantibacillus > Pristimantibacillus soyae. Next base: position 313,250 of record NZ_JANIPJ010000004.1, on the reverse strand, counting down.
CGCTGTCCCATATGCAAGCGAAGATGAAGGAAGCGGTGCGCAAGGATCTGCGAATCCGATTGCCGGAAAAAAATTATAAAGGCGAGGTGCTCGAGCTCACGCGAACCTTCAACGAAATGATGGTCGACATGAACGGGCTGATCCAGCGCCTTAAGGCCGAGGAAAGGCAGCGCGACGCGGTTCATTTCCAGATGCTGCTCGCTCAGGTGGACCCGCATTTTCTGCTGAACACGCTCAACACCATGAAATGGATCGGCCTGCGCAGCAGAAACGAGGAAATCGTGGAAATCTGTTTGTCGCTGGGCAAGCTGCTGGAGACGAGTCTTAACTCCGACGTCGATCTGATTCATCTAAGGGATGAAATCGAGCTTACCAAGGCGTTTATCTATATTCAGCAGGTCCGGTACAGCAACAGCTTCGAAGTGGAGTTCAGCTACGAGGAAGAGATACAATTTGCGCTTGTTCCGAAGCTCAGCCTGCAGCCGCTTGTCGACAACGCCATCCGTCACGGCATTTCCCATCTCGGGGAAGGCGGGCGAATCTATATCCGGATGGGATTATCGGATACGGAGCCCGCGCAGCTTGTGCTGGAAGTCGAAGACAACGGCATCGGCATGGAGAAATCGAGACAGCATCAGGAGGCGGGGCGGAAGCGTCCGGGCATCGGGCTGCAGAACGTAAGAGAGAGGCTGCGGCTGCTGTTCAAGGACAATGCGGCACTGGAGATGGAATCGTCGGGGCAAGGAACGAGGTTTTGGATAAAATTGCCGTTTCTGTTGTCCGAGCCGTATTCAGGACGGGAGCTGTCCGCGCTAGCCGATGACGGAGGAGAGGGATAAGCTTATGTGGAAAGTGCTGTTGGTCGAAGACGAGACGTTCGTTCGGGAATCGGTGAAGGAAATTATCCGCTGGGAGGAAATGGGGTTTTCGTTATGCGGGGAGGCGAGCAATGGAGAGGAAGCGCTGGAGATCATTAAACGGGAGCCGCCGGATCTGGTGTTATGCGACATTGTGATGCCCAAGATGGACGGACTCCAGCTGCTTAAGGAGACGAGGCGCGCCGGCATCGGTTCCAAGTTCGTCATGCTCACCTGCATCGGCGACTTTGAATCGATGCGGCAAGCCATGGAGTTCGGCGCGTCCAATTACATTCTGAAGCTGTCGATGAGCGTCAAGGATCTGCGCGAGACGCTCGGGAAGATTAGCGCGGAGCTGACCGCGGTGAAGCCGGCTGCAGCTTATTCGACAGCCTCTGAAGCGGCTTTGCGGCAGCAGCCCAAGCTTCCCGATTCCGGCTCCGCCATCGACCGGATTACGCATCCCGAAGTGAAAAAAATTATCCACTATATCGAGCGGCATTACGCCGAGGAGATCACGCTGGCTTCGCTCGCCCGCCACGTCATGATGGGGGAGAACTATGTCAGCGCGCTGTTCAAGAAGAAGACGGGCGAGACGCTGATCCATTATTTGCACCGGGTCCGCATCGAGAAGGCAATCGATTATTTGCGTTCGACCGACTTGCCCGTGAACCAGATCGGACATAACGTCGGCTTCATGAACGATAACTACTTCATCAAAATATTCAAGCGCATGACAGGGACGACGCCGAGCCAATACAGGCAGACGAGATAGAACGTTTTCGCCGCAACAAATCGTGTCATTGCGGTTGCAAAATACGAAGTTCCGTTCCATTCGAAACGTGAATTTGTTACTTATAACCGCCGCGTCCGTCTTGCTATCCTTGATTTGCGTCACAACACAAGTCATTCAAGGAGGTCGTCGCTAGTGAGAAAAAAAGGCTGGTTCACAGGCATGGCATCGCTCATTCTCGTCATGGGCGTTTTGGCGGGATGTTCGGGGGGCGGCAATAACGGCAGTAACGGCGATGGAAGCAACGCGGGATCGGAGGCGTCCCCTTCGGCAGGCGCGCCGGCGGCATCGGGAGATCCGGTCAAGCTGACGATGTGGGGAGGCGTTCCGCCTGAAGCCGGTCCGCAGGCCGTTGTGGACGCATGGAACAAGGAGCATCCCGACATCCAGGTCGAATACGTGCGCTACGTGAACGATGACGAAGGCAACTTGAAGCTCGACACCGCCATGATGACCGGGCAGGACGTCGACTTGTTCGTCAATTACACAAGCTCGCAGGCAACCAAGCGGGTGGAAGCGGGACTCGCTCTGGATCTTGGCACGTTCGGCGATTATAACATCGACGAGAAGATGGGCCCGGACGCCAAGGGCTGGCAAATCAACGGCAAATACTACGGTTTGCCAACAACCAAAAGCGCGTATTTCGTAGCTCTCAACAAAGACGCCCTCGACGCGGCCGGACTTCCCGTTCCGAAGGATTGGACCTGGGACGAGCTGCGCGAATACGCGAAGCAGCTGAAGGCGGGCGGCGGCTACGGCTTTATTCAGAACCTGGAGCCGTTCGTCGATCCGATTGACTCCGTGCTTACGAAGGACGGCTACACGAAAGCGGACGGCACGTCGAATCTGGATCATCCGCTTGTGAAGAAGTGGCTGGAGACGCTGAACGCGATGATGGAGGAGGACAAAAGCACGCCGCCGCTCGGCGAGCAACTGACGTCTAAAATGCCGGTGGAGCAGGAGTTTCTGAGCGGCAAAGTGCCGATGCTCAATATCGGAGCATGGCTGCTGCGCAGCTCGAACAATTTCACGGATTTCCCTCGCGATTTCAAGATCGCCTTCGCTCCGGTGCCAAGACTGACCGACAACGCGGACGAATATGTCGCTCGCGGCGGGATCGGAGATTATATCTCCATCAACGCGAAGTCCAAAAATCAAGCGGCGGCATGGGAATTCCTGAAATGGTACGCGGACGGCGGCATGGCTCCGATGGCCGCGGGCGGCAGGCTTCCCGCATCCAAGGATGCCGATCAGGACGCGGCGCTGAACAGCCTGCTCGGCGACAAAGCCGACACGTACGACAAGGAATCGATGATGTACGTCTTGTTCGATAATAGGACGCCGACTTTCGTCAGAAGCCTGGATCAAGAGGTCGTGGACCTGCGATCACAAGAGTACGAGAAATATTTCCTCGGGGCGCAATCCGTAGACGAGACGCTTGCCGCTATGGTCGCCAGGCATAACGAGTACCTGAAGCAAACGAAATAGGGCGAATGCCCGCCGCACTCCGAATAGAACAATATTGTGCATGCGAATCGCGAGACCGCCCTTATAGGGCGGTTTTTTTGCGTAAAATCGTGGGATAAAGAAGATGGTTCTGTTCATTACCGATTCGCCGGGCCGTTGCTACACTAGGTGTAATTCCATGAAGAAACGGGGAACAGACACATGACGAACAACTGGATGCGAAGACAAAGGCTGCTCGGCTATCTCTTTATCGGCCCCAGTATGCTTGGCGTACTGCTATTTTTTTTGATCCCGGCCGCGTATTCGTTCGGTCTTATGTTCACGAATTACAAATTCATGAGCCCGAACGTCGAATTCGTCGGGCTGGACAACATCATCCGGCTGCTGAAGGACGAGATGTTCTATCTGTCGCTGAAGAACACGTTTTATTTCCTGCTCGCGGTTCCGGTATCGATCGTGCTCGGTTTTCTCGCGGCGGTCGTGCTGAACCAAAAAATCTATTTGAAGAAGCTGCTGCGCGGACTCTATTTCATGCCTTACATCACGAGCGGCGTTGCCGTCGCGTTCGTCTGGATGCTGCTGTTCCATCCGACGCAAGGTCCGATCAACGGCCTCTTGCGAAGCATCGGCATCGACGACCCGCCGGGCTGGCTGTCGACCACGACGTCGTCGATGGTCGCGATCGACATTATCTGGATCTGGTTCATGCTTGGCTACAACATGATCATTTATCTAGCCGCGCTGCAGGAGGTTTCGCCGGAACTGCTCGAAGCCGCCAAGATGGACGGGGCGAGGCCGGGCCAGATTTTGCGCAAAATCATTTGGCCGCTCGTCAGCCCCACGACGTTCCTGCTGCTCATTACCGGCCTGATTATGACGATCAAGACGTTCGGCATCATCCAGGCGGTCACGCAGGGAGGGCCGGGCAACAGCACGACGATTCTATCGCTCTACGTTTACCAGAATGCCTTCCGTTATTATGACATGGGCTACGCGTCGACAATTTCATGGGCATTGTTCATACTCATCTTGCTCATCACGCTGGCGCAATGGGTCGGCCAGAAGCGTTGGGTTCACTACTAAGAGGGAGAGGAGGACTAGAAGATGGAACTTAGAAAAAGGCTGACCTCCGAGGCGCCGAAGAAGCTTCTCGTTACGCTAATCATGCTGCTGCTCGCGATTGTGATGATCATTCCGTTCCTGTGGATGATCAGCACGTCCCTCAAGACGCCGGCCCAAGTGTTCGAATATCCGATCCGCTGGATTCCGGCCAATCCGACCTGGGAGCATCACGTGAAAGTCTGGACAGGCCCGAAGAGCTTCGGAACGTATTACTGGAATTCTCTCAAAATAGCGGTCATCGGCATGGCCGGCGCGACGTTCTTGTCGGCATTCGCCGCTTATGGCTTCGCACGGATCGAATTCAAGGGACGGAACGCGTTGTTCATGCTCTACCTGTCGATGATGATGATTCCGCCGCAGGTGCTGTTCGTACCGAAGTTTCTCATGTTCGAATGGGCGGGCATATACAACACGCACTTAGCGCTTATCCTGCCGGGGCTGTTCACGATTTTCGGCGTATTCATGCTCCGCCAGTTCTTTTTGTCCATCCCGAACGAAATAACCGAATCGGCGTTCATCGACGGCGCGGGCCACTTCCGCATCTTTTTTCGGCTCATCCTGCCGCTGGCGAAGCCGGCGCTCGCGACGCTCGCCATTATCGACTTCTCATGGCAATGGAATGATTACGAGAACGCGCTCGTATTCCTAATTGACGAGGAGCTGTACACCGTACCGCTCGGCTTGCAAAATTTCATATTGGAAAACACCGTCGACTATAACGGGATGATGGCGGCCGCTTCCGCCGGCATTATGCCGATGATCGCCGTCTTCGCGATCGGGCAGCGTTACATTATACAAGGCTTAACCAATTCTGCGGTCAAAGGGTAGGGTGAAGAAGATGCGTAACGAAATGGTGCAATCGGATATAACGGTAATCGGAGGAGGACTTGCGGGCGTCTGCGCGGCGGTGGCCGCGGCGAGGCTCGGCAGGAAGGTCGCGCTCGTGACCAATCGTCCGGTGCTTGGCGGCAACTCCAGCAGCGAGGTGCGCGTATGGGTGTGCGGAGCGACCGCGCACGGCACGAACCGCTATGCTCGGGAGACGGGCATTATGGGCGAGATGTTCGTCGAGAACCAATTCCGCAATCCGGACGGCAACCCGTACCTGTGGGATCTGGTCGTGCTGGAGACGGTGAAGGCGGAGCCGAATATTCGGCTGTTCCTGAACACCGACGTGCACGAGGTGGAGGCGGACGGCGGCGAGGATAATCGGACGATCCGCTCCGCGACAGGCTGGATGATGGGCTCCGAGCGGCGGATCCGCTTCGAAAGCTCCTATTTCCTGGATTGCACCGGCGACGGCTTGATCGGATTTTTGGCGGGGGCGAGGTTCAGGCTGGGGCGCGAAGCCGCCCATGAATTCGGCGAGGCCTGGGCGCCGGAAGCCGCGGACGACATTACGCTCGGCAGCACGCTGCTATTCTATACGAAGGACGCCGGACGTCCTGTCAAGTTCGTGCCGCCCAGCTTCGCCAAGGACATTACGAAGACGCCGATCCCGTTGAAACGGGTCATTCGAAGCGGCGATTCCGGCTGCCACTATTGGTGGATCGAATGGGGCGGCGAGCTCGATACGGTGCATGACAACGAACGCATCCGCGACGAGCTGTCGTCCGTCATCTACGGGATATGGGATTACATCAAAAATTCCGGCCGGTTCGAAGCGGATAATATGACGCTGGAATGGGTCGGATCGATTCCGGGCAAACGGGAATACCGCCGATTCGTCGGGGACTACGTGTTGAATCAGAACGACATTATCGGCCAAAGCCCATTCGAGGATCGCGTGGCGTTCGGCGGCTGGTCGATCGATCTGCATCCGCCGCAAGGGATGTACGCGACGGAGAGCGGCTCGAAGCATATGTACGCCGACGGCATCTACCATATTCCTTATCGTTCGCTCTATTCGGCTAACGTCGCGAATTTGCTCTTCGCGGGACGCGACGTCAGCGCGACCCATGTCGCCTTCGGGACGACGCGTGTCATGGCGACCTGCGCCGTCATGGGCGAAGCGGCGGGCACGGCGGCCGCGCTGTGCGCGGAGATCGGCTTGTCGCCGCGCGGGCTGTACGAACGGGAGCGGGTTCTTCTGCAGCAGACGTTGCTGAAGCAGGACGCGTCGATTATCGGGCTTGCGAACGAGGATGCGGGCGATCTGTCGCTGCGCGCGGCTTCGGTGACGGCCTCGTCCGTTCGCGGCCGAATCGCGGTGGAGGAGAGCGCCTGCGCGTATCCGCTCTTGCATGACGCGGGCATTCTCTTCCCGGTCGATCCTTCGTTCGACGGGCTGGAGCTGCTGGTGGATGCAGCCGCGGCAACCAAGCTGACGGTGGAGCTGTGGGATACGGGACTTCCGGAAAACTATGTGCCGCATTCGCTGGTAGCGGGCGTGGAGGTGGAGGTTCCCGCGGGCGAGGGCCAATGGGTGAAGGCGCCCCTCGGGTGGGAACCCGCGGGAGCGCGGAACGCTTTCATCGTGGTGCGCCGCAACGAGCAAGTCTCGCTCCGCCAATCCGACACGCCGTTCACGGGCGTGCTCTCGTTCGAGCGAGGCGCGGCCGCGCATGCCGTCGCGGAACTGGAGGACCACGACGCGTCGCAGCCGATCGTCGATTGGAGCATGAAGAAGCTCGTGCGCCGTCCATTCTGCTTCCGCGTATTGTCCGTCACGGAGGCCTATGCGCCCGGGAAAGCGGCAGGCGGCTACAGACGTCCGTTCGGCGGCCCTAATATGTGGGTATCAGAGCCGCTTGCGGGCGGAGCGGACGGAGAGCAATGGCTGGAGCTCCGCTGGGAGAGCCCCGTTCCTGCTTCGGAGATCATCTTAACCTGGAACGACGACGTGAACGAGGATCTTATCAACCTGCATCATCATCGCACGCCGTTCGAGGTGATACCCGAGCTAGCCAAGCGCTATCGCGTGGAAGCGCGTATCGGCGGAGCTTGGCAGGTGGTAGCGCAGGCGGATGACAATCGCCGCCGGACGAACCGCCTGAGGCTTCAGTCGCCGGTCGCCGCCGACGCCATTCGGATCGTCGTCGAAGAGACGAACGGCGCGCCATGCGCGGAGCTGGTGGAGGTCCGGGTGTATGGGGAGTAACGATACAAGGAGCGGAGGGCAGCCGAAAGGCTGCTCTTCTTGTCGATAGGCGGCTTCATGATGAGGCGATGCTCCAGAGTGCGCGGCCGAAGCTCAAACGCCGTCGACGATACGCTTGGCGCGGATTGACACTTGCTTGAACAGCTCGTCTTCGTCGATCGTGAGCAGCCGGCGGCCTTGCATCAACACGTTTCCATTCACGATAGTCGTGTCCACATCCGCGCCGTTGGCGCAGTAGGAAAGCAGCGAATAAAGATCGTGATGCGGCTGCAAATGGGGCTTTCTCAGATCGATTAGAATGATGTCCGCCTTTTTCCCAATCTCCAATGTGCCCGTATCATGTCCGATATGGAGCAGCTCCGCGCTGCCTGCCGTCGCCATGCGCAGAGCTTCCTTGGCGGGAAGCTTGGTGGGGTCGCCGTAATCCAGCTTTTGCAGCCAAGCGGCGGCCCGGATTTCCTCGAACATATCCAGCGTGGCGGCGCTGCCCGCCCCGTCCGTCCCTAGCCCTACGGTAATCCCTTGTTCGGTCATGTCCGTTATGGGGGCGATGCCGCAGCCAAGCTTCAGGTTGCTCACGGGATTATGGGACACGCCGCCGCGCATACCCTTTAAATACCCGATGTCGCGCCTGTTCAGATGCACGCCGTGCGCCAAGAGCACATGCGCCTTCTCGAACAATCCGAGCTGATACAAATATTCGGTTGGCGTTTGGTTATGCTTTTCCCGAATCATCCTCACTTCCTCTTTCGTCTCGGCCAGATGCGTATGCAATGGAATATTCTCCTGCTCGGCCAGCGCGATAACCTCTCGGAAGGGCTGCGGGGGGACGGTGTAAGGGGAATGCGGCCCCAGCATGGTCGTGATTCTGCCCTCGGCTTTGCCGCTCCACCGGCGGATTAAATCCATCGCCTCCAACATTCGCCGGCCTCCGTCATCTTCGAGGAAGACCAGCCCTCTTGTCAAAGAAGCGCGCATTCCAACTTCTTCGACCGCGATCGCGATTTCGTTCATGTGGATGTACATGTCCGCGAAAGCCGTCGTCCCGGATTTGATCATTTCGGCCATCGCCAGCTTAGCGCCCCAATACATGTCCTCCGGCGTCATTCGGGCTTCGGCAGGAAGCATCTTTTTGTCCAGCCAATCCATGAGCTTCAGATCGTCGGAGAACCCGCGCAGCAAGCTCATCGGCGTGTGCTGGTGGGCGTTGATCAGACCGGGCATGGCCGCCATGCCTTCGCCGTGAATCACCATGTCGGCCTCGGCGTTGATGGCAGGCTGAATGTCCGCTATGCGGGATCCGTCGATTAGGATGTCTCCGACAAACGGAGCTTCGGCTCCCAGCGTCAGGACAGTCGCGCCTTTTATTAGTTTCTTCATCGTGACAGCCTCCTTTTCTCGGGTTTATACTAAACGGTGACGTTAGGTGAGGGTCAAGCCTGAAAAAGGGGTTACTTATGAAAATCAAAGAAGTCGCGGATAAATTAAAAATATCGCAGCGGGCCATTCGCTTCTACGAAGCCAAAGGCCTCATTGCGCCGTCTAAACAAGACGACAATCAGTATCGGGTGTTTGACGAAGAGGACATTTGGCGCTTGCAGACGATTATTGCGCTGAGGGAAGCTGGCATGTCCGTTAGCGACATTCGGAACGCGCTGACGGATATCGAAGCCAATGGGAACAGCCAGCTGCGTCATTTGCTGGAGCTCCAGCGGGCCGTCATGTCCTCCAAGTGGGTCGAGATGAAGCAGATCATTCAAACAACGGACCAAATGATCGAAGCGCTCCGTAATGAACGCGAGCTTCCTCTCGACGATATTTATACACTGGCGGAAGGCTCGAGAAGATTGAGGGAGCAGCGGGCATGGGAGGACAAGTGGGGGTATGATCGTCTTGCCGGCGTTCATGATCAACGGGTTCAAGAGGAGGATAGAAAGTATAAAGATTACGACGAGGCGTTGCGCCTCATCGTAAAGTGGGTGTCGCCGTTACGCGGAGAACGAGGCTTGGATATTGGGGCGGGAACGGGCAATCTGGCAGGCCGCCTGACCGATGAGGGCGCGGTGATGGCGGGAGTCGACCAATCCAAGGAAATGCTGCGTGTGCTCCGGAATAAGTTTCCGAATATGGAATCCAAGCTTGGGAATTTCTTGGCGTTGCCTTACCTGGACTGCCAATTCGATTTCGTTGTTTCGAGTTTTGCCCTGCATCATCTGACGCGCGATCAGACGCGAATGGCCATTCAAGAGATGCGCAGAGTATTGAGACCGAAAGGCCGCATCTGCATCGCGGATTTAATGATGGACGGGGATAGTAGCGCGATCCATGAAGGGGATGAGGCGTATATGCCAGTCTCTGAGCTCATTGCGTTATTCGAAAGCTGCGGATATATTACGAAGCGTCTCGCAGTCAATCATGTACTGAATGTCATCCTTGCGGTACCGTTTCGCTAAAGCCGAAAAACCTTGACCTTGCGTTAATTGCGTTAAGGTACGCGCGGCAGCATCCGTTCTTAAAAGAAAGGCTCCCCTTATGGCAGGCAGGCGAAATCGCCTGTTGCCATAAGGGGAGCCTTCTCAAGCGGCTCGTCGACGAAGCCGACGCGCGATGTCCTACAGAAGCGTATTCAAGCAGACCGAGCCGATCTCGCGCACGCGAATCGTAAACAGCTCCGTGCCGGTCGTGCGGCCGATCAATTCCCGGTATTCCGCGACCGCCTCATGAGGCAGGACGGCGAGGATGACGCCGGCGAAGCCGCCGCCGTGCACTCGGCAAGCGCCGTCGCCGAGCCGATCGATGAAACGTTCGGTAATGGCAAGCGTAAGCGCTATGCCTTGCTCTCGGGACACCGATTCCTGATGGATGTTCTGCAGCCATTTCCAAGAGGAATTGCCGGAGTCGGTAATGAGCTTCAGCATCTTCTGCCACTCGCCGGCTTGGATGGCCTCTACCTGCTGCCCGACGCGTTCGTTCTCATCGAGGAAATGCAGCGTCCTCAGCACCGCGCGGTCTCCGGCCTTCTCGCGCAGCTCCGCAAGACGGCCGTACACCATCTCGGCAGTCAAATCGCGGCATACCTCCACGCCGAATGCTTGCGCCACCGCCCGCATCTCGTTCGGGATCGAAGCGTAATCCTCCGTCAGGTCCGCGTGATTGCCGCCTGTGCCGACGATGACCAGGCTGTAGCCCGCCGCTTCGAAGGTTCCGGGCACTCGCTCGATCTTCGGCTCCGTCGGCTCCTTGAAGTCGATGGTGATCATGCCGCCGTACGAGCAGGCCATCTGGTCCAGCATCCCGGAGGGCTTGTTCCAGTACAGGTTCTCGGCGTGCTTGCCGATGCGCGACATCATGACCGCATCCAGCTCTCCGTTGTTATAGAACGTGCTCAGAATTTGGCAGATCAAAATTTCGAAGGAAGCGGAGGAGCTGAGTCCGGAAGCAGGCAGCACGTTGCTGCTGACATAAGCGTTGAATCCGCCGATTTGGTAGCCGTGCTGCTGGAAGCCGTTCGCGATGCCGCGGATCAAAGCGGCCGTCCCGCCTTCGCCGGCCTGGGGCTCAAGTGCATCCAAACGGATGACGGTCACTCCAGGATACCCTTCGGAAACGACGGTGATGACACCCGTGTCCACTGCCGCCGCAGCCGCGATCGTGTCCAATTGAATGCTCGCCGCGAGCACCTTCCCATGGTTGTGATCCGTATGATTGCCGCCGATCTCCGTCCGGCCCGGGGCGCTAAAGTAGCTCAGCGACTCGGACTGCCCGTATTGGGCGCCGAAGCCTTCCATACATTTCCGGTACCTGTCAATCTGCAGCTCCCGTTCTTCGCCGCCGTACATTTGCTCCAGCAGCTGCTGAGCCTTTGCCGATTGAAATAGTTGTTCGAATTGCTCGTTCATATCTAGTGGTTCCTCCTGCTCCTTGCGGATGAATTGGTCGGTATCATGTCCATTGTACCGAAAGGGAGCGGTCAGGGGTAGGCTATTTAAGAAAGAAAAGGGATCGGAATCTAACTTTTAACTAGTTGACGGCTTGTGCTACTATGAATGAATAAACCAGCGATACGCAAAAGGAGAATCGATATGAAGCTTGGCGCATTTTCCGTAAGCTTGAACGTAAAGGATATTAAGGCCTCCAAGGCTTTTTACGAGAATCTAGGGTTTCAAATGTTGGGCGGTGACCTATCTCAAAACTGGCTTATTCTGAAAAATGAAAGCTGCGTTATCGGATTGTTCCAAGGCATGTTCGACAAAAACATTCTAACCTTTAATCCGGGCTGGAATGGAAATGGAGAGAATCTTGAATCCTTTACGGATATTCGGGACATTCAGAAGCAGCTGAAGGCAAGCGGAATGAAGCTGTTGACGGAAGCGGATGAATCGGGTGAAGGTCCCGCGCATTTTACGATCGAGGATCCGGACGGGAACCAAATTTTGTTCGATCAGCATCGATAATGCTCTTATCGATAAATGATAGATGGATGGAATTCATCCGGAACTCGCATTCTCTGCACCTGCTGGCCGAATTTCGAATCGAAAACGCGGAACGGGATTTTTTCGGAACGACGATCGAGGGTAGCTACAAAGGCAACAAGGAATTTATATTCATCACGAAACATCAAGACGCTATGTTAGTTTCCAATGACTATCAGAAAGAAATCGCAGAGATTAGATATTATTTACATAAGTTTTTGTACAAAGATTAAATTATCGTAAGCAGTTTTCGGGTAACGAAGCATTTAAAAACAGCGGCAGTCCTTGACTATTTTCTCGTCCAAGGAAAGCCGCTGTTTTTAATGATGGAGCCAGTGATCAAGCTAGAGACTGCTCGGCAGTCCATGCGCCAGGCGTTCGCTGCTGCCTGTAAGCCCAATGATTGGTAGGGCCTATGCCGCCGCCGATCTGAATGCCGTCCTCGATGGCCGCTTGGATAAAAGCTTTGGCCTGCTGGACGGCGAGCTCGACGCTCAAGCCATGCGCGAGGCCCGCAGTCAACGCGGCAGAGAAGGTGCAGCCCGTTCCATGGGTATGGACGGTATCGATCCGTTTGGCGGAAAACTCGGAGAAGCAATACCCGTCGTACAGCAGGTCGACGGCTTCCTCGCCGGTTTCATGCCCGCCCTTCATCACGACATACCGAATGCCGAGGTCGATAAGCTGTTTGGCGGCGTCGCGTTTGTTCGAGGCGTTACGGATCGTCATTCCGGTCAGCCGTTCGGCTTCGGGAATGTTCGGCGTGACGACTTCGACGAGGGGTAGGAGCTTCCTCTTGAAAGCCGACAATGCCGCATCCTGAAGCAGCACCGAGCCGCCTTTAGCCACCATGACGGGATCGACGACGACGCGCGTCCATTTGAATTCTTCCAGCGAAGCGGCCACCGCTTCAATGATTTCGTGACTGAACAGCATGCCCGTCTTCAGGGCGTCGACCCGTATATCGCGGCCAACCGAACGGATCTGCTCGGTCACGGCCTCGGGGCTTAGCGGATAGACGGCCTGCACGCCGGTCGTATTCTGCGCGGTAACGGCCGTGATGGCGGACATGCCGAATACGCCGAGCTCCTGGAATGTTTTCAAGTCGGCCTGAATGCCCGCCCCGCCGCCGCTGTCCGAACCGGCGATGGTTAAAGCACGGGGAACCTGGCGGCGCGAAGATTGTACATCTACCATATTGCGATCACCTCTCTTCTTAAGACATGTCGAATCGTCCGGGCGCAAAATACGAATAGTAGCTCGGCAAAGCTTTGTTCTCGATGCGATCGGCGACCAGCTTGGCGGTTATCGGACTTAGCAGGATGCCGTTGCGATAGTGGCCCGCCGCGAACATCACTTGCGCCGCAGGGTCGAGCCCGCCGAGGAAGGGGTATCCGTCCTGCGTGGACGGCCGGAGTCCCGCCCATTGATGGAAAGGAGCGCAATTCTCCAAGGCGGGAATCGCTTGCTTGTTCCAGCCACGCAGCCGCTCGATCCCGCGTTCTGTCACCGACGTATCGAAGCCCGCGACATCCTCCGAGGCGCCGCATACCAGCGTGCCGTTCGCTTTGGCTACCAAGTAGCCCTGGTTGCCGAACAGCATGTGGCGGACAGCCTTCCCGTCAACATCTCCGGCGACATCGTCAAGGGCGTAAGCGCAAATCTGGCCGCGGATCGGATAGATCGGCAGCGGAAGGTCGAAGGTTTCCGCTAGCTCCTGTGCCCAGGCGCCGGAGCATACGACAAGCCTATCTCCGCTGAAGCGACGGCCATCCTGCGCCTCGAGGACGATTCCGTTCCGCCACTCCAGCACCGATACGCGTCCCAGCTGCTCGTGGATGGCTCCTCCGGTCGACCGGCAGGCGTCCTCGAGCGCCCTCACATAATCCGGCGCGTAAAGATGGCTTTCTTCGGGCGTGTACAGCGCCGCTTTGACCTGACGCGACAGCAGAGGTTCCATGTCGAACAGGTCGGGGCCATCGATGATAGCGCCCGTTGATCCATGCTCGCGCTGCCATAATAGCCGGCCTTCCAGCGCCAGCCGATCGGCCTCATGGTAGCTTAAGTAGAGGCTGCCCGATTCCGAGTACTCGAAGGTTACGTCGGACCGCTCCCGCACCCGGCCTATCCAGTCCGGATAGAGCCGCAAGCTGTCCAGACAAAGCTGGAAGAAGGGATCGGGTCCTTCTACGTTTTCCGAGTAGGGTGCCAGCATGCCGGCCGCCGCTCCCGAAGCCTGGCCGCCGCATCGCGCCATTTCGAGCACGGTGGTTTGATAGCCGCGGCTTTGCAGCTCGAAGGCGACCGACAAGCCGATGACGCCCCCGCCCATAATGATGATGTGTTCACTCATATGCGCAACCAGCTTTCTGTCGTAAAAATTTTAGCTTAATTTCAGAGCGTCAAAACCGCTGCTGGCCGTGGCGTACTTCTTCTTGGCGATCCGGCCGGAGAGGTAGGACAGGCGGCCGGCCTCGATGCCCAGCCGCATCGCCCTCGCCATTAGAATCGGATCGCGTGCCTTCGCTACGGGCGTATTCATTAGAACGCCGGATACCCCAAGCTCCATCGCTTGCGCGACATCGGCTACCGAGCCAAGTCCGGCGTCGACGATAATCGGGACGGAGGCTTCTTCTACGATCAGTCCGATATGATAGGGATTCAGGATGCCGAGACCGGTGCCGATCGGCGCCCCGCCGGGCATGACCGCCGCGGCGCCGGCTTCCTCGAGACGTTTGCACAGGATGGGGTCATCCGTCGTATATGGAAGAACCGTAAAGCCCTCCTTAACCAGCTGCTCCGTCGCGCGCAGCGTCTCGATCGGATCAGGCAGCAGCGTCCGTTCGTTGGCGCTGATCTCCACCTTGATCCAGTCGCTTAGCCCGGACGCGCGGGCGAGCCGGGCGATGCGGACGGCTTCGTCCGCCGTGCTGGCTCCTGAGGTGTTGGGCAGGAAGGTGAACGCTCCTTGCTCGATATGCTGCAGAATCGAATCATCCTCCGCAGCGGACAGATTCACGCGGCGAATCGCGAAGGTCAGCACCTCGGCGCCGGATGCCTTGATCGCTTCTTGCTGAACGTAAGGGTTCGGGAACAATCCGGTCCCGAGGAACAACCGGGAAGTCAGCTCCCGTCCTCCGATTTGCCAAGTATCTTTTTTCATCGTGTCAGCCTCCTCCTACAAAGTGGACCAGCTCAATCTTGCTATCTTCGCGAACAAGCGTTGTCGCCCATTGCTCTCTCTTCAGCACGATACCGTCGGCCTCGACGACAATCGGTTTTTCCTGCAGCGCATAGTGGGCCACGATATCTTCAACCGTTTGAACCTCGAGCTGCTCCTGCTTGCCGTTGACGGTTATTTTCATTTCGTTCACTCCTATCGGTTCAGCTTCTTCAGGAAGGCCTCGCATGTCCCCTTGACGTCGGGGCTTCCCACAATCTCGCTTACCGCGCATATCCGAGTAGCGCCGGCGGCGATAACTTCGTCCACATTATGAAGCTTGATGCCGCCTATCGCGACGAAAGGAATTCGGATGCGCTCCGCTACCTGGTGGACATACGCTACCGTCACGGGATCGACCACATCCGCCTTCGTCGCGGTGGGGAAGACGGGGCCGACGCCGATGTAGTCGGCGCCTTGCTGCTCGGCGAGCAGCGCCTCTTCGATCGCATGCGTGGAAATGCCGATGATTTTGTCGCCGACCCGCTTGCGCGCCTCGACGAGAGGCAGATCGCCTTGACCGAGATGAATGCCGTCGGCGTCCGCCTCGAGCGCGATATCGATATGATCGTTGACGATAAAGGTGACGTTATATTGGCGGGTAAGCTCGCGCAGAGCCCTGGCTTTGGCCAGCAGCTCCTCGCGGCCGCTCGTTTTGTCGCGCAGCTGAATAATATCGGCGCCGCCCAGAATGGCTTCTTCCATGACCTCCACAAGCTCCCGTCCGGGATGGAATACTTCGCCCGTTATGGCATACAGCTTAAAATCTTTCATGTCGATCATCTCCTGTCCTTAATTAACTGCCGATGTAGCGGTCGTACAGCACCTTGGCCCGGGTCAAATCCTCGGTTCCCTGCACAAGCACGCGGCCGTCGGGGAAGAGGACGAGCCGTTCTCCGTCCGGAAGCTCCGCGCGCAGCAGATACACGTTCCGCAGAATGGTTGTCGCAACGGGCTTCAAGCGAAGCTCCCAGCCTGGCAAGTCCATAGGGCCTTTGCTCGCGAACTGAACCGTTTCCCTGCCGCATAGGGCGACGGCTTCCTCGCCTTGGGCTTGCAGAGCCGGATACTGCTTCAGCTGGCAGCAGGGACAATCCGCCCGGGGCTCGCCCAGCTTCATCTCGAACGTGCGGTTGCCCCACACGTCGATAGATAGCAGGCTGTCCCTGCGGGCATCTCGGGCGCCTACTAGAAGCTTCAGCGCTTCAACCGCCTGATAGGAGGCGATAATATCGACGATGGGCGAGATCACTCCGATCATGTCGCACGTTTGACCGCTGGAATCGCCGGCGGGGACGAAGCAGCGGAAGCAGGGGGTCTCGCCCGGTACAAGCACGGCGCTCATGCCTCTGCTGCTGACGGCGCCGCCGTAGATGAACGGAATGCCTCGGCGGAAGCAGGCGTCGTTCAGCAGGAAGCGGGTTTGAAAGTTGTCCGTGCCGTCCAGCACCAGGTCGATGCCATCGAGCAGCTTCTCGATCGACCCCGCCGTCGCATCCGCGACTATGGCCTCGATTCGGACCTCCGAATTGATGCGGCTCAGCTTTTTTTGGGCGGCGACGACTTTGGGATAGCCCTGCGCCACGTCATCTTCGTCGTATAGAAGCTGGCGCTGCAGGTTGCTCGCCTCGACATAATCCCGGTCGACGATACGAACGAATCCGACGCCGGCTCTGACCATGTGGTTGGCGAGAACGGTGCCGAGCGCGCCCATCCCGATAATGCATACCGAGCTATCCTGAAGCTTGCGCTGACCCTCCGTCCCGATCGGGGAGAATAAGATTTGTCTCGAATACCGTTCGTTCATTCTCGCGTCCCCTCCCGCTTATAAGTTCCGGAACGCTTGCTCCGGCTTCACTTCCTGCTTCAGCTGTCCGTTCTCCTGCAACCACGCGATGACAGATTGCCAAGCCTCCGGCGATTGATAGCCGAACGGCTTGTCGCCCGCATCCATAAGCGGCAGCAGAACGTCCAGGCTCTGCTTCTCGATGTCGGCGTCGAGCGGGAACTCGGTTGTCTGCTTGTCGAGCAGAATCTTCAGCGCTTCTTCCGGATGCTCCGCGGTATATTGCTGGCCTTTGGCCGCGGCTTCGATGAATTTACGGTAAGAGTCTTCGTTCTCTTCTACGCCGCTCTCGCTTGCGACCAGGACAAGCTCATAGAAATCCGGTACTCCGAAATCCGAAGGGTCGAAGGTGACAAGCTCCGCGCCTTCCTTCTCGAGCAGCAGCTTCTCGTGGTTGACGTAGCCCCCGACGATGGCATCCACCTTCTCCGTTGTTAGAGCTGGTATCAGATCCCACCCGATATCTTGAAAGTTCAGGGAAGCGGCGTCGCCGCCGTCCGTTTTCACCATGGTGCTCACGATGGCTTCGTCCAGCGGGATGGAAGGGTAGCCGATCCGCGCGCCGACTAGATCCTTGGGGCTACGGATGCCGCTTGATTCGAGCGCGAACACGCGGTTAAGCGGATGTCTGACAATAGCGGCGAGCGATACGACCGGGATATCCTCGGCGCGGGAAATCGCGACCTGCATTTGATAGCTGAGCGCGAGATCCGCCTTGCCGGTCGCCACAAGCTTGACGGCATCGTTGGTGCCGGCCGGAGTCTGCAGATTGACCTGCAGCCCCGCGTCCTCGAAGTAGCCCTGCTCCTCGGCGGCATATAAGAAGGTGTGGACGGCATTGGGATACCAGTCGAGCAGCACGGTCAGCTCTTCGAGCTCGGCTTCGGATTCGGCTTGCTTGTTCGAAGAGCAGCCAGTAAGAATAAGGGCGCAGACGGTCGCAAGCGATACAGTGGTGCGAAGGATGGAATGGGGTAGCTTTCGTGAATACATCTTGGTTTCAACTCCGGTTTCTATATAGTTTCAGTGGCCGATCTTCCATTAGGCTCGCCGATGGGCGAGCAGCATGCATTCGATCCACCATACGATGACGAATAATCCGATACCCATGAACGACAGCAGCAGGACGCCGGCAAATACGGCATCGCCGGACAGCATGTTGGATGCCCGCTTGGTATACATGCCCAGACCCGATTGACCGCCGAGCCATTCGCCGAGCGTCGCGCCTCCGACGCTTATGGCTGCCCCTAGCTTGAGTCCGGTGAAAAAGCCGGGCATCGCGGAAGGCAGCTTCCACTTCAAGAACAGCTGGGGTTTGCTTGCCCCCATCGTCCGCAGCAGGTCGCCCGTATCCGGATCGGCGCCGCGAAAGCCCGCAGACGTATTAACGGCGATGGGGAAGAAAGTGAACAGCATGACGACGGCTACCTTGCTGCCCAGCTCATAGCCGAACCACATGACCATAATCGGCGATATGGCGACGATCGGGATCGTCTGCGAAGCGACGATAACCGGGAATACCGTACGTTCGGCCAGTCGGGACAAGTCGATCCAGACCGCCGTCAGCACTCCGAGCAAAGCGGAAAGCGCAAGGCCGAGCACCGATTCCCACAAGGTGACGCCGAAGTGGCGCAGCAGCACGAGCCGATCCTCCCATAAGGCGACGAGCACATCGGACAGTCTAGGGATGATGTAATGCGGCATTCCGGCCAGCGGAGGGCCTATCTCCCATATTCCGGCGGCCAGCAGCGCAAAAACGAGAAGCGGAAGCTGCGAGCGCAAGGCCTCGAGCGGTTTTTTCTCTTTCATCGCGGATGCGCCTCGCTTTCGGGCACATCATTCCGTTCCGCTTGTTCCGCGTGCTCGTACAAGCGAAGCAGCTGCCGCTTGAGCTCGATAAAAGCAGGATCCATCACGAGCGAGTGCCGTCTTGGGCGCGGGAGAGCGACGGCGAGCTCGCGAAACGAGGCTACTGGCGTACGCGAGGCGACGAGCACGCGATCCGATAGAAGCAACGCTTCGTCCACATCATGCGTGACGAACAATACGGTCTTCCGATGCTGCTCCCACGCGTGCAGCAGCCAATCCTGCATGGACGCGCGCGTCATGGCATCCAGCGCGCCGAACGGCTCGTCGAGCAGCAGGAGCTCGCCGCCGCCGAGCAAGGAGCGGAGGAACGATACGCGCTGGCGCATGCCGCCCGACAGCTCATGCGGGTATTTGCGCTCCGTCCCCGCAAGCCCCATGCTAGGCAGCAGCTCCAGCACCTTGCTCCGCGCTGCTTTGCGCGGCGCTCCACGCAGCTCGAGACCGATGGCTGCGTTATCCAGCACCGTGCGCCAGGGCATCAGCCCGTCGCGCTGCGGCATATAGCCGATTCGGCCGTCTCTGGCCGCATGAGCGATGTCCATGCCGTCCGTCCCGATTCGAATGGTGCCCCTCTCTGCAGGGAGGAGGCCGGAGAGGAGGCGGAACAGCGTCGTTTTGCCCAGGCCGCTCGCCGCCAGCAGGCTGACGAACTCTCCGTCCCTCAGCTCGAAGCTGAGATTGTCGAACAGCAGCCGTTCTCCGGGGAAGCCAAAAGCAAGCCCGCTCACGGACAGGGCCATCGAAGGCCTCGATAGTGCTTGTTGGTTGACGTTCACACCGGCCACTCCTCAAGCCGGTAGGCCATATCCCAGAACAGATACTCCAGCCGGGAGGTCGTCAGGAAATGCTCTTCGAGCCGGGCCAGCTCGCGCTCGGGCAGCCCGTCGGCGAGCCGGTTGATCTGATCGATGCACCAGTCCGTCAGCTGACCGAATTCGTCCGAGCTGTACATGAGTATCCATTCGCTGAACAGCGGATGCTCGAGCGCGCCGGGAATCGCAGCAAGGGTGACGCCAATCTCCCGGTAGCTCCACATGCAAGGCAGCAGGGCGGCGACAACCTGGGCGAGCGAGCCGTTCGTCGCGATATCCAGCATGTACTTCGTATAGGCGATCGTCGTCGGCGCGGGCTTCGTCCGTTCCAGCTCGGCTCTAGGCACGCCGAACCGTTCGGCGTATTGCCGGTGCAGCTCCATCTCGACGTGCAGAGTCGAATGATAAAGCTCCGCGAATTTGTGCATCGTTTCGAGGTCCGGAGATTTGACGCTGGCAAGCGCGAACAGCTTGGCATAATCGATCAAATACACATAATCCTGCTTCAAATAGTAGATGAACCGGTCCGGGCTCAGCGTCCCGTCCCTTAGCTCCGTCAGGAACGGATGCCGGTGGCTTCGCTCCCATATGGGTCTGCTAGATTGATATAACCGTTCGCTGAATAAGGTCAAAAAGATCCCGTCCTTTCTTGAGCGCCGAGCGGAATTCGCCCGGACTCCTTGGGGGTATTGCACCACTCGGCTATAAAAGCGATCATGACTTGCGCGTATTGAATAAGCTCGCTCATGCTGGCGCTTTCGTTCACCGCATGGGCATGGCGCAGGTCGCCTGGGCCGTAGATCACGGTCGGAATGCCCGCGCGGGCGATCCATCCGGCGTCCGTGACGGTAGGGCTCATGCCGATCTCCGGCTCAACGCCGGTCAGCGTCTGGTGGCTGCGCACCAGCTGGCGGAGGCCCGCCGCCTCGCGATCGAGGGCGAGGGAGGGGAAGATTTCGCCCCTCTCCTCGAGCATGGAGCGTCCGCCCCAGCGGAAGGCGGGCGGATGCTGGCGCAGCCAAGGATCGCCGTCCGCGACCCTGAGCAGATGGTCCTCGATCTCGCGCGTCACCGCTTCGAAATCTTCGTCGGGATAGAAGTGGACCGTAATCCACAAGGCGCAGCGGTCCGCGATAAAGGCGGCATGACGGCCGCCTTCGATCACGGCGGGATTAATGGTATTGGAGCCGGCGGGGAAGCCG
This sequence comes from Paenibacillus soyae, assembly GCF_024623455.1. GTDB lineage: Bacteria > Bacillota > Bacilli > Paenibacillales > Paenibacillaceae > Pristimantibacillus > Pristimantibacillus soyae. The sequence goes on along the minus strand of NZ_JANIPJ010000004.1, from coordinate 292,490 downwards.
GGGTAGGATTTGGTGACCGCCCAATGCCGTTCCAGCTCTTGAAGACCGCTGATGAGCTTCATCATCTTCTCAATGGCGCTCGCGCCGCGGACGCCGCCTCCGGCATGGATGAGCTTGGCGCGCATCCCGTCATGGAACGTCTCGGGACTTTGGATCGTAATCCACCCCGTAATGACGCCGCCTTGCCCCTGGATCGACAGCGAGCTCGTATCGGCCACGACGGCGAAGTCCGCCTCGCAGCCTCTTTCCATGCAAGCGCGGGTACCGGCCTCGCCGGCTTCTTCGCCGATAACGGATTGAAACAGCAGGTCGCCTCGAAGCGGGATACCTTGCTCATGCAGAAGCTGGAGCGCGAATAGGAGGGCGGCAAGCCCGCCTTTCATATCGGAGACCCCTCGGCCATACGCTCTGCCGTCCTCCAAGGACAGCTTGAACGGATCCCGGCTCCAGCCTGAAGAATCGCCGACTTCCGCGACATCGATGTGCCCATTGAGCAGCAGGCTGCAATAATGCGCGCTGTCCGCGCCGCGTTTCACCGCGGTTACGTTCGGATCGCCGGGATAGACGTCCCACAGGGACGTTTCGAACCCGCATGCCGCCAGCAGCGACTCGACGTAGCGCTGCGCCTCCTCGGTGTTGCGGGCGGGGGGACTAACGGTGGGGAAGGCGACCAGACGCTCCAGCAGGGCAAACAATTCGTTTTGCCTAGCCTCGGCCGTTGCCTGCAGTCGCCTGATTTGTTGTTGCGAAGGTTGTAGCATGGACTCTCGTGCACCTCCTTGGGTCATAGACCAGGAAAGCGCCGGACATAGAAAAAAAGCCATTCGAGAATAAACGAATGGCCTTCGATTCGACTTGTTCTCTACGCCAGCATTACCTGGTTCAGATTAACGGTCAGGGAAATACGTTCCCAATCTCAGCCAGACTTCATCCAGCCCCCGTACGCTATTTAGTTAGCCTCACTATAAACCAGGTGACTGAAATTGGCAATACCATTTTCGCCAAACGGCTGCTTCCGGCATAACGGGGACGCACGATGTCTATTTTGCCGTAATTCCTATTCCAGACCAAATGATTTACGTTCTAGAGTTTACCAATCATGATAAAGAGCCGGCTTCCAAAAAACAATTTATCGGTCTGCTGAACGGCTTGCGTCTAGAAAAGTAGCTTGATTTCCCCTTATGAATCGATATAATACTCTATAACGTCAATGAACGGGACAGTAAATCGTCTGCAAAGCGTTGCCAAGCGAGCCGGGAGGGTGGGAGCCGGTCGACGCAAGATGATCGAAGAGGACCCGGGAGACGGCTCTCCGATGGGCGCGTGCCGCCAGTAGGACGGTCCGGTTCGGCCACGTTACGGCTATGATAAGATCCGGCTCCTCAAGGAACGCCGGATAACGAGAGTGGCACCGCGGGCACATCCCCGTCTCTAACAGAGACGGGGATTTTTTGCGTAAAAAACTAAAACGAGGAGGAAACAAAATGAACAACCTACTGTTGGCGGAAAGCCTGGCGCCGCTACTTCCGATTCCGAAGGAAGAGATCGCCGCCATGCTGGAGTATCCCCCGAACGATGCGCTCGGCGACGTCGCTTTGCCGTGTTTCGTGCTCGCCAGAACGATGAAACAAAGTCCGGCGGTCATCGCGCAGCAGCTCGCGGAGCGGCTGAGCCATCCCGGCTTCCGCGCGGAAGCCGCCGGGCCTTACCTGAACTTTAAGCTGAACCGGCCGAGCTTCGCAGAGGAGCTTCTACTTGGGGCGGTAACGGAAGACGGCTTCTGGCGGCCGAATGCCGGAGAGGGCAAGCGCGTCGTCATCGACATGTCGTCCCCGAATGTCGCCAAGCCGTTCGGCATCGGCCATCTGCGCTCGACGATGATCGGCAACGCGATCAGCCGGATTCTTGGGGAGACGGGGCACGAGACGGTCAATGTCAACCATCTGGGCGACTGGGGCACGCAATTCGGCAAAATGATTACCGCATACCTCAAATGGGGAAGCCCTGATGTGATGGCCTCCAGCGACAACGTGACCAAAGAATATTTGGCCTTGTACGTGAAATTCCACGAGGAAGCCGAGAAGCGGCCGGAGCTGGAGGACGAGGCCAGGGAATGGTTCCGCAAGCTGGAGAGCGGCGATGCCCAGGCGACGAAGCTGTGGCAGGAAATGATCGGGGAAAGCCTGAAGCAGTTCAATAAGCTTTATGCCCGGCTTGGCGTGACGTTCGACCATGTGCTGGGTGAGAGCTTCTACAACGACAAGATGGGCGCTGTCATCGAGTCGCTGCGCGAGCAGGGGCTGCTCGAGGAGAGCGAAGGCGCGCTCGTCGTTCGGCTGGACGAAGAAGGCATGCCTCCTTGCCTGCTCGTCAAATCCGACGGTACGTCGATCTACGCGACCCGCGATCTGGCAACGGCGATCTACCGCCGAGAGCAGATGGACGCCGATATTTTGCTATATGTCGTTGGGGGCGAGCAGGCTCTGCATTTCCAGCAAGTATTCCGGGTGCTCGAGAAGCTGGATGCTTCGTGGCAAGGGCGCTGTCGGCACATTCCATTCGGGCTCATGATGATGGAGGGGCAGAAGATGTCCACCCGCCGAGGCAAAGTGTTGTTCCTGGAGGACGTGCTGAACGAGGCGGTGAGTCGCGCGAGAGAGGTCATCGAAGCCAAAAATCCGACGCTCGCGGACAAGGAAGCCGTCGCCGAAGCGGTTGGCATCGGCGCCGTCGTGTTCGGCGATCTGAAGAACACCAGAACGCTCGACGTCGACTTTTCTTTGAAGGAAGTGCTCAACTTCGACGGGGAGACCGGGCCTTATCTTCAGTACACCTACGCGAGAACATGCAGCATCCTTCGCAAGGCGGGGGCTGCTATCGGCCAAGCGGAAGGGGCGGCTCCCGCCTACTTCGAGCTCGCGGACAACGAATACGTATGGCCGCTGCTCAAGCTGATCTCCCATTACCCGACCCGGCTTCAGCAAGCCGCGGCTCGTTACGAGCCTTCCATCCTGGCCCGTTACTTGCTTGAATTGGCGCAGGCGTTCAACCGATTCTATCATCACGTGAAGGTATTGGACGGCGGCGCTGCGGAGCAAGTCTTCAAGCTGAGCCTCGTTCGGGCCGCTTCCGAGGCCATCCGCAAGGGGCTATCGCTTCTAGGTATTCGCGCGTTGGAAGAACTTTAGGGCCTCGGCTGTCCGCTAACCCACCAGCTCGATGAACCGGCTGGCCGCCTGCGAGAGCGGCGTGCTCCGCATCGTCAAGATGCCGACATGCGTAGGCGGCAGCTGCACGTCGAGCTGGATCTCGAAGAGCGAGCCGTCCTCCAGCTCCTGAGATACGAATTCACGGCTCACGTAAGAGATGCCGAGGCCTTTCCGCGCGAATTCGATTAGCAGATCGACGCTGCCGACCTCGATTTCCGGCTTGATCGTGCGGCCATAACTCTGGAACAGCTCCGTAATGGCCATCCTGGCCCGGCTGTTGCGCGAGAAGAGGATGATCGGATGTTCGAGGAGCTTCTCCAGCGACAGTACTTCGCCCTTCAGCTCGGCATAGCGGGCTCCCGCCACGAAGCAATCCTGCAGCTTGATGCTTTCCCTCACCTTCAGCTGCGGATCGACGATCGGCAAGCGCACGACGCCGAGGTCGATCCGTCCTTCCTTCAGAAATGCCATCACCTCCGGCGTCGTTCCATGATTCAGGTGAAGCTTGATACCCGGATACTTCAGGTGGAACTCCTCCAGATACGGCAGCAAATAATGCTTGAACAACGAGTCGCTGCCGCCGATCCGGAGCTCTCCGCTGTCCAGGTTTTTGAGCGCGGCCATCTTCTCTTCCGCCAGCGTGATGAGTACCTGGGACTGCTCGATATACGAATAGAGAATGGCGCCTTCCTGCGTCAGCGTGACCCCCTTGGCTGTCCGGTGGAACAAGGAGATGCCGAAGCTGTCTTCGAGCTGCTTGATCGCGTGGCTGACGCTCGGCTGGGTCAAATAGACGGCTTTGGCCGCTTTGGACAAGCTGCCCGTTTTGGCCGCCCAATAGAACACTTTGTACAGCTCATGATTGTTGGATATAGACACGATATATAACTCCTCTCAAATATATCGATTACTTATATAGGTGTTAAACGTATTATAGTGGAAGGAAGAAAAAGAAACCAGCATCTTTCCGAACAAACAAGTGCCTAAGAAAAGAAAGGAAGTAGATTCATGCCGCTTACAAAAACGATAGACCAGCTCGCGATCGACACGATCCGCACACTTTCCATTGACGCGATTAACGCAGCCAATTCGGGCCATCCGGGCCTTCCGATGGGAGCCGCGCCGATGGCGTACGCTCTCTGGTCCAAGCTGATGAACCACAATCCGGGCCATGCCAAATGGTTCAACCGCGACCGCTTCGTTCTCTCCGCGGGCCACGGCTCGGCGCTGCTGTACAGCCTGCTGCACCTGTTCGGCTATGAAGTATCGATCGACGATCTGAAGCAATTCCGCAAGCTGAACAGCAAGACGCCGGGGCATCCCGAGTTCGGACATACGGACGGCGTTGACGCGACGACGGGCCCGCTCGGCCAAGGCATCGCGAACGCGGTCGGCATGGCTATGGCGGAAGCGCATTTGGCCGCGAAGTTCAACCAGGACGGCTTCCCGGTTATCGACCATTACACATACGCTCTTGTCGGCGACGGCTGCTTGATGGAGGGTATTTCCTACGAGGCGATGTCCATGGCGGGCCACATGAAGCTCGGCAAGCTCGTCGTCCTGTACGATTCGAACGATATTTCCCTGGACGGCGACCTGAACCTGTCGTTCGGCGAGCAGATCCAGAAGCGCGCGGAATCTGCGAACTGGCAATACCTGCGCGTGGAAGACGGCAACGACGTGGAAGCGATCTCGAAAGCGATTGAAGCCGGGAAGCAAAACCTGGATCAGCCTACCCTGATCGAAGTCCGCACGATCATCGGCTACGGCAGCAAGGCGCAAGGCACCCACAAAGTGCACGGCAACCCGCTTGGCAAAGAAGAAGCGATCGCGACCAAAGCCGTATACGGCTGGGAGCATGACGAGTTTACGGTTCCTGCCGACGTCAAGGCGCATTTCGAGGGGCTGAAGCAGCAAGGCGCGGCCAAAGAAGAAGAGTGGAACAAGCTGTTCTCCGCTTACCAAGCGAAGCATGAGGCGCTTGGCCAAGAGCTTGCGCAAGCGATCGAAGGCAAAGTGCTGCTGGACGCTTCCGATATCCTTACGTTCGATACGTCGAAACAGATCTCGACCCGCGTCGCCAGCGGCGAAGCGATCAACCATTTCGTAAAGATCGTGCCTTCCATCTTCGGCGGAAGCGCGGATCTGTCGCATTCGACGATGACCGACATCAAAGGCGAAGGCAAATTCGCCGTTGATTCTTATGCCGGCCGCAACGTTTACTTCGGCGTTCGCGAGCACGCGATGGGCGCTGCAGGCAACGGCATGGCGCTGCACGGCGGCGTGAAGCCGTTCGTGAGCACGTTCTTCGTGTTCAGCGACTACCTTCGTCCGTCGATCCGTCTGGCTGCTCTGCAGAAGCTGCCTGTCACTTACGTCTTTACGCATGACTCCATCGCCGTTGGCGAAGACGGTCCGACTCACGAGCCGGTCGAGCATTTGGCCGCGCTTCGCACAATTCCGGGTCTTACGGTTATCCGTCCGTCTGACGCGAACGAAACGGCGAGCGCTTGGGCTTACTCGCTGCAGCAGAACGACGGTCCTGTCGCGCTTATTCTGAGCCGTCAGAACCTGCCGATCTACGAAGCGACCAAAGGCAACGTAAGCGACGTAGCGCAAGGCGGGTACATCCTGGCCGAAACGAACGAGAAACCGGACGTGATCCTGATCGCGACGGGCTCCGAGGTTTCGCTGGCCGTAGGTGCCAAAGCGGAGCTCGAGAAGGACAATGTGTCCGTGCGCGTCGTGGCGATGCCGTCCCGCGAGCTGTTCGACAAAGCTTCCGACGAATACAAGCAAAGCGTACTTCCTAACGCCGTTACGAAGCGCGTCGCGATCGAAGCCGGCATCTCCCTGGGCTGGGAGCGTTACACGGGCTTCGAAGGCAAAGTCGTGTCCATCGAGACGTTCGGCGCTTCCGGTCCTGGACCGGAGGTAATGAGCTACTTCGGCTTCTCCGTGGCCAATGTCGTGCAAACGGCCAAATCGCTTCTGAACTAAGCCATCCTTTTCTATCCCCAAAAACTAATAAGCAGGCGGTGCTGCGCGAGCGGTATCGTCTGTTTTTTCTTGTTCGTGGTATCCGGACGCACGTACTCGTTTATAATAGAAGTTGTTTCCAATATTGATGGACAAGGAGATGGAGAAGTTGAAGGTGAATCCGTATATCGTAACGAACGGCAACGGCGGCGAGGTGATCGAATTTTATAAGAAGGTGTTCGACGCGGAGGTGATCGGCGTTCAAACGTTCGGCCAGATGCCGGCGTCGCCGGACATGCCGATTCCGGATGAGGCGAAGAACCGGATCGCGCACGCGATGTTCAAGATCGGAGAGTCGGAGATCATGCTCTCGGACACGTTCCCGGGCAATCCGTTCCAGCTGGGCGACCAGCTGAACCTATGCATCATGGCGGACGACAAGGAGCAGGCGAAGAGATATTACGACGCGCTTCAAGAGGGCGGCAAAGTGGACATGCCTCTCCAAGAGACATTTTGGAGTCCCGCGTACGGCATCGTGACCGATAAGTTCGGCGTCACGTTCCAAATTTCCACCGCAGGCAAAGATCATCAATAATAGGCCAAAGAGCCGAGATCCCTTTTAGTGGAGATCGGTTCTTTTTTTGTTGCATTCGTTTTCATCTTGGGATACCATATAGATGAATTAATAAATTTGTTTTAGAATTAATTATTTAATTAATCCAACAACAATCGTCATTGGAGGAAAAGCCATGAGCAACCGGATTACGATCAACGCGGACGTAACAAAAGGAACGATCAACCGCAATATTTACAGCCATTTCGCCGAGCATCTCGGGCGTTGCATCTATGAAGGCATTTGGGTGGGGGAAGACTCTCCGATCCCGAATACGAACGGCGTTCGGAACGACGTGCTCGCGGCTCTCAAGCAGCTGAACATTCCGGTGCTGCGCTGGCCGGGCGGCTGCTTTGCGGACGACTACCACTGGATGGACGGCATCGGCCCTCGCGAAGAGCGTCCGCGCATGATTAACAACCATTGGGGCGGCGTTATCGAGAACAATCATTTCGGCACCCATGAATTTTTGATGTTATGCGAAATGCTGGGCGCGGAGCCTTATATCGCGGGCAACGTAGGCAGCGGCACGGTGAAGGAAATGAAGGATTGGGTCGAATACATGACCTTCGCCGGGGAGTCGCCGATGGCGGACCTGCGCAGGAAGAACGGCCGCGAGAAGCCTTGGAGCCTGCCGTACTTCGGCGTCGGCAACGAGAATTGGGGCTGCGGCGGCAATATGCGGCCTGAATATTATTCGGATTTGTACCGCCATTATGGATCCTATGTCCGCAACTACGACGGCAACAAGGTGTACAAAATCGCTTGCGGGGCGAACGATTACAACGTGCAGTGGACGGAAGTCATGATGAGGGAGTCGGGCCGTCACATGGACGGGCTGAGCTTGCATTATTACGTCGTGCCCGGAACGTGGGCGGACAAGGGCTCGGCGACAGACTTCACAGATCGCGAATGGTTCGTGACGATGCAGAAAGCGCTCAAGATGGATGAGATCATCGCGATGCATTCGACGATAATGGACCGCTACGATCCGGAGAAGCGGGTCGGTCTTGTCGTGGATGAATGGGGCACTTGGTACAACGTCGAGCCAGGCACGAACCCGGGCTTCCTGTACCAGCAAAATACGCAGCGCGACGCGCTTGTCGCTTCATCGACGCTCGATATTTTCCATCGTCACTGCGACCGCGTCCAGATGGCGAACATCGCGCAGACCGTCAACGTGCTGCAAGCGATGGTCCTGACCGAAGGGGACAGAATGATTCTGACGCCGACCTACCATGTGTTCGACATGTATAAGGTTCATCAAGGCGCTTCGCTGCTCGACATGCAATTGCAGAGCGATACGTACGAGATGGACGGCGAGTCGATTCCGCAGATCAGCGCGACGGCGTCGCGGCAAGCGGACGGCACGATCCATATCGGCCTGACTAATTTCAGCCACGTCAAGGAAGCCGTCATTCCGGTAGAGTTCCGCGGCATCGGGCAGCCTGGAACGGTTTCCGGCACCATCTTGGCGACTTCGGCCGCGAACGCGCATAACACGTTCGATCAGCCGAATGCCGTTGCGCCGGCGTCTTTCCAAGGCTTCCAGCTCGCGGAAGGCGTATTGACGGCTACGCTGCCGCCAATGTCCGTCGTTGTGCTTGAAGTAAAGGCGTAAGGCAATGAAATCGGGATGCAAAGGGTGTTCGGCGGATGTTAACGTTTCCGAGGAGCAGATCGACCGCATGGTGGCGAGACTTCCGCTCCAAGGATTCGAGTGCGTAGCAGACGACGTGTACCGGGAACGGCTTGCGACGTGCCGCGACTGCCCGTCGCTGCAGTACGGCACGACCTGCAGCCACTGCGGCTGCTTCGTCCGGGTGAGGGCGAAGCTGGCGGGCAAGGATTGCCCGAGACCGGGCGGCCCGAGCTGGCAAGCGGCGGGGTGAAAAGGCCGCATGGGCCGCAGCGCCCGCTGAAACAAGCGTCGGCAAGGCGATAGCTCGCCTTGCCGACGCTTGTTTGTTTGGCGTGTACGATGCCCTGCGAATGTCGACCTTCGCGCCGAGACGGAGAGCAAGAGGATAGATCGTCACTGATGCTTGCGGAATTGACCCGGCGTCATGCCGGCTAGCGAGCGGAAGATCCTGTGGAAATGCGGCAGGCTGTCAAAGCCGCATTCTTCCGCGATGACATGCATGCCATGATCGGTTTGCAGCAGCAGCTCCTTCGCGCGGATAACCCGTTTCGCGTTCACGTAGTCGGTCACGTTCATGCCCGTCCAAGATTTGAAGACGCGTGAAAAATGGGGCGGCGATACGGCCGCGCGACTCGCCAGCTCGGATAGTCCGACCGGTCCGCGCAGATTGTCGTCGATGGCGCGAAGCGACTCGAGCAGCCAAGCCGGGCCGCTCCTGTCGTCCAGTTCAGGCTGCTGCTCTGACGACGGGAAGCCCAATCCGCGATCCAGCTCCAGCAGCATATCGCAAAGAGCCAGCCGTCCGGCGGTGCAGAAGCCTGGCGGTTTATTTGACATTTCCGCGTGAATGCGGTCCAGAGACGAGAGTACTTTCTCGCGTATGGGACTTGGCAGAACGTGCCGGTAGCTCTTGCGTTTGCGCGCGCTTTCGAAGCAGCGGAGAAGCGAATACCGATCGTCGAACACGTCGCCTGCCACGAGCGCCGGAGCGAAGAAGACCGCCGTTGACACGATGGGGCGATCGGCATCGGGGAAGGCTTGATGGATCGTATTGCCCGGGATAAGGAACAAATCGCCGGGAAGCTTATCGTACAAAGTCCGGTCGATAAAAAATTTGCCGCTTCCTTCGTGTACGTACACAAGCTCGTAATGATCATGTAGATGGTCCGGAAGCTCGCTCTCCGGATGCTTGGTCAGCTTGTAGTTCACGGACAACGGAATCGGCGCCTCGCCCGGAAACGGTCTGCGATATGCGGAAGCTTTCATTGTTCATCTCCTTATTATGGACGGCTCTTTGTTCTAAAATATCAAAATAGAGTACATTTCTGCAAGATGTCGCAATATGATTGTTTATGTTGATTTTATAAAATGGAAGTATATTCGAGACAAAGAAGGAGCTGTGCAGCGATGTTGACACTGAATCGAAGCTTGCACGAAACGGAAAGCACGGGGAGGAAAGAAGCGCCGGTTACGATTCTCCAAATCGGCGAAGGCAACTTTTTGCGCGGGTTCGCGGATTGGATGATCCACGAGTGCCGGAAGAAAGGGCTGTATGAGGGCGGAATCGCGATCACGCAGCCCCGGCCGACGGGACGGGCAAAGATCGAAAAGCTGGCTTCGCAGAACGGATTGTACACGCTCGTGACCCAAGGCATCGAGAACGGAGAGCCGGTCATGCGCCGGGAAGTGATCGACGTTTTCTCCGAAGTGTTCGATCCTTATGAGGATTGGCAGCGCTTTAAGCGGATCGCCGTTAGTCCGGACCTTCAGCTTGTCATCTCCAATACAACGGAAGCTGGGCTGACGTATCGGCCGGAAGAGCTTGGAGAGGGCGCGATTCTATCGTTCCCTGGCAAAATCGCGTATCTGCTTCATTTGAGACATGAAGCGTTCCAGGGCGCGACGGACAAAGGACTCGTTTTCCTCCCATGCGAGCTTCTGGAAAGAAACGGAGATTCTCTCCGCGACGCGGTTCTTCGCTATGCGGACGATTGGGGCTACTCGGATTCGTTCAAGCACTGGGTGCTGGAGAACAACCGCTTCCTTAATTCCCTTGTCGATCGCATCGTGACGGGCTATCCGGCGGAAGAGCAGGCGGAATCGTGGTTCGCCGAGTGGGGCTATCGGGATAGCATGCTGTGCACCGCCGAGCCCTACCATCTATGGGCGATTGAAGCCGACGAAGAGATGGAGAAGCTGCTGCCGCTGAGGAAGGCTGGTCTTAACGTCTTCTGGACGAATGATCTCAAGCCGTTCCAGCAGCGCAAAGTACGGATTCTGAACGGCGCGCACACTTGGATGGCGACGCTTGGACTGGTGAACGGCGTGCTTCATGTCGGCGATTTGCTAGAGCATTCCAAGCTGGGGTCAAGCGTAAGGGATGCCGTATCGCGGCATATTTTGCCGGCGCTGCCGTATCCGGAGGAGGAACTTCGCGCTTACGCCGGGGACGTGTTCGAACGGTTCGCGAATCCGCATATCCGCCATCGGCTTGCGGACATCGCCATGAACGCGCTGAGCAAGTTCAAGGTGCGGTTGCTGCCGACGATCGCTTATTACGCGGAACGCGGCGACGATATCCCGGAGCTTCTGGCTCTAGGCTTCGCGGGCCTGCTTCGTTATTACAAGGTGAAGCGGGAAGCCGACGGCTCGTATGTGGGACGTACGCTGGACGGTGAGGCGTACTCCGTGAGGGACGATGAAACAAAGCTCGCGTTTATCGCGCGGCATTGGGAGAGAGCGGGCGCCGCAAACGCCGAGCCGATCTCCGTCGCGACATCGCTGCTCGCGGAACGGGAGCTATGGGGAGAAGATCTCTCGACATGGAGCAATTTGGCGGAGGCCGTGGCGAAGCAGCTGACTGAACTGGAAAGGGGCGTATATCAATGAGCGATTGGATCAGGCTGTCGGCGAAGGATCAGGTCATCGTCGCCCTGCGGCCTCATGCCGCGGGCGAGGTCGTTACGATTGAGGACGGAAGCCAGCTGACTTTGACGGCCGACGTCCCGAAGGGACATAAAATAGCGACCGTTCCGGTTCGGAGCGGACAAGACGTATACAAATTCGGCTACTCGATCGGGAAAGCGAAGTCGGATCTTGCGGTAGGAGACTGGGTGCACACGCATAACTTGCAAACGGGGCTCGGCGACATTCTGGACTATCGCTATGAGCCAAGCGAGGAGTCGGCTCCATCGGTGAGAGACGTGTCCGTTCCTTCTTCCAGTGCGGCGACGTTCCAGGGCTACGTCCGTCCGGACGGCTCCGTCGGCATTCGCAATGAGCTATGGATCATTAACACCGTCGGCTGCATTAACAAAATGTGCGAGCTCCTGGCCAAACAGGGAGAAGCGCAGTTCGGCTCGGAGCTGGACGGCGTTCACCACTTCGCTCATCCGTTCGGCTGCTCACAGCTTGGAGACGACTTGACGCATACGCAGAAGCTGCTGGCGTCGCTTGTCCATCATCCGAATGCGGGAGGAGTGCTTGTCGTAGGGCTAGGCTGCGAGAACAACGGCATCGACCTGTTCAAGAAAGCGATCGGCGAATACGACGAACGCCGCGTGAAGTTCATGCGCGTACAGGAGGAAGAGGACGAGCTGGAGACGGGCTTGCAGATGCTTGAGGAGCTGGCCGAATATGCGGGTTCGTTCCGCAGGGAGCCGGTACCCGTCTCCAAGCTGAAGATCGGCCTCAAGTGCGGCGGCTCCGACGGCTTGTCCGGCATTACGGCCAATCCGCTCGTCGGCGCGCTGTCGGACCGGCTGATCTCGGCGGGCGGCACGGCGATTTTGACGGAAGTGCCGGAGATGTTCGGCGCGGAGACGATTCTGATGAACCGCGCGGAGGACGAGAAGGTATTCGGCGATATCGTGTCGCTGATTAACGATTTTAAGCAATATTTTATTAGGCATGGCCAGAACATCTACGAAAATCCATCGCCGGGCAACAAGGACGGTGGCATTACGACGCTTGAGGAGAAGTCGCTCGGGTGCACGCAGAAAGGTGGCCATGCCATCGTGCGGGACGTCGTCGCCTACGGCGGACGGGTAAGCCGCAGCGGTCTGAATCTTCTCGAGGCGCCCGGTAACGACATGGTGTCCGTGACGGCGCTGTCTGCCGCGGGAGCGCACATCGTGCTGTTTACGACGGGACGCGGCACGCCGTTCGGCGGACCGGTGCCGACCGTGAAGCTGGCGACCAACTCGGAGCTGGCGTCGCGCAAAAAGAATTGGATTGATTTTAACGCCGGACGACTGCTCGAAGGCGTTTCGATGCCTGAGCTGACCGACGAGCTGTGGCGGGAGTTGATCGAGCTGGCATCGGGCGAGCGGCGGACGCATAACGAACGGAACGGATTCCGGGAAATCGCGATTTTTAAGGACGGCGTCATTTTATAGGGAAAGGAAGGGTGAACATTGATGAATTGGAACGGGGATGAATGGCTGGAAGGGCTATATCGGGAAGCTCTTCTTCGCCATAAGCAGCTAGCGGAGACGGAGACCTGGCAGGAGAGAAAGTCGCGTCTGAAGTCCGCGCTCCTGGAATCGATAGGCACCTTTGAACCGAGCCTTGCGAGCAACCCGAAAATATTGGAACGCGTGGAGTGCGACGGGTATATAAGAGAACGGGTCGAGCTCAGCGCGACGCCCGGTCTAACATTTGCGGCATATGTGCTAATGCCAAGTCATGCTTCCGGGCCGCTGCCCGGGGTGCTTGCCTTGCATGGGCACGGTTATGGCAGCCGCGAGATCGTAGGACTTAAGCCGGATGGTACGCCGGATGACGGCGTACCCGGCTCGCACGGGCATTTTGCCGTTCAATTGGCAAAGAAGGGAATGGCCGTTATTGCTCCCGACATTATCGGCTACGGCGAGCGTAAGCTTCTCTCTGATTTGAGGCAGGATCCGAACGCGCCGAACTCCTGCTATACGTTATCGACGACGCTTATGATGCTCGGCAAGACGTTGACGGGCATCCGCGTATGCGAGGCGTTGGCGGCTTTCTCTTATTTGGAAGGAAGGCCCGAGGTTGACGGGCAGCGGGTCGGAGCGATGGGGTTTTCGGGAGGGGCATTAATCGCCTATGTGGCAGCCGCGTTGAATGAGCGAATCCAGGCGACCTTGTTAACCGGTTTTACGAATACCTTCAAGGACAGCATCCTGGCCATGCGCCATTGTATCGACAACTATACGCCGGGCTTGCTGCGCCACGCGGAGCTTCCCGAGTTGATTGGTCTTATCGCGCCTCGGCCCTTGTTTTTGGAATCGGGCGAACGCGACCGTTTATTCCCCGTTGACAGCTTTCGCGCGGCGGCCGCTGCGATTGAAGGGATTTATAAGAAGGAAGGCGCGCAAAACAAGCTCGCCTTCGATGTGTTTCCCGGCATTCACGAAGTAAGCGGACGCCATTCCTTCGACTGGCTGAAAGAACAATTGTCGGGACCACAGGCGTGAACCCCGACCTACATAACCTGTCAATAACAGTGTTAATGTGAAATTACAGTGTTAATGTGTGATTACAGTGACGCTGTCTAACTGCAAATTGCAGCATTGCTGTGTACTGATATCACTCCGCCAACCTTTTAGCCACTCTCCCTTTTTCTCAGGAACCCACTTATCTCAAAATCCTGGGGGCATGAGGGCTAAGGTAAAAGACATGTATTTGCCTACCTTAAGTCACTCTCCCTTTTGCTCAGAAGCACGCAAGACAGCGATATTAACTTTATTAACCGATCAACGGGCTTCCTCGAAACAGAGGAAAGCCTTTTTTCCTTTTTTGGTGTTTGCCTACCTTAAGTCACTCTCCCTTATGCTCAGGAGCACGCAAGACAGCGATATTAACTTTATAAACTTATTAACCTGACCGAAGGGTTTCCTCAGTATTATGGCAAGCTTTTTTTGAGAAAATGTTGCGGGTATCCGAAAAATTTGGTAAGATAAATGAGAACAAGTGTTCCTATTCTATGAAAAGGTGGTTGCATGATGCACTCATTAATTGCACAGTTCGAATCCCGGTTCCCGGATGAACAAGCCTGCGCAGATGCCGTACAGCTGTGGAAATGGCCGAACGGATTTTGCTGTGCTGCATGCGGCCATCGCGAATCTTACAAGATCGACACACGGAGATTGCCATTGTTCGAATGCCGGATTTGTAAGAGACAAGCCTCTTTAACCTCCAATACGTTGATGCATAAGAGCAGCACCTCTTTAAAGCAATGGCTGCTCGCCGTATTCCTTGTGTCCTCTTACGATAGAGGCTTGAATGCCGTCATGCTGTCCCAGGTGCTGCAAGTTACTTATAAAACGGCTTGGAGAATGCTGCACCTTATTCGGGTTGCTATCTCCCGGATGGACGAAGATCAGATTCTGCAAGGCAAGGTTGAGGCAAAGCTGGAAGTATGGATGCGGCATTTGTTCCCGACGGACGACAATTTGCAGACGGAGAAGCCGGTTATAATTGCCAAAGGTAGAGGCGGCCAAGGAGAAATATACTATAAGATGAAGCTGATCGATAGGAAGCAGCAGGCTAGAATGCCCTTATTGGAAGTGGAGAAGACCGCGTTTGTAGATCGATACTGCGATGGTTTAAACTCAAACGTACAATTCAATGGACGTTCGCAGCAGCTTCGGAAACAATCCATGCACACGTACAAATTGTATGCCACTGATAGAGAGGACGGAAGCAGCCTTGATTTCCAGTCTATCATCCATTCTCGCAAGTATCCTTTGTCTATTGTAGCGTCCGAAGCTTTTCAATGGTTGAATGACCGGTTCCATGGATTAGGCAGAAAGTACGTCCAGTTTTATCTGGACGAATATTGCTTCCGATTAAACGTTTCAAATAGGGAACCTGTGCAAGCGACGGAGTTGTTGTTGTCGCGTATGCTAATGCCCTTTCAAGTGAAGCAACAGCGGGCATTAAATCCGCAAAGAGCGGCGTGATTAGTCACGGAAAATTAAATCAAGCCAGCAAGTCTCATTTCATGGAGTATACGCGAAAATAGTATCCGTCTAACGTTCGTGGAGCGTTCGGACATTTAAGGTCGACGTATTTCCTGTTTTGTTTACCGTATTTCCTTTCCCTTCGATTTTAACTCTCCCTCAACTTCCGGAGGTTTACTCGGGACGCATGCGAGTAGTGATCTTAGAGAATAGCAGAAATCGTAATTAAACAAGCCATAGTGCCAAGTTGTCGTTTGGTTTTAGTTATCAAACATTGATTTTTGTAGCTGTTGGAACGGGAACTCTATTACATATTTATGAATGAGGTTCAAGGTTCTATTTATATATTGTGATTCCGGAATTATCGAGTTGTATGCTATTTTTCCGTTGGCTTGCGATAACCAATTACCTGAGCTGATGGGAGAGTGTATAAAAGCCAAATTAGCAAGAGTCGGAAAGGGAGTAAGAGTAAGAGTAAGAGTAAGAGTAAGAGTACGAACGGGAATAGGAATAGTGAAGTATGAGACGTGTGGCAGGCACGGGGGAGTACGTGAAAAACTAGTGAGTGTCGAGTGAGCGTCGGGATACGGATGGAACGGGGATTATATAGCGGGGTTTAAAAAGATGGTAAGGAATCGGTTAACTAGGGAATGCTGGTGTTGAGACCGATTATTTGGCTAAAGGAGGCTGGTACTTGTGCGCTTGTTTGTCGCTTTGCCCGTGAGGGGGGCGGCCGCGGACGAATTAAGCGAGTGGGTGCATACCCAACGTCCGAGGTTGCCGTTCCGCAAGTGGGTGCATGCGCAGGACTACCACATTACGCTGCAGTTTCTGGGCGAATTGGAGGAAGCCCGATTAGGGGAGCTTCGCCATGCGCTTGAAGGCGTTCGCGTGAATGAGATGAGTCTTCGGTTGAACGGCGGCGGGACGTTTGGGCCGTCCGTTGCTCCCCGAGTGTTATGGTCGGATATTGCCGGCGACCTGGCCGAGCTGCAGGAGCTGCACCGGGGAGTCGTTCACGCGACGCAACCGCTAGGGTTTATTCCCGAGGAGCGTCGTTATACTGCGCATATCACGCTGGCGCGAAGCTATGGCGAAGGAGCGGCGCCATTTCCGCGAGAGTTGCTGGCCGAGATGCCTTCCGGCGCAGGTTGGACGGCGGACCGGATTGTGCTAATGCGCACCCGGATGCATGAATCGCCAATGTACGAGATTATTGGCGAATACGGACTGCAGAAGCCATAAGATGAATGGCGATTATGGACAGCAGCTGCCGCAGGACGATTCGTGAATATGGCCTGCAAAAGCCGTAAGAAGAATGGCGGCTAGGACTGCAGCAGCCGCAAGATGATTGAACAATACGAACTGCAATAGTCGTAATGTCGTTAGACGTCGAAATAGACAAGGCGAGTATTGCCCCTCTGGGGTGGTGCTTGTTTTGTCTTTTTTTCTTGGAGCCGATTTCTGAGAATCTCGTCCCAGAGCATAGGAATAAGTAAGCCGAGTAACGGGGAGTGGGTGGGATGGCGGAGCGTACGGTTGTGGTCGGAGCGGCAAGGACGCCCTTTGGAAGGTTCGGCGGGGTGCTAAAGCATGTCTCGGCCGTCCAGCTGGGCGGAGCGGCAATCGGCGAGGCGGTGAAGAGGGCCGGTCTCGAGTCAGGCGACATCGAAAAGGCGATTATGGGCATGGTGATTCAGGGCGGAGCGGGGCAGGTGCCATCGAGACAGGCGGCAAGAGAGGCGGGACTGCCTTGGGAGACGGCGTCGGAGACGTTAAACAAGGTTTGCGCATCGGGAATGCGGGCCGTCACGCTAGCGGATCAAATCATCCGCGCTGGAGATGGAAGCGTTATCGTGGCCGGAGGAATGGAAAGCATGTCGGGTGCGCCTTATGGGCTGAAGGGCTACCGATGGGGCAGCCGGATGGGGCATGGCCAAGCGCTGGATCTCATGCTGCATGATGGTCTGACCTGCCCCTTCGGGACGGTTCATATGGGAGTATACGGAGACGAATCGGCGGAGGTACACGGCATATCACGGGAAGCTCAGGACGAATGGGCGTTTCGCAGCCATCAGCGTGCTGTTAAAGCGATTGAAGAGGGCAAGCTGGCGGAAGAGATTGTCCCTGTTCGCACACAAGGAGCAAAAGGCGAAGCTTCGATCGCGGACATGGACGAAGCGCCGCGAAGAGACGCGAGCATCTCCGCGATGGCAAAGCTGCCGCCTTTATTCGGCGAGCGCGGGACGGTAACGGCCGGCAATGCGCCGGGAGTAAACGACGGAGCCGCGGCGCTAGTACTCATGGCGGAGGGGGCTGCGCGAGCGCGGGGCATCCGTCCGCTTGCCACGATAATCGGGCATGCCGAGGTTGCTCTCGAAGCGGAGAGAATTGCCGAAGCTCCAGGGCATGCCGTTCGAAAGCTGCTCTCGGCTGCGGGAGTGGGTTTGGAGGAAATTGCGCTGTTTGAGATTAATGAAGCGTTCGCCGCGGTCGTGCTCGCTAGCGGCAAGCTGGTCGGCTGGAAGCCCGACCTTGTGAACGTGAACGGAGGAGCGATTGCGCTGGGGCATCCTATCGGCGCGAGCGGGGCGCGCATCGTCATGTCGCTAATCTATGAGCTTAGGCGAAGGGGGGGAGGACTTGGCATAGCGGCCATTTGCAGCGGAACCGCGCAGGGAGACGCCGTTCTCTTGAAGGTAGAAGGGTAACCGTCATATGGAAGCGTACGATTCGATATGCGGGAGGGATCAGTCGTGAACATCAATCGAATGATGATTGCGGGGGCCGGGCAGATGGGCAGCGGCATCGCTCAGACAGCAGCCGCGGCGGGCTTGCAGGTGCTGCTGCACGATATCGAATATGCCCGCGCGGTTCGAGGCGTAGAGAGCATTCGAACAATGCTGCGGCGCGAGGTCGATAAGGGACGCAGGACCGAAGAAGAAGCGGGCCAGATCATCGAGAGGATTACTCCTACTGCCGTTCTTGGCGACGCCGCTGGCGCGGATCTCGTCATCGAAGCGATCAGCGAGGACATTGCCGTGAAAACAGAGCTGTTCCGCCGACTGGATGCAATTTGCGCCAGCTCGACCGTCCTGGCTAGCAACACGTCCTCGCTGTCGATTACGCGTCTTGCAGGAGTGACGAAGCGTCCGGACCGCGTTATAGGAATGCATTTTATGAACCCGGTACCGGTTATGCCTCTTGTCGAGGTGGTCCGCGGCCTTCCGACTTCGGACGAGACGACCGCGCTCATCCGTGAGCTTGCCGTGCGGTTAGGGAAGAACCCGATCGAGGCTCGCGACTTCCCCGGCTTCGTCTCGAATCGGGTGCTGATGCCGATGATCAACGAAGCCGTTTTTTGTCTATACGAGGGGGTGGCTTCACGCGATGCGATCGACGGCATCATGACGCTCGGCATGCGGCATCCGATGGGCCCGCTCACGCTGGCGGATCTTATCGGGCTCGATACCTGCTTGTCGATTCTGGAGGTGCTGCACGTTGAATTCGGAGACTCCAAATACCGGCCATGTCCGCTGCTTCGTCAGTATGTTCGCGCAGGCTGGCTTGGACGTAAGACGGGACGCGGATTTTACAGCTACGAATAAGGAGAGGATGCCGCATGTTCTCGTTCACGGAGGAGCAAGAAGCGCTGCGCCGAATGGTGCGGGATTTCGCCAGGCGCGAGATTGCCCCGCTCGTTCCGGTTATGGAGGAGAAGGATGAATTCCCCCTTGCGGCCGTGAAGAAGATGGGGCAGCTGGGGCTGATGGGAATTGCCGTACCCGAGCAGTGGGGCGGCGCGGGGGCGGATTATCTGTCCACGATCATCGCGATTCACGAAATATCCCGGGTGAGCGCCGCGGTCGGCGTCATCTTGTCCGTGCATGCTTCCGTGGCGACCCAGCCGATCCTCAGCCATGGCGACGAGGAGCAGAAGCGGCGTTATCTGCCCAAGCTTGCGGCAGGAGAATTCATCGGGGCGTTCGCCCTCACGGAGCCGAGCGCCGGCTCCGACGCGTCCGGCATTCGAACGACAGCCGAGAAGCGAGGAGAGCAATACGTGCTGAACGGCATAAAAACGTTTATTACGAATGGCGGCTATGCAGACACGTTCCTTACTTTCGCCGTAACGGACCATACGAAAGGAGCAAAGCGTTTATCCGCTTTTATCGTGGAGCGGGGGACGCCGGGGCTGTCGGTTGGCCGGAGCGAGCGTAAGCTCGGACTTCATGGCTCCAGCACGACGGAGCTCGTCTTCGAGGATGTCGCGCTTCCGGCGAGCCAGCTTCTAGGAGCGGAGGGCGAAGGGCTCCGAATTGCCCTCGATCATCTTGAGGGCGGCCGGATCGGCATCGCCGCCCAGGCGCTCGGCATCGCGGAAGCCGCGCTCGGCTATTCGATCGAATATGCGAAGCGGCGCCGCCAATTCGGCAAGCCGATCGCCGAGCATCAGGCTATCGCGTTCAAGCTCGCCGACATGGCGACCAATATTGAAGCGGCAAGGCTGCTTCTCTACCAGGCGGCCTCGCTGCGGAGCCGAGGGATCCGCTGTCCGAAGGAAGCTTCGATGGCGAAGCGGTTCTGCTCGGACGCCGCCATGCATGCCGCGGCCGAGGCGGTACAAATACATGGCGGCTACGGCTATATGCGGGATTATCCGGTCGAGCGATTGTTCCGCGACGCCAAGGTGACGCAAATCTATGAAGGGACGAACGAAATCCAGCGCCTCGTCATTTCGAAGCATGTGCTCAAGGAATCTTGATGCATGGAGGAGGGACAGGATAATGCGAGAATCCGATTATGTACCCGGGCTCGAAAACGTAATCGCCAGCGAAACTTCGATCTCTTATTTGGACGTGGAGAACGAGCAGATCATTATTCGGGGCTATGATTTGATGGAGCTTGCCCGACAGGCCGGTTATTTGGAGGTGGCCGGCTTGCTGCTTGACGGCAGTTTGCCTGGCGTAGATGAGAAGGAGGCGCTAGAGGAACGGTTGAAAGCGGAATACGGCATGAATGATGCCATCTATCGTCTGCTCGCCCTTCTTCCCAAAGACGCGAACATGATGGATGTACTCCGGACGGGCATTTCATCGCTATCAAGCTATGACCCCGAGCTGGATGACCGGTCGCGGGAGGCGAATCGCCGCAAGGCGGTCCGGCTTCTCGCCAAGGTGCCGCAGCTTTGCGCGAACGGCTACCGTATTGTAACGGGGCACGAGCCACTGGCTCCGCGCGCGGACCTGCCCTATTCGGCAGGATTCTTGTACCTGCTGACGGGCAGGGAGCCAAGCGAGCTAGAGGCGAGGTTGTTCGACCAATCTCTGATTGCTTACAGCGAGCATGAGATGCCGAACTCTACGTTCGCCGCGCGCGTGATCGCCTCGACCCATTCCGATGTTTACGGCGCTCTCTCGGGAGGAGTAGCCTCGTTGAAGGGAACGCTGCACGGAGGGGCGAACGAAGCGGTGATGGATATGCTGCTCGAAGCGGAGACGGAAGCCGGGATGGAGACTCTTGTCCGGAGCAAGCTTGCGGCCAAGGAACGGATTATGGGCTTCGGCCATCGCGTCTACATGAAGAAGCCCGATCCTCGGGCGCTTCTAATGAAGGAGGCCCTTGCAGAGCTGTCCGCGGAACGGGGAGACGACCGGCTTCTACGGATGTGCGTCGTCGGCGAAACGATTGTCGCCAGCGAAAAAAAGCTGTTCCCCAATCTCGATTATTACGCGGCGCCGGTCTATCATTTGCTTGGCATCCCGACGCCGCTGTTCACGCCGGTGTTTTTTGCCGCGCGCACGGCCGGTCTGTGCGCCCATGTCATGGAGCAGCATGAGAACAACCGATTATTTCGGCCGAGAGTCCGCTATACGGGGCCGCGAGGCTTGCGGGTCGGGCGCGGCGCGGAGAGGGAGGCGGATCCAAACGGTGGAAACGAACAAGAAAACGGATAAGCTGATCGCGGACATCGCCGATTACGCGTACAGCTATCAACCAGCTAGCGAAGAAGCGTATCGTATCGCGCAGTACGTGCTGATGGACTCCATCGGCACCGCCGTCTTGGCGCTAAGATATCCGGAATGCGCCAAGCATATCGGGCCTATCGTGCCGGGCGCGGTCCTGCCCGGAGGCGCAAGGGTGCCCGGCACGCGTCTCGAGCTGGATCCCGTCCACGCGGCCTTCAACATCGGCTGCCTGATCCGCTGGCTCGATTACAACGACACCTGGCTGGCGGCCGAATGGGGACATCCTTCCGACAATCTGGGGGCGATTATCGCCGTGGCCGATTACTTGAGCCGAACGGCGGCTTCCGACGGACGCCCGCCGCTTCTCATGAGAGACGTCTTGACCGCCGCGATCAAAGCGCATGAAATTCAAGGCGTGCTCGCGCTCGATAACGCCATGAACCGGGTTGGCCTGGATCACGTGCTGTTCGTTCGCATCGCTTCGACCGCGGTGTCGGCCGCGATGCTTGGGCTGACTCGCGAAGAAATCGCGGACGCCGTATCCAACGCTTGGCTGGACGGAGGAAGCCTGCGAACCTACCGCCATGCGCCCAATACCGGCTCCCGCAAATCGTGGGCGGCGGGGGACGCGACAAGCAGGGCCGTCCGGCACGCCCTTATGGCGCAAAGCGGCGAAATGGGTTATGCGACGGCGCTCTCCGCTCCAAGATGGGGCTTCCAGGATGTTTTGTTCGGTGGCAAGCCGCTTACGCTTGCCCGGCCGCTTGGGACGTATGTGATGGAGAATGTGCTGCTCAAAATATCGTTCCCCGCGGAGTTCCATGCCCAGACCGCGGTGGAATGCGCTTTTGCCCTCCATGCTTCGGCGAAGGACCGCTTGGACGATATAGCGGGCATTACCTTGACGACGCATGAATCCGCGATTCGGATCATCGACAAGAAGGGGCCGCTCCATAATCCGGCCGATCGCGACCACTGCCTGCAGTACATGGTGGCGGCGGCGCTCATTCACGGCCATCTCACCGCCGACCATTACGAGGAAGAAGCCGCACGCGATCCGCGTATCGACGCGCTGCGGGAGAAGATGACCGTCGTGCACGACGAGGGCTACAGTCGGGATTATATGGATCCGGAGAAGCGTTCGATTGCCAATGCGGTCCAAATCCATTACCGGGACGGGACATCCTCGGAGAAGATCGTCTGCGATTACCCGATCGGTCACCGCAGGCGGCGCGGCGAAGGACTGCCGAAGGTGATCGAAAAGTGCGAAGCCAGCCTGCTGACCCGTTTTCCGCGGAAGCGCGCCGCCGACATATTGACCGCCGGCTTTGATCCGGTCAGGCTGCCCGAGATGCCGGTGACGCGGTTTATGGAGATGCTGGTCATATGAGTCTTTTGACAATAAGGGTTGGTGGTGAAGGCGTCTATGTCTTGGTTAATTGAGAGAGAACCAGAGCAGCGCGAGCTGGCCGAGAGATTCCGGGAGCTGATAACGGGCGAGTCAGTGCTCC
Organism: Paenibacillus soyae; assembly: GCF_024623455.1. GTDB lineage: Bacteria > Bacillota > Bacilli > Paenibacillales > Paenibacillaceae > Pristimantibacillus > Pristimantibacillus soyae. The sequence goes on along the minus strand of NZ_JANIPJ010000004.1, from coordinate 269,626 downwards.
AAATTCCCGGCGCGCATGACGGCATGGCGGCCAGAATCGCCAAGCGAAGCGGGTTTCAAGCCCTGTATTTGTCCGGGGCCGCATATACGGCAAGCCGAGGGCTGCCGGATCTCGGCCTCGTCTACTCCCTCGAGCTGGCGGACCGCGTCCGCGAGCTCGTGAGGGCGACGGGACTGCCCGTGCTGGCGGATATCGATACCGGCTTCGGCGGCATTCTGAACGCGGCAAGAGCCGCCAAGGAAATGGTAGAAGCGAAGGCGGCGGCCGTCCAGATCGAGGATCAGGAGATGCCGAAGAAATGCGGTCATCTGAATGGCAAGAAGCTGGTGTCCCCCGAAGAAATGGCGCAAAAAATACGCGCGATCAAGGAGGCGAGTCCATCGCTGCTCGTTATCGCCCGCACCGACGCGAGAAGCGTCGAAGGACTGGAGGAGGCGGTCAGCAGGGCCCGCCTTTATCTGGAGGCGGGCGCGGACGGCATCTTCCCCGAAGCGCTCGAGGGCGAAGCGGAATTCCGGCGTTTCGGCGAGGCGGTCTCCTGCCCGCTGCTCGCCAATATGACCGAATTCGGCCGCACCCCTTATTATACGGCCGAGCAGTTCCAAAGCTGGGGCTTTAAGATGGTCATCTATCCGGTTACCTCGCTCCGAGTTGCGGCCAAAGCTTACGAGCGGGTGTACGGAGAAATGAAGAGGAACGGATCGCAAGCCGCCATGCTGGGGGAGATGCAGACGCGCAAGGAGCTGTACGAGACGATCCGTTACGAGGAATACGAGGCCATGGATCAGAGAATCGCCAAAACGAAGCTGCCCGATCCGGAGTGACGGAAACCTCGAATTTTGTCGTTTTTTCGAAGCTCTCTCATTTCTTTCGAGTCGAATCTATTATATACTGATTGGGATAAAAGATTCGATTGGAGGAAGCGTGTTGACCAACATCCGATTATTCGCAGACAGCGTTTCCGATCTTCCGCAAGAGTGGATTCGGAAATACGGCATTACGATCGTGCCGCTTTATATCATTTTCGGCGAGCAGAGCTTCCGGGACGGCGTCGACATCGCGACGGAGGACATCTACCGGCGCGTGGACGACACAGGCGTGCTTCCGCGGACCGCGGCTCCGTCTCCGAACGACTTCATGAAGGCGTTCCATGAGGCGACCGCGAACGGCGATAGCGTCTTGTATATCAGCATGTCGGCCGAGGTTTCTTCAACCTATCAGAATGCTAGAATCGCCATGGAAGAAATGCCGGAAGGCAAGGTCACGATCGTGGATTCCACCCATCTGTCGGCGAGTTACGCCATGCTGGTCATCATGGCGGCGCGCATGCTGGAGCAAGGCGTAAGCATCGCGGACACGGTTGCGGCCATCGAGGAGCGCAGGGACCGTGTAGAAATCGATATTCTTATCGATCGCCTCGACTATCTGCACAAAGGAGGCCGGGTTTCCAGCATCCAGAGCATGATCGGCAGCATGCTACAGATCCGGCCTGTTCTCGGGATTAAGCGCGGGCTGATTGTGTCGACGAAGAAGTACAGGGGCAAAACGCAGAAAGCGCTCGAAAACGTCATGCAGAACGTTGTGGAGAACATTCAGCATATTGACCTGAATTTGATCGTTATCGCCCAGACGGTCGCGGAGAAGGCGGCTGAGTTCATGCGAAGCTACTTGCTCGAGCACACCTCCGTCAAAGAAATCATCGTCATCGAAGGCGGCTGCACGATTTGCTCCCACACGGGTCCGAAGACGGTGGCGATCAGCTATATGAGAAAATAACCGCGGCCGCTCACAGCCCGCTAATAACCAAAAAGGCGATGCAGCTTAGGCTTGCATCGCCTTTTGTCGTACCGCTACCCGGTTTCGACGGTGTCCGTCCCTTTTTTCTTCCAAACTCTCTTCATGAAGATCGTAACGACCCCGATAAGCACCACAAAACCCATACTGATGAAGAAGCCCGGCCTGCTCGTATGATGGAGCGAGGTGCCGCTGACCGCAAGCAAGATGATCACGACGCCCGTCCACCGCTTCGTTTGTCCCCAAGCAGACAAGTCCAGCAGCTTGCCGGACGTGAACAGGATGAAGGTCCAATTATAGAGCAGCATCAGCCCCGCGGCGGTCGTGATGTATTCATAGAGCTCGTCCGGCATGAGGAGGGCAAGCACGACGGAGACAACCATCGCCCCGGCTGTAACCGCGATGGCGAAATAAGGCTGCTTCTTTTTGCCTTTGCCCGTCTTCGCCAGAACGGGAGGGGCGTCTTTGTTTTTGGCCAGCGTCGTCAGAATCGTGATGACCGCGAACAAGGAAGCGACCATGGTCGAGAAGCCCGCCACGATGAACACGCCGTGGAACAAGTGGGGGACAAAGGCAAGGCCGTAACCTTTCAGCGACTCGATAAAAGGACTTTTTTGCGATTTGATGCTATCCCAAGGCACCAAAGTAAAGACAAGAAGCATCGAGGCGACGTACAGCGCGGTAAGGGTTGAGATCATCAGCCTTCCCGCCTTCGGCGCTTCCTTCGGATCCTTTAGCCGAATGGCCATGAGTCCCATAATCTCGATGCCGCCGAACGAATAGAAGGCGAAAATCAAGCTGGACCAAGCGCCTAGCGGACCGGCAGGGAAAAAAGCTTTGGGCCATGACGGGGCGGTTTCGGCTTTGCCGAATAAGCCGAACAGCGCGCAGACGGCCAAAGCGATGAATACGACGATGGCGGAAAGCTTGATCGCGGCGAGAATGTGCTCTGTTCTCTCGAAGCCTTTGGTGCCGATCCAAATGACGCCTAAGCCCAGCACGCCGTATATCGAGGCAAAAATCCACATCGGCACGTTCGGGAACCAGAACCTCGTGAACAGAGATAACGCGGTCATCTGGCTGCCCATAATGAGCAGCTCCGAGGCTAAGTAGACCCAACCGCTCCCGAAGCGGGCCCATCGCCCGAACGCTTCTCCGGCATACGCGCAGAACGAGCCTTCTTTCGGATCGTTTGCGGTCATGCGAGCCAGCACGTCGAAAACAACAAACGCGCCGGCAGCGGCCAGCAGAAACCCAAATGTTAAAGCGGGTCCGCCGATTCGGATACCTACGCTCGTTCCGAGAAAGTACCCGGTGCCGATCGTGCATGCAACGCCCAGCAGCGATAAATGCCACCATTTCATGGGCTTCTCTTTGCTAGCTTTGCTCAATTTGTTATCTCCTGTGCAATTATTTTTTGTAGCACAGGATAGTGTGTGGAGATCAGTTGCCGGTTATGCAGCTCGCTTCCTATCGGAACAACACGAGGCATGCCTGCCAGCCGAAATAGAGCCCGAAGCCGATGAGCGAAATCGCCGACACGTACGATATCATCCGAATAAGGGGGCCGTTCAGCAGCTTGCGGAACGAGCTGGCCGTCAGCGCCATAAAAAAATCCCAAGCGATAATGCCTGCGAGAATGGCGCACGTGTACAGAAGCAGCTCTTTCGTTCCGTGGGTTCGGGCAGTTTCCGCTAGCACGGAGCCGTAAAGCCCTAGCCAAAACATGATCGAGAGCGGATTGGATATGGAGATAAGAAAGCCTGTACGAAACGACTTCGATAGCGTCTCCGTCTGACCGCCGCGCATGAGGTTTTGTTCCCCGGCGCCCTTAAACGCGTCGATTCCACTATAAATAAGAACGAAGCAGCCGAACAGCCACAGAAATGTTTTGATCAGGGGAACCTCTAGAAAATGCACGGTGCCGAAATAAACGACGCCTATAAATACGAGATCCGCCGCCATCGAGCCAAGCCCGAGAAGCCAAGCGTTCCAAAAACCTCCGCGCAGCCCGCGGTCCATCTGGGCGGCGTTGACGGGACCGATCGGGGCCGCAAGCGACAGCCCGAGCAGCACGTAACTCAACAATAAGCTCATTCCTGTTCCTCCCGATCCGAATAGATTCCTGCAATAGTACAATCTATTCGGACAAGGAGGGTTGTACGACTGTTTGCGTCTTACTTTTTCGGGGAATGCAGATGGGCGAACGGGCATTTCAATCCTGCCTCGGCGGCTGACTTCGAATCGTCCCCAAGGAAATATTGCTTCCATTCGAAGTTGTGCTCGCTGCCGTACTGATTCAAATCCGGATGGATGCCCAGTCCGTCGTAGTCGACGATTCGATCCCTGATTTGTCGTTTGATTGACGCGGCCGTCTTCGGATTGGCGTTAAACCGGTCCAGCACCCATCGGGGCGTTATCGCGAATAAGAAGTAGGGAAAAGAACGGCTTACGCGGCTGTGGTGGGCGGGAGTCGCGCAGTACATAAAATATTTTTCCCCGCCGAAGCAGTATTCCCAGACATGATGATCGGGATCGGTTGGAATATCGGAAGGCCACTCCTTAACATCATAAGCATGTACCTTGGACAGAAGCTCCCAGAATAGGAGACGATAATCGTCGACCGCGTGCGTGCGAACGAGATCGGCGGGCGTCTTGAATATAGCGATCAACGACGTATAGCTGCCGAACGCACGCGATTCGGCGCCGTATTGCTCCAGAAGCGCGGCCAGCTTGGAGGCAGACGCCACCTCTTTGGGATCCTCCAAAAATCCGTACCGGAGGTGCCCGAGCTTATGGCCGATCGTGGCCGGAATGCAAGGGAATTTATGAATAGGATCGGACATTTTCTCGTCGAATAACCGGAAGGCATCCGAATGCCAGTCCTCGGCTTCGTCCCCCGTCCGATTCTCCATGTCGTACCGGGTCAACAGCATATGCCTAATCCTCCTTTATGATACTGTATGGGGAGGAAAGGGCAGGTGTGAATGCCAGACTGTCCGGCATATGCTTACAATTTGCATATAATAAGTTATACTAAATATACTTATAGGCGATATAGATTGCGGAGCGGAAGAGAGGAACGGGATGGGCAGGCCATTATACCAGCAGATCCAACAAGACATCGTTAGCAAAATCCATGCCGGCGAGCTGAGTCCGGGAGATTTGGTGCCGTCGGAGAAGGAGCTGGCGGAGAAATACGGCGTCAGCCAGATGACGACCAAAAACGCGATTAAAGGACTTGTCGAGGAAGGACTGCTTGTCCGCTATCGGGGGAAGGGTACTTTCGTGCGGCAATCGGACGCAGCACAAGTTGACGCGGGTCGGACAAAAACAGGGCTAGAGAAGACGGCGGTTACGATCGCTCTTATTCTACCGTCCATGAAGACGAGAATCGACCAGCGGCTGCTGGACAGTCTCGAGAAGCACTGCGCGGAAGCGGGATACGAGCTTATTATTCGAATCACGCGCGAATCGCCGGAGGAAGAGGCGGCCGCGATCGAGCGCTTCCGCATGCGCGGCGTACACGGCTTTATCGTATTTCCGGTCGAACAGGACAGTTATAATGAAACGATTCTTCGCTTGTCGCTCGACCGCGTGCCGCTCGTGCTTGTCGACCGGTTTCTGAAGGAAATCAAGACGTACAGCGTCAGCTCGGACAACATGGGCGGGGTAAGAGAAGCGGTTTCCGGCTTAATCGGGAAGGGGCATCGGCGCATCGCGTACCTGACCCCGGAGATAACAAATACAGCGACCGACGAGAGAGCAAGGGGCTGCGAGCTGGCCTTCACCGATCATCAGCTGCCGATCGACAAGTCGCTCTGGTGCACGCTTAAGCTCGAGACCCTTGCCGAGGGCAAAGGCCTGGAGAGAATCCAAGCCTTCTTTGAAGGGCAGGACGGGATAACCGCCGTGTTCGCGGTGAACGCGGAGCTGGCTCGTTACGCCCATCAACTCCTGAGGAAGCGGGAGCTCGCGGAACCCGCGGCGGAAATCGTCGCGTTCGACGAATCGGAGCTGGAGCACGTGTCATACATCGAGCAGCAAATCGACGAGATGGGCCGGCTAACCGTCGAACTGCTGGCAGAACAGCTCCAGGGGCGTTATGAGCCGAGGAGAGAAGTCGTTCCGGTGCAAATCGTATGGAAATAGAGCAGCTTGAATGACCTTCGGGGGAGACCTCCGAAGGTTTTTTTATTTACAGATCAAACTAAATAGTATAATAATATATATTATATATTACTTTTATATGAAGGTAGTGATAGTTCTGAAAACGCTTCCGCTCTACAAGCAGATTCAACAGGATATCAAGCGTTTGATCGCCCGCGGCAAGCTGCGGGAGGGCGACCGCGTTCCTTCCGAGAAGGAGCTGTCCGAGAAGTACAGGGTCAGCCAGATCACGAGCAAAAACGCGCTGATCGGCTTAATGGAAGAAGGCTTGCTCGTCCGGATTCAAGGGAAAGGGACGTTCGTCATGAGCAGGCCGGAGCATGCTTCCTCCTATGAAGAGTATGGCGAGCCCGGCAGGAGCGGACGAATCGGGCTTGTGCTGCCGACGATGAAGACGAAGGTCGACCAGCGGTTTCTGGACGGTCTCGAGAAGTACGTGTCGGCGAGCGGCTACGAGCTTATGCTGCGCATTACGCGGGAATCGCAGGAGGAAGAGGCCCAGGTAATCGCGTCCTTCCTGAAGCAAGGGGTGGATGGACTCGTCATCTTCCCCGTCGAGAACGAAACGTACAACGACTCCATCCTGCGGCTGTCGCTCGACCGGTTTCCGTTTGTGCTCATCGACCGTTTCTTGAAGGAGATCAAAACGTACAGTGTCAGCTCGGACAATATGAACGGCACGAAGGAAGCCGTCTCTTACTTGCTTGATAAAGGCCATTCAGAAATAGCCTTCATTTCACCTGAAATTACGAATTCCGTGACGGACGAGCGCGCCCAGGGGTTTGAGCAGGCGTATCTGGAGCACAAAGCTTCGATCGACAAAAGCTTATGGTGCCTTATCCCGCTTGAGCTGATCGTGTCGGGCCGGGCAGGCGAATCGATCGGGGAGTTCCTGAAGGAAAGGCCTCAGATTACGGCGGCCATGACGGTCAACACCGAATTATGCCGCGCGACCTTCCAAGCGGCCACTCGGCTGGGGAGGTCCATCCCGGACCAGCTGGAGCTTGTCACCTTCGACCCGCCCGACCTCCCGCAGGTGAGCCACGTTCGCCAGAACGAAGAGGAGATGTGCCGGCTTACCGTCGAGATGCTGCTGGAGCAGATCGAAGGCGAATACGATGCCCGAAGAACGATTGTTCCTGTTCGCTTGGTGAAGATGGATGATTAATATTTTATACTAAATAGAGTATATAAAATTATAACATTATATTATATTATTTCATTGTAAAGCGCTTCCAAAACTCTAATGTGAAAAAGAGGGGATTATGGTGAAACGGAAAATGAAATGGTCCATGGTTTTGCTCCTGGCGTTAACGCTGGTATCATCCGCATGCAGCGGCGGCGGCAATACCCCGGAGCCCTCCGGGAATAATGCCGGCGAGGAGCAAACGAACGCCGGCAGCGGCTCGGGGGACAACAAAGAGCCGGTCACGATTGAGTTTATGGGTCACGGCAACCCGACGGAAAAGAGCATATTCGAGAAGCTGATCGCATCCTTCGAAGACAAGTATCCGAACGTCACGGTGAAGTATACATCCGTCCCGCCGGGCGAATACGCGCAAAAAATGAAAACGCTTATCGCATCGGGCAAAGCGCCGGACGTCTTCTACGTAGGCAGCGCGGAATTCTACCGTTTCGCGGAAGCAGGCACTCTTCTTAATATTCAGCCTTACCTGGACCAGACCAGCTTGTTCAATCCGGACAACGTATGGAAGCAAGCGATGGACCGTTATCGTTACGACGGCTCGAAGATCGGCTCAGGCGATTCGTACGGTCTGCCGAAGGACGTAGGTCCTTGGGCGATGGTGTACAACAAGGACTTGTTCGACAAAGCCGGCGTGCCGGTACCGTCGGCCAAAGCGGGCGAGTGGACGTGGAACGACATGCTGGACGCGGCGAAGAAGCTGACGTCCGACGAGAACGGCGACGGCAAACCCGAGGTTTACGGCGTTGGCGCATATAGCCTGGAGTCCGCGGTTTGGGGCAACGGCGGGGAATTTATCGACTACGCTGCCGGCGAAGTGAAGGTGGATCAACCTGAATTTTACGAGGCGATGCAATTTGTCGCCGACCTGAACCTGGTGCACAAGGTTAGCCCGGACCAGGAAGCGGAGCAAGCGATGAACGCGTATACGCGCTTCTTGAACGGACAGCTTGCAATGTTCGCGATGGGACCGTGGGATCAACCAGGCTTCTGGGAGCTTCCTTTCGGCTGGGATATCGCCGCTTGGCCGGCCAGCCCGAACACCGGCAAGACGGCAACTTGGCTCGGCTCCATGGGCTTCGGCATCTCGGCGAAATCGAAGCATCCTCAAGAAGCGTTCGACCTGGCGGCGTTCCTGTCGCTCGACGCCGACGGTCAGCGCGAGAACTTCACGCTAGGCCAAGCGGTTCCGAACTTAATCGACATGGCAAACGGTGAGTTCCTCGAGATGGATAAGTCGCCGGCGAATCGTCAAGTTTTCCTCGATATCATTCAAGATTACGGCCGCCCGGATATTCCTTACGGCTCCAAGGACACGCAATGGATCGATACGTTCTGGCAGAACGCCAGCAAGGTGTGGACCGGAGAGATGACGGCCAAGGATTGGACGGCTCAAATGAAGCCGCAGATGCAGGAATTGTACGACAAGAACAATAAGTAGGACCGCGGAGGGAACGGGAGCGGGAGGGATTCGGCGCAGCCGTTCCCTTCCTTCCAAGCCGCCCTCGGGCGCGGGCGATCCTGAACGAAGGTGGAACGGATATGACGACAACCAAGTTTTCCGGCTATCGAAGAAAAGAGCTATTCTGGCTGTACCTGTTCGTGGCGCCGCCGGTGCTCGGCTTTCTTCTTTTCGGCCTTGCGCCGATGCTTTTCTCCATCTATATCAGCTTTCAGAATTGGGATATGCTAACCTCGCCTACCAGCGCCGGACTTGGCAACTACAAGGAGCTGCTGCAGGACGAGAAAGTATTCAAATCATTGTTCAACACCGTCTATCTCATGATCGGCATTCCGATCGGCATGGTGATCTCTCTGCTGCTGGCGATTCTGATGAACCGACCGCTGAAGGGCATTTCGTTCATGCGAACCATTTATTATTTGCCCGTCATCTCGCCAATTATCGCGGTATCTTTGCTGTGGCAGTGGATCCTGAACAAGGACTACGGACTTCTGAACAACTTGCTCTGGGATTGGTTCGGCATCCAAGGGCCGAATTGGCTCGGAGACGCGGATTGGGTGAAGCCGTCCCTTATCCTGATCGGCCTGTGGGGAGGCGTCGGCGGCAATATGGTCCTGTATTTGGCCGGTCTGCAATCCATTGCTTCCTCTTATTATGAAGCCGCGGAAATCGACGGCGCGGGAGCCTGGCATAAATTCACGAAAATTACCGTTCCGCTGCTGACGCCCATTCACTTCTTCGTTCTCGTCATGGGCATTATCGGTGCGTTCCAGTCGTTCAGCCAAATTTACGTTTTGGCGGTTGACGGAGGACCGGAATACAGCGGCGCGACGATCGTCTTTTATATTTTCGAGCATGCCTTCAAGTACTTCAACATGGGCTACGCAAGCGCCGCGGCTTGGCTGCTCGGCATTCTGATCTTCATCGTTACGCTTATTCAATTTAAACTATCCAACAAATGGGTTTATCAGGATTAAGGAGGGATACGGGTGAAGCAGCAAAAAATCGCAAATATCTGGTCGTTCCTTATCCTGCTCGCCGGCACGGTCTTCATGATCGCGCCGTTCCTATGGACGCTGTCGACTTCGATGAAGGATCAACGCAACGTGTTCGAAATACCGCCGAAGTGGATTCCGGAGCCGGCCACGTTCGGCAACTATTCCGACGTATGGGAGCAATCGCCGCTTCTGAACGGCTTCGCGAACAGCTTGATCATCGTCGTGACGGTGCTCACGATCGGCTTGTTCGTCAGCGCGATGTCGTCCTACGCGTTCAGCAAATTCGACTTCCCGCTCAAAAACGCGCTGTTTATGGGCCTGCTCGGCACGATGATGATCCCGTATTCGGTCGTGATGATTCCGCAGTACATCGGCTTCTCTTGGCTCAACTGGGTCGATACGCTTCTGCCGCTCATCATTCCGGGGCTGTTCGGCAATATCGTCGTCGTTTTCTTCCTGCGCCAGTACTTATCCGGCGCGCTGCCGAACGATTTGATCGAGGCGGCCAAGATCGACGGCTGCAGCTTTCCGCGCATCTTCTGGTCGATCGCCCTCCCGGTTATGAAGCCCGCGCTCGCGGCGCAAGCGGCGCTTGGCTTCATGGGCATCTGGAACGACTTCCTGGGACCGCTCATCTACTTGCATACGCCGGAGAATCAGACGATTCAGGTGCTGATCGCGTCGATGCAGGCGCTGTATATCGGGCAGTCCAATTATCCAATGATCATGGCGGCCGCCGTCATCGCGATGATCCCGGTCATTCTGGTGTTCTTCTTCTGTCAGCGTTATTTCATCGAATCGCTCGCGATCAGCGGGATCAAGGGGTAAGCGATGAAGCGCGGAGGAAGCGCGACGCGGGTTCGCGATCGGGTCATCACGAAGGCCGCCGTCATCGGGTTCGCGGCGGCGATTATGATGACGGGCTGCGAGGCAACATCCAAACCGGAGGCGATCGATTTGAACAAATACGAATCGGTATACAGCAATCCTTTCCCCCAACTGGAAGAAGAATGGGACGATTACGGCAACGGGGATCCGTTCGTTATGCGGCATGACGGCAGCTATTATCTCTATGTCAGCACCAAGGATCATCGGGTCGGCATTAAAGCGTGGAAGTCGGAAGACTTGGTCAATTGGAGCTATGCCGGGCTCGTCACGGAGGATCCCGTCTCGACGGGCGCTTACGCTCCGGAAGTGACGTACTGGAACGGCTACTTCTACTTGTACACCTCCCCGGCGGGACGGGGACACTACGTGTTCCGAAGCGAATCGCCGACCGGTCCTTTCGAGCGGATTACCGAAAACCTAGGGATGAGCATTGACGGCTCCGTTTTCATCGACGACGACGGCTCATGGACGTTCACCCACGCGGGAACCGAAGGGATCGTCGGCGTGCCGATGAACGATCCGGCCGCGTTCGGCTTCGGAGCCCCGATCCCGGGCACGTTCCTCGGCCATTGGACGGAAGGCTCGATGATCATCAAGCGCGGCGGCAAATATTACATGACGTTCACCGGCAATCATGTGTTCAGCAAAGGGTATAGGATCGCTTACGCGGTATCAGACGAGTCCCCGACGGGGCCGTACAAGGTGCCGGACAACAATCCGATCGTCATCAGCACGAAGCCGGACTTCTTCGGACTCGGACACAGCTCGACGGTGATGGGCCCGGATCTCGATTCGCATTATCTCGTCTATCATAATCTAGTGGGCCGTTCGGCCGAAGGTCCGCCCGTGAGGCAGATGAACATCGACCGGCTCGTATTCAACGGCGACATCATGGACGCGGTTGGGCCTACCAACTACGAGCAGCCGTATCCGGGCAGGCCGGCCTTCGAAGGACGGCCAAGCGCGGGACTAGGGGAATGGGAGCGGACGGAGTCGGAAGAAGGGCTGCGGATTCTGAGCCCAGGCTCATCCGAAGCCGACTTTACGGCGGAATTCAATGTTCGAGGTCTGGCGGCGGATACCAAGGTGGCCGCGATATTCTCGCATGCGGACGAGTCGAACTACGGGATGGCGGAAATCTCGCAAAGCGAAAGAAAGCTTCGGTTGGTCGCCGTTCACGAAGGGACGGAGACGATCATGGCCGAAGCGGGGCTGCCGGACGACACGGATTTTTCGAAGCTGCATACGATTCGGGTGGAGAACGGGGTAGGAGTCACTCGCGTCTATTTCGACGGCTTGAATAAAATCGAGCAGCAAGATTCGGATTTTGGCGGAGGCCGGATCGGCTACCGGCATAGCGGTGGCGAACCGGAATTGTCTTATACCGCCTTCTCCAATCTGGTTGGCGGAAGCAGCGATTTCGAAACGACGAAGGCTCTCCCGGGGACAATCGAAGCCGTGCATTATTTGCGGGGCGAGAGCAGAGGCTTCTCGGTGAAGGAGCGGTCATCCGCATCGGAATGGAGGCAGGCCGACGGCACCGATCTCCGGCTGGCTTCGGATGGTGCTTACGCCATACGGTTAAACAGCGACGGCGATTGGCTGCGGTATATCGTGAACGTATCCGAGGCGGGAACGTACGGATTAGATCTCACGGTGGCGGCCGGAACGGACAAGCGCAAGCTTGAGCTGCTTGTCGATGACGAGACGGCAGCCACGTTCACCATTTCAGCGGATGAGGAAGCGGCGGGCGAGAGCGAATGGGTGAAGGTTCATGCAGGCAACGTGAAGCTGGAAGCCGGCATCCATACCGTTACGCTGAAGGCGAAGAGCGGCGGCTTGGAGCTGAAACGGCTGGCATTCCGCGCGGTCGACGATACGAGGTTCTCGGAGGAGCGGGTGCTTCAGGATGCCGCTTCCGACCAGATCCATGGATTATGGGATTCGACGGATTCGGAGTATGCGGGCGTATCGTTCAGCGACGCGAAGCTGTACGGAGGCAGCGAACGGTGGTCCGATTACCGAATCGAAACAAGCGTCAAACTTGGCCCGGAAGCGTCCGGAGCAGCGGGCGTGCTCTTCCGCGTAACGAACGAATCCGACTTCCCGGATCAAGTAACGGATTCGCTTATGGGCTACTTCCTGGCGGTGACGCCAAGCAAGCTGGAGCTGCACAAGCTCAATTACGATTCCACAATGGTGGCTGCCGAGAAGATCAAGCTGCCCCGAGGGAGCTCCGAAAAGCTCGCGATCGAAGCGGTTGGTGGTAAAATTCAGGTTTATATTGGCGACGAGAAAGAGCCTGTGCTCACTTACGACGATCCGGACGCTTTCATGCAGGGGAAGGTTGGCCTGCGTTCGAATAACGCATCCGATATGACGCTTGGCGACTTGAACGTAACGTCCATTCAATGAAGCAAACAGAAAAAGAATATACAACACGATCGTTAGGATCGGCTAGGAGAAGAGAATATGAAGGAAACCATCTTGGAGAGCGCATACCCCCGCCCGCAGTTCGAGAGGCGGGAATGGCTTAATCTTAACGGCAGCTGGGAATTCCGGTACGACGATTCGGACGAAGGCGCGCGCGACGGGTGGCATACGGGACGCAGCTTCGAGCGCACGATACAAGTGCCCTTCTGCTACCAAAGCGAGCTCAGCGGAATCGGAGAGAAAGAGATACATGATCTGGTCTGGTACCGCAGGACGTTCCAGATGCCGGAAGCCTATGCGGGCAAGCGGCTTCTGCTTCATTTCGGAGCAGTCGACTATGCGGCATGGGTATGGGTGAACGGGCATCTCGTCGCTTACCACGAAGGAGGACATACGCCGTTCACGGCGGAGATCACGACGGTTGCCCGCGAGGGAGAGAACGAGATCGTCGTCAGAGCGAAGGACTACAGTAAAGACGTGACGCTTCCTCGTGGCAAGCAGTACTGGAAGGAACAGTCCGAGATGGTGTTCTACACGCGGACGACGGGCATATGGCAGACCGTATGGTTGGAAGCCGTCACCGGCTCCTACATCGAGAGAACGATGCTGACCCCCGATATCGACCGCAACGAGATCGGCGTTCGCGTCTTCACGGAAGGCTGGAAGAAGGGACTACTGCTAAAGCTCTCCATCACGTTCCAGGGGGAGCCCGTATCGGAGGATCTGTTCGCTCTGAACGGAGAAGAGGAATCCCGGACGATCAAGCTCCATGATTTTAACGATCACGGTCTTGGCCGCTGGTGGTCGCCCGAGAAGCCGAATTTGTACGATATGACGCTTCGGCTATACGATGGGAGCGCGCTGCTGGATGAGGTCGACACCTACTTCGGCATGCGCAAAATATCGATCGAGGACGGCAAGGTCTGCCTAAACAATCGTCCTTATTACATGAAGCTGGTGCTCGATCAGGGCTACTTCCCTGGGGGGCTTCTGACGGCCGCTTCGGACGACGAGCTGCGCCGCGACGTGGAGCTGACCAAAGCTATGGGCTTTAACGGCGCTCGCAAGCATCAGAAGATCGAGGATCCCCGTTATCTCTATTGGTGCGACAAGCTGGGCTTGCTTGTTTGGGGAGAGATGGCGAACGCCTATCAATTCTCCGAAACGTACGTGCGACGCATCACGCAGGAATGGCAAGAAGCCGTAAAGCGCGATTACAACCATCCATGCATTGTCGTCTGGCTGCCGATCAACGAAAGCTGGGGCGTCCCGAACATGCTGATCGACAAGCGGCAGCAGGAGCATACGCTGGCGATGTATTATTTGACGAAATCGCTGGACGCCACCCGGTTAGTGTTATCGAATGATGGGTGGGAGCACACGAAATCCGACATCGCGACGATTCACGATTACGAATGGCGGCGAGAGGTGCTTGCGGAGCGTTACGCGACGGCAAGGTCCGCCGTAGACAGCATCGCGCAAAACCGATGGATCTACGTTCCGGGTTACCCTTACAACGGCGAGCCGGTTCATCTCTCCGAATTCGGGGGAATCTCCTTCCGCAAGGGCGACTCGGCAGGCTGGGGGTATTCGGCTGCGGCGGACGAGGAAGATTTCCTGCGAAGGCTGCTCGATGTCGTGCAGCCGATCATTCAGTCCAAGGCGATTCAAGGCTATTGCTATACGCAATTAACGGATGTGGAGCAGGAAATTAACGGTCTGCTCACCTTCGACCGCAAGCCGAAGCTTCCGCTCGAGGTAATCAAAGCCGTCAACGAAGGCAAAACGCCGGTGCTAGAAGGACAGAAGGCCAAGATCGAACAGGCGCCTCAGGCGAAGGTGGCTCAGTAATCGACCGATCACATGCAATAATCGGATAATTGGAAGCGTTCGATCCCGTTCTGGGATTGGACGCTTTTTTGCCGTCGGGTCGCGAAGGAGCAGTGGTGCTGCCCTTTACGACACTATCCCTTGAACTCAGGCGACCCGTAGTATGGTTTCCATGCAGGGTTTATATCGGCCATTGTCGAACGTATGCTAGTGGCAATTCAGCATGAGCGTGCGAGTTATTGGTTCGGAAGTTCTTTATTGTTCGGAGGAGAATGACTGATGACGAAACCTAGAATAGCGGTTGTGGGCAGCTTGAATATGGATATCGTGGTGTCGATGCCGAGATTGCCGAGGCTCGGCGAGACCATCGGCGGTAACGAGGTGCATTACGTGCCGGGCGGCAAAGGAGCGAACCAGGCGCTGGCTTGCAGCAGGCTGACGGCGGAGACGATCTTGATCGGCTGCGTGGGAGCCGATTTATTCGGCAGCACTATCAGGGAGCAGATGGTACGGAACGGAGTAAGCCTGGAGGCAATCGAGATGCTGGAGGGGACAAGCACGGGCACCGCGCATATCTCCCATACGCCGGAAGACAACTGCATCGTCGTGGTGTCGGGAGCTAACGGTTTGTGCACGGCGGATCTTGTGCAGCGGCAGGCAAGGCTTCTTCAGGAACAGCAGATCGTACTGGCCCAGCTCGAGATTCCAATGGAGTCGGTGGCGGCGGCTTTCGAGATCGCCAAGGCAGCCGGAGCTTCGACGATCCTGAACCCGGCTCCTGCATCTGCGCTGCCGGAACAGCTGCTGGGCTTAACGGATTATTTGACGCCGAACGAATCGGAGTGGACGCTCCTCTACGGCAGTGAGCCGCGGTCAGAGGAGGAACTCGAGCGAAGCTTGCAGGACTGGAGTAGCCGTTACGGCTGTACGGTCATCGTGACGCGCGGGGAGAGCGGAAGCTCCTTCCTGGTGGACGGCCGGCTGCAAACCGTGCCGGCGTCGCGCGTCAACGTCGTGGATACGACAGGAGCGGGAGATTGCTTTAACGCCGCTCTCGCTTACGGGTTAGCAACAGGACGTTCGCTCGGAGAAGCTGTTCAGCTCGCGGTTAAGGCGGCATCCCTCTCCGTCCAGACGTTCGGCGCCCAGGACGGCATGCCGACTCTCGCGGAGGTAGAGGCGTTCCAGGCCTAAGCTAGCTCATTTTCAAGTTTAGCGCGCATAATGCACTATCTCTGTAGCTCAGGTGACCCGTTGTATGTTTCCACAGCGCTTTACGGCACTATCCCATGAACTCAGGCGCACCTTAGTATGGTCTTCACTGGCCTTTAGGGCACTATCCCATTAGCTCAGGTAACCCGTTGCATGGTCTTTATTGCTCTTAAGGACACTATCCCATTAGCTCAGGACTTTTTGTTACGTGATCCCTATCTAGTAGCTGCATCAATCAGATGATCTTAACTCCCATCAACCTGATGAGAGGGGATAGTGAAGATAAAACGATTAAGAAGGGTGCGTATGCATAATTAGATGGTCCTGATCTCTGGGGATAGTGAAACAAAAGGACAACGAGTGCACGTATGCGCATTAAGGAGACCCTGACCAGAGGGGATAGTGAAACTAAGCGTCAATGAAGGGTGTATTTGCACATTAGGTGGCCCTGACCAGAGGTGATAGTGAAACAAAACGTCAACGAAGGGTGTGTTTGCACATTAGTTGACCCTGACCTGAGGGGATAGTGAAACAAAACGATCTCGGAGGGGCGCATGCGCATCTGGGAGACCCTGACCAGAGGGGATAGTGGAATCCAGCGCTGGAGAAGACTCTTTCAACCGTTGTGAAATTTAGCAAAAAAGCCTTTGAATCCGCACATATGCGGGTTCAAAGGCTTTTTTAAATCGGCAAAACGCGCGCTTTTCCTTACAAATAAACCGCTTTGCCCGTTTTCGACGACTCGTAGATCGCCTCTAGAATTTGAGACACGACGAAAGCTTGCTCCGGCGTTACGACCGGGTCCTTATCCTCTTCGATGGCTTGGATCCACATTCTCATCTCCAGATCCGGAGCGTTGTCGGAAGCGCCGTCGTAGAAGGCTACTCCGCCGGAGCTAAGCTCGACTTCCTTCGTAAACAGGCGGCTGTGCTGCTCGCCATTAATGCGCAATCCGCCCTTCATGTCCGCGCCGCCTTCGGTGCCGCACAGCGTGCATTTCGCTTCGTCGACCTCGAGGGTGTTCAGCGCCCAGCTGGATTCGAGAATAATGGTCGCGCCGTCTTCCATGACGATCATGCCGAATGCCGAATCCTCAACGGTAAATTTAGCAGGATCCCAAGGTCCCCATGCATTCGCGGCATTCTCGCGCTGGGACAGCTTGTGGTAAGAGGTGCCGAGCACGACCTTCGGCTTATAATTGTTCATCATCCACAGCGTAAGATCAAGCGCATGCGTGCCGATATCGATGAGCGGGCCGCCGCCTTGCTTCTCTTCGTCCAGGAATACGCCCCAAGTCGGCACGGCGCGCCGGCGGATTGCATGAGCCTTAGCCATATAGATATCGCCGAGCTCGCCGGATTCGCAAATCTGCTTCAAATGCTGGCTGTCCGAACGGAAACGGTTATTGTAGCCGATCGTCAGCTTCTTGCCCGTGCGCTTCACGGCATCCACCATCTGCTGCGCTTCCGCCGCTGTCTTGGCCATCGGCTTCTCGCACATGACGTGTTTGCCGGCTTCGAGCGCCGCGATCGCGATTTCCGCATGGGAATCGTTCGGCGTGCACACATGGACGATGTCGATAGACGGGTCGTTCAGCGCTTCTCGGTAGTCGGTATAAACCTTGGCGCCTTCGCCGCCGTATTGCTCGGCCGCTTTGACGGCTTTTTCTTCAATGATGTCGCAGAAGGCCGCCATTTCGACGTTGCTCAATTTTTTTAAGGAAGGCATATGCTTGCCGTTCGCGATGCCGCCGCAGCCGATAATGGCGATTTTATACGTTTTGGACATGGGTTATTCCTCCTAATAGGTTCGATTTGCGATAATCGGACGGCGTCATGCCGTACCGCTTGCGGAAGACGGCGTGCAGATAGTTGCCGGTTGCGAAGCCGGTGCGAAGGGCGATCTGCTCAATGGACAAGTCGGTGTCCGTCAGCTCCCTGCATACGGCAGCCAGCCGCGTATCTTCCAATATTCGGGTAAAGGAATGGCCTTGGCTCTGCTCCTTGAACAGTCTCTGCAGCTGGCGCGGGCTTATCCATAGACGTTCCGCGACATCCTCCAGCGTGACGGTCTCCGCGTAATTCGCTCTCAGAAATTCGAGCGCCAGCTCGTAGCGGTAGCTCTTCATGTCTTTGGTCGGGAGCTGTTCGCTGCTGCCCGCGGCGTCGTAGGCTCTGACCGTCCGAAGCAAGATTTGGATCACGATTTGCTTGATCGTCGTGTAGCTGCCGGAATAGCCGGCGGAGCAAGCGCGGTAGGCTTCCAGAAAACAAGGCATGGCTTCATGCAAATCCTGCGCGGGAACGAGCGGCAGCTCGATCAGCTTCTTCACGCAGGCGACGGCCTCCGCATGTTCCCAGTCATCCGCCGTCTGCTCCTCGCCGCGTTCTATGATGTCAAGATGCAGACACAGCTCATCCATCGCTTCGTGCCGATCGGCTTCCTGATAATGCAGGACGCCAGGTCCCGTCAAATACAGCTGACCGGCCCCCAGCGGGAACTCCTGATCGACGAGAATGACCTTGCCTTTGCCCTTCGGTATATAATGAAACTCGAATTCCGCATGCTTGTGAAAGGCGATCATATGGCCGGGAGGAAATTGCGTTAAGTGAAACCGAAGCACTTGGATCTCATAGGGTCCCCAGCGGATTCGCAAATCCAATCGCTCCAAGGCGTCCGGCCGTTCCCGCATCTCCTCGTATTCCCATACGGAGGTCATGGAGAAAACCCCTTTCTTGTCCGCGCTTACGCTTCCAATTCGTCGAGCGCAATCGATTTTCCTTCGCGGAACGACCGGTTGGAGGCTTCCATCAGCATAGTTAGCTCCTTGGCGAGCTGAATGTTCACGTCGGCGTTCGTTCCGTTACGGACATGGCCGACCCATTGCTCGAAAGCGCTCTCCTGATTCCCCGGTAAATCCACCGCGCGCCAGCCTTCCTCTTCATTCCTTCGAAAAAGAAGCTTCGCTTCCGGGGTTCCGTACATTAATGTGCCTTTTGTTCCGTGAACCTCGATCGCGAACGGAGAATGCGGATTAACGAAGCCGGCTTCCACGATTCCGATGGCGCCTTCCGCCCCTGTCAGCAGGGCGACGGCATTATCCTCGACTTCCTTGCCCGTCACGAACCCGTAGGTAGAAGCGACGCGGGTTGGGAGACTTCCCAGGAACAGCCTTGTCAGGTACATCGGATGGCAGCCGAGGTCGATCATCGCGCCGCCGCCGCAGGACTCCGCATCGTAGAAATGCTCGGGAAGCCACTGTGCAATCGCGCCGTTATGCGACAGCCTGACGCGTACTTGCGTGATGCCGCCAAGCGCGCCTTGCTCCAGTAGCTCTTGAATCGCAAGCGTGTAGCCGTCGTTCAATCGCGGCAGCGATACCGTCAGCTTGACGCCTGCGGACTCGACGGCCGCCAGGATGCGGTTGACTTCTTGAAGCGTAGGGGCGATTACCTTCTCGGTGAAAATATGCTTGCCCGCTTTCGCGGCTTTCACCATCACTTCCTCGTGCCGGTTCGTAGGCGCGTTCACGATTACCGCGTCCACGAGATCGCCGGACAGCATTTCGTCGAGATCCGAGAAATAGGGGACGCCGAGCTTCTCCGCCGCCTCTCGGCCGCGGGATGGGATCTCGTCCCACACGGCGGTTACTTGCGTCCCGGGATTCTCCTGCGCTTGCCTCGTGTAATCCCATGCATGCACGTGCCAATAACTGATCATGCCGATCTTCATCATGAGCATCGCCTCTCCATGTCGTTTCATAATAGTGGTGCATAACTCTAATATTGTGACATCACCGTTAATGTAACATAACTATCGCCGCAAATTAAGTGTAATTTGGCGACGAATAACTCTATAATTATGCGACATTATCCGCTATTTCTTTATTCGCGGAGAAAAGACAAAGCAAGCGGAAAGTCGTTATAACGCTATGGAATAGTCGTCTCCGGGGTGGATCATAATGAGCCTAAGGGGTAGGATGAAGGGGGAAACTTCCAACTCCTAACTCCTATAATCGCAAAGGGTGTGCACGCATGAGAAGAAGGCTACGCGAAATCCCTTGGAGGACGATCCGGGTCAAGCTCGTGCTTGGCCTTTTGGGCATTACTCTGCCGCTTATTATTTTGTTGTTATATAACAACGCCTACAGCGTCAACGTCATTCATAACCAAGTGGCGGTGTCGAACAAAAACCTCGTCTCCGTCTACATGAAGCAAATCGACGACCAGCTGTCCGAGGCCGAGCGCCATATGATGGGACTTCTGATGTCGGAGTACAATATGCTCGCGCTCGGGGAAGCGGCGACCGAGGATGATTACGTCATGGCGAAAAGCGCCATATCGCGCCGAATTGCCTCCGATCTGATCGTTTATCCTTATATTGACGGTTTTTTCGTTTATTCTTTGCCGCGCAAGGATATCGTCGAGGCGGCTCGTTATCCGATGAGCTACGACGAGCTCGTGCGGACGCGCGGCTTGCTGAAGGAGCAGGTGGAGCTTATCACGGAGCAGCCTGTCTATCTGAGCGCCGGGTGGACCGCGCACCGGATGAACGGAGAGTCTGTTCTTCTGCGGATTTTCGGGGAAAGCGGAATCTACATCGGCGCTTGGGTGAAGGCGGAATCGATGCTGAAGCCGCTTCAGGTCATGCAGACCGGCGAGACGGGTGCGAATCTTATCGTAGGCGAAGCCGGCGAACCGCTTTACAGCACCCGGCCGCTGGCGGAGGAGAAGATCGACTTCACGCAAGGCTTCGACCGTTATTATTTGTCCGGCGAGGACAAAAATTATCTCGTCGTAGGCGAGCCGTCGAGCAAAGGCGAATTCAGTCTGGCGGCCGTTGTACCGGATAAGCTCATCCTCGAGAACCTCCCTTATTTGTCCAGGGCGGCATGGATTGTCGTGGCGATCGCTCTCATTATGCTCCCGCTTAGTCTATGGTTCCTGCGCAAGGTGCTGCTGCTTCCGCTCCAGAAGATGACAAAGGCGATGCGGCGGCTCGGGGAAGGCAATCTGCATGCGAAGCTGGAGGTTTCGACCGTTCCGGACGAGTTCCAGCTGGTGAACCAGACGTTCAATCAGATGATTTCCCAAATCGAAGAGCTGAAAATCAACGTGTACGAGGAGCAGCTCAGCAAGCAGAGAGCGGAGCTGAAGCATTTGCAGCTGCAGATCAATCCGCATTTTTTTATGAATTCGCTCAACATTCTCTATAACCTGGCGCAAGTGAAGCAGTATGGGTTCATTCAGGAGTTAACGTTGTGCCTCGTTCATTATTTCCGTTACATGCTGCAGAGCAACCGGCCTCTCGTCCTGCTTAGCGAGGAGCTGAAGCATACGCGCAACTTCCTGCGCATCCAGCAGCTCCGGTTCCCGAAACGGCTGACCTGCGATTACCATGTGCCGGATTATCTCGGGGATACGCAGATTCCGCCGCTGCTGCTGCAGACCTTCGCCGAAAATGTGATCAAGCACGCGCTTCGATCAAGCGACTCGGTCAACGTGACGATCGACGCGGCATTGGAGGAGCATGCCGAAGAGCCGGTTGTCGTCATTTCGGTGCGGGATTCCGGCCCCGGCTTCTCCGACGAAGCGCTGGAGAGCATCCGGTTGGGAAGACGGCCCTCCGACGAGAAGGCGGAGCATATCGGTCTCTGGAACGCGCGAGAGCGGCTGCGGCTGCAATACGGGGAACGGGCATGGATGGAATGCTATAACAGAGAGCCGCGCGGAGCCGCGGTCGAGATCGGCATACCGATGCGTTCATACGCAAGAGGAGAGGATGATGGGAATGCGGCAGTTGTTGATCGTGGATGACGAGTTCATTGCCGTCGAAGGAATTAAGTCGGGGGTGAACTGGCAGGAAATCGGCATCTCGAGATTGTTCGAGGCGTATGGTCCCGAGCAAGCCAAAGACATGTTCCGCGCGGAGCGGATCGACATCATGCTGTGCGATATCGAGATGCCGCAGGGCACGGGACTCGAGCTGCTGGAATGGGTGAGGGAGCATTATCCGGCGACGGAGACGATCTTCTTGACCTGCCATGCCGATTTCGGTTACGCCAAGCAAGCGATCCATCTGGGAAGTCTCGATTATTTGCTCAAGCCGATTCCGTATCCGGATTTGGAGGAGGCTATCAAACGCGCGATCCGCAAGCTGGATCAGGAGACGCAGCTGAACGAATTCAGCCGCTATGGAAAGTATTGGGTACAGCATCAGCCGATGCTAATCGAGAAGTTCTGGCTGGACATCCTTCGCCAGACGATTCCGGGCGCGGCCGCTGCCGTCACGAAAGCCGCGGAAGAACGCAATATCCCCTATTCAAGCGAGATGACCTTTGTGGCGGTGTTGATTCATGTACGCAGATGGCACAAGGAGATGACGATTCAGGACGAAAAGATTATGGAATACGCCATACGCAAATCAGCCGAAGAGCTGCTGCTTGGGGATCTCGAGCACGGGATCGCAATCATGCTGGGCGAAGGTTATATGCTCCTATTGTTGAACGGGGAAGCCGAGCTGGCGGAGACGTCCAAGCTGAGGGCCGCATGCGGCGGCTTCGTGGAAGCCTGCCGCGCGTATTTCTATGCGGGAGTCATCTGTTATATCGGAGATTCCGCGCCAGGCCATCAGATGGCGTCGATGTTCCACAAGCTGCGCAAGCTGGACATTGACAATGTGTCCCACGACGAAGGCGTATATTCGCTGCATGATCCGCAAACGCCGGCGCCGCTCCAGCTGCCGCCGGATATGAGCGTTTGGTCCGTCCTGCTGCTCGAGGGCGCCGAGCATAAGCTTCTCGACGCGGCGGAGGATTACTTGAAGCAGCAAGTGAGCTTAAGCCGTCTGAGCGCGGAGCTGCTGAACCGGTTTATTCAGGATTTCAACCAGATGGTCTATTATGCCCTGCAGGTGAAAGGCATTCAAGCGCACCGGCTGTTCGGCGACGAAGAGTCGATGGAGCTTCATCATTCCGCGACCCGATCGGCTACCGACGCTTCGAAATGGATTCGGCATGTCGTCGGCAAGTCCGTCCAGTTCCTGTCCACGATCGACCAGTCGCAAAGCCTCGTAGACCGGGCTAAGGCTTATATCCGCGAGCATCTCGCCGACGATGTATCGAGGGAGGATATCGCCGGCCACGTCTTCCTGAATCCCGATTATCTTACCCGCATCTTCAAGAAGGAAACCGGATTGTCGGTGTCCGACTACATCCTTCGGCAGCGGCTCGGCATCGCGGCGGAGCTGCTTGCGGGGACGGACCTGCCGGTCGGCGCGATCGCCGGCAAAGTCGGCTACGCCAACTTCTCGCATTTCTCCCGCATGTTCAAGAAGCATTATGAATGCGGTCCCGTGGAATATAGAAGCCTTCACCAGTCGAGAAACAGTTAAGCTGGTCGGGAAAGTGACAATAGGAGGTCGTGTGCAGGGCAGAGAGGCGGACCCGCTGAGCCGTACAATAAGAGCAAGCAACAGCCATCCTATACAAAAGCGGGGGAAAACAACATGTCAAAAGCGATGCGTATGATGACCGTCTTGATGTTGTGCGGAGCGCTGCTCTTGTCAGCGTGCAGCAAAGGCAACGAAGGCGGCGGAAATGCCGAAAACAAAGGAAACGCAGGCAACGCGGGAAGCCCGCAGGCGGAAGAGAAAATCGAAGAAATTACGGTTGCCTTCCCGATGATCACGGCTTCCCAGCAGGAGCTTCAGCTGGTCGAAGACGAGATTAACAAAATATCGGAAGAGAAAATCAAGACGCACGTAAAGTTTCTGCCGATCAGCGCCGGCGAGTGGGCGCAGCGGATGAATCTGATCTTCAGCGGCGGAGAGACGCTTGATCTGACGTACGTCGCAGGCGGCATGTACAGCGGCATGGTGGCCAAAGGCCAGCTCGTCGCGCTGGACGACCTGCTGAATCAGCACGGCGAAGGCATCAAATCCGCGTTCGAGGAGAAGTACTTGAGTTCGACCAAGATCAAAGGTCAGATCTACAGCGTGCCTACGGTTCGCGACCTGGCCGCAAGCTTCGGTATTACGATGCGCAAAGACCTTGTCGATAAGCACGGCATCGACGTCGCGTCCATTAAGACGTTGGACGACGTGGAGAAGGTGCTGAAGACGATCAAGGACAACGAGCCTAACATCGTTCCCCTCGTTCCGGGCGGAGCTGGTCAAACGTACCGCGAGAATCACGTGTTCTACGATCCGCTCGGCGACAACATGGGCGTGCTCCCGAACTACGACAACGGCCTGAAGGTCGTCAACCTGTACGAAATGCCGGAGTACAAAGCGTTCCTTGACCGTGTACGCCAGTGGTATCTGGATGGCTACACGCTAGCTGACGCTGCAACGAATAAAACGCAAACCTTCGAGCTGATCAAATCGGGCAAAGCGTTCGCTTATCTGGCGATGCAGAAGCCGGGCTTCGCGGCTCAGGAATCGAAGGCGTCCAGCACGGAGATGGTAACAGCCGAGCTGATTGCTCCAGTCGCTACGACAAGCACCGTAACAGGCGCGATGTGGGGTATTCCGGTACATTCCAAGCAGCAAGAAAAAGCGATGAAATTCCTGAATCTGCTGTATTCGGATCCGGCGATCGTGAACCTGTTCGACTGGGGCATCGAAGGCAAGCACTATGTGAAGGCCGAAGGCGCGGCGGACCATGTTATCGCTTATCCGGAAGGCAAGGACGCATCAACGGTCGGCTATAACATGCTCGGCTGGATGTTCGGCAACCAATTCCTCTCGTATGTATTGAATACGGATGATCCTGAAATTTGGGCAAAAACCGAGGAGTTCAACCGCGTCTCGAAGCCTTCCAAAGCGCTAGGCTTCGTATTCGACGCCTCGCCGGTGAAGACGGAGGTCGCGTCGGTAACGAACGTCGTGACCCAATATCGCCTGCCGCTTGAGACGGGCAGCGTCGATCCCGAGAAGATGCTTCCGGAATTCATCGAGAAGCTGAAAGCGGCCGGCATGGATAAGATCATCGCCGAGAAGCAGAAGCAGCTGGACGAGTGGGCGAAGGCGAACTCGGTTCAATAATGGAAACGGCTTAAAGAGAAAGGAGGCCCGGCCAATGAGAGTTGGCCGGGTTTATTATTCACATCGGGAGGAGAGAGACGATGGAGATCAAGACAACCAGGCGCAAGCGTATCCATCTTCGCCGGTTTTTGCCCCTGTATCTCATGATGATTCCAGGATTGCTTTATTTGCTGATTAACAACTATTTGCCGATGTTCGGGCTTTCAATCGCCTTCAAGAACGTCAATTACGCCCAAGGAATATGGGGCAGCGACTGGGTCGGCATCAGCAATTTCGAATATTTGTTTCGAACGACCGACGCTTATATCATAACCCGCAACACGCTGCTGTATAACGCGGTATTTATCGTTCTAGGGCTGACCATCGCGATCGCGATCGCGATTCTGCTGAACGAAATTAGAAGCAAGATGGCCAGAGGCTTCTACCAAAGCGTCATCCTGCTGCCTTATCTAATCTCGATGATCCTCGTCAGCTATTTGGTATACGCGCTGCTAAGCCCGCAATCGGGCTTTATGAACAAGACGATCCTTCCGATGTTTGGGCTGGATCCGATCTCGTGGTATCTGGAATCGAAATATTGGCCTTATATTTTGACGATCGTCCATATTTGGAAAGGCGCGGGCTATTCCTGCATCGTGTTCCTGGCGGCCATCATCGGCATCGACCGCGAATATTACGAAGCGGCGGAGCTGGACGGCGCGACTAAATGGATGCAAATCCGCAAAATCACGCTGCCGATGATTACGCCGATCATTACGATGCTCGCGCTGCTGGGCATCGGCCGCATCTTCTATTCCGACTTCGGCTTATTCTACCAAGTGCCGATGAACTCCGGAGCGCTGTACGAAACGACGAACGTCATCGACACCTACGTCTTCCGGGGCTTGCTGCAGATCGGAGACATCGGCATGTCGGCGGCGGCCGGCTTCTATCAGTCGTTAGTCGGGTTCGTGCTGGTGCTGGTGTCCAATTATATCGTGCGCAGATTCGATAAAGATAACGCTTTGTTCTAGGGGGGACGAACATGACACGACAATATATAGGCTGGCGGACGGCTTCACATGTAATAATGGCTCTGCTCTCTCTTGCGTGCCTGCTTCCGTTCGTGCTGCTGTTCACGTCGTCCGTGACGGACGCCGACACAATCGTGAAGGAAGGGTACACGTTTGTTCCTTCCAAGCTCAGCTTCGCGGCATACGACTATTTGTTCGCGAATTCGAAGACGGTCATTCACGCTTACGGGATTACGATTCTGACGACGGTGATCGGCACGACGGCCAGTCTTCTTATGACGTCGATGCTGGCGTATCCGTTGTCGCGCAAGGACCTGCCCGGCGGCATGGTCATCGCGTTCATCGTCTTCTTCACGCTGCTGTTCAACGGCGGCTTGGTGCCGACGTACATGATCTACACCCAAATGTTCGATATTCAAAATACGTTCCTGGCCCAGGTCATTCCTTGGCTGCTGATGAACGGCTTCAACGTGCTGCTTATGCGCGCGTTCTTCATGAACAGCATTCCGGTGCCCGTACTGGAGTCCGCGAGCATCGACGGGGCGGGCGAATTCACGATTTATTACAAAATCGTGCTGCAGCTGTCGCTGCCGATTCTAGCGACGATTGGACTGTTCCAGGCGCTGGCGTATTGGAACGACTGGAACAACGGGCTCGTGTTCATCACGGAAGCGCGGCTGTTTAATCTGCAGAACGTGCTCAACAAAATCATGAGCGACATTGAGTTTCTGACGAGCAGCGCCAGCATGGGAGCGGGCAGCGTCGCCGCGCAGCTTCCGAGCGAGACGTTCCGGATGGCGATCGCGGTTGTCGGCATCGTGCCGATTCTGATCGCGTATCCGTTTTTCCAGAAATATTTTGTCAAGGGACTCACAATCGGGGCCGTAAAAGGGTAATCGCGCGAAGCGGGGAAGGATGGTTTCTATGATCGGATTGTGGCATGCGATGGCGGAGACTCCGTCCATGAAGCTGAAGTTTATTTTTCGAGTATCGAAGAAAGCGGGGTATACGCTGGACGTGGCTTCGGAGCCGTTGGCGATTCCGATCCACGTGAAGAAGCTGGAGATCGACGGGAGCCGGCTGCACGCGACCGCGGGCGCGTTCTGGATGCCGGGTCAAGACATTGTTATCGACTTCTCGTTCGAAGAGGAAAGCTTCAGCGGCGAGCTGGTCCTGCCAGGGATAGGCGCGCTGCCGTTGCAAGGCGCGAGGGGAACCGGCCCGAAGGCGGCGGCCGGCTTCATCGAAGAAGTCCGGTCTTACCGGAAGGAAGGCGTAACCGAGCGCTCGGCGGAAGATATCGAAGCGGCGGTGGAGGAGCTGCTCGGACGGCTCAGCCTGGAGGAGAAGGTCGGCCAAATGTTCCAGGTGCCGGCTTCGAACTTCTCGTTCGGCAACGCGGTGGCGACGGATCCGCCCGAGAAGCTTATCGCGGAAGGGAGAGCCGGCTCGGTGCTCGGGGCGTTCGATGTCAGCCGCGTGTTCGAGCTTCAGAAGATCGCGGTGGAGCAGTCTCCTCACCGCATCCCGCTGCTCTTCAACGCCGACATTATCCATGGCGCGCAGACGATTTTCCCCGTGCCGCTCGCTTGGTCCTGCAGCTGGGATATGAACGCGATCAAGGAAGCTTGCGCGATCGCGGCCAGGGAGGCCAGCGCGTCGGGCACGGTGTACAACCACGGTCCGATGATCGACGTCGGCCGCGATCCAAGATGGGGACGGGTCGTGGAAGGCGCCGGGGAGGACCCTTATCTGGGTTCGCTGATCGCGAAGGCCCAAGTAGAAGGGTTCCAAGGCGACACCTTGTTCGATCCGGAGACGATCGTCGCTTGCTTAAAGCATTTCATCGGCTACGGAGCCGCCGAGGGCGGGCGGGATTACAATACGGTCGATCTATCGGAGGCGACCTTGCGCAACGTCTACTTGCCGCCGTTCCAGGCGGGGATCGAAGCGGGCGCCGGCTCGGTCATGAACGCTTTCAACATCTATGAGGGCGTACCGGTCGCGGCGAGCGAGAAGCTGCTCGAGGGGGTATTGCGCGAGGAGCTGGGCTTTGACGGCGTGCTTATCTCCGACTATGGCTCCGTCCAGGAGATCGTCGAGCACGGCTTGGCGGAAACCGAGCGGGAAGCGGCGCGCCTTGCGGCGCAAGCGACGATGGACATCGAGATGGCTACGCGGTCTTACGAGTATTTGCCGCAGTTGGTACGGGAGGGAAGTCTCGCCGAATCGGTTATCGACGACGCCGTAAGACGCATTCTGCGCCTGAAGTTCCGGCTGGGGCTGATGGACGATCCGTTCCGCTATATTCGTCCGGAGAAGGAGCTCGACTATCATTTCTGCGCGGAGCATCTGCAGGCAAGCCTGGAGCTTGCGCGCAAGTCGGCCGTGCTGCTCAAGAACGACGGCGCGCTGCCTCTTGCCGCGAACGGAGATAGCCGCATCGCGCTCATCGGTCCGTTCGCGGACAGCCGGGACCTGCTTGGTCCGTGGCAGTTCTCGCGGTACGGCTACGAGACGGTGACGCTGTACGAAGGCTTGCGCGACAACGGCATTGCGGAGGAGCGCCTGCTGTACGCGGCGGGCTGCGGCGTCACGGAGCCGCTGGACGGCGGAATCGAAGCGGCGGTTGCCGCGGCTTCGAAAGCGGACGTCGTCGTGCTGGCGCTCGGGGAGAGCAGCGACATGTCCGGCGAAGCGGCGTCGAGGCTCAGCATCGATCTGCCGGAGGCGCAGCAGCGGCTGGCGGAAGCGGTGGTCGCGGTCGGCAAGCCGGTCGTGCTCGTGCTGACGAACGGCAGGCCGCTTGTGCTGGGCTGGTTCCATGAACGAGTCGATGCCATTCTGGAAACCTGGTTCCTCGGCTCGCAAGCCGGGCATGCGATCGCGGATATTTTGACCGGCGATTACAATCCGTCCGGCAAGCTGACGATGAGCTTCCCGGCGCATCAAGGCCAGATTCCGGTGTATTACAACCATTTCCGCACCGGCCGTCCGGTGACGGATGCGAACGCGGGAAGCAAGTTTATTTCGAAATATCTGGACGGTCCTAACGAGCCGCTTTATCCGTTCGGTCACGGCCTCAGCTACTCGCGGTTCGAGTACAAGGATTTACGGCTCGATCGCGAGATGTTCGCTGGCGACGATAAGCTGACGGTCACC
The DNA here is from genome assembly GCF_024623455.1 of Paenibacillus soyae. GTDB lineage: Bacteria > Bacillota > Bacilli > Paenibacillales > Paenibacillaceae > Pristimantibacillus > Pristimantibacillus soyae. Next base: position 240,415 of record NZ_JANIPJ010000004.1, on the reverse strand, counting down.
GTCACGGTGTCGAATAGCGCCCCGCTGGCAGGAGAAGAGACGGCTCAGCTTTATATTCAAGACCGTCACGGCAGCATCGTTCGTCCGGTGAAGGAGCTGAAGGGTTACCGGAAGCTGTGGCTGGAACCGGGCGAGAGCAAGGAAATCACGTTCGAGATCCGCCGATCCGACTTGGCCTTCTGGTCGCCCGCCGGCGGTTACGCTGCGGAAGCGGGCAAGTTCGTCGTATATGTCGGAACGAGCAGCAAAGAAACGGTTTCGGCCGAGTTCGAGTGGAAGGACCGCGATTAGACGCGGATGGGAGAAGGAGGAATCTGATATGGAACAGAAGAGGGATTTAAAGGCGCTCGTCGCGGCGATGACGCTGGAGGAGAAGGCGGGATTGTGCTCCGGCCTCGACACTTGGCACTTGAAGGGAGTGGAGCGGCTCGGCATCCCGTCCGTCATGGTGACGGACGGACCGCACGGTCTCCGGAAGCAGGCGTCTTCGGCGGATCATCTGGGGCTGTTCAACAGCGTGCCGGCCACCTGCTTCCCGTCGGCGGCAGGCGTTGCCAGCTCGTGGAACCGCGAGCTGATCGAAAGGATGGGGCAGGCGCTAGGACGGGAGTGCCAGGCGGAGAACGTCGCGGTGCTGCTCGGACCGGGAGCGAACATTAAGAGGTCTCCTTTGTGCGGACGGAACTTCGAATATTTTTCCGAAGATCCGTATTTGTCCTCGGAGATGGCGGCGCATCATATTATGGGCGTTCAGAGCCAAGGCGTCGGCACGTCGCTGAAGCACTTCGCGGCCAACAATCAGGAGCATCGGCGGATGACCTCCGATTCCATCTTGGACGAGCGGACGCTTCGCGAAATTTATTTGGCCAGCTTCGAAGGCGCGGTCAAGAAGGCGCAGCCTTGGACGGTCATGTGCTCGTACAACAAGGTGAACGGGGAATACGCCTCCGAGAACGAATGGCTGCTGACGCAGGTGCTGAAGGAAGAGTGGGGCCATGAAGGCGTTGTCGTGTCCGACTGGGGCGCCGTCAACGAGAGGGTGAAAGGGCTCGCCGCGGGACTCGAGCTGGAGATGCCGTCCAGCCGAGGCGAAGGCGACCGCGCGATCGCGGAAGCCGTGAGGAGCGGCGCGCTGCCGGAGGAGAAGCTGGACGCCGCCGTCGAACGGCTGCTTGCGGTTATTTTCCGCTCGGTGGACGGTCGCAAGCCGGATGTCGTTGTCGACCCGGAAGAGCATCACGCTCTTGCTCGCGAAGTAGCCAGGGAAAGCATGGTTCTGCTCAAAAACGAAGACGGCATTCTTCCGCTCGCGAGAGCCGGCAAGATTGCCGTAATCGGCGCTCTCGCCAAGGAGCCTCGCTATCAGGGGAGCGGAAGCTCCCAGATTAAGCCGACGCGGCTGGAGGATATTAGCGAAGAGCTGAAGAAGTCGGCCGGTGCGGGCGCGGAAGTGGCGTATGCGCAGGGCTACGCGCTGGGAGGCGACGAAATCGACGCCGAGCTGGTGCGGGAAGCGCTGGCGCTGGCCTCGTCGTCCAGCGTAGCCGTTCTGTTCGCGGGCTTGCCGAGCCGATACGAATCGGAAGGCTTCGACCGCAAGCATCTGCGCATGCCGGAGAACCAAGTCGCGCTGATCAACGCGGTTGCGTCCGTGCAGCCGAACCTCGTCGTCGTGCTCAGCAACGGCGCGCCGATCGAGATGCCGTGGCTTGGCAGCGCCAAAGCGGTACTCGAGGCGTATCTCGGCGGGCAGGCGCTCGGCGGAGCGATAGCGGATCTGCTGTTCGGCGACGCGAACCCGTCCGGCAAGCTGGCCGAGACGTTCCCCGCGAAGCTGAGCGACAATCCTTCGTTTTTATTTTTCCCGGGCGAAGGGGACAACGTGGAGTACAGGGAAGGATTGTTCGTCGGCTACCGCTATTACGACAAGAAGGAAATCGAGCCTCTGTTTCCGTTCGGTCACGGTCTAAGCTACACGTCCTTTGGCTACTCGGACCTTACCGTCGATAAGCGGGAGCTCGACGATACGGAAACGCTGCTCGTATCGGTAAAAGTGCGCAACACGGGCAGCCGCGCCGGCCAGGAAGTCGTTCAGTTGTACGTGCGCGACCCGCAAAGCGCAGTCATCCGGCCGGACAAGGAGCTGAAGGGCTTCGACAAAGTGGAGCTGGCTCCGGGCGAAGAGACGACGGTTACGTTCCGATTGGACAAAAGGAGCTTCGCTTATTACGACGCGGAAGCGGCGGACTGGGTCGTCGAGTCGGGCGAGTTCCACATTCTGATCGGCCGCTCGTCCCGGGATATTGCGCTCGAGGAGACGGTGAACGTTCGCTCAACCTTCGTGAGACAAACGGTTTTCCATCGCAATTCGACCATCTCGGAGCTGAAGCAAACGGAAGCGGGGGCGGCTTTCGTCAAACGCCTTGTCGAGTCGCTGCCGTTCGGCTCGGCTATCGGCGAGGAGCATCGCGACATGTTTAACGCGTTCCTCGAGCATATGCCGCTGCGCGGCTTGATCTCGTTCAGCGGAGGAAGCTTCACGGAAGAAAGGCTGGCCCAGGTCATTGCGCAGCTGAACGGAGCGACCGGGAAGGAGGAGGCCTAATGAGCGAAACGTTAAACCTCTACCCGCCGCCTAAGAAGCTGGAATGGGCGGAAGGAAGCTCGGCGATCGGATCCTCCTTTGTGATTCATGCCCAGGACGAACAATCGGAGCGAATCGCTTTCGAGCTGCGGCTGCAAGAGCGGTTAAACGCGGCAGCCGCGCGTATCGGAGGCGGCGGCTCGTCGGATAAGACGGCCGTGAACGTCGTCCGCCGCGAGGGGCTGCACCCGCAAGGCTATATGGCGGAATGGGACGGCGGCGAGGTTACGCTGTTCTTCGGGGAAGCGGAAGGACTTCATTATGCCGCCGTCACGCTGGAGCAGCTGCTTGTCCGGCATGGCCGGCGCTGGCCGCATTTCCGCATCGAAGACGAGCCGGACTTTCCCGTGCGCGGCATCATGCTGGATATCGGGAGGGGCAAAATTCCGAAGCTGGAGACGCTGTACGCGCTCGTCGACCGGATGTCCGCGCTGAAGTTCAATCATTTGCAGCTTTATATGGAGGGCTTTGACTTCGATTACAACGAGTTCCGGGATTCGTTCCCGGAAGCGACGCCGATAACCGCAGGGGAGTTCCGGCTGCTGGACGCCTACGCGAATGAGCGGTTCGTCGATCTGGTGCCGAGCCAGAACTGTCTCGGCCACATGGGACCTTGGCTGGCCAAGCCGGCCTTTGCCGATCTGGCGGAGCATCCGGGCGGGCAGGCGACGCCTCTGCCGGTCAAGCTGCCGCCCACGACGTTGAATCCGACGGATCCCAGGTCGCTGGAGCTGGTCGGCAAAATGTTCGATGAGCTGCTGCCCCATTTCGCATCCGGGTACGTGAACGTCAACATGGATGAACCTTTCGGTCTCGGTAGGGGACAAAGCAAGCAGCGCGCGGACGAGATCGGCGTCCCTCGGCTGTACATGGAGTATGCCTCCAAGGTGTTCGACATCGCGAGAAGCCACGGGAAGCGCATTCTGATGTGGGGCGACATCGTGACCAAGCACAAGGAAATCATTCCGCTCCTGCCTCCCGATGTAACCGTGCTCGACTGGAATTATGACGACCATACGTCCTTCGAAGCGCATTGCAAGCTGTTGTCGGAGAGCGGCGTACCGTTCTTCGTCTGCCCCGGTACCAGCACCTGGTCGGCCATAACGGGAAGAACGGACAATATGCTTGCCAATATCGCGGACGCCGCCCGTCATGGCAAAGCGCATGGGGCAGGAGGTCTTATCGTAACGGATTGGGGCGACTCCGGCCACTGGCAGCCGCCTGTCGCCAGCTATCCCGCTTACGCGCTCGCCGCAGCCGCAAGCTGGCATACGGCGAAAGGCGCCTTGGACCATGCGGCGATGGAGCAGTATGTAACCGAATGCATGCTTCGGGACGGCAGCGGAGCCGCCGGGAAGCTGACGCTCGAGCTTGGACGCTATTATCATCTGGAGAACAGCACGCTGGAAAATATGACCTATACAAGCTACTTGCTGAACCGCGGCTTGTCCTCGCGCGAGAAGCTGGAATCCGAGACGCAGATGCTGGTCCAGCTGCTCGTCGAGATCGGCGGTCGCGGCATACCGTTCGCGCTCGATTACCGCTACGAGGAAATGCAGGATTGGCTGCGCTCGCGAGAAGAAGAGCTGAGCGGTTTGCGGCTGGATCTGCCCGACGCCGAGCTGATCAAGGAGGAGCTTCGCAACGCGCTTCGGCTCGTCGCGCACGGCGCCGGCCTTCACCGCTATATTTTCGGGCTGGAGCTCCCGGATGCGGAGGCGGAACGGGCATGGCTTGCGCATCTTCAAGCCGACCTTGCGGACATCATAGAGACGTTCAACCGCCTATGGCTGGCGCGCAATCGGCAGGGAGGCCTTGAGGCAAGCGCTCGCAACCTGTATAAACTGCTCGGCCAGTACGAAGACAGGCTTCGCGATTGCGAAGCAAAGAAGGAGAAATAAGAGTCATTCGTTCTGATTGACATGAATTGTCAGCCGTACGCCGCCCCCATATCGAAGCCAGCCGCCGAATGTTATAAGCAAGAGGTGATCAACGTTGAAGAAAAAACATTGCTTGTTCTGCAACGAGCTGGCCGCGCTTGAAACGGACGACGACGGCTTCGATACTTACAGCGACTGCATGTGCGCGCCAGGCGCTTTCTACCGGCTCGATTCGTCCGCGTATTCCGCGATTCAGGCTCTACCGTACGCCAAAAAACGGACGCTGCTGCCGGTAGTATCGGCTTATATCCGGGAGCAGTTCGAAGAAGGGGATCGCGCGGCTCTCACGCTGGATCGGATTCTTGCCATTGCGGATTCTCCCGACGTCCCCATGACGCAGGAGGAGAAGGAAAAACGGCTGCTGCGTTATTTGTACAGAAGGTCGGACGCTCCGCTGGAGCCGATGAGTCTCCATCCGATGTCCCGGCATTACAATGTTGCGTACGCCGCGAACCTACAGGAGTTCGTGTTCATTATGGAGCAGCTAAGGGAAAGCGGCCGGATCATCCGGGAGGGAGCGGTGCTGAGGCTGACGGAGCAAGGCTGGTCGGAGGCGGCCGCCATCGCGGGCGGCGGCAAGCGGAAGCTATGCACCGTGATGGCCGGCGACGAGCAGATCGGCATGGAATTGTCCTATTCGCTGCTTGCGGGCTTGGAGCAATGCGGCTACCAGACACGGCTGCTGCTGCCGTCCGCGATGAAGAAGCCGGATGCCGATCTGCTGGAAGAGTTGAAATCGAGCAAGCTGATCGTGGCCGATCTGTCCGACGCGGGCCCGGTGCTCTACTATTCGGCGGGATATGCGGCAAGCGCCGGCATTCCGACCATTTGGACGATCCATTCCGACAAGTCGAACAGTCTGCAGGAGCAGAGCGGATGGATCCGGCCTATCGTGTGGGACAAGCCGGAAGAGCTGGTATATACGCTTCAGCAGAAGTTTTAATCGAAAGGTCGCTCCGTTCGGCGTTTTTGTGCCGAGGGGGTGGCCTTTTTTTTGCAGCATGCTCAAGAAATGAAATAAAAAACCTATCAATAATTTCCACTCTTCGGTTCAATGTTGTCTGTGTAACTCGGAGGTGACTTTTTATATACTTACCACTGAAAGCGCTTTCTGAATTACGCCATTGCTGTATGGAGGTGAGAAGCTATAACAAGAACGATGGTCTTGCAGCCTGCTTCTTAAGGAGATGACATGATGAGGTTAGTCGAAGAATCAAAAAAGCATTGCCAAATGTGCAAACGATTGCACAAAAATGTTTCACATCACAAAATTACGATGAATAATCAAAGGAGGCTGTCCAAGTGAGAGTGAAAGGCTTTTGGAAAAAAAGCTTAGCCATGACGTTATGCTTCATATTATTTTGCACCGTCGCGATTAGCGTGAACCCGCCAAGATCGGAGGCCGCCGTGGCCGGCGATTTCAAGGCCGCGGTCATGGGGCCGCTTACGAAGGTTACCGATTGGAACGCATTCAAGCAGCAGCTGAGGACTTTGAAGAACAACAATGTATACGCGATTACGCAAGACGTCTGGTGGGGACACGTCGAGGCGGCGGGCGACAACCAGTTCGACTGGAGCTACTATAAGCAATATGCGAGCGTCGTGAAGGAGGTCGGGCTGAAGTGGATTCCGATCTTGTCCACGCACAAATGCGGGGACGGCGTTGGCGACGCGTGCAACGTCGACATACCTTCTTGGGTGTGGAGCAAGGGCTCGGCGGACGAGATGAAGGTGACGGACGAATCCGGCTACGTCAATTCGGAGGCCGTATCCCCGTTATGGAGCGGCGTCGATCAGCAATACACCGAGCTGTACCAGGCGTTCGCCTCCGCGTTCGCGGAATATAAATCCATTATTCCAAAAATCTATCTAAGCGCGGGTCCTTCCGGCGAGCTCCGATTCCCTTCCTACTATCCGAAAGCCGGCTGGAGCTATCCGTCTCGCGGGAAGTTTCAGGCGTATTCGGAGCACGCAAAGCAGGCTTTCCGCGCGGCCATGACGGCCAAATACGGATCGCTGGGCGGCATCAACTCGGCTTGGGGGACGCAGCTCACCCAAGCAAGCCAGATCAGCCCGCCTTCCGACGGCAACGGCTTCTATACGAGCGGCGGCTACAGCTCCGCCTACGGGAAGGATTTTCTGAGCTGGTACCAGAGCGTGCTTGAGCATCATCTGAGCACCATCGCGGAAGCGGCCCACGAGAGCTTCGATCCGGTATTCGACGTGCCGATCGGCGCCAAAATATCAGGCATTCACTGGCAGTATTCGAATCCGTCCATGCCGCATAGCGCCGAGCATGCCGCGGGCTACTATGACTACAATAGGCTGATTCAGACCTTCAAGGACGCCAAGCTCGAGCTGACGTTCACCTGCCTCGAAATGTATGACGCGGGCGGCGCTCCGAATTACAGCATGCCGTCCACGCTGGTCGATCAAGTGTCCTCGATCGCCAATGCGAAGGGCGTCCGCCTGAACGGCGAAAACGCTTTGCCAACGGGAGGAAGCGGCGGCTTCGGCAAAATCGAACAGAAAATCACCTCGCACGGTTACGCCGGGTTTACTCTGCTTCGCATGGAGAACGTTGTGAACGCGGACGGTTCGCCGACCGGGGAAATGAGCAACTTCAAGAACTATGTCACCAAGTACTCGACACAGGATCAACAGACAGGCGATCATTCGGTTACGGTTTATTACAAAAAGGGCTTCGCGACGCCGTACATTCACTACCGTCCGGCGGGAGGGGCGTGGACGACGGCGCCGGGAATGGCGATGGCGGACTCGGACGTCGGCGGCTACGCGTCCGTCACGATCAACATCGGCTCGGCGGCCCATCTGGAAGCGGCGTTCAATAACGGCGCCGGCACGTGGGACAGCAACAATATGAGCAACTATTTGTTCGGGGCGAACAAGACATGGACGTACACGCCGGGGACGAACGGAGGAGCGGGCACGATCGCGGAGGGTAAGCCGGGAGGGCCGGCCGGCGGGGACCAGACGGTCACGGTCTACTACAAAAAAGGCTTCGCGACGCCGTATATGCACTATCGTCCGGCGGGAGGGACATGGACGACGGCGCCGGGAACGGCGATGGCTGACTCCGACGTCAGCGGCTACGCAGCCGTCACGGTCAATCTCGGCTCGGCGGCCCATCTGGAGGCGGCGTTTAATAACGGCAGCGGCGCCTGGGACAGCAACAACATGCGCAATTATTTGTTCGGCGCGGGCAAGGCATGGACGTATACGCCCGGGACGAACGGAGCAGCGGGCACGATTGAGGAAGGCAAGCCTGACGGCGGGGGGACCTCCGTCGACCTTGCCGACTGGTCGACCAAAAGCATTTATTTTATTATGACCGACCGGTTCGTGAACGGCGATCCCTCCAATGATCATTACGGCGGCTTCTACTCGAACAAGAACGATATGAGGAAGTGGCACGGCGGCGATTTCCAAGGCATCATCAATAACCTGGACTATATCAAAAACATGGGCTTTAACGCGATCTGGATTACGCCGGTCCAAATGCAGCGCGGCGATTATTCCTACCACGGCTACCATACGTACGATTTCTACGCGATTGACGGCCATCTCGGCACGATGGAGAAGTTCAAGGAGCTGGTTGATACGGCCCACGGCAAAGGGATCGCGGTCATGCTGGACGTCGTCTTGAACCATACCGGAGATTTCAACAACAGCGGCTACGCGCAAGCGCCCTTCAACCGGTCCGACTGGTATCATCACAACGGAGAGATTACCAGCCAAGACTATAATTCCAACAATCAATGGAAGATCGAGAACGGCGACGTCGCGGGGCTGGACGACTTGAATCACGAGAATCCGGCGGTCATGAACGAGCTGAAGGACTGGATCCAATGGTTGATTGCCGAAACGGAGGTTGACGGCCTTCGCGTCGATACGGCGAAGCACGTGCCGAAATGGGCGCTGAAGGAATTCGATACGGCCGCGAATACGTTCACGCTCGGCGAAGTGTACAGCGGAGACGCGGCTTACGTAGGGGACTACAGCCGCTCGCTAGACGCCGTCCTCGATTTTCCGATGTACTACACGATGACCGACGTGTTCGCGTATGACGGCGCCATGACGAAAATCCGCGACCGTTACGCGGAGGACGGGAAGTACCGCGACACAAGGTACAACGGCCTGTTCCTGGACAATCACGACGTCAAACGGTTCCTGAACGTCGCGTCCGGCAATCCCGGCAACCGCGGCGACAAATGGCCGCAGCTGAAGGCGGCGCTTGGCTTCCTGTTCACCTCCCGCGGCATTCCGATTGTGTATCAAGGCACGGAGCTTGGCTATACGGGCGGAGACGATCCGTATAACCGCGAGGATATCGTGCCGAACGCGAATCATGAGCTGTACCGCCACATCGCCAAGCTGAACGGCATCCGGAATGCCCATCCCGCGCTCCAGAACGGCACGCAGAAGGAGAAGTGGTCGGACAGCGCCTTCTACGCGTTTCAACGCTCCAAGGAAGGAGACGAGGTCATCGTGCTGATCAACAACTCGTGGAGCAATCAGACGCGCGCGATCGGCAATCTGGACAACTTGGCGAACGGAACGCAGCTAAGAAACCAGATGGGATCGGATGCGGTAACCGTGAGCGGCGGATCGATTCAAGTAACATTAGGGCCAAAAGAAGTGAAAATTTTAACGAAAGCCTGATCGGTCAGGTAAGGCTAAGAAAAGTGGCGATGCGAGGGAGTTTGTCCCCGCGTCGCCATTTCTGCATTTTGACCAAATGGTTAGACGGAGGGACAGGCTTCGGGAAAATAGGCTTTACAACCTCTCTGTTCTAGTGTACTATTCAAATATAACACTAAGACACTAATACAATAATACGGATAATGAGCGGAGGAGAGATTTTATGCAAGGTACGAATGGAAATCATACGCGGGAAGCGGATATTGTGCTTCGTCTCGAAGGCGTAACCAAACGAATCGGAGGCAGGGCGCTGGTCGACAAGCTGTCGTTCCAAATCGCGAAGGGGGAGATCGTCGGTCTGCTCGGACCGAACGGCGCGGGCAAGACGACGACGATCCGAATGATCGTCGGTCTTATCGGGATGACGGAGGGGGATGTGCGCATCGGCGGCTACAGCGTGAAGAGCGAGTTCGAGCAAGCGATTCGTCATGTCGGCGGCATTATCGAAAACCCGGAGTTCTATCCGTATATGACGGGCTGGGATAACCTGAAGCAATACCAAAGAATGTCCGAGGGCGTCACCGAAGCGAGAATTCACGAGGTGACGAAGCTCGTCGGCCTGCAGAACGCGCTCGGGAAGAAGGTGAAGACGTATTCCCTCGGCATGAGGCAGAGGCTCGGCATCGCGCAGGCGCTGCTGCACCGCCCGTCCGTGCTGATTCTGGACGAACCGACGAACGGTCTCGATCCGGCGGGCATTCGCGAGATGAGGGAATATATGAAGGAAATCGCGGAGAAGGAAGGAATCGCGATTCTCGTATCCAGTCACTTGCTGTCCGAGATGGAGCAGATGTGCAGCCGCGTCGTCGTCATCCAGGAAGGCAAGCTGGTGACGGTCCGCTCGATAGGAACGGAAGAGAAACGGGAACGGTCGACGGTGCAGCTGTCCCTGCAGGTGGATCGCGCGGAGCACGCGGCCGGCTTGCTGCGCCAAATGACGGAAACGCGGGATGCCGAAGTGGTTCAAACCTCCGAGGTTCGCGTCCAGCTCGGCCTGGCACATGAAGACATTCCGGCCGTAGTGGCCGCGCTTGCCGCGGCGGGGATCCGTTTGTATCGCGTGGAAGAAATCAAACAATCGCTCGAAGACGAGTTTTTGAAATGGACGGAGGGGAACCGCATTGCTTAACTTTGGCGCATTAATAACGAATGAGTGGATTAAGCTGTACAAGAAAAAATCGTTTTTTGTTTATTTGGCCGTTATGGCCGTATTTGTCGGCATCATTGCCTACGCGGCTTATCGCGGATGGATGAGCGGAACCGACAGCGCGCTGGGGTTTGTGGAATCCATTGTCTCCATGAGTGCTGCTGGACAAATCTTGCCAATGGTTGTTATCATTGCAATTGCTAACATCGTACCGCAGGAATTCCGGATGGGCACGATCAAATTCCTTCTCATTCGGGCGCAGTCCCGCAATAAAATATTGGCATCCAAATACGTCGTCGCGCTTCTCTTTTCCTTCTTCCTTATAGCGGCAACCTGGCTGATGTGCTTGATAGCGGGACTCGCATTGTATGGCTTCGGCGGGGGCGGGGATATGTGGCCGCAGATCGGCGAAAACGTGCTGTACTTGACGATTTATACGTTCGCCTTCGTATCGTTAACATTTATGCTCGGCGTCTTGACCCGGTCCAGCGGAGCCACCGTCGGCATCGCGATGTTCAGCGTCATGGTCGGAGGGCTGTTCACTTTGCTCCTGACGCGCTACTCCTTCATTAAATTCGTGCTGTTCCCTAACGTGGACCTGTCGGTCTACGATGGCGGCGGCTCGATGCCGCACGGCATGACGCTTGGTTTTTCGGCAACGGTTATCGGGGCTTACGTTCTTTTATTCTTGATCGCTAGCTTCGTTACTTTCAGAAAACGCGATGTATCCTGATGCGGGCGGCGCCGCAGGGCATCGAAAGGAGCATGGCCCATTGTGACTATCGAATTCGACAATAATGCCCCCATCTACATCCAGATCATGAATTACATGAAGAAACAGATCGTCATCGGCAAGCTGGGGCCCGGCGACAAAATCGAATCCGTTCGGGACCTCGCCGCCGAGCTGCAGATTAATCCGAATACGATACAGCGCACGTTCCAAGAGCTGGAGCGCGAGGGCATCGTGGAAACGAAACGCGGTCTTGGCCGCTATGTAACGGAAGAGGAGTCGACCATTATGCGGATAAAAAAAGAAATGGCGGCGGAGCTGCTGGACCGATTCGTGGGCGGTATGAAAGAGCTTGGCTTCACGGGGGCGGACATCGTCGCGCTCGTGGAAGACGCCGTTCGCGACGACGCGAACGCCAAAGGAGGCGCTTAAGAATGGAGCCGGTATTGGAGGTTGCGCAGGTCGGGAAGCGATACGGCTCGAAGGAAGCGCTCAGGGACGTATCGTTCAAGGCCGGCGCGGGCAAAATCATCGGCCTCCTGGGCAGCAACGGCAGCGGAAAAACGACGCTCATGAAGCTGGTTGCGGGCATCGCCGCCCCATCATCGGGCGAGATCCGGATTTGCGGCGAGCCCGTCGGCAGGCAGTCCAGAGCGATGACTTCCTTCATGCCGGATAAGCCGATGACCGAGCCGTGGATGCGCGTGAAGGACGCGATCGCGTTCTCCGCCGATTTCTTCGCCGATTTCGACCGGGCCAAGGCGAAGGAAATGCTGTCGTTCATGGGACTGTCGGACCGCGACAGAGTGTCGTCCTTGTCCAAAGGCATGAACGAGCGGCTGCAGCTGACGCTGGCCTTGTCGCGGAATGCAAGACTGTATTTGCTCGACGAGCCGATCGGCGGGGTGGACCCCGTCGCCAGGGAGAAGATATTGGATGCCATCGTCCAATATTACAGCGAGGACAGCTGTCTGATCGTATCGACGCATCTAGTAACGGATATCGAACGCATTTTCGACGAGGTCATCTTCGTCAAAGACGGCCGATTGGTCCTTCACGAGGAAGTGGAGCAGATCCGAATGACGCGCGGAAGAAGCGTCGTCGATCTATTCAAAGAGGTGTATGCGGAATGATCAAGCTGCTTAAATACGATTGGAAGCGCAACGCAACCGCGATTACGGCAATGTTCTGCATCTTGATCGCCGTCCAAATCGGCTTCTCGGTTTTCGCATGGTATCGGGATTACGATCCTACTGTGCAATACGTTATCTCAAGCATGCTCTACGCCTTTTGCGGTTTTCTGGCGTTTATCGCGGCGTGCATGACGTTTAATGCCAATTTGAAGTCATACAGCAGGAGGCTGCTTCCTCTTCCGTCGCTATACACCGTGTTGTCGTGTTTTGTTTTGCTGCTTGCCACGCATGCGGTATTGGCCGGATTGTATTTCCTGCACGATTGGATTTATAGGCTCCTATTCGACATCGAGACGTTGTCCGCGTTAGCTGCGGAGCATTTAACGATCATCCATGCGCTCAGCATATTGTTGGCCTATGTGTTCGGGCTCGCCTCGACGACCATCGTCATTTTCTTCGGGGTGGCCATCGCGCGAATGTTTGAAGGTAAATTGGGGATCTTCCTTGGCATCGCCGCATGCATAGCGATTTATAGTTTGGTTGGATGGCTGGGAGAAATTCTGTTTCCGTTTAGGGAATCGAGCATGTCTTTGGTGTTTTTACAAGTGGACTTTGCGAACCATGGTCCGGGCAACGAGGAAGTCACCTTTATTCCGTTCGAGAATATGCGGCTGGGCGAGGTGCTTTACGAGCTGCTGTACAACAGCGTCCTCTTATACGGTATTCTCTACATCATGGATCGGAAAACAAAGCTGTAAACTCATTAAGCCGCAAGCATGCCAGCTCCTGGCGCGCTTGCGGCTATTCAAGTTCGTTTACGTATCAGCGGAAGATCGGCGCGCGGCGATCGATCTGCGATAGTCCTTCGGAGCGAGGCCTTTGCTTTCGCGGAATACCCGCGAGAATGTCTTGTAGGAGCCGTAGCCGACCTCCATCGCAACCTCGGCGACGCTCATTTCCGTCGAGGCGAGCAGTCCGCAGGCATGCCGGAGCCGCAGATCGCGGAGAAACTGCGAATAGGTTTGACCGGTCGTTTCCTTGATCACCTCGCTCATCCGCGAAACGCTGAGAGAGAAACGCGCGGCAAGATCGGACAAGGCCAGCTCATCCTGGTAATGCTGATGAATGTAATGAATGATGGACCAGATCGAACCCGTCTTCCTTCCATCTCCGGCGCGAAGGCTATCCGCGGAATGATGGCCGCCGCTTGTTCCTCCAAGCTTAGCGGTCCTTCTCGTCCTGTCGAAGAGAACCAATATTTCCTTCAAGCGGGTTTGCAGCATCGTCTGCCTCCAAGGCTCGCGGCCCGCGTACTCCCGGTACATATCCTCGATTAGCCATTTCATCCGCTCGCGATCCGACCCTTCAAGCTGGACAAAAGGCCTTTCTCCCGCGAGATCGATTAGCCTCAGCAGCCCTTCCCCCGCGGAGGATTCCATCAGCAAGTCCATGCTGAACATGCAATTATATAAGGTCAGCGGTCCGTCCGTGCCCGTATACAGCTCGTGTATCTGATACGGCAGCACGAACGTGAACGTCCCGGGCAGCATTTCGTGCAGCGTCTCGTTGATCGCTTCGCGCCCGGCCCCTTCGACCACATACGAAAATTCGAGAAAATCGTGCCGGTGAGCCCGGAAGCCGTTCGGCAGCCGATTAAGGCTGATATGCAGAGGGCTAGACGTATTCATGTTCGGATATGTTTTGAGATAGTCTGGAAAGTAGGTCATGACAGCCTCCGAAAAAATGAGATATTTATCGAAAAAACCAGCACTCTTTTTGGATACGATTATTTTAACATAAAGGGCGTAAGCGTTTGCTATGAGTTGCATGGACAATCGAAAATAGAAGACATATCGGAGGTTATCGGAATGGGCAACAAGATTAGAATCGGCATTATCGGCGCGGGCAACATCGGGAACGTGCATGCGCAGGAGTTCTCCAAGCTATCGGAGCTGTGCGACATTACGGCGATTACGGATGCATACCTTCCGCTGGCGCAAGAAAGGGCGGTGCAGCACGGCATCCCGGCCGTAACCGCGACGCCGGAGGAGCTGATCGCACGCAGCGACGTCGACGCGGTCGTCATCGGAGTGCCGAACCAATTCCACGCGGCGCTTGCCGTTCAGGCGATCGAAGCCGGCAAGCATGTACTGCTGGAGAAGCCGATGGGCATCAACAGCGATGCAGCACGCCAAATCTTGCAGGCGGCGGATAAGTCGGACCGCGTCGTGATGGTCGGTCATCAGATGCGGTGGGAAGCGATTCCGATGGCGATCAAGGAGCAAGTGGAGCGCGGCGAGCTCGGTAAAATTTATACCGCCAAAACCGGCTGGTTCAGACGCAAAGGGATTCCGGGCTGGGGTACCTGGTTTACGAGGATGGATCAGTCCGGCGGCGGTCCGTTGATCGATATCGGCGTGCATATGCTGGATCTGGCCTTATATTTGATGGGCAATCCGAAGCCGGTTTCGGTCTACGGCTCCACTTACGCGGAGTTCGGTCCGAAGCGCAAGGGCATCGGAACATGGGGCAAGCCGAACTGGGACGGCATTTATGATGTCGAGGATCTAGCGACGGCGCTGATCAAGATGGAGGACGGCAGCACCTTGTCCCTCGAGGTCAGCTGGGCGGTTCATATGGATACGGACAATACGCCGTTCGTACATCTGATGGGCACGGAAGGCGGAGCGAGCTATAGAGGAGGTTCCGGCAAGCTGCTGACCGAGAAGTTCAACCGACCGCTGGAGACGCCGCTGACGAAGCCGGACAACGACGAAGGCGAGAGGGCGCGCCTCAGCCGACATTTCCTGGAATGCATTCAAACCGGGGCAACGCCGATAACGTCTGCGCTTACGGGCTTTACGAACAATCTGATTCTTGACGCCATCTACGAAAGCTCGAGAACCGGACATGAAGTGATTCTGGACTGGAATCTGAACAAATAGGAGGCAGGGAGCATGCTGAGAGGACTTACGGGCGCCGGGCTGGGCAAGCTGGAGGATGAGCGGCAGCTGATAGAACTAGCGGGAAAATTCGGATTCCAGGCGGTTGACCTGGACGCGAGAGCCTTAATTGAAAAGTATGGCGAGGTAGAGGCGAAGAGATTGCTGGAGAAGCATGGCGTCGTCGTCGGATCGATCGGGTTGCCTGTGGAATGGCGGGGAACGGAGGAGCAGTTCGCGAACGGGCTGAAGGAGCTGTCGAAGTCGGCCGAGGCTGCCCAGAAGCTGGGCTGCACGCGCTGCTGCACGTATATTTTGCCGTCGACGGACCTGAAGGCCGCGCATTTCATGGCGCTTGCGACCCGCAGGCTTCGCGAGTGCGCCGTCATTCTCGGCGAATACGGCCTATCGCTAGGACTGGAATTTGTGGGTCCGCATCATTTGCGCACGGCATGGAAAAATCCGTTTATTTGGACGATGCAAGAGACGCTTGATTGGATTGACGCGATCGGAGAGCCGAACGTAGGCCTCCTGCTGGACGCTTATCATTGGTACACGAACGGAATGGACGCGAGCGCGATCGAGGCGCTGCGGAAGGACCAGATCGTCCATGTCCACATTAATGACGCGCCCGACGTACCCGTGGAGGAAGCGCTCGACAACGGGCGGCTTTATCCGGGCGAAGGCGTTATTGATCTCGCCAGCTTCCTGAAGGCTCTGCAGGAGATCGGTTACGAGGG
This sequence comes from Paenibacillus soyae, assembly GCF_024623455.1. Classification (GTDB taxonomy): domain Bacteria; phylum Bacillota; class Bacilli; order Paenibacillales; family Paenibacillaceae; genus Pristimantibacillus; species Pristimantibacillus soyae. The sequence goes on along the minus strand of NZ_JANIPJ010000004.1, from coordinate 224,417 downwards.
TCCCGTCGCGCAGGAAATTTTGGCCGCGGCTCCGCCGCAAGGAACGCCGGAGGAGCTGGCGCAGCGCTCGAAGAACGGTTTTGACCTTGTATTCGAAGCGGCAGGCCTATCCGTAAGAGCATAAGCTTCTATTCCATGAAGAATGGCTCATTCCGCCGCGCGGCGGAATGAGCCATTCTTTTTTTGTTGGCATAACCGATTCGCTACCTACAAATAATGAAAAGGATTGAAGCTTATGTTATAAGGGAGGAAACGGAATTGGCGTCGAAAGGAAACACTTCAAGCCCATACAAAAAGATGTCGATGTCGCCGAAGGAATACCAAGCCTTCGCCAAAGAGAAGGAACCGCCCCGTTCTGTGCTTGGCAATTGCGTCAAAGCGTTTCTTGTCGGCGGTTCGATCTGCCTCGTCGGACAAGCGATATCCGAGCTTTTCGTTCATTTGATGAACATGACGCCCGAGGAGGCGAGCAATCCGACGGTTGCGGTTCTGATCCTGATATCCGTTATTTTGACGAGTCTAGGGGTTTACGACAAGCTTGCGCAATTCGCGGGCGCGGGTTCGGCCGTGCCGGTGACGGGCTTTGCGAATTCGATGTGCTCCGCGGCGCTGGAGCATCGAAGCGAAGGGCTCGTGCTCGGCGTGGGGGGCAACATGTTCAAGCTCGCGGGCGCCGTTATCGTGTACGGCACGGTCGCGGCATTTTTTGTCGGCATCGCGCATCTTATTCTGGGAACCGGGGGGCAATAACATGCTCCGCGGCAAACAATCCTGGTGGTTCGAGAACAAACCCGTCATTATCGGAGCGGCAACCGTGGTCGGACCCGACGAAGGGGAAGGGCCTCTCGCTTCGGAATTCGATCTGGTGCATCCCGAGCTCGACATGCAGCAGAAAAGCTGGGAGAAAGCCGAGCGGCTATTGCTTGAGCAAGCCTCGGAATTCGCCATCCAGAACGCGAAGATGGACAAAAGCGGCATCAACTTCTATGTCGGCGGGGATCTGATGAATCAGATCATCAGCAACAGCTTCGCCGCACGGTCGCTCGGGGCTCCGTACCTCGGCGTATTCGGGGCGTGCTCAACTTCGATGGAATCGCTGGCGATCGCTTCGCAGCTTGTCGACAGCGGCGCGGCCACGCATGTGATGGCCGGCACGTGCAGCCATAACTGCACGGCGGAGAAGCAGTTCCGTTATCCGACGGAGTATGGCTCGCAGAAGCCTCCGACGGCGCAATATACCGTGACGGGAGCCGGCGCCGCGATCGTCGCGTCGACCGGAGAGGGTCCCGTCGTGGAATGCGCGACGATCGGCAAAGTCGTCGACCTGGGCATCACGGATCCGTTCAATATGGGCGCGGCGATGGCGCCGGCCGCCGTCGATACGATTCAGGCGCACTTCAACGATACGGGCAGGACACCGGGCGACTATGATCTCATCGTGACCGGCGATTTGGCTGGCGTCGGCCATCCGATCGCCAAGGATCTGCTTATGCAGAACGGGGTGCCGATGGACCATACGGAATTTAACGACTGCGGCCTGATGGTGTACGACGTAGAGAAGCAGAAGGTTCAGGCAGGCGGCAGCGGCTGCGGCTGCTCGGCCGTCGTGACGTACGGGCATCTGCTCAAGCGGATCGCGCGCGGAGAGCTAAAGCGCGTATTGGTCGTGGCGACGGGCGCGCTGCTGTCGCCTTTATCATTCCAGCAAGGCGAGAGCATTCCTTGTATTGCCCATGCTGTGGCCATTGCTGCGGGAAAGGAGTTATCGCCATGATCTTCTTGTGGGCTTTCCTGGTCGGAGGCGCCATCTGCGTGATCGGCCAGCTGATGTTCGACGTTCTGAAGCTTACTCCCGCCCATACGATGGCCACGCTCGTCGTAATCGGCGCCATCATCGACGGCTTCGACTTGTACGAGCCGCTCGTCAAATTCGCCGGCGCGGGCGCTTCCGTCCCGATTACGAGCTTCGGCAACGCGCTTGTTCACGGCGCGCTGACGGAGCTGCATAACTCCGGCTGGATCGGCGTCATCTCGGGCATCTTCAAAGTGACGAGCGCCGGCATCTCGGCGGCGATCATCTTCTCGTTCCTCGCCGCCCTGGTCGTTCGGCCTAAAGGATAGGCAAATAGAAACTTGTGGTAATTGGAGAATCCTGTGGGATTCTCCAATTTTTTTTGGAAGAACACGATTTGTTAATGTCTATAACCTACTGTAAAATAGTACTATTATAACTTGCTCAAAAAGTCCGCTTTTCAGCACGTTTTTCAACTTTTTGAACTTCTTCTATTATTAAAGCGCATTCCTAGACTCAATTCCGGGAGGTTATGAAATGGATATTCGTACTGCTGACATGCAATTATGCTCGACGATACTTCGAAACTTAAACACTTGTATCCTGGGAAAGCAAGAAGAGATTGAGAGATTGCTGATCGCGGTCATGGCCGGCGGACACGTTCTCCTCGAGGATGTGCCGGGAACGGGCAAGACCCAGCTGGTGAAAGCGCTGGCAAAGTCGATTGGAGGACAATTCAGGAGGATTCAGTGCAACCCCGACCTTCTGCCTACGGATATAACGGGCGTATCGATCTACCATCCCAAACAAGAAAGCTTCATCTTCCGGCCGGGTCCGGTCATGACCAATATATTGCTCGCCGACGAGATCAACCGCGCGACGACGAAGACGCAGTCCGCGCTGCTCGAGGCGATGGAGGAGGGCTGCGTGACGGTGGACGGCGACACGTACGAGCTGCCCGCGCCGTTCATTCTGCTCGCCACGCAGAACCCGATCGAGTTCGAAGGCACGTATACGCTTCCGGAAGCGCAGCTCGACCGGTTCATGATGAAGCTTTCGCTTGGCTACCCTAGCCAGGACGACGAGCAGAAGATGATCTCGTCAAGCGGGAGCTACCACCCTTCCGATAACGTGCAACCCGTGCTGGAGACCGGAGATATGATTCAAATCCAAAGCCAGGTGCTGGGCGTTCATATCGACGACGCCGTCGGCAAATATATCGTGAGCCTTGTCCGGGGCACCCGGGACCACGCCAGCGTCATGCTGGGCGCAAGCCCGCGCGCGGCGATCGCGCTGACGCGCGCCGCCAAAGCGAGCGCTTACTTGAAGCAGCGCGATTATGTCACGCCGGATGATGTTAAAGCGCTTGCGCCGTTCGTCCTCTCGCACCGCCTGCTGCTTCGAACGGAAGCAAGAATGAACGGCCTTCAATCGAGGGACGTCGCCCTGCAAGTGCTGCAATCCACGAAAGTGCCGGTCCGGCTTGAGCGATAACGCCATGGAAGCGAAGAAAGCAAAACGGATTCGCTGGCGGTTCATCGCTTTCGTGTACGGCTGCAGTCTTTTCTACTTTTTGTTCCAGGGCGGCAAAACCGCATTCATGTTATTTATTATTCTTAACCTGCTGCTCGTGTATCTCATGCTCGGCCGGTGGAGCGGCATCAGCAAGGTAACGGGAAGCCGGACCTATCAGGCGCATGGCGTTTCCCCGCACGGGCCCATTTCCTCCGGAGGCGCGCTGGAGGTCCAGCTGAATGTAAAAATTCCGGGATATTTCCCATTGCCGTATGTCATCGTGAGGGATGTCCTGCATCGGCATAACGGCCAGCAGCTGAGCTTCGAGACGTCGTTCGTTCCCAACTGGAAACGCTCGGGAGACGTTTCGTACCGGACGCCTCCGCTCACGAGAGGCGAGTACCGCTTCCGGGATACCGAATGTCTCTCCTATGACGTCTTCGGCTTATTCGAGCACGCGGGAACGTTCCGCAGGGAGGCCGTGTTCAGCGTTCTGCCGCAGACCGTGCCGCTCAGGCAGTGGAACGGCTTCCAGCGCGGCATTCGCGGACCTTACTCCCATGCCGCCGCCTCGCGTTCCGCGAAGGAAACGACGCAGATCAACGGCGTCCGCGAGTATCATCACGGCGACAGGCTGTCGCGCGTCCATTGGAACGCGACGGCGAAGACGGGAGAGTGGAAGTCGAAGGCTTTCGAGCGGGAATCCCTTCCCCGGACGCTGATCATTCTCGATCGCTACGCGGCTTCTTCCAGCGCTTCGGCCGATGAGCAGTTCGAGCTGGCCGTCTCCGCTGCGGCTTCGTTCATGGAGCACGGCTCGCGCGACGATACGGCGATCGGCTTGTTGTCCATCGGCGAGAGAGTGACGATGCTGCCGCCGAAGTCCGGCATGGAGCAGCGCAATATGGTCATGAAGCATCTGACGTTCGTCGAGGCGGACGCTCCGCAGCCGATCTATCACTCGCTGCAGCTTGCGGATTCCATCGTCGAGCCCGGCAGCTTCGCGCTGCTGATCTCGCCCGATACGGGAAGCCAAATTATTCAGAGCATGGAATGGCTGTCGCGCAAAGGCGTGACCCCTTGTCTCATTCATATCCGCTCGGCTGAGAAAATATCCGGCAACGTGGCCTGGAAAAAAATCGTGGAGAGCCGCGGCTGGCCGGTTTACGAGATCCGTCAGCTGCAGGAGCTGCCGGCCGCGCTCGAAGGGAGCGTGATCGCATGAGGAAGCCGGCGAAGGCCATCCTGCACTATTTCGGCAGCCATTGGTATGAGAGATTCGTTTCCTTGTTCGTCGCGGCCGTCGTCATGAGCTGCTTGGCCATCTTCGAAGACTACTGGTGGCCCGAAAGCTACGCGATCGCTTACGGCACGTTAATTTGGGCATTCATCATCGATTTGTTTCTGCCTTATCGGCTGAGGTTCGTCAGATGGACGCTGCAATTCCTTGCGGCCGTTATCTTATCGTTCCGCCACGCCAGAATGGAATGGGAGGTCGCGCCGCCGGAGCAAGCCGGCGATGTGGGCTGGTGGCTTCAGCAGACGCTTGCGGGTCTTCATCCTTTTATTTGGTTCGGCATTCTTCTATGGTTTATCCATCTCTTGTTCAGCCTATGGACGGTGACGAGAATCCGGATGTTCGGCTTTATCGGGGCGAGCATTCTCCTGCTTACCGTCGCTGATTCCTTCACCCCGATCTGGCTGTGGGATAACGTCGCGATCGTCGTCTTCGTCGGATTGATCTGGCTGGTGCTGGATCACCTGCACAACCTGGAGCGCAAGCATCCCGACAGCTGGAGCCATCTGCTGGAATATCCGGTGCGGGTCATCACCCCGGCCGCCGTCGTCTTGGCCGTCTTCTTGGTCATCGCGCTGAACGTGCCCTCGATCGCTCCGCTGCTCCAGGATCCTTACACGATATGGAAGAACGCGAAAGGCGAAGAAGTACGCGTATTTCTCGGAGAGAAAGCGATGGTGGACGACAGCGAGCCGTTCTCGAGCGGGAACGCGAGCTCTGGCTACAGCCGCAACGACGAGGAGCTGGGCGGCGGCTTCGACTACGACTTCTCGCCGATGATGACGGTTCAGACCTCCCAGAAGAGCTACTGGCGCGGAGAAGACAAGACCGTCTACAACGGCAAAGGCTGGGATGACTCGGACGTTCCGGTCGAGATGACCCGCGTCGCCAAGGAGCAGGAGCTCGCGCTTACCTTCGAGCCTTCGCTTGCGGAAGTGACGAACGTGAGCCAGATCGTCACGATCGAACGCGATGACGTCTTCCCGGTGTTGTTCGGAGCGGCGCCGATCTCCAAGATCAACTGGATCGGAGAGCCAGAGGCGGCTCTGCCTCGGCGCCTAAGCTGGCTCCCGGAAAGCGCGGAGCTCCGCTGGAACGGGGAAGAGGAGTATCCGAAGACGTATTCGATTACGTCCTCCGTCGTCGTCCTCGACGAAGAGGGACTCCGCGGCACCGAAGCCCGGCTGCCTGATGCGAGACTTAACCAGATGTATCTGCAGCTCCCGGACACGGTTACCGAACGCGTTCGCAGCCTTGCGGCCGAGATAACGGCCGCCGGCGCAACGGATTACGACAAAGCGAAGCTGCTTGAGCAGTATTTGAAGAATACGTACGCCTACAATAATAAACCGGATTTATCGAAGCTGTCGGGAGAGAGCGGGGATTTTGTCGATCAGTTCCTCTTCGAGCTTCTCGAAGGCTACTGCGACTACTTCTCCACCTCGATGGCCGTTATGGCCCGCACGCTGGATCTGCCGGCCCGGTGGGTGAAGGGCTTCTCGCCCGGCGCCCTGCCGGCCGATTATTACGGTCCGCCAAGCGGCATGCTGGACGAGGAGGACCTTAATCCTACCGGAGCGGGGATGTATACGGTGCGCAACTCGGATGCGCACTCCTGGGTCGAAATTTATTTCGACGGCTACGGCTGGATTCCGTTCGAACCGACTTCGGGCTTCCGTTTCCCGTATGTGGCGCCCGAAGGGGAAGAGCTTGTTCTTCCCGAGACGGACACGGATTTGCCGGAGACGACTCCGGATGCCGCGGAAACTTCGAAATCCTCTAACGGCGCATGGGCGTGGATCGGCTTGTCGGCTATCGCGATCGTCGCGGCGGCCGCCGCGTTCCTCGGACGCCGGCAGGTGCTGCAGACTTGGCGCAGCCTTCGGAACCGTTCCTACACCGCCAACGAGCTGATCGTCATGGAGACGAACCGTCTTCTCCGCATGTGCAGGAAGCGGGGGCTTCAACGGGCGGAGCACGAGACGCTTCGCGAAGCCGTCTCCAGGTGGACGGAGAGTCAGAAGCGGCTCAAGGAGGATTTCCGCTACGTGCTGGACCGCTTCGAGCAGGCGAAGTACGGAGCGGCCCCGGCTTCCAGGGAGGAAGCCGACCGGTTCGTGAGCAAGGTGCGTTATTTGATCGGAGAGCTGAAGTAGCAGGCAGCACTCGCGCATACCGCTTGACGGCGTTCGCCGCCAAGCGGTATTTTTTTGCAACAAATTCGGATTATATGGTATAGTTTCGTAAGATAGCAGGGAGAAAGAAGAGGGATATTCACTTATGTTCGAACGATTGCTGCCGAATATGCGCGTTAATTCGGTATATGATATTAACCTCGATGAACTCGCCGCCAGAGGCGTGCGAGGCATCATCACGGATCTCGACAATACGCTCGTCGGGGCGAAGGAGCCTCTGGCGACGCCGGAGCTGGTCGCTTGGCTGGATAAGGTAAGAGCCGCGGGCTTCAAGGTCGTCATCGTGTCCAACAATAACAAAACGCGGGTAAGCAACTTCGCGGCGCCGCTGGACATTCCGTTCTTGCACAAGGCGAAGAAGCCGACGCAGGCGTCGTTCCGCAAAGCGCTCGCGATGCTGGGCCTCGAAGCGCAGCAAACGGTCATGATCGGAGATCAAATGATGACCGACGTGCTGGGCGGCAACAGGATGGGGCTGTTCACGATTCTGGTCATTCCGATCTCGCCGGCAGACGAAGGCGTTATGACGCTGGTGAACCGCCGGATCGAACGGTTTGCGCTCGCGAGGCTTCGCAAGCGCGGTTTGTGGTACGAGGAGGAAACGAAGTGAGCGACCAACAGCTAAGAGAGACCGCGATTTCCTGCGCGGGCTGCGGCGTCAAGCTGCAGTTCCAAGATCCGGAGCAAGCCGGATACATACCGGAGGCGGCCGTGCAGAAAGAACCCGTGATCTGCCAGCGCTGCTTCCGGATCAAGCATTATAATGAAGCTTCATCCGTAGCGGTGGACCAGGACGATTTCCTGAAGCTGCTGGGAAGCATCGGAACGACGGACAGTCTGGTCGTGCATATCGTCGACCTGTACGATTTCGAAGGAAGCTTGATTACGGGCCTACAGCGGTTCGTAGGGAACAATCCCGTGCTGCTCGTCGTGAACAAGATCGACTTGCTGCCGAAGGGCATGAACACGAACCGGATCCGGAATTGGGTGCAGAAGCAAGCCAAAGCCCAAGGGCTCCGCACGATCGACGTCGTGTTATGCAGCGCCAAGCGCAACATGGGGTTCGAGCATGTCATCGAAGCGCTGGACCGTCACCGCGGGGATCGGGATGTGTACGTGGTAGGCGCGACCAACGTCGGCAAGTCCACGCTCATTAATCGGCTGATCCGGGATTACAGCGATATGGAGCGGGAGCTGACGACGTCCAGATATCCCGGAACGACGCTGGACGCGGTGAACATTCCGCTCGAGGACGGCAAATCGATTATCGATACGCCGGGCATCGTATATGCCAGCCGCATGACCGAAGTCGTGCCGCGCAGCTTCTTGGGCTCTCTGCTGCCCGATAAGCCGATCAAGCCGCTTGTCTATCAGCTGAACGAGCAGCAAACCTTGTTCATCGGCAGCTTGGTTCGATTTGATTTCGTCGAAGGCGAGCGCCAATCCTTTACGCTTTATATTTCCAACGCCTTGAACGTCCATCGGACGAAGCTCGAGAGGGCGGATTCTCTCTATGACGATCATAAGGGCGAGCTGCTCGGCGCGCCTACGCTCGAGGAGCTGGAGTCGATTCCGGAATGGACGCGACATTCGCTGCGAGTCAGACAAGGGGAGAAGCAGGACGTCTTTATTTCCGGCCTCGGGTGGATTCAGGTGAACGGCATGCGCGGCGCGCTGATGGACGTCTACGCGCCGAAGGGCGTCAAAGTTTTGCTGCGCGATTCGATGATCTAACCGGATCTTGAATCGGGGGCTCCGGTTAATGGTTAAGGGGGAGACACTGTGACGGGGATAGCAACAGGACACAAAATTGACAGCCATACGGTGCTGTACGGCGTAATCGGCGATCCGATCCGCCATTCGAAATCGCCGATCATGATGAACCGCGCTTTCCGGGAAACGGGAATTAACGGCGTCTACTCGGCTTTCCATATTACGGACGATAAGCTCGGGGATTTCGTCAAGGGCGTACGCGCAATGGGCATCCGCGGCGTGAACGTCACGATTCCGCATAAGCTCCGCATCATGGAGCTCCTCGACGATATTCACGAAAGCGCGCGCATCATAGGGGCCGTCAATACGATCGTGAACGATAACGGCAAGCTGACTGGCTACAACACCGACGGCATCGGTTATGTGCGGTCGCTTAAGGAGGAAGCTTTGCCTGATTTGTCGGGCAAGCGAATCACCGTCATCGGCGCGGGCGGAGCGTCCCGCGGCATCGTTTATGCGCTGCTTCTGGAAAATCCGGAGCGGGTTCGAATCGTGAATCGCTCGGCTGACCGCGCCGCGGAGCTGGCCGCGTCCCTCTCGGGCGGCTCGGCCCCCGTCGAGGCAGCTTCGACCGATAAGCTGGAAGAGTGGTGCGCGGACGCGGACATCGTCATTAATACAACGTCCGTAGGGATGTTCCCGGACGTCGGCCAGTCTCCCGTCCCGGGCGAATGGCTGAAGCCGGGCTCGGTGGCGAGCGACCTGATCTACAACCCGCTGCAGACCGCATTCCTGAAGGCGGCCGAAGCTAGAGGCTGCACCGCTCACGGCGGTCTCGGCATGTTTATTTATCAAGGAGCTTACGCGTTCGAGTATTGGACGGGGCAACCCGCGCCGGCGGCCGCGATGAGGGAAGAGGTGCTCGCTTCGCTTCTCGGATGAGAGGCGAATTTGCGTTTTGGGAGCCCGCATGCGGCAACGATAGAATATGGACCATACGTATACGACAAAGGATGTTGAGAAGATGTTAACAGGCAAACAAAAACGTTATTTGCGCTCGCAGGCGCATCATTTGCAGCCGATATTCCAGGTCGGCAAAGGCGGAACGAACGACCAGCTGGTCCGCCATATCGAAGAGGCTATCGAGACGAGAGAGCTGATCAAGATTTCCGTGCTGAACAATTGCCTTGACGACCCGAAGGAAATCGGCGTCGAAGTAGCCAAGGCGTCGGGGGCCGAGCTTGTGCAGGTTATCGGCAAGACCATCGTGCTGTACAAGGAGTCCAAGGACCACAAAACGATTGAGCTTCCTTAAGAAGAGGAGCTGGAGTTAGTGAAGAAGATCGGCATCATGGGCGGGACGTTCGACCCGATACACGCAGGGCATCTCATCGCGGCGGAAACGGCCCGGGAGCAGGCGGACTTGGACGAGGTTTGGTTCATCCCGACCGCGGATCCGCCGCTTAAGGATCGGGCGCCGCTTGCGACAGGGGAACGGCGCGTGGAGATGGTGCGCCTGGCCACCCAGGGTAACGGCTCTTTCCGGGTCCTCGATATCGAGCTGAAGCGAGGCGGAGTCAGTTATTCCATCGATACGGTAACGGAGCTGCGCAAGCTTCACCCCGGACATGCCTTCTCTTATATTATCGGATCGGACCGCATTAACGATCTGCCGCGCTGGCATCGCATCGAAGAGCTGTCGAAGCTGGCGGGCTTTATAGGATTGGAACGGCCGGGAGAGCCTTTACGCTTGACCTGGCTGCCGGACTTCCTGCGGGATTCGCTGACTCTCGCCAAGATGCCGCAGATCGGCATCTCGTCGACGGAAATTCGGAGCCGGTTCGCGGATGGACGTTCCGCGCGATATCTCGTGCCGGAGCCGGTATATGCTTATATAAGGGGGCTTGGGCTCTATGGATCGTCAATTGATGATTGAACGGGTTCGGGCGGAGATGCCCGAGCGCCGATGGATTCATACCGAGGGCGTCATGGCGACGGCCATCCTGCTCGCGGAACGATACGGCGAGGATCCGCGGCGCGCGGAGCTTGCGGCCATCCTGCACGACGTCGCGAAATATTGGCCGACGGAACGCCAGGGCAGCCTAATCCGCGATAACGGCCTTTCGGAGGATGTGCTCGGCTACGACAAGGAGCTGTGGCATCAATTCGTCGGCGCCTGGGTCGCGGAGCAGGAGTTTGGAATTACGGACGCCGGCGTGCTGGACGCGATCCGGTATCATACGTCCGGGCGCAGGGGCATGTCCAAGCTGGAGAAGATCGTATGGCTGGCCGATTATATCGAGCCGGGCCGGTCCTTCCCCGGAGTAGACGAGATCCGCGCCATTGGCGAGGAAAGCCTGGAGAAGGCGGTCCTGGCCGGACTCGACGGCACGATCGGCTTCCTCATCGCCAAAGGCAAAAGGATTTATCCGTTAACTTTGGAAGCGCGGAACGGATTAATTGAGGAAATTCGCGGAAACTAACGATATCGAATGTTGGAAGCTTGCGAAGCGGTGCTGCTTCGTCATATTTAGGAGGAATGTCCATAATGGCATTGAATGCTGACCTTTTGTTGAAAACAGCGGTGAAGGCCGCCGAAGATAAAAAAGCGATGAACGTCGTCGCTTTGAACCTGAAGGAAATTTCGCTTGTGGCCGATTATTTCGTGATTTGCAGCGGCAATTCCGATACGCAAGTGCAGGCCATTGCGACGGAAGTGCGCAAGCAGGCGGAAATCGGCGGCGGGCGCGTGCGCGGCATCGAGGGCATGGATACCGCGAGATGGGTGCTCATCGATCTTGGCGACGTCATCGTGCATGTGTTCCACCGGGACGAGCGGGACTATTATAATATCGAACGATTATGGTCGGACGCTAAGGTCGTGGAATTCGCATGAGCCTGACGGCAGGTCAGACCTATACGCTGAAAATATCGCGGGAAGTGTCTCCGTACGGATTTTTCCTGAGCGACGGAGAGGCGGAGGTACTGCTGCATTACACGGAGCTGGTCGGTTCGAAGCCGGGCGTCGGGAATACGGTTACCGTCTTCATCTATTTCGATTCCGAGGACCGGCTGGCCGCTACGATGAAGAAGCCGCTTCTGCAGCTCGGCGAGCTTGCCAGGCTGAAGGTCGCCGACGTGCATCCGAAGCTCGGCTGCTTCCTCGAGATGGGTCTCAGCCGGCATCTGCTGCTTCCTCTCTCCGAGCTTCCCGAGAGCATTGCCTACCGGCCGCTTCCCGGCGACGAAGTATTCGTCGTGATGAAGCACGACAAGATCGGCAGGCTTGTCGCCAAGCTTGCCTTCGAGGAAGATCTGTCTCCGCTCGTGTTCGAAGCTCCCGCTAGCTGGCGGAATACGTGGGTCGAGGGCTGGGTAACGAAGACGCTCCAGATGGGCTCGTTCGTCATCGTCGACGGCGGAGTCGTCGGGTTCGGCGTGTACGGACTCATCCCAAGCTCCGAGCGGACGAAGCCGCTTCGTCTAGGCGAACGCGTGCGCGCGAGAGTAACCTACATACGGGAGGACGGACGCGTTAACCTCTCCATGACCGAGCGGAAGGAAGTCGGACGAGTCGAGGATGCCGACCGGATTCTGGCGTTCCTGAAGGAACGTCCGGCGGGAGGCATGCCTTATTCCGACGAGACCGAGGCCGACATCATCAAGCAGCGGTTCGGCATTAGCAAATCCGCGTTCAAGAGGGCGCTCGGCAAGCTGATGAAGGACGGAATCGTTACGCAGAAGGGCAGCTGGACCTACCTCGCGCAGCCTCCGGGCGAGAAGGAGCAGACAGAAGGGGCCGATACGAAATGACGCAATCCTACGGACAATTCGCCCTTGTCTACGATCAGCTGATGGAGGATATGCCGTATGCGGATTGGCTGGGCTTTGCAAGGGAAGCCTGGTCGCGCTACGGCATTCCGGCCTCCGTCGTCGATCTGGGCTGCGGCACGGGAAGCCTGGCCATTCCGCTGGCCCGTTCGGGTTTTCATGTGTACGGCATCGATCTGTCTTCGGATATGCTCTCGGTCGCCCGCAGCAAGTGGGACGAGACGCCGCAGCAGGCCGTCAGATCCCGCGCCGGCACGATCCGCTGGCTGCAGCAGGATATGCGCGAATGGGAGCTCTCCGAGCCTGTGGACGCGGTTATTTCGTTCTGCGACTGCTTGAACTACCTGACGGAGGAAGAGGATATCGAAGCGGCATTCCGCCGCACGTGCGAAGCGCTGAAGCCTGGCGGTTCGTTCCTGTTCGATATGCATCCGCCAAGCCAGCTGATCCGTTACGCGGAGGAACAGCCTTTCGTCCTGGACGAACGCGATATCGCTTACATATGGACATGCGACTTCGAGCCTTCGCGCTGCTTCATCGAGCATCATCTTACGATTTTCGCCCGCGGATCCGAATCGCCGTCCTTCCATCGTTTCGAGGAGACCCACCTGCAACGGGCCTACGATCCCGATTGGATCGAGTCGGCGCTTCGCAAGGCGGGCTTTCGCACGGTCGACAGGTACGCGGACTTCGAATTGAAGCCGGCTAACGCCTCTTCCGAGAGGCTGTTCTTCGCCGCGGTCAAATAAGCTTAGCAACCGAACAAGGCTGCTCTGACGCTCTTGCCGAGCGCTGGAGCAGCCTTGTCGTTCACAGGGACTGTCGAATTTCCTCGATATTTGTATAAAAAAGTTGTTGCCGTTGTATTGACCCGGAACCGTTTGCGAGAATTTTCGACAACCCGGTTCGGGCCCGCCGTCCCCAAACCGCTACTCCCGGAGGGCGTCTTTGAGCCTGCTGTTCATGGAAGCAGGCATGGACGATCGTCTCGACGCGGCGTCCTTCAGCCTGCCGATCTCCGACTTAAGTCTCGCGTTTTCCTCCTCCAGCAAGGCGAGCTTATTTTCCAGATTATCCACATATTGAAGGAGCGCGTTGTCATCGCGCCCCGCCTCCCGGAACAATTCCAGCAGCGCCGAGAGCGCTTCCGTGCGCTTCAATTCCGTCTCCATAGCAGCCTCCATTTAACAATAAAATGTCACTATCCCATCATAGCCATATCTGTTAAAATAGTCGAGTGCGCCGCAAAATCCGTTTCATAGATTCTCCATATTTTTCATTGACGGAACCTATATCTTGATGTAAAATCAAAAACATCATACAACATCTTGATGGATATGGTGAATTCAATCAACTACATCTAGTATATCCAGATGAAGCGCGTCTGCCTGCTACCGGCGGTCAGAAGCGCTTTTTGATTGCTATAATTCAGTAGGGGAGCGGGCTCGCGGTGCTGGTTGTGTACGATTCCAAAACGGGCAATGTCAAACGTTTCATCAATAAACTGAATATGCGCGCGGTCAAGATCGACGAGCAGCATAAGGTGGACGAGCCGTTCGTGCTCGTGACCTATACGACGGGGTTCGGACAGGTGCCGGAGAAGGTGGATTCCTTCCTTGCCGAGAACCACGCCATGCTGCGCGGAGTGTCCGCTAGCGGCAATCGCAACTGGGGACCCGGCTTCGCGAAGAGCGCGGATACGATCTCCAAGAAGTATGATGTGCCTGTCATATTGAAGTTTGAATTGTCGGGAACAAGTCAAGATACGGAACATTTTGTCGAAAGGGTGCGGGCCATTGAAGCATATTGAACTTAACAACGAATTGATGCAGCGCGGAGCGGACGGTTTCTACCAGCTGGACAAGGATAAGGAAGCGGTACAAGCCTTTATGGCGGAGGTAGAAGAGAAAAGCGTGAAGTTCGGATCCCTGCGCGAGAAGCTGGATTACCTGATTACGAACGACTATTACGACAACGTGTTCGATCATTATACATACGAGCAGGTTGAGGCGGTATTCAACCTGACGTCGAGCGCCGGCTTCGAGTTCCAGTCGTACATGGCGATCTCCAAGTTCTACAAGGACTACGCGATGAAGACGAACAACAAGGCGCAGTATCTCGAGCAGTATCCCGATCGCGTCGCGATCGTGGCCCTTCACCTTGGACAAGGCGACGCCGAGCGCGCGCTCCGCATCGCGGAGGCGATGATCGAGCAGCGCCTGCAGCCTGCGACGCCGACGTTCCTGAACGCGGGCAAGAGCCGCCGCGGCGAGATGGTATCCTGCTTCCTGCTGGAGATGGACGATTCTCTTAACTCTATCAACTATGTGCTCGGAACTTGCATGCAGCTGTCCAAGATCGGCGGCGGCGTTGCGGTCAACCTGTCGAAGCTTCGCGGACGCGGCGAGCCGATCAAAGGCGTGGAAGGAGCGGCCAAAGGCATTATGCCGGTGCTGAAGCTGATGGAGGACGCATTCTCCTACGCGGACCAGATGGGCCAGCGCAAGGGCTCCGGAGCGGGCTACTACAACATCTTCGGCTGGGATATTATCGAGTTCCTCGATTGCAAGAAGATTAACGCGGACGAGAAATCCCGCATCAAGACATTGTCCATCGGCCTCATCATCCCGAACAAGTTCTACGAGCTGGCCGCTCAGAACAAGCCGCTCGTCGTATTCGGACCGCATTCCGTACAGAAGGCTTACGGCCGGCATTTGGACGACATGGACATGGACGCGATGTACGAGGAGCTGCTCGCCAACGAGAACGTGACGAAGAAGACGGTCATGAACGCTCGGGACATGCTGACGAAGATCGCTTCGATTCAGCTGGAATCCGGTTACCCGTATATTATGAACAAATCGAACGCCAATAACGTGCATGCCCTTAAGGATATCGGCTCGATCAAGATGTCCAACCTTTGCACGGAAATTTTCCAGCTGCAAGAAACTTCGGAAATTAACGACTACGGCTACGACGACGTCATCCGCCGCGATATTAGCTGCAACCTGGCGTCTCTCAATATAGTGAACGTAATGGAAAAGAAGAAAGTGAAGGATTCCGTTCATGTGGGTATCGAAGCGCTGACAACGGTCAGCGACTTGTCCACGATCGACAATGCGCCTGGCGTGCGCAAAGCGAACGAAGAGCTTCATTCCGTCGGTCTCGGCGCGATGAACCTGAACGGCTATCTCGCGAAGAACAAGATCGCTTACGAGAGCGAAGAAGCGAAGGATTTCGCGAGCGCGTTCTTCATGATGATGAACTACTACTCCTTGGAGAAAAGCATGGAAATCGCGAAGGAACGCGGCATTACGTTCAAAGATTTCGAGCGCTCCGAATACGCGAAGGGCACTTACTTCACGCGTTATATCGAGACGGACTACCGTCCGAAGCTTGACCGCGTGAAAGAATTGTTCGAAGGCATCTACATCCCGTCCCCCGAGGACTGGGCGGAGCTGAAGGAGAAGGTGCAGAAGCACGGCTTGTACCATGCGTACCGTCTGGCCATCGCGCCGACGCAAAGCATCTCCTATATCCAGAACGCGACTTCCAGCGTTATGCCGATCGTCGAGCATATCGAGACGCGCACGTACGCGAACTCCACTACGTATTACCCAATGCCGTATTTGTCGCAGGATAACTTCTTCTACTACAAATCGGCTTACAATATTGATCAGTTCAAGCTGATCGATCTGATCGCCGAAATCGGGCAGCATGTGGATCAAGGCATCTCCACCGTCCTGCACGTGAACAGCAACGTAACGACCCGCGAGCTGGCTCGCTTCTACGTCTACGCGGCGCAGAAGGGCCTGAAATCTCTCTATTACACGAGAACGAAGCGCCTCTCCGTCGAAGAGTGCACGAGCTGCGCCGTTTAAACCGCGATCAAACGCTTGTACAACAATAAAATGTTCGAACTACCTTTAAAGGAGTTTTCTAAAATATGAAAGCAGTTAACTGGAATCGCCCGGACGACGACTTCACGCTGACATTCTGGCAGCAGAACGTGATGCAGTTCTGGACGGACGAAGAAATTCCATTATCCGACGATAAGATGGACTGGATGCAAATGTCCGACGAAGAGCGCACGCTGTACAAAAACGTACTGGGCGGTCTGACGCTGCTCGATACGATCCAAGGCGGAGTCGGCATGCCGAAAATTTTGGAGCATGTGGACGGCCTGCAGCGCAAAGCGGTATTGTCCTTCATGTCCATGATGGAACAAATTCATGCCAAGTCGTACAGCAGCATCTTCACGACGCTGGCATCCGGCGAAGAGATCGACGCGATCTTCAAGTGGGTGGAAGAGAACCCGCAGCTCCAGAAGAAAGCGAACCTGATTTCGTCCTGGTACTCGAATATTACCGGACCGAAGGAATTGTACAAAGCGATGGCGGCTTCCGTCTTCCTGGAGAGCTACCTATTCTATAGCGGCTTCTTCTACCCGCTTTATCTAGCGGGACAAGGCAAGATGACCAGCAGCGGCGAAATTATCGACTTGATCCTTCGCGACGAGAGCATTCACGGCCTGTACGTCGGCGTGCTCGCTCAAGAGCTGTTCGCAACGTTCAGCGCGGAAGAGCAAGCGGCGCTTCAGAGCGAAGTAAACGCGCTTCTGCTCGAGCTGTACGAGAACGAAGTCGTATATACGGATCACCTGTACGCGCCGATCGGACTCGAAGAAGAAGTGAAGGCCTACGTTCGTTACAACGCGAACAAAGCGCTTATGAATTTGGGATTGGAGCCGCACTTCCCGGAAGAGCCGGTCAATCCGATCGTATTCAACGGTATCAGCACGCACACGAAGCAGCATGACTTCTTCTCCAAGAAGGGCAACGGTTATGTGCGCACGATTCACGTGGAGCCGCTGAACGACGACGATTTTGTTTTTAACTTCTAAAACGACGGCTTGACTCATACATTCAATCATGATCGCTCTCGACTATGCCTTGCGGCAAGGCGGGGGCGATTTTTGCGAGAGAGAGGGAGGATTCGATGAAGGTTGTCACGGTCCAAGAGGTAGCCGCACGTTTCCGGCTCGAGGTGCTCGCCGGCGAGCGGCAGCTGGAGAGGAACATCGCGAAGGGCAAAGCGTATCGGCCGGGACTCGAGTTTGTCGGTTACTTCGATTATTTCCCGCAGGAGCATGTTCAGGTGCTCGGCAAAAAAGAAATCACATACCTGCATCGCTTAACCGAGGAGGAAAGAAATCACCATATCGGCAATATCGTCAAATATCATCCTCCTTGCTTCATCGTCACAAGCGGGCAAGAGGGACTTAAATATTTGACCAAATATTGCGAGGAAGAAGGAATACCTCTCCTTCGGACGAGCGAGGAGACGACTCCCTTTCTCGGCATGCTGGACGCATACTTGACCAAGGCGCTGGCGCCGGAGATCGCCGTCCACGGCGTGTGCCTCAACGTGTCGGGAATCGGGATTCTGCTTCGCGGCAAATCGGGCGTCGGCAAAAGCGAGACGGCCCATACGCTGATTCGCAGAGGGCACCGTCTTGTGGCGGACGACATCGTCGTCATCAAGAAGCTGAGTCCACAGACGCTGCTAGGCAGTCATAATGAGAAAACAAAAGAGTTTCTGGCGCTTCGCAGCGTCGGACTCGTGAATGTCGTTCGATTATACGGGAGGAAGGCGTTCCAAGACGAATCCCGGATTACGCTCGATATCGAGCTGACGAAGTGGCGGGACAACGAACTGAACAATGATTTGGAGCTGGAGCCGAAATTCGTGGAGTATATGGGCGTGAAGATTCCCCATATCGAGATTCAGCTGCAGCCGGGACGCGACGTAGCCGGGCTGATCGAAGCGGCAGCGAACAATTGGTATCTGAAGCAGCAAGGCTACAGCGCAGTCGAAGATTTTATGAAGCGGCTGGAATGCGATTGAAATAGGGTATCCTAATTGTTGGAATTCGTGCTACACTTATGAAGGAGAAAGCTCATCCGAACGCCTAGGCCTTACGACAGACGGGAAGCGAATGCTTCTGCCAAGCCTGACAAAACGTTAAGGAGGAAGACAGCGTGGAAAATTGCTCGATCATCTCCAAACCTGCTTTGCAGCTAGTTGGAATCAGCTATTGCGGACCTTACTCATCCTTTCCGGATGAAGCGATTCGGCTCCAGACGGAGTTCCTTGCGCGGAAGCATGAATTCAACGACGCCGTCAAATCGATGGTGCTATACAGTCCCTATTACGGCAATGAAGCTTTCGCGACGTATTGGGCTTGCTATGAAGTGCATCATATGGAAGAGCTTCCTCCGGGGATGGTACGCATCACGATTCCCGCGCATCGCTACGCGATGGTCGCCTGCTCCAACAAGCGAATCGGGGAAGGCTACGAGCAGTTGAATGCCTGGATGAACGAAAAGAAACTTCAGAAGCATGAAAACGCGGTGTCGCTGGAGCTTTTTTATATCGATGAACAGCATTGGGAAGAGGAGCCGGTCGAGCTTCTGATTCCGCTTAAGGACTAAGATCGCAAAGAGCTTGCGGAAGCAGGTTCTTTTTCTTTTTTTTGATGAAAGGGAGGAAAGGCTATGGGTCTGGTATTGCATATTGTGGATGCCTTCACGAATCGCAGGTTTGCAGGGAATCCGGCAGCCGTTTGTTTCGCGGAAGAAGGGTTAACGGATGAACAAATGAACCATATTGCGGCGGAAATGAACTTGTCGGAGACGGCGTTCTTGCGGGAAGCGGAAGGGGAGTGGGAGCTGCGCTGGTTCACGCCCCAAACGGAGGTCGACTTGTGCGGGCACGCTACGCTGGCGGCGGCGCACGCGCTGTGGGATACGGGACGGCTGGCCGCGGAACTGCAAGCCGTGTTCCTGACGAGAAGCGGGAGGCTGACCGTAACGCGTCGCGGAGAGTGGCTCGATATGGACTTCCCAAGCGAGCCGGCCGCAGCCGTGACGGCGCCGAAGGAGCTGATCGAGGCGCTCGGATTGATCCCCCGATTCGTTGGGCGGAACCGCATGGATTATCTGGTCGAGGTGGACAGCGAGCAAACGGTTCGGACTCTCGCGCCCGACATGTCGCTTCTCGGCCGTCTGGAGACGAGGGGCGTCATCGTGACGAGTCTCGCGGCGGATGGCGGCCAGCCATCGTCTCAGGCGTCAGGATATGACTTCGTATCCCGCGCCTTCTTCCCGGCAATCGGCATCGACGAAGATCCCGTAACGGGCTCGGCGCATTGCGCACTGGCGCCTTATTGGGCTAAGAGATTGCGCAAAAAGGAGCTCGCGGGCTATCAGGCTTCCTCTAGAGGCGGCCTAGTCGGCATGAAGCTGATGGGCGATCGCGTGCTGTTATCGGGACAAGCCGTCACCGTTCTGCGGGGCGAGCTGGATCTATCCTCCGAATAATTGGCAAAAAGAAGAGCCGGTATTCCTGGTTAGCATAGACTAGCAGGATTCCGGCTCGCTCTCGTTCTTTATTCCGCGGCACCGATTATCCCATTCCTCTCATCGAGGCGGGAATGGATTTGTAGGCGGTGACGCTGTTCTTGCCGTGCGTCTTGGAGTAATACATCGCTTCATCGGCTTGCTTGACCAACTCCTGGACGCTTGCGCTTTCTTTGGTTGTGCTGAATCCAACGCTGACCGTCACGATCGTCTCTTCCTCGACTCGCCGTCTAATGGATTCGGCGACGATCTCCGGCTTCACGCGATCGATGCTGATGCAGGCGAGCAGCTCTTCTCCGCCGTAGCGGCCGGCGGCGCCGATTCCGCTTGTCTCTTCCTTCATGATCTCGGCGACCCGCTTCAGGACGCCGTCCGCTTTGTGGTGGCCATGCGTGTCGTTCAGCTTCTTGAAATTGTCGATATCGCAGAAGATGACCGCCGCCTTCTTGCCCCGCGCCAGCAGCGCCTCCGCTTTGGACTGGAAGTGGCGCCGGTTGTACAGACCGGTTAACCCGTCTACGATGGACGATTGGTAGGTGGACATCAAGCGGTCGATGACCCACTCGAACAGCAGCATGAAGAGCAGGACGAAGTAAACGATCGGCAGAAGGACCGTCATCGCCTTGAACCACGACGGAGAGCCCTGGAATACATACGTGTCCGCCGCGCGCGAGCATTCATAGATAAAAATGACAATCAAGCTTCCATAATATTTGTTATTCATGTCAGCCGTTCGCGTGGCGATTAATATAATAAGAGTAACGACGACGCCGTAGACGTCCAGCAGGGGAAAGGCCACGGCCCTAATGGCATGCCCGGCATCTCCGCCCGGTTCCACGACGATCTGCAGGAAGGCGATGAGCAGCGTCAGAAAGGACATAACGGTAAAAGGCATGGACCGGAGCCGCGCCGATTGATAGGTATATAATTTCATAAACACAAAGTTTATAATGATGAAGGAAACGACGTGAAGCACGCCGGCCGCGAGATGCGCGAAGACGGATATCTTGGCGCCGGAAGCGGCGATCGCGAGCAGCGTCAGCTGCCTGAGAGCCGCGAGCGCGATCGCTGCGATGAGAAGCCGGTAGGTTTGTTTGCTGCGATAGCTCGCGTATAATTTAACCGACATGAAGAGCATCAACATCAAGATCACAAGGACCGACAAGGCCGACAGCCACTGCCCGTCAGGACCGCTTAACCACTGCATTACTGTCATATCTCAACCACCAATATGCAAAGAATTGTTCCTAGCTTTACAGAAACATATGTTCTATCATATCATATTTTAAGAGAATAGGTAGTCTAAAGTTATCCTCTTAACTTCGAAGCGATCGCCGCTTTAGAAACCTTTCAGGAGCTGGACTTATGAATATTTTGCAAGCTTTGTTTTTCCCGCCGGAGCAGCCGGGCGGCGTATCGTCCATGGTTCCCTATATCCAGGATCGTTTTCTCAAGCTGGGCTGGAGCATGGAGCTGTTCTCTCTGCCGAAGCGAGTCCGGAACAAAGGTCAAGAAGAGGTCGCCTTCCATACGTTCGATTATACCGAATTCATCGGCAACCCGCTCGTCGACAAATACATTCAGACTTACAAGGATTACGTATGGTGGACTCGGATGCGCATACAGAAGTCTTACGACATCATTCATGCCCATCATCCCATTGCCGCAATGGTCATGAAGCAGCTATTCCCGGATACGCCCGTCATCATGACGCTCCATTCGAGCTATGAGCGGGAGCTGATCTTGAACGGGAAGATCGCGGAGGGAGGACCCGAGCATCGTTTCTTGACCTCCATCTACCGCGAACTCGAGTTCCGGACCGATAAGCTGATGACGGTGTCCGAGTCGTTCCGGGGTTATCTGGCGCCGTATATCGAGTCGCCGGAGAGAATCAAGGTCATTCCGAACGGGTTCGACGAGAAGCGCTTCAAGCCGATCTCCCACGAGAACGAAGTGACCCAGCTCATCACCGTCTGCAGGCTCGTGCCCGCCAAAGGCCTCGACATTCTTCTGCACGCTTGCGCGGAGCTGAAGAAGAAAGGCTGCCCGTTCGTCCTGCATATTATCGGGGACGGACCGATCCGCAAGGAGCTGGAGGATTTGGCGCAGCAGCTGGACTTATACGACGACATCATTTTCTATGGTTACATGCTTCACCCGGAAGAGTTCATGCCGTTCTTCGACGTGTTCGTGCTGCCTTCGCGCGCGGAGGCTTTCGGCTCCGTCTTCGCGGAAGCCGCTCTCTGCTGGCTGGCTCTGGTCGGCACGAACGTAGGGGGCATCGCGGAACAGATCCAGGACGGGGTGAACGGGCT
The DNA here is from genome assembly GCF_024623455.1 of Paenibacillus soyae. Classification (GTDB taxonomy): domain Bacteria; phylum Bacillota; class Bacilli; order Paenibacillales; family Paenibacillaceae; genus Pristimantibacillus; species Pristimantibacillus soyae. The sequence goes on along the minus strand of NZ_JANIPJ010000004.1, from coordinate 202,338 downwards.
GCTCGTGCCGCCCGAGGATCCGGCGGCTCTCGCGGACGCGCTGGAGAAGGTGGTCGTCGATCCTCACTACCGCTACAATCTGGCGCGCGCCGGATGGGACAAAGCCAAGAAGGTGTATTCGCTGCAGCGGGTCATCTCGCAGCTGAAGAAGGTGTATACCGAAGTGAAAGCGAAGCCGCTGCCTAACTAGCAGCGGCTTTGCGCAAGAGGGAAATGATCAAGCATGGATAGGGGGTGACGCGCATGAGCGCGTCTTTTCGGTTCATTCACGCGGCCGACCTTCATCTGGACAGCCCGTTCCGAGGGCTTGCCAAGGCGCCGGAAGCGGTCCGGGAGGAGCTGGCCGAGTCCACGTTCGCGGCCGTCAGGAAGCTGACGGAGACGGCGATCGAGCAGAAGGCCGATTTCATCGTTATCGCCGGCGATTTGTTCGACTCGGCCGACCGCTCCCTGCGAGCCCAGCTTGCGCTGGTCAAGGAGTGGGAACGGCTTTGCGAGGCGGGTGTTGCGGTATACGCCATTCACGGCAACCACGATCATCTGGGCGGCGAGCGAGCACGGCTCGAGCTGCCGCCTAACGTACATATTTTTGGCTCGGACCAGATGACTTATCAGCCGGCCTACACGCGAACGGGGGAGCTTGCCGCGCATGTATATGGCATGTCCTACGGCGAGCGGGCGGAGACTCGGAATTTGGCGGCGACGTACCATCCGGCAGCGGGCGCGCCTTATCATATCGCGCTGCTTCACGGCAATGCGGGCGGCAACCAAACGCACGACCCGTACGCCCCATGCACGGTCCAAGAGCTGGCGGGAAGCGGGTTCCAATATTGGGCGCTCGGGCATATTCACAAACGGGAAGTGCTGCATGAATATCCGCACGTCGTCTATCCGGGCAATATTCAAGGCCGGAATCCGAAGGAATCCGGGCCGAAGGGCTGCTACATCGTAGACGTATCGGACGCATCCCGCACGGAGCTGCGTTTCGTTCCTCTCGATAACGTCAGATGGGCGGCGGAAGACGTATCGATCGAAGGAGCCTCTTCGGAGCAGGATCTCCTTCGAAGGCTTAGACAAGCGGCTGCGGCCGTCAGGGACGGGCAGGATGGACGAGCGGTCATGCTGCGCTTGCGTCTGGTCGGCTGCGGAGAGCTTCACCTGAAAGCGTCGCAGCAGGCAACGCTCGCGGCGCTTCTCGAGGAGCTGCAGGCGGATGACGAGCCGGTCGCGGGTGCGCCATGGCTATACATCTACGAGCTGTCCGCCGAGACGGGAGCGGCGATCGATTGGGACACGCTTGCCGGAGAAGACAGCTTCGCGGGGGAGCTGCTCCGGCTGAGCGACCGGCTGCGTTCGAACGAAGACGAGTGGCGGGCGTTCGCGCTGTCCGCGCTGGAGGACGCGAGAATGCACGCCAAGCTGGGACGTATCGGACGGGACAAGTGGGACAAGCTGCCGGCGGAGTGGCTGAACGATGCCCGGGAGCTCGCGCTTGGATGGATCGTCTCGGGCGACCGCGGCAGAGGCCGAAGCTAATGCGGACTGGCTGTGTCGGCCTGAATCAGGGAAGGGGGCTGCAACGTGAGACTGACCGAAACGCAGATTGACGGTTATGGACAACTGCACAACCGACGGCTCGATTTGGACGCGCCGGTAATTGTCGTGCACGGACCGAACGAAGCGGGCAAGAGCACGCTTCTCGGTTACCTGCGGGCGATGCTGTACGGCTTCGCCAGACGCTCCAATCCCGCCGAGAGAGGCGAACCCTTGCGCGGGGGGAGACATGGCGGCCGGCTGGAATTTCGGACAAGCGCGGGCAGCCGTTACGCGCTGCTTCGTCATGCCGACGAAGCCGGGGGAAGGCCGAGAATCAGACCGCTCGAAATCGCCGGGTCTGAAGGAGACAGTGGGATTCTGCAAGAGCTCATCTTGGAGCAGAAACGGCTGGAGAGCGACTTTCTGGGCCATATCCCCGAGAAGCTGTACCGCGGGTTATTCGCGGTTACATTGACGGAGCTTCACGAAGTCGGCATGTTGTCCGGTGAAGAGCTCGGCCGGCATCTCTACCAAGCAGGATGGGAAGACGGGGCGCAAATCGCGGCCGCGGAGAAAGAGCTGGCCAAGGAGCTCGACGCGTTGTTCCGGCCGAGAGGAACAAGCCAGAAGCTGAACGCGGGCCTTAAGGCGCTGGAGCAAACGGAGCTGGAGCGGAGAAAGCTGACGGACGACATCGATCGCTTCAACGAGCTGCGTCGTCAGGAGGCGGAGACGGAGGAAGCGCTAGCCGATGCGTTCGGGGCGTTGCCGGAAATTCAAGCCAAGCTGAGAGCCTTACGCAGGGCGTCTTCGTCGCGCCCCGCCTGGATGCGCATGCGGCAACTGGCGGCGGAGCGGAAAAAGTTTGTGTATACCGAGGCGCTGCCTTCCGGCGCGGAGGAGGAATGGACGGAGCTCCGAAGGAAGCGGGAAGAGGCTTTGGCCCTTGCGGAGAGCTTGAGGCAGGAGCGGCGATTGCTCGAACGTCAAATCGAGGGCATGGTTGTCGACGAAGCGATGATCGGGAAAGCGGGTAAGCTCGAAGCGGCTCTTCATTCCGGCGATAGGATGCGTTCTCTGAATAGTCAGCTGGCGGAATGGAGACTGGAGCTGCAATCGCTCGACGAAACGATTGGCCGCCTCGTCGCCGGCATTTCGCCGGAATGGACGGAAAGGCAGCTTCGGGAGATGAACGTCACGGTTGCGGAACGGGATTTCGTCCGGGAGAGCCGCGACCGGGAGCAGACCGTTCGCCGGGCGGCTGAGCGTCTTCAAGCGGAGCTCGAGTCGCTTCGCGACGGGGAGAGAGAGCTGGCCAGCCGGCTGCATGAGGCGGACCGGCAGGCCTCCGCCGCGCGGGAACGGCTGAATCGGAGCGGTCAAGGGCGGTTTGGGTTATATCCGGATACGAAAATGGCGTTATCCGCGGCCTGGAACACGTTGGAGGAAGCGCTTCAGGCGTGGGAGGTGGCTCTGGCTAGGGACGATGCGGGTCGCAACGGCCGCGAACGGAAGGCATCAGGAGGCTCCGGATTAACGATAGCCGGCTGCATACTTGTAGGAGCAGGCGCCATGCTGGGCATAGGCGCTTCGGCTGGGATGCTCGGAGACGGCGGCTGGCTGAGCGGCGTGCTCGCCATAGCGTTCGTTGGCGCAGGAGCCGGGTTATTGTTCGCGGACCGGTCGGCGGGGAGCAAAAGCGTCAGAGCAAGCGGCAGCCGTCGCAACCGCATGAACGGCATGGCCGGACAGAGCGAGGAACGCGACGTCCTTCAGGCCATGCTTGCTTTGGCAAAGCCGCCCGTGCCGTTAGATGCCGAACATTGGATGAGCCAGCTGCGGCAGCCGATCGGTCAAAGCGCGGCGGCGCTTCGGGGCGCGATGCGACCCGAGGTGCAGGAGCGGCTCGACGCCATTGCCGAAGCCGATCGGGCGAGGCTTTCGAGGGAGGAAAGCGAAAGCCGGCTGAACCGTCAGCGGCAGCTCATCGAGGATAAGCTGGCCGAGGCATCGGCTATGCGCGGGGAAGAAGCTCGAAGCGCCGCGGAATGGAGCGCTTGGATTGCGGCCCGCGGATTGCCGGAGACGATGTCCCATACCGCGGCGCTCGAAGCGTTCGATCTCGCGGAGAAGGCGCTGGATCGTCTTGGCCAGTACGACAGGATATCGGCCAAAGCCGACGCGGCAAAGCTAGCGCTGTCCGAGTTCGCCTCCGAAGCAGGCGCGTTATGCGAAGGATATGCCGAAGCGGAGAATCGATTGCGAGAGGATCCTCTCCATGCCCTTCAGATTTTGTACGCGGAAGTCCGGAAGCATCAAGCGGCTTCGGCGGAGCTCCGCCGGTTGACGACTATGAAGGAAGAGGCGGAGCAGCGATTGGCCGATGTAACCGAGCAGCTGGAGGCGATCGAGCGGAAGGCCGGCTCGATCCTGCAAAGCTTTGGCTCCGATCGGGAATCGGATTATGAGCATGCCCTGGCAGGGAAACGATCGCTTACGGAAATAGACGGCGAGCTGACGAGGCTGGAAGCGGAATTATCCGCAGGGCACGCCAAGGAAGAGCTTGAAGCGGTGGAATCGCTTCTGTCGACTTATGATGAGCAGGAGCTGGCAGAGCAGTCGGAAGCGTTGAAGAGGAAGGAAGCGTCGCTGACGCAGACGCAGCGGGAGCTGCTGGAGCGCAAAGGCGTCATCAAAGGAGAGCTGGAGCGGATGTTCCACGCGGACGAGAGGACCCGGCTGCTTGCGAAACGGGAGATGGTCATGGCCGGTCTGGACGCCGACATGGAGCGGTACGCCGTTCTATCGATCGCCAAGGCGCTGATTGAGCAAACCAAGCGGACGTACGAGGAAGAGAGACAGCCCGTCGTCCTGCGCCATGCTTCCCGCTACTTAGGCATCATCACCGAAGGGAAATACGTCTGCGTGAGCGCGGCCTCGTCGAAGGAGGGGCTGGTCGTGGAGGATCGGGACCGAAACCTCGTGAGCAGCGCGATGCTCAGCCGCGGAACGGCCGAGCAGCTTTATTTGGCGATGAGACTTGCTCTTGCCAAGGAGGCTTCCCAAGAAGTCATGCTGCCCCTATTGCTGGACGACTTATTCGTTAATTTCGACTCGGCAAGATTAAAAGCGGCGTCCAAGCTGCTAGCCGAACTTTCGGTGGAACGGCAAATCATATTCTTCACGTGCCACGAGCGCACTCGCGATCTTCTGATGGCGGACTGTAAAGGCGCGAAGCTGGTCGAGCTTGCTCGTACGGAGCTGCGGTCAGGATCGCCTATAAGAAACTCTCTTTCGGATAATCAAGAAGAGCCAGCCCAAGCTGATCAAGCCGAACATCGGATATAAAGTCGACAGAAGCGGACCGAATCCGATTTGGCTGGCCAGGTAACAAATAAAAAGGATCACGAATGTGAGCAGCCCTCGAGACCATTTGGTCCGTTCTTCCAGCTGAAGCGTCAGTCCGTAGATGTCCGCGATCAGCGTCGTGAAAATTTCCGAGAAGATGAGGAAAATATAAATGAATTGCACATAGTACCCAAGCTGTCTCGCAATGCCGCCCATCGGAATGGCGAATTGCTGGATGCCGGGCATATGGACCGACAAGGCGATATGTCCGGCAAGCAGCATGAAGCCTATGCCGAGACCTCCGATCCAGGAGCCGGCGACGATCGTTTTTTTGTCGCGGATTTCCGCTCCGAGAGGGACGAGCACCGCTTGGGCAAGAGCTAAGTTGAATGCGGTATACAGGAACGGGGACGCCCACGCGGCCCATGGGGAATAGTCTGTAGTCAGGGTTATGAATTTATTCGAGCCCGGCGTATTGAACGTATCGATCATGACAATAACGGTGAACAGCAGCATCACCGGAACCACGACGGCGTTGACGGCCAGAATGGCCTTCATTCCTTTGCGGAGGAGAAGGAAGCTGCCGGCGATCGTAATCAGCAGGCCGGCTTGATAGGAGATGTTCCAATGCTCGTAGAAGATCGTGCCGGCCCCAGCCAGCATGACGGCGGTTACGCCGAGAAGGATGACCAGCATAAATAAGCTGATCAGCTTGCCGTAGCGTTCGCCGAACAGCGCGATGTTCAAATCCTCATACGATTTGGCTTTGATCTCGCTTGCAATTAACATCATCTTCGTGCCGAGCCAAATGAACAGACCGGTGGCAAGCGCGATCGTGAACGAGCCCCAGTAACCGAATCTGGTAAAAAACTGCAGGATTTCCTGCCCCGTCGCAAAACCGGCTCCAACGATCGTTCCCATGTAGGTCGATGCGATTTGCAACATTTTGACTAGCCGATTATTCATTTCAGCTTCCCCCGTTCCACAACCTTCTTTCTATGAAGGTATGTCCAACGCGAGACAAGCATGACATAAAAGTGCGCGGGGCAGGTTAATGGCATTGGGTGCTATCGTTCGGCTATTAACTTAACGGCGACGATTTCGTTCCGCTGCGGATCGAGCTCGATTCGCAGGGAAGCGCCTCGCGCTTCATAAAGAAGCAGGAAGTCGGATTCTTCCTTGGGTTCTCCCAGCTCCAATTCGGCTATGTCAGGCGCCCTCCCTACACGGAGGCCTCCCAGCTCGGTTGACACCTCCGGGTCGTACACTTCCACGAAATGTACGGTGTGAAGCGGGTCAATGCCTACGGAATATCCATCGTATTCCAAAACCTCGATTTCGCCCGAGGGATCATTAAGGGAATAGCTGTCGTATGGCGAGCCATACTGCTTTATGATGTCAGTACGGCTGTCCTTTAGCGAAATGCCTTTCAGCATAGGGGCGTCTACATTCCATTGACCCGATGGGACGAGGGTACCCGAATCGGCGGGATTAGAATTATTCGTCTGCATGGAAGAGGTTTCCGTCGACGTCTCGTTGTCCGCAGGCCGCGTTAATGGCGGTTCTTCATCCGGAGTTGTATTCTGGCCCAGGTCCGGCTGTCCCTGGGTGATGGCTCGTCCATCGCTAGGGACGGGTTGGGGGTTCGGACTCTGGCATGCGGTAAGAGAAGCGGCAAAAAAAAGCGCGACTGCCGTTCCGAGGAAGCGCCGAGGGTTCGCTTGCGCGTTCATAGGATCTCCTCCTTTTCGGCCTATACGATACTAGACGCCTCTTAGACCTATAATGTTGCTCGAAATTTGAAGAATCAAGCAAAACATTTGTAAGATTTCTTGCCATCAGTTGCGCAGTTTGTTGTCCTGTGGTACTTTATCGAAAAGGGTTTATTGGCGGAGGTTAGATGCAATGGAAAAGTTGAAGCAACGAATTATGGAGCAGTCGTCGATTCTGTCGAACGATGTGCTGCGCATGGACGCCATTATTAATCATCAGGTGGATCCGGGACTGACGATGGAGATGGGACACGAGTTCGCGAACCGGTTCGCCGAGCATGGCATTACGAAAGTGATCACGATCGAATCCTCCGGCATTCCCGCGGCTTTCGCTACCGCTTACGTGCTAGGCGTGCCGCTTGTATTCGCAAGAAGGAAAAAAACGCTGATCGCCGATCCGGACGTCTATATCGAGCGGGTGCCTTCCTTCACGAAGGGGATGGTCACGGACATCATGGTATCCAAGGAGTTTCTGTCCAGCGACGACAAGCTGCTGTTCATTGACGATATTATCGCCAATGGCGATGCGGCCCGCGGCTTGATCAAGATTATCGAAAAATCCGGCGCGAAGCTTGCAGGCATGGGGATCGTTGTCGAAAAATCGTTCCAGGCGGGTGGCCGAACGCTTAGGGAGCAGGGCATTCAAGTGGAATCCCTTGTCAAAATCGCCTCGCTGGATAACGGGAGCATTCAATTTGAGTAAGATGTACCAGCTCGGAAGCCCTTTCCCCAATCGATGTTTTCGCTTATAATGAAACTCAAGTGATCGAGGGGAGGCATAAGTAATGGGGAACATGTCAGCAGATTTTTTGATTGAGAAGCTAGCCGATGCCAAGGTGCATTTCGAGAGAGCGCTTGATTGCAAGCATACGGAATTCGACGATCTTTATCCTTACATGATCGAGCATCCTCAATTCTTCTGGTACAAACGGTATGTGGCGTGGTCGGAGCTCCTGACCGTCGTTAAGCTTTGCACCGAGCTCAAAGTAGAATGGCGCGAGCAATTCACGGAGAAGCAAGCCGAATATATCTCGGGCCGGGTCATGTCCTCGCGCGTCCTTGACGAATGGTATGAAACGAACCGGGAGCATGTTGGATAACGAAGCGACCGCACTCATAAGAGACCTCAATGATAAGCAAATGTTATCATTGAGGTTTTTTTGTATAATAGGGATTGGAAGATTGTTCTTCATGCTCTGGAACGCTTCGAAGTAAAGGAGGGCAAGCAATGGTTTCGGAAGAGCAGCTAGACGCGTTTCGGTTATCCGGGGAAACCGTTCGCGTCGTACGGGACGAGATGGAGATCAATGATGTGCTGGGCATCGTGGTGGCATGGGATGAGACTAGCGTGGTCATCCGCAAGCCTAGCAGAAGAGTGGTGAAGCTCAGCCGCGAATACCGATACATGCCGGCGACGGATGAACGATTGCCTGCAGCCGATCACTGATCGATTCATAAGGTTTGGACAAGGAATGAACATTCGAGGAGGGTGATAGGAATGAAATGTCCGGTTTGCGATGATGTGAAGATGAGAGAGGTCATTAAGGATGAAGTAGAAATCGATGTATGCCCGCAATGCAAAGGCGTATGGCTGGATCGCGGAGAGCTGGAGAAGCTGATGCACGGCGTAAGGGAAGTACGCCAGGATTATGAGCGAATGGAGCAGCAAATGCATCAGGATGCGCCGCCATTCGCCTCGCCCGCGCCTCAGCCTCCGCAGCAGCCCGGGAATCCGACCGGCGGATATTCGCAAGGCTCCCCGCAGTACGGCAGCCAAGGCGCGCCCGGCGGCTCCGGACAGGGCTTTGGCGGAAGCCAGCCTTATGCGAACCCGCAGCAAGGCTCCCCAGCCGGACAAGGCTTCGGCAGCCAGCCTTATTCCAGCCCGCAGCATGGCGGATTCGGCGCGCCGCCGCCGCCGCCGGGAGCCGGCTACAATCAGCCGCAAGGCGGTTATGGGCACGGCCAGCCGTCGAATCCGGGATACCCGCCGGGATATGGCCAGCAAGGCCACGGCAAGGGGCACTACGGATACGACAAATACGGGAGACCGTATAAGAAGAAAAAGACCGTGCTGGACGTCTTTGGCGATCTATTCGATTAATATGACGGGTTAGCGCACAAAATAGAAGAGTCTTTCGCCATATTGCCTTTGCAGGCAGTTAAGCGAAAGACTCTACTTTATTCAAAGCTTATTCAAAGCAGAAAAAGAAAACCCTCCGTTAAGGAGGGTTTCTTTATGTACAATGGATATCATCCATGTATGAGTGTTGATGGTGCGGTCGAGAGGACTCGAACCTCCACGGCTGTTACACCACTAGAACCTGAATCTAGCGCGTCTGCCAATTCCGCCACGACCGCATATATTGTGTCAACAGAAAATAATATAACACAGGTCCTGTTATAGGGTCAAGTGTTTCATTTTGTTTTTTTTTAGAGACGCAAAAAATCGAGGTGCAGAAAGCATACTGACCTCTATAAAAGATGATTGAAGACGGCCGAGCTCGGCCGTTTTTTTTCTGTTCTCCGATGACGCCTTCCTTACGGTTTGCCGAATCCTGCTACAATGGGGAAGGGATCATCATCGGATTTCCCCCCCGAGCGAGTTGTTTTTCCACGCTCCCATTAATCGACCTGCGCGATAAGATAAACATGTACCAAGCAACCACAAACAGAACACGAGGGGATGAACGGCGGATGAAAAAAGGACTGAAAAGATCGTTGACACTGCTGGCAGCCGTTACGCTCGCTTTCGGCATCGCGGGATGCGCGGGCGGCAGCAATAGCGGCAATACGAGCACCGGAAATGAGACCGGAGCGAACAATGCGGCCGAGACGAAAGGAAATGGCGAAAAGACGAAGCTGGTTTACTGGACCTATCAGCGTCATGACGCGGAGTACATCAAAGCGAAGATCGACGAGTTCAACTCTACGAACCAAGACAACATCGAAGTGGAAATGACGATGATGGCGGAGAACTATCCGCAATCGCTGGATCTGGCTTTCGCAAGTGATCAGGCTCCCGACGTATTCGCGGCCCAGCGGCCGAACGAGTTCTACGCGAAAGGCTATTTCGAGCCGCTGAACGATTATATGACGGACGACTTGAAAGCGAAATTCGAAGGCTTCATCCTTGAAGGCGGCAATCAATTCGACGGCAATATTATTTCTTTGCCGAACGTCGGCAACACGATTCGCCTGGTCTACAATGTCGATATGTTCGAGAAGGCGGGACTTCAGCCGCCGAAATCGCTCGACGAAATGGTCGCCGCGGCGAAGAAGATTACGGAAATCGGCAAAGCGGACGGCATCTATGGCTGGTCGCTGCCATATAAGAGCCCGTCCAGCGCGCTTGGGCGTTCCGCGGAGAAGATCGCGGAGATGAACGGGTTCCACCGTTCCGGCTTCGACTTCAAGACAGCGAAGTACGACTTCACCGGCTGGAAGCCGATTATAGAAGCGTTCCGCCAAATGAGCGCGGACGGCAGCGTGCTGCCTGGCTCGGAGGCGCTTGATATGGACCCGATGCGCGCGCAATTCGCGGAGGGCAAGATCGGTATGTACATCTCCTATTCGACGGAGCCGGGCGTGTACAACACGCAGTTCCCCGCCAAAATTCGCTGGGACGCGACACTGGTGCCTACGATTGACGGCGGAGAGCCGCAGGGCGCCGTCGATCCCGCCGCCATTACTTGGCTGTCTATGAGCAGCGAATCCAAGAACAAGGAAGCGGCATGGAAATTCATGACTTATATGTATCAAGACGAGGTGCTCCGCGGCTACCATGAAGCCGGTCTAGGCATTTCCGTATTGCCGCATGTGCTCGAAGGAGCCAAAGAGCCTTCGGTTCCGGGCATCAAGAGCTTCCTTCCGACCAAATACGACGCCGCATGGCCGATTGCTCCGTCCGGCGTTACGCCGGAAGGAAAAACATGGCATGAAGAGTTCGTGAAATACATTCTGGTAGGCGGCGATCTGGATCAAGTGATCAGCGACCTGAACGCCAGCTACAACGCGGCGCTCGACAAGGCTGTCGCGGACGGCAAAGTGAAGGTTACGGCCGATCCGTCCTTTGACCCGAAAGCTCTGCAGAAATAAGACGAGGATAAATCCCGCATCCGGAGGCTGCCATGATACAGAAATGGAAGAACCATGCGGAAGCCTATCTTTTCGTTACTCCGAGTGTGATCTTGACGGTTACACTCGGAATTTATCCGATTTTATGGGCTTTGCGCTACATGTTTTACGACTACAAAGGCTATGGCGAAGCGAAGTTCGCAGGGCTCTATAATATTAAGCGGCTGTTCCGCGACGACTATTTGTGGGACGCGATCTGGAACACGTTCGTGTTTGCGTCCGGCAAAATGATTCTGACTCTGCCCGTCGCATTGCTGCTGGCGGTTCTGTTAAACGGCAAACTGAGGGGACGCAACCTGCTGCGCGGTATTTATTTCATGCCTACGATATTCAGTACGGCCGTCATGGCCGTCGTATTCTACCTCATCTTCAACTCCTACAACGGTTTGTTGAATCAAATTTTGAACATGATCGGATTGCCCGCGGTCGAATGGCTGAATATGCAGAATGCGATGCTGACCTGTATCATCATCGCGGCTTGGGGAGGCATCGGCAATTACATGCTGCTCTTCCTGGCCGGGTTGCAAGGCATACCGAAGGACGTATATGAAAGCGCCGAGCTCGACGGCGCCACCGGAGCAAGAAGGTTCTGGTCGATCACCATTCCCATGCTGGGCCCGGTTCTAAATATCATTATGATGCTGGCGATTATGAGCGCGCTCGAAAGCTATGAGGCGATTATGGTCTTAACCGGCGGCGGACCGTCCGGTGCGACGGAGGTTATGCATCTCTATCTCTACAAGCTGTTGTTCCCGGTTTCGACGGGCGAGACGATGGCCCAGGATATCGGCTACGGCTCCGCCGTCGCGATGCTGCTGGCCTTGATCGTAGGCGTGATTACCGGTTTGTACTTGTATTTATCCAGAAAGCTGAACGATATTTATTCCTGATTGCAGGCATAAGGAGGAGAAATCATGACGCGCATATCGGGAAGGATTCTGACCTGGACTTTTCTGCTCATTACAGCCGCGCTTCTGCTGCTTCCCATTGCGCTCGCCATGCTCGGTTCGTTCAAGACGAATCAGGAGCTGAACGCGGGCTCGGCGCTTCTGCCGAAAGTATGGCAGCTCGAAAATTATCTCTACACCTGGAAAGAAGCGAAGTTTTCCGTCTATGTGTGGAATAGCGTCATCTATAGTGTCGGGGCGACCATAACGACGGTTACCGTCTGCTCCTTGGCCGCATACGCGGTCGCGCGCAGGTCGTTCCCGGGACGGAAGCTGCTGCTTGGCGTTTACTCCGCCATGATGTTCATCCACATGGGGGTGCTGACGCTGAAGCCCGCTTATCAAATCATGGTGACGCTCGGCCTTCATAAGTCGGTGCTCGGTCTCATTATTATGATGACCGGCGCGGGCGGCACGACGTTTTTTATCCTGTACGCCTTCATCCGAAGCATCTCCAAAGAGCTGGATGAAGCGGCCATGATCGACGGCGCAAGCTCTTTCTATATTTTCTCGCGTATTATATTGCCGCTGTGCGCGCCGGCGCTCGGCGTCGTCGGACTGTTCGCCTTCCGCGGAGCCTGGAACAACTACATTCTACCTCTCGTATTCACGATGTCGCAGCCGGAGCTTCAGCCGATAACGGTCGGACTGGCGAATATTCGATACGGCTTCGGGGGCGCGGTCCAAAGCCATCTGATGCTGACGGGCGCTTGCATCTCGATGCTTCCGATGCTGCTTATGTACATCCTGGCGAATAAGTCCTTCGTTCAGATGAATGTAGGCGCGATAAAGGGTTGATGGGGCTTGTCCCGCATGTTACCATCTATGGCAACTACCTAAAGCGAGGCGGGGAACCTCATGAGCTTCATCTACAAATTATCGTTCCAGCAAAGGATTTGGTTGGCGTTTATCCTGATCGTCTCCGTCGTCGTCTCGGCCACCGGTCTGCTGGCTTATCAGATAGCGGGGAACTTGGCCGAAAACAATGCGGATCGCCTAAGCCGGGATATGCTGAGCAAAACCTCGCAGGCGCTTGACGAGAAGCTGAATAAAGTGAAAACTTCGGTTTTTTCGATGATGATGAACATGGATTACAGGAGAGCGGTAGGCCTGGAGCCGGCATCCGACTTTCAAAACTATTACACGCATCTGTCGGCTCTGCAAACCGTCTTCATCCAGATGAAGCTGGTGGAGCCTCTAATCGATTCGATTCTAGTGGCAACGCCGGAAGGCTCCTACTATGAAACGTCGAAAATCGGTCTGCCACGGGAATCCTTTTACGCTACATCGCTGTATGACTCGGTTGTGACGTCAGAGGAACGCCATATCGAGCTGTGGATCGGGCCTCACGAGGATCCTTTCTATAACGAGAAGGGAGACATGATTACGTTCCTGACGGAAGGAGCGATGAACATGGCTTCCGACAACAAGTACGTTCTGGCGAACGTGAAGGTGGAGGAGCTCACCCGCTATATTAACCGCGATCTAGGCTTCAACGAGGGGCGATTCATCCTGCTCTCCCGGGAAGGAGAGACGATCTCCCCGTCCGGCTCCGGAACCTTTCCGGATTTCGCGCTGCATCCTTCCGTCCAGAAGGCTCTTCAACAAAATGAAGGAAGCTTCCCTTACCACGCGGGCGACAAAGATTATCTCGTTCATTACAAAAGACTTGATTCGGCAAGCGAGTGGGTGCTGTTCAGCGTCCTGCCGAAGCAGAGCATAGCTCAGCAGCTGGGAAGCATTACATGGGTCATTATCATTTTTATCCTCGTTACCCTTATCATCTCGATCTTCTTCGCGCGCCTGCTGACGCGGCTGCTGCTCAGGCCGCTAACCAAGCTTCAGACCGTAATGAAGAAAGTCGAGCACAGCGACCTGGACGTTCGGTTCGAAAGCGAATTTCAAGACGAGATCTCGCAGGTCGGCTTCCGCTTCAACCGAATGCTGGACGAGATCAACCGGCTGTTCCTTGAGGTGAAGGAAGCGGAGACGGAGAAGCGGAGGTCGGAGCTGAAAGCGATGCAGGCTCAGATCGATCCGCACTTCCTCTATAACACGCTGAACACGATTTATTGGAAAAGCCAGCTGCAAGAGCATGAGCATGTGCAGCAGATGGTGCTTTCCTTGTCGAAGCTGTTCCAGCTCGGCTTGAACAAAGGAAGAGAGATGACGACGTTAAAGAACGAGATCACCCATGTGACGCAGTACATAAACATTCAGAAGCAGTGCTATACGTCCTTGTTCGACTTCCGGGTAGACGTGCAGGAAGGAGTAGACCTAACTCAGCCCATCTTGAAAATATTACTCCAGCCGCTCGTCGAAAATTCGATCCTGCACGGGTTTAAGGATCGAAAGGATGGAGGATTCATCCACATTCATATTTTCCAATTCGAAGACCGGCTCGTGCTCGAGGTTGAAGATAACGGCGTGGGATTCGAGCCTGCGGAAGATGAGGACGGCGCGAGGCTGAGCGGGTACGCGCTTCAGAACATCCATAAGCGGCTGGCGCTCCAATACGGCAGCGACGCGGAGCTTGAACTGATCAGCATTCCGGACATGCGAACCCAAGTAACCATTCGTATACCACTACAATCCCGGCAAAGCGGACTAGGAGCGTAAACAGCATGAATACGAACAGTTGGAAGATGTGCGTTATTGACGACGTCGTCGCCGTAATCGACGGGATATCGAGAAGCGTGAAGTGGCAGGAGCACGGTATCGAGCTGGCGGGCACGGCAACCGACGGAGAAGAAGGGCTGAAATTAATCGAAGAGGTGTCGCCGGAAATTATCATTACCGATATTCGCATGCCGAAGATGGATGGCCTGATGTTAACGGAGCGGGTGAGGTCCATACTGCCGTCCTGCAAAATTATATTCATAACCGGATTTACCGACTTCGAATACGCCCAGCAGGCTATCAAGCTAGGCGCGTTCGACTTCCTGGCGAAGCCGTTCTCGCTGGACGAGATTCTGGATGCCGTGCTGAAGGCGAAGACCGTCCTGGAAGAGGAACGGAAAGAGGAGCTGGCGCGCCTCGAGCTCGAGCAGAAGGTGAAGACGAGCCTGCCGATGCTTCGGCAGGAATATATGCAGCTGCTGCTGCATCATCGAGGCGGCGAAGAAAAGACTTGGCAGCGATGGGATTTTCTCGAAATTCCGCTTGGCAAACAAAATTTTGTCGTCATGGTGCTGGAGATGGACGATTTTGCGGAGAAATGCGAGCATATTCCGATCCATCAGGCCGAATTGCAGCGCTTCTCGCTGCAAAATATTGTGGAAGAGACGATTGCCGGTTATACGACAGGTATCGTCTTCCGGGAGACGATGGATCGGTTTGTTGCCGTCTTTAATGAAAACGAGCAGTATGGCAGCCTTATGATCGCGGAGAAGTGCTGTCAGAACATTGAGCGATATACGAGATTTACGGTTTCGATCGGCCTTGGGCTTGGGGTTAGAGACAGGAGTGAAATCTCCGGCTCATACGGCCAAGCGGTAGCGGCCTTATCTTACCATTTCTACACCGGCGGCAACGGCGTGTTCGGCTACCATGAAGTGAACACAAGCGAAAAAAGGCGCCCGTACTGCTCGGTCGACATGGAGAAAGAGCTTCTGTACAGCGTTCGCAGCGGCAACTCTCACAAGGCATCCGAGCTGTTTATGCGGATTTTTGCCGACTTTGAGGCGACGGACGATATGCCGGATCCGGAATATTTTATCAGCTTCTATTATGAGATGGCTTATATGATGATTCGCGTGCTGCTCGAGGTCGTATCGCAGGAGGAGGCGGCCGAGCTGGTGCGGGGCGTGCGAGAACGGAATATGACGGGCATCACGTCGCTCCGGAAGCTGCAGGAAAAGCTGCTTCAGCTATGCTGGCAAATCTGCGAGATGATCGAGCGCTCGCGGGCCAGCGAAGCCTCCGTTATAATCGAGGAATCCGTACGGTACATCCGGGACCATCTGCATGAGGAGCTGACGGTGCAGAATCAAGCTAAGCATGTACATCTTAGCGGGAGCTACTATGCCAACCTATTCAAAAAAACGATGGGCCTGCCATTTGCGCAGTTCGTGACGCAGGAGCGGATGGAGCTCGCCAAAAAGATGCTGATAGACGGGCATCAGGTTCAGGAAATCGCGATAGCGACGGGGTATGGGGACCGGCGTTACTTCAGCGAGGTGTTCAAGAAGCATATAGGCATAACGCCTTCGGAGTTTAAGCAGAAGTATTTGCCGGTATAAGCGAGAATGAGCTTCTATGAGCGCACATGGGAGATGATAGGATGACTAATATTGGGATATGGGTAAGCGCCGAACCTGGGGTTAGGCGGAAGATATTGAATGCGGGCAAGCAGCTGATGATGATGGAGGTGCACTTCGAAGAGAATGCGGAAGGCTATATGCACAGCCATCCGCATGAACAGATGACCTACTGCATGAAAGGCTCCTTCGAGTTTGAGGTGGATGGGACGAAGCATGTGCTCCATGCCGGTGATACGCTTTGCATCCCCGGTCATGCGGTTCATGGATGCCGCGCTTTGGAGCCCGGCATTCTGTTGGACTCGTTCACGCCGCTGCGAGAAGATCTGTTAAACGCAAAGGTAACGTCATAAGCCGCGATTGGCTAACTGGGAGGCAAAGCCGGTGAACGAGTCGAGAAGAAACACGGCGAGAAGCAATGCCCGGCTTCAACAGTTTGGGCACGCATTACAAAGTCTGCGCTTGAAAGCGCGGGAGGCGCTGCTGATCCAGCATGAAGTGTCGAAGAACGAACGAGGCGACTGGGCGCATTATTATCATTGCAGGCACGACGGCTGCGCGTTGACCTTCGATTGGGCGCTGCCGATGGAGCATCGCTGCCCGCGCTGCGGAGAGCTCTGGGAGGGCGAGCCGTTCGATTCCGCTTGGATCGGTCTTGCCCACAGCAAGCGCGGTCAGCTGATGAAGCAGCTGGCCGTCATGCAAGCTCTGGAGCTGGATATGGAAGCGTTATCAAACTTAAGAGACGCGTTTCTCGATTATGCGCGCTATTATGCCGGGTTCGAGGTCCACGGCGATATTCCATACAACGGCCCGGGCAAGCTGTTCGCCCAGACGCTGGACGAATCGCATTGGATCATGGATCTGGCGCTGGCCTATCAATGGGTTGGCGATCAATTCGAGCCGGAAGAACGCGAGTATATCATGATGGGCTTGTTCCGCCCCTGCGCTCATTTCTTGATTGATTATAAGGAGCGCCAAATCCATAATCATGCGGTGCTGATTACCTCGGCAATCTCGATTCTCGGATTTATTCTTCACGACGCCGACATTCAGCGGGCGGGGCTGGATGGCGACTTCGGGTTGTACGACCAAATAGCGAGAGGCGTTCTCCCGGACGGCTTCTGGTACGAGGGAGCGTTTACTTACCATTACTATGCGATGGAGCCGATCCTACAATATGCGCTTACGGTCGAAGGATCGGACTGGGATATTCGGAGGATCCCGTCCGTGAATGACGCTTTGAAGCGCATGTTCGACTTCCCGCTTCGTTTCTTGCTGCCGGGCGGTATGTTCCCGGCGTTGAACGACGCAAGCAAAGTCGTCGGCATCGAGTCTTTTATCCCTTATTACGAGTTTGCAAGCGGCTGGTTCGGGGATGAGCTTTACCGGGAGCTGCTGACGGAAGTGTATGCGGGCGGCAAAAGCCGAGACTCCCTGTTTGCGCTCATATGCGGCAGTCCAATGGAGCATAGGGATGGCGGTCAGCGTCAATTGATCCCTAAGCTGGCATCCGAGTGGCATTGCTCGGAAGGCAGCGGCCTGACGAAGCTGGTGAACCGCCAAGGGTATCATGTGATCGTGAAGCACAGTCCGTTCAGCGGCGAGCATGATCATATGGACCGGCTGGCCCTTTCTTTTGGTTTCGAGGCCTTGCCGATATTCAGCGATCCCGGTACGGTCGCGTATGCCGTGCCTGCCCACTACGACTGGTTCAAGCATACATACTCGCACAACACCGTATGCTTGAACGGCGCCGACCAGCCCCCCGCGGACTGCCGGCTTATCGCGTCGGGCGAAGAGCAATGGGGGCAGTGGGCAGCTTCTTCCGTGTCCTGGGGCAGCGGGGAATATCGCATGGAAGGCAGCATTATTTTGCCGGAGGAGATGTGCCCGTGGAATGAATCGGCGTATGACGGATCTAGCATCACGCGCATTAATGCGCTGACGGATCATTTGCTTCTCGACCTGATCAAAGTGAACGCAAATGAAGGTACGGAGGTTGATTTGCCCTACCATGTCAGCGGCGCAGCCGAATGGGGCGGGAATTGGAAAGGGACGGATTATCGATTAAGCTTGCTTAAGCAGGGGTTGTTCAAGGACAAGCGCAAACGGCCGGCGACGAATGTCGATCGGATGAGCTGGACGATAGGAAAGCTTCGAATGGACCAGCTTTTCTGGAGCTCTGAAGCTTGTACCCTGTATGCCGCGAGAACGCCTGATAATCCGCCCGACCGGGATCGCCAATCATTGATCCAGCGCTTGCGGATCGGCATAGCGGGCGAAGCATGGATCATGAACGTATTCGCCGTCGATGGCACTGACGTTGCTTCCTTTTCCGTCCGGGAACAAGCTGATCAATCGTTCGAATTAACGGTTGGAGGCGGATCGTTCGAAGAACGATTTGTTGTTCGCTGCCTGGGAGAGCAAGTGGAGCTGCGCATGGAGGAGCTGTAACATGAAACAACCTAATATTTTATTGTTAATGACTGACCAACAGCGCTGGGATACGCTTGGATGCTACGGCAATTCCGTTATCGAGACGGCGAACTTGGATTGGTTAGCTTCCGAAGGCACGGTAATTACGCATGCCTACACGCCAAGCCCTTCATGCATTCCGGCCAGGGCGAGTCTGCTGACGGGAATGGATCCCTGGCACACCGGGATACTGGGGATGGGCAGCGGTCAAGGCCCGATGGGCACCGGCTTCCGTCATACGCTGCCGGGCGAGCTGGCCAAAGCGGGCTATCATACGCAGGGGATTGGGAAAATGCATTTTTTCCCGCAGCGTTCGTTGAACGGCTTCCATCATACGCTCCTCGACGAATCGGGCAGAACGGAGGATCCTGGCTTCCTCTCGGACTATAGAGCCTGGTTCGAGCGCAATAAGACAGGCGATTATGGCTTCACCGATCATGGCATCGGCTGGAACTCATGGATGGCGAGACCGTATCATGCGCCGGAATTTTTGCACCCGACGAATTGGACGGTGAATGAATCGATCGCCTTCCTGAAGCGAAGGGATCCGTCCAAGCCGTTTTTTCTGAAAACGTCTTTCGCCCGGCCGCATTCCCCATACGATGCCCCTTCGTTCTACTTCGATTTGTACCGGGGCAAAACCTTGCCTGCGCCGGATGTCGGCGACTGGGCCGGCATACATGACCGAGCGGAAGAAGCCTTCAAGCCGGACGCCTGGAGAGGCGTCCGAAGCAAGGAGGAAATCATGCGCGCAAGGGCTGGTTATTACGGCTCAATTCATCACATTGATCATCAAATCGGCCGGTTGTTTCAATTCATGATTCAGGAAGGCTTGATGGAGAATACGATCATCGTGTTCGTCTCGGATCACGGCGATATGCTCGGGGATCACAATCTGTGGCGCAAAACCTACGCGTACGAGGGCTCGGCCCGCATACCGTTTATCGTCCGCCTGCCTCGATCGTTGGGCCGAACCGTCAAGAGGATGGATGGACCTGCCGCGATTCAGGATGTCATGCCAACGCTATTAGAAGCCGCGGGGATTCCGGTCCCGGAAACGGTGAACGGATTCAGTCTGCTGCCGGCGCTTAGAGGCGACTCGATAAGCTTGAGAAAGTATGTTCACGGGGAGCACAGCGCTTGTTATGCCGAGGAACAGGAGATGCAGTATGTGACCGACGGCAAGATGAAGTTTATTTGGCTCCCGAGGCTCGGAACGGAGCAGCTATTCGATTTAACGGAGGATCCGAAGGAATGCCGCGACGTCGCCGGCAGCGAAGCATATGCTCAGGAGCTTAAGCATTGGAGGAACAGGCTGATAGCAGAGCTGGAGCCCCGCGGTTTGGGGCTGACGGACGGAGTCCGGCTGGTAAGCCAGGTAGGCAAGCCGCCGATTATCTCCCCTCATTACGCCTCGCGTGTCGGAAACAAGATAGGATATTAATGGAACTCTTCGTGGATCTTTGCTTGGGATCAGAAGATTAATAAAGCAAATTATGAGACGTAATGAGACCAGTTGTCGCCACGACTTCTGGTCTTATTCTTTATCCCAGCTTTGGCTTCAGCGGGCTGTAGGACTACAAGTTAAGTTCTTCGCTTCACTATCCCGTCAAATCAGTAGCTAGTATGGGGGGCCACGTGGTTTCATGGCCTTTGCTTCACTATCCCTTCAGATCAGGAACAGGTGAGGATTGTGTGCTACAAATGTATTGATTCGCTATCCTGTCAGATCAGGAGCAGATGCGGAGGCCATATGACTTCAAGTTCTTTGGTTCACTATCCCTTCTACTCAGGAGCGAGTATGGAAGGCCGTGGGGCACCGAGTCCTTTGCTTCACTATCCCATCGGATCAGGTGAATAAAAAAGGTGCGTGGCAGACGGAAATGTTCCTATGGCCATGTTGATTAACGCACTGAGAAGTGGGGATAGCTAGACCTGGAGCTTGAACGACTAGTTGATCCAGGTGAAAAATGAGCTGGTGTCAGAGGCCCTGAGAAGAGGGGATAGTGAGAACTGGTGGTAGAACGACATCGTTAATTCTGGCAAAAGGGAAACGAACCGGTTGGAGGAAACCCCTGAGCAAAGGGGATAGCTAGACAAAGTGGTAGAAAGACATAGTTGATCAAGTCAAAGAAACAAACAGTTGGAGGAGATCCTGAGAAGAGAGGATAGTTAGACCTGGTGGTAGAACGACATCGTTGAGCCAGGCAAAAGAAAGGTGGAAAAATAACAGAATATTGGGGCTGTGGCCAATGATTCACGGGGATAGAGACAGACAGGATAAAAAAGAGCAGGCGCCGTTAATATGACGCCAGCCCTAAGCTTGCAAAGTTTGCTCTTTAGAAAAAATAAAAAAAGGCCCAAGCTCATGCGCTTGAACCCTTTATATGGTGCGGTCGAGAGGACTCGAACCTCCACGGCTGTTACACCACTAGAACCTGAATCTAGCGCGTCTGCCAATTCCGCCACGACCGCATGTCTCAGTGACGTTTTCTATAGTAGCACGGACAGGCCGGACAAGTCAATCATTCGGATAAAGTTTAAATTTTCAGCCTATTCCAACATAACGCGGGGTTCATAATCTTGTCAGGGTTTGGGGATAGTACCTGATATTGGTGCGTGTCAAAGCGCAAGTGCGAATGATAGGAGAGATGAACGCAATGGCAAATTCCCGGCTTGCTACAAAGATAAGAATCGCGGCTATGTGCGCGGTGTTGGTGTCGACAATAGGGTATCCATCCGCGAGCTCGGCCGAGGCGGCATGGAGGCAGGTGACCGATCCCGAATCCTCTTCACCGGCGGCCGATCGGGCGGAGCGTCCGAGCACTCCCGCGGCAGATAGGAAAGTGGCTATCGTCATCGACGATTTCGGGAACGGGATGGCGGGCACGGAAGAGATGCTGAGGCTGCCCGTCAAGTTCACGGCAGCGGTTATGCCGTTTATGCCGACGACCAAAGAGGACGCGGAAGCTGCGCATCGGCTTGGCCATGACGTCATCGTCCATATGCCGATGGAGCCGAATAAAGGCATGAAGCGCTGGCTAGGCCCGGGCGCGCTTACGTCCAATCTTACAGACGCTGAGGTTAGGAGCCGCGTGGAACTAGCGATCGCGGATGTTCCTCATGCGATTGGCATGAATAATCACATGGGCTCCAAGATCACGGCCGACGAGCGCATCATGCGAGTCGTGCTGACGGTCTGCAAGGAGCACGGGTTGTTTTTCCTGGATAGCCGTACAACCTACAAGACGGTCATCCCGAAGATCGCCGATGAAGTCGGCGTGCCGATCGTATCGAATGACGTGTTCCTGGATGACATCTATACGGAGCAGCATATTTCGAAGCAGGTCAATCTGGTTCGCAAGCTGCTCGAGAAGCATGAAAGCACGGTGACGATCGGCCACGTCGGCCCGCCGGGGAAGAAAACGGCATCCGTCCTCAAGCAATCCATCCCTAGCATGCAGTCCGTGGCCAGCTTCGTTCGTATATCGGATATGGTTCGCGCGTCAATGGGAGATCCACTTATAATGCCGAATCCCTGAAAGAATGGCTTGGGCGATCTCGGTCTGGCGCACGGGATTCGTCAACATGTTACGGTCTTCCGCATTGCTGATGAAGCCCATCTCGACGATGACGGACGGCTGATCGACACGGCGCAGCAAATAGAACGGTTTGCCGAGACGGGGGTAGGCGGAGGTTTGCTGCTGCCGGTTTAGAGCATCCTGTAAGCAGAAAGCGAGCAGGGCGCTCTCTCCCGTATTCTGATGGAGCACGAGAGGCCCTCTTTTCCGGCTGCTTTTGGCTGAGTTAACATGCAGGCTGACGAGAAGCTCGCTGCCGATCTCCTTGGTAAGCTGCTGCCGTTGCGCGAGATCCTTACGATGTCTGGAGCGCGTGCGCTGCCAGTTGTTTTCATCGCTTAAGGCATAATCACCTGTCCGGTTCATGACGGCGGGTATGCCTTTGCTTTGCAGAAGCAAATAAAGCTTGCTGGCGATTGCAAGGTTAATGTCCTTCTCGAGCATTGTTCCGTACGACGCGCCGCCGTCTACGCCGCCATGTCCTACGTCGATGATGACCGCCGTACGGGGCAGCATCCATACTTGCCCTTTATCGCCTGTCCGGCCCATCGTCTCGTCCGCCGATGCTGCGAAAGGAAACAGCAGGCAGCCAGCCATGATGATGTTGGTCCAACCGGTATGTGAAAGCCGCAACGATGCAAAAAGACGCGAGATTGGCATGTACACCCTCCCAAACGGATCTGGATCGCAAATAAGATGCGTATGGTTAGCGTGTCTTCTCCGAGGAAAACTCATGCATGGTTACGGCGCGCTTGAAACGGGAATGATAAATCTATCAGAACTGTGACAAGCAAGGAGGTGATCGTGATGGCGGTTAAAGGGGGCAGCGATTTGGTTAAATACATGACGGAGCGATTCGTGGAATATGTAGAGACGCCTGCCGAAACGCGCAAGCAGGCAAGGACGTCAGCCAAAGCGGCAAGAGAGCCTTGGCTGATCAGATGGTTCGGCTGGGGACCTGCCGGATTGCTCATATGGTGGCGCGGCAAAGGACGCTCCGAAGAGCGTCACAGATAGAATTTGCCTTGCTCCAGCAGCAAATTGACGGGAATGTACCGGCGATCCGCTCCGTCTTCGTCCGTATCGAGCGCGAGGAAGAGCTGATCGCCGTTCCACAAATCATAGCCGACGACGGACCATACTTGCCTTAGCTTGCCCTTATAAGCTTCCGTTGTATACCGAAGCTCATTTTTATCATTGAGCGCTTGAAGGAGAGCCGAATAACGAGGCGCTTCAAGCTTGAGCGGCTGCTTCGTGAGCCAAGGCATTCTGGCATATGGATCAAAGGAATCGACAAGTCCATAAGCGGTTGAAAGTTTTGCATGGGAGGCAAGTACACCATGCTTTTTTGCGTTTATCCGGCCAAGCTCTTTCTTCCACTCCGAATCCTTGGCGATCGGTAAGCCTTCTCCCGACATGCCATCCGTGTAATACATCCCCGATTTCGAGGTAATGCGCCATACGGCATGAAGAGGATCGGCATAGACGCGCTCCGCTTGATAATGGATAAGTTCAAGCTGCAGCAGGGATAGCTGCAGCGATTGTTCATTGAATAACGGGTAGGAGCCGGTTCCGTATTCGCCTAGCTGGAGTCCGCCTTCCTCCAAGGCATTAATCACGAGATAACCGATGATATCGCGCTTCTCATTCGTAAGCTGGACGAGCCAGCTATGAGTTCCCGGTCCAAGCGCGGATACGGATAACGCCGCGTTCTTCCAAGAAGCATAACGGGCTTTGGCCGACAGCTCGTCCACCCATATTCGGGCTTGCTCCTTCACCTTGGATTCGTCGGTTGCTTGGGTCACGGCGGATGCGGCAGCATCAGCGGAAGAATGCGGGCCATTATAGGCAGCCGATAGCAATAGAGATGCCGCTATTAGACAAGAAACGTAAATCTTGCTGCGAAACTTGGACAATTGTCATCACCTCACTACCAGTGTAGCGGACAAGCAGGGAGAAGGCTGTTGCAACCTGTCGCCGCGCGAGAGGGAAGCATCAGCCTTTTTTTGCCGTAATCCACCGATTCCCGTCATATATTATTCATTCGATGCCTTCCATGTGGAAAATGCCGCAGTTAATGGCGGATGCCGTCACGCGGGGCTCATACTGCCACCGGATCTCGGCCTTACGCTGCTCATATTGCTCCTGGATGGCCGGCTTGTTCTCGTCGAGCGCGTGGCCGATTAGCGGTTCATAATAAGTCTGAATGCGCTCCAGCTCCTCCTCGAGCCTCTTGGCCGCTTCGGTCGCCCATGTGTAGTCATACGTTTTCAGCTTGCGCTCCAGCTGCTGCTCGACAATCGTTTGCGCTTTCCCGAACGAGATGCCGTTTTTCGTGACATGAACGTTGGCGGGCAGGCGCGGCGTCAGCTTGGCCTTGAGAAGCCTTTCGTGAAATCCGTCAATGCAATGACCGGTAGCGAGCGATACGCCGAAGCTGTGAATTTCCTCTCGCTTGCGGTCGCAGGCGAATTCAACTTTCATGTTCACGCCCAGCCAAGCGGTGTAAGCGGTCGACTGAAACGGGCTCGCGCCTCGTTTATCCGGCTCTTGGAACAAATAGACGAAGCTGCCATTGGACTTCGCGGCCTCGAACAATTGCTCCAGCTTGCGAGAGCCGAAATAGAGCTCTTCTCTCGGGATGCGCGGCGCATTAATGGATCCGTTAATGAAACCGAAAGACCTTGCCAAAGCGGCATCGGCCGCGGCCGCTTGGCTGTCTTGCTGTTGAGGCTCTATTTTCTCTTCCATTGCGGTCTTCGCTTGCAAGGAGGCTTCGTACTTGTCTTTGTCCGTCACGAACAGGAAGGACATCGTCTCGGGTTCGGCTCCGACGCGGTCGACGAAGCTCCAATAATAGGGGCGGTTCGTCAGCTCGCGGTCGGCCTGCGGCGACAGCTTAACGGTGTAGTGAGCCGGCGATTTCTCCAAAATGGAGCATTCCGTTGCTTCCAGATAACGTCCTACGAATTTGTGTACTTGCTTCGCGTTCACGGGTTCACCTCCGTTCCCAGTCGGTCCGTTCGAATGAGCAAATCCGGCTTCGGCGCGTAAGGATTGCTCCCTGTCGATTTCACTTCTTCGCGGATTTGGCTGATCGAGCTGCCCAGCATGCTTAGCTGACGCTGCAAATCCTGATCGTTGCCGGATTCCAGAAGGGCTTTCGCCAGTCGCTGCTCGAGAGAGTCTCCGCCTTCGAATCGTTCGAGTATGTGGTCAAGCTCCCCGATAACGAGCTCGAACAAATTGATTTTTTCGTGCAGCAGGTTGACGATGTGCTCTTCAATTGTTCCAAGCGTGCATAAATTGTAGATGCGCACGTCTTCGGTCTGACCGAGCCGGTGCACGCGTCCGATCCGCTGCTCGACGCGCATGGGATTCCACGGCAGATCGAAGTTGATCATGTGGTGGCAGAACTGCAGATTGATGCCTTCGCCGCCGGCCTCCGTCGCGATCAACACCTGCGCGCGGCCGCGGAACAGATCCATCATCCAGTCTTTTTTGCCGCGGTTCATGCCGCCCCTGTAAGGAACCGCCATCATGTCGTGGCTGCGGAAGAACTGCAGCAAATATTCCTGCGTGGCTCGGTATTCCGTGAAGATGATGACCTTCTCGTTCATTTCTTTGACGAGCTCCATCGCTTTTTCCGCTTTCGTGTTCGCTTTGATGCCTTTGATTTTTTCGACGAGCTCCCAGATTTTCGGACGGATCGGCGAATCCTCGGACGTTTTTTTAAACAAATTGACGAGCGTCAGGAATACCGCGTCCCGGCTGCTGCATACTTCGCGCTGAAGCGTTACGAGAGACAGCATGCTGGACATGTCGCCGCCGCTCTCGTCATACCGTTCTTTCACGAAGCCGGTTACGGCGTCGTATAAGGCTTTCTCCTCGGGAGATAGGGAGAGCGGAATGTTTTTGACGAAACGCCTCGTGAAATGAATGCCTCCGTCGCCTCTGCGGTTGCGGATCATGACGGTCGACAGCGCTTCCTGCAGCTGATCTTCGTTTTTGGGCAGCCGCTTATCGACGACGAAATTGGCCGCGAACTCGCTTTGTCCACCTAGCTGGCCCGGCTTTAGCAGCGTAATGAGATTGTACAGCTCGTCCAAATCGTTCTGAATCGGCGTTGCCGTCAGAAGGAGACAATATTTTTTGCGCAGCTGGGTGGCGAACTGATAGTTTGTCGTTTTTTTATTTTTGAGCTTATGGGCTTCATCGATGATGATCAGATCGTAATCCGTCCCCAGCACGCGCTCCCGATGCGGGTCGCGTTTGGCCGTATCGATGGATGCGACGACGACGTCGTAGCCCCATGTATGCTCTTTCTTCTGCGCGACCGCTGATATGCCGAACTTCTGATTCAGCTCCCGTACCCATTGCAAAACAAGAGAAGCGGGGACTAGAATGAGAGCCCTTCTGACGAGTCCTCGCACCATATATTCTTTGAGCACGAGTCCGGCTTCGATCGTTTTGCCTAGGCCGACTTCATCTGCAAGGATCGCCCGTCCGCCCATCTCGTGCAGCACCTTGCTTGCCGTGCTGATCTGATGGGGCATCGGCTCGACCGCGGGCAGCGTCTTCAAGCACTGCAGCTCTTCGAAGCTTTCGACGCGTTTGGCTTCTTCGGCTTCCATAGCCAATTGATAGAGCGTCCAGTCATCCCATGGACCATTCTTGCCGATCCGCTGCTGCAGCTCGTCGAACCAGCTTCGGTCTACCTGAAGATCCACATGGGGATGAAGCTTGCGCTTGGAGACGGCTTGGCTTGGATCAGCGGCGGTTTGGGGCGAATTGTCGAATGTCATATCGAGCGCTCCTTCCGGTAGTTTTCAAAAACATACATGTCATTAGTATGACCTTTCGGTAGCATATTAATAAGATGTGATGTTTTTCATTGAAATTTTCCATATATAGTGTGTTATAATGATTTTACATACTACATGTTGATTTTTTGTGCTATTGAACTTTGGAGGGAGTGGTGAGGAATGCGGCGGTTAGAGGGGCTCAGCGAAAAAATATTTTTGGATCGGTATGCAAGAAAGCATGCGGATGCCGGCAGGGTGAAGAAAGGCGATATCGTCCTTGCGTTAATCAAAGACGACCCGAAATTCCCGGTCAAAGAAGTCGGCGAGGTCGTGCGAAGAGACGGTACGGAGGTCGAGGTGCGGCTTGCAAGCGGCGAAACGATCGTAACGAATACGGATCGCCTGACTCATCCGATCGAGCAAACTCCCGACCAGATGTGGGACCGTCTGGCGGAAGCCATGGCCTCCGTCGAAGCAACGCCAGCCAAACAAGTAGAATGGGAGAGAAAGTTTCGCGAGCTGCTGGATGATTGGAAGCTTGTTCCGGGAGGTAGAATAGCAGCCGGCGCGGGAGCAAGCGACGAGTTGACGTTGTTCAATTGCTATGTCGTCCCATCGCCGAAGGACAGCAGAGGCGGAATCATGGAGACGCTTAAGGACATGACGGAAATTATGGCGCGCGGCGGCGGAGTCGGCATGAATCTATCGTCGCTGCGGCCGAGGCGCGCCATCGTGCAGGGCGTGAACGGAGCGTCGAGCGGCGCCGTATCCTGGGGCGGGCTATTTAGCTACACGACGGGCTTGATCGAACAGGGAGGGAGCCGCCGCGGCGCGCTTATGCTTATGCTGAACGACTGGCATCCCGATCTGCTTGAATTCATAACGGTCAAAGAGACGATGGGTCAAGTGACGAACGCCAATTTGTCGGTGTGCGTTAGCGACTCGTTTATGGATGCCGTCAAACGCGATCTGGAGTGGGAGCTGGTCTTCCCCGATACCAAGGATCCGGATTACGACGAGCTGTGGACGGGCGATCTGGATGATTGGCGGAAGCGCGGCAAGCGAATTGTTTCTTATGGCAAGCATCGGGCGAAAGACATATGGCACCGGATTATCGAATCGGCGTGGAAATCGGCCGAACCCGGCGTCGTGTTCATGGAGCGATACAATAAGCTATCGAATAGCTGGTACTTTAATCCGATAGTATCGACTAATCCTTGTGGAGAACAAGGCCTTCCGGGATGGGGAGTGTGTAACCTGTCCGCGATCAATTTGTCCAAATTTTACGATGAGAAGCAGCATGACGTCGCTTGGGAGGAGCTTGGCAAGGCGACGCGCTGGTCGGTCCGTTTCCTGGATAATGTCATCGATAAAACGCCGTACCACTTCGAGCAGAACGAAGCGAACCAGAAGCGGGAGAGACGGATCGGGCTGGGCACGATGGGTCTTGCGGAGCTGCTCATCAAGCTTCGCATTCGGTACGGCAGCGAGGAGTCGCTGCGGCTTCTCGACAAGCTTTACGGCTTCATGGCGAAGGAAGCTTATCTCGCTTCGTCCCAGCTGGCGGCCGAGAAGGGTTCGTTCCCTGCTTTCGATTCCGCGAAATTCGTTCAAAGCGGCTTCATGCAGGAATTGATCGGCGCGTTCCCGGAGGTCGGGAAGGCAATCGCCAAGAACGGCATGCGCAACGTTACGGTCATCACGCAGGCTCCTACCGGGAGCACGGGGACGATGGTCGGCACCTCGACGGGCATCGAGCCGTATTTCGCCTTCGAATATTACAGGCAAAGCCGGCTTGGCTACGACAAGCAGCTTGTCCCCATTGCGCAAGAGTGGAAGGACGCTAACCCCGGCAAGGACCTTCCGGACTATTTCGTCTCCGCCATGGAGCTGTCGGCTGAAAATCATATTCGCGTGCAGGCCGCCATCCAGCGCTGGGTGGACAGCTCCATCTCCAAAACGGCGAATTGTCCCGCGGACTTCACGGTTGAGGATACGGAGAGGCTGTATGAGCTTGCGTATGAGCTGGGCTGCAAGGGCGTCACGATCTACCGCGACGGAAGCCGCGACGTGCAGGTGTTGTCGGCGGCGGGAGGGGGAGGAGACAGCACAAAGGAGCAGTCGGATAAGGCGGCAACCGATATACCGGTAATTGCAGATCAGCCTGCGTCTCTATTAGGTTCCGGCGCCGTGTCCGACCGAAAATATAAACGCAGACCTTCCGTGCTGCGAGGCGCCACGTACAAGATCAATACGCCGTTCGGCATGGCGTACATTACGATTAACGATCTCGACGGCGCCCCTGCGGAAATATTCCTGAACGTAGGCAAAGCGGGCTCGGACGTATTCGCCATGGCGGAGGCGCTAGGCAGAGTATGCTCGTTATTCCTGAGGTACGGGGACCATGGGGACAAAGTCCGTCTTCTCGTCAAGCATCTGAAGGGGATTGGCGGATCCGGCGCGATCGGCTTCGGCGCGAACCGCGTGGATTCCATCGCGGATGCGGTCGCCAAAGCGCTCGAGATGCATGTCGAGAGCGGATCGGAACAGCAGGCGGCAGCTTTGGAGGGAGAATGGAAGAAGGAGGCGGGTGACAATGTCGCCACAAGAGAAGCCCTGCCATATGCTCCGTCCGGCAATGAGGTCGATTTATGCCCTACCTGCGGTTCGGCCACGCTTATTCATTCGGAAGGCTGCAAGCAGTGCTCGACTTGCGGCTTCAGCAAATGTTAACAGCAACGGATATCTGCAGAATAGACGTATGTGAGTTGAGCTGTTAACGTCACATTGCAAAGCCTGTCACTAAGTCCGTAATTATGGCAAAAAACAGCCCGAAGGGAATATTTCCTCCGAGGCTGTTTTTTAGTAATGAATGACATAAAAAGATTAACCTCTCTTGCGAATCCCCTCAAAATATCACTGTCGCCAACTCTGTCAATCGTGTTCCCGTATATCTTGACACGCAATACTATCGGATCGTATGCGGTGTCGTTATCGGAAAACCGTCATATCACGAAGCTCGGGCATACGGGTCTTGGCGCCGGCGTTACCATCCTGTCCTTCCATGAGATGCTCCCTAAAGAAGCTAACGATGGTTTCATTCACGATCTTAGCCGTGCGCTCGGGGTTAAGCTTGCCTGTCATGCCTGGCAGATTCATATACTTTAGAAGCGGAGAGATAAACGGAAGATCGGTGTAATTCAGATGACCCGTTCCCGCAATGTAGAAGGCTTCTCCTTTGTTGTTCAACAGGCTTCGGAGATGCTGCATTTCTTGTAAATTCGAATCTGCCTCCGCTTCGAATTGTTCTCTCGTTATTCCTATCTCTTCAAACTGGGCGTCTGTGAAATGAAAGGTTCTATGAATCAAATGAAAAGCTTCCTGGGCAGCTTCCGAGTATAAGAACATGAAGGGCTTCGCAGCGGCTGTCTGATCCTTGAATCCAAAAAGCGTGCCATCCATATTAATGCCCGCTGTGATTCGCGGATCGGATAAGGCGTCATAGGAAGCGGCGCCGCCGAAGGAGTGACCGATCACGCCAACATTCCCCATATCTACTCTGCCGCCAAAGCGGCTTTCCGTTTGTTTGTCATTTAAACGCTCGAATTGATCGATCACGTAGGAGATATCGTCCGACCATACCTGACCCGTATAATCCCTATAGCTCTCCGAATTCTCGAATTGCTTATCTGACAATCGGAAGGGCTTCATGGTCCCATCGGGGAGGATGGTTCCGAATGTGCCGTAGGTATGATCAATAGAAGCAACGATAAAGCCGTGGCTGGCAAGCTCGGCGGCCTGGGACGTATGGAATAAACGCGATGAACTGTAACCATGGTTAAAAAGGATTAGAGGGTATTCAGTCCGGGAACCGGCGACTTCGGCATTCTCGGCGGCATGGCTCGATGTATATTTGAGATAATCGAGGAGCAGTGCCGGTACTCCTATCCGCTGCGCGAGCATTTGCCGTTCCTCTGCTGTCAGCAGGGAGGATAGAGCAGGGTTGCTTTGCTGCTCGGCGGGATACCAGACTTGGACGAGCAGCTCCCGGTTCTCCCCGGGATCGGCTGCGAAGGGATCCTTCCTATTCATGTCCGTCCATTGGAACGTTTGCGTTCCGACAGCATAGCGTCCCGTAGGTGCAGGAAGCTCGGGAATAGGCAGAGCATAGGCGAGGAGGGCCGTGAGCGTTAGGGCCAGTATTCCCAAAGCGCTTAGGGCAATGCGAGCTATACGCCGCGGCTTCCTGCGAAGGCCGCTCGCCCTCCTGAAGCGGAGGAAGGATAAGCCGCAGAGTATCACGGTCATCACATAGGAGAAGGACATCTGCCATCGAAGCCCTTCGATTATGCTGTGGGCAGCCAATACAAGCAGACCTGTACTGCTCCCTAGAATAATCGCTAGCCGATGACGCGGTGCTTGGAAGAGCAGCAAGATGAAGATGATTGTATTCGTGATGAGTAACAGGAACTCGAGCAAACTCAACATGATCACTCCGTTACTTGGATATTCATTCCTTCAATATGGAATTTTTTCCATTGTATTTGAAGTGTGGATTCAAGTTGAACCGTCTTCGGGATGATCCCGTCCAAGACTTTAGTCCAAATCTAGTCTCATGTTACCCATGCTTCGGTCAATAAGGCTACGCGTCCGCTTTCAGCTTGCCGGTATTCTGAATGACGGTGTCGAACTTGATATCGACGTTCAAGGAAGGGAAGTAGTCCGTCCGCCAACGCTCCAGCTGATCCCTTGAATATTGGGTGCGGAATAATTGGCCTGCTCCAAGGACGTCGGCCTGATGCGCCTTCAACTTCTTCAGCATGGCGTCGAACCGGTCGCTTAACAAAGCTTCGACCTCTTTTTTTATCTGCTGCTGGGACGGCTGCCCCCTCGTTTCGATCAAAGAAACTTTAAGAGAAATCCTTCCTTTCACCACCGGATGGCCGTCCTCGATTGAGCCCCGGCGGCGAATCGAGCTGCTGAGGATCTCGACGGTCGCGTGATCCATGACTTCGATTTTGCCCTTGGCGCTAATGCCATTGAACATGTTAATGAGCAGGGTTTGGTCCGAGGTAAGCCGTTCGACCAGCTTGCCGCCTCGGATCACGCCCGATCCGTTGCTTTCAATCACGGTCCCCGTGCCGGAGCGGACAATCGGGATGACGGTATCGCGGGTGTACGAATGAATGCTTCGGAACAGCTCCCAAACGCGGTCTGCCGAGATATGGGGGTTCCACCCCGCATTTTTCTCGAAGAAGTTAATGAGGATGGTTCCGTTGTTTTTATTAAACGAATCGATATTGCGGAAGAAGAGATTGATCGGCTCATCGCAGATGGCCGTCATCGTTTTGGGAGAGAGGGAGTGAGCCCTCATGAACGTTTCGACACTATCATTGACGCCTTCCTCCGCATAGCCTTTCTCGAATAGAACGACCTTCAAGTGCAAGAGATCGATTTGGCTTTCCATGTTTTTGCTGATGCGGTCGACGATCTCGCTGATCGTCGTTCCGGTTTCCTCGACTAGGCGGATTTTGGTCGCGCCAAGGCCCGGCTCCGGTATTTGCAGCACGACCAGGTATTGGGACTCTCTCTTTGCAATACCCATGACGATGGGAAGCGACCGATGGTTTATGTCTTTGTTGTCCCAGCATCCGCCAAGGAGCAGCATGATGAGCAGACATACCAGAACGGCAGCAATCGCTTTATTGCGCGCGCGCTTCATTCGTGTTATCTCCTTTCCTGGCGTATCGGATTCCGATCGCGAGCGTAGCGGCCGGAATGACGAACATCGCGTACAGCCTGAAGTACGTATTCCACCCAAGCAGCCGCTCCACTTGCTGCCAATCCTCGATTTTCGTGCAGGCGATGAAGGTCGCGCAGGTCCATATCATGACTGCGGGTTTGAACGGAAGGTTAACGAAATGCGTTGCAATCCTGACCGTTTGCCAC
Organism: Paenibacillus soyae; assembly: GCF_024623455.1. Lineage (GTDB taxonomy): Bacteria > Bacillota > Bacilli > Paenibacillales > Paenibacillaceae > Pristimantibacillus > Pristimantibacillus soyae. The sequence goes on along the minus strand of NZ_JANIPJ010000004.1, from coordinate 169,526 downwards.
GTGACTATAGCCATGAAGACCAACACGAACACGAACATGCTCAGCATGAAGAACAACGTTGTCCTCTCGAAAATGAGATAATCGACATCAACGGTATCCGTCGCCATCAGGAAAGGGAACAAAAACGTTGCGGACGTGTTCTGGCCGAAGGTCAAGAGGGGAACGTACACCGAAATCAAAAACAGCGGCAGCAGAATCAGACTGGACATGAGCAATCTGCGATGGCTGTAATCAAGCGAGGGCTGGATGAAGCCGAGAAACAAGAAGCCTCCCCCGAACGCGAACAAGCTTCTAAGGAAAGGAACGCCGAACAAAAACGAGAAGCTTGCGGATGCACGGTCAATGCTTGGAAGCAGGTAATGCCAGTCCACGTTCTGGAAGGAGGTCGCCAGAACGAAGACGGCGAACGGCAAACTCAGCCCGAACAGGAGCAAGCCTGACCGCATGATCGACTCGATGCCCAGCGAGGCGACATAAGCGGAAACTCCGAGAAGGAGAGCCATTGTCGCCCAAAGAGGGGTGTTCTCCAAAAAAAGCAGATTCACGATTTCCGAATAAGCCCTTGCGGTGATGACAAGAACCATAGTCAAATAAACGAATACCGGGGCAAGCAGAAGCGCGGACCAGGTTCGGCCGGCCGAGGAGAAAAGGTCTAGCACGCTCTGTCCGTCAGCAAGCCGCAAGCCTTTCAAATAGACAAACATAACGGCGGCGTGAATGGCGAATCCGGTCAATATCGGAATCCAGTGCCCGACTTCCGTCGATTCGATAATGTCAGCGGGATACAAAAAGAAAATCAAGCCCGAGTGGATAAGCAAATACATGCTGATCACTTGCGCGTTCTTAACCATTCGACTTCCTCCCCGGCTTGTAGAGCTCTAGATAAGGAATGCCAAACGAGGTGACGCTCGCTAGATACGCGCAGATGACGACCAGACCTGCTACCAGCCCGATTACTCCGTACATCGCGGATAACACGAGCAGCAAATACTTGAAGAGCCGAATGGAAAACGAATTTTGAAAGCCGACGACGACGGAGCTGGATATGGAGGTGGCCGCTAGTATGATGATTAGCAAATTGCTGACCAGCTTGGCGCTGACGACGGCCTGTCCCAGAATGATGCCACCGACCATAGTAACCGTCGGCCCGATGCTCTTCGGGAGGCGAATGCTGGCCTCCAGCGTCAGCTCGAGTATGAAGAGCAGAAGAAGCGTCTCGACGAGAGAAGGATAAGGAACGTCCACCCGGCTTTTGGCAATCGTTAAGGCCATCTCGATGCGAAGGACATCCGGATTCACGGAAACGAGCGCCACGTATAAGCCGGGGATGATAATGTTCGTCAAGACGGCAAGCATGCGAAGGAAGCGAATCAGCATCATGAAGATCGCGGGGAAATTCCGATCGTTCTGCACGGCGAACATGTCCCACATCAAGCTTGGCAGAATGATGGCGAACGGCATTCGTTCGAGCAGCAGGACGGCTTTGCCTTCGTTCAACGCCGTTTCGGCTTCTTGGGGAAGCTCCGATGTATTGAACTTCGTCACAAGCGTCCATCTCGGGAAGCCAAGCAGGGAGGCCAGCTGCTGAAGATCGCCAGCGTCACGTTCGGCGTTCTGTACCAGCCGCTGCGTAATGGATTCCTTCAGCTTCGCATCGATCACTCCTTCCTTGTAGAGGAAAGAGACTCTCTTCTGACCTGAGCTGCCAAGGCGGAAGTCACGTGTATGCAAGCTGCCGCTTGGCTCATGCTTGCGGATGAGTCCGATATTGGTATCGATGTCTTCGACGAATGCGCTGATGGAGCCCCTCAGCACATTTTCGGTCGTGGGCGATTCGATGGATCTGGATAAGGATTTGGCAATTGGCGTGAGGGATGCGAAACGATTGCCGTTCTCGTGCCATAGAAGAGCTTGGCCGCCGAGCAGGAGCGCCAGCAGCGCTTCTTCCTCCGGCTCCGTGATCTCCTCGCCCAAGGAGCCGCGTTCGGGTTGATCGGCAACCCAAGCGGCCCGCTGATATAGGTCGTTTAAAGTCGCCGGAAGGTCGATGAGCGAGCGAAAGGCGATGAAGATTGTAGGTTGGCCGGCCAAGCGTATGTGCTGGAATAGCAGGTCGGAATCCGTCTCCGACCGGGCCTCTAACTCCTTGATCATTCTCATGACTTCGCCTCGCTCTCGCCTTTTTTTACCATTATGCGCGAAATGGCCGGAATCATGCGCATCGAGCGGAGTTCCCAATGGAACATTTTTGACAAAAGAAAAACCTCCATTTGCGCTTAGCGAGCGTGAATGGAGGTTTGCTTCTCATTTGGAGGTAATCATGCCCGCCGTAGTAGGGTCAACGGCTTGTCTGCGACGGAGTCCGGGCTATATCGGGGAACGAGTCGACCGTCGAACGCGTCATGACGCGAGTCCCCGTATCGATCCTTTCCATTATCGGCTTTTGATGCGCGGCAGCTAGTAGGCCGGCGATGATCTCTTCGCCCCACTGCTGTTCGTTCTGCGAAACGACGGACGTAATTTGTCCGTTGTGGATCGCCTCCTTGATGTCGGACTGCATGCCGAAGGCGACGACGTCGCGGTTCAGGCCTTTTGCCTTCCATACCAGAATCGAAGACGATGCGGACCACAAATCCAGCGAAACAAAAGCGTCGAAATGGGGATGTCCGTCGATCATGATCTCCATGTCGGCGAGAGCTTGATCCTCGCTCCCGCCGTTATAGCGGATATCGAGCACCTGGATGTCCGTATGCGATTCGATATATTGCAGCATGCCTTCCAGCCGCTGCTTCTGCGCCGTCATAGTGGGGAATCCGCTCTCCACCAGCACCATGCCCCTGCCTTTGAGAAGCTGATCGAGCACTTCTCCGACCAGCTCCCCGCCCTTGAAATGATCCGCGCCGATATAGGACAGCCGCTTGCTGCCCGGCGAATCCGTCTCGAAGCAGATGACGGGGATGCCGGCGTCGATGGCCTTGTCGATGACGGGCGCCAGAGCGTCGCCGTCGACCGGACTGACGGCGATCCCGTCGACGCGTTGTTTGATCATCTGCTCCATCATGCGGATTTGCTGCTCTAGATTCACTTCATCCGGAGCTTTGACGAAAAGGTCGATTCCGAGAGGCTCAGCCGATTGCTCGGTTAATTGCGTAATCATTTCGTAGAAAGGATGCGCCATCGGATACAGAATGCCGAACAAAAGTCGGGACTCCGTCTCGGACTTCGCCACCGGACTCGGAACGGTAAGCAGATGCTGAGCTTCCGGTTCTTTCACACAGCCGGCAGCCGTGAGCAGGGCGATGATGGCCAGGATAGCGGGAAGCCAGCTACTAGCCGAGCTTGAATGCAGCCTCATTGCCGTCTCCCTTCGTCCCGAGAGCGAGTCCGCCGTTCTGGCGGAATTGCTTGGTCGTCATGCCCGTTACCCGCTTGAATAAATTCGAGAAATAGTGCGCGTCATTGTAGCCGACCTGAAAAGCGACCTCGTACGATTTGGCATGCGTCGTCAGCAGCAGCTCCATCGCTTTCTGGATCCTCGTCTGCGTCAAATATTCGATAAACGTCTGCCCGGTTTCCTGACTGAACACCTTGCTGAGATGGCTCGGGCTGAGCCGGACGTATTCGGACGCGCTTTGGAGCGACACGTATTCTTTATCGTAATGCTCCGCAATGTAGGCCTTTACCTTGAGGATCAGCTCTCCGTATTTGTCCGCGCCTTCGGACCGCCACCTCCAGTACTGCTCGGCAAGGGATATCAGATAGGAGCAGGCGCCTTCCCGCGTTCGAACCGCGCTGATGGCGGCTTGGAACCGTTCCAGCTCGACCTCGTGGGGGCCCATGCTGCGGAACGATTCTTTGGCGGCATGAAGCACCTCGATCGTCAGATCGTTCAGGATGTAGTAGCCGAGGGGAGAGCCTGCCCAGTCATGGCGGTTCAAACCGGCCAAATAAGCGGTGACGAACGTCTCCGCCTCCCCGGGCGTTCCGAGCCTGAGAAAGTCCAAAAATTTGGACCGGTCCAGGAAGACGGGCGGCTCGGGCGGCATATGCGCCGAAACGCTCAGGTTCATCTCTCGCTTATTCTGTCTGGACAGTCGATGCAGATGCATATCCTCCTCGGCCTCCAGATAGGAGAGATGAATGCCCTGAAGGCGGTCATGGATGCTGCCGATCCCGATGGCGGGAGTCTGGCGGGCCGGATTACCGGAGGGCTCCCGCGTCTCGCGGAAGCGGCGCAGACGCTCCTCCAGCTCCTCGGACGAATCTCCTTTGATAACCCACACCGTCTCCGTGCGGCTTCGCTTGAATACCAAAGGCTCTCCGGCATGAGGGAGCGGGGCGGGGAGAACCGCCTCTTCCATGTCCGCCTCATCGGCCGACGCATCGCGGTAATCCGCGATCACAACCGCATAGTAAGGCGACATCAAATCAAGCGAGATCGCCGAGCTCCAATGAATCGCTTCGGAGGTCGTCAGGAAGCCGCAGCACAGATCGCTCAGCAGCTTTTCCTTCGTCATCGTCAGTTTCTCCGACTCGCTCAGCAGCTGCTTCCGGGCGCGCTCCTTCTCGAGCCGCTCTTCGTCGATCTTGCGGCTGACGCTGTGCAGCAGCTCTAGCATGCTCGCGGCGCTGACCGGCTTCAGGCCATATTCCTCGACGCCTAGGCGCAAAGCCGACCTCGCGTATTCGAAATCGCCGTGGCCGCTTAGGATGACAATCTTGATGTCCGGCATCCGTTTGCGGACGATGCTGCTCAGCTCGAGTCCGTCCATGAACGGCATCTTTATGTCGGTAATCAGGATATCGGGCTGCAGCTGCTCGATCAGCTGCAAAGCGATTTCTCCGTCCGGCGCGTCGCCGACGAATTGAAAGCCTTCCTTCTCCCATGGAACGCATTCCTTGACCATTTCGCGGATGAGAATTTCGTCATCCACCAGCATCACTTTTTTCAAGGGGACTGCTCCTCTCTCATCGGTATTCGAATGGCGACCTTCGTGCCGGCGCCTTCCTCGCTGTCCACCGTTACGCCGTACTCCTCGCCGTAATACAGCCTGATCCGCTGCTGGACGTTATGCAGGCCGAAACCGCCGGACACCTCCTTGCCGGTTTCCTCCGGAAGCTGCTGGAGCTGCAGGTTGCGGCGAAGCGTCTCGAGCTTCTCCGCGGACATGCCAGCGCCGTTGTCCTCGACGAGGAGCAGGATGTCCTTCTCCGGGGTTCCGCGGCCGACGATACGGATCAGACCTTTGCCCCGCCGGTTTTTGATGCCATGATAGATAGCGTTTTCAACAACCGGCTGAAGGATTGTTTTTAAGATCGAATAATGACGTAGTGCGGGATCCATATCGATCTCGTAGTCCAGAATATCGCGGTAACGCATCTGCTGAATGACCAAATAGCTGTGGACGTGCTCCAGCTCCTTCTCGAAGCTGATCCAGTCACGTCCTTTGCTTAAGCTGATCCGGAACAGCTTCGACAGAGCCTCGACGAGCAGGATGACCTGCTTGTTGCGACCGGCCTCCGCCATCCAGACGATCGAGTCCAGCGTGTTATAGAGAAAGTGAGGGTTGATCTGAGCCTGCAGCGCCCGAAGCTCCGCCTTCTTCATCTCTTCTTGTTCTTTGATGCTTTGATCCAGCAGCCCCTTGATTTTCCCCAGCATGATATTGAAGTTGTTGCTTAGGTTGGCGATTTCGTCCTTGCCGGTCGTCACGACCTTCGCTTCCAGATAGCCGGAGGCGGCCAGCTGCATTTTGTTCTTCAGCAGCTGGACGGGCCTGGTCAGCCTGGAGGAAATAAAGAAATGGAGCGTGATGGCAAACACGATGCTTAGGATGACGCTGATAATGATCATCTGCCTAATGGAATTCGCTTCCTTCACGATTTCCTGCAGGGGCACGTAGCCGATGATATGCCAGCCGGTCCGCGAGGATTCCGCAGCGAATATGAATTTCGGCTTCCCTCGCGAGGAGTCGATATATTGCCGCTCGGGATGCAGGATGACGTCATTCGCCGCGGGAAGCTGACCGGTCCGCATGCTTGAAGGCGAGAAGATCGGAGAGCCCTCCGAATCGGCAACGTAGAAGAATCCCGTCTCCCCGAGCTTTGTCCCGTCGATTGACCGGCCTACGAGCTGATCGTCGATGTCGATGACGATAAAGCCGATCACCTCATGCGTGATGCGCTGCTTGACGGCGGTCATGATGGAGATGACGTCCGTGTCCGCGTACTGAAAGCCGTCGAGCCGGTCGAGTGGAGACGACTGGGAAGGAGGAACGTTCAGCACCTCGTCCGGATGCTTCGTCAAATAGGCGAAATGCGGATTGCGCAGCGGGTTTCTGTCCAGCTGGAAGACGCCACGGCGCTCGCTGATGCCTCTTCCGTACAGATTGATGATCGAGATGTTGAGCACGCTCTCGTCGTTATAGGTATCCAGATAGGAATCCATCGTTTTTAAAATGTCTTTCGCATCTTCATAGGTATCGCTTTGCGAGAACAGAAAATGGAGGACGCGGGGGTCGTTGCCGAGCTCCAGCAGCTTGCCGGTATCCTCGAATAACAGGTCGATATCGCGCGCCAGCTGTTCGCCGGCGATCATCGAAGACGCTTTGCTGTTGCCGAACACCGTTTGGAACGATTTCTGATAGGAGACGAGGCCGACGGCGACTAACGGCACGCAGGTCAGGATGATAAACATCGTGAGCAGCTTCGCCCGCAGGCTGGAGGCAATCCAATTGATCAGCTTCATAAGCGGCAATTAACCTTTCGCTATAGCGGTAATCTTTTTATATCTGAAGAAACGAATTCTTGCCCTTACTATATCAAAATCGGGTGGCGAAGGATATGGAAGCGTAAACATTCGAAAAAAAACACAATAAACGCGCAAAAAAGCAAACCAAAGCGGGCGGAGTTGACGCAATCGCGTAAAAATTTACAAGGAATACGCATGAAACTCCGTATAAGAACCGTATTTAAGCGTTCTATAATCGACTCAAACCAATGGAGTTGGTTACTTACAAGGGGAGGAATGAAAAACATGAAAGCAACAAAAAAGAAAGGGCTGGCGCTGCTGGCCTCCGTCATGCTGGTAATCACGGCGGCGTGCGGCGGCAACGCGGGAACCAATTCGCCGTCCAACAACGAAAGCGGGGCTTCGAACACCCCGACGACCGAAGCGTCGGCCGCTCCGTCTCCGGAGCAAGGCGACAAAAAGATTACGCTCGGCTTCTCGCAGGTCGGCGCGGAAAGCGGCTGGCGGACGGCCAATACGCAATCGATTCAGGACTCCGCGAAGGAAGCCGGCTTCGAGCTGAAGTTTTCCGACGCGCAGCAGAAGCAGGAGAATCAAATTAAAGCGATCCGTACGTTCATTCAACAGAAGGTGGATGTCATCGCATTCTCGCCGGTCGTCGAATCCGGCTGGGATACGGTGCTGAAGGAAGCGAAGGACGCAGGCATTCCGGTCATTCTGACGGACCGCGCGGTAGATTCCTCGGATACTTCGCTCTACGAAACGTTCATCGGCTCCGACTTCGTCGAAGAAGGACGCCGCGCCGGCACTTGGCTGGTCGAGCAGTTCAAGGACGCGACGGAGGACGTGAACATCGTCGAACTGCAAGGCACGACGGGCTCCGCTCCGGCGAACGACCGCATGGCGGGCTTTGCGGAAGTGATCGCTTCCAATCCGAAGCTGAAGGTTATCGCTTCCCAGACCGGCGATTTCACGCGCGCCAAAGGCAAAGAGGTCATGCAGGCATTCCTGAAAGCGCATGACGACATCGACGTGCTGTACGCCCATAACGACGACATGGCGCTCGGCGCGATCCAAGCGATCGAAGCGGCCGGCCTCAAGCCGGGCGAAGACATCATCATTATTTCGGTAGACGGTGTCAAAGACGGCTTCGTCGCCGCGAGCGAAGGCAAGATCAACTTCATCGTCGAATGTAACCCGCTTCTCGGGCCTCAGCTGATGCAAGCGGTCAATGACGTCATGGAAGGCAAAGAAATTCCGAAGCGCATTGTTACGGAGGAAGGCGTGTTCACGTCCGAGGACGCGAAACGCGAGCTGCCGAACCGTAAATATTAAGACGCCGGAAAAAGCGAGTACGAACAAAAGCCGTTTCCCGGCGATGCGCCGGGACGGCTTTTGTTCGAAATAGAAAGGAGCATACCAATGGAAGAACGCCGGCCCATACTGCATATGAAAGATATCCACAAGCATTTCCCTGGCGTCAAAGCGCTGTCGGGCGTTCAGTTCCGTCTGTTCCCCGGCGAGGTGCACGCTTTGATGGGCGAGAACGGCGCCGGCAAATCGACGCTGATCAAGGTGCTTACGGGCGTCTATTCGATTGACCAAGGCTATGTGGAGATGGAACAGAAGCGCATTGCGATTCAAAGCCCCCAGGACGCGCAAGAGGCGGGGATCAGCACCGTCTATCAGGAAGTGAATTTATGCCCGAATTTATCCGTAGCGGAAAATATATTCATCGGCAGAGAGCCAAGACGGTTCGGCCGTATTCTATGGAAGGAAGTAAACCGCGCCGCCGCAAGCTTGCTGGAGGAGCGGATGAATTTGTCGATCGACGTGACGCTGCCGCTTCACGCGTATCCGATTGCAATCCAGCAGCTGGTTGCGATCGCAAGGGCGCTGAACATCTCGGCGAAGGTGCTCATCCTCGACGAGCCGACATCCAGCCTTGACCGAGGCGAGGTGCGCCAGCTGTTCGACGTTATGAACAAGCTGAAGGGCGAAGGCCTCGCGATCTTGTTCGTCACGCATTTCCTTGACCAGGTGTATGAAATTTCCGATCGAATAACCATTCTCCGGGGCGGAGAATTTGTAGGGGAATACGCGGCTTCCGCGCTGCCCCGTATAGAACTCGTCTCCAAGATGATCGGCAAGGAGCTGAAGCTGCTCGAGGAGCTCCCGAAGCAGCAGGCGGACGCAAACGAAGCGGCCGGCGAGCTGCTGCTCGAAGCGAAGTCTCTGGGCCGGAAGGGCTCTATTGAGCCGTTCGATCTCTCGATCCGCAAGGGCGAGATCGTCGGGTTCGCAGGTCTGCTCGGCTCGGGCAGAACCGAAGCGGCCAGGCTGCTCTTCGGAGCGGACCGTCCCGATCAAGGCTCGCTCCGCATGGGAGAAGCCGGCGCCGTGCATACGCCGAGACAAGCCATCGATCAGGGCATTGCTTTCTGCTCCGAGGACCGGAAGGGCGAAGGAATCATCGACGACCTGACGATCCGGGAAAATATCGTGCTCGCGCTCCAAGCCTCCCAAGGCTGGTTCCGCAGCATTTCGAAGAAGCGGCAGTCGGAAATCGCGGAGCAGTTCATCGAAGCGCTGAACATTAATCCGCCCAACCCCGACCAGCTGATCAAAAACTTGAGCGGAGGCAATCAACAGAAGGTGCTGCTTGCAAGGTGGCTGCTGACCGACCCGAAGCTGCTTATTCTCGATGAACCGACAAGAGGCATCGACATCGGGGCGAAGGCGGAAATTCAGAAGCTGGTTATGTCCTTGTCCGAGAAGGGCATGTCTGTCCTGTTCATCTCGTCGGAGCTGGAGGAAGTGCTCCGGGTCAGCGATCGGATCGCCGTGCTTCGGGACCGGAGGAAAGTGAAGGAAATGTCGGGCGACGACATGAGCGAGCAGCAAGTGATGAAGGCGATTGCCGGAGGGGGAGAAGGATGAAGCATCATTTGTTCTGGCCGGTAACCGTATTGGCCTTGCTGTTGTTGTTCAACTTGCTGTACGATCCGTCGTTCTTCTCGATCAAGCTTAGGGAAGGACAGCTGTACGGAAGCTTGATCGATATATTGAATTTCGGAGCGCCGCTCATTCTGGTGTCGATCGGCATGACTCTCGTTATCGCGACCAAAGGCATCGATCTGTCGGTCGGTTCGATCGTGGCGATCGCGGGCGCGATGGCTTGCCTTACGATCAGCAAAGGCGCGGATCAGAATTCGATCGGCCTCGTAGCGACGGCCATTCTGATGTCGCTGGCCTTGTCTCTCGCGCTCGGGCTTTGGAACGGCCTTCTCGTCGCGGGCGTCGGCATTCAGCCGATCATCGCCACATTGATCCTTATGGTTGCCGGGCGAGGCATCGCTCAGCTAATAACTAGCGGTCAGATTATTACGGTGACGAGCGACAATTATGAATATATCGGAGCGGGCTCGCTGTTCACGCTGCCGTTCTCGATCTTTATCGTTGCGGTTATGTTCGCGGCCGCCTCTCTCCTGACGCGGAAGACGGCGATCGGCCTGTTCATCGAATCGGTCGGCAACAAGCCGGTGGCCAGCCGTCTTGCGGGCATTCGTTCGCGGGCGGTCATGATCGCGGTTTACCTGTTCTGCGGATTGTGCGCCGGGATTGCCGGCCTTATTCTGAGCTCGAACGTATCGAGCGCGGACGGGAACAATGCAGGCCTCTGGTATGAGCTCGACGCGATTCTTGCGGTGGTTATCGGCGGCACTTCGCTGAACGGCGGCCGGTTTTATTTGGCGGGAACCGTCATCGGGGCGCTAATCATCCAGACGCTCACGACGACGATTTACACGATCGGCGTACCGCCGGAAATTACGCTCGTCGTCAAAGCGTTCGTCGTTCTTGTCGTCTGCCTGATCCAATCCGAATCGTTCCGTAAGACGCTCATGCGAAGATGGAGAACGCGCCGCTACCCGGCCGAAAAGGAGTTGACCCGCCATGCTTAAAAGACAGCATATGCCGATTTTCGTAACGGTCGCCCTCTTCGCGTTCATCTTTATCGCCGGATCGTTCCGCTACACCGGCTTTTTCTCCGCGCAGGTGCTGCTCAATTTGTTCATCGACAACGCGTTCCTGCTGATCGTGGCGATCGGCATGACGTTCGTCATCGTATCCGGGGGCATCGATTTGTCCGTCGGATCCGTCATCGCGCTCACGACGATGATATCGGCTACGCTGCTGCAGGACGGCTGGTCTCCGGCCGCCGTCATCCCGCTCGTTCTCATCCTTGGCTCCGCATTCGGCGCGGGGATGGGCGCCATTATCCATTATTTTAAAATCCAGCCGTTTATCGTGACGCTCGCCGGCATGTTCCTCGCCAGAGGGCTGTGCTACGTCATCAGCACGAATACGATCACGATCGACAACGCGTTCTACACGTCCATGGCGCAGACCAAGTTAACGCTTCCGGGCGGGAGCTTCGTCTCCATCAGTGTGCTGATCGCGCTGCTCGTGTTCGGTGCTGCATTCTACATGGCTCACTATACCCGTTTTGGCCGCAACACGTATGCGCTCGGAGGCAATGAGCAATCGGCGGTGCTGATGGGCTTGCCCGTCGCGCGGACGAAGATCGGCGTATACATGTTCAGCGGCTTCTGCTCCGCGCTCGCCGGCGTCGTCTTCACGTTCTACATGCTCTCGGGTTACGGCCTGCACGCGATCGGCATGGAGCTCGACGCGATCGCGGCGGTCGTCATCGGCGGAACGCTGCTTACCGGCGGCTTCGGCTATGTGGCCGGCACGTTGTTCGGCGTGCTGATCCAGGGCGTCATTCAGACGATTATCAGCTTCGAGGGAACGCTCAGCTCTTGGTGGACGCGTATCGTAATCGGCCTGCTCCTGTTCTTGTTCATCGTGCTGCAGAAGTTGTTCAGCGGCCGGCAGCTGCTTCAAAAACATCGCGCTTAGAAGGAAGAGGGAATCGGCGGATTAATGTCGAATTCCCTCTTTCATCCATGTTAGCGAATGGGGAAGGAGTAGACATGAGAAGCGCATTCGAAGTAAGGGGGAGCAGGACGGCGGGTCTTCTCGTATTGATGTTGTTCCTGCTCGCGGGAATCGTCGGCTGCGAGACGTCGGGATCTGGCGGCGATCCTGAAGGTTTAAGCGGAAAGCAAGAGCCCGCTTCGGCGGACCGTATCGCGACGGAGGAGTCCGAGCCGGTGACGCGCCAGGTGAAGCTAGGTTTCTCGCAGCTCGGCTCGGAGAGCGATTGGCGGATCGCGAATACGAATTCGATACAGGAAGCGGCGAAGGAAGCGGGCATCGAGCTGCTGCTCGAGAACGCCGAGCAATCCCAGGAGAAGCAGATCGAAGCGGTCCGTTCGTTCATAGAGCAGGGGGTAGACGTCATTGCCATCGCGCCGGTTGTCGAGACTGGCTGGGAGCCGGTCTTGCGCGAGGTGCAGGAGGCCGGCATCCCGCTGCTCATTCTCGACCGGAAGATGGAGCTTGCGGATCAATCGCTGTACGTGACCTTCATCGGCTCCGATTTCTATGAAGAAGGGCGAATGGCGGGACGGTATTTGCTGGATAAAATGAGGGACCGGATCGGCGAGATTCGAATCGCGGAGCTGCGGGGAACAGAAGGAGCATCGCCTTCCATCGATAGAGGGGCGGGCTTCCGGGAAGCGATCGCCGAAAGGGCGGAGCTGAACATTTTCGCCAGCGAGCCTGCCGATTTCACGCAAGAAAGAGGCAAAGAGGTTATGAAATCGTTTCTGGAAGAGCACGGAAACGAGATCGACGTCCTGTACGCGCATAATGACGATATGGCGCTGGGAGCGATCGAAGCGGTTGAGGAATACGGCTTGAAGCCGGGCAAGGATATCATCATTCTTTCCGTGGACGGCACGCGGCAGGCATTCGAAATGATGGTCGAAGGCAAAATTAACGCGGTCGTAGAATGCAATCCGATGCTGGGACCGAACGTGATGCAGGCGGTGCTGGAGCTGATGGACGGCCGTACTCTCCCGAAACGAATCATTACGCCGGAACGGATCTACACGGAAGTGACGGCGGAGAGAGAGGTCGCAAATCGAAAGTATTAGTAAGTCAAAGCCGCCAGCAACCCTTTCGAGTTCTTGATTATGAGGCTTGATGAGAGGGATGAATGCAGAGAAATCGATAACGTATTGGAACGATCAGCCCCTTTGTCGCCGACGATGGGGTGTTTTTTATGCCGATAGAGATGCCGATGAAAGCCGGGATTCTAGTTCGTTACGTGGGGGGATGTCTTAGTTTGCGTTTTGCTCACTCTCCCTCCGGCTTAGGTAGGCTCAACATCACTCTTGCTCATAGAGGCTGCATGTGTGCTAGTTATCTCAATTTCCCTCTAGCAAAGGAATTCTGTCATTTTTTTTGTTTAGCTCAATCTCGCTTCAGCTCAGGAAGACTGTTTTTCAACTCATTTAACTCACCCTCCCTCCAGCTCAGGAAGACTGTTTTTCTACTCGTTTAGCTCACACTCCCTTCAGCTCAGGAAGACTGTCTTTCCGTGCTGTCTTTCCAGTTCTCCCTTTTTGCACTCATTGATAATGAAGTCCAACTTTACAAAAGGGACAGTGTTGCATACAAAGTAATCCTTTGTTATAATAAATGGGAACATATGTTCTTTTAATTGGAGGTGAACATGGTGCTACAGGCGTTTATCGATCAGTTCGAACAAAAATTTATGAATGAAGAATCCTGCATAGCGGCAGTGGAGAACTGGAAATGGCCCGACGGATTCCGTTGTCCCCATTGTCCTTCTCGCGAAGCGTATCGCATTGCCAATAGACGTCTTCCATTATTCGAATGTGTGCGTTGCGGAGCTCAAACGTCACTGACATCGGGCACGATGATGCATAAGACAAGTACGCCGCTTAGAAAGTGGCTGTTAGCTATGTATTTGGTGTCGTGCGATAAAGCGGCGCTGAATGCCAAGAAGTTGTCGGGAGTGCTGGAGGTCAGCTACAAGACAGCCTGGAGAATGCTGCATCTAATTCGTGTTGCCATTTCCGAGTCTGACAGCGGCCAATTGCTTCAAGGCAAGATCGAGGCTAAACACGAAGTGTTTATGAGGCAGCTGATGCCGACAGACGATAATTTAAGTAAAGAACGATCCGTCATTATTGCGAAAGGAAGAAACTCGGAAGGAGCGACATATTTTAAGATCAAGCGAATTGATCGGAATGTCCAATCCCGAACTGCCTTGCTTGCGGAGGAAAAGAAGGACTTTCAGGATCGCTATTGCGATGCTATATCGTCCGATTTGCAATTAAATGTTCGGTCGCAGCAAATTCGCAAGATTTCTGCTTCGATGTTGAACAAGAAGAAGACGGTTAACGGCAACGGCAATGCCTACCAACAGCAGGTACAGCGGCCGTTTTACCCGCTCTCCATTATCGCGTCCGAAGCTTTCCAGTGGATAAACGATCAATTTCACGGGATTGGTCCAAAGTATGCCCAGCTTTACTTGGACGAGTTCTGTTTTCGTTTGAACCGAAAGCTGGATGATCCGCTTACTTCTATGAGCTGGTTGATAAAGAGGATGTCAGATTATAGCACGACTGCTGCAGAATGGTTGAGCGAAGCGCAAACGAAGACTTCATCTGAAGTATTCTTTAAACAGGCGAGCTGACCCGAACTCTTTACATCCATGCTTCAGCACCCCGACAGCGTTACTGACAGGATTGTACTCATGCTATGTGTAATTCATCTTGTATACCTTCATATCCTACATACTCTCCATACCCTATATATCCTACATACTCGTCCTCCATTCTTAGCTTCCACTTTTCGAATCCTCCAGCAGCCTTTTTTGAGAGACTTGGAGGGATCGCGTCACCTGAACTGTTCCTGAGTTGAAGGGATAGCGTGCTAAAGGGTTTAAAACCGTTCAAGAGCTTACTAAAGCCGAAAATAGTAAGTGAACTAAGAAGAAATTTAGATCTAAGCAATCTAAAGCAATCTAAAGCAATCTAAAGCGATCTAAAGCAATCTAAAGCAATTTAAAGCGAACTAGAGCGACAAGAGCTCGAGTGCTCTAATGTTCTAATGCGTTCTACTTTATTTGCATGGATAAAACGATTCCTTGCGTTCTATCCCGCCTTCACATGTCCAGCAAGGGTAAGGGGTTATTTCATGTATTGCTTACGGAACTTTGCGGGCGAAATGCCAGCCTTCTTCGAGAAGGAGTAGGTGAAATAAGGCGCGCTTTCGTAACCGACCTGTTCCGCGACGACCGCGATCGGCCATTCGGTTTTTAAGAGCAGCAGCTTCGCTTGTTCAATTCGATAAGCGGTCAAATATTCGGAGGGCGTCATGCCGTATACCTGTTTCATGCATCTCGTGATGTAGTTATAGTGGAAGTTGAGCGCCTCGGTCATCATCTGGCTTGTTACTTGCGAGCGGTAGTGGGCCTTCAAAAACGTCTCTGCCTTCTCGGCCAGCGTGACGACCGGACTCGCATACAGGTCGTTCTGACGCAAGTCCATGATCCGCAGCAATTCTTCGAATGTCTGCTGACGGCTCCAGAACGCGTTCGATTGACGCTCGCCGCCCGACCTGTTCAGCTTACGCGCCAGCTGATAGGCTTGTTCGGGATAGGGGAGCGTCCACTGCTTGCGCAGAGTGAGCGAATACGGCGTTGTCTTAAACCGGGCGGCATGGCTCTCTTGGTCGAGCGTTCCGTGAGCCTGCTCCGATTGCAGCCACTCGCCCACCGCTTGGAAGTGAATCCAATAGAAACGCGTCCGCTCCGTGCACGACTGTATGGCGTAATGATAATTGTCAGGCAGCAGAATTAGCGATTGCCCGCCGCTCAGTGACCATTGTGCTTCTTCTTCGCCGATATGCAGACAGCCGGATTCTACAATCAGCCAATCGAACATGCCAAGATGCTGCCGGCTCGGATGCCGGTCGCCGGCTTCGTACAACGTTTCCCCGCTTTCCAAGAAATAGGGGAGCGGGGGTGCCGCAAAGTAGATGAATGACGGAGAGTCCGACATGGGAAGCACCTCATATGCTGTGTGATATTTTGAAAGAAGTTGGTTGGGTTTGCTTCTATTTATCATTTATTGTACGGGATATAATCGGATTTATCAGTATGAAAATGATAAAACGGAGAGGGGAAAAATAAATGGGGCAAGCGGTTGAAAACGAAAGCGCAACGCCAGTATCACATAAGCAGGTAAGCATTTCGGATCCGTTCTGGTCGTACTACATCGATCTGGTCAGGGATGTCGTTGTTCCTTACCAATGGGAGGCGCTGAACGATCGCGTCGAGGGCGCGGAGAAAAGCGGGGCCGTCAGTAACTTCAAAATTGCGGCCGGCCTGCAGCAGGGCGACTACTACGGCATGGTGTTCCAGGACTCCGACGTGGCCAAATGGCTTGAGGCGGCAGCCTACTTGCTGGCCGCGCGGCGGGATTCGGCACTGGAGCAGATCGCGGACGAGATGATCGACATTATTGGCCTTGCCCAGCAGGAAGACGGATACTTGAATACGTTCTACACCGTCAAGGAACCGGAGAATAGATGGACGAATTTGACCGAATGCCACGAACTGTATTGCGCGGGTCACATGATGGAAGCCGCCGTCGCTTATTACGAAGCGACCGGCAAACGCAAGCTGCTCGATATCATGTGCCGCTTCGCCGATTACATTGCTGAGGTATTCGGTGACGGCCCCGGTCAGATGCCAGGTTACGACGGCCATCAAGAGATTGAGCTCGCGCTTGTGAAATTGTATCGCGCTACGGGCAATTCGAAATATTTGGAGCTGAGTCAATATTTCGTCGACGAACGGGGACAGCAGCCAAGCTTCTTTGAAGCGGAAACGGAGAGAAGAGGCGGCCTGTCCCACTGGAGCGGAATGCCTATGAAAGTTGATCTTCCTTATTTCCAGGCGCATCTGCCCGTGCGCGAGCAGCTTACCGCAGCCGGTCACGCCGTTCGCGTGGTATACATGCTTGCCGGTATGGCGGACGTTGCCAGAGAGAAGGGGGACCATACGTTATTCGACGCCTGCAAAAGATTGTGGGACAATATCGTCACGAAGCAGATGTATATTACGGGCGCGATCGGCTCCATGGCTCAAGGAGAAGCCTTCTCCGTCGACTATGACTTGCCGAACGATACGGCATACGCTGAAACCTGCGCTTCAATCGGCCTAATTTTCTTTGCTCACCGGATGCTGCAGATCGAGCCAGACAGCCGCTACGCGGACGTCCTGGAGCGCGCGCTCTACAATACGGTTATCGCAGGCATGTCCCGCGACGGCAAGAGCTTCTTCTACGTGAATCCTCTTGAAGTATCGCCGGCCGTATGCGAAGGCAACAACAAAAACTATAATCACGTGAAGCCCGTACGACAGGAATGGTTCGGCTGCGCTTGCTGTCCGCCCAATATCGCCAGACTGCTGGCATCGCTTGGCGAATACGTTTATTCCGTTAAAGGCACGGTCGTATATTCGCATCTCTATATCGGAGGAAAAGTGGATCTGTCCGTGGGCGGAGCAACCGTCGGTCTTAGCCAAAGCTCCGGCATGCCTTGGTCCGGCGACGTTCGGTACGAGATTTCCGTGGACCGCGAAACCTCATTCGAGCTTGCGCTTCGTCTTCCGGACTGGAGCGAGTCCGCTTCCGTGCGGGTCAACGGCGAGACTCTCGACCTGACCGGCCTCGTCAAGGATGGATACGTCCGGATCGAAAGGGAATGGAGCAATGGGGATGCCGTCGAGCTGAGCCTGGAGATGCCGGCAAGAAGGGTGCGCAGCCATCCGCTAGTGAAAGTGAATGCCGGAAAAGTAGCGCTGCAGCGCGGGCCGCTGGTGTATTGCGCGGAGGAAGCGGACAACGGCGCCGGCATTGAGCAAATCGTGCTTCCTGCGAAGGCAGAGCTTCACGTATCGTTCGACGCGTCTCTAGCCGGAGGGCTTAACCGGATTACAGCGGACGCGCTCAGGCTGGACTACGCGGAATGGGGACAATCTCTGTACCGCTCCGATGCTTCGGTCAGGTTGAAGCCGGAACGGGCAACATTTATTCCCTATTACGCATGGGCCAATCGCGGAAAAGGCGAAATGGCGGTATGGGTGAAGGAGCAGCCATAGTCTAATAGGTCACATTTGGGAGCCGTCGAGGCGGAAAGTTCTGCACTCGGCGGCTTCTTTATGCTTTTAAGCCGATTTTTTGTTTGCGCGGGTGTTTTGAACAGGAAGGGGGAAAATTAGGTAAGCCAAACCGAACCTAAAAATTGTTAAGACAAAGTAAAGGCTTGCTTGTATAATGGGGAAGGCATTGTCCGCCTATTCAACCGATTCCGAATGGAGAATGAACAACATGAAAAAAAATATCGTGGAGCTGAACGTCGTCAAAGCCGTCGCCATATTGGCCGTGCTGCTGATTCATGTTTCGGCCGACCCGCGCGTCAACGTTCCTTGGGGAAGCGCGTCCGCGCCGTTCTACATGGTAGCCAATCAATTAAGCATGTTTGCGGTACCCGTCTTCATCCTGGTCAACGGCCTGGTGCTGTTCTACCGTTATCATGATGACTGGAGCTTCCCGCAAGCGGTTCAGTTTTATAAAAAAAGATTGAAATTTATCGTTATGCCGTATGTGATCTGGTCCGCGATTTATTATCTATACCGCCAGGTGCTGGGCCATCAGCCCGTCCGCTTCGATTTTCGCGATTTTGTCGACCAGCTGTGGTGGGGCGAGACGGGATACCATCTCTATTTCATGGTCATCATCATCCAATTTTATTTGGTGTTCCCTCTGCTGATGGCCGTTGTGAGGAAGCTGCGAATGAAGCCCTATCACCTAGTTTTGCTAGGAGTGCTTGTGCAGGGCGTATTCTATTCCATTCATCATTATGTGGAACCGTTCGAGCGCTCCGCGAAGCTGCTGCCTAACTACGCCATCGTGTTCGGCGTCGGCGCCGCGATCGGCATGAGCTACGCGACGTTTGCAGAGAAGTTCAGGCAGGTATGGTGGACTTTCGGACTGACGATATTCGTTGGGTTCACGTATCTGCTGATGCTGCTCGCTAATCAGGACGGGACCCGCTACTGGCCTCCAGCATACGTCATTCTGTACAACCTGTATGCGGTACTGGCCGGCATCAGCTTGATCTGGATCGGCAAAATCGTGACCGAACGCTCTTCCCGAATCGTTCAGTGGGTGCTTGCGCTTGGCGCCGCCTCGTTCGGCATCTACCTCGTCCACCCGGCCGTGCTGTCTACGTGGAAGACGTTGTTTAATCCCGCGCCGCAGCATATGTATTACCATCCGTACATCGCGGTGACGATGCTGGTCGTCATTGCGGTTCCATGGCTGATCGTGTATTTGACCAAAAAAATAAAGTTTTCCTGGCTCCTTTGGGGCAGATAAGGACAGTCTAGCCGCGTTATCGATTGCGATAACGCGGTTTTTTGCGCTCTTCTAAAAAGCGATATAATCCATAAATGTCAGCGGTAATCTCCATGTAATTCCAGCATGTATAGGAGTAAACTTAAAGCCATGGCGCAGAAAGGGAGGAAATGATTGTGAAATCCAAGCCACTGTTTCAAGAGCATCTGAAGAAATATAAGGGTCATTACGGTATTGGTGCAGCGTTATTGTCCATATCCTGTTTGGTGCAGCTCATTATTCCGCTCCTTCTCGGCCATTTTACGGATCTGATCGAGTCGATGACGGTTACAAAACGGGAGATTATAGGCATTGCCTGCTGGATAGCCGGCATCGGCTTGCTGTCGGCCTTCTTCCGTTCCATTAGCCGTATTTATTTGTTCCGCCTAGCGCGCTTGCTGGAGATGCAGGTGCGGAGGAAGCTGTTCATGAAATGGGAAAGCTTGTCCGCGGAATATTTCAACCGGCAGCGGATCGGCGATCTCATGTCGCATGCCGTTAACGATCTGAACATTATGCGCGACGTCGGCATGACGGGGGTGTTCGCCGCGATCGAAGCCGCGGTGCTCATTGCGGTCGCCATCTTCGCGATGGCCGGCTCCGTCCATGTCGGGTTGACGCTAATCGTTCTGTTGCCGCTGCCGGCCTTGACCTATCTGGCCTACCGCTTCCGGACCCGCATTCAAGATCGGACGACGATGGTGCAGGAGGCGATCGGCGGACTCACGAGCCGCGTCCAAGAGTTCTGCGCGGGTATCCGCGTCGTGAAGGCTTACGCGCAGGAGCGGGCGGAGATGAAGAAGTTCCAGGAAGAGAATGCCCGAAACGTGGAGACGAACCGGCTCCTCATCGAAGCGAACTCCTCGTTCTCCGCGCTAAGCCAGGCGATCGTCGGTCTTAGTTATTTGTTATCCGTCGTGTTCGGAGGACTGCTCGTCATGAAAGGGGGGATCAGTCTCGGTCAATTCGTCGCGTTCAATACGTATTTGACGATGCTAATCTCGCCCGTCGAAAACTTAGGCAAAGTCATCAACGTGTTCCAGCGGGGCAAAGCGGTCGATGAGCGGCTTCGGCACGTGCTGGATACGGCTCCCGAGGTTGCCGACGAAGAAGATACACTGCCGATGGAGGAGATCGAAGGCCGAATCGAATGCCGGCATTTGAGCTTCCGCTATCCCGATCACAAGCAGCATGTATTGGAAGATATTAACCTAAGCGTGCCTCCCGGCGGAAGCCTGGCGATCGTAGGCAAGGTCGGCAGCGGCAAAACAACGCTCGTCCAGCTCTTGCTGCGCTTATACAATCCGCCCGAAGGCACGATATTCATCGACGGCCGCGACATCCGCGGCATACCGCTGCAACGGCTCAGGCAATCGGTCGGGTTCGTTCCGCAGGAGCACATGCTGTTCTCGACGACGATCGGCCAAAACATCGCGTTCGATCCCCAGCATTATTCGGGCGAGCAAATAAGCGAGGCCGCCAAAATCGCGCAAGTGCATGATAACATCGTCGCGTTCCCGAGGCAGTTCGAAACGGCGCTCGGCGAGAGGGGCGTTTCCTTGTCCGGGGGCCAGCGGCAGCGCGTAAGCATCGCGAGAGCAGTCATCAAGAAGCCGTCGATCCTGGTCTTCGACGACAGCCTGTCCGCAGTAGATACGGAGACGGAGGAGCGCATTCTTAGAAATTTGAAAAAAATGATGAAGGGCCGAACGACCATCATCACCAGCCACCGTCTGTCGGCTATCCGGCACGCGGACGAAATTATCGTAATGGACCACGGACGAATCGTGGAGAGAGGCAATCACGCGTCGCTCATGAAGGAAGGCGGACTGTACGCTTCCATCTATGAGAAGCAAACGATGAACCGCGCGATGGAGGGATAACGTGGATATACATGACGAGAAGAAACAGCGTAACGTGAAGGACGCTTTGTTATGGAGGAAGATGCTGGCCTTCGCGGGCCCGTATTGGAAAAACATTCTGCTGTCGTTTCTCTTCGCCCTGCTGATCGCGATAACCGCCGTCTGCCAGCCGCTGATCGTCAAGACGGCTATCGACGACCGGATTGGCGGCATCGGCAAACCGATGGTCTATACCGTGGATGCGTCGCGGATTCCGGAGCTGGAGAGGGATAAACGGATTTACGGGGAGCCCGTCCAGTTGGGCGATGCCGTTTATTTCCGGGCGAAACAGACGGAGAATAGTTGGCCGGAGGGGGTATACCCCGCGCAAATTGCCGAAGTTGACGACCGGTACATTCTGGCCGAAGGGTGGCTCGGGAAGGCCGAAGGGCTGCAATGGACCGGTTCGGGCGGAGAAGCGGTGCTGAAGAGTGAAGAAGGGACCGAATGGCAAGGAACGGTGCTGACGGACGACGACGTTTCGGCGTTCCGCAAGCAGGACTATGCGGGCTTCGTCTGGATCGCGGCCTTGTTCCTCCTCAGCGTCGTCGTGTCCGGCTTATTCACCTACTGGCAGGCTAACCTGCTGCAGAATACCGGGCAAAAAATTATTTACGATATGCGCGAGCGAATGTTCTCGCATCTGGCGAAGCTTCAGACCTCTTATTACGACCGGAATCCAGTCGGCAGGCTGGTTACGCGCGTCGCATACGACGTCGAAGCGATTAATCAATTGTTCTCCCAGGTCATCGTCAATCTGGCGAAGGAAGTGCTGCTCTTATTCGGCATCGCGGGCATCATGCTCTATCTCCACTTGGAGCTGGCGCTCGTATCGTTCGCCGTTATCCCGCTTTTGTTGATCGCTACCTTTTATTTTAAAGGGATGATAAGAGATGCCCAGCGCGTCGCGCGGGTGATGCTGTCACGGCTCAATTCGTTCCTGGCGGAAAGCTTGTCCGGCATGAGCCTGATCCAGATGTTCACGCGGGAGAGCAAGCAGCTGGAGCAATTCGACGCCTTTAATATAGCGCATTACAAAGCCGGCATGAGAGGCACGGTCAACAACTCCGTATTCAACCCGCTGATCGCGTTCTTCGGCAACTTGGCATTGGCGATCGTCGTCTGGTACGGCGGACAGTCCGTTCTCGCCGCAGGCGTTACGTTCGGCATCGTATACGCGTTCACGACGTATGTCCGCCAGTTTTTCCAGCCGCTGACGGCTTTGTCCGACCGGTATACGCAGATTCAGACGGCGCTCGCGTCGGCGGAGCGGATATTCGAACTGCTCGAGGAGAAGCCCACGATCGCAAGTCCCCCGCAGCCGCTTAAGCTGGAGAAGCCGCTGCAAGGTTCGATCGTGTTCGACCGCGTCTGGTTCGCTTACGAGCCCGAGCAATGGGTGCTGAGGGATATTAGCTTCGAAGCGAAGCCGGGCGAGACGGTCGCGTTCGTCGGGGCGACGGGAGCGGGCAAGAGCTCCATTATCGGGCTGATCAACCGTTTCTACGATATTCAAGAAGGAACGGTAAAGCTTGACGGGCGCGACTTGAGGGAGCTTGAGCTTGAGCAGCTCCGAACGTCGATCGGGGTTATCCAGCAGGATCCGTTTGTCTTCTCGGGCAATGTCTACGATAACATTCGCATGAACCGTCCGGAGGTTTCCGACGAGGAAATCCGGATGGCCGCCAAGCTGCTTGAGATGGAGGATTTCATTATGAGGCTGCCTCAGCAGTACGAGACCCGGATCGGGGAGCAGGGCATGCGCCTCTCTTCGGGACAGCAGCAGCTGCTCGCGTTCCTGCGCGTCTTCGTCAGCAATCCGGACGTGCTCATTCTGGATGAGGCGACAGCTCATGTCGATACGGAAACGGAGCAGACGCTGCAGAGGGGGCTTATGAAGCTGTCCCAAGGACGGACGACGCTAATCGTGGCGCATCGGCTGTCGACCATCCAACACGCCGACCGCATTATCGTCATGCACAAAGGACGCATTCAGGAGACGGGAACGCATGCGGAGCTAATGCGGCTTGGCGGCGCCTACCGGAAGCTCGTTGAACTGCAGTACAGCGAGGGATCAGGCGCTGTGCGGACGCAGAACGCACGATAGCCGGCAGCCGCGTACCGGCACAGGCCTTGCGCAAGCTCTCCCTCCGAGAAGGTTAGGGTGACGCTTTGTGCGTTCTCGCGTATTCCTTAGGCGACGTGCCGACCATCTTTTTGAACATGCGGCTGAAATAAAGCTCATCCGAATAGCCGATGCTCTGGGCGATCGCCTTCATCCGGTAATCGGACAACGTCAGCAGCTCCTTGGCCCGGTCCATTCGCAGCTGGGTCAAGTAGTGAACGGGCGTGCTGCCCGCGTATTTTTTGAACAGGCGGCTGTAGTGACTCGGACTGAGGCCGGCGATATCGGCAAGGTCGTCGAGCGAGATATCCTTGTCGTAATGATTCACCATGTAATCGATCGTCTTCTCGATAACGGTATTCGTATGGCCCGTTACGATCTGAGACCGCAGATCCGCGATGATCAGCGTCAGCAGCTCCAGCAGCAGAATGCGCTGCCGCATCAAGACGAGCTGCCCGCGCTGCTTCATCAGCTCGCTGATCTGCTCGCAAGCATGGAGCAGCGGCAGCGGATTCTGAATCGTATAAGCGCCGCTGAGCAGCAGCCGTTCCGCGGATTCGGCTCCCGCGACCCAGCGACCCTCTTCCTCGTAGGACAATGCGTAGCCGAACCGGACGAAATAAAATTCGATCGGCTGCGAATCCTCCGTCCACCGCTGCACGACCATGCCCGGCGCCATGACGAACAGCTTGCCCGGCTCCGCGGCGTGGGCGACGCCGTCGATGACGTAGGTGGCTTTTCCTTTGGCGATGAGCCAGATGCTGTTGAACCGGTGCGTGTAAGGCTCATGCTTCCAATCGGCTTCTTTCCTCCGGTGTCCCGCCAGCTGCACCTTGAAATTCATCTGATTCAGCTGCCGCATCATATCTCCCGGCCTGATCATTTCTTGAAATCCCTCCTTCGATTCCATCAGCCTCTCATCGTTCGTTCGCGGAAGACGGTCGGGGGCATGCCGTAATAACGGGCGAACGCCCGCGTGAAGGAATAAGGCGTGGAATAGCCCAGTGAATAGGCGATTTCCGTCACGGTCGCCTCCTGCTCCTTCAGCCAAGCGGCCGCTTTCTTCATGCGCACCTCCGTCATGATCTGCTGCGGCGATTTGCCGGCGGCCGCCGTGAACGCGGTCGAAAAATAATTCCGATGCAGCCCCGCCATCTCGGCCAGTCGTTCGACCGTCAAGCCTTCGGCCGCATGCAGCTCGATGTAGGCGATACTCTGCTCGACCCAATCCGGCAGGCTCGCGTTCGTCTTCTGTCCGCCGTCAATTAGAGCCGCGAGCAGCTGAAGCAGCAGGCTCTGCAGAATAAGCCCCCGGCTAGTCTGCGAAGGGCTGCCTTCCTCATTCCGAAGAACGCGGAATTGCTGATCGATGATCGTCATGATCGATGACGTTAATCTTGTGCGCGCAAAAGGCGTGTCTGGCGTTATTCCCGCTTCGTCAAGCAGCGGCTCCGCGGCGGGACCGCCGAAAGCGATCCAGCGCAGCCGCAGATCGAGGCAATCCTCCCGGCGCCGGTACGTATAGGTGCGTTCGGGAAACAAGCAGAACAGATCGCCTTCCCGAAGCGTGACGCTCCGTCCGTCCTCCAGCAGTTCGAGCTCGCCCGCCACGATAAAGTGAAGGCTGTAGCAATCGATGCGCTTCGGTCCGGCCTGATAGCCCGGCTTCGTCACGCTGTGGCCGGCGCGGATCGTCCACAGCTGCTCGTTCCGCTCCCAGGCTCCCGGCGTGTAAAACAGAAATTCCGCGGTTTCCCGTCTGTCGTCCTGCAACGTCATGAAGTTGCTCCCTGCTTATAATCGGATGGTTGTACCTGATATTCGGATATGGTCAACTAGGATTATTCCTCCTAAAATTATACCATAGGAGGCGATTCACGGATGAGAAAACCTAATATTTTGTTGATTACAAGCGACCAACAGCATTGGAATACGATCGGGGCGTTCAACCCCGAGCTTCGGACGCCGAACCTGGATCGGCTGACCCGGGAAGGGACGATGTTCTCGCGCGCGTATTGTCCGAATCCAACCTGCACGCCTAGCAGAGCCTCCATCATAACGGGCATGCATCCAAGCCAGCATGGGGCGTGGACCCTCGGCACAAAGCTGCTGGAGGACCGTCTTACGGTAGGAGACGAGCTTCGCGATGCTGGTTACCAGACGGCCCTAATTGGCAAGGCGCATTTCCAGCCGCTTCGTTCGACGGAGGAATATCCTTCGGTCGAGGCCTATCCCGTGCTGCAGGATTTGGAGCATTGGAAATCGTTCGAAGGTCCGTTCTACGGCTTCGACCATGTGGAGCTGGCGCGGAATCATACGAACGAGGCGCATGTCGGCCAGCATTACGCGCTATGGATGGAAGAGAAGGGGTGCGTGAATTGGAGGGACTACTTCCTGCCGCCGACGGGCACGATGGATCCTTCCCAAACGTATAAGTGGCCGATTCCCGAGGAGTTTCATTATAATACGTGGATCGCGGAACGGACGAGCGCGCTGCTCGAGCAGTACAAGGATACGGGCGAGCCGTTCATGCTGTGGTCCAGCTTCTTCGATCCGCATCCGGAATATTTGGCGCCGGAGCCTTGGGATACGATGTACGACCCGGACAGCTTGACGATCCCGTCGCTCGTGCCGGGCGAGCATGACCGGAACCCGCCGCATTTCGGCATGACGCAGGAGGACAATCCGGATTTCTCCCATTTGATGGAGAGCGGGTACGGCATTCACGGCTATCGCTCCCACCACGAATACGAATACGGCGCCAATGCGAGATTGACCGATTACGACAAGAAGAAGCTGGTCGCCGTTTATTACGGAATGATCAGCCTGATGGACAAATATATCGGTCATATCCTGGATAAGCTGGATGAGCTCGGTATGGCGGACAACACGATCGTCGTGTTCACGACGGATCATGGCCATTTCTTCGGGCAGCACGGACTGCAGGCCAAAGGAGGCTTCCATTACGAGGATCTGATCAAGCTGCCGTTCATCGTCCGTTACCCGGGGCAGGTGCCGGCCGGCAAGCGGTCGGACGCCATTCAGTCGCTCGTGGACCTCGCGCCGACGTTCCTGTCTTTCAGCGGCGTTCCCGTTCCGCACGCGATGACGGGCGTCGACCAGAAGGAGGTTTGGCTGGGGAACAAGCCGTATGCCAGGGATCACGCGATTTGCGAATTCAGGCACGAAGCAACGACCATTCATCAGAAAACGTACGTGGACGAGCGCTACAAAATAACGGTGTACTACAATCAAACTTACGGCGAGCTGTTCGACTTGGCCGAGGACCCCGGAGAGCTGCATAACCGATGGGAGGATCCCGCCTACGCGGATTTGAAATCGGAGCTGCTGCTGAAGTACATCTGGGCCGAGCTTGGCAAGGAGTCCATGCCGATGCCCCGGATCTGGCACGCATAGCAGGGCACCCGCATCGGTACAAGGCCGAGCGTCAACGTTCATAATCATCGAGAGAGCTTCCGCCAGAAGCTCTCTTTTTTGTTCACCGTAGAAATTTCCCCTATCCTTGCAGGATATTCTCCTTTCCATTCTTGAAGGTCCCCGTCAAAATAGAAGTATCCGCAGAAGCTTCTTCTACTGTTTTATTCGCTCCCTCATTTCTTTCCAACCTGTTAGCAAATCCGCCACTCATCGCACTCTGAATCTACAACCGTACTCATTACGACAAAAAGGAGGTGCTATTCGTTACGGCTGAATTGTAATCGCTTACATGTATAGTGACTATGATTTCATTCCATCGGCGAAAGGGGATTTCTATGACATTAGTACATACCGGTAAATTAACTCCTGCAATGAGAGGTTTGATCGCCGCGTTAGCGGCTCTGCTCGTCGTAACCGGCTTCCAGCTCACCGCACCGAAAGTCGAAGCGGCCGAAGCGGCCGCTGCGGGCGGCAAGATTATAGTAGGCTATTGGCATAATTTCGATAACGGCTCCACCAATATTAGGCTGAGAGACATTTCGCCCGACTTCGACGTCATCCAAGTCGCGTTCGCGGAGCCCCTGGGAGGCTCGCATACGGGGAACATGGCCTTCGTTCCGTATAACGCGACGGTGGCAGAGTTTCAAGCCGACGTCGATTACCTGCAAGCCCGAGGGCAGAAGGTGCTGATCTCGATCGGCGGCGCCAACGGCACTGTCGAGCTGATGACAGCACAGGCAAAGCAGACGTTTGTCAGCACGATGAAGGGCATTATTGATCTGTACGGCTTCGACGGCTTCGACATCGACCTCGAAGGCAGCTCCTTGGCGCTGAACGCGGGCGATACGGATTTCAAGAATCCCACAACGCCGAAAATTATAAATTTGATCGCGGCTTCCAAAGAGATTTTGGCCGGCTACGGTTCGGGGTTCATGCTGACAATGGCTCCGGAGACCGCTTACGTTCAGGGCGGCTCCAGCACGTACGGCGGTCCATGGGGCGCGTATCTCCCCGTTATTCACGCGCTGCGCGGGGACCTCGATTATTTGCACGTTCAGCATTATAATTCCGGTTCCATGATGGGCCTCGACGGCAGATCCTATACGCAAGGCACGCCGGACTTTCACGTGGCGCTGGCCGAGATGCTGCTTGTCGGCTTCCCGGTCGGCGGCAACGCGAACAACATGTTCCCGCCGCTTCGCGCGGACCAAATCGTGATCGGCCTGCCGGCCTCCCCGCAGGCGGCGGGGGGCGGGTATACGTCCCCGGCGGGCGTTCATAAAGCGCTTGACTATTTGATCAAAGGCCAGTCGTACGGGGGCAGCTACATCCTGCGAAACCCTGCAGGCTATCCGGAGCTATCCGGGGTCATGACCTGGTCGATCAACTGGGATAAATTCGTGAATTACGAATTTTCGACGAGTCACCGCGCCTATCTAGACCAGTTCGGAGGCGGCAGCGGGGGCGGGGATGACACGACGCCGCCGACGGCGCCGGCGAATCTGGTCAGCACGGGCAAAACCTCGTCCAGCGTCAGCTTATCTTGGAGCGCCTCGACGGATAATACCGGCATTGCGAGCTACGTCGTCGAATACGGAGCGGGGCAGACGGCAAGCGTGACCGGAACGACCGCAACGGTGAGCGGGTTGTCCGCCGGCACATCTTACACCTTCAAGGTGAAAGCCAAAGACGTCGCAGGCAATATGTCGCCGGCAAGCGCGGGAATTACGGTCACGACGGATGCGGGGGGCGTCTGCAGCGTTCAAGCCTGGAGCGCAGACGCGGTATATACACAGGGGCAGCGCGTCTCCTACGGAGGAAGCTTATATGAAGCGCAATGGTGGACCAAAGGAGACCGTCCCGATCTAAGCGGGGCTTGGGGCGTGTGGCGAACGGTCGGGTCATGCGGAAGCGGTCCCGGCACGGGCAGAGGAGGCGATACGGCGGCGCCGACCGCGCCAAGCGGACTCGCAAGCACCAGCGCGAACGCGAGCTCTGTCAGCCTCTCGTGGATGGCTTCGAGCGACAATGTCGGCGTGACGGGGTATACGGTCTATTATGGTTCGGCAAGCGTTAACGTAACGGGCACTTCCGCGATAATAAACGGACTTACCCCTAGCACCGCCTATACGTTTACCGTCAAGGCGAGAGACGCCGCCGGCAACTTGTCGGCAGCCAGCAGTCCGCTGCAGGCTTCCACGACGGGCGGAGAGGGCGGCGGAGACTCATCGGCCTGGACGGCCGGAAAGAGCTACGCCGCGGGAGATATCGTTACCTTCGCCGGCCAAACCTACAAATGCCTTCAGCCGCATACCTCGCTTGCGGGCTGGGAGCCGCCTAACGCTCCCGCCCTTTGGCAGCATCAATAAAAACAGCAACGGCCTCGCGCGCCGCTTTGGCGCGCAGAGGCCGTTATTCATGCGTCGTCCTACTTTTTCAGCTTAAAATGCACGACTGCGCTGTAGCGCATCTTCTCGCTTCGGGGGTCGAACACCGCCTGATGGGACACGGCGTGCACGTCCAGCATTAAGGCTTTGTTGACCTCGATCGCTTTCCCGATCTGCTCTTCCAGCGACTTCAGGTTGGAAGCTTCGAAAAATTCGATTTTCGTTTCGATAAGGTCGAGTCTAAACTCCATTCTTCTTCCGTTCCTCCTCAATCCTAATGAAGATACACGACTACGTTCATTATAACCTGCTTCGTCAAGCCATCCAATCGGATAGTATTCAATCCACATATGGAATGGTAAGATGAGGTAATCATTGTACGAATAGGGAGGAGTCTCTTTTTGGAACCGAATGTTGCAGAATCTTTGTCATCCAGCATGGGGGAGAAACCGCTTGCCGTAAGAATCTGGCAATATAAGCTGCATTACGTGATCGTCATTTCCGCCATGATTTTTTTGTTTGTTTTTAAAATATGGCCTTTGCTGCAAGGGCTGTATATGTCGATGGTCGACTATAAGCCTTTCCTTGGTTTATTCGCAAGCGAGTGGATCGGCTTCGGGAATTACCGGATGCTATTTTCCCAGCCATATTTCCGGGAAACGTTCGTGAATACGGTAACGTATAAGCTCGCCTATTTCGCGCTCTCGGCCGGTATAGCGTTCGCAGCCGCCATCTCGCTCAGCGGGATCCGTTCTCCTCGGTTACGGGGGTGGAGCGCGTCCGTTCTAGTGCTGCCATACTTTTTGCCATCCGTCCTTGTCGGTTATTGGATTCTTCTTTTATTTAATCCATCGCTTTCGCCGTTTTCGTTGTCCGAACGGCCTTTGCTCCTCGGAAGCGGATCGTCCGTGCTTATCCCGCTCTCGGCAGAAGTTTTCAAAACCAGCGGTATTTCCATTCTGGCAGCCGTAACGGCAATTGCGGCCAAGCACGCTTCCGCGACATCGGAGGTACAGAGCGCCCACGGTTTTTGGAGAATGACCGGCAAGCCTGCCGCGAGAGCTATTATCGCCGTTGCGCTTATTCAGCTGTCCGTTTTCGCTACGACGGATCAGGAGCTTCTGCTCCTTCTCATTAGTCCGTTAACTTACGAAAACTTGGGAACGATCGATTATTTCGTATATCAAACAGGGCTGATGAATGGGCAATACAGCATGGCTTCAGCCGCCTGGTTCGTGAAATACGCGATTCAGATCGTCTTCGCGGCAGCTGCTTATTTCGTGATAAGAGGGTCGTTTCTAGCCGATCTCTTCCATCCTTTGGCCCGCGACGGGATCGCGCCTCAAAGAGGTTCCGGCTCAAGGGTGGCCGGGACTGCCGTTTCGATTCTATCCATAATTGCTGTTGTCGCGATAATGATTCTATTATTCGTTTATCCGTTTTTTGCACCCGGAGAGAAACAACTGGCGATTGGCGATCTGATCTCCGTACCCAATCTTATCGTCTATGTGCTGTTATACGGGGCGGCGACAATCGTAAGCATGCTCTTCGCGCTTGTACTTGCTTACCCGATGACCGTCAACCGATTGCCCGGCAGAACGTTTTACCGGCTGTTCTTGATTATTTGCATGTTTTCGGGACCGGCCGTTATTCATGAATATATGTTTTTCCGTAATGCGGGAATGGTGAACACGGTGTTTCCGCTTGCGCTTCTTGGGATCACCAATTTCGCGGCGGTCTTCGTGCTCAAAAGCATCTTCAACAGCAAGCACGCGCATCTGAAGATGCAAGCAGAGAAGGAAGGAAAAGGAGAGCTTGCCGCCTTCTTCACGCTATTTGTTCCGAACATATGGAAACCACTAATCGGTCTCGGCGTGCTTCAATTCGTCCTGCTATGGCATTCCTATCTCCCGTCCGTCCTTTATATTAACGATCCTTCGCGGCAAGCGCCGCTGACATTCCTGTTTAACATGACCCGGATGGAACCGGAGGTTATGGCGGATCCCGCCGTTATGCAAGCGGGAGCATTGCTTAGCTTGCTGCCGGTCGCGTTGTTCCTGGTCTTCCGAAGATGGCTGACCTCCGAGGTGATGCTTTCCGCGCTCGTGAAAAAATAAGTTATTAACAAAAGTTCTGAAATTGTTAACGATTTGAACGCGTGTCGGGATTTATTTTAGGTACAATAAGGGGAGTAGAGAGGAGGGGCAGAGATGGCGAACGTACCGGCATCGGTGTGGATCTTTTCCGGCATTATCATCGCTCTTGTTACTTGGATGACGTTATGGGTAACCAAAAAAGCTTACTCCAAGAAGTGGGAAGATTCGGAAGAATAAATCGCGAGTTTGCGTGAAATAATATCGGCGGTTCCCGGACAGCATTCGGGACCGCCGGTTTTTTTGTCGGCTAGATATAAAAAAGAGCATCTTCGCAAAAGCGAAAATGCTCTGATTATGTAAGTTTAACTTACCGAGGGAAAAATGGTGCCGCCGAGAGGACTTGAACCCCCAACCTACTGATTACAAGTCAGTTGCTCTACCAATTGAGCTACAGCGGCTTGTCCCTGTGTTCCTCGAACACAAGACTTATTATTACACACAATGAATTCATTATGCAAGCCTTTTTGCGAAGTTTAAATTTTCAGAAAAGTCATAAGTTCAACCACGCTTTTTTCAATCTTTTTACGCCGTCTTTGAGCTGCTGCTCGGACAAGCCGCCGAAGCCTATCATGACATAAGAGGGAGGACAATTCTTTGGCTCGTTCCAATGCTTGGCTGGCGAGTATACCCTGCAGCCGCTGGATTCGGCGAGCTCCATCAGCTGTTCCGTGCCCATGCCCGGCACATCCAGCAGCAGGTGCATGCCCGAGCTGTCTCCGATAACGCGGGCGCGATCTCCGAATTGGTTGCGGATCGCGTCGATCAACGTTTTATGGCGGATCTGATATACGCGTCTCATTCGTCTGACATGCCGGGCGAAATGGCCTTGCTTCATGAAGATCCACACGGCTTGTTGAATGATCGGCGAAGACGCTTGACTGTATGAGCCGAGCTTGCGCCGTACCTGATCTAGCAGCTTCGAAGGCAGAATGGTGTAGCTCAGCCTGACGCCCGGGAGAAAGGACTTGGAGAAGGTTCCCGTGTAGATGACCCGGTCATGCGTATCCAGCGCTTTGAGAGCGGGAATCGGAGCGCTGTTGTACCGGAATTCGCTGTCATAATCGTCTTCGATGATGAAACGATCATGCTCGGCCGCCCATTGGAGCAGGCGCAGGCGCTTCTGTACCGGCATCACCATGCCCAAAGGAAACTGATGGGATGGCGTGACGTACACGGCTTTCGCCCGGCCCGCGGCATCCTGCAGCTGCTCGACGTCGATGCCGTCATGGGCGATTCCGATCGGCTGCAAAGCGCAGCCAAGGTGACGGAATACGGTTTTGACCCCGTCATAGCCGGGCTCTTCCATCGCGATGACGGACGTTTGAAGCTCAAGCAGCTGAACGAGCATGCTAATCGCGTGCTGCGTTCCCGCGCAAATATAAATTTGGTCTGCCGCGCAATCCACGCCGCGCGATTGGTACACGTAACGCGCGATTTCTTCCCGAAGGCCCAGATGGCCGAAGGGGTCGCCGTATCCGAGCACATCCAGGGGATTCGACGATAGCGCCTCCGTCATGCATGATCGCCAGATGGAATGCGGGAACCGGTCGAAGGCGATATCTCCATACCGGAAGTCGAATTCCGGTTTCTTCTGCTTCTCAAGCCTGGCCCGGTTATTTGCGTCTGGCACATGGGAATCCGCGGGATGGGGAGGGATAAGCTCGTCCAGAGGCTGCACGCGGTAGCCGCCGCGCTCTCTGCTCGCGACATAGCCTTCGGCCACGAGCTGACCGTACGCGGCTTCTACCGTGTTCTTGCTGATGCCGAGATGCTGCGCCAGCTGGCGGATGGAAGGCAGCGATTGCTCCGCGGACAACGAGCCGGTCTCGATTTCCTTGCGGACATAGTGGTACAGCTGCAAATACAGCGGCGATCGGCTGTTTTTGTCCAACAACGGCGTTATAGCGATCATATTCATTATATGTTCTGTCCCCTCCTTTACTGTCAATTCTGTCACTTTCGGCAGTGACAGAAACGGTATATAGTGACAATAACACAGTCAATGGTTCATTGAGAAGGGGAGAGACGCATGTTTACGGTAAGATTGCAAATACGAGAATGTACGGATGAAAGCAAAATCGACGCTTTTCTGAAGCAGGCGGAAACAGGGTTTTTGGGCTTGTCGGACGAAGGGAAGCCTTACGTCGTGCCGCTCAACTTCGCATGGCTGAAGGATCGGAACGCCTTTTATTTTCATGGGGCGGAAGAAGGACGCAAAATGCGCGTGATGGAGCACAATAACGAGGCGTGTCTGACCATAAGCGAATCGTACGGGACCATCCCTCATCCTGTGCCCGCCAAGACGGATACCGCTTATATGAGCGTCATGGCTTTCGGACAGATCGAACCCGTGAAGGATTTGGACGAAGCGACGGAAGCGATGCAGGCGATGCTGGACAAGTACGCGCCGGGCTATTACGATTCGCCGCTAGCCAAGACGCATGTCGAACGATACCGTTCGTCGATGGGCAGCGGTACGGCGGTATTCAAGCTGAAGGTTCAGTTCCGTTCGGCGAAGGAAAACGAAAGCCGCTAACAGCCCGCGATAAATAAAGGCAGGATAAACGTCGTTTGACGCTTAGCCTGCCTTTTTGCATAAGATGGAGTTGGATTATGCCGTTTCGCCTTCGAGCTCCGGCTGCTCGATTTGCATTTCGATCTTGCGGATGCGGTTTTTGCTTGTTTCGCGGATGATGAACTTCAGATGCTCGAACTGATGCTCCTTGCCGGGCTTCGGATCGACCAGCTTGCTGTAGAGCCATCCCCCGATCGTATCGACGTCTTCTTCCTCGAAATTCATGCCGGTCAGATCGCCCAGCTCGTCGAGCAGCACCTTGCCGTCAAGCAGGTAGCAGTTGTCCGCCAGCTGTTCAATCTCCTTGCGCTCATCCGCGTCGAATTCGTCGCGGATCTCGCCGACGATCTCCTCCAGGATGTCTTCGATCGTGATAAGTCCGGAGGTGCCGCCGTATTCGTCCACCAGAATCGCGATATGCACGCGTTCCTGCTGCATGCGCTTCAGCAGCATCTTAACGGGCGTTACTTCCGATACGCTGAGAACGGGGTGAATCAGCTTCTTCATATCGAACGCTTTGTCGACGTCGTATTCAAGGAACAGCTGCTTCGTATTAATCATGCCCACGATATTGTCTTTGCTCTCGAGCGCGACCGGGAACCGCGTATATTGCTCCTTGCGGATAATCTCCAGGTTGTCCTTGAGCGAATAGTTCGTATATAAACAAATCATGTCTGTACGAGGGACCATAATTTCTTTGGCCAGCAATTCGTCGAAAGCGAAGATCCGGCTCACATAGCCGTACTCCGTGTTGTTGATTTTGCCGCTTTGGTAGCTCTCGTTCAGAATCAATTGAATTTCTTCTTCGGAATGCGCTTCTTCGTGCTCGGTCATGGGCTTCAGACCGAACATGCGGACTAGCGCGTTGGCGGAGCCGTTAAGCAGCCAGATGAACGGGAACATGAGCCGATGGAAAAAGATAATTGGCTTTGCCGTTAAAAACGAGATGTATTCCGCTTTCTGGATGGCCCACGATTTCGGCGCGAGCTCGCCTACGACGACGTGAATGAACGTAATAACCACGAACGCGATGCCGATGGACAAAGCATGGCTAAGCGTTTCGTTCATTTCCATTCCTTCAAAAACGGGTAAAAGAATTTTTTCTACCGTCGGTTCCCCCAGAAAACCAAGCCCGAGGGCGGTAATTGTAATACCGAGCTGGCATGCCGACAAGTAGGCATCCAGATTGCTCGTCACCTTCTGAACGGCGAGCGCGTTCTTCCGGCCCTCCTGCACCAACTGCTCGATCCGGCTCGCCCGCAGCTTAACGATGGCAAACTCCGTCGCGACAAAAAATGCAGTCAAAAAAATTAGAAGAGCAATCATGAATAAATTCAGACCTATACCGTCACTACCCATTTTGGATTCTCACAACCCTTTTATAGTTATAGTTTTATATTTACTTATGCCTTACTATAGCGAAAGATTACAAGTACTGACAACCGCCAAAAGGGACCTTATTAGGCGCTCAGGTTCAATTAGGGCGAATTATTCGATTCGGGAGCGTCATTCTCATCGATTTTCGACCCTTTACAAGCGCAATTCGCAGCCGTAAGATGAGTTCATATGAACGGATTACGTCAGGATGGGAGGCGGGAAAGATGCAAACCTATTCGCTCACGCGGCAGGAGCTGGGATCTCTGCTTCAGGCGCTTGATCGTCAGAACGATTTGAAACCGTCGGATATATTAAGAAGAGCCTGGTTCGGCAAGAGCCCGCCGCCATCGCCGGAATTCCTGCCGCAGAGCATTCTTCCTCCTATAGTGGAGAAGCTGATGCGAAGCGGAGAGCGCAAGGGCTTCTCCCTGCACGAGATTTCCGATTTGGGCCAGCTTCTTGATTTCTCGACGCTGTCCGTCACTTCCATGCAGAACTGGGTAAAGCGGGATTTTAAGCCTTATTTCCAATGTCCGGGCGCCGGCAAAAAGTATTCGCTGAATCAAACCGCCATGCTGTTAATGATAGACGATTTAAAGGCCAACCTCGATTTCGAATCAATCCGGGGGCTTTTTGCGATTTTGTTCCCCCTGCCGGACGAACCGAAAAAATGCGATGAATATGCAAACGGCATAACGCCGCTGAACTTGTTCGCTTTTTATTCCGGATTATATGAAGATTTGAATCTTCTTAACGCCTGGGATTCCTTGAACGGAGAGCTGTTGGAGCAGAAGGTGAGGGAGCGCGCGGCGAGAACGGCGAGCGCGATGCCCGCGCTGCCCGAGAGGCAGAGGAAGGCCGTCCGTAACATCCTGTTCGTCGCCGTCGTCTCCGTGCAAGCGGCTAAGCTTCAATCCATGGCAAGGCGCTATTGCCAAGCTACCTTATATATGAACAAACCGTAACGAGCCGCCCCTCAGCAGCTCGTCCGGACTAACAGCAGAGAGGTTGTGCGCATCGATGTTCAAGCCATTCATGAAAGCCTCCAGATTCAGGGTCATACCCGTCATGCTCATCCCGGTGGCCCTTGGCGCGCTCGGCGCCTACGTATGGGAAGGGGCGTTTCATCCGCTCTTGTTTCTCCTGACGCTCTTCGGAGCGGGGGCAGCTCATCTTTTCTCCAATATGATCAACGATTTGTGGGATTATAAGAATGGGACGGACGGGGCGGCCAAAGGAACGGAGGGGGCCATCTCGACCAACTCCGGGTTTTTAACGAACGGTACGTGGAGCTTCGGGAAATTCCGCTTGGTCACTTGGCTGCTGTTCGCGCTCGCCGCCGCCAGCGGAATCGCGCTTAGCATCCTTAGCGGATGGGCCGTCATCGTCTTCGGACTGGCGGGGGCGTTCATCGCTTATTTCTACGTCGCTCCGCCCATCCGGTTCGGGTACAGGGGAAAAGGATACAGCGAAATCGCGATCCTGCTTGCCTTCGGCGTGCTGCCGGTTACCGGCGCTTATTACGTGCAGGCCGGCGGCTTGGATTACCGGGCGCTGCTGTTATCCTTGCCGATCGGCCTGCTGACGACGCTGATCCTGTTCAACCACCACTTCCTTCACTGGGAGGCGGACCGGTCGGCCGGCAAGAGGACGCTTGTGGTCGTATGGGGAGAGAAGCGGGCGCTCCGCTTCTCCCGGGCGCTGCTGCTTCTCGCATACGCTTCGCTGATCGTCTGCGTGATGACCGCCGCATTGCCGCTCTATGCGCTGCTTGCTCTGCCGACCGCCGTTCCGATATATTTGGTGTACGGCCGGCTGCAGGCGCATAATCCTTCGGCCGCTTATTTGCCGCTTATGGGGGCTTCTCTGAAGGCTACGGTTCGCTGCGGCGCGGTATTGATCGCGGTATTAATCATTCAAGGCGCCCTGCATTAAGTACGGGGCAGAGAAAGAGAGGACATGACAGATGGGTCATATTACAACGCTGGGCGATTTCCATACGATATTAAATGAAGGAGAGGTTTGGAAGATGGGCGGCTTCCCGCTGCCGGACGGTTCGTTCTGGCAGTACCGGGAGCCCGAGGCCGTCGTTATCGTGCGCAACGGCATTCTATACACGCGGGCAACGATCTCGCGCTCGCACGATAAAGTACAAATTCTGGATAACGCGAAGCACATGTATTATTCCGCGAAGCCGGTCGAAGTTCCGGAAGAGGGAGAAATCAGCTTCGAGCTTAAGATCAGGGCGCGCACGCAGAACACGGCCCCCGGAGACTTGTACGACGGATACGTGTCGCTTAATCTGCTGGACTTCACGACGGGAGGCGCGCTAGACTTCTTCGTGGGCAACGATCAGTTCGCAAGCGTCTACGCCGTGCTTCCGTTCCCGGGCGTGACCGTTCCGGAGACAAGCGGGACCAAATACTTCTGCGTGTTCAAGGAAGAGAAGGAAGGCTTCGCGCCGAGGGAGTTCAACACGTACAAAATTACGTACAATCGCGCTACGGACGAGACGGCGTTTTACGTTAATGGCAATCTAGTGCGGAAGGAAAGCAACACGCCGGTCAAATTCAATCAATTCACGGTTGCACTCGGCATTATGACGGAGAAGGACTTGACGCCGGAAGGAAGCGTCTCGGCGCATGGGCAGACCGTTATAGCGGAGTGGTCGCCGATTACGATCGAAGTGAAGGAATAACCCCTCTTCCGAAGGAGAACAAGCATGTTATTCGTGTTGATCGCATTATGCACGATCGCGGCGATTCTATGGCTGTCCGAGCCGGGCTCCGCCGTCAACCGTAGGCTCGGCGCGCTCGCTTTCAGCGGGGGCGCCGGAGCGCTGGCGGCGATACTGGACGCGGATTGGATTCCTTTCGCCGCCGATGCCGGCGCCAATGCCGGCACGCTGCTTGCCTTATACCGGCTGCAAGCGTTCTCGTCCGTGTTTTCGTACTATGGCATTCCTTATTTTTTCTTATTGTTTGCGATGTCTTATCGGGGTATTCGGTTAAACCGCCGGCTTTCCTTCGCGATTCCCGGGCTGCTGCTGCTGCCGATCGTTTACTGCCTCGTCTTTACGCCACCGTATAACGAGCTGTATCCGATCACGTTCGGCATCGTCGTATGGTGGGCCGTGCCGTATATCGCGGCGGGCGCCGGCTTCATCCTCACGAAACGCGTGCCTCCGACCGTGTTCGCCAGAACGCACTGGGTTGTTTGTTTCGCCGTTTTGCCGCCCGTCCTGTTCGCGATGATCATGAATTACGTGCTTCCGAGCATGGGCATGCTGCGGATGTGGGTGTACAACACTTGGATCGTCGGTCTCGGCACGCTTGTGTTCATTCTCGGTATGTTTACATATGGATTTATGGGTATTCGAATATTAATCGACCGGAGGCGTTACGATTCCACGCTGCGAGCCGTTACCTCCGGTACGGCCATGCTGAATCACGCGATCAAGAACGACGCGGGCAAGCTGCGTTTATTCGCGGAGAAGATGAAGAGGTACGCGGCCGAAACGAAGCAGGAGGAGCTGCTGGCGGACGTCGAGGCGGTGCTGTCCGCTTCGCGCCATATGGAAGAGATGGTCGCCCGCGTCCATCGCAGGACGGAGGATCTGACACTGCGGCTCGAACGAGCGGATCTCGCGGACGTCGCCATGGAAGCGCTCCACGCGCTTAAGCCCTCTCTCAGGGGCATCGAGCTTCGGACGGAGCTTCGGCCAGGCTGGACGTTCATGCTCGATCGCGCGCAGACGTCGGAAGCGATTACGAACATCGCGATGAACGCGATCGAGGCGATGGGGAAGCAGGGCCTCCTGCAAGTATCCCTGACCGAAACGAAACGGGAGTTGATCCTGGAGATCCGCGACACGGGTCCCGGGATGGACCGGTCGATGCGCATGAACGCGTTCGAGCCGTTCTACTCGACCAAACGCACGGGGCATAATTTCGGTCTGGGCTTGCCTTATGCCTATCACGTCATGAGGAAGCATAAGGGCAGTCTCCAGCTAAGAAGCAGGAAAGGCGAAGGCACAACGTTCTATATGGCTTTTCCGAGAAAGACGCTGCAGGCGAAACGCGCCGGGGAAGAAACGCCATAGGCGGATAAGGAGCGATTACGATAGACGCGATTCGGATTGGATTGGTGGAGGATGACCCCGATTGGAAGCGGGGGCTGGTCAGTTATTTGGGCGCGGAGCCCGATTTCAAGCTGATATGGACGGCTTCGAGCGGTGAAGAGCTTCGCGCGGCGATAGCCGGAGCCGAGCAGCCGGCGGACGTCGTGCTGATGGACATTATGCTGGACGGCCGGCCCGAAGGCATCCGGCTGGCGGAAGAAGCCGCTCTCTCGACGGGAGCGCGCGTCATCATGCTTACCTCGATGGAGGAGAAGGAGCTTATTCTGCAATCGTTCCAAGCGGGGGCCATCGATTATCAAATCAAAAGCAGCTTCGAGAAGCTCCCGTCGGCGATTCGGCTGGCCTTCGGCAAACAATCGCCGATCAGCGCCGAGGCGGCGGAGAAGCTGCGGGAGGAATTCAGGAGGCTTAAGCAGCTGGAGCGGGAGTTCGAAGCGAAGAAAATGAGCGATCTCATAACCCCCTCCGAGCTGCAGCTGCTCGGCTTGATTCACGAGGGCTACTCGCAGCCGCAAATCGCGGATAAGCTGTTTATTACGCTGCGCACGGTCAAAAACCACGTGAACAATATACTGAAGAAGCTTGGGATGGACGGCTCCAAGGAAGCCGCGGCCAAAGCGAAGGAGATGGGATTGCTGGACGGACAAGAACAGCCCGGCTCCGATAAGAAATAGTACCAGGAATTGTTGGTACTATTTTTTTTGCGGGAATATTATATGATGGATTTGTAGCCAGGTACTAAGCTTTTGGAACAAGATGGAAGGGTGTATCTCATGTTCGAAATGTTTGCCTTGCCGCATTTGGCCGCGTTAGCAGCG
This sequence comes from Paenibacillus soyae, assembly GCF_024623455.1. Taxonomy (GTDB): domain Bacteria; phylum Bacillota; class Bacilli; order Paenibacillales; family Paenibacillaceae; genus Pristimantibacillus; species Pristimantibacillus soyae. The sequence goes on along the minus strand of NZ_JANIPJ010000004.1, from coordinate 129,450 downwards.
GCATTGGCCGCTTTCGCGGCAATCGTCTTATACCGTAAGGGTTTGAGGGAAGAGAGAACGAATCGCCGATTCCGGATCGGGATGGCGCTTCTGCTCGTGCTGTGCGAAGCGGCGCTGCAGCTCTCCTATTTCATCGACGGCGAATGGAGCGCGGGATCGCTGCCTTTCCAACTATGCAGCCTGACGCTGCTGCTGTCCGCCGCGGCGCTCGCGTTTCGATGGAAGCGTCTGTATACGATCGTATTTTTTCTCGGGACGCTGGGAGCGCTCCAGGCGATGATTACGCCCAATCTTACCCAGCCGTTTCCGCACTTTCGCTACTTCCACTTCTTCATCGCGCATATCGGCATTATCGCCACGGCCGTCTATTTGCTTGCCGTCGAGCGATACCGCCCGACGCTCCGGTCCGCGTTCGGAGCCCTGGCGTGGCTCCATGTGCTTGCCATTCCGGCGGCGATCGTCAATATCGCGACCGGCACGACCAACTTCATGTTTTTGGCCCGGAAGCCGGAGACGGCCTCATTGCTCGACGCGCTGGCGCCTTGGCCCTGGTACCTGCTTCAGCTGGAGCTTGTAGCGGCCGCGCTATGCTTGACGCTGCTGGGCGTTGCTAAACTTGCATATCGAATCAACGGGAGGTTACGGGGATGAAATTAAACGAATTGTTAAAGAAGCACTGGACATCGCTGCTCGGCGCGTTGTTCGTCATTACCGCGTTTATTACGCTGTTTCAGTATACCGTCGATCAAGGATGGTTGACGAACGCGATGAAAACAGGCTTCGGCTTGCTGGCGGGGATCGGGGTCGCCTTCGCTGGTCTGAAGGTCGCGCAGAAGCCGGCATGGATCATTACCGGCGAAATCATGATGGGCATCGGCGCCTGTATTCTGTACGCCACGTTCTCGTTTGCCGGCATTTTCTACGCCTTCTGGGAGCCGACGCTTGTTCTGCTCGGGATGGCCGCCGTCACGTTCGGCATCGTCTATTACGCCTACAGATTCCAATCGCGCCTGCTGATGAACATCGCGATCGTCGGCGCGCTCTTGTCTCCGCTGCTTATGCGCCCGGAGACGGACCAAGTATTCACGTTGTTCTTGTATCTGCTCGTGCTTAACGCCGCTTTTATCGCGATAAGCCTAGTGAAAGGGTGGATGGAGCTCCGGATCGTGAGCTTCTGCGGCACGTGGCTGATGTACACGGTTTATTTTGTGCATTTCGACCCGTCGACCGAAGGAATCTGGAGCATGCCGATCCGTTACGCGCTCGCCGCGTTCCTGTTCTATACGGCTGCGCTGCTGGCGTCGTCTTGGAGAAACAAGCTGAGTTTCGAAGGCTTGGATTTATATTTGAATCTCGCGAACGGCATTTTGTTCGGTATTTGGGCGCTGACCGTATGGAGCGGCGACGTCCCGTACGGCTATACGCTCGGGTTCATCGCAATTGTCTATCTGCTCGCCGGAACCATCGTTTACAAGCTGAAAGGGAAAATGTCGGTTTCTTCCGCCGCATTCGGACTTGGCGGCATGCTGCTCTTGCTTATGGCCTTGAACAGCCTTGGGGAAGGCGTTCTGTTCAACGTCATCATGTGGGCGCTTTACGCCTGCCTGCTGACGGCGCTCGGAGCCGTTAAGCGCTGGATCGCCGCGACCATTCTCGGCGTCACGATCTGGTTCTTCCTCGGCGTATTCTGGTACGCGGTCACTTGGTGGACGGATCGCGGCGAATGGTTCGGCGTATACATTCCATTCCTTAACTGGGGAGCCGTCGCGTGGATGCTGCTTGCCGGCCTTGGCTTCTACTATGCGAGAAATCTCAAATTTGACGAATTATCGCCAAATGCGGGCCGGATCTTCTCCCGGATTTTCGCGCTGCTCTCCCACCTGATCGTCGGGGGACTGATGGCAAGACAAATTCAGAACCTGTTCACGGAGTACTGGACGGATGCTCCGAAGGTCTACATGGGACTTACTTTATCCATCGTCTGGGCCGTCTACGCGCTGATCCTTATGTTCTGGGGCGCCTATTACCGCGAGAACACCTTCCGCTGGTTCGGATCCGCGGTGCTGGCCATCGTCGCGATAAAGACGATCTTCATGGATCTCAGCGGAGAAGCCGCTTTGTTCAAAGTGCTTGTGCTCCTGGTGCTCGGCGGCCTCTCCTTCTTCATGACTTGGATGAACGGGAAATGGCGGGCGGACGACCGGGCAAGCTCCGAGCCTGTCAGCAAGCAATAGCTAGCAGACATCGTTTTATATGAGCGGCCTCGGGCATCCAGTAGACAGGATGCCCGAGGCCGCTTCATTTTGCAGGCAGATCATGGGGGTGGCGGTATGGTATAAAAACATGTACAATAAAATCCGATATCATACGAGTACGCATTATTTATACGTGACAACAAGAGGGGGCATCGTCCATGAGTATCGATCCACGCACCATGAAGGCGTTGCTGCAGGCGCAGCTCGCCCCGAGTTTAGATATCGGCTTGAACAAAAAAGCCGCGGTTGCTCCAGGCGGTGAAGATTTGGCATCTTTATTCAGCACCATATTGTCCGCGCAGATGTCGACCGATCATTCGGCGGCAACGGGTACGACGGCAGGGAAAACGCCGGTTTGGTCGAACGAGCTGTGGGCGCAGGTCGCGCAATACGGCATCGCTGACGCAAGCGCGCTCCCGATCGTGAAAGAATCGTCTTCCGATTACGAGCCGAGCAATCATTCGTTCGGAGAGCTGATCGAGCGCGCGGCTTCGAAATACGGCGTAGAGCCCACGCTCATCCACGCGGTTATCGCGACGGAGTCCGGCTTCAATCCGAACGCGCAGTCGCATGCGGGAGCCAAAGGCCTTATGCAGCTGATGGACGGCACGGCGCGCGGTCTCGGCATAGTCGATTCGTTCGATCCGGCGCAGAATATCGAGGGCGGCACCAAATATTTGTCCATGCTGCTCCGCAAGTACGACGGCAACGAAGCCGTCGCGCTGGCAGCTTATAACGCGGGTCCCGGCAGACTTGATCGTCTCGGCATCTCGACGGACGAGGAGCTGATGGCAAGGCTGCACGAATTGCCTAGAGAGACGCAGCGATACATCGGGAAGGTCCAGGAGGCCAAGCCTTAACCGCACACGAGATCACGATTGACACTTGCGTTCTGGACGCGAGCCGAATCGCTGGTCTCTTCTTTGTTTCAGGAGAGGATGATCGTTTATGTTGTATTTCGACCATTGCGCGTCGACGCCGCCTCGCGAAGAAGTGATAACGGCGATGTCCGAGGTCATGAGAAAGCACTACGCCAACCCGTCGTCTCTCCATGCCGGCGGCTCGGAGGCCGCCAAGCTGATCGAGAGGTCCAGAGCGCTTCTCGCGGCCCAGCTGGGAACGAGCGGCGGGAGATGGCTATTTACGTCCGGGGGCACGGAAGCAAACAATCTCGCGCTGAAGGGCGCGGCCAGAATGTATCGCTCGCGGGGTAATCATATCGTAGCATCAGGCATCGAGCATGCCTCCGTGCATGACGCGCTTAAGCAGTTGGAGCAGGACGGGTACCGCGTAACCTTCCTGCCGGTAGCGCAATCGGGCCATGTATCGCCGGAGGACGTCAAGAAGGCGCTGACGAAGGAGACAATACTCGTCACCGTCATGCACGTGAACAACGAGATCGGAACGGTGCAGCCCGTGCGCGAAATCGGGGAGCTGCTGAAGAGCTTTCCCCAAATTCTGTTCCATGTCGACGCCGTGCAGAGCATCGGCAAAGTCCCGCTTGATCCGGAAGGCTGGGGGATCGATCTCGTCAGCGCCTCCGCGCATAAGCTGCGCGGCCCGAAAGGCGTGGGCTGGCTATATGTCCGCGACGGCGTGCAGCTTCAGCCGCTGGCGTCGGGAGGCAGCCAGGAAGGCGGCTTCCGCGCCGGGACGGAGAACGTGCCGGCGATCGTGGCGTCGGCCAAAGCGCTGCGCATGGCTATGGAAAGCATGGAGGAGCGAGCCGTCCGAATGAGACGGTTCTCGGACAAGCTGCGGGCATTCGTCCGAAGCTGTCCGGAGCTTAAGCTGAACGGGGAGGAGCCGCTTGCTCCGCATATCGTGCATTTCTCATACCCCGGGATGAAGCCCGAGGTTATCGTCCACATGCTGGAGCAGCATGGTATAATGGCGTCAACGAAATCCGCCTGCTCGTCCAAGGACGACAAGCCGAGCCGCGTGCTGCTTGCTCTTGGAGCAAGCGCGGCCCACGCGTCAGGGGGCGTGCGCGTCAGCTTCGGGGACGAGCACGAGGACGAACATATTGATCAGCTGATCTCCGCGCTGAGAAGCGTGATAGGGAAGCTGAAGCCGCTGGAGAGGAGCAGGAAACATTGATTTACGACCAAATCGTATTGCGTTACGGCGACCTGATCATGAAGGGAAGGAACCGCAACCAATTTGAGAAAAGAATGCAGCAGCAAGTAAGAAGCGCGCTCGCGCCCTTCAAAGGCGTTACCTATTGGAAAACGTACGGACGGCTCTACGTCAAGCTGAACGGTCTGCCCTACGAACCGATCGCGAATCGGATCAAGGATTTGTTCGGCCTTCATTCCCTGAGCCCGGTTATAAGCTCCGAGACGGAGCTGGAAGCGATCAGGGCCGCGGCCATGACGCTCATGACTTCCCTGAAGCAGCCGCCGAAAACGTTCAAGGTAAGCGTGAAGCGCGGCTGGAAAGGCTATCCGCACCAATCGCAGGAGATGAATCACCTGGTGGGGGCGCATATCCTCCGGGCATTCCCTGATTTAAGCGTCGACGTGCGCAATCCGGAGGTTGAGCTCAGGGTCGATATTCAGGAGGAAGCCACCTATTTGTTCTGCGAGGTGATTCCCGCTGGTGGCGGCTTCCCTTACGGCTCCAACGGCAAAGCGATGCTGCTGCTCTCGGGCGGGATCGACAGCCCGGTCGCGGGGTGGATGGCGATGCGCAAGGGCCTGGAAATCGAAGCGGTGCATTTCCACAGCTACCCGTTCACGAGCGAGCAGGCCAAGGACAAAGTGGTTGCCCTCGCCAAGCGGCTGGCCTATTACCACGGAGCGCCTCTGAAGCTTCATCTCGTTCCGTTCACCGATATCCAGACGACGCTTGCCCAGCAGGGACAGGATAATTTGATCATTACGATGATGAGAAGGGCGATGCTCCGAATTACGGAGCAGCTCGCGGTCCGGAACGGCGCTCTCGGCATCGTGACGGGCGAAAGCCTTGGCCAAGTGGCGAGCCAGACGCTGCCGAGCATGAACGTCATCGGCCGCGCGACGGATCTGCCGCTTCTGAAGCCTCTGCTCATGATGGACAAGGAGGAAATCATCAGCCTCGCCAAGAAGATCGGAACGTACGACACGTCCATTCTTCCGTACGAGGACTGCTGTACGCTGTTCCTGCCGAAGTCCCCGAGCACGAACCCGAATATGCATATCGTGGAGCGGGTGGAAGCCGGCATCGCGAATCTGAACGACATGATCGAAACGGCCGTCCGAGACACCGAACGGATGATATTGAGGCCGAACCAGCCCGAGCCGGAGGAAAACGCGGGAGAAGACAGCTGGTTCTAAATCGAAGCCTGCGCGCAGAGAAAGCAGCGGTCCCTTACGGGCATCGCTGATTTTCGCTTTTTTTCGGACATATTCCCCCAAGCTTGTACATACGTCTGTTATGAGGGGGAGATTTCTGTGGACAGCGCCATTATTTTTCTCGAAATTGCTTTAATTAACGTACTGTTAAGCGGAGACAACGCGATCGTCATCGCGATGGCGAGCCGGCAGCTTCCCGCGAAGCAGCGGAAGGCCGCTATTTGGTGGGGAACCTTCGCGGCCGTCGGTCTTCGCTGCGCGCTTACCGTCGTAGCCCTGCAGCTGCTGCAAGTGCCGTATTTGCAAGCGGCCGGTGCGATTCTTCTGCTTATGATCGCCGTTAAGCTGCTTATCGACTCGGGCGGCGACGCGGATGCGCATGTAAAGAGCAAAAAAACGGTTACGCTCGCGGGAGCCGTCTGGACGATCGTGACGGCCGACTTTATTATGAGTCTCGACAACGTGCTGGCCATCGCCGCCGTCGCCGAAGGAGATATCGTCCTTATCCTGCTCGGCATCGCGCTGAGCATCCCTATGATCGTGTGGGGAAGCCAGGCGCTCGGCAAGCTGCTGTCGAAATTTCCCGCGCTTTCCTATATCGGAGCGGCGCTGCTCGCGTATGCCGCCGGCGAGATGCTGATGAAGGACCCGGGACTGAACGCCGCCGTGTTCCACGGCAACCATACGTTATCGGAGCTTATTCCGATGCTGTGCATCCCGCTGGTCATCATTCTCGCCGTGCTTCGCAAAAGGGCGGATTAACCGATTCGGGCCGCGCCGGGAGGCGCGGCTTCTTTTTTTTGCGAAACTCTCGACAGGTTACTGGTTTTTTTGCGCCAGTTCCTTTAAACTAAGAAGGATAAAAAACTGGCGTCTTTCGTTTGTCTATGCGAACGATGTTGTAAGGAGCGGAATGGATATGCCTGCAAACAAATATTCCGCTGGAATTATTTTGCTGCTAGCCGGGGTCCTTATTTTTTTGGGCAAATTAGGGGTATTCAGCTTCTTGGGGGCTATTTTTTGGCCGTTGCTCGTGTTGATTCCGGGAGTGCTGCTGCACGTGCTCTATTTCGGCAGAGTAGTTCCGGCCGTGATGCTGGTGCCGGGCGGGATGCTCGTGGTTTACGCATTGCTGTTCGTCATCTGCAACATATTCGGTTGGGAAAGCTTAAGGTATCTGTGGCCGGTATTTATTCTCGGCGCCGCCGCGGGTCTCTACGAGTACTACATGTTCGGCTCGAACGTGCCGCGTGTCGTATTCACGGCGTCGATCGCGCTGGGGATCGCCTCCGTGCTGTTCCTGGTGCTCGTCCTGCTCTGGAGCTGGGGCATCTATCTGATCGCCGCCTTGTTTATCGCCGCGGGCGGATGGCTGATGTTCGGTTCTCGCAGGCGTTGGTAGGAGAAAGAGAAAAGAGCGCAAGTTCAAGCTATTGAACCTGCCTCTAAAATCAAAAATTGGAGTGGATTAATTTTTATGCAAGCAAGAGAAAACTTACGCAACATCGCGATTATCGCCCACGTTGACCACGGCAAAACGACTCTGGTCGACAAACTTCTTCAGCAATCCGGCACGTTCAGGGAGCATGAAGCCGTGCAAGAGCGCGCCATGGACTCCAACGACCTCGAGCGCGAGCGCGGCATTACGATTCTTGCCAAGAACACCGCGATTACGTACAAAAACTATCTGATTAATATCGTCGACACCCCGGGCCACGCCGACTTCGGCGGCGAAGTGGAGCGGATCATGAAGATGGTTGACGGCGTGCTTCTCGTCGTCGACGCGTTCGAAGGCTGCATGCCGCAGACGAAGTTCGTGCTTCGCAAAGCGCTGGAGCATCAGCTGACGCCTATCGTCGTCGTGAACAAGATCGACCGTCCGAACGCCAGACCGGTCGAGGTTATCGACGAAGTGCTAGACCTGTTCATCGAGCTTGGAGCGAACGACGAGCAGCTTGAATTCCCGGTCGTATATGCCTCCGCGCTGATGGGAACGTCCAGCCTGGACCCGGAGAAGCAGGACGAGAACATGATGGCGCTGTACGACACGATTGTCAGCCATATTCCGTCCCCAACGGAGAACGTGGAAGAGCCGCTCCAGTTCCTCGTTACGCTGCTCGATTACAACGAATATTTGGGCCGCATCGCCATCGGTCGCGTGAACCGCGGCACGATCAATCAAGGTCAAGCGGTGGCGGTTATCGACCGCGACGGCAAGACGAAGCAAGCGCGGATCGAGAAGCTGTTCGGATTCCAGGGCCTTAAGCGCGTTGAAATTCCGGAAGCAGGCGCGGGCGACATCGTCGCGATTGCCGGCATCCGGGAGATCAACATCGGCGAGACGATCGCGGATCCGCAAAATCCGGAGGCGCTGCCCGTACTGAAGATTGACGAGCCTACGCTGCAGATGACGTTCCTCGTCAACAACAGCCCGTTCGCGGGCCGCGAGGGCAAGTGGGTCACATCCCGCAAGCTTCGCGAGCGTCTGTTCAAGGAGCTGGAGACGGACGTCGCGCTGCGCGTCGAAGAGACGGAAAGCCCGGACGCGTTCATCGTATCGGGGCGCGGCGAGCTCCACCTCGGCATTCTGATCGAGAACATGCGCCGCGAAGGCTACGAGCTGCAGGTTTCCAAGCCTGAGGTTATCGTGAAAGAAATCGACGGCGTTAAGCAAGAGCCGTACGAGCGCCTACTGATCGACGTTCCGGAAGAAAGCATGGGCGCTGTTATGGAGAGCCTGGGCACCCGCAAAGCCGAAATGGTGAACATGATCAACAACGGCACGGGCCAAGTTCGTTTGGAGTTTATTATTCCTGCCCGCGGCTTGATCGGTTATCGTACGTCGTTCCTTACGCTTACGCGCGGCTACGGCATTATGAACCACGCGTTCGACAGCTACGGACCGCTTGCCGGCTCCGGAGTCGGCGGCCGTCATCAAGGCGTGCTTGTCGCGAGCGAGAACGGCACATCCACATTCTATGGCATGTTGGGCGTAGAGGACCGCGGCTTGATGTTCCTCGAGCCGGGAACGGAAATTTACGAAGGCATGATCGTAGGCGAGCATAACCGCGATAACGATATCATCGTCAACATCTGTAAAGAGAAGCAGCTCTCCAACGTCCGTTCGGCGGGCAAGGATGACACGGTGAAGCTGAAAACGCCGGTTATCTTCTCTCTGGAGCAAGCGCTCGAATATTTGAACGACGACGAATATTGCGAAATTACGCCGAAGTCCATCCGTCTGCGCAAGAAAATCTTGGTGAAGAGCGAGCGCGAGCGCGCGGAGAAGCACCGCAAAATGTCGCAGGCTGGCGTCTAGTTACAGCGCCTGCGCCGCAGGTTTCGGATCTGCGTTTAGGAGGTAAGAAGGATGCAAGCATGGTTCAGCGAGCATAAGCTCGTCACGTATATTATTATTTTGGCGTTTACGATTTACATTTTTAACGCCGTCTTCCGGCCGCAGGCGAAACGCCTGCCTATCCTGAAGGAAGTGCTCGTCTATCTGATGATGGCGCTGGGGTCGTTCATCCTGATGATCATGCAGGTCGATAAGCTGCCGATCATTCAATGTATGGCGGTTGCGGTGATCATGATGTTGATGCTGCGCGGACGGCAAATTTACGATAAGTGGAAGAAGGGGCGTTCCGGGCATGCGGGCACGGAGCCCCGCAACGCGGAGAACGGCCAATGAGATTCGAGGACGCGCTGTTCAACTGGCTGCAGATCCGAATCGTCGCCGACGCAAGACCGGATGACGGAGCCGCGCGAGACACGTTAGCGTTCTTCGAGCAAATCCTGAGGGAAGATCACGGGCTTACGTCCTTCGACATCGCTAGGACCGATGAGACGATGATCCATGTCCGTTACGTGAAGGACTCCCGCCAGAAGCTGCAGATGTTCCCCCGTGAGGACGGGGAACAGCTGCTGCAGGACATTATAGATAATCCCAAATACAACTGAGCTTGAAGGTGGAAGACATGAGTCAAGGACGGACATCATTGCCTCCTCGGTCAGAATCGCGCAAGTCATCCGCACCCCCAAAGAATAAGACCCCCAAAAAGAAGAAGAAGCGGCCGCTGCTGACCGCCTTCTTCGTTCTGTTCTTCGGGCTGCTCTTATGCGCTGCGGCGCTCGTCGCTTACGTCGGCTTCAAAGCGAACGACGCGATCGAGACGATAGGTCTCGACGAGACCCAGGCGACGGAAGTCCCCGTACAGGAATCCGTCAAGGAGAAGCCCGTCGCATTCGTGTTGATGGGGCTTGATACGAGGGAGCGCGGAGGTTCGCTCAATACCGACGTCATGATGGTTGCCGCCTTTAACCCGAATACGAAGAAGGCGACCGTCGTATCGATTCCGAGGGATACCTACGTTGAGGTGGACGGCTATCGCGGCCGCAAGGCCAACCGGTTCTACGCGGACTTCTATACGGTCGCGGGCAGAGAGAACGGGCATGATAAGCAGCAATCCGATCTGGCGGGCAAAAAAGCCATCAAAGAAGTGATGGGAAAGCTGTTCGACATCGATATCCAGTATGCGGGCATCATTAATTTTAACGGCTTTACCGAGGTTGTGAATGAGCTTGGCGGCGTGAAGGTGAACGTCGATATGCGCATGAAGTACAAAGACTCAGCCGACGGCACGGATATCGATCTGCAGCCGGGCGAGCAGACGTTGTCCGGGGAAGACGCGCTCGACTTTGTCCGATACCGCAAGTCGAACGACGGCACGAACATGTCCAGCGACTTCGATCGGAACCGAAGGCAGAGCGAGGTGCTCGGGGCCATCGTCGATGAGCTGATGAGTCTCGGAGGGATCGCCAAAATCGGCAACGTTATTGATTCCGTCGGCAACAACATTTCGGTGGACATGCCGAACTCGGAAATCAAACGGATGATTGGCAAGTATATGAGCCTCCGCAGCAGCGATATCGAGTTTCTGTCGCTGGAGGGCGTATGGAGAAGTCCGAACGTATACGTGAACGAAGAAAGCCTTGCGCAGGCGCAAGCCGCCCTCCAAGCAAAAATGGCTGAATGACCGTAGACTGTCGCCAATATAATAGTTATAATTGGAGCTAAGAAGCTCGCTTTTGGATGAGGATTCAGAAGGAGGTCATGCGGATGGCGAAACGATATGCTGCGGTACACCCGCGTCCTGATGCTTGGCCCCATGCGATGCTGCGTTACGAAGATGATGGAATGGCAATGAGAATACAATCGGACAAGTGTGCAAGTATTTGGCCTGCGCACGGAATGAAAGCCTAGTGATAAGATCACTAGGCTTTTTGCGTCTTTTGGACAGCTTTACCATAACTTAACGAATATTCGCCTGCGCATCCGGTTTTCTCTCTTTTGCGTCTTCATGGCTGCCAAGCTGATTAACATCTTCGTCATCGATGGCGGGCGGAACGATATCCCGCGGCATTTGCGGCACGAGCCGCCCCATAATGTCGGCGAGCTCTTCGGCGAAGCCGGCAATGGGACGTCCTTTACGCAAGTCCTCGCCGATTTCCTGCAGTCGATTCGCGATATCGATATCCGCGGTCACGAAGGCGTCGACGCCGTAGGGGTCCTTCCGGAAGGCTTCTGCTACCGAATATTTGATTGTACCTACCCGGGAGCGTTCCAGATTGCCGTCAACGTTGATGCCGACGACCGCCGTGTTCCCGATGACGACGCAGTGCGCGTTCTCTACGCCTTGAATGCCTTTGGCGAGCTCCTCCAGATGCGTCTCCACCTCTGTACGATCAAGGATCTGCTTCTTGCCGCCTTCGTTCTGCTGGGCCGTTACGCGGCCATTATTCTGAGGAGAGGGTGATGAATCATTACGTGCGCCGGCGCTGCAGCCCGATGCTACGATCGCGATAACGATTGCCGCAGATAACCATTTGTACATGTATGCCACCTCTTTGAAGTTAAGTGTCGCGCATTTTTTCGCTTATGCAATAGTGTGTCCGCTGCCAACTGAGGCTATGTATGCAAATGTATATCCGACGCCGGGAGGGTTCTCATGAAAAAAATATTCGTGCTCGATACCAACGTTTTGCTGCATGATCCGCAATCGCTCTTCGCCTTCGATGATAATGAAGTCATCATCCCCGCGATCGTGCTGGAAGAAATCGACTCCAAGAAGAGGCTCGCGGATGAGCTGGGGCGAAACGCCCGTCACGTCTCCCGATTGCTCGATACGATGAGAGAGCAGGGCCATCTTCATGAAGGAATCATGCTGCCGGGGGGCGGAATACTGAAGGTCGAGCTCAATCATAGAAGCTTTATTCGCGTGCAGGAGATGTTCGGGGAGATGTCCAACGACAACCGGATATTAGCGGTCGCGCTTAATTATCATATGGAGCAAGAGAAGCTGGATGATCGCCGGCAGGTCGTGCTGGTGAGCAAGGACGTCCTTGTCCGGATCAAAGCGGACGTGCTCGGATTATCTGCGCAGGATTTCTTGTCCGACCGCGTAATCGATAATTCGGAGTTCTATAACGGCAATCTGACGCTGCATGTTCATCCGGCCGTGATCGACGAGTTTTATACGTACCGTTTCCTAAGCGTCAACAGCCTGCAATTGCGCGAGAGGCTGAACCCGAACGAATTTGTCATACTGCGGGATGAGATGGGCACTTCGAAATCCGCGCTTCTCAAAGTTAGCACGGATGGCGCCAGGCTCGAGCCGCTATACCTAAGCAACGATCCCGTATGGGGGATAACCGCGCGGAACGCACAGCAGCGCATGGCGCTGGAGCTGCTGCTTAACGACGATATTCCGCTTGTCACTTTATCGGGGAAGGCGGGCACGGGCAAAACGCTGCTAGCGCTTGCCGCTGGCCTCCTCAAGGTGGAGGATGAGCATAAATATAAGAAGCTTCTTATCGCGAGGCCCGTGGTGCCTATGGGCAAGGATATCGGTTATTTGCCGGGCGAGAAGGAAGAGAAGCTCCGCCCGTGGATGCAGCCGATTTACGATAATCTGGAATATTTGTTCGATACGAAGAAGTCGGGCGACATCGATAAAATCCTAATGGGCATGGGCAGCATACAAGTCGAGGCGCTTACTTATATTAGGGGGCGTTCGATCCCGGGGCAATTCATCATCATCGACGAAGCGCAAAATCTGACCAAGCATGAAGTGAAAACGATCGTTTCGCGGGTTGGGGAAGGCAGCAAAATCGTTCTGATGGGCGATCCCGGCCAGATCGATCATCCTTACCTCGATTCGATAAGCAACGGGCTGACGCATATCGTCGAGAAATTCAAGCGAGAAGGCATTAGTGGACATATGACGCTCGAGAAAGGCGAACGGTCGAAGCTGGCGCAGCATGCCGCCGACCTGCTGTAAGCGGTTTGGAAAAGCAAGACAAGGGCCGTGAGAAGTGGCCCTTGTCTTCTTTTTATGGCAAACAAACGATCTCCGCCAAATTGTAAATTTAAGCGTATACATAGGAAGGCTTACCTGTTATTCTATACCATATCAAGCATTAGGAGCGGGAAAGGAGAAGGCTGTGTCCCCCCGAAAATATGTGCCTCTCTTCATAAGCGCGTTACTGCTTACCGGGCTGCTGCTCGTTTATATCTCGGAGTCCCTTGACTGGGATTGGAATCGTACCCGCCTATCGGATGGCGAGAGTCCGGTTATACCGGCCAGCGGCATGCGTTGGCTGCCAGAGCAATCGGAGCTTCATATTTCATTAGCGGTCCCTGCCCGTGATTTCGGCGTGCTGCAAGCACGCACGGAAGCGTTCATGATCCGGTATCCGCATATCCGCGTCGAGCTGACGAACGAATCCCCGTCGAGCAATCGTTACGAGTCCGTGGTGGAACGGAGCACGCAAGGATCGGTGCCCGATGTCATGCTCGTGAATAACGGATGGGTCATCCCGCTGGCCGTTCAGGGCTTTCTGAAGCCAATCGACAGCCTGATGTCCGGCGATTCGCTCTCCGACCAGCTGCCGGGGTTGCTTGAGCCCATGAAGTGGAACGGATATCTATGGGGGGCTCCGAGGGGAATAGATCCTTATATATTCGCTTGGAACAAGCCGCTGCTGGAGCAATACGGTATGGCGAAGCCGCCAAGCGACTGGACCGCTTTTCTTGAGCTGGCAGATCGAATAGCGGCTGCGCAGGAAGACGAGCAAGGCAAGCGGGTTGCGCTGACGAGCTTTGCCCCCGGAGGCCTCCTGCAGCTGCTGTTGTGGACGGAGCGCTTCGACGCTGCGGCAGGCAGCTTGCTTCAGCTGCGGTCGCTATCGGATGCGCAGCTATCCATGCTGGCAGAGCTGCAAGCTCGCTCGAGCCTAGTAGAGTCCATGCCAATCGGACAGGCTCAGAAGCTCGATCCAGTCATAGCGGACAATCGGATCCTGCTGTTGTTGCTGCCTTGGAGCGATTACGATAAGCTGAGCGAATCGGCGAAGGAGCATCTGCTCGTGGAGCATGAGTACGTGCCAACGCCATGGCTAAGCGGAAGCAGCTTTGTCATCGGGGCAGCAACCGAGCATGAGGAGGATGCCATGCTGTGGATCCAGGAGATGACGAACGCGGCGGTTGGGATGGAGGAGCTGCTGAAGGAGCGCAAGCTGCCCGTGCGGGCGTCTTTATATGACAGCCCCGATGGACTGCTCGCCCAGACGGTCGAGACGCCTCCCGACTGGTGGTTACGCGTGCTAAACGAGAAATCGGCCGAGCCGGCAAGCTATCATCCGGATCCGGATTGGCCGCTCCGATGGAAGGCGTGGCAGGAAGCGTGGGTGGACGGGGCGGAGAACGAGACACGGTTCCGCGACTTTGCCGATGCAATCGAGGCTTTGAATCCTGCTTCGAAATGATTATTGTTCATGCTCGAAATAGAAAAAGGATGGCCCAGGGCCATCCTTTTCGCTACCGGGCTCACAGAGATACGCTAAGCTTAATGGTCAGCTCTCCGTCTTTGACGGTTACGGAATTCGCCTTCAGGAAGCTGGTAATCAGTCCGGGGTAGAACCCGAGATCGAATTCCTCCTCTAAGGCGGCCCGCGTCGTATCCGGAAGCGTAAATCCGTTGAAGACCAGCTCATCCACATGGAACATAATGCCGTTTTTCGGTTCTTCAATGAGGCTGTAGTGTCCGCTTACGCTGATTTCAATATCGTCCCGCTTGCCATAGGCCGTAATTTTGCCATCCTCGAATTTGAAGGAGAAGTAGTTGAATCGCTCGTCCTGTTCACGCAAAAATTCGTTCAGCTTGTCTTCCGGCACGCGAATCGTATACTGGAAGCCTTTTGTTTCCATCATGTCCTTGTTATTCTGAATCCATCCGGGCAGCTCGCCCATCGCTTTCGATAAGGCTTGGAAATACGAACGGACCTCCGTCAGCCCTTTCTTCTCCCAGAAGCTGGTCAGCTCCTCCATCAAGAGCCTAATTCGGTCGGCGTCGCTACGTCCGGCCAGCTCACCCTCGAGCTGCGATTCGAGAGCGATGACGCGGTCGCGCTGAATTTTCAGCTTCTCTTCCAGAGCGAGCAGCTCGGCTTGTTTGTCCTCGAGAGCCGTATATTCGTCCTGCAGTTTGCGATATTGTCCGATGTAAGCGTTCAAGGTATGCTTGTCTTGCGTAAGTATAATATCGATATAGTCCCAAATGGTGAACAGCTTCGACCATGAATCCGCCGACAGCAGCGAGAGATAAAGCATATCCCGTTCGCCCATGTAATAGGATCGAAGGACGTCGCCGGCTTGCTCGCGCTTGCCGTCTATGGCCAGCTCCTGGCTGGCAAGATCTTGCTCCTTCACGGACATCGTCTCGAGCAAAGCTTCCTTCTCAATCGCGATTCTTGAAATTTCTTTATCGATCTCAACCACGGACAGGCTCTTCTCAAGCAAAGAATGAACATCGTCAGGGGCTGGAGGACTTTCTTCGGCAAGAACGGGCAGTCGCAGCAGCAGCAGCGCGATAAGAAACGCGAATAGAATAGCGGCCGCTGTCCGAATGCGGGTAAGGCTATCAATCAATGGCATCCTCCCTCCTCAGCAACTAGTGTATGCGGAAGCCCATTCTATTATATCTTACATTTGGAAAAGGAGGAAATCGGCATGACAAGCTTTCCGGATACTCCGCTGGCCGTCCAAATCGCTGAAATGATCGCCCGATCGGACAGGAAAGGCGCATACATAGACTCGGCCGGCCGGGCGGATGCCCTGGCGTCGATAACCTTTCGTCAGTATATGGAAACATGCCTATACGACTCGCAATATGGCTATTATCGTTCCGGCAAGGCAAAGGTTGGGAAGGAAGGGGACTTCTATACGAGCTCGGCGGTCGGAAGCATCATGGGCGAAATGATCGCAAGCTATGCGCATCAGTACGGCCAATCAACAGGCGGTGCATTGTCGATTGCGGAATGGGGAGCCGGAACGGGCAGGCTGTCGGCGCACGTCGCGGCTGCTTGTCATCGTCTCGATCCGAAGCCGTGGTTTCGCCAGCTGCTCATCGAAAATCTCCCTTCCCATGCCGAAGAGGCGGCGCGTGCTCTTCGCGGGATCAGCCATACCGAACCGCCCGTCATTATTTCGTCGGAGCAGCTTTATTCCGGGTATGTCGGATGGATGAGCGAGCGGCCTTTGCTGCTAATCGCGAATGAGCTGCTGGATGCATTCCCCGTGCATCGCGTGACAATGCACAAAAGAAAGCTGATGGAGCTCGGCGTAGCGGTCAAACCCGGGCAAGGGTTTTTTTATACGCTGATGCCGTTAACGGAACCGAAGCTAGAGGACTGGCTGTCCCGGGACGGTATCATGCTTCGGGAGGGTCAGATCACGGAGGTGTGTCCAGGTGCGAGAGATTGGGTCATGCAGCTCGGAGCATTATGCGAGAGAGGCAGGGTCATGATAATCGATTATGGCCATGATGCTGCAGAATACGCGGCCGAGCACCGGATGAAGGGGACGCTGATGACATACGCCAATCATCAGGCTAGCGACTCGCCGTTCAATCGACCGGGCGAACGCGATATAACGGCTCACGTGTCGTTCGATTTCATTCGCTCTTGCGCGGATGAAGCGGGGTTTGATGTCGTCTATTTCGCTACGCAAAAACAGTTTTTGGTCGACCAGGGCGTCTTCGGACTGCTTGGGAGCCATGACGGCGCCGATCCGTTCGGAGAGTCTGCGCGACGAAACCGGGCCATCAGGCAGCTGCTGCTCAGCGACGGCATGAGCGAAAGCTTCAAAGTGATGCTGCTTGAGAAGAGGCTTCCTCTATAAAGACATAGAAAAAGGCTGTCGCCGCACGGAGTGTAATCCGTATGGTGACAGCCTTGTTTGTTGATGATAATGGTCTAGAATGGCAAGTCCATCTTGAAGACCGACCAGTAGGTGAAGCCTACGAACGATATCGCCATATATCCCCAGAACATCAATATGTATGTTCTCTCGGAGAAATTCAAGTAGCCTAAAAATACGAACGCGACAGCTTGCGCGAAGAAGAGCAGCGCGAATTCCGTCATGTGGCCTGCAAAAGCCATCAGTCCGATTACTAAGCACCAGAAGCCAAGTACTCGATACATGCGTGCCATGATACATCCCCCTTTTTACCCCAGCGCCGATTTTCTAAATTTCATTATAGCGTCTGCCTTTGGCAGTGTAAACCAAAATACGTGACGAATTCGCAAACTTTTTGCTTAAACGCGCGGATTCGTTTACAGTTTGCTCAACAATCCGCCTAATCATGTATGAGGTCGCAAAAAAATGGATATACAAATTACTATCCGATAGATTCTATGAACTCTACCAAGGGCATAGTGATAAGTAAGCGTCTTTTACGTTAGGAGGTTTTGATTGCATGACAGCAGTTAGACAAGATGCGTGGAGCCCGGACGATGATCTCATTCTCGCCGAAGTTACGCTGCGCCATATCCGGGAGGGGAGCACGCAGCTCGCCGCCTTTGAGGAAGTAGGCGAAAGAATCGGACGCACATCCGCTGCATGCGGGTTCCGTTGGAACAGCTGCGTACGAAAACGTTATGAAGATGCGATCCAAATCGCGAAGCAGCAGCGCCAGAAGCGCAATTATTTGAAGAAGCAAACGGTTACACCTACATCTCAAGTCTCTTCCCTTACGGTTTACGATACGGAGGAGCGCTCGTTCAAGCAGGAAGTCGGTGCGCTTGACGAAGGTCTGTCCGTTGATGCCATCATCCGTTTTCTGCGCGGATGGAAAACGAACTATCAAGATTTATCGAGACAGATTAAGTTATTCGAGAAGGAATTGAAAGACAAGGAAGAGGAGCTATACCGGCTGCGGAGCGAGAATGAGAGACTGACTAAAGAAGTGAACAGCGCCCAGACGGACTACCGGACCGTAAACGACGACTACAAAACGTTGATCCAAATAATGGATCGCGCACGGCGTCTCACGGTGCTATCGAACGAGGAAGAAGCCAAGCCGCGTTTTAAGATGGACGCCAACGGCAATTTGGAACGTATTGAATAAGTTTTTACCGAAGAGATAGTGAAGCAACCCAGAAACCCGCCGTTCCCGTAACGGCGGGTTTCTTCATGGGGTGACAACCCGATCGCTTTTCAGATGAAATGTTGAAAGTGTATAATACGTAGGATTGAAACGGACAGATGAAGACGGGCGGAGGAGAGGAGGAGAATGATGCGAATTGAAGTCGTTGGCGCGGGGGCTATCGGGCTGTTGTTTGCCGCTAGACTGGCAGGGGCAGGCGTTGATGTGAAGGTTTGGACAAGAACGCAGCGTCAGAGCGAGCTGATCCGAAAGCAGGGGATATCGTTGCTAAACGAAGCCGGGGAGGCGGTGCTCCATGCGGACAGCGATTGGCTGCATCCCGATCGGGTAATGGCTCATCGCCAGGAAGAGCGCACTTGGATTGTGCTTGCGGTAAAGCAGCAGGCGATCGATGCTGAGCTGATCGATTCGCTACGGGCTCTTACGGCAAGTAATGTGGGAGAAAGCTCAATACTTTGTCTGCAGAACGGGATCGGTCACTTGGATAAGCTTGCGGCAGAGCTTCCATGGGTGCCCTTGTATGCGGCCGTCACGACCGAGGGCGCCAAGAGGGAGGATGAACGTTCGGTTCGCCATATCGGAACAGGCATGCTGTGGATCAGCGAAAAGGCGCAAAACCTGGTCGCAACTGGCGAAAAAAGCGACAAAGCTCAAAAAATGTTGCTGAAATCGCTTCGAAAGGCAGGATTCGAGGCTTCACTGTCGAATGAGATGGAGAATCGGATTTTCCAGAAACTGCTCGTCAACGCGGTCATCAATCCGCTGACCGCTATATTCGACGTCGCGAACGGCGAGCTTCCGAATGATAAGAACCGTCTCTCGCTGATGGAAGCCTTGCACAGCGAGACGTACGGCATTTTGACGGAGGCCGGCATGAAGGACCATGCAGACAGCTGGAATAACGTCCTCGAGGTTTGCCGCCGCACGGCAGCCAACGTGTCTTCCATGCTTGCCGACGTGAGGGCAGGCCATCCGACCGAGATTGATGCCATTAACGGGGCCGTAAGCAAGCTAGCTGCGAAGCAAGGCATGGCATCGCCTTTGAACGACGCGATGACGGCCATAATCACAACCTACAGTCGATCTAAATAATAACTTCTTTTTAATGATGAAAGGTGGACGAGCATGGGCGCACTATGGGATAAGATCGAATGGCTTTATTCATTAATCGCGCTTATACCGATCCTCCCCTTCGCGATCGTCCTATTCGGCTATGGCGCTTATATTCAGAATCGGAAGAAAGCTTTGCTGCTCGCCATGGACGTATCGAACGCGTTTTTTATCCTATGCGTCGCAGCTTTGTTCAATATGTTGTTCGACAGCAATTTCGGTCTGTACGGCATTTTGCTTGTCATGATTTTGGGCGGAGGCTTGATCGGAAACGCGCAATTCCGCAAACGCGGCAACGTGGATGTCAAACGGGTGTTTCGGGCGATTTGGCGCATGAGCTTTTTTGCGATGACCGCGCTTTACCTTGTGTTTATGATCATTCTGATCGGACGAGTCGTATTTACCGTAGCTTAAGAGTCCAAGACCGAACGTCTCTGCGATGCAGAGGCGTTTTGTTTTGACGGGCGGCTTCGACTTTGTGTACAATGGCTGTGGCAAATCTTTTCGAAATGGGAAGGCTATATTGGACTAATTCCTTTATCGATATAATCGGGAGGCGAGAGAGGCATGCTCACGAAAGAATCGTATGAACTTCCGATTGCTCAGCCTTTGACGGAGGCTTATATGAAGCAGTCGGACGGCCGGATTCGGGAGCTGTACGGCTATCATTCGGGCAACGAGCAAGACTGGGTAAGGCGGCTTAACTCCCTGGAGGAGCACGCGGGCCGGAGAGCGGATAAGAGCAAGCTCGCCGATGCGCTGCGCGCGTATAACCAGAGGATCGGCGTGTCTAACGAGACGATGTCATCCATTGATCTCATCGCGGAAGGCTCCCCCGTCGTTATCGGCGGGCAGCAGGCGGGCTTATGGACGGGACCGCTGCTGGTCATACATAAAGCGGTAACGATTATACAAGCGGCGAAATCGGCCAGCCAGCAGCTAGGACGCCAGGTTGTTCCCGTCTTCTGGATTGCCGGAGAGGACCATGACTGGGACGAAGCGAATCACGCTTACGTGATTACGGCGGAGCAGGAGCTGCGCAAGCTTTCGGTTGCGAGACCGGAAGGGCCGCGGACCTCGGTAAGCGGCACGGCCGTCACAGCCGAAACTTGGAAGCAGCTGCTGCAGGAGCTGGAGCAAGCGCTGCCGCATTCCGAATTCAAACCGCAAATGCTGGAGAAGCTGGCGGAGCTCGCGCGCCAATCGGGCTCTCTAAGCGATTTGTTCGCGGGCATCCTCGCCCAATTGTTCGGATCCGCAGGAATGGTTCTAGTCGACGCCGACGATCCGGGGCTGCGCAAGCTGGAGTCGCCGATGTTCGCCAGGCTGCTGCGCCATAACGACGAGCTCGAGAGAGCGTATTTGGAGTCGGCGGACCGCGTGAAGTCGCTCGGATATACGCTGCAGGCCGACGTGGTGCCGGGCAGCGCGAACCTGTTCTTGTTCCATCCGGAGAGAGGCGGGGAGCGGACGCTGCTGCACAAGAATGGCGAGTCGTTCCAGGACCGCAAGGGTCTGTCGAGCTGGACGAAGGAAGAGCTCATGCGAATGGCGGAAGAACGCCCGGAGCTGCTCAGCAACAACGTCCTGACCAGACCGCTCATGCAGGATTATTTGTTCCCCGTGCTCGGAACGGTTCTCGGGCCCGGCGAAATCGCCTATTGGGCACTGACGGGCGGGGCATTCCGCGCGTTAGGCATGGAGATGCCGATTATCGTGCCCCGTATGTCATTCACCTTGATTGAAGGCACGATCGCCAAAAACATGACGAAATACGAGCTATCCTTCGCGGATGTGATCGAGAGGATCGAGACGCGCAAGGAAGCCTGGCTTAAGCAGCAGGATAACATGAACGTCGAACAGAAATTCGGGGCCGTCAAGCAGGCCTTCCAAGAGATGTACCAGCCGCTTATCGATATGGCGGCATCCGTTCAAGCGGGACTCGCGAAGCTCGGCGAGACGAACATGGCGAAAATATTGGAGCAGATCAGCTACATGGAAGCCAAAACGTCGGACGCGAACAATAAGCAATTCGAAGCGGCAATCCGGCAATTCGACCGAATCGCGACCGCGATCGTGCCTTCGGGCAAGCCGCAGGAGCGGGTGCTGTCCGTTGTCGTTTATTGGAACCGCTACGGCGACGCCTGGCTCGAGAAGCTGATGGAGGCGCCTTACAGCCGAACCGGCGGGCATGAGATCGTTTATTTATAATATTGGAGGGTGTTTATTTCATGACGAACGCAGTACAGAACAGCATCATTGCCGACCCGTCGCTTGCGCCGGAAGGACATTTGAAGATCGACTGGGCGAGCGCTCATATGCCCGTGCTTAACCGGATTAAGGAGCAATTCGAGGCGGAGAAGCCGTTTCAAGGCTTGAAGGTCACTATCTCTCTTCATCTGGAAGCGAAAACGGCGTATCTGGCGAAGGTTGTGCAAGCGGGAGGCGCCGAGGTGACGATTACCGGCAGCAATCCGCTCTCCACGCAGGACGATGTGTGCGCGGCGCTCGTAGAAGACGGCATTACGGTGTACGCGAAATATAATCCGACCCCTGCCGAATTCAAAGCGCTGAACATGAAGGCGCTGGAATGCAAGCCGGACCTGCTGATCGACGACGGCGGCGACCTGGTGACGCTGCTGCATTCCGAGAGCAAGGAGATGGCGGTTAACCTTCGCGGCGGCGCCGAGGAGACGACGACGGGCATCATTCGGCTGAGGGCGCTCGAGAAGGACGGAGCGCTCAGCTTCCCGATGGTCGCCGTTAACGATGCCTTCTGCAAATATTTGTTCGACAACCGCTACGGCACCGGACAATCCGTATTTGACGGGATTAACCGGACGACCAATCTGGTCGTGGCCGGCAAGACGGTCGTCGTGGTTGGCTACGGCTGGTGCGGCAAAGGCGTCGCGATGCGCGCCAAAGGCATGGGAGCGAACGTCATCGTGACGGAGATCGACGCGATCAAAGCGGTCGAGGCGTATATGGACGGCTTCGCGGTTATGCCGATGCTGGAAGCGGCTAAGCTTGGCGATATCTTCGTTACGGTAACGGGCAATCGCGACGTCATTCGCGGCGAGCATTACAAGGTCATGAAGAACGGCGCGATCCTGTCCAATGCGGGCCACTTCGACGTCGAAGTGAACAAAGTGGAGCTCGAAGCGATGTCGACGGGCAAACGCACGGTTCGCCGCAACATCGAAGAGTACAAAATGACGGACGGCCGCAGCATCTATCTGCTGGCGGAAGGACGCCTGGTCAATCTGGCGGCGGGCGACGGCCATCCGGCGGAAATTATGGACATGACGTTCGCCCTGCAAGCGATGTCCCTGAAATTCGTGAACGAGCAGTACAAAGAGATCGGCAAGAAAGTCGTGAACGTGCCGTACGAGCTGGACGAGCAAGTGGCAAGACTGAAGCTGGAATCGCTCGGCTTCGGCATCGACAAGCTCACTCCCGAGCAAGCCGCTTATTTGGACAGCTGGGCGGAGCACGAATAGATTCGGAAGATTAACAATCTAAAATATTTTTTCAAAAATCCTGCTCATTGGAGCAGGATTTTTATTTTAGGTGGCGAACTACTGTAATCAGGTGGGGAAAAGTGGGGCAAAGTGGAGCAAATGGGGGAAGGAGTGGAGCGGAACCATGTTTATGGGGGAATATCAGCATAGCATCGACGAGAAAGGTCGGCTAATTATTCCTGCCAAATTCCGCGACGCGTTAGGAACGACCTTCATTGCCACCCGAGGCCTCGATAACTGCTTGTTCGTCTACCCGAGAGAAGAGTGGAGCGTGCTGGAGCAGAAGCTCAAGTCGCTGCCTCTAATGAAGTCCGACGCGCGCGCGTTCACCCGGTTTTTTTTCTCCGGGGCAACGGAATGCGAGCTGGACAAACAGGGAAGGGTAAATATACCCAGCAATTTGCGCGAATATGCCAAGCTGGACAAGGATTGCATGGTGCTCGGCGTATCGAGCCGCGTGGAAATATGGAGCAAGCAGACATGGGAAGGCTACTACGAGCAATCGGAGCAGGCGTTTAACGAGATCGCCGAGAAGCTGGTTGATTTCGATTTCAACTTCTAATGTAAGACGAAAAACGGGAGGACAAACAGCGTGTTTCAGCATGTGACGGTATTATTGGAGGAAGCGGTTGACGGTCTGGACATCAAGCCGGACGGCATATACGTCGATTGCACGCTTGGAGGAGCGGGGCATAGCGAGCTAATAGCGTCCCGCCTGGGAGCGGGAGGACGTTTGATCGCATTCGACCAGGATGACTGGGCGCTGGACAACGCTCGCAAGAGACTTGCCCCCTATATGGATAAAGTAACGCTCGTCAGAAGCAACTTTCGTTATCTCGAGCAGGAGCTGAAGGGCTGCGGCGTACCGATGAAGGACGGGGTCCCGCAGGTGGACGGCATTCTGTTCGATCTGGGCGTATCGAGCCCGCAGCTGGACGAAGCCGAGCGAGGGTTCAGCTACAATCACGACGCCCCGCTCGACATGCGGATGGATCGCGAGGAAGAGCTGACGGCGCACGAGATCGTCAATACTTGGGAGGAGCGCGAGATCGCGCGAATTCTGGATCGTTACGGCGAAGAGAAGTTCGCCCGTAACATCGCCCGCAATATCGTCAAAGCGCGCGAAGCCGCGCCGATCGAGAAGACGGGCGAGCTCGCGGAGCTGATCAAGAACTCGATTCCCGCGGCCACGAGAAGGACGGGGCCGCATCCCGCGAAACGTTCGTTCCAGGCGCTTCGCATCGCGGTGAACGACGAGCTGGGAGCGGAGGAGGAAGCGCTGGAGGCCGCTGTTCGCTGCCTGGCGCCGGGAGGAAGGGCATCCGTCATTACCTTCCATTCGCTCGAGGACCGCATCTGCAAGCAAACCTTCGCCAAATACGTGGAGAAATGCACCTGCCCGCCGGACTTTCCGTTATGCGTCTGCGGGAACCAAGGTGTTCTGAAGCTAGTGAACCGCAAGCCGATCGTGCCGGGCGAGCGGGAGCTGGAGCTTAATCCGAGAGCCAGATCGGCCAAACTAAGAGTCGCCGAAAAATTATAAGAGCGGGTGTTCAAAAAAAGTCGATGTCGGCTTTTGGAACAACCTGGAAAGAGGGGGATAATTCGTGGCATACGTAAACGGTAACCTCGCGCTTCAGCCGAAGCGCAAACCGCAGCAGCAGGAAGTTATTCGCGAAACCAAAAAAGTCGTCGTCAAACGGAAGTCGCTTCCTATGCAGGAAAAGCTTCTTTATCTCTTCACCGTCATCGTTTGCGTTATTGTGGCCGGGGTTATCCTCTCGCGTTACGCGCAAATCTACGAAATGAATCTTCAAATTAAGCAAATGAATGCCGATTATCAAACTATGAACGTGGAGCTGGAAGAGCTGAAACGCCAAGTGGAGATGCTCAGCAGCCCGGAGCGCATCCGGGAAATGGCGGAGTCTCAAGGCATGGTCAGCAGCATGGACAACGGCATCACGGTGAAGAAGGACAATGACGGGTTGAGTACGGCTATGCGCGAATAGGGTGAGAGATTATGAACAAACGGATTAAATTGCGGACGCTGTTATTTGGAGGGGTAATGACCCTCCTTTTTCTCATTTTGATTGGTAGAATATTCTATGTGCAGGTGGTAGAAGGAGA
This sequence comes from Paenibacillus soyae, assembly GCF_024623455.1. Classification (GTDB taxonomy): domain Bacteria; phylum Bacillota; class Bacilli; order Paenibacillales; family Paenibacillaceae; genus Pristimantibacillus; species Pristimantibacillus soyae. The sequence goes on along the minus strand of NZ_JANIPJ010000004.1, from coordinate 104,596 downwards.
TTTCTATTACGAGAAAGCCAAAGCCCGCTGGTCGGCGGCGGAGAAGCTGACCGCGAAGCGGGGGACGATCACGGACCGGAACGGCAACGTGCTGGCTATGGATACGATCGCGTACAACATATCGGTCAATCCGAAGCTGATCAACGAACTCGGTATAACGGAGGAGGTCATTAAAGGACTGCAGGAAACGCTCGGCGCATCCGAAAGCGATGTCCGAAAAGCGGTTACCGCGAAGAAGGAGAACGGCGAGTTTTACGCCCATAGAGAGCTTCGTCAAGGCGGCTGGCAAATCGAGAAGCCCGTAGCGGATCGGCTTGTATTGTTCCGGGAAGAGCTCAAAAACGAGTTGATTCGAAAGAAGCTGGGCTACGATACCGGCATCGTCATCGACGAAACGTTGAAACGAACGTACCCCCAGGATAATCTGGCTTCTCAGCTAGTCGGTTACATAACCAAGGAGAGGGAAGCGAAGACCGGCATCGAAGCGTATTTCGACGAGCAGCTGACCGGCACCGACGGCATCTTCAGGTATCTGAAAGACGGCGCCCGCGTACAGCTGTCGGAAGGAGAAGTGGAGTACCAGCAGGAGAAAGACGGGAACAACATCGCGCTCACGATCGATAAAGACATTCAATATTACGTGGAGGAAGCGCTGCGCGGCATCATGGAGAAATACATGCCGAAAAGCGCGACGGCCATCGCAGCGGATCCGAACACCGGGGAAATTCTAGCCATGGCGAATTTGCCGAATTATAATCCGAACGAGTATTGGGAGACGGATTACGCCAATATGTTCAATCACGCGGTCGGATCGCTGTACGAGCCGGGTTCGACGTTCAAAATCGCGACGCTTGCCGCCGCGGTGGAAGAAGGGGTGTTCAACCCCGACGAGATGTATCAGTCCGGCCGCTACAAAATTCCGGGCGATACGCACGTTGTTCGCGATCACAATCCCGATGGATGGGGCACGATCTCCTTTCTCGACGGCCTCAAATATTCCAGTAACGTCGCGTTCGTCAAGCTGGGGATGGAGCGTCTGGGCGCGGAGAAGATGCGCGAGTATTACACGAAGTTCGGCTTCGGACAGAAAACGGGCATCGAGCTCACGAACGAGCTGACGGGCTCGATCCGGTTCCAATGGAACACGGAAATCGCCGCGGCATCGTTTGGTCAAGGGGTATCCGTCACGGCGATTCAGCAAATCGCGGCCGTGGCGGCCGTCGCGAACGGCGGCAAGCTGATGGTGCCTCATGTGATCAAGAGCATCACCGATCCGGCTACCAAGACGACAACGTTAACGGAGCCGAAGGTGATCCGTCAGGTCATCTCCGAGGAAACGTCGCGAAAGGTCGGCGAATATTTGGAGCAGGTCGTATCCGACCAGGAGATCGGCACGGGAAAGAACGCGTACATCGAAGGCTACCGGGTTGCCGGCAAGACGGGCACCGCACAGAAATCTATCGGCGGGAAATACTCCGAGGAAAAATTCATGGTATCGTTCATCGGTTATGCGCCCGTCGATAATCCGCGTATCGTCCTCTACATCGCGGTCGACGAACCGAAAGACGGCCGGTATGCCGGCGGCGGTACCGTAGCAGCTCCGGCATTCAAGGAGATCGTGCTGAAAAGCTTGCGGAAGATGGGCGTGGCGCCGAACTGGGTGCCTCAGGAAGACGCGGAGACGGAGGAGATCAAAGTCGTCGTTCCGGAAGTGAAAGAGCTGAAGGTCGCGCAGGCGAAGGAGCAGCTTCAAGCCAAGGCTCTTGCTTTCGAGGTTATCGGCGACGGCGAATCCGTGCTCGCGCAAATCCCTTCGCCCGGCGCCTACATTCATCCGACGCAGCGCGTGTATCTCATTACGGAGCAGAAGGATAAGCTTCCGGTGCCGGATTTGACGGGCGTATCGCTTCGCGACGCCCTCGAGTTGACATCGTTAATCGGGGCCAAGCTCATTCCGGAAGGCTCAGGCTACGTGGTCTCCCAGCAAGTCGCCGAGGAGAAAAACGGCAGACGCATCGTGCGGGTCAAGCTTCTGCCTCCGACCGGGTCCGAGCTGTACGATGAAGCGGTCGCCGCGATCGGAGACAGCTTCGATTCGGGCGCGGAAGCGGGTGCTGGCGACGGCGAAGCGGCCGGCGAATCCGCCGAAGGAGCGAACGCCGATACGGACGCCGGCGAGAACGGAGGATCAGGCGATGCCGGCGATCAGAGCGAGTCCGACGATGCCGGCGATTCGCAGCCATTGACGAACATCGAGCATTCAGGCGAAAACTAAGACGCGTCCATAAGGCTTGTTCTATCCCCCCCTTGTCCCGAATAGGCTGAAATGAGCGTTTCTGTACGCTCGCAGAGGCGGTTCAAGAAGTCCCAGACTTTTTGAACCCTTGCTTTCAGCGTAAACGGCTGCACGGAGGGGGAGATTTTTTTTGAAGGTTTCAAACGTGACGGTTCGAAGACGACTATTTATCGTGCTCCTATTCGCGGGCATTGCGTTTTTTGCGTTATGCCTGCGGCTGGCATACGTTCAGCTGGTGGAAGGGGCGGAGCTGTCCGCGAAAGCGGAAAATTCATGGCGGCGCGACATTCCGTACATGCCCAAGCGGGGTGAGATTTGGGATCGCGACGGCGTACGGCTCGCTTATAACGTGACCTCGCCGACCGTATGGGCGATCCCCGTCCAGGTCAAGGACAAGGAAGCGACGGCGGAGACGCTCGCGAGAATGCTGGGTTCGACCGAAGAGACGATGATGAAATTTCTGACCAAAAAAGAAATGATCGTGAATCTCGGGTCGGCGGGCCGCAAAATTTCGCAAGAAAAAGCGGAAGAAATCCAGGCGCTGGAGCTGCCGGGCATCGTGGTGGCGGAGGATAACAAACGATTCTATCCTTACGGCAGCTTGGCTGCGCATCTGCTCGGCTTCACGGGCATCGACAACCAAGGGCTGACGGGGGTGGAAGCCAGGTACGACGAGATGCTGAAGGGCATCAAAGGCAACGTCTCCTGGTTGTCCGACGCGGCGGGCAGAGAGATGCCCAATTCCTCCGACACCTACTTGGAGCCGAAGGAAGGGCTGACGCTGCAGCTTACGATCGATCAGGAAATCCAGGCCATTATGGAACGGGAGCTCGATCAGGCGATGACGGGCCTCCAGCCGAACGGCGTCATCGCCATCGCGATGGATCCGAACAACGGCGAAATACTGGGCATGGCGAGCCGCCCGACCTACGAGCCGGACAAATACAAAGAAGTGGCTTCCGAGGTATATAACCGCAACTTGCCGATCTGGATGACTTATGAGCCGGGTTCCACATTCAAGATCATCACGCTTGCCGCCGCGCTGGAGGAGAAGAAGGTCGATTTGAAGAACGAAACGTTCTTCGATCCCGGCGCCGTGGAAGTAGGCGGGGCCCGGCTCCGATGCTGGAAAAAGGGCGGCCATGGCAGCCAGACGTTCCTCGAGGTCGTGGAGAACTCCTGCAACCCTGGATTCGTTACGTTAGGCAACCGGCTGGGCAAGGAGACGCTGTTCCAGTATATCAAGGATTTCGGCTTCGGCACGAAAACGGGCATCGACATCGGCGGCGAAGAGAACGGCATCCTGTTCAAGCTGAATCAGGTTGGTCCGGTCGAGCTTGCGACGACGGCGTTCGGCCAAGGCGTATCGGTCACGCCGATCCAGCAGATCACGGCCGTATCGGCGGCGATCAACGGAGGAACGCTTTACAAGCCTCACGTCGCCAAAGCTTTTATTAACCGGGAAACCGGGGAGACGGTGCAGACGATCGAGCCGGAGCCGGTGCGAACCGTCATCTCCGAGGAGACGTCGAAGCAGGTGCGGGAGGCGCTCGAGAGCGTCGTCGCCAAGGGAACGGGACGCAACGCTTTCATCGACGGCTACCGCGTCGGAGGGAAGACGGGGACCGCGCAGAAGGTCATTAACGGGCGGTACTCGCCGAACGAGCATATCGTGTCGTTCATCGGATTCGCTCCGGCCGACAATCCGCAAATCGTCGTCTACGTCGCCGTCGACAATCCGCAAGGCATTCAGTTCGGGGGCGTGGTGGCGGCTCCGATCGTCCGCAATATTATGGAAGACGCGCTTTCGGTGCTCGAGATTCCGCCGCGCGAGAATCAGATCGACCGTCTCTACAAATACGGGGAGACGCCGATCGTAACGGTGCCGAACGTTGTCGGCAAAAGCGTCTCCGAGCTGTACGAGGACCTCAACATGAACTTCAACCTTAGCTCGGCCGGCACCGGCCAGTATGTCATCCGGCAGGCGCCCGCGGCAGGCACCCGCGTGGACCGCGGCTCCACGATCCGGATCTACCTTGGGGACGAGGAGGATCTTCCGCAGCAGCATTCCCATTAACTTTCGCAAGGACGGCTGGGCCATTAACCTGTTAGCTTTGGGCGGCATATAGTATCCCGTCAGAGTTATCGAGGGAGGCTTGGTGGATATGCGTCTGCGCGATCTAACGGATTTGCTGTTAACAGCCCGTTTGGTTGGGGATGAAATGACGGAATTTACAGGGGTGGAGAAGGATTCGAGAAGGGTTCGGCCGGGTCAGCTGTTCTTGTGCGTGCCGGGTCTGACAGTGGACGGACACGCGTTCGCCGGGGATGCCGTGAAGCGGGGTGCGAGCGCCATCGTGTGCGAGAGGCCGCTGCCGCTTGACGTGCCGCAGCTGATCGTGAAGGACAGCAAGCTGGCGACCGCGATTATATCGGATTACGTGTACGCCCATCCGAGCGAGCACGTCAAAGTGATCGGCGTGACGGGCACAAACGGGAAGACGACTACGACTTATTTAATAGAGCGCATCTTGAACGACAGCGGCAAGGCGTCCGGCGTGATCGGAACGATCGAATGGCGTTACGGCGGCAAATCGTTCCCTATGAGCGGCACGACGCCGGACGCTCACGAGCTTCAGCGCCAGCTCGGTGAAATGCGGGACGCCGGCATGCGGTACTGCGCCATGGAGGTGTCGTCCCACGCGCTGGAGCAAGGCAGGGTGAAGGGCTGCCGGTTCCGCACGGCGATCTTCACGAACCTGACGCAGGATCATCTCGATTATCACGGCACCATGGAGAAATACGCCGACGCGAAAGGGTTGTTCTTCTCCAGGCTTGGCAACGCCTACCCGGAGTCGCCCGCGGAACGCTCATACGCGGTTCTGAACGCGGACGATCCGGCTTCCGCCAGATTCGGCATGCTGACCGCCGCGGAAGTCATTACTTACGGCCTGGAGCACGAGGCCGACGTGCGCGCGACCGACATTAAGATTACCGCCCAAGGCACTCGGTTCCATGTGCGGACATTCCGCGGCGAAGCCGACATCCAGCTGAAGCTGCCCGGCAAATTCAATGTGTACAACGCGCTTGCGGCCGTCTCGGCGGCGCTGATCGAGGGCATAGAGCTGGAAGCGATCAAACGGTCGCTGGAGTCGATTCCGGGCGTGCCCGGACGAGTAGAGAGCGTAGAGGAGGGACAGCCGTTCGCCGTCGTCGTCGATTACGCGCATACGCCGGACGGACTCGAGAACGTGCTGCGCGCGGTGCGCGAATTCGCGGAGAATCGGGTGATCTGCGTGTTCGGCTGCGGAGGCGACCGCGATCGTACGAAGCGTCCCCTCATGGGGCGGATCGCGGCGAAGCATGCGGATCTCTTGATCGTCACCTCCGATAATCCCAGGACGGAAGACCCGAATCGGATCATCGCGGACATCGAAGCGGGACTCGCAGGCGCGTCCGTCTCGAGAGAAAGATACCAGCTTCTGCCGGATCGGCGCGAAGCGATTCAAAAAGCGGTTGAAATGGCAAGCCCGGGCGATGTAGTATTGATTGCGGGGAAAGGTCATGAAACCTATCAGCTCGTCGGAGACAAGGTATACGATTTCGACGATCGCATAGAAGCAAAAGAAGCTATAAGGGGACTAATACATTGATTAAACGGACTATAGGGCAAATCGCGTCCATGTGCGGCGCGATTCGCAAGGGTGGCCGCGCGGAGGAATCCGTAAGCGGCGTTATGACAGACAGCAGAATAGCGGGAAGCGGCGAGCTGTTCGTGCCGATCGTCGGCGATCGGTTCGACGGTCACGACTTTGCGGAGCAAGCCGCGGCAAGCGGCGCCAAAGCCATGCTGTGGCAGAAGGACAGGGAGATACCGGCGGCGCTCGCGGAACTTCCTTTCCTGCTGGTCGACGATACGCTGTCCGCGTTGCAGCGGCTTGCTTCGGCATACCGCGGCGAGCTGATGGCTCGGATCGTCGGCATAACCGGCAGCAACGGGAAGACGACGACCAAGGATATGACCGCTGCTCTGCTTGGCGTCCAGTATCGCGTCCTGAAGACGGAAGGCAACCTGAATAACCATATCGGGCTGCCTCTGACGCTTCTGAAAATGGACGAGGATACGGAGGTGGCCGTGCTCGAGATGGGCATGAGCGGCTTCGGCGAAATCGAGCTTCTAACGAAGATCGCTCAGCCCGACGTCGCCATCATTACGAACATCGGCGATGCCCATCTGCTCCAGCTTGGCTCGCGCGCGGGCATCGCGAAAGCGAAGCTCGAAATCGCGCTCGGACTTTCCGAGGGAGGCGTGCTGCTCTACAACGGCGACGAGCCTCTGCTCGAGGAAGGGCTTGCGGCCATGAAGCTGCCGGAGGGCGTCACGCTCCGGACATTCGGCCTGGAGAAGCCTTGCGACTGGTCCGCCAAGGATATCGGGCTGTCGCCGACGGACAGCGGCTTCACGGCTCTCTACAGAGGCGAACCGACGGCGCTGGGCGCGCTCCGGATTTCGGTGCCCGGACGGCATAACATCAGCAACGCGCTAGCCGCGATCGCGGCCGCGAGAATGTTCGGCGTGCAGCCGAAGGACATCGCGCGGGGCTTCGAATCGCTCAAGCTGACGGGCATGCGGATCGAGCCGTCGCGCGCGGCGGGCGGCGCGGTCGTCCTAAACGACGCCTACAACGCGAACCCTACCGCGGTCCGCGCGGCCATCGATTTGGTCGCGGGGCTGGAAGGCTTCGGAAGAAGATGGATCGTGCTCGGCGACATGCTGGAGCTGGGTCCGGACGAAGCGTCGCTGCATGCCGAGATGGGCGAATACTTGGCGGGCGGCAAAGCGGAAGGCGTGCTGACGCACGGTCCGTTGTCCGTCCATACCGCCGAAGCGGCGGCACGCAGCCTGCCTGACGCGGCCGGCCAAGGCCTTGTCCGCCATTTCGAAGACAAGGAAGAGCTTGCGGCATGGCTGAAGGAGAAGCTTCGGCCGGAGGACCTCGTGCTGGTGAAGGGTTCGAGGGGTATGCGCATGGAACAGGTTGTCCAAGCTTTGGAGAAGGGGTGAGAAGATGGACATGATGGTCATTTTGTTTTCGATCGGCACTTCTTTCTTGCTAGCGGTTCTGCTAGGACCATTGTTCATCCCGCTTCTCCGCAGACTGAAATTCGGTCAGCAAATCCGCGAGGTCGGCCCGCAGAGCCATCTGAAGAAGAGCGGCACGCCGACGATGGGCGGCATTATCATCATGATCGCGATGCTGATCGCGTTCCTCCGGTTCGCCGACAAAACGCCGGAATTCTGGGTGCTGCTTACCGCATCGCTCGGCTTCGGGCTCGTCGGCTTCCTGGACGATTATATCAAGATCGTGTTCAAGCGTTCGCTGGGCCTGACGGCGAGGCAGAAGCTGTTCGGACAGCTTCTGTTCTCCGTCGTCGTTTGCGCCATGCTTTACAATATGAATCACAGCACCGAAATTACGGTGCCTGGGACGGGCTTCGGCTTCGATCTTGGCTGGTTCTATTATCCGTTCGTGGTCATCATCATGTTCGCGGCCAGCAACTCCGTTAATTTCACGGACGGGCTGGACGGCTTGCTCGCCGGCACAAGCGCGATCGCGTTCGGCGCCTTCACCATCGTGGCGCTCCAGTTCTCCTCGCACGAGTCCGCGGTGTTCTCCGCGGCCATGATCGGCGCCGTGCTGGGCTTCCTGGTGTTCAACGCGCATCCCGCGAAGGTGTTCATGGGCGATATGGGCTCGCTCGGAATCGGCGGAGGCATCGCGGCCGTGGCGATCCTGACGAAGACGGAGCTGCTGCTTATCCTGATCGGCGGCGTGTTCGTGCTCGAGATGCTGTCGGTCATCCTGCAGGTCACCTCGTTCAAATTGAGAGGCAAGCGGATCTTCAAGATGAGTCCGATCCATCATCACTTCGAGCTGTCGGGCTGGTCCGAATGGAAGGTCGTGACGGTGTTCTGGTTCGTGGGGTTGCTCTTCGCAACAGCCGGCGTGCTCCTGGTCATCTGAAGAGGTAGTTCAAAAAGTCCGCTTTTGATCACGAAGAATCTCAAGGAGCTTACTCGACATCGAATATGGAATTCAGCCGAACTTTCCGGTGCTCACGTAGCCTAGGCTACGTTCCGCTCCTCAATTTCTAGCTTCTTTCCATCTTCTCGGTGCTGAAAACCGAACTTTTTGAACTCTATTTAAATTAATACTTTTAAATAATACTTAAAGCATGGGCGGTTCTCGCGGAGAGGGCCGCTTCCTGCATACATAGAAAGGAATGTCCCTATGAATCATCCTTCCACCTACCGCGGCCGGCGCGTCGTCGTCCTTGGTCTCGCGAGAAGCGGCGTCAGTGTCGCGAAGCTGTTCCATAAGCTTGGGGCGGACGTTATCGTCAACGACAAGAAAGACCGAGAATCATGTCCCGAAGCGGATGAGCTGACCGCTTTGGGCATTTCTGTGCTATGCGGCTATCATCCGGACGATCTAATAGACGAGCACACGGCTCTCCTGGTCAAAAATCCGGGCATTCCTTATTCGGCCCCTCCCGTTAAGCAAGCGCTGGAGCGCGGGGTCGAGGTCGTAACGGAAGTGGAAGCCGGCTTCTGGCTGTCTCCATCGCCAATCATCGGCATAACGGGCTCGAACGGCAAAACGACGACGACGACGTTGATCGGCGAGCTGCTGGAGGCCGCGGGCATGAAGCCGATCGTGGCCGGCAATATCGGTTTGCCGCTGTGCGACGCGGTAGACGAGGCCGCCCCGGACGGGTGGATCGTCGCGGAGCTCAGCAGCTTCCAGCTGAAGGGAACGTCCGCGTTCCGGCCGCGCATCGGCTTGCTGCTCAACCTGGCGGAGACGCATCTGGACTATCACGGCGACATGGAAGATTACGTCGCTTCGAAGCGCAAGCTGTTCGCCAATCAGGAGAGCGGAGATACGGCCATTCTGAATTGGGACGACGCGGCGTGCCGGAAGACGGCCGAAGGCTTGAAATCCTCCATTCTTCCATTCTCTCTCTACGAGAAATTGGAGACGGGCGTTTGCGTTGAGCCGCCGTATAACAGAGAAAACGCGGCAGGCACGGACGACGCGCCGCGAAGCATCGTTTACCGTGACGGCGGCGAGGAGACCGTCATCATGGCCGTCGACGCGCTGGGCATCCCCGGCAGGCATAACACGGCGAACGCGCTCGCGGCCATCGCGGCGGCTCTTGCCGCGGGAGCGCCGGCAGAAGCGCTGGCGAAGCCGCTGGAGCAGTTCAAGGGCGTCGAGCATCGTCTGGAATTCGTGGCTGAACGAGAAGGCGTGGCGTTCTACAACGATTCCAAAGCGACGAACCCGACGGCGACCACGATGTCCGTGCGTTCCCTGAAGAAGCCTATCATTCTCGTGGCCGGCGGCCTCGACCGGGGCTCCGATTACATGGAGCTGCTGCCGGTATTCCGAGGTCTGAAGGGCCTTGTGGCGCTGGGCCAGACCAAGGAGAAGCTGCTGAAGGTGGCGGAGCTCGCAGGTTTAGCGAACGCGCAATCGGTGAACGATGAGAAGGACGCCGAGAGCACCTTGCGCCAGGCTGTGAAGCAAGCCGCTGAGCTTGCGGAGGCCGGCGATATCGTTCTTCTCTCTCCCGCGTGCGCGAGCTGGGACATGTTTGCGTCCTACGAGCAGAGAGGGAGCATTTTTAAGCAATCGGCGCATACCTTGTAAGTAGGGGGCCTGTCCCTACTTTCCCATGCTAAGAGGTGTGTTGCGATGGCAAAAGCGCGGTCTGCCCCGGATATTGTGCTGCTTGCGGCAATAGGGCTGATCCTGGCGATCGGTCTCGTGATGGTGTACAGCGCGAGCGCCGTGCTCGCGTTCCACGAGTTCGGCGACCGGTTCTATTATGTGAAACGGCAGCTATTGTTTGCCGGACTAGGCGTCGGTGCGTTAGTATTTACGATGAGGACGCATTATTCCGTCTGGAAGAAATGGGCGCCCATGGCGCTGATCGTCTGCTTCGGACTGCTCGTTATCGTCCTTATTCCGGGCGTGGGCGTCGTCCGCGGCGGCGCGCGAAGCTGGCTCGGCATCAGCTCCTTCGGCATTCAGCCGTCGGAGTTCATGAAGCTGGCCATGATCCTGTTTCTCGCCAAGTGGCTGTCGGAGAAGCAGCAGATGATCACGCAGTTTACGAAGGGACTTATGCCGCCGCTTGGACTCGTGTTCCTGGCTTTCGGCATGATCATGCTCCAGCCGGATCTCGGTACGGGCACGGTCATGGTCGGTGCCTCGATCATTCTTATTTTTACGGCGGGCGCCCGGCTCGCTCATCTGGGAGGACTTGCGATGCTCGGCGTCGTTGGCTTCGTAGGGCTCATTCTGGCCGCTCCGTACCGGCTGCAGCGCATTACGTCCTTCCTTGATCCGTGGTCCGATCCGCTCGGCGGCGGCTATCAGATCATCCAGTCCTTATTTGCTGTCGGTCCAGGAGGCCTTGTCGGCCTCGGTCTCGGCATGAGCCGCCAGAAGTTCAGCTATTTGCCGGAGCCGCAGACGGACTTTATTTTCTCTATATTGGCAGAGGAGCTTGGCTTTATCGGCGGCGCCACGTTGATTCTATTATTCCTGGTCGTCGTCTGGCGCGGCGTCAGAACCGCGATCGCGGCGGCCGACACGTTCGGCAGCTTGCTCGCCGTCGGCATTACCGGCATTATCGGCGTGCAAGTATTAATTAACATCGGCGTTGTCATCGGCATGATGCCCGTTACCGGCATTACGCTGCCGCTCGTCAGCTACGGAGGCTCTTCGCTTACGCTTCTGCTGACGGCTCTTGGCATTCTGCTGAACATATCCCGTTATTCGAGGTGAACCCTATGCGTATCGTGTTAACCGGTGGAGGAACCGGCGGCCATATTTATCCCGCGGTCGCCGTAGGCAAGCATATGCAGCAGATCGATCCGGACACGAAGCTGTTATATATCGGAACATCGAACGGCATGGAGAGCCGGGTCGTGCCCGCTCAGAGCATCCCGTTCGAAGCGGTCGAAATAACCGGCTTCCGCAGGAAGCTGTCGCTGGAGAACGTCAAAACGATTATCCGTTTTCTGAAAGGCGTCAAACGATCCAAAGCGCTGCTGCGAGAGTTCAAGCCCGACGTCGTCGTCGGCACGGGCGGTTACGTTTGCGGACCCGTCGTATACGCGGCGGCCAAGCTTGGCATTCCTACTTTCATTCATGAGCAGAACGCGATTCCGGGACTGACGAACCAATTCCTCTCCCGGTACGCCGATCATATCGGCGTCAGCTTCCCGGAATCGAAGACGCAATTCCCGAAGGCCAAAGAAACATCTTATACGGGCAACCCCGTCGCTTCCAATGTGCTGAGGGCCGTCCCCGGCAAAGGGCTGCAGTCCTTAGGACTGCCATCCGGCACAAGGCTTGCCCTTATCGTAGGCGGCAGCCGCGGCGCCAGAGCGCTTAACGAAGCGGTGATCGAAATGGCGCCGCAGCTCGGCCGGCTTGCCGGCACGCGCGTCGTCTTCGTGACGGGGGATATCTATTACGAGTCGACCAAACAACGAATACTAGAGCTAGGCGCCGGCGAATCGTTGACGCTGGTTCCTTATTTAAATAATATGGCGGAGGTTCTGCGGGATTCGGCGCTCGTCGTCAGCCGCTCGGGCGCCTCGTCCCTAGCGGAGATTACAGCGCTCGGCTTGCCGTCGATTCTCATTCCGTCTCCGAACGTGACGAACAACCATCAAGAGGCGAACGCAAGAAGCCTCGTAAACGCCGGAGCGGCCGAGCTGCTGCTGGAGAAGGATCTTAGCGGGCAGACTCTCCTGACTATGATGGAGAAGCTGCTGCGCGACCAGGAGCGCATGACGGCCATGTCGGGCGCAGCCATGCGGCTTGCCGTGCCGGATTCCGCGGCCCGCATCGCCGAAGCGCTGCGTCAGTTGAATAAATCGCGCTGAGGGCACTTGGCAATAGGCGATTGTCACACAACATGAAAGCAGGGCATAAGATACCCTATATTCGTGACCAACACCACCCGCGAGCGGGAGATGCAACAAAGCGGCTACCGGCCGCGGCGAGAAGCAAGAACGGCAACACCCTAAGGAGGCACACGCAATGAAAGCACTTATAGCGGAGCTTGAGAAAGCGAGATTAGGAGAACTATTACCGAACGAACCGCTGTCGAAACATACCACATGGAAAATCGGCGGACCCGCCGATCTGGTCATTCTTCCGTCAGGGAAAGAGGAGCTGATCGCAATCGTGAAGCTGCTGCATAAGCATGGGGTGGCCTGGACCAATCTGGGCCGCGGCTCCAACATGCTTGTCGGCGACAAGGGCATTCGCGGCGTTGTCATCAAACCGGCAGGTGGTCTGGATTACGTGCGTTTCGAAGGAACGACCGCAATAGCGGGAGCGTCGTATTCTTTCATCAAGCTGTCGGTCATGGCGGGCAGGCAAGGTCTGACGGGGCTGGAATTCGCGTCGGGGATTCCGGGAACGGTCGGCGGAGCCGTCTACATGAACGCGGGAGCGCACGGGTCGGATGTGTCACGTATTTTCAAGTATGCTGACATTGTTCTGGAGACGGGTGAATTGGTTCGTTACGAAGAGAAGGATATGCGGTTTGGCTATCGTCACTCGGTCCTTCACGAGATGAAGGGACTTGTCGTCGAAGCGGCTTTCGAGCTCGAGGAAGGCGACCGGATGGAGATCGCATCCACCTTGGCTACCTACAAGGAGCGGAGACTCCGGACGCAGCCGCTGCAGCTGGCCTGCGCGGGAAGCGTGTTCCGCAACCCGCAAGGAGACTTCGCCGCCAGGCTGATCCAAGAAGCCGGCCTGAAGGGGTATACCGTCGGCGGAGCGCAAGTATCCGAGCTTCACGCCAATTTCATCATCAACACCGGGCAAGCGACAGCTAAAGATGTTCTCGCCCTTATGACACACATACAGAGCACCGTAGAGGAGCGCTTCGGCGTGAAGCTGGTGCCGGAGGTATTGGTGGAGGGCGAGCGGTAATTCGGAGGTGATACATTGGACAAATTGGTGATTGAAGGCGGGAAACCACTCTCAGGAACCATAGTCATCCAAGGAGCGAAAAATGCCGCATTGCCGATATTGGCCGCCAGCTTGCTGGCTGAAGGCACGACAACGATAGATTCCGTGCCGCATTTGCTGGATATCGACGTTATGCTGAACATTTTGCGCGAATTAGGATGCCGCGCCGAGCACACAGGGGATACGGTCGTGCTGGACACGACTTCCGCGCATACGTCCCATGTGCCGGAGACGCTGATGAAACAGATGAGGTCTTCCATATTCTTAATGGGTCCGCTTCTCGCCAGATTCGGCGAGGTCCAGGTCTACCAGCCTGGCGGCTGCGCGATCGGCGAACGCAAGATCGATCTTCATCTGCAGGGTCTTCAGGCGCTCGGAGCGGAAATTGAAGAGGCCCACAACCGAATTGTCTGCCGCGCGAGCAAGCTGGTCGGTGCAGACATTCACCTGAGCTTCCCGAGCGTAGGAGCGACGGAGAACATTATGATGGCGGCGGTGTTGGCGGAAGGACGGACGACGATAAGCAATGCCGCCCGCGAGCCGGAAATACAGGATTTGCAGCGATTCTTAAATGCCATGGGCGCCAAAATCATGGGGGCCGGCACAGACACGATTACGATAGACGGCGTCGGCGAGCTATCGCCGTGCCGCTACAAGGTCATACCGGACCGGATCGTGGCAGGAACCGTCATGGTGGCGGCCGCCGCGACGCGCGGCCAGGTTACTCTCCAGGAAACACAGCCCGCTCATCTCTCCTCCCTTATCCATGTTCTGCGCCGCGCAGGTGTTCAAATCGTCGTAGACGGTGATATAATAAAAGTCGGCAGCTCCGCAAGACCGAAGGCGGTCGAGAGAATCGTCACGTCGCCTTACCCGGCTTTCCCAACGGATCTGCAATCCCAAATCATGGTACTTCTCGCGTTAGCCGACGGTGTCAGCATTTTGAAGGAAACAATATTCGAAGGAAGACTGAAGCACGTCGATGAGCTGTCCCGCATGGGCGCGGATATACGAGTCGATCTGAATGCCGCTTTCATCAGGGGCGTGCCAAGACTATATGGCGCGACGGTGGAAGCGACGGATCTTCGGGCGGGGGCGGCGCTTGTCATTGCGGGTCTCGCCGCGCAAGGCAGGACGGTCGTCGAGCAGGTTCATCATATCGACCGCGGCTACGACCGCATCGAAACGATGTTATCCAGGCTGGGAGCGCGCATTACCCGAACCTCTCCCGTGCCGAATATGCCTAATAATTAAATCTATGCCATCCAGCGGTAAGTTAGAAACGAATGGCTACCTCAACCGGCCTTGCCTCGAGATTTTTTTGGGGCGGCCATCGTTTCGATGAAAAGAGGGACAAGTCATGAACACGCAAATGCCTGTGCTGAAGGAACCGGTTCGCAAACGCAGAGGCAATAAGAAGCTGCTTGCCGTATTGTTTCTATTGTTCATCGCCTTGCTAGGGGTATTATTCTTCAATTCTTCCATTAGCAAAATTTCCGAAATCCAAATTACCGGCATGCATTTCACAACGACCGAACAAATTGCCGCTGCCTCCAAGATCGAGACGGGAGATCCATTCTTCCAGACGGCATCGGATCTCATAGAGCGGAATGTCAAGACATTGCCTCAAGTGGAAGAAGCAAAGGTCATGAAGGTATTTCCCGGCATTGTGAAAATAACGGTTCAGGAGTATCCGGTCGTCGCTTTCGAATTAACCGCGCAAGGGGAGCTGACGGCGCTGTTATCCAGCGGGACAAGCATGCCCGCGGCGGGCGAAGGCGCGCAGCTGCTCGACAAGCCGGTGCTGTCCGGCTGGAGCGAATCGGATCCCGTCAAAAAAGAGCTGACCGAGAAGCTTGCGCTTATTCCGCAGAAGCAGCTTGCGGATCTGTCCGAAATTACGCCGATTCCATCGAAGGCTTACCCGGACCGCATTCGCATATTTACCCGCACGCACTTCGAAGTCATTACGGCGGTATCGGTGCTCCCGCAAAAAATCGACGCGCTTAACGCCGTTATCGAGACGCAGGAGCCAGGCAAGATCACGATGCTGCTGGCCGACACCTACGTGCCGTTCCAAACCGAAGGCGAAGAGGGCTCGGAAAACGGGGACAACGCAGAAAATGTGCAATCTGAGTAAAAAGAGACTACTCAATAGCTTGAAAGAATGGTAGAATTTTATTTACGACGTTTGAAGAGCGGACAAGTGCGAGCGCCGATTTTGCGGCGCAAGCCGGTCCATTCCTTCTCGTTTTCTTCGTTTTACAGGATGTTCCAGCGCCGGAAGTTCGATTTCGACAACTCCTCGCAAAAATCGCGAAAAATTTGTTGAAAAAAGAGGGAAAATATTAGCGGCGTTGAATAAGTAGAGAGACTTGATCAATCCTAGTCATGACCATCATATACAACTAAAAAGATTATTATTTTTTGGAAACGGAGGTGCCGCGAGTTGAGCAGCAATGACATCATCGTCAGTTTGGACATCGGTACATCCAAAGTTCGTGCTATTATTGGCGAAATGAATAATGGAGCCATTAATATTATTGGAGTTGGATCTGCCGACTCGGAGGGTATTCGCAAGGGAGCAATCGTCGATATTGACCAGACCGTTCAATCGATCCGCAACGCCGTTGAGCACGCGGAGCGCATGGTCGGCATTCAAATATCTGATGTATATGTAGGGATTCAAGGCAATCACATTGCGTTGCAGACCAATCATGGCGTCGTTGCCGTATCCAACGAGGACAGGGAAATCGGAGAAGAAGATATCGAGCGCGTGCTTCAAGCGGCCAAGGTCGTAGCGCTCCCGCCGGAGAGGGAAATCATTAATCTGGTGCCGAAGCAATATTTGGTCGACGGACTGGAAGGAATTTCGGACCCGAGGGGCATGATAGGAGTAAGGCTTGAAGTCGAAGCGACGATCGTGACGGGCACCAAAACGGCGATACATAATTTGATGCGCTGCGTCGAGAAAGCCGGATTGCGTATTTCCGGCGTTATTCTTATGTCGCTGGCTTCCGGCGTGATGTCGCTGACGAAGGACGAGAAGGTCATCGGAACGGTGCTTGTCGATATCGGCGCGGGCTCCACGACGATCGCCATCTACGAGCAGGGCGGATTGGCCGCCATCTCCTCGCTGCCGATCGGCGGAGAGTTCGTCACGAACGATATCGCTTACGGGCTCCGCACCCAAAGCGATCAAGCCGAGAAGTTCAAGCTGAAGTACGGCTGCGCGAACGTGGCCGATGCCGCGGAGGACGTGAAATTCAAGGTTTCCCGCATGGGCAGCAACCTGGAGAAGGAGTTCTCCCAGAGGGATTTGGCCAGCATTATCGAGCCGCGCATGCAGGAGATATTCCAGCTGATCCGCCAAGAAGTTCGCCGTCTCGGCTTTGGGGATAAGGTCAACGGATATGTGCTGACGGGCGGGGCGGTCGCGCTGCCGGGCACGGTTGCGCTGGCTCAGTACGAGCTGGAGAGCTCGGTTCGCATTGCTCTTCCGGATTATATCGGAGTGAAGGATTCGGCCTACAGCAGCGGTGTAGGCATGATTCAATATGTTTCGAAGTATATGGGCGCACGGGGCACCGGCGCCGTCAAGAAACCATCGTCAAGCCGCAAAGCGGGTCCCGCAGCTTCATCTAAACCCGGTATGTTCGAGCGGATTAAAAACATGTTTAACGAATTTATTTGACTGGGGGACTATGAGAGATGTTGGAATTCGATTTGGAGCTTGAACAGCTCGCTCAAATAAAAGTAATTGGTGTTGGCGGCGGCGGAAGCAATGCCGTGAACCGCATGATCGAAAACGGCGTTAAGGGCGTCGAGTTCATTACGGTGAACACGGATGCGCAGGCCCTGCATTTGGCGAAGTCCGAGCATAAGCTGCAGATCGGCGACAAGCTGACTCGCGGCCTAGGTGCCGGCGCTAATCCGGAAGTCGGCAGCAAAGCCGCCGAGGAGTCCCGCGATCTGATCATGAATCAGCTTAAAGGCTCCGATATGGTGTTCGTTACCGCAGGCATGGGCGGCGGCACGGGCACGGGCGCCGCTCCTGTCATCGCGGAGATCGCCAGAGAATGCGGCGCGCTGACGGTTGGCGTCGTTACGCGTCCGTTCACGTTCGAAGGCCGCAAGCGTTCCGGACAAGCCGAACTCGGCATTGAAGCTTTGAAAGAAAAAGTAGATACGCTTATCGTTATCCCGAACGACCGTCTTCTCGAGATTGTCGACAAGAAGACGCCGATGCTGGAAGCGTTCCGCGAAGCGGACAACGTCCTCAGGCAAGCGGTTCAAGGCATTTCCGACTTGATCGCCGTACCGGGTCTAATCAACCTTGACTTCGCCGACGTGAAGACGATTATGACGTATCGCGGCTCCGCGCTGATGGGTATCGGCATCGCGACGGGCGAGAACCGCGCAGCCGAAGCGGCCCGCAAAGCGATAATGAGCCCATTGCTCGAGACATCGATCGACGGCGCCCGCGGCGTTATCATGAATATTACGGGCGGAAGCAACCTGTCCCTGTATGAAGTGAACGAAGCGGCGGAAATTGTCATTTCCGCATCCGATCCGGACGTGAACATGATCTTCGGCGCGATGATCGACGAAGATCTGAAGGATGAGATTAAGGTTACCGTCATCGCGACGGGCTTCGAATCGAAGGGCGCGCCTCAACCGGCCCGCAGACCCGGTTCGCAGCAGGAAGCTTCGTACAACGAACCGAAATCTTCGCCAAGCTCGAACAGCGTGAAGCCGTTCGGAATGGGAACATCCAGCGATCAATTGGAAATCCCTGCTTTCCTTCGCAAGCAGCCTCGCGGAGACAGATAATCTAACCATTGAAATTTCGCAAATCGAAGACGGTCCAAGAGAGCCACTCTCTTGGACCGTTTTTTTTGTCATTGCTCCTAGGAGAGGCGCCGGTTGGCGAATTCTCGTTTTTTGTATGCGAAGTCGACAAAAAAAGATGGGGAAGTCCGTCATGAATAGACAGACTTTGAAATAGGATTACAATATACTAGTCTCAATCGTCTTCCCGGGGAGCAGATGAGTGCCGGTCGCAGGAAGGGAGGAGGGGGGCCGGCTTGACCGTATATATTGATATCCTGTTTCTGCGCGAATTATTGGTGGACGGCGCGATCTTGCTGACGACGGCATGGGTGAGGCATTTCCGGCCAAAGCCTTGGCGTGTCATCGCCTCTGCCGCGTTCGGAGCCTGTTATGTTGTACTTATGCTGTTTCCTCAGCTATCATTCCTGTTCACGCTGGCCGTGAAAGTGATCATCTCCTTCGGCATGGTTTGGATCGCGTTCGGGTTTTCTTCCCTACAGCATTTTATTCGGAATATCGCTGCTTTCTACAGCGTCAATTTCGTTGCGGCGGGCGCTGTCTTAGGTCTTTATTATTTGTTCATGCAAGGCTCGGGAGAAGTTTGGAAGACGATTACGATCGCAAGCGGGAGCGTGCAGGCGGAATTGAAGCTGTCCCTCTTCTATTTGGCGGCGTCGTTCTGCGTGGGGCTCTACATATACAAGGCGGTTTGGACCGGGAAACGCGAAAAGGAGCTGCAGCGCACCCATCTGGCGGATGTGAAGGTTACCATCGACGGACAGCCGTACAATTGCGTAGGGCTGATCGATACGGGTAACCAGCTGTATGATCCTCTCACCCGTACGCCGGTTATGGTGCTGGAAGTGTCGCGGCTCGAGGATGAATTGCCGGCTTCGTGGGTGGAAGGCATTCGTGAAGGAGGCGTTGACCGACTGGTAGCCGGGATGGGCGACGAATGGTTCAAATGGCAGGACCGGTTAAGACTCGTGCCGTTCCGCGGCGTCAACAAAGGCTCGCAGTTTATGCTGGCGCTTAAGCCAGACGCCGTCGAAGTGAACCGCGAAGGACAAATATTCGAAACAAAAAGAGTGCTCATTGGTTTGGACGGCGGCAAGCTTGCGGCCGACGGTGCTTATCAAGCAATTATCCATCCGGCAATGGTGCAATCGTAAGCCTTAATCGCATACTACATTGGGGAGGGATGGGCCACATGCTCGTCAAATATAAACTGATACTGCATTTATATTATTATCGAATTTTATTTTTATTCGGACTAAAGAGCGAAGAAATCTACTACATTGGCGGCAGCGAAGCCTTACCTCCACCATTGACGCGCGAAGAAGAAGAGTATTTGCTGGAGAAGCTTCCGTCGGGCGATTCCGCAATACGGGCCATGCTGATCGAACGGAATCTGCGGCTCGTCGTGTACATCGCCAGGAAATTCGAGAACACCGGCATCCATATCGAAGATTTGGTATCGATCGGCGCGATCGGGCTCATCAAGGCGGTGAACACCTTCGACCCGGAGAAAAAAATCAAGCTTGCGACCTACGCTTCGCGCTGCATCGAAAACGAAATTCTGATGTATCTTCGCCGCAACAGCAAAACAAGGACGGAGGTTTCGTTCGACGAGCCGCTGAACATTGACTGGGACGGCAACGAGCTGCTTCTGTCGGACGTGCTCGGCACCGAAAACGATACGATCTACCGCAACATCGAGGAGCAAGTCGACCGCAAGCTGCTTCACAAAGCGCTCGATAAGCTCTCGGAGAGGGAACGGATCATCATGGAGCTGCGATTCGGTCTCGCGGACGGCGAGGAGAAGACGCAGAAGGATGTCGCCGATATGCTTGGCATTTCCCAATCCTATATTTCGCGTCTCGAAAAACGAATTATAAAGCGGCTGCGCAAGGAATTTAATAAGATGGTGTGAGATTCGGGGGCCTTCGGGCCCCTTTTGCGTTTACCTGAGGATGACAGGCAAGGAATAAAATGAGGGTCCGGGGAGATAATGAACATTAATGTTTCTCCTTGGGAGGTAATCACGTTGACCCGAAATAAAGTCGAGATCTGTGGAGTGGATACCGCGAAACTGCCTGTATTAACCAATGTCGAAATGCGTGAGTTATTTACGGCGTTGCAGACCCGGAACGAGTGGGCAGCAAGAGAGAAATTAGTGAACGGCAATTTGCGGCTCGTTCTCAGCGTCATCCAACGGTTTAACAATAGGGGAGAATTTGTGGACGACCTGTTCCAGGTTGGCTGCATCGGACTCATGAAGGCGATCGATAATTTCGACCTAAGTCAAAACGTAAAATTTTCCACCTATGCCGTACCCATGATTATCGGAGAAATCCGCCGGTATTTGAGGGACAATAATCCGATTCGCGTATCGCGCAGCTTAAGAGACATCGCCTACAAGGCGCTCCAAGTGCGCGACAGCCTCACGAACAAAAATTCGAGGGAGCCGACGATCTTCGAAATATCGGAGGCGCTCAACGTTCCGAAGGAGGATGTCGTATTCGCCCTTGACGCGATCCAGGATCCCGTATCGTTGTTCGAGCCGATTTATCACGACGGCGGCGATCCGATCTACGTGATGGACCAAATCAGCGACGACCGCAACAAAGACGTGTCGTGGATTGAAGAAATCGCGCTCAGGGAAGCGATGCACAAGCTGAACGACCGCGAAAAAATGATCCTGTCGATGCGATTCTTCGAAGGCAAAACGCAAATGGAGGTAGCCGACGAAATCGGCATCTCGCAGGCGCAAGTATCAAGGCTGGAGAAATCGGCGATCCAGCAAATGCAGAAGCATGTGAAGACCTAAATGGCAGCTGAATCGGCGAGGGCGGGGCGCAAATGCGCTTCGCCCTTATTTTTTTGCAGGCGGGAAATGCTCGGGAAGTGGACATTTTGGGCGATTGGCTCATATACATAACAATAGGCAAGTCGTGGACTTACAAACCGCCGGAAGCGTGGTGAAGAGGCATGAAAATATCGGATTTTCAGACGAAAGACGTCATTAATATCGTGGACGGCAAGAAGCTCGGCCATATTAGCGATCTGGAGCTTGATCTGCGCCAAGGCCGAATCGATTCCATCGTCGTTCCGCAATATACGAAGGTGTTCGGCCTGTTCGGCAGCAACGGAACGGAAATTGTCATCCCTTGGCGAAACATCGTGAAGATTGGCGCCGACGTCGTGCTTGTCCGAATGGACGAGACGAAGGCGCTTCGTTCCGAAGAGGATGATTTGCACGTGCGGACTTAAAGAAGGTAAACTGAACATATGCGGCGAATAATCGATATCCGCCGCTTACGACTGTTCATGGGGTGAAAGATGATGGAACCGTTCGTGCACAACGATCGCGAAGAAACCTCGTTGGCGCCTTCGCTTTTTTTTATATCGAAATGGATGGAAAACGATGATCGGCTATCCTCCGGTTTCTCCGGCAGGGCCGGGGGCGTAAGCTTGGCTCCGTGGAACAGCTTGAACATCGGTTTGCATGTCGGAGACGCCCAAGCGGATGTCATCGAAAATCGTAAACGACTGGCTGACGGCATCGGATGGAGCTTCGACGCTTGGACATGCGCGGAGCAGGTCCATGGCAGCCGCGTCGCGCGCGTAAGCGCGGTGGACCGCGGCAAGGGCAGGGAAGAGCTGGGCGACGCGATCGCCGGCTGCGACGCGCTGATGACGGACGTTCCAGGCGTGCTGCTGGCTTCGTTCTACGCGGACTGCGTGCCCTTATTTTTTTATGATGCGACGAAAGGGGTTGTCGCGCTTGCCCATGCGGGCTGGCGGGGCACGGTAGGGAAAATCGCCGAAGAGACGGTGCTTGCCATGCAAGCGGCGTATGGCGTCGAGCCGGCTGACGTTCGCGCGGCGATCGGACCTTCTATCGACGATTGCTGCTACGAGGTGGACGGCATCGTCATCCAAGAGGTGAAGCGCGTGCTGGAAGAGCTGGATTTAGACGATGGGACGGCGCGCGTCTGCATGCGGCTAAAAGAAAGCGGAAAAGCGGACTTAAACTTGAAAGAAATAAACCGACAGATTATGATAAAAGCAGGAATTTTGCCGAGTCGTATCGAAATAAGTAATTGGTGTACCGGCTGCCGGACCGACCTGTTCTTCTCCCATCGCGCCGAAGGGGGCAAAACGGGGAGAATGGCAAGCTGGATCGGTATTCGGGAAAGGTGAAGCAGAACGATGTCAATCGAACAAAACATACGCTTGGTCGAAATTAAAATAGCGGCCGCATGCGAACGCTCCGGCAGAAGGCGGGAAGAGGTTAACGTCATTGCCGTCACGAAGTACGTATCGCTGGAGCGGACCAAAGAAGCTTTCGGCAGCGGCCTTGCCCATCTTGGCGAGAATCGCTGGCAGGATGCCCAAGAGAAGTGGTTCGCGCTAAACGGCGAGGGGCAACCGGATGAAGCCGGAAAACCGGTTTGGCATTTTATCGGCTCTTTGCAGACGAATAAGGCGAAAGACGTCATAGGAAGATTTACTTACATACATTCGTTGGACAGGCTGTCTCTTGCCGAGGCCATCCATAAACGGGCTGCCCAATTAGGCATCGTCGTACCTTGCTTTATCCAGGTGAACGTCTCGGGCGAAGAGTCCAAGCACGGCATGAGCCCGGAGAACGTGATGCCGTTTCTGGAGCAGATTAACGGACTGACATCGATTAAGCCGATCGGGCTAATGACGATGGCGCCTTACGAGGCGGAGCCGGAGGATACGAGAACCGTATTCCGGGCCCTGCGAGAGCTAAGGGATTGTCTTCGGAGCGAGTCGCCGCAAGGCAGCCAAATCGAGCATCTGTCGATGGGAATGTCGAACGATTTCGAGGTCGCGATTGAAGAAGGCGCGACCTGGATCCGGCTAGGAACGATTTTAGTAGGGAAAGAGGAGGAAGAGCAATGAGCGTCATGAATCGGTTTATGAATTTCTTCGGGCTGCAGGAGGAAGAAGAAGTCGTCGAGCGCGAGCGGGTGAGCCAGAATCAGATCGAAGAGCAAGAACCTGAAACCTCTCCGTTCGAGACACGTAGAAACTTCAGAACCCAAAGCGGCATAACAGGCACCGGGAACAACGTCGTCAGCATACATTCCCAGAAGAATACCCGCGTCGTGCTGAGCGAGCCTCGTTCGTATGACGAAGCGCAGGAAATCGCGGACCATCTTCGTTCGCGCAGGGCGGTCATTGTGAACCTTCAGCGCGTCAGAAGCGACCTTGCGCTGCGCATTGTTGATTTCTTGAGCGGCACGGTGTACGCTTTAAGCGGCAGCATCTCGAAGCTGGGCCCTAATATTTTTCTCTGTACGCCCGACTCGGTCGAAATTCAAGGTGCCATAACGGACTTGCTGGCAGAGGAGAACGATTACAACAAAATGAGGTGACCTTGGATTGGATACAGTACTTGGATTTGTGCACTTAGCGCTTGAAATTTACAGCTACCTTATTATCGGATACGTATTGCTGTCGTGGTTTCCTAATGCGCGGGAAAGCTTCATCGGACAGCTGCTCGGGAAGATCGTGGAGCCGTACATCGGCATCTTCCGCCGTTTCATCCCGCCGATCGGCGGCGTGCTCGACCTGTCTCCGATTGTTGCGCTGCTCGCCCTGCGCTTCATCACGATCGGCTTGATCTCCGTCATTGAATATTTGTTCAACATGGTAGGTTAGGTAACGAACATGAAGGCAGCTATTTATAATCACTTTCACCCCGAAGAGAAGCCGTTTGTCGATCGGGTGCTGGAATGGGTAGATCGGTCCGCATCGCAGCATGAGCTGAAGCGGACCGATTTTTTGGACCCTAGACAAGCCCAGATCCTGACGATGCTGGCGAGCCGTAATCCGGACGTTACGGTTAGGCTGGAAGGCGGCTATGCCGACGCGGAGCGGGTGCGGGCCCTCATTGCGCCGGATTACCGCGATTTGGACAGCGAATCCGCGGGTATCGCCGTGCTGGAGGTTAATCCGTCGGGCGCCACCTATCAGGACCTGGACCATGGAGACTTCCTGGGCGCGCTGCTTGGCCTTGGCATCAAAAGGGATCGCATCGGAGATATCCATGTTCATGACGCTTTCGCGCACATTATCGTAACGGATGAAATCGCCGATTATTTAAACGTTCATCTGAGACAAGTCCATAGGCTGAACGTGCTCACGGATATTCTGCCGCTCAGCGAGCTGAAGACAGTGGAGGTCAAGCTGGAGGAGATGAGCCTGACCGTCGCTTCGATGCGGCTGGACGGCATCGCCAGCGACGTGTACCGGGTCAGCCGGTCTAAGATCGTCGATCCGATCCGGGCCGGCCGCTGCAGAGTGAACTGGAAGTCGGAGGAGGATCCTTCGGAGCAGCTCAAGCAAGGCGATGTCGTCTCGTTCAAAGGATTGGGTCGATTCAAGGTGCTTGAAGTCGACGGAGTGACAAAAAAGGGCAGGATTCGGGTAAAAATCGGTAAATTTATTTAGCGCGTTGCAGGAAAAAACGCAGGACTGTCGAATCACTACTTCTAAGAAGGGCGAGGGCTGACAGCTAGCGCCTGCTGCCGCAAGGCGGCTCAGCTAACATTAATAGGAGGTGCGCCAATGCCGCTTACGCCATTGGACATACATAACAAGGAATTCTCCCGCCGTCTTCGCGGTTACGACGAGGATGAAGTGAACGAGTTTCTGGATCAGGTCATCAAAGATTACGAATCGCTGATCCGCGAGAACAAAGAAATACAAAACCAGATGCTCGCGCTGCAAGAGAAGCTGAACCACTTCGCCAATATCGAGGAAACGCTAAGCAAGACGATCATCGTCGCGCAGGAAGCGGCAGACGAGGTACGCAATAACGCGAAGAAGGAAGCGCAGCTTATTATTAAGGAAGCGGAGAAAAACGCCGACCGCATCGTTAACGATTCGCTCAACAAGTCTCGCAAAGTGTCCCTCGAGGTGGAGGAGCTCAAGAAGCAAGCTTCGATCTACCGCGCCAGATTCCGCACGCTGGTGGAAGCCCAGCTTGAGCTGCTTGCCCAAGAAGGCTGGGAGACGCTGGAATCCAGCTCGTCCCGCGATTCGGAACGCGAGCTGCTTCGCGGCTAGTTTCAAGTTCAGGGCGATTGCCCGTTTGACAAGTGGGATCGGATTAAGCTATAACTATTGGTAACCATAAACTTCGAACTTCGATGACGAGAACAAGTACGTCCTGCGTTCACTCCCCAGAGAGCCGGCGATTGCTGCAAGCCGGCGTGTGAGCCATTACGGAAGATCCTCTCCGAGAAGAGGCGCCTAACCCGCATCGTCATGCGGCATTAAGCATCTACGGCCGTCCCCCGTTACAGGGAATGCGAATCATAATGGTTCGCAGCTAAGGTGCCGCCAGCGGCCTCGCCCGATTTTTGCGCGATGGCTCGGCTCTTGCTCATGAATGGGCTAGGGTTGGCGGAACAAGGGTGGTATCGCGAGTTTGCCTCGTCCCTTTTCAGGGGACGGGGCTTTATTTTTTTCTGTTGAACTATTGGAAGGAGACATGAACATGCAACGCGTAGATGTGAAGGAACGCGCTCGAGCACGCGAGCTAAGAGTGCTTGAGCAATGGAGAGAGCAGGATACGTTCAAACAATCGATTCTGAACCGGGAAGGCAAGCCGAACTTCGTCTTCTACGAAGGTCCGCCGACTGCGAACGGCGCCCCGCATATCGGGCACGTGCTGGGCCGGGTTATCAAAGATTTTATCTGCCGTTACAAAACGATGGCGGGCTACCGCGTCGTCCGCAAAGCGGGCTGGGATACGCATGGCCTGCCGGTCGAGCTTGGCGTGGAGAAGCAGCTTGGCATCTCCGGCAAGCAAGAGATCGAAAATTACGGCGTGGAAGCGTTCGTGAAAAAATGTAAAGACAGCGTATTCGAATACGAGAAGCAATGGCGCGAGTTGACCGAGGCGATCGCGTACTGGACGGATCTCGATAACCCTTACATTACGCTCAAAAATGAGTATATCGAAAGCGTATGGCATATTTTGTCGACGATTCACAAAAAGGGCCTGCTGTATCGCGGTCACCGCGTCAGTCCTTATTGCCCTTGCTGCCAGACGACGCTAAGCTCGCACGAGGTTGCGCAGGGCTATGAAGACGTCAAGGATTTGAGCGCCACGGCGAAATTCAAGCTGAAGGATTCCGGCGAGTTCGTTCTCGCTTGGACGACAACCCCTTGGACGCTGCCTGCGAACGTCGCGCTTGCCGTTAACGCGGATCTCCAATATGTGAGAGCCTCGAAGGACGGTGAAGTGTACATCGTAGCCGAAGCGCTGGCCGAGGACGTGCTGAAGGAAAACTACGAAATTCTGTCCACGTTGAAGGGCTCCGAGCTTGCGGGCCTCGCATACGAGCCTCCGTTCCGTTACGTACCTATTGAGAAGGGGCATATCGTCATCACGGGCGATTTCGTCAGCGACTCGAGCGGTACGGGCATCGTCCACATCGCGCCGGCGCACGGCGAAGACGACTATAGGGTTGCGCGCCAGAACGGCATCAGCATGCTCAGCGTCGTGAACAACGCAGGCCGCTACACGGAGGAAGTGACGGACCTTGCGGGCCGTTTCGTGAAGGATTGCGACGTCGATATCGTGAAAATGCTAAGCGAGAAAGGCCTGCTCTATTCCAAGGAGCGTTACGAGCACAGCTACCCGTTCTGCTGGCGCTGCAAATCGCCGCTGCTCTACTACGCGACGGAGAGCTGGTTCATCGAAACGACGGCGGTCAAAGACCAGCTCATCGCGAACAACAGCGGCGTAGACTGGTACCCGGGCCATATCCGCGAGGGCCGCTTCGGCAAATTCCTCGAGGATCTCGTGGATTGGAACATCAGCCGCAACCGATACTGGGGAACGCCGCTTAACGTCTGGGTCTGCGAAGCGACGGGCAAGGAATACGCGCCGGAAAGCATCGCGGATCTGCGCGCCCGAGCGGTTGGCGACGTGCCGGAGGATATCGAGCTCCACAAGCCGTACGTGGATGACATCCTGCTGAAATCTCCGTTCGCCGAAGGCGCGGTCATGAGACGGACTTCGGAAGTGATCGACGTCTGGTTCGACAGCGGCTCGATGCCGTTCGCTCAACAGCATCATCCGTTCGGCGACGAGAAGACGTTCGAGGAGCAATATCCCGCGGATATTATTTGCGAAGGCATCGACCAAACGCGCGGCTGGTTCTTCAGCCTGCTGGCCGTGTCTACGCTGTACAACGGCAAAGCGCCTTATAAAGCCGTCATCTCCACCGGCCATATTCTCGACGAGAACGGCCAGAAGATGTCGAAGTCCAAGGGCAACGTCATCGATCCATGGGAGATCATCAATGAATACGGCACCGACGCGTTCCGCTGGGCGCTGCTTGCCGACAGCGCGCCTTGGAACAGCAAACGCTTCTCGCGCGGCATCGTCGGGGAAGCGAAGTCCAAGGTGATCGATACCATCGTCAACACGCACGCGTTCTACGCACTGTACGCGTCGATCGACGGCTTCGATCCTGCGGCGCACGAAGAGAAGCCGTCCGGCAACAAATTGGATCGCTGGATCGTATCGCGTCTGAACAGCTTGATCCAATCGGTTACGAAAGGTCTCGAAGTCAACGACTTCCTGAACCCGGCCAAATCGATCGAGCTGTTCGTCGATGAGCTGAGCAACTGGTACATCCGCCGCTCGCGCGACAGATTCTGGGGGAGCGGCTTGTCGGAAGACAAAGTTGCCGCTTACCAGACGCTTCGCGGGGTGCTTCTGACGCTGTCCCGTCTGATCGCTCCGTACACGCCGCTGCTAGCGGACGACGTCTACGGCAATCTGGGCGGCGGCGGAAGCGTGCATCTCGCGGACTTCCCGGTCGCGGACGAGTCGAAGATCGACGCCGAGCTGGAGCGCGACATGGACAGCACCAAAGGCATCGTCGAGCTTGCGCGCAACGTGCGCAACGAAACGTCGATCAAGACGCGCCAGCCATTGTCCGAGCTGATCGTATCGCTTGACCGCGAGTTCAACCTTTCGGAATACGAGGCGATCATCAAAGACGAGATCAACGTAAAATCGATCGTCGTGCAAAATTCGGACAGCGGCTTCGTCGACTTCAGCTTGAAGCTGAACCTGAAGGTTGCCGGCAAAAAATACGGCAAAAACGTCGGACCGATCCAAGGGGCGCTCAAGGCGCTGTCGGCTGACGAAGCTCGAGCGGTTGTGACCGGCGGCAACTTCGCTTTCACAAGCGCGGAGGGCGAAGAGCTTGCGATCGCGCTCGACGAGCTATTGGTCGAGAAGCAAGCGAAGTCCGGCTTCGCGTCGGCATCCGGAGGCGGCGTGACCGTAGCGCTGAACACGGAAATTACGCCGGCGCTCGAGCAAGAGGGTTGGGTTCGCGAGGTCATCCGCGCCGTACAGGATACCCGCAAAAAGCTGGACCTTCCGATCGAAAAACGGATCGACCTCGTGCTGGATGTGGACGCTGAGCTTAAGACCGCTCTCGAAGCGTTCCCGGACGTCCTGCATGACAACGTGCTGCTGCAGACTGTTTCATACGAATCCTCCCCGGGTATGGAAAGAGTAAAG
This sequence comes from Paenibacillus soyae, assembly GCF_024623455.1. Lineage (GTDB taxonomy): Bacteria > Bacillota > Bacilli > Paenibacillales > Paenibacillaceae > Pristimantibacillus > Pristimantibacillus soyae. The sequence continues at coordinate 75,801 of NZ_JANIPJ010000004.1, read as the reverse complement.
CTGGGCGAAAAAGAAATTGGGATTTTCGTCAAGGGTTAAGGATATAGTATAGAAATGAGAAAGAAGCCCGCTTGCCCGCCTTGCTGGCGGAAGCGGGCTTCTCTGTTGCAAACGGAGGTGGCGATCATGTCGATCGTGTCGGACAAGGACAATAACTTGAACGCGCTGCAAAAATCGTTGGCCGCGCTCGATAAACGGATGCAGCATATCGCGTCGGAGATGGAGAGGACGCATATCGCGGAATACGTTGATCTTCTGAATAAGCCGTTTTCGCTTATATGGAGAAATCTTCTCGCCGGCACGGCAAGAGGTGTCGGCATCGCGATCGGTTTTACGTTTTTCGCGGCGACCATTCTCTACGTGCTTCGCATACTGGGCGCCCTCAATCTGCCGATTATCGGCGATTACATCGCGGACATCGTTCGAATCGTTCAGATTCAATTGGAAGGCAAAACGTATTAGACGAGACGGTTCAGCTCGTCATCGTATTCCAGCTCATGATCGCCTTCGTCGCTGTGCATATACCGGTTATATTCCCGGTTGCGCACGACGGAGACATGGCGTCCGGTAATATCCGTGGCGAGGAAGCTTTCGATCGACTCCACGTAGCCGTCGTTCTCGGTTGCTTCAATGCCGACATGATCATAGTCGGCCACATCGCGGTTCTCGGAATAGGCGGGGGAATCGGCGTTGCCGAATGACTCGACGATTTGCCAAGCGTCCTCCCCGTCGAAGCCGTTATACCCGTCTTCATGCTCGTCCAGGCTGGAGCGGCCGAAAGGCGGCTTGAGGAATTCTTCTTCAACGGGCCTGTGCCGGGTGGGAACGCTAATGTGGGAGTGTTCGACGCAATAGATCGTGTCCGGCACCGCGTCCAGCCGTTCGTACGGAATGGGCTCGCCGCATGTCGCGCAGGCGCCATAGGTGCCGTTGTCCATGGCTTCGAGAGCCGTTTCGATGCGGCGAAGATGCAGCTCTTCCTGTTCCAGCAGGGAGATGTCCTTCTCCCGCTCGAACAGCTCCGTGCCGAGGTCGCCGGGATGGTTGTCGATCGGCGACAGCTCGCCGGTCTCGTCGCGAAGCGAACTGGTTTTGCCGAAATGCTCGTTTTGCTCGATTCTTGCTTCGATCTCTCGGCGTTCGTCCTGCAGGCGCGCGCGCAGCAGGTCAAGCTGAGAGCTTGTCGGTATTGACATATATGTGCACCGTCCTTTGCAGCTTTACATGTTAGCATGATTGCTTCATTAGCTTTCGCCGAGAAAGGCGATTTCAGTATGGACATGCATGGAAGCCGGCTTTCGCACATGTGAGCGAAGCTGGTTTCCTTCTGTCCTCCTATGCTACACTAGGTGAAGCGCCAGCCCTCCGCGGATGGATGGGGCCATTCAACAATCAATGGGAGTGATCCGATGCGTTATCTTTATTACTACCTTATTACGATTGCCGTATTTATCGTGGACTTTATTACGAAGAAGATGGTCGCGACCAAAATGAACCTCGCGGACGAAATCAGCGTCATCGGCAATTTCTTCCTGATCACCTCCCATCGCAACAGGGGAGCGGCATTCGGTATTTTGCAGGAGCAGCGGACCTTCTTCATTATTATTACCTGCGTGATCGTCGCCGGATTGCTATGGTACACCCATTCGGTGCGCAAGACGGGGAAGCCGGCGTTGTTCTGGGGATTGACTCTCGTGCTGGGCGGAGCGCTCGGCAACTTTATCGACCGGGTCCGGTTTGGCGAAGTGGTGGATTTCTTCAAATTTAATTTCGGCAGCTATACATTCCCGATCTTCAACGTGGCGGATTCCGCGATCGTTGTAGGGGTCGGCTTGATCTTGCTGGATACGCTTCTTGCCGCCCGCGATGAACGGAAGCAGGCGCAGGTATCGGAGCAGCAGACGATTAACGAACAGCAGAACGAGGAGCAGAATAAGCATGGACAGCAACCAACCGTTTGAAGATAACGCGGACATCTCGGAATGGATCATCGCTCAGGGACAGGGCGGGGACCGCGTCGATAAATTTATTGCGGAGCATCTGGATATCGGCGGCGTCTCCCGGACGCAAATCCAGGAATGGATCAAGGCCGGCGCCGCGCAGGTGAACGGTCAAGCAGTGAAGACGAATTACAAGGTGAATGAAGGCGACCGCGTTACGCTTACGATTCCCGAAGCGGAGAGCGCGGATATCGAGCCCGAGGATATTCCGCTCGAAGTCGTTTACGAGGATGCGGACGTCATCGTCATCAACAAACCTCGCGGGATGGTCGTTCATCCAGCTCCTGGCCATTCGTCGGGCACGGTGGTGAACGCGCTTATGCATCATTGCAAGGATTTGTCCGGCATTAACGGCCTGCTTCGCCCGGGCATCGTGCATCGCATCGACAAGGATACGACGGGGCTTCTAATGGCGGCCAAAAACGATCTGGCCCACGTATCGCTGGCGGAGCAGCTGAAAGAGCATTCCGTAACTCGCAAATACATTGCGCTTGTTCACGGCAACGTGCCGCATGACCAGGGAACGATTGACGCTCCGATCGGACGGGATACGAACGACCGCAAGCTGTTCACCGTTACGTCGCATAACAGCAAGCCGGCGGTCACCCACTTTAAGGTTGTGGAACGGCTGGGCGACTACACGCTTCTCGAGCTGCAGCTCGAGACGGGAAGAACGCATCAAATACGCGTACATATGAAATATATCGGGCATCCTATGGCGGGCGATCCGGTTTACGGCCGGAACAAAACCGTCGCGCTGGACGGACAAGCGCTGCACGCCGCCGTTCTCGGGTTCACTCACCCGAGAAGCGGAGAGAGGCTGCAGTTCGAGGTTCCGCTTCCGGCCGATATGGAGCATGTGCTGAATAGTTTACGCCTGCGGTGAGCAACCGCGGGCTTTTCTTATTGTTACGGCCCTTCGAAAATAAGTGCAAACTTTTGACCAGATTCTGCATTATGTTGGTCCCGTAAGTGCGTTATTCTAAACGTAATATAAGCGACTTATTTTAAGGACGAAAGGTGATCGAAATGACAGCCATTAATCAAAATTACTTAGAGCTGCAAGGCAGCTATTTATTTTCCGAAATCGCAAAACGCCGCACCAAGTTCATTCAGGAAAACCCGAACGCCGAAATTATCAGCCTCGGAATCGGCGACGTAACGCGCGGTCTCCCCGACGCGGTTCTGAATGCCATGCACGCGGCAGTGGACGAGCTGGCACAGCCGGGCACATTCCGGGGATACGGTCCCGAGCAGGGATACGACTTCCTGATTCAGGCGATCATCGAGAATGACTACAAAGCGCTAGGCATCGACATTGCTTCGAACGAAGTTTTCGTCAGCGACGGCTCGAAATGCGACGTGGGCAACATCCAAGAAATCTTCAGCCAGGACGCTATCGTTGCGGTTCAAGACCCGGTATATCCGGTTTACGTGGACACGAACGTCATGGCAGGACGCTCCGGCAAGTACAACCAGGATACGAAGCGCTACGATAACATCGTGTACCTGGAGTGCACGGCGGAGAACAACTTCAAGCCGAGCCTGCCGGACCGCAAGGTCGACCTGATCTACCTGTGCTACCCGAACAACCCGACGGGCATGACGCTCACGAAGGAAGAGCTGAAGGTTTGGGTCGACTACGCCCGCGAGAACAACTGCCTCATTCTGTTCGACTCCGCATACGAAGCATTCATTCAGGAGAAGGACGTGCCGCACAGCATCTACGAAATCGAAGGAGCTAAGGAAGTCGCGATCGAATTCCGCAGCTTCTCCAAGACGGCTGGCTTCACGGGCGTGCGCTGCGCGTACACGGTCGTGCCGCGCGAGCTGAGAGGCACGGACGCGGACGGCAACTCCGTCATTATCAACGACCTGTGGAACCGCCGCCATACAACGAAGTTCAACGGCGTGTCGTACGTTACCCAGCGCGGCGCGGCAGCGATCTATTCGCCGGAAGGCAAGGAGCAAATCGCATCTCTCGTTGAATATTACATGACGAACGCAACCATCATTCGGGACGGTCTGGCATCCATCGGTCTCGAGGTGTTCGGCGGCGTTAACGCGCCTTACATCTGGCTGAAAACGCCAAAGGGCATGGATTCCTGGAGCTTCTTCGACAAATTGCTGTCCGAAGCGAACATCGTCGGCACGCCGGGCGTCGGCTTCGGCCAAAGCGGTCAAGGCTACTTCCGTCTGACGGCGTTCGGCAGCCGCGAGAACACGGAGAAAGCGGTCGAGCGGATCCGCAAGCTTAGCCTGTAAGCCCTATTGCCGATTACCAACGCTATCCTTGCATAGCCGCATAGGATAAGCCCACACTAACAGCAGCGACTACAAATATAGCGCATATCGCTATTGACTTCCTTAGCACAACGTGGGATAATTCCTATGATACAGCTTAGTACCTTTAACTCAGTCCCGAGAGGCTGGCAAGGTAGCGTGAATTCAAGTCAATAACTCGAATAGGACAGGTTTACCCTCAGCATCGCACCTTCCGCGAATTTTGTCGGAGATGCGACGGCGCTGCGGGACTGCTCTATACTTGACTAATCACAACTCCTTGCGAACTCCGCAAGGAGTTTTTTTGTCACCAAATTGCGAAGAGAGGTGAGCGGCAATGGCGGATGAAGAGCATCGGATCCTAATGGACGAGACGGCGATTCGAAGAGCTTTAACCCGGATTGCGCACGAGATCGTCGAGCGTAACAAAGGCATCGACGATTGCGTGATCGTCGGCATTCGAACGAGAGGGATTTATCTGGCTAACCGCGTCGCGGAGAGAATCGCCGAAATCGAAGGCAAGCCCGTACCCGTGCGTGAGCTCGACATTACGCTGTACCGGGACGACAGATCGGAATCGGCGGTCGCGAACGTGGAAGTATCGGCGGCGCTCGGCGAGCTGGAAGGCGTTCCGTTCACGACGAAGGACAAGGTCATCATCCTGTTCGACGACGTGCTCTTCACCGGACGGACGATCCGCGCGGCGATGGACGCGCTCATGGATTGCGGGAGACCGCGCAGCATTCAGCTGGCCGTGCTGGTAGACAGAGGCCACCGCGAGCTGCCGATCAGGCCGGACTTTATCGGCAAGAACGTCCCTACCTCCAAGCAAGAACAAATAAAAGTATCATTAAGCGAAATCGACGCAATCGACGAAGTGACGATCATCCATCAGAGGGGGCAAGCTTAACGATGACATTGACGCAGCTGAAGCAAAGAAGTTTGCTCGGACTAAAGGATTTGGATAAAGACGAAATCGAATCGATTCTCGAACGGGCGGCCTACTGGGAGAACCATCCCGTAAAGGTGCATGGCGGCCAGCAAGGAAAGTTTGCGGCGAACATGTTTTTCGAGAACAGCACCCGAACGAGATTTTCGTTCGAAGTGGCGGAGAAACGGCTCGGAGCGGAAGTCATCAACTTCTCGGCGGCCGCATCCAGCGTCGAGAAGGGCGAATCGATCTACGACACGGTGCGCACGCTTGAATCGATGGGCATCGACGTCGGCGTCATCCGGCTGAAGCCGACCGGCCTGCTGGCCGAGCTCGCGGCATCCATCAAAGTGCCGCTCGTCAACGCGGGCGACGGCAATAACGAACATCCGACCCAAGCGCTGCTGGATCTCTACACGATGCGCAAGCAATTCGGCTCCCTGAACGGTCTGAACGTTTCCATCATCGGCGACATTCTTCACAGCCGCGTAGCTCGCTCCAATCTGTACGCGCTGCGCAAATTCGGAGCTAACGTCAGCTTCTGCGCCCCTCCGAACATGCAGGCGACCGAGCTGGACGCTCCTTACATCACGATGGACGAAGCGCTCAGGGCCGATGTGGTGATGATGCTGAGAGTGCAGCTGGAGAGGCACGAGAGCGGCATGCTGAGCTCGGCCGAAGCCTATCGCGAGCAATACGGGCTAACCGTGGAACGAGCGAGCCGCATCTCCCCGCATGCGATCATTATGCATCCGGCGCCGGTAAACCGGAATGTCGAGATCGACGGCGAGCTGGTCGAGCATCCGCAATCCCGCATCTTCCCGCAAATGCAGAACGGCGTTCCGATCCGGATGGCCGTCATCGAACGAGCGTTAAGCTAAACCTACGGAAACTGGAGGGTCATCTTACATGTCATTGTGGATTTTGAACGGCAGCGTTTGGAATAACGAATCGAACAAGCTGGAAAGCAAACATATCCGAGTAAGCGACGGCGTAATCGCCGAGATCGTTGACGGCGGAACGAGCGTGGATACAGGCAGCTCGGAAGTGGTGAACGCGGAGGGCAAGCTGGTATCGGCAGGCTTCATCGACATGCACGTCCATCTGCGGGATCCGGGCTTCGAACATAAAGAAGATATCATGACGGGTTCTCGTTCGGCGGCCAAGGGCGGATTCACGACCATCGCCTGCATGCCGAACACCCGGCCGGTCATCGACAAGCCCGAGACGGTGCAGTACGTACTCGACAAAGCGGCCAGAGAAGGCATCGTCAAGGTGCTGCCTTACGCCGCGATTACGAAGAACGAGCTCGGCAGGGAGCTGACGGACTTCGCCGCGCTGAAGGAAGCTGGAGCCATCGGCTTCACGGACGACGGAGTAGGCGTTCAGAACGCCCAAATGATGAAAAACGCGATGGCGCTTGCGAAATCGCTCGACATGCCGGTTATCGCTCACTGCGAAGACGACTCGCTCGTTGAAGGGGCTTGGGCATCGGAAGGCAGCTTCTCCCGCAAGCATGGCATCAAGGGAATTCCGAACGAATCCGAAGCGATTCATGTCGGAAGGGACGTGCTGCTGGCCGAAGCGACAGGCGTTCATTATCACGTATGCCATGTCAGCACGGAACAGTCGGTACGGCTGATCAGACTCGCGAAGTCTATCGGAGTCAAAGTGACCGCGGAGGTATGCCCGCATCATCTCTTGTTGTCCGATGAGGACATTCCGGGTCTTGACGACGCCAACTGGAAGATGAATCCGCCTCTTCGCACGCCGCGCGACGTACAAGCGGTCATCGAGGGCCTCGAGGACGGGACGATCGACATGATCGTGACCGACCACGCGCCGCACAGCGCGGAAGAGAAGGCGCGCGGCGTCGATCTGGCGCCATTCGGCATCGTCGGGTTCGAAACAGCGTTCCCGCTGCTGTACACGAAGTTCGTGCAAACAGGTAAGTGGACGCTTGGATTCCTCCTCCAACGCATGACGGTGGACCCTGCAAGAGTGTTCAGGCTCCCGTCCGGGAAGCTGGAGCAAGGCGCGCCTGCCGACATTACGATCGTGGACCTGGAGAACGAGCGGAAGGTTGACCCGCAGACGTTCTTGTCGAAGAGCAACAACACGCCTTTCGGGGGCTGGAGCCTCAAAGGCTGGCCGGTTACGACGATCGTAAACGGCAAAGTCGTATGGAGCGAATAACGAAAATTTCATTTATAAGCGATAGATATTAGCCCATCCCGCTCATTATGCATATATGGATTAGAGCGGGAACGGGTCAAAGCAAGTCAAGACGACCAGAGGAGTGATACGGATGCAAGCAAGATTACTGTTGGAAGACGGAACGTTGTTCACCGGACTGTCCTTCGGCGCGGAGGCGCAGATGATCGGCGAGGTTGTATTCAATACGGGGATTACAGGCTATCAAGAGGTTCTGTCCGATCCTTCATACTGCGGGCAGATCGTAACGATGACTTACCCGCTTATCGGGAACTACGGCATTACCCGCGACGACTTCGAAGCGATTCGTCCTTATATTCACGGGTTCGTGGTACGTCGTCACGAGCCGGTACCGAGCAACTGGCGCGCTCAATATTCGCTTGGCCAGCTGCTGAAGGAATACGGCATTCCGGGCATCCATGATATCGATACGCGCATGCTTACCCGCAAGCTTCGTCACTACGGCACTATGAAAGGCTTGATCACGACAGGCAACGAGCGCGTTGAAGAACTGGCTGAGCGCCTGAACGTATCGCCTCTGCTTAGAGATCAAGTCGCCCGCACGTCGACAAAACACGTATTCTCCAGCCCGGGCAATCGGGAGAGAATCGTGCTGGTGGATTTCGGCGCCAAAAGCGGCATTCTGCGCGAGCTGACGCAGCGCGGCTGCGACGTCGTCGTCGTACCTCATGATGTGACGGCCGACGAAATTCGCCGCCTGGCTCCGGACGGCATCCAGCTGTCCAACGGCCCTGGAGATCCGAAAGACGTTCCGCATGCCGTGAAGATGATCTCCGAGCTGCTCGGCGAATATCCGATCTTCGGCATCTGCCTGGGTCATCAATTGTTCGCTCTCGCTTGCGGCGCCGACACCGGCAAGCTGAAGTTCGGCCATCGCGGCGGCAACCATCCGGTCAAAGAGCTGGCGACGAACCGCTGCTACATTACTTCGCAGAATCACGGCTACACAGTCGTTGATTCCTCGGTCGAAGGCACGCAGCTGACGGTCACGCACATCAACAACAATGACAAAACGATCGAAGGACTTAAACATAAGACGTATCCCGCTTTCTCCGTGCAGTACCATCCGGAGGCGGCGCCGGGACCGTTCGACTCCAGCTACTTATTCGACGAATTCCTGGACATGATCCGCGCGCACAAAAAAAACAACCCACAAAAACCTCGGCAGGCCGTGTTGTCGGAGACGTTGAAAGGAGAGCTTCAGTATGCCCAAAAATAATGAACTCAAAAAAATTCTCGTAATCGGGTCCGGCCCGATCGTCATCGGTCAGGCGGCGGAATTCGACTACGCCGGCACGCAAGCTTGCCAGGCACTTAAGGAAGAAGGCTATGAGGTTGTTCTGATCAACAGCAACCCGGCTACGATCATGACCGATACGAACATGGCGGACAAAGTGTACATTGAGCCGATTACGCTGGATTTTGTCTCCCAAATCATCCGCCAGGAGCGTCCTGACGGCTTGCTTCCGACGCTTGGCGGCCAAACCGGCCTTAACATGGCGGTTGAGCTGGCGCGCGCAGGCGTGCTTGAGCGCGAGAACGTGAAGCTGCTCGGCACGCAGCTGACGGCCATCGAGAAGGCGGAAGACCGCGATTTGTTCCGCGAGCTAATGCGCGAGCTGGAGCAGCCGGTACCGGACAGCGACATCGTCACGACGGTTGAAGACGCCGTGGCTTTCGCTAACAAAATCGGTTATCCGATCATCGTTCGCCCGGCTTACACGCTCGGCGGCACGGGCGGCGGCATCTGCGCGAACGAAGAAGAGCTTCGCGAAATCGTCGCGTCCGGCATCCGTTACAGCCCGATCAATCAGTGCTTGATCGAGAAATCGATCGCGGGCATGAAGGAAGTCGAATACGAGGTAATGCGCGACGCGAACGACAACTGTATCGTTGTCTGCAACATGGAGAACTTCGACCCGGTAGGCGTACATACCGGCGACAGCATCGTCGTGGCGCCTTCCCAGACGCTCTCCGACCGCGAATATCAAATGCTGCGTTCCGCTTCGTTGAAGATCATCAGAGCGCTGAACATCGAGGGCGGCTGCAACGTGCAGTTCGCGCTGGATCCCCACAGCTATCAATATTACGTCATCGAGGTGAACCCTCGCGTAAGCCGTTCATCCGCTCTTGCATCCAAAGCGACGGGCTACCCAATCGCGAAGATGGCGGCAAAAATCGCGGTTGGCTATACGCTTGACGAGCTCGTGAACCCGGTAACGGGCCAGACGTACGCTTGCTTCGAACCGACGCTGGATTACATCGTTTCGAAAATCCCGCGTTGGCCGTTCGATAAGTTCGTTGACGCGAACCGCAAGCTGGGCACGCAAATGAAGGCAACAGGAGAAGTCATGGCGATCGGACGGACATTCGAGGAGTCGATCCACAAAGCGGTTCGTTCCCTGGAGATCGGCGTCCATCGTCTTCACCTGAAGGAAGCGCCGAGCCTTGCCGAGGACGTGCTCCGCACGCGCCTTGCTAAGCCGGATGACGAGCGCATGTTCCTTGTGGCGGAAGCGTTCCGCCGCGGCTTCTCCCTGCAAGAGCTGCAGGACATCACGAAAATCGATTGGTGGTTCCTGGACAAAATCCAGTCCATCGTAGCCTTCGAAGACCGTCTTCGCAGCGAGGCTACTCTATCGGCGCAAACGCTGTACGAGGCGAAACGCAAAGGCTTCTCCGACCGCTCCATTGCGGAGATCCGCAAGGAAGGCTTCCCAAATGGAGCCCACACGACGGAAGCCGACGTACGAGCATTCCGCTTGCAGAACAACCTGAAGCCGGTTTACAAAATGGTCGACACTTGCGCGGCTGAATTCGAAGCGTCGACGCCTTACTACTACTCGACTTACGAGGTAGAAAACGAAGTCACCGAAACGACGAAGCAGAAGGTGCTCGTGCTTGGCTCCGGTCCGATCCGTATCGGCCAAGGCATCGAGTTCGACTACTCGACCGTGCACGCGGTATGGGCGATCCAAAACGCAGGCTACGAAGCGGTTATTATTAATAACAACCCGGAGACGGTGTCGACGGACTTCAGCACGTCCGACCGCTTGTACTTCGAGCCGTTGTTCTTCGAAGATGTCATGAACGTGATCGAGCAAGAAAATCCGATCGGGGTTATCGTGCAATTCGGCGGCCAAACCGCGATCAACCTTGCGGCGCCGCTTGCCAAAGCAGGCGTGCGCATCCTGGGCTCCAGCCTGGAGAGCATCGACGCGGCAGAGGATCGCAAGAAGTTCGAAGCGCTGCTCCGCAGCCTGAACATCGCGCAGCCGGAAGGCAGCACGGTCACTTCGGTCGACGAAGCCGTTGTTACGGCGCAAAGACTCGGCTACCCGGTGCTGGTTCGTCCTTCGTACGTCCTTGGCGGCCGGGCGATGGAAATCGTCTACTCCGACCAGGAGCTGCTGAGCTACATGGAAGTCGCCGTGAAGATCAATCCGGAGCATCCCGTTCTGATCGACCGCTACATGCTGGGCAAGGAAGCGGAGGTCGACGCGATCTGCGACGGCGAGACGGTTCTGATCCCGGGCATCATGGAGCATATCGAGCGCGCGGGCGTTCACTCCGGCGACTCCATCGCGGTATATCCGCCGCAATCCTTGTCGCAAGAGATTAAGGATCAAATCGTGGATATTACGGTGAAGATCGCGAAGGAATTGAAAGTCATCGGTCTGGTCAACATCCAGTACGTAATCCACAACGATCAGGTATACGTGATCGAGGTTAACCCTCGCTCCTCGCGTACGGTTCCGTTCCTCAGCAAAGTAACGAACCTGCCGATGGCGAACTTGGCCACGAAGGCGATTCTCGGCACGAAGCTGGCGGATCTCGGTTATACGAGCGGATTGTGGCAAGAAGACGAATACGTCTCTGTCAAAGTGCCGGTGTTCTCGTTCGCGAAGCTGCGCCGCGTAGACCCTACCCTGACTCCGGAGATGAAATCGACGGGCGAGGTTATGGGACGCGACGTTCAGTTCGCCAAAGCGCTGTACAAAGGATTGATCGGCGCAGGCATGAAGATTCCGACATCGGGCACGATCGTAGCTACGGTTGCCGATAAAGACAAAGCGGAAGCGACGGAGCTGCTGCGCGGCTTCTACAACATCGGCTACAAAATCATCGCGACCGGCGGCACGGCGGACGCGCTTGAAGCAGCCGGCCTGTACGTGACCCGCGTGAACAAGCTGAGCGAAGGCTCGCCGAACATTCTGGATCTTGTCCGCGAAGGCAAAGCTCAGTTCGTCGTCAATACGCTGACGAAAGGCAAGACGCCGGAGCGCGACGGCTTCCGCATCCGCCGTGAAGCGGTCGAGAACGGCGTTGTGTGCATGACGTCTCTGGATACGGTTCGCGCGCTGCTCAACATGATGGAGACGATCAACTTCTCCTCGCATGCGATGCCGGTCCTTCAAAAATAATAAACAAAACAACCTTGACGCTTCCAAGTGGAAGCGTCAAGTCATGTCAAGACTGTAGAAAAGGAGGGATTGCTGTGCGATTGACAAGAGAAGAGGCGGCCCGCCGAGTGATGGTGGCGCTCGATTATCCGGATGCCGCCGCCGCCGAGAAGCTGATCGAGGAATTGAAAGGCATTCCCTGTTATATGAAAGTAGGCATGCAGCTGTTCTACGCCGCGGGCCCCGGATTCGTCGCCAGTCTGAAAGAACGCGGCTACTACGTATTCCTGGACGTGAAAATGCACGACATTCCGAATACGGTCAAAGGCGGAGCGAACAGCGTGACGAAGCTTGGCGTGGATATGTTTAATGTCCATGCCGCGGGTGGAAGCTCCATGATGGAGGCGGCTTTGGAGGGCGTGGATGCTGCGCTGAGCGGAGGCACCGCAAGGCCGTCCGTCATTGCCGTTACGCAGCTGACGAGCACCAGCCAAGCCGTATTGAACGAACAGATCGGCATCGCGGGAACCGTCGAAGAAGCCGTGATCCGATACGCCAAGCTGGCCAACGACGTGGGATTATCCGGCGTCGTTGCGTCTCCTTCCGAGGTGGCCTCAATCAAGGAAGCTTGCGGACAAGCCTTCCAGACCGTCACTCCCGGCATCCGTCCCGCCGGCTCGGACGTTAACGACCAGTCGCGCATCATGACGCCCGGGGACGCCTTGCGTCAAGGCACGGATTATATGGTCATCGGCCGCCCCATAACGGCTGCGCCAAGTCCGCGCCATTCGCTTGAATCTATTATCGAGGAGCTGATATCTTTTGAGTAATCTGACGTTATCGAATTTGCCGAATGAAATTGCCAAAAGCCTGCTGGAAATCGGCGCTGTCGCGCTCCGGCCGAACGAGCCCTTCACATGGACTTCGGGCCTCAAGTCGCCGATCTATTGCGACAATCGCCTGACGATGTCCTACCCGGAAATCCGCGATCTGGTCGCGGAAGGATTCGCGACCATTATCCGCGAGCGGTTCCCGGATGCTGAAGTGATTGCGGGCACTTCGACGGCAGGCATTCCGCATGCCGCATGGGTGGCTCAGAAGCTGAACCTTCCGATGGCCTATATTCGCGATAAAGCGAAAGGTCACGGCAAGCAGAACCAAATCGAGGGAAAAATCGCGCCGGGACAGAAGGTCATCGTCATCGAGGATCTCATCTCCACGGGCGGCAGCTCGCTGAAAGCGGCTCAGGCCGTAAGAGAAGCGGGGGCAGAGGTTAGCGCCGTGCTGGCGATCTTCACCTATCAATTCGAAAGCGCCACGCAATCGTTTAAGGACGAGGGCTTCCAGCTGGAGACGCTGTCGAACTACTCGGCACTGATCGAGACGGCCGTGCAGCTGGGCAAAGTCGAGCAGTCGGACGTAGCGGCGCTCCAAGCATGGCGTCAAGACCCGCAATCCTTCGGCAAATAATCGATGCGGGCATTCCAAAGAGTACATTCGCGGGCTTTGCGAATGTACTCTTTTTTCTGAATGTTCAACTGTTGGGTGCTGCTGTCGTACTACTCGCGTAAAGCGGAAATAAGAAGAAACATAGGTCTTCGCGTCTCCGTCTGCCATTCCGGGTGCTTCTCCAGCATGTCCGCCGTCGGTTTCAGCTCGGACAAACCGGCAACGCGGAAGCCGGCTCCGATGAGCGCATTAAGGTAAGAAGAGACGGTGCGATGGACCTTCGTCACGTCATGCCCAAGAAACCGCGTATGCCTCACGCCTTCGTCATGATAGCGGTCGAGCGGCCAATGCAGCTTCTCTCCATCCGGTCCGTAATGCCAATCTTGACCGGGCAGCGCCGTGAAGATCGGATGCTCGACCGAAAACACGAAGGAGCCTCCAGGACTAAGCGCATGATAGATTTTATGGCAGAGCTGATCGAAGTCATTGACGTAATGGAGCGCGAGCGAACTAATGACGACGTCGAATTCGCTATTATCGAACGAGATATCCTCAATCGGCATCCTCCGGTATTCGATTCCCTCATCACTCGTCATTTCGGCGGCGCGAAGGAGCATTTTCTCCGATAGATCGATGCCCAGCACAGACTTCGCCCCTTGTTCGCGCGCATACCTGCAATGCCATCCGTAGCCGCAGCCCAAATCAAGGACACGCCGTCCCGCCATATTCGGGAGCATGCCGCGGAATTCCTCCCATTCGCCCGCCGCGCGGAGGCCTTCGACCGAGCGGGGCATTTGACTGTAGCTCTCGAAAAAGGGGGATTCATCGTATTTGTTTTGCTTTGACATTTTGTTTCTCCTTTGTATGTTTTCTTAAAATTAATATTTATTTTTCGTTAATCCTATTTCGCTCTTTCCCAACATCAAATTATTTCCGATAATGAGATTATACGTGTTTTTCTCAACGAGAGGTGTGAACATTCATGAGATTGTCGCTACGGGTCAAATTGATTCTCCTCGCTGCCGTACCTCTTTTGTTTTACGCGGGAACGGGCATTTTTCAGCTTGGGGAACAAAAATCGGTTTACAACGAAATGAAAACGGATGTAGTGGATAAGATGAGCCGTATCGAATCGCTCATTCTCAACGCCGACCGGGACATGTACCAAGCGAGCATGTCGTACCTGCTTCTGGAGACAGGCAAGCTGGACGCCGAAGCGAAGAACGCTAATTTGACGGAGCTGTCCGAGAACTACCGGCAAGCATTAGACAGAGTCGCGGAAGCCAAAATGCTGGCGGAGACTTCAGGATTGATGGCCGCCGCAAGCGAGCAGACGGGGAAAACGACGACCGAGCTGTACGAGGTTTTCGAGTCGGACTTCGGCAATTGGTATAAAGACGCGATCCTGCTGGCGGACGACGGACAATCCGTGCCCGTGAACGCGGCGCTGGACGAGCTGTTCGAAGGCGGCCGCTCGGCGATCGACGAAATTAGCGGAATCGCGGAGCTTCATTCGGCTGAATTGATGTCCGGTATTGAGGAGCGGCTGAACAAAAACCGGCTGAGCGTCTTGGTCGGAATCATTGCCGTATCCATTCTGTTGACCCTAATGGTAACGTTCATTATTATTCGCGTAATGGGGACGATTCGCACCGTTGTCCGGAAAATGCAGCTTGTGGGCGACGGGGATCTCACTTCCGAGAGAGAGAGCCGTTATTCGAAGGACGAGCTCGGCCTAATCTCCCGCTCGACCGACGATATGATCGACAGCATGTCGAAGCTTGTCACGGGTATTGTTAGCAGCACGAAGCAGGTCGGGGATTCGTCTTCGCAGCTGTCCAAATCGGCAGGCGAGTCGGCGGCGGCATCCGAGCATGTCGCGATCCATATCCAAGAAGTGGCGAGCGGCTCCGAGAAGCAGGCGAGAAGCGCGGAAGAGACGTCGAGAGCGATCGAAGAGATGACGCTCGGAATTACCCGCATCGCCGAGAATACGTCCGACCTTGCCGATCAATCCCAGACGACGGCTTCGCAGGCGGATCAAGGGCAAGCGGCGCTGCTGCGACTCCTCTCTCAAATGGAAGAAATCAAAGCGATCATCGGCAAGCTTTCTTCCACGATTCATATGCTGGAGAATCGTTCGCAGGAGATCGGCTCGATCGCCCAGAACATTACGGCCTTCTCGAATCAGACGAATATCTTGTCGTTGAACGCGTCCATCGAGGCCGCCCGCGCGGGCGAGCATGGGCGGGGCTTCGCCGTCGTCGCGGGAGAGATCCGCAAGCTGGCGGCCGGCTCTCTCGAATCCGCGGAGAGCATTAACGGTCTTGTGTCGCTAACGCAAGGGGAAATCGCGGGCGCTTCCGCTTACATGAGCCGGACGCTCGTGGAAGTCGAACGGGGGAGCGAGCGGGTGAACGAAGTGAACGAGAAGCTGACGGCCATTACGGCGGCTATCGTTCAGATGACGGAGCAGTTGCAGGAAAATTCCGCGATCACGCAGCAAATGTCGGCGAGCTCGGAGGAAGTGAGCGCCTCCGTCGAGCAAAGCGCTTCGACCGCGGCCGCCAATCTTGGCAAGACGGAGAGCGTCGCGGCCGCCACGGAAGAGCAGCTGGCGCTGATGGAGAACATCTCGTCGTCCGCCAATGAGCTGGATGAGATCGTGAAGCAGCTGAGCAGCGCAGTTTCGCATTTTAAAGTTAAGGTTTCATAAGGTATGCCCCCGGGCAAGGCAACTTGCTTCGGGGGCTTTTGTATCATCTGGCTGAAGATTCGCTGAAAAAATGTTTCTTTCAAAATCATTTTCACCGTAACTTTTTGCGATTACGCACCGTCTATGTCTTTAGATTAGAATTATGAAGATGGTGTACCGGATAGGGGGGAGAGAAACGAAATATGGCTATGACACAAAAGATAGAGTCGGAACAACGGGAAGCAGACGGTAGGTCCGTCGATTCCATAGAGAGGGACGATCGCCCGGATAAGGACGAAGTGCTCCTTACCGTCAACCAAGTCGAGAGAATGTTCCCGGTCGGCGGCAATACGCTGCATGTGCTGAAGGGCATCCAGATGGAAGTGAAGCGGCGGCAGCTCGTCATGCTGAAGGGCCGGTCGGGCTCGGGCAAGACAACGCTGCTGAACTGCCTAGGCGGCCTGGATACCCCAAGCAAAGGGGATATCTGGTTCAACAAGCAGCCGTTCAGCCGAATGAGCGACGATGAGAGAACGCTGGTCAGACGGAAGGATATGGGGTTTATATTCCAGGCGTTTGCGCTAATGCCTCTATTATCCGCCTGGGAGAACGTGGAGCTGTCGCTTCGCATGGCGGGAACGCCTCGTTCGGAGTGGAAGGAGCGCGTCGCGGAATGTCTGGAGCTTGTCGGTCTCGAGAAGCGGATGCATCATCGTCCGTTCGAGCTGTCCGGCGGGGAGCAGCAGCGCGTCGCCATAGCCAAAGCCATTGCCCATAAGCCGATTCTGCTGCTGGCCGACGAGCCGACGGCGGAGCTGGATACCGGCATGTCCGCGCAAATTATGGCAGTCTTTCAAAATATCATTCGAACAGAAAACGTCTCTATATGCATGACTACACACGATCCTACAATTTTGGAGGTTGCCGACCATGTCTATGAAATGGTGGACGGAAAATTTATCTAAACGTTCATTAATTGCCGCTATGTGCGTGACGATGGCATTCACGAGCGGCTGCGCTTTGCTGCCCGACGAGAAAGCGGAAGAAGAGCTGCCTGAGATCGCGCCGCCGCAAATTTCGAAGAAGCCCGAATACGAGGTGACGACGAAGACGCTGGAGACCAAGGTACAGGTGATCGGCAAGCTGATCTCTCTAGAAGAAGAAACGATGTTTTTTACGCTTGGCGACAAACACGTCAAGGAAGTATTCGTGAAGAACGGCGCCGAGGTGCAGGCGGGCGATCCGATTGCCGCGCTTGACGTCGAGGATCTCGAGAAGCAGCTGCGCAACGAGAGATTGGCGTTCCGCCGCGAAGAGAATTTAATGAAGCAGACGCTGCGCACCCGCGACGAGATGGACGCGATCGAATTCGAAGAGAAGCAGATCGCCTTCGAAGAGAAACGCCAGAAGCTGGTGGATCTGGAGGAGGAGATTGCAAAAGCTACGATCTACGCGCCGTTTGCGGGAACGATCGTCTCGCTCAGCGTGCAGAAAGGCGACCAAGTCAAAGCGTACGCCCCGGTCGCGATCGTAGCCGATACGGCGCTTATTACGCCGGCGGCGAAGCTGACCAAGACCGAGCTGGCCAAGGTCTCCGTCGGCATGGAAGCCGTCGTCACGATCAGCAACGTCGGGAACTTCAAGGGCAAAGTGGAGCAGCTGCCGATCAAGTCGACGGAGCAGGAGAACGGCGGAGGGAACGGCGGCGATCCGAACGCGCCGAGCAAGCCGGAGAGACCGGAGGATTTCATGATCGTGGATCTGCCGGAGCTGCCGGGTGGTCTTGACCGCGGAACGCCTATCTCCATCAACATTATTACGAAACGGACGGAGAATGCCGTCGTCATTCCGCCATCGACGCTGCGCAGCATCGGTTCCCGCACTTATGTTCAAGTTATCGACGAAGAAGGCAAGCGCGAGGTGGACGTGGAGGTCGGCCAACAAACCGCGACCGATATTGAAATATTGGCGGGACTCGAGCCGGGACAGAAAGTCGTAGGTCGATAGCCGATGGGTATTCCGCTGTTTCGATTCCTATTCCGCAAAATGTGGAATACGCGTTGGCTGACGCTTAGCACGCTGGCCGGTCTTACCTTAGCCGTCGCCTTCGCGACGAGCATACCCATGTACGCGGACGGCGCCCTTAAACGGGTCGTCGCCGATTCCTTGCAGCAGAAGAGCGAAGGGATGCCAGCGGGCTCCTTGCTCATGAAGTACCAGTCCACCCCCGGCCAGAGCACGGATCTCGGGGCGCTCGCGGAGCTGGAAAATTACATCAAAACGAACGTGCCGGACGACATTGGTTTTACATACGACACTTATCTCAAGAGCTACTCGATTCGCAGCTCCGATGTCGTGCCGGAGGATCCGAATAAGGTCGACGCGGGGCGCGCGAGGCAGCTGTCGCTTATGACGATGACGGATCTCGCGTCCAAGACGGAGCTCGCGCAGGGCCAATGGTTCAAGGAAGGAGCGGGCGATTCCGATCTGATCGAAGCCGTCATGCTCGAAGAGGCCATGTTCCGGAACGACGTGCACATCGGCGATATTTTCGAATATCCGGTGTACGGAGGGCTGGATCTGACGCTTCGGGTGAAAATCGTCGGAGCCGTGAACCCTCTGGATGCCTCGGACGCGTATTGGTATCAAGGACTCGAGAGCCTGTTCAGCACGCTGCAGGTCAGCGAAGAAACGTTCCAGAAGGTGCTGCTCGAGCAATTCAAAATACCGCTGCATAACGCGGGCTGGTACTATGCGTTCGATCTGTCGGACGTTCAAACGAGCCAGCTTACGCCGCTCGGGCGCACGCTTAATCGATTGAACATCGAGCTGTATCAACGGCTGAAGGATACGCGAGTCGAAATTTCCTTCGCGGATACGCTGAAGGAATTCCGCAGCCAAAGCCTGCAGCTGCAGACGCTGCTGTTCACGCTCGCCGCGCCGATGATCGCGATGGTGTTCTACTTTATCGCGATGAACGCCAGACAGGCGCTCGACAAACAAAGAAGCGACATCGCGGTGCTTCGAAGCCGCGGAGCGGGGACGAAGCAGATTATATGGATTTATTTGCTGGAAGGTCTGCTGCTGGGAGCCGTCGCGCTTGCAAGCGGGCCGTTCATCGGCTGGTTCATGGCTAAGAGCATCGGCTCCGCTAACGGCTTCCTCTCCTTCGTCAATCGGAAATCGATTCCGGTCGGCTTCTCGACCGAGGCGATCATCGCGGGAGGCAGCGCCGTGCTGCTGGCCATCATGGCGACGGTTATACCCGCCATCATTTATGCGAGATCGTCCATTGTCAGCTACAAGCAGGAGCTCGCGCGTTCCGACCGCAAGCCGCTCTGGCAGCGCTGGTTCCTCGACGTGCTGCTGCTCGGCGCGGCCGGCTACGGCTGGTATATGTTCAATGAACGCCAGATGCTGACGTTCCAGACGGGCATGACGACGGATCAGCTGAACGTGCAGCCGTTCCTGTTCTTCGTGCCGGCGCTCTCGATCTTCGCGCTGGGCCTGTTCTTCCTGCGGCTGTTCCCTTGGCTGCTAAAGCTGTTCAACTGGCTAGGACGCAAGTTCCTGCCGGTACCGCTCTATCTGACCTTGACGCAGCTGTCCCGGTCGTCCAAGGGTTATTATCCGCTTATGATTCTGCTCGTCCTGACGTTAGGTCTTGGCGTGTACAACGCTTCGGCCGCAAGGACGATCGACCTGAATTCCACCGAACGCACCTTATATAAATACGGATCGGATGTCATTATTCAGTCCGTATGGCAGGGCACGCCGGAGGTAACGCCCCAGCAGCCGCCTAGCGGCGGAGGCAATGGCGGCGGAGGAAACGGCGGAGGCGGCAATGGTGGCGGCGGTGGTAATGGCGGTGGAGGCAATGGGGGAGGCAACGGCGGCGGCGTGCCGTCCCGCATCCTGTACAGCGAGCCTCCGTTCGAGATTTACCGCGATCTGGACGGCGTCGAGGCGGCAGCCCGCGTGCTTACGGCCAAAGGCAATGTCGTCATCTCCTCGAAGTCGATCGGGCAGGGCAACATTATCGGCATCGATAACGTCGACTTCGCGAAAGTCGCCTGGTTCAGGGATGATCTGTATCCCACGCACCCTTTTAACTATTTGAATGCTCTCGGTTACTTTGAACAGGCTGCCATTATCCCTTCCAGCGTCGCCGAGAAATATCAGCTCAAGGCGGGCGACACGGTTTCGGTGGGCTTCCCGGACGGCATGATCGATTTCTCGATCGTCGGCATTCTGCCGTACTGGCCGAGTCAATATCCGGACAAAACGCCGTTCGTCATTACAAACCTGGATTATATTTATGATCAGCTGCCCATCATGCCCTATGAGGTTTGGCTGAAGATGGAGCCGGACGCGCTCCTCGCACCCGCGATCGAGCAGCTTCAGAAGGCCGGCATCGAGCTGGCGTCGGTCGAGGACGTGCGGACGGAGCTGATTATCCAATCCAAGCATCCGACGCGCGGCGGCGTATTCGGCATCCTGAGCCTTGGCTTCCTGGTGTCGGTCGTCATCACGCTGGCCGGTTATATCTTGTATTGGTTCTTCAACCTGTCGGGCCGCGTCGTGCAGTTCGGCGTGCTTCGCGCGATGGGGCTGTCGCGGAAGCAGCTGACCGGCATGCTTCTGCTCGAACAGCTGTTCACCGCGGGTCTGGCGATCGGTCTCGGCATTCTTATCGGCAAGCTTGTCAGCATGCTGTTCCTCCCGTTCCTGCAAACCGCAGAGAACGTCGCTGAGACGGTGCCGCCGTTCCGCGTCGTATTCGAAGCGAGGGATACGAACCAGCTCTTCATCGTGGTCGGCGTTATGATGCTGATCGGCGCGGCGCTTCTCTTCCTGCATATACGCAGGCTGAAGGTGCACCAAGCGGTGAAGATGGGAGAGGAGAGGTAACGGCTTATGATTCATTGCGAAGGCTTAGTCAAAATATACAAAACCGAAGATCTGGAAGTCGTTGCCCTTCAGGGCCTCAATCTTACCGTCGAAGACGGAGAGCTGATGGCGATTATCGGCAACAGCGGCAGCGGCAAATCGACGCTTCTCAATACGCTTGGGGGACTTGACCGGCCATCGGCCGGCCAAGTCAAGGTCGGTCCATGGGACCTCCTGAAGATTACGGAAGAAGAGCTTGTGCAGTACAAAAGAGAAACCGTCGGCTTCATCTGGCAAAATAACGCGCGAAACCTGCTCCCTTATCTGACGGCGCTGGAAAACGTGGAGATGCCGATGATGCTCTCGGGCAAGGTGGATCGGACCTACGCGAAGCAGCTGCTGGAGTGGGTCGGCCTGAAGGAGCGCATGCATAACAAGCTGCATCAGCTCTCCGGGGGCGAGCAGCAGCGGGTAGCGATTGCCATCTCGCTCTCCAACCGTCCGAAGCTTCTGCTCGCGGACGAACCGACGGGCTCCGTCGACACGGCAACCTCCGACCTTATCATGGGTATTTTCCGAACGCTAAACCGCGAGCTCGGCATCACGATCGTCATCGTCACGCACGACATGTCGCTGGCCAGCAAGGTCGACCGCGTCGTCGCGATCCGGGACGGCCTGACGAGCACGGAATTTATTAAGCGAAATCCGAATATTACGGATGGAGGTGAGATCGAGCAGAAATCGGCTCGGGGCCTTAACCAGGTACACGAAGCCTATGTGGTCGTCGACCGGGTCGGCCGTCTGCAGGTTCCCAAGGAATATTTAACCGCGCTCGGCATCAAGGACAAAGCGTCTATGGAATTCGACGGAGAGCGGATCATTATCTCTTCGCCAAAATCATTGGGGGGTAATAACCATGAATAGTAAAGGCATCATGAAATCACGTTTATCCAAATGGACGGTTCTCGGCCTGACGCTGACCTTGTTCACCGGACTTCTGTCCGCGTGCAGCGGCGGCAGCGAGCCATCCGAATCCGAAAATCGCGTGCTTCGCATCGGCGTCTTGTACGGCGGTGCGGATAACGAGCCTTATTTCCGCCAGCAATACACGGATATGTTCGAGATGCAGCATCCGAACATTACATTCGAGATCGTGGGCGCGATCAACTATGACGATCAACGCTTCGAGACGACGGAGCCCGGCAAGGAACCGGCCGAGCAGCCGGACCCGTACGAAGAGATGAAAGAAATGATGACGGGCCAGAATCCGGTTGACGTCGTCGTGCTCGATTACAACATGCTGCGCCGTTTCACGCAAGACAATCTGCTTCAATCGCTCGATCCGAAGATTCAGCAAGACAAATTCGATATCAGCGACTACGTGCCGACCGTCATCGACGGCATCAAAGACGCGGGCGACGGCAATATCTATGCCCTCACGCCAACCTTTACGTCGTCGGCTTTGTTCTACAACAAGAAAATTTTCGCGGAAAAAGGCGTCGAGCCGCCAACGGATAAAATGACATGGACCGATCTGTTCAACAAAGCGCGTCAAGTGGCCACCCCGAGCGAAGAAGAGCCGGTATTCGGCTTCTCGTTCAACAGCTGGGTGAACGACGGCTTCAGCACTTTGTCGTCCTATACCTCGATGCTGCAGCTGCGCTACTGGGACGAAAAAGGAGAGAAAATGGTCGTCAACAGCGAGCCATGGGCTCAAGCGATGGACACGATCGTCGGTCTCTTCAAAGACGATATCATCCCGGATCAAGAATATATGAATAAGCTTTACGAGAAGCGAAACGCAGAGGGAGAGCCGGTCAACGATCCGTTCTTCGGCGATCTGTTCCTCGGCGGCGACCTGGCGATGGTAATCGGCGGATCCTATTACGTGAACGAACTAAGACGCGCAAATGATAATGCCAGCAAAATCGAAGGCTTCGAAATGATCGACTGGGATGTCGTGACCGTGCCGGTCGATCCGATGAATCCGGATGCCGGCGGCAACATCGGACTCAGTCAGCTGATGGGGATCAACACCAATGCCCAGAACGCGGAAGACGCTTGGGAATTCATCAAATTCTCCAACAGCAAGGAATGGGCGAAGCTGAAGGCAAGAAGTAACTATGAAATGGTTGCCCGCAAGGAGTTCCTGCAGCCTATAGGCGGCTTGACGTACAACATCGATGCGTTCACGACGCTTAAACCGCTCCCTCCTAGCTCGATCAACGACGAAAAAATTTACCGCGAGAAGCCGGGCATCTGGGAAGCTCAAAACGTGGGCTACGAGATGTTCCAGGCGGTGCTCGACGGGACGAAGGAAACGAAAGACGCGCTTGCCGAATGGGAAACGAGAGGCAATGCCATTCTCGAAGGCAAGTCGGAGATGGGAGAAGGCGGCGGCGTCATCGATCCGATGCCGATGCCTAGAGCCGACGTTGCCGTTGACACGGACGCAGCAGTCGAAGAGGAAGTTGTCGTAGAAGAAGAAGCTGTGGAAACAGCCGAATAACATTTTGAACAATAGAGCCAACAGCCCTCATTCTTGCGGGAGTTGGCTCTTTTTTCTCTGATTAGCCTCTAAGCTGAAACGATTGATATGCGGTCCAGCCGCCTTGCTCCGTCTGGTAGAGCAAATGAATACGGTCGATGTAGCTCGTCAGGTTCACTCTGCTCATCCGAAGCTTGCCGTACAGATCGTGCAGCTCACCCTCGGGCATATTTCTCCCAATCGTGACATGAGGCGTGTAAACATAGTTATATGGCTGCTGCATGCCTGGACCGCTGCATATGGCCTGATGAAGCTTCTCGACCTCAGAAGGGTCTTCCAGGGCGTAATACAGCACGTTTGAAACGGGGAAGAAGGAGGATACCCGGTTGAAAGTGACATGAAACGGCTTCACCGAGCCTGCTACCTCTTCCAGATGCGTCACGGCCCGCTCAACCATGATATCGTCCCATTCCTCGGCTTCGCGTAGCGTCATATGGGCGGGAATGTTGCAATAATGCGGGTCATGGCGAATTCTCCAGCTATTGGCCGCATCCTGCACGTCTTTGTCCGGAAATAAAGCAATCCCGTAAATCATCTCATTTCACTCCTTTTCGTGTTCCGAGCTTATACCTATAGTATACCCGACTAACGGCGGCGCTAAGAATGCCTCATGCTTGATTTTCTGAAGATTTGGGCATTCTATAGACATCATCGATTCGATTGTACAATTGGAGGCGATCACCATGATGAAATGGATTTATTGGCTGCGATTATACGATACTAAATTCCAAGCGGGATGCCTGGTTCGGCGTATGGAGAACGATTGGTGGATATACGGCTACGATTGCCCGCGGGAGGTTGAAGTTTTCCGTTCCCGGAAAGGCCGGTATGGCGTACGTTTTCTCCCGTAGAATTTTTAGGAAAAAAGAGCTTGACGTTGGACATTCATTTATAGTATATTAATTGATGTCGCCATTGAATTGCTTTGAATGGTTAATGTCGCGGGGTGGAGCAGCTCGGTAGCTCGTCGGGCTCATAACCCGAAGGCCGCAGGTTCAAATCCTGCCCCCGCAACCAAACTTATCGATCAACACGTTGAAATAGACGTTATTCGAGGGCCCTTAGCTCAGTTGGTTAGAGCGGTCGGCTCATAACCGATTGGTCGGGGGTTCGAGTCCCTCAGGGCCCACCATTTTGTAAGCAATTGCAACACCATGCCGGGGTGGCGGAACTGGCAGACGCACAGGACTTAAAATCCTGCGGTGGGTGACCACCGTACGGGTTCGATTCCCGTCCTCGGCACTTCTACTACACATAAAGGTATTCACCTTTTATGCCGTACATACAGCTCGGACAGCTTCCTCTGACCGGAAGCAGGGAAAAGCTCCTTCTCTACACTTGATACTATCGAGTGAATGAGAAGGAGTTTTTTTGTGGTGGGAAGGATCGGAATAAGGATCGTATATTAGGGATACAATTGGGATTGCAGCTCATTTCGTTATAAACGGGTGGAGGAAACCAGTTGTGACGTATTTAATCGCTTCATCGCTACTCTTCAGTCTGGCTACCTTCTTTGTTCCTAAAAGACTGAGCGCTATAGAAATGTATTCGTCTGTATTTTCAGCTTTGTATTTACAAGTAGTGGTGGACATTTATTTGGAGATTAAATTGAAATGGTATTACTATTTAAAGGAGGATGTTATTGAATGGTCTGCATTGCTCCTTATCCCTGTATACATTGGGGTGAACGTCTTGTTTTTAAATTTTTACCCTTTTCAAAAATCCTTAATAAAGCAATTTCTTTACATCATCATATGTGTGGCTGTATCGATTGTTTATGAATATTTTGCTTTACGATTCGAGATGCTTCATTATAATGAATGGAAGCTATCGTATTCAGCCATAAGTTATTTCGTCCTATTCCCGCTCTTGGCGCTCAATATGAAGGGGATTAGAGTGATAGCATCTAGGTATGCTGGCGGCAGGAGATCGGCCTGATGATTTTGGTTTTGCTTTTTGCACCGGAATCAGGTTATTATATACTTTAGTGTGTTTAACTGAAAATAAGGGAGAAATTACAGTGAGCAAACGTCGTATTCAAGCGGATCAACAAATTGTTACGGATAAAGATTTCGAATTTGCCATTAAAGAAAAGACACTCGTTCGAGTCGTCCAGAACGGCATGCAGATCAGACCGACCTCGACGATCGCCGGTTATAACCCGGACGCGATTCGGATGGAAGATGGCAGCGTCGTACATAGAAAGGCCAATTCGTTTTTTGCTATCTCGGAATAAGCGAAAGAAAGCAGGCTATCCATCATGAACAGCCTTGCCCGAACAAACACGCCGATCTCGGCGTGTTTTTTGTTTGGCGCGCGGAAATCCGCTATTTTATTCGCTCTTTGTTTAGACTATTGACGGAAATCTGTATTGAAGCTAAAGTATTAACTAACAAAACCAAACAAAACATAATATTTTGTTTGGTAGATTGAAATGGTTTTCCGCTTGTTGCAACGATATCTGCAATAAAGGGGTGATCACGATTCGCAAGAAACGCATCTCGGCGGCGCTTGCCGCAGCGCTGCTCGCATCCGTATTGGCGTCCTGCAAAAGCGCGGATGAGCAAAGGCCGCTCCTTGTATTCGAAGCCGAAGCCGGTCAATTAAGCGGAACGGAAACGGAGACGGCCGCGCAAGGTTATACGGGAGCAGGGTACGTGACGGGGTTCGACGCGGAGTCAGACTCGGTGGGCGTGACGGTTGAAGCTCCAGCCGAAGGTCTGTATGAGGTAAGCGTCGCGTATCGAAGTCCGAGCGGGGAGAAAACCGCCCGCCTGTCGCTGAACGGTTCTTCGATGGGCGATTTGAAGCTGGCGGCATCCGAAGCGTTCTCCGAGGCCTACGCGGGGAAGATGCTCTTGAACAAAGGGGCAAACACCATAGCGGTAACTTCCTACTGGGGCTGGTATGATATCGACTCCGTGTCGATCCGGGAGGCAGGGCCGAGGTTAGGTCATCAAGTAACCGCCTCGCTTGTCGACCCGGAGGCGTCGCCCGAAGCGAAGGCGCTGCATCGATACTTGACGGAGCAGTACGGGAAGGGCATACTGGCGGGGCAGCAGACGCTGAAGGACGCTCTGCAGCTGAATTGGGATTATGGGAAGCTCCCGGCTGTCGCGGGCTTCGATCTGATCGAATATTCGCTGACGCGGGCAGAGCGAGGCTCGTCCTCGCGGGAGATCGAGGATATGCTGCAGTGGCACGAGCTGGGCGGGATCGTGACGCTCGCCTGGCATTGGAACGCGCCGGCGGATCTAGTGGATTCTCCGGATCAGCCATGGTGGACCGGATTTTACGCGGATGGGACGACCTTCGACCTTCAGGCCGCGCTGGATGACGCGAATTCGGAGGGCTACCAGCTCCTGCTGAGGGACATCGACGCGATCGCCGTCCAGCTGAAGCGGCTTCAGGAGGCGCGCATCCCCGTTCTATGGCGTCCGCTTCACGAAGCGGAAGGCGGCTGGTTCTGGTGGGGCGCGCAAGGCCCGGAGCCCGCCAAAGCGCTTTGGCGTTTGTTATTCGACCGGCTGACGACCGAGCATCAGATTCATAATTTGATATGGATTTGGAATTCCGAATCGCCGGATTGGTATCCGGGAGACGATACGGTCGATATCGTCAGCGTCGATTCCTACCCGCAGCCGGGCGATTACAATCCCGTCAGCGGGAGCTATGAGCGGCTGGCCGGACTGGTGAAGGACAAGAAGCTTGTGGCGCTTACGGAGAACGGCCCCATCCCGGATCCTGATCTGCTTGCCGCATACGGGGCGCATTGGAGCTGGTTCTGCACCTGGACGGGCGAATTCATAGCGGATGGCCGTCACAACAGCAAGGAGCATATTAGGCACGTGCTGGAGCACGAATATGTCATTACGCTTGACGAGCTGCCCGATTTCGGTCATGCTCCTTGATGAAATAAGGCTTAATTTGTAGAATGTCCTTATATCTTCTATACGAATGGATGAGGCAAATGCGAGGCAAGGTTACGATACAGGAAATTGCCGATTTGGTTGGCGTCTCCAAATTCGCGGTGTCCCGCGCGCTCAGCTCCAAGCCGGGCGTCAGCGCGCAGACGAGGGAAACGATCCTGAAAGCGGCGGGTCAGCTCGGCTATTTCAAGAAATCCGAGCTGCCTAAGGCTGCGGCGGAGGTTCGGCAGCAGGATGCTTCTTCGCCCACGGGCACGATTCTGATCTTATTCCCGAATATCAGGTACCAGAACAAGGAGTCCGTGTACTGGGGGCCCGTGTTCGACGGCATAACGAATAGGCTGAACCAGGAAGGGATGGATATCTTAACGCTCACGGAGCCGTCCTCCGACAATTTGTTCAGCTTGCTTAATCCGGGAGCGATTCGCGGCATTATTACGGTCGGTTCCATCTCGACGCAAATTTTGCTGGACATCGGCAGGCTCGGGATACCGGTCGTCATGGTCGATCACGTGGATCCGGCTTTCCATTGCGATACCGTGTTCGCGGACAACTTCAAAGGCATGAAGGAGCTGATGGTGAAGCTGGTCAGCAAAGGCTACCGGACGTACCAGTTCGTCGGCAACATCCATGACGCGCAAAGCTTCTACGAACGCTGGATCGCCTTCAAAACGACGCTGGAGGAGCATGATATCGAGCATCGCCAGGACCCGCTGCTGATCGGTCCCGACGCTAACGATCCGTACGAAGTTATGAAGCGGGTCTCGCTTGACGTGCTTCCCGAAGCGTTCATCTGCGCGAACGATACGAACGCGGCCTATATGATCGAAGAGCTCGCCAAGCGCGGCATACGGGTTCCCGAGCATTGCGTCGTTACCGGCTTCGACAACACGGATGAATCGGCGCCGATCCTCGCGACCGTTAACATCGAAAAGGGCCAGCTCGGCGAACGCGCGATCGATCAGCTGTTGTGGAGGAGCCAGAACCGGCACGTGGCCTTTGAACGGAAGCTGATTGCCGGCGAATTATTGATGAGGGAGCAATATGCCCGCTCTTCATCCGAGCGAGCAATGCGATAATGCGGTTTGTTCCGAACGAACGCCTTGCGTATGCAAGGCGTTTTTTTGTTTGGTTGTCTTTCTAGGCGAGGCTGCGGTTCCTTATAAGGCGATTATTTTTCGACATGTTTAGCTAATGTTTTTCTTTAATTAGACTAACAGAAATAACAAATAAATAATTTTTACCAAAATAAGTTGCCAAACTAATTGACGATGTTTGCCGAGGGTGTTATGATGGGTTTGCGCCCGACGAACAAGACAGGATTAGCCAACCAAGGGCGAAGCAACCACCTATTATTTAAACCTCTATGCGCGGACTCGCCAATCGAAAGTCAGGTATAGAGGTTTTCTCAAAGGAGGTTTGTAAGCGGTTACTTTTATCGAGGGGTTAAAACGGCAAAAGCATGAAAAGGTGCGTCAATTAACTCGGTCTGGGGAGGATTGCAGATGAAAAAAATGAAAGTGCTTACAGCAGTCTTGTTCGTGATGATGCTTGTCGTGACGGCTTGCAGCGGCGGGAGCGGCGGCAATGGCGGCAACGGCGGAAATTCTCCGGAGCCTTCCGGAGCAAGCACGCCGGAAGCAAGCCAGGAGCCGGTCGTATCGGAGGAACCGGCCAGGATTGATCTAGGTGGAAGAACCGTCCGGATCGCCGCGTGGTGGGACGAAAAACCGAAGGGCGAAACGGCTGGCGAGAAGGCGCGTCTTGAGAAGATGGCGCAGCTGGAGAAGGATTATAATTTCAAGTTCGAATTCATCAATATTCCATTCGACGAATACATGGATAAATTTACGACGACCGTGCTTGCCGGCGAACCGTTCGCGGATGTGCTCGCAATGGAATACAAGCGGGCGATCGTCCCGGTGAAGTCCGGTCAAGTGCTTCCGCTGAGCGAATTCACGACATCCGCTAGCAACATTAACAACGATCAGATGCTTGTGGTTAAGCTTCCTCCTCTCGGTGGCGGCGAGTACGCCTTCAGCCCGCCGAGCGTATCGGTCGTCGGCATGCATTATAACCGGGAGCTGTTCAAGCAGCTCGGGTTGCCGGATTTGCAGGAGCTATATGCGAACGGCGAATGGAATTGGGAGAAATTTCTCGAGGTGGCCAAGTCGGCGACTCGCGATACCGATAATGACGGGAAGCTCGACAAGTTCGGTTATTCCGGATGGCCTGCCGATCTGGCGCGCCACTTCGCGGCCGCCAACGGGGTGGCATTCGTCGACGATGCGACGCTGACGGATCAGTCCGGCGATCCGAAGATGCTCGAAGCGCTCGAATTCGTTAACCGAATCGTCAACGTGGAGAACGTGATGAAGGTGAAGACGGGCAACAAGATGGACTGGAACGAAACGAATACGTTCAAAGACGGCGACGTCGCGATGTCGATTCAGTATGACTGGAATATCGGCGATCTGTCCTTCGAGGCCGGCGTCGTGCCGATCCCGGCGGGACCGCAGTCCGACGGCAAGCATACGTACGCGAATACCGCGCTCAACGGCTGGTTTATTCCGAAGGGCGTCAAGGATCCGCAGCTGGTCTATCAAATCTTCGAAGAGATGCGCGACGTGCCGCCGACCGAGGAATATGTCGGACAGGATTGGCTCGAAGCTCGCTATAAGACAGAAGGCGACATTCAAATCGCGCTGGAGAAAATTAACGGAACGGGATTGATCTCGATCGAGGAAGGCATTCCGGATTATCCGTTCTACACGATCATGGACGAAATCATACTTCAGAATCAATCCGTGACGGCGACCGTCGAGAAGCATAAAGCTACCGCGGAAGCCGCGCTGCAGAAGGTTGGCCAATAAACGGGCGATAGCGGCAGGAGTTGGAGGGGGGCGCCGCGGGCCGGCGCGCCCTCTCTTTATGACGAGATCCCGAGCCGCTTGCCGCTGACGCTTGTTCAAGGAAGAAGGAGGGCTGACAGTGAGCGAAAAAAGGTTGAAGCGCGCGATGCTTGCTCTATTATGCATAGCGCTGGCCGCCGTCTGTCTTCCCGGTTACGCGTACGTCTCGTCAGCCGACGGCGCGACGAGCGCCGCGGAAGCGGAGCCGGTAACGGACTCGAATCGTTTGTTCCGGATGATGATGGACGGAATGAACTATTCCGAATATACGGAGGCTCACGCCGATGCTGCCCGGCCGGATCGCGCCGTCACGATAGCCGCCGCGGAATACGACAGCGTAACGGGCGAAGGCTTCGAGAGGCGGAACGGCTTCGAGGGGATGGACGGAACGGTTCTGCTGACGGGAGAGAACGGAGCCGTCGAATGGAAGGTCGATGTTCCCGAGGAGGGGCTGTATCATCTGGCAATCGTTTACTACCCATCTGCCGGCAAAAGCTCGAGCATCGAACGATCCCTTCTGATCGACGGGGAGATTCCGTTCGAGGAAGCCTCCTACTTGCAATTCGACCGCGTATGGGACAACAAGCTGGATGAGATCAAGCGGGATAACCGGGGCAACGAGCTGCGGCCGAGCCAGCAGGAGAGGCCGGTCTGGCAAGAGGCGCTGGTGAAGGATTACGAAGGCTATTACGAGGAGCCGTTTCAATTTTATTTGACGGCGGGAGAGCATACGCTTGCCCTGGTGTCGAAGAGAGAGCCGATGGCGATTCAAAGCCTGAAGCTGTTCCAGCACGAAGCGGCCCCTGCCTATGAGCAGCTCGCGGAGAGCTATAGGGAGAACGGCTATAAGGAAACGAAAGGGCAGTTGATTACCTTGCAAGGCGAAGACGCCTCGGCCAAGTCATCTCCGACGTTGTATCCGCAGATCGAACGAGCTAGTCCCGCCGTCCAACCATATAGCGCTACGGAGACGAGGGTGAATACGATCGGCGGCTACAACTGGCGGATTCCCGGCCAATGGATTGAGTGGGAATTCGATGTGCCGGAGACGGGGTTATACAAGATAGGGTTCAAGTCTCAGCAAAATTTTGTCCGCGGCATTTATTCGACTCGCAGGCTGACCATCGACGGACAAGTGCCGTTCGAGGAAATGAAGCGGGTGCCTTTCCGTTATGGAAGCGATTACCGGATTGACGTAATGGGAGGCAAGGAGCCGTACCTCTTCCAGCTGGAGGAAGGCAAGCATGTGCTGAGGCTGGAAGCGAGGCTTGGCGAATTCGCCCCGCTCATTCGCGAGGTGGAAGACAGCTTGTTCAACCTGAACGCCATGTACCGCAAAATATTGATGATTACGGGGGCTTCGCCGGACCAATTCCGCGATTACCGCGTCGAGCAGCAAATTCCGGATCTGCTGGAAACGTTCGCCGCGGAGAGCAAGCGGCTCAAATCCGTCAGCGGGCAGCTGCGGGAGCTGTCGGGAGGCAGCGGCGATTCGGAGGCCCTGCTGAAGACGATGGCGGTTCAGCTGGACGAGATGATCGAGGATCCGCATACGATTCCGAGACGGCTCGGGGCCTATAAGTCCAATACGGGCGGACTCGGCACCTGGCTGCTTAAGGCGAGGGAAATACCGCTCGAGATCGACGAGATTTACGTGGCGTCCCCGGACCGTAAGCTTCCGAAGTCCGGCGCGGGCTTCTGGGCGAACTTGAAGCATGAAGCCTCCACGTTCGCCGGTTCGTTCTTCGTCGATTACAATTCGATCGGCAACGTGTCGGGCGAAGGCGGACGTTCGGTCGACGTCTGGATCGGAAGCGGGCGCGACCAAGCGAATACGATCAAGTCGCTGATCGACGAGACGTTCACGCCGGACACGGGCATCGAGGTCAACCTGAAGCTCGTGCAGATGAACACGCTTCTTCCCGCCACGCTGGCGGGGCAGGGGCCGGATGTGGCGATGCAGATCGGCAACGATATTCCGGTCAACTACGCGATGAGGAACGCAGCCGTCGACTTGGCCGAGTTCGATGATTACGAGCAAGTGGCTCGGCGCTTCCGCGAAAGCGCGCTGGTCCCGTTCACTTACGAGGGCGGCGTCTACGCGCTGCCGGAGACGCAAACGTTCAACATGCTGTTCTATCGCAAGGACGTGCTCAGCGAGCTTGGGCTCGAGGTACCGGACACATGGGAAGATGTCGCGGCGCTGCTCGCGGTGCTGAACAAAAATCGGATGGAGTTCGGTCTCCCGCTTACGATGCAGCCGCAATACCCGGGGGAAAACATTCCTCCGAATTCGGTCTTCGCCGCGCTGCTCATGCAGAATGGCGGCCAGTTCTATCGGGACGGGGGCAAGGAATCCGATCTCGACTCGAGAATCGGCATCGAGACGTTCAAGCAATGGACGGAATTTTATACCGATTACAAGCTGGAGCGGGAGTTCGATTTCCCCAACCGGTTCCGGACCGGCCAGATGCCGATCGGCATCGCGGATTACACCACCTATAACCAGCTTACGGTGTTCGCGCCGGAAATTCGCGGTTTATGGGGATTTGCTCCCGTTCCCGGGACGCGGCAGGAGGACGGGACGGTGAACAGAGACGTCCCGAGCGGAGGCAGCTCCACGATCATGCTGCGGCAAGCGGAGGATAAGGAAGCCGCGTGGGCCTTCATGAAATGGTGGACGAGCGACGATACCCAGATCGCCTTCGGCCGCGAGATGGAAAGCTTGATGGGCGCGGCGGCGCGTTACCCGACCGCCAATATTAAGGCTCTCGACAGTCTGCCGTGGCCGGTGGAAGATTACGAAAGCTTGAAGAAGCAGTTCGAATCGGTGCGCGGCATACCCGAGGTGCCTGGAGGATATTTTACCGGCCGTCATCTCCTTAACGCCTTCTACAAGGTTGTCGTGAACAGCCAGGACCAGTCCGTGGTTGGCATCACCATCAAAGGGGAAAAAGCCGAGCCCCGGGAGACGATCGTGGAATACGTGCAGTACATGCACGAGGAAATTAGAGCGAAGCGACAAGAATTCGGATTGCCGTAGGCAGGAAGGGAGGGGATCACCGTGTCAGAAGTCGTCACCGAGGAGCGGAGGCCGGACATCGGTTCAAGCCTGCAGCCCGCCCGGCGTCCCGAATCGCGGTGGAGCGTGAAGAGGCAGGCCATCAAGAAGAATAAGCATGCGTATGTGATGATGGCCCCGTATATGCTCCTGTTCGCGTTATTCACGGTATTGCCGGTCGTCATGTCCGTGCTCATCAGCTTTTCCTATTTCAATATGCTGGAATTCCCGAAATTCATCGGCTGGCAAAACTACTCCAGGTTATTCCTGGAGGACGATATTTTCCTGATCGCCGTGAAAAATACGCTGCTGTTCGCCGCGATAACGGGTCCGCTCAGCTATTTGGCCTGCTTCCTGTTCGCTTGGATTATTAACGATCTGAGGCCGAAGCTGCGGGCGTTCATGACGCTCGTCTTCTACGCGCCTTCGATCTCGGGCAATGTGTTCTTTATTTGGCAGATGATTTTCTCGGGGGACCGTTACGGCATCGCGAACGGCTTCCTTATCAATTGGGGCTTCATTCTGGAGCCGATCCAGTGGCTCAAGACGGAAATGTATATACTCGCGATCATTATATTGGTCCAGCTGTGGCTTAGCCTTGGCACCGGATTTCTGGCTTTCATCGCCGGGCTTCAGACGGTGGACAAAACGCTGTACGAAGCGGGCGCGGTGGACGGCATCAAAAACCGGTGGCAGGAGCTTTGGTACATTACGCTGCCTTCCATGCGGCCGCAGCTTATGTTCGGCGCGGTCATCCAGCTCACGACCTCGTTCGCGGTAGCGGACGTGTCGATCTACTTGGCCGGCTTCCCGAGCGTCAATTACGCGGCGGAAACGATCGTTACCCATCTGATGGATTTCGGGACGATCCGCTTCGAGATGGGCTTCGCGTCGGCGATCGCAACCGTCTTGTTCGTGCTGATGGTCGGCACGAATCTGATCGTGCAGCGGCTGCTGCGGAGAGTGGGGGAATGAGACGATGAATCTGATCTTGCAGCTGCGGAAGAAGCGGACGAATCGTTCGTTCATGGGCAATGCGGCGATGTTCGCGTTTCTAGCGGTCGTCGGCTCGTTCATGGCGCTGCCTCTTGTCTATGCGATCAACGCCGCCTTCAAGCCGCTGGACGAAATCTTCCTGTTCCCGCCCACGCTATTCGTGCGCAATCCCACGTTGACGAACTTCGTCGATTTAGTTGCGCTTCTGGGCAATTCGTGGGTGCCGTTTTCCCGGTATATTTTCAACACGGTATTCATAACCGGCATGGGCGTCGTGGGGCACGTGCTGCTCGCTTCCGCGGCGGCGTATCCACTCGCGAAATTTAACTTCCCGGGGAAGAACATCATGTTCACGACGGTCGTGCTCGCTCTCATGTTCGCGCCTCAGGTGACGGCGATCCCGAACTACATGATCATGTCCTGGATTGGGTGGATCGACACGTATTGGGCGGTTATCGTGCCTGCCTTCGCGTTCCCGCTCGGCCTGTATCTCATGAAGCAATTCATGGAGCAAATTCCCGACGCGCTGCTCGAAGCGGCTAAGATCGACGGGGCGTCCGAATACAAAATTTTCTGGAGCGTCATTATGCCGAACGTCAAGCCCGCCTGGATGACGCTGATCATCCTGCTGTTCCAGCTGCTCTGGGGCACCGACGGCAACGGTTTCATCTACAGCGAGGAGCTGAAGACGCTCCATTACGCGACGAACCAGATTATCCAGGGCGGCATCGCGAGAGCGGGCGTCGGCGCTGCCGTCGCGCTCATCCTGATGAGCGTGCCGATTACGCTGTTCGTATTCTCGCAGAGCCGGATCATCGAGACGATGGCGACTTCCGGCATGAAGGATTAAGGGGGCGATCCAGAGATGAGAAAGCTGTTGATCATGCTGGCCGCGGCGGCGCTGCTTGCGGCGTCGCTCCCCGCCGCCGCGTTCGCCGCAGCGCCTTACGAGGCGTACACCTACAATTACTATCGCGATTCCGTCCCGCTGCCGGCCCCGTTCTTGCCGGAACGCGCGGTCTCGGGGCAAGAGCTTGGCGTCGGGAGCTTCAAGGACCCGAACGATATCTACGTGACGAATGACGGGACGGTCTATATTCTCGACAGCGGCAATAATCGCATTATCCAAACGGATGACAGCTGGAGCCAGGTCGAAGTGATCGCGGAATTCGAAGCGGATGGCAAGCAGGATACGTTCAGTGATCCCTGCGGCCTCTTCGTCACCGATGAAGGACGAATATACGTGGCCGACACCGGCAACGCCAGGATCGTGGTGCTGAACGGAGAAGGCGAGGCGGAGAAGGTGATTCGCGCGCCCGAATCGGATATATTGCCGGATAATTTTACGTTTGCGCCGGTCAAGCTGACGGTTGATCGGGCGGGCCGCATTTTCGTCGTCGCGAGAGGGATATACGAGGGACTGATGCAGTTCGACGAGAACGGAGCGTTTATCGGCTATGCGGGCACGATCGGCGTCACCCAGACGTTCTCCGACAAGCTGTGGCGGATGCTGGCCACCGACGCGCAGCGGGAGAGGATGCAGCTGTTCATTCCGACCGAATTTTCCAATGTGGATATCGATTACAAAGGCTTTGTCTATTCGACCAGCATCGACTTGAACTCGCAGACGCCGATCAGACGGCTAAACCCATCGGGGCAGGACGTGCTCAAGCGCTTCGGCTACTATCCGGTTATGGGCGATGTGCGGTTCCGCATTTTCGGGAGCAATTCGGGCCCGTCGAGACTGACGGATATTAAGGTGCTGGGAGACGGCATGTATACGGCGCTCGACGCGTTTCGCGGCCGGCTGTTCACCTACAACGACGAAGGCGAGCTGCTGTACGCTTTCGGCGGCAAGGGGACGCAGCTCGGCGTGTTCAATACGCCGGTGGCGGTAGAGCGGATCGGGGAGAAGCTGGCCGTGCTCGACCGGGGGAAAAACAATATCGTCGTGTTCGAGCCGACCGCGTTCGGAAGCGCCGTGCATCTTGCAAGCGCGCACCGCTTTAACGGCCGGGACGCCGAAGCCGTCGAGATGTGGCGGGAGGTGCTTCGGATGAACGCCAATTACGACATCGCTTATTTGGGCATCGGCAAATCGCTTCTTATGGAGAAGAAAAACAAGGAAGCGATGGAATATTTCAAGCTGGGCTTGCAGCGCGACTATTATTCGCTAGCGTACAAACGGTATCGCAGAGAACAGATGCAGGAGAACTTCGGCGCTTTCATGACGGGGGCGCTAACGTTCGCCGCTCTGCTGGCCGCGATCGTCCTGGCGAGAAAGCGGAGCAAGGGAAGGGAGGCTCGCCGTGAAGCCGGAGCATTATAAATTTCCGCTGCACGTCATGTTTCATCCGTTCGACGGATTCTGGGACCTGAAGTACGAGGGCAGAGGCAAAACGAGAGTCGCTCTCGCGATCCTGGCGCTGCTCGTGCTGAACGTCATCCTGCAGAAGCAGTTCGCGGGATTTGTCGTGAATTACAACGACCCTCGCTACTTGAACAGCCTGGATGACCTCCAATATACGGTGCTGCCGTTCCTGCTGTTCTGCCTGTCCAACTGGTCGATCACGACGCTGATGGAAGGAGAAGGGAAATTTAAGGAAATATTTATGGCGACCGCATACGCGCTCCTTCCGCTGGCGCTTGTCAATCTGCCGATGACCTACGCCAGTCGGTTCATGACTCTGGACGAAGCGCCCTTCTTTTATTTGATTAACGGATTCGCGGTCGTATGGTGCGGCTACCTGCTGTTCGTCGGCATTATGACCGTGCATCAATATACGCCGGCCAAGACGGTGTTGACGCTCGCGCTAACCGTTATCGCCATGGGGATCGTCGTGTTTCTCGGCACGCTCGCGTTCAGCATGGCCATGCAAATCTATTATTTCGTATACGATATTTACCGCGAACTCATATTCCGGATGTAGAGGAGGGCGCCTCATATGAAGACCAAGACGAAACGTTACGTGGCGCTGGCCTGCGTTCTGGCGGCGTCAGTCGCCGGACTGCTCATCTATTCGCAGAACAAAGGCGTCCCGGCGATTCGCGTAGACGCCTACGCGGAAGCCTCCGCCGGGAAGATCGAGCGCGTCGACCTCAAGCTTGGGGCGGGCGACGAGCTGGTGCCGGACATGCGGCTCGCGGCGGAGACGGACGAACTCGCGCTCTATTACCATCCGGAGACGGCGGAGTTCGCCGTGCTGAACAAGAACAGCGGCAAAGTCTGGCGCAGCAACCCCGCGGACCGGGAAGAGGACGCGGTGGCGTCGGCGTTCGAGAAGGAGGTGCTCGCCTCCCAGCTGACGCTGACATTCCGGGACGAAGCAGGCCGGATGAACACCGTCTCGAGCTATGCCGACAGCGTCTCGAAGGGTCAGTTCCAGGCGGAGGGCATCGAAGGCGGCTTCCTCCTGACCTACACGATGGGCGATATGTCGCTTGGCATCGACGCTCTGCCGAAGCTGATCAGCAAGCAGCGGATGGAGGAGAAGGTGCTGGCACAGCTCGACGAAGATCAGGCCAAATACGTCAGCACCCGGTATTATCCGCTGGATGGTAATCCTGATGTGCTGGAGAGGCTGGATACGGCCGTTTCCCGCGAGCTCGTCCTGAAGCGCATGCTCGAAGCGTTCCAGCAGGCGGGGTACACGGCCGAGGATTTGGCGTTCGACAATGAGGAGAACGGTATCGGAAGCGGCGGCGCGGCTGATCGCCCCAGCTTTACCGTGCCGATTCATATTCGATTGGACGGGGATTCCTTGGTCGCGACAATTCCGACCGGCGAAATCGAAGAGAGCGCTGGTTACAACATTCGAATGCTGAACATGCTCGGATTTTTTGGCGCGGCGGGCACGAAAGAGGAGGGCTATATTCTCGTTCCGGACGGAACCGGCAGCCTGATCCATCTCAATAACGGCAAGACGAATCAAGAGGTGTACGCCCAGCGGCTCTACGGAGAAGACGAGAATGACAACAGCGGGCGCCGCGGACAAGTGGCCGAGAGCGCTCGGCTGCCGGTGTTCGGGATGAAGGCGGGAGACGAAGCTTGGTATGCGGTGATTGAACAAGGCGATGGCATCGCAACGGTTCAAGCGGACATTAGCGGCCGGAACAATTCTTATAACCAAGTGTTCGCCGCTTTCGCCATCCGGGGCGAGGATGAGCTGGAGCTGTACAAGGGCAATCAGGTCGAGGAAATCCAGCTGCTGACGGAAGAACGGTATACCGGGGATGTACAGGTTCGATATCGGTTCCTTTCTGGAGACGACGCCGATTATTCCGGAATGGCCAGAAGCTATCGGGCTCACCTGGAGCAGCAGAGCGTGCTGAAGCCTCTCGAGGAGCAGGCAAGCATTCCGTTCTTCGTCAGCGTGCTGGGAGCCGTCGATAAGCGGAAGTCGTTCCTAGGCGTTCCGTATCAAGGTCTTGTCCCCATGACGACCTTCGAGCAAGCGGGCAGCATGGCCGAACGGCTCGGGGCGGATGGAATAACGGCGGTTCAGATGCGTTATTTAGGCTGGTTTAACGACGGAATGAATCATGATATTCCCGCGAAAGTGGACGTGGAGGGCGCGCTGGGCGGTTTGGACGCCCTGCGCGGGCTGTCGGGCAAGCTCGAAGCGATGGGAGGTAAGCTTTATCCGGACGTCGCGTTCCAGCATGTGTTCCGCGACCAGGGGAGGTTCGCACCGGCTTCGGACGCGGCCCGGTACGTAACGCGCGAGGAAGCGACGCGCACGCCGTATAATCGGGCGTTCAATTCGATGGATACCGATCTCGGCATTTATTATCTGCTGTCGCCGGCCAAGCTGCCGTATTATGTGGATCGGTTCCTGGACGGCTATCGAAAAACGGAGCTGGACAGCGTTTCGCTGCGGGATCTGGGAGATAAGCTGCATGCCGATTACCGGGTGAACCGGGTGGTGTTCCGCGAGACGGCCAAAGCGATAGTGGAGGAGCAGCTGGCCGAAATAAAGAGCCGTTACCCGAACGTCATGGTGTCGGGCGGCAACGCTTATACGCTCGCGTATGCCGATCGAATCATCAACGTGCCGTCCTCCTCCAGCGGGTTCAATATTACGGACGAATCGGTTCCGTTCTACCAAATGGTTCTGCACGGTTACGCGGATTACGCGGGATCGCCGCTCAATTTGGACAACGAACAAGATTTGAACCTGCAGCTGCTGAGAGCCGTCGAGCTGGGCTCGGCGCCGCATTTCCTGTGGTCCGCCGAGTCATCTTCCAGGCTGAAATTCACGGCTTACGATACAATGTATTCAACGAACTACGAAGACTGGTACGATCTGGCGGTCGACTTGTACGAGAAGGCAAACGAAGCGCTGTCCCCGCTCCGGCATGTGAAGATGGATCGTCACATTCGGCATGGGGAGGACGTCGTCGAGATGCGGTACGAGAACGGCGATTCGATCTTCGTCAACTATTCCAGCCAGCCGGTTACGATTGACGGCGTACGAATTGAAGCGATGAACTTCGCGAAGGGCGGTGACGGCGGGTGAGCTTGAAAAAACTGTCTCTCATGCAGAAAAGGGCGCTCGTCGGGCTTACGTTTATATTGCCTTGGCTGATCGGCTTCGTGTTCCTGTTCGTGACGCCGCTTCTCCAATCGGTGCAGTTCAGCTTCCATGAGCTGAACGTCGCGCCGGGCGGCTACGAGCTCGTCTACTCGGGGCTTGAGAATTTCAAGGAAGCGTTGTTCGTGGACGCGAATTTCAATCGGATCTTAACCGAATCGGTAGCGGAAATGGTGCTGAACGTGCCGATGATCCTGTTCTTCAGCCTATTCTCCGCCGTGCTTCTTAATCAGAGGTTTAGAGGAAGAGGGCTGGCGAGAGCGGTGTTCTTCCTCCCCGTCATTCTGGCGTCGGGCGCCATTTCCGCCGCGGAGACGGCCGGCCTGATCAGCATGACGGGAAGCTCGCAGGTCGCGCAGGAGCTGGGCGAAGCCCAGGGAGGCTTCGATACCTTGTCGCTGATCCTGCTGCTGGACAGCGCGGGTCTTCCGGAATGGTTCATCGATTATATCGTGAACTGTACGACGCGCATCTACGAAATCATTCGCAGCTCGGGCGTGCAAATTCTTATTTTCCTCGCTGCGCTGCAGTCGGTTCCGCCCGCGATGTACGAGGTCGCGAAGATGGAGGGCGCGACGGCTTACGAATCGTTCTGGAAAATTACGTTTCCGATGGTAAGCCCGCTGATCCTGACGAACATCATCTATACGATCATCGATTCGTTCTCGAACAGCACGGTGACGCAAACGATATACGAGACGGCGTTTCAGTCGCAGAACTTCGGATTAAGCGCCGCGATGTCCTGGCTTTATACGATCGTGGTCAGCTTGATTCTGCTGGTGATCGGCTTTCTCGTCTCGAGGAAAGTGTTCTACTACGAGTAACGACGAAAAGGAAGGGAGGAGGAAGCCATGGACGCGTCCAAGAGCCTCAAGCAGAACGAAATGATCGTCTACCGGCTGAACAAATTCCGGAACAGAACAGTCGAGAAGCTGTGGAAGCTCGCGCTCTACGTGCTTGTGACCGGCATCTCTTTCGTCATTCTGTATCCGCTCTTCAAACGGATATCGATGGCCTTCAAGGATCCCGTCGACATCTATAATCCAACGATATACATGGTTCCGATCCATTACACGCTGGATAACATCAGGCATGCGATGAACGTCCTTGATTATTGGCCGATGCTCGGCAACACGCTCACTTTCGTGACGGTGATGACGCTGCTGCAAGCCGCTTCCTGCGCGCTGGCCGGGTACGGGTTCGCCCGGTTCTCGTTCCCCGGAAGCAAGGTTCTGTTCACGTTCGTCATTTTGACGATTCTGATTCCGATGAACACGCTTATGGTGCCGATG
Source organism: Paenibacillus soyae (assembly GCF_024623455.1). Lineage (GTDB taxonomy): Bacteria > Bacillota > Bacilli > Paenibacillales > Paenibacillaceae > Pristimantibacillus > Pristimantibacillus soyae. The sequence goes on along the minus strand of NZ_JANIPJ010000004.1, from coordinate 34,583 downwards.
TATTTGCATTTCCGCAGCTTCGATGTGATGGGATTGGTTACGTTGTTCTCCGGCAAGGAAGGCGTTAATTTGCTGAATACGTACTGGCCGTCGATCATCACGTCGGCAACTGCCAATGGATTAAAGTCGGGTCTGTATATTTATATTTTCAGCCAGTTTTTCCGAGGTCTCCCGAAGGAGATCGAAGAAGCCTCGCTGATCGACGGAGCGGGGGCCTACAAAACGTTCTTCCGCATCATGCTACCGAACGCGATTCCGGCGATCGTGACCGTTATGCTGTTCGCCTTCGTATGGCAGTACAACGATACGTTCTATACGTCGTTGTTCATGAGCGATAACTCGCTGATGTCGGTGCGGATCGCTTCCCTTCCGGCAGACGTCAACCAGTTTCTGCCCGCGCTTCTCGGGCTAGGCTCGAACGCGGAAATGCGGGCCGATCCGAATCATGTGGCGTTGATCGTCGATACGGGCATTCTGCTTGCCATCGCGCCGCTCATATTGATGTATTTGTTCGTGCAGCGTTATTTCGTAGAGAGCGTCGAGCGAACGGGAGTAGTGGGATAAATCAATTTGGACGAATAGACACGGGGAGGAAATTCAATGACGACGAGGCCCTTCTTCAAAGGAATGACGTACGGCTGGGGATCGAAGCGCGGCGAATACAGGCAGCCTTACGCCATCGATTCCTTGCGCAAGCTGAAAGAGACGGGCAGCGAATGGATCGCGCTTTCCTTCTGGACGTATCAGGAGCATATCTTCTCGACGAGCATCCCGTTCGATTACGGGTATACGATGACCGACCGGGACATCGAGTTCGCGGTCATGCAAGCAAAGGAACTGGGGCTTAAGGTGTGCCTGAAGCCCGTCGTCAACTCGCGCGACGGCATCTGGCGGGCGCATATCGGCTTTCCCGACGAAGCGGGAAGCAAGCCGTATTGGGATGCCTGGTTCAAGTCCTACGGCGATTTCATGTGCCATTACGCCGAGCTGGCGGAGGAGCTGGGCTGCGATATGCTGTGCATTGGCTGCGAGATGGTGAAGACGGAAGCGCAGTCCGAGCGTTGGCGCGAGGTCATCGCGAGAGTCCGTTCGCTGTACGGCGGCCCGATTACGTATAACGCCAATCACGGCAAGGAGGAAGGCGTCGACTGGTTCGACGCCGTCGACTTCATCGGTACGAGCGCTTATTATCCGGTGGCCAAGAAGGCGAACGACAGCCTGGCTTCCATGCTGGAGGGCTGGGAGGCGCAGAAGCCGAAGCTGGCGGCTTTGTCCGCTAAGTTCCGCAAGCCTATCGTCTTTATGGAGATCGGCTGCCGGAGCGCGCTGGGCTGCGCGACGATGCCCTGGGACTTCCTTCATCAAGAGCTTCCCTATCACGAAGAGGACCAGGCCAATTTCTATCGCTCCGCCCTGCAGTCGTTCTGGGACGAACCTTGGTTTGCCGGGTACTTCTGGTGGGATTGGAGCGTGAAGCTGTATCCGATCGAGGATGCTCATTGCAACAAAGGCTTCGACATTTACGGGAAACAAGCCGGACAGGTGCTCAAGGAGTTTTACGGGAGAGAGCTTAATCTGCAGCTTCAATAAAGGAAGGGCCCGCGCTGCTGGAGCGCGGGCCCTGTTGCTTTGCCGCTGTCAAGATTCGCTGCCTATCGTAACTTTGCTGCGTTTAATAAACCATAGGTAGTACTGGCGCGAAAGAAAAAACGTGATCATTAAACCAAACCAAGTCCAGTACCAATGCCAAGTTACGTAAAGGATAAGCTTCGTGTATTTTTCGATCAGAACTTCGATAACCGTCATCCAGCTCGGGAACAGCAGGTACCAGCCCACCCGTTTAAGCAAATTTTCCCCTTCGGGAAAACGCAAAACGAACAAAACGCAGGTCGCCGGATAAATAAAATAGTCAAACGAGAAGCTCGAATGGAAGGCTTGCGGAAATTCCCGAACGGGATACTCGATGAGACCGAACTGCACGATGAGCACGCCAAGCGGCCAGGTCAACACTTGCTTAAACATGAACACGATTTGAGCCTCGCGTATTTTCGAGCGGGGGATGAAGCAAACAATAAGAATGATCGTTAAAAGCCAAGCCGACAGAAGGACGATCCGATCGAGCGTCATGAATTTGCTTCCTCCTCATCAGCTTCTTGGATTTTCCTACATCCTATTTTGCCAATTGTGTTCGGATTTAAACGCCGAAACGGCGTCTCATGTGTTATTGTAGAGAGAAGATGTACGGAATGTTGAAAGTACGGGGGAAATAAGCATGAACATCAGGTTGCCTGAGAACGATTGGGGAGACCAGTTGGTAAAAGAATGGGAGCAGCCGTATATGGCGGAGCTGCTTCAGCATCTCGAGTTGAGATACGGCACGTCAGAGGTTTATCCGCCGCAAGAAGATTTGTTCCACGCGCTGAGATCGACTTCATTGGCGGAGGCGAAGGTCGTCATTCTTGGACAGGATCCGTATCATGGAGCGGGACAAGCACACGGGCTCAGCTTCTCCGTGCGGAGAGGCGTGAAGATCCCGCCATCGCTTCGAAATATGTACAAGGAGCTTGAAGAGGATCTTGGCGTCCCGCAAGCCGGCCACGGCTGCCTGGATCATTGGGCGAATCAAGGCGTATTGCTTCTGAACACGGTTTTGACCGTGGAAGAGGGAAAGCCGGGCTCCCATCAGGGATTTGGCTGGGAGCTATTTACGGATCGAATCATTTCGCTTCTGAACGAACGGGAGATGCCGCTCATATTTCTCTTGTGGGGCAAGCACGCCCAAGAGAAGGCCAAAGGAATCGATGGCAATAAACATTTGGTCGTTTCGACGGCGCATCCAAGTCCGCTTGCGGCCCGCAAAGGCTTTTTCGGCAGCAAGCCTTTCTCGAAGGCGAATGATTTCCTGACCGCCAACGGGCTGGAGCCCATCGACTGGAGGCTGCCTGACTAAGGCGCCGCGCGAAAAAAAAGCTTCCCCTCCGAGCCGTGCTCGGAGAAGGGAAGCTTTTTTCGTTGGATTATTATCCTGCGATGGCTTCTTCGATGCCAACGGAGGCGTCGGAGCCGCCGCCCGTCTCAGGCAGAACCGGCTTGAACTTCGCGTCTACGTAAGTGGATACTTTCACTTCCGTAATGACTTGCGGATACATTTTGTCCGGATCCGGCTCGACGGCTTCCGTGTAAATGACGGCTTTGTCACCTTCGAACGAGATGGAGGCAATGCGCAGGCCATAACCCGGATGCGGCATTTGAGCGGTGATCGTTACTTTGTTTACGTCAGAGTTAACCGCTTCGACCGACAGCGTTTGTTCGAAAACCGGCAGCTCCGGCTGAGGCTCGACGGTCGGCGTTTCTTCTACGAACTTCATGCCATCATGCAGCCAGACTGCCGCTTCGCCGCGCGTGATCGACTGCGTCGGGTAGAAGTTGTTTTTCTTGTCGAGCGAAGCGATTTTCGTAATCAGAAGCTTCTGCACGCTGTCCATATAGGCAGGGTTCACGTCTGCTTCGTCGTTGATGACAACGAACAGCTCGATGAACGCGTATTCGCCTTTGGTCATCATCGCCTTGAACAGATGGTGGGCGAATTGCTCTTTCGTCATTTTATCGTTCGGCTTCACGTCTTTCGGAATATCGAGGCCGTAGAAGTCCGCGATGACGAAAGCCTGGGAGTACCAAGCGTCATCCTTTAGATTCGGGTGGTTGTCGCTTGCCAGCGGCATTCTAATGAAACGAACATGGTCGATATTCAAATCCAGACCTTTAACGATCATGGAGATGCCTGCCGCGTAAGTAAGCGTGCCTTTGGGATTAAAATGATCCTTGGATATGCCGTTCACAATGCCTTTTTCCTTTAATACTTCAATTTTCTCCTTGTCCGAGCCTTTATCCACATCGGAGAAGGCCATGACGGACTGCCCAAGCGTGAAGAGAAGGACGAACGTAAGGGCGATCATTAACCACGATTTTTTCTTCATATGTTCACCTCAATCGAATTTTTTGCAGCTGCACCTTCACAGACGAAGGCTCGAAAAAATAAGTTGCAACGTTTTTCCACATAAAAATAATTCTGCTTAAAATATTTTATTGCCTAGTGTTGACGAGCTTATTACTTTCTGATATATTATTAATTGTCGCCGATACGATCTGTTAGCTCAGCTGGGAGAGCACCATCTTGACAGGGTGGGGGTCAGTGGTTCGAGCCCACTACAGATCATACGAAGAAAACCCTTGGGAAACCAAGGGTTTTTGTCATTTCTACGGAATTTTATCGTTGTGATTTCGAAGTGATTTGGTGCCTTGATACGAATTTAATACGAATTAGATTGGTAAACTTGGAGGTGGCAACGGTTATCAGCGCAAAGTTCTTCCGAGGCGACCAATCGCAGTTTAATAAGACGCTCAACGTGGTCAATGCTGCGACGGGGCAATGTACTCTTGGCTGATCTTACGGTGAAGCCACGTAATCGTGTCAGGTGACAGCGTTTGAACAGAAAGACGGGGCGCTGGCTGGATTGCTTCCGGCGATCCTATTAAGTTCATTGTGAAGCCGCGGATGGAGCGTAGCGAATAATTGATAAACCGGGAAAATGGGACGCCGAAAGGCGTCCTTTTTCGTGGGAAAATAGACCTGAAAAACGGAAAACAACATTTCGAAAATCGGACTCCATATATTCACTCTCGTTAACGAAAAAACAGAAGCGTTCAGTTTGCGAATAAAAAAGCGTGACATATGTATGCCGCCCATGAAGGGCAGAGGCAGGAATTGCTCTATGAGAGCATCGATTGCACATCAGCTCGAGTGGATCCGGAAGAACGTGAGGTGTTCCAGTGTATTATGAAAAGGATTCTTAATAGTCTGGAGATTGTTGGAAGGGATATCGAAAATAATGTCGAATCTTATCATGAATAAAACCAAAAATTTAATAATCGCTTTAATCATGCATTTTTTCGATTGAAATTAATTTGTTATGGGGGGATTTGCTGTGAGAAGTAAATTGATGGTACTTGCGGTTCTTTTGGTCACGCTAACAGGATGTGCAGAACGTTACGAGACCACAACGGTAGAGGCGGTTGTCGTGGACAAAGAATACGACAAGGCGGAAAAGAAAACGAAGACATACAAGGATTCGGAAGGTAAGACAAAAACAAAGACAGAAATAATTCCCGAAGAGTGGGAAGTTACCGTGGAATACGACGGAATTGAAAAGGAATTTGAATTTAGAAATGATGACTTCTATGACTCCGTTGAGGTGGGAAAGACCGTTCCAGTTGAACTTCGTACTGGACTTGATAAAGAAGGAAAGGTAGTTTCTCGCTCCTTACAACTCCCTTAATTTGCGAGTCGGGATAGTGGTCAAAAGGTCGGGCGCATAGCTCGGCTTTTTTATTTTGGTGAGGATAACTAACTCATACGAAAAGGTTTGCTCCGACAGACATGAGGAACTGTCGGATGAAGCAACCAAGTTCGGCATGAAACGCAATAAAGTTTGGGCATGGTGTCCTAATTGCAAGATGAAGGTGGACGAGAAGGAAGCGAAAATCTTAGCATTATAATTCCTCAACAACAGTCTGCCGATAATTCGTCAGACTGTTCAGCTTACGGGCAGGATAGCGCAACTAACTACCGATTATGAACGTTGACTATATGGAGGCATCTAGGAATTAAAATAACTAAATAAGTGGGCTTCACGAGTGTTATAGCGGTTCAAACGCTCATCTTACAAGTAACTTCTGGAGGTGTGATATGGATAATAAGTACAATCCTTTTGATGATAAAACTATTCATATAACTCAATCAGATGACCGAACTGTTAATGACTCAGACAGACAAGGTTTTAATGATGTAATAAAGCATTATGATGCTGTAAATGGATTTCAATATCCAAAACAACTCAATCAAACTCCAAAGTCTCTAAGACAAATAATTCGATGGTCTATAATAATAAGTGTCTCAACTTTTTTGGTATTTCTTATCTATGACTTATTCAAAACCATACTCTAATTCATCTGCCATAACCATGGGGAGACATAAGTTTGAAGCCAGCCAGGAGCAGTTTGCCATTGCAGCAGCTGCTCCATTTTTATTACGCTAAAGGGCAGGATAACGTAATGAAGATTCCCTTGGAATGCATGAATTTGCCTTTGTTTTTTTGGACAAAATAACCAAAAACTGAATTGGGGCTAAATCATGAGGATACTTTTGTTTTCCCTTATATTCCTGCTTGCCTCTTACACATCAATGAGACCTGTACTTATTGAGGAAGATGTAGTAAACATGCAAGTTTTTAGTAATACTCCGCGGGGTGAATGTCATTCGTTTGACTACGTGAATGCTTCAGGGAAATCTGTAATCAAAGAAGTTGTGGGTTGGATTAACACTTCTATTCCAACCGAAGGAACATCCGAATTTGGAAAGTATACGGTACTAATGGATATTCGAATGAATGATGGAAAGCTATTTACTATTGCAAGGGCATACAGTTGGGAACATGGAAAATTGCCTAATGGGTATAGCTACTCATCGGCAACGCCTATTGAAGGAGAAATTGTCATTAGAAATGGTAGTGAAACGATGCGAGCCAAAGCACCAGAATTATACGACTGGCTTGAGAACCAATGGAAACATCAAGTGAGTGGGGCATGTCTGGACAAAACTTGAGTGAATTTAACGACAGACCACTCTGCTAATGGAGAACGTTAGTTCTATTACACAATCACGACGAGGCTGCCGAAAAAAAGTCGGCAGCCTCGTTAAGCTATTGGGCAGGATTCATCAACCGTTTGTTATAATGGTTTAGTGCGAAATTCGGAGGAGGATCGGGTTATGAGAGCAAGCAGCAGTACAATTATGCACCGGCTACTTGATACTGGTTATATTGATGCGAAGTTAAAAAAGCTATCATATGACCATGAATCACATGTTGTACGTATGATGTATGGTGACCCGACTAGTGATGACAATGATACAACCGTTTTTTTCAAAGACTGTTTTTCAGCGAATTTCAACTCTTGGCTGGAAGGTATAACAGGAACTATCCCGAGTAAACCCGGTGATTCTGACTTCTTTATTCATGATATATTAATTCAAGACGTTGAAATCAATGGAGTTCAACTTTACAAATGTCTTATGAAAATCCCAATGATGGACAGCACAATTACCTGCTTGAGAATTGAAATTATAAGCTGATTTCGTTGAACTATCGGGGAACGTTAGTTCAGAGCCAATCGGGAGCAGTTTGCCGCCGCGCAGCTGCTCCCTCTGTCGTTGATCGGGCAGGATGGCGCAACCAACTGCTTTTTATGAACGTTGAGATTATAGGAAGATTGATACCTTATTAAACAATCGAGATGACCACAGTCTATAATTATTCCTCAAAGCGACATTCATTGAGCTATCGGGGAACATAGAATATAAGAGCCGTCTATTAAATCTAAGGGGGTGTTTTTATGCTATTACTTATCTTTTTAACACCTATTGTCGCCATTATCTTTTTTGTTAACTGTGTTGGACTCGCAAAGAAAATAGCAATGGGGAATCAGAATACAGCTATAAATACAGGTTGGGGTGCAATAATGTTTGGCTTTATTGTGTTTTCGATTATTTTGTTTTGTTTGCAATAGCAAGCAAAGTAGATTCAATCAAAAAGAAACAATAAAATATAACAGAACTTATTTCATGTAGGTACGAATCATTATACAAGCAACTCCATTGCGCTATCTGGGAACGATTGTTCAATAATACAACTAAGAAGAGGCTGCCGATTTTTCCGGCAGCCTCTTTACGCTATTGGGCAGGAAAACGTGATCATGTGATTGAAGTATATAAATCAAGAAAATGGAAGATCGGATAGAAAGGAAACAAGATTTGATGAAATTCATAAATTTCTTCAATAAACAACCGAGGTATAAGAAGGCAGGTATCTATGTTAACAACAGAGGCGACATGTACATGATTCCAATTGGATACTCTAAAAAATTGAAATCTGATGTAGATATTAATATTGTCAACGAGCTGGAATCACCGTTTTCAGATGAGAATGTGGAGGAAAAGCTATTGTTGACATTGGATCAATGTTTCACCAAAAATCCAGATGAATTAATAAATACTACGCCTATTGAGCTGTATTTCAATATTAAAGGATGGTCTAATGCCATTAGAGGATTAATCTATTTTAGTTGCTTCTGGAATGATGAGATTGGTTATGTAATTAAACCGGCTAGAAAGGTCCCTAATAAAGGTTTTCACTTTCAGAAAGAAGAGGAAATCGTGCTAGGCAAAAGTGTTAAACCAGGTGATTTAGCAAATTCAATGAAAATTGCGATTGAGAAATCAAAAAAATAGGTCTACCGGTTTCCAATTACTTGTCTATCTTTGGTTCAACTAACTGGAAACGTTAGTATGAAAAAGTATTTAAACCAAAGATTTCGAAGTAGCAAGCAGAATGTATGATATTGAAGCAAAAATAACTTTATTAAAAGGGAATGAAAAAGATCTAAGGAAACATAAGCCAGTTTCCTCAGGATACCGTCCGGCACATCTGATTAGAGATGATTACCTAACGACAGGGGAACACCATTATTACGATGATGTGGTTCTAATGCCTGGTGAGACAGTGATGGGGACAATTACTTTTATATCCCCAGAGGCATATCCACGAACGCTATGGATTGGTAAAGTAATTAGAATTCAAGAGGCATCAAGAATTGTCGGATATGCAGAAGTAACGCAAATCTTCAATGATTTATTGAGAAAACAGGATTAAGCTATCTGGGAACGTTAGTTCAGAGCACCAGGAGCAGTTTGCCATCGCGGTAGCTGCTTTTTTCCATTAAGCTAAAGGGCAGGATAGTTTAGTTCCAGTATGTGGTATTGTATGATTTAGGCATAAGTAATCGTTAGCAGGCAGTAATAGGCTGCTGTTTTGCAATATATAAGAGTATTTCTAATTGATTTCACTGCTGGTAACGGGAGGAGTTCAAGCTTGCGACAACAACTATTTACGTTAAAACGAGTTCTTATGATTTCTGGTGGGGTATCTAATGGCATGGAGACAAGAACTAATTGAGTCTACTATGAAACAAATGTCACTCACGCGAGAGGAAGTAGTGAATCTGCCTGACCACAGCGTATAACAGTAACCAATATCGAGTTATTGTTTATCGTGTTACGGGAGTCGTTAGTTGAACCCTTCATGGAGCGGTTTGCCCGACGATAGCTACTCCATTTGCATGAAGCTAAGGGGCCGTTTTATAAAAATGCTAAGCTGCAGAATCTATACGGAACTGACAGCCGTTATTCCCTGTATTTCTGGCGGTGTATGGCTACTAACGGAACTGACAGCCGCTATTTGCACTATTTTGGTGGTGGACAAGGGCTATTCGGATGAATAAGAGCTTATAGTTCCGTAAGATTCCAGAAATGCGATTTTAAGCGCAGATAAGGTCTGTGAGTTCCGTTAGCTGCTTAAAACATCGGCAGATTGTCATTCGGCTATGGGCCTTCGGGCGAGCATTAAATCCAGACGAGAAGGTGCTTTGTCCTGAGTGTGGGAATCATTCACTTATAGTTAGAGATGTAGAACGATTGTTTAATAAGTTTCAACAGAAACGATACAGTCACTGCGAGGAAAGCGCGGGAGCCGACAATTCAATTCAACCTTATATTAATCTCACCCTAATAAAAGCCGCCTTCCACGGAAGGCGGTTATTTCGTATGTTCATTAAAAATAAGCAAATTAACAAATTTCGACAGTTTATGCAAAGGGTTCATACTATCATTCTACTTGCAACTATTACACATAGGAGGAAAGAGCATGATTCAGTTGAGAGCGCGAAAGGGAGGAACGAGATTCAGCGTCGTTATGATTGCGGCCGCGATGATGGTTTCTCTTCTTTCACCTGCGAATCTGGCATTCGCGGAGGCTTCAGCAACAGTTGAAGCACCGACCATTCAGACGGCTATTGAAAGCGGCGAACGGTATCTTCTTGCCGATCAGCAGCCGGATGGCTCTTGGGGAGCCGAGGATTACAGCAAAATCGAGTACACCTCCCAGGTAGCCTTGTATTTGAATCAGCTGCCTGCAGCTGAGCAATCCGAGCAGTCGGCGGCGGCCATACAAGCCGCGGCGGCTTATTTAATCGCTCAAGTGCCCTATAACAACGGCGAGCGGGCCCGCATTCTTCCTTTCTATGAAGAAGCGATCAAGACTTCTGAAATTCAGAATCTAGCAGCCGAGCAAAATGATGACGGCGGATGGGGAATAGCCGACGGCTTCGGAAGCGATGTTCTATACACCTGGACGGTGCTGGAGCATTTGCTTCCCGAACAGCCGGACCCTGCGGTAATCAACCGCGCTATCGCTTATTTGCTGCAGCAACAAAATAACGATGGAAGCTGGGCCTATGTTGCCGGCCAGCCTGGAAGCGTCCCGCTCACTTCCGCCATCATTCTATGGCTGCATGAATACCAAGCAAAACAAGGCCAATCGTACACGGAGCTATTGTCTGCTATGCAGGAAGGCGGGCAATATGTGGCGGGTCAGCGAGGCGCCGAAGGCCACTGGGGAATGACCGGCTACGGCCTCGAAAGAACGCTGATCGCCGCGCGAGCCGTTCAGGCCTCTCTGGGCGGTCAATATGTAGAGGAGCTCGCCCAGCCTATTCTTGCCTTGCAGAGCGGCGACGGCAGCTGGGAGCAGGATTCGTCCCTTACGGTGCTGGCGCTGGAAATGCTGCGGGATATGAAGAGATACATAGAACGCAAGCATTTAATCGAAGACATCGTGCTGTCGACGGAGGGCGGCGACGGTCAGCCTGTCACAACCGATGAGTTCGAGGCTTTCCAAACCGTGAAGATCACGGCTGTCCATCATGCGCCTATCGATCAGGTGCAGGAAATAGCTTTCATTCAGCATCCGGACGGACTGGTAGAAGCGATTCTAAAACAAGAAAGTCTGCAGTGGAATACCCAAAGCTATGCCCCGGGAAGCTATGCGGTCATTGTACAGCTGAAGGATAAGCAGTCTGGGGAGATTCTGGCGGAGAAGCAAGCCTCGTTTACGATCGTCCCGACCTTTAAAGTGGAGGGCGTTTCGGTAAGAACCACTCCGTCGGAGGTCGTCCTGAATGAACCGCGAGAGGTAGCTTATTCGGCGACCATCTTCAAATCAAGCAATGTGGACGGACAGCTTACGCTTCAAGCGGAGGTTATCGCGCCAGACGGCCAGATCATGAAGGAGTTGGATTTACCGGTCCATGCGCCTATGGAGGAGCCGGCTTACCGCGTTCAGCTGGGCACCTTCACACCGGATGTATCGGCGGAAGGATCCTATGTCATCAAAGCATATGTCAGCCTGACTGATGGCACTATTGCAGCCGAAACGGCGCAAAACGTTACTATCGTGCCGCCTCCTCCTCCAACGAGGGTGGATGGGGAGCAAAGCATAACGCCGGATTATTTGTATCCGGGATATAACGACATAACCGCTTCGGTCACGCTGCAAGGGCTTGGATTGCCGACTACTCCAGAGCGTCAACCGCTCGACATGGTGTATGTCCTGGATGTGTCGGGAAGCATGGCCGGCACTCCGATCGTTAAAGCGAAGGAAGCATCGAAGCAGCTGCTTGAGCTGATTCAGGAGAATGACCAGGGCGCGGTTGTGTTCTTTGAATCGAGCGCTCGATTAATTCAAAGTCTGACGAGCGACGTCACGCTGCTGACGAGCGCAATCGACAAAGCCTACGCTAGCGGCGGAACGGCCATCCACTCCGGAATCAGCGCGGCAAGGGCAGCATTAAGCAACAGCGAACCGGACAGAGAGAAGATCATCGTTCTGCTGTCCGATGGCCAATCCACCCGAACGTCCGCGATCCAAGAAGCTCGGCGCGCGGCAGAAGAAGGAATCACGATCTTCACGCTTGGCCTGGGAAGCGTTGATCAATATCTCATGCAGACGATTGCGGACGAGACGGGAGGGCTCTACCAATACAGCCCAACGCCTGAGCAGCTGGAAGAGATCATTAATGAAATTGGCGGAGAAATATTCAATACGGCAGGAACGGACGTGAAGCTGACGACGACGATTCCGGCCGGCATCGCTGTCGATCTCTCCAAGACATCGCCGCTGCCTGCTTCGATGACGGTTCTGCCGGACGGAAGCACGCAGCTGGTCTGGAATAAGGATTTAATCGTAATGGGGCAGGAAGTGCCGATCCAGATTGGTTTGTACGGGGAGCAGTTCGAATCCGGGACAACAGCCTTGATTACGACGGGGACTCAAATCGAGTACACCAATAAAAACGGTCTTCCTGAAATCATTAAGCTCGACGATATGAAGCTTAACGTGACGAATGCGGTGAAACCCGAAGTGAGCGCAGATAAAGAGGTTTATAGCGCGAACGAGCCTGTAACGATCAGTGCCACCGTCACAAATCTGATGGAAGCGGCCGCTGATGTCGAAGCCAAAGTCGAGATTCTGGACGGGGAGGGTCGGCAAGTAGCGGAGGTTGCCCGCTATACCATCACGGGACTAGAGAAGGTGCAGACGGATGAGCAGAGCTTTGTGTGGAATACAGGCTCCACTTATTCGGGCAGCTATACGCTGCGCCTGTCAATTGAAGATTCCAGAGGCATCACGGCTGTAAGCGAAACGGTCTTTACCATTTCCTCTAATGGTTCGTTGTCGCTCAGCACGGTGCCGAATAAGACGGAGTATGCACCGGGAGAAGCTGTAGCTCTGCTGCACAGCTTGGAGAACGCCAGCTTGAACCATGACCTAAAGCAAGTTTCCTTGTTGGTAACGATTGTCGATGAACAAGGAGCTGAGGTATGGGCGGATGCGATTGAGGTTGGCTATATGTCGCCGGATGAGCAGGTTAGCAAACAGTCCTTGTGGAGCGACGTGCAAGCCCCGGCTGGATTGTATACCGTAATAGCTCGTGCTGTGGATATATCCGGAGCGGAGGCAAGCAGTACAAGCGAGTTCCGGATTCAATCGACAGGCGAGACGGGGTATGGATTGGAAGCCACGGTCGACGTGGATAAGCGAACTTTGTTCTACGGAGAGTCCGCTACAATCAGCTATACGTTCAACAATAGCGGCAATGCGGCATTAACGGATGCCAGCTATCAAATATTGCTGGTTGACCCTGAGCAGCAAGGAGCGATAGTTAGAACCTTCGAAGGACCGCTGCAGCTTGGAGCGGGAGAAAGCGCCGGCGGCCATTACGCGCTGGACACCGACGGATTGGATGTTGGACCATACATGATCGTTCTTCAGGCAACGCTTCCGAACGGGGAGGTGCGCACGCTTGCGACGACGGCTTTCACCATCGCCATTTCGCTTGCGATAGATGCTTCGGTCGATAATCAATCGACAAGACTGCTGGTGTGGTCGGAGGATCCATCCCGTCGCCAGCGGCTGAATCAGATTCTCCCGGCACTGCAAGGGGATGACTACACGATCGTGACGGACAGCGAGTCTTTCATTCGCGAGCTTCGATCAGGCAGCTATAACGTGTATTTCATAGCGGATACCCAAACCGGACTTCCTGCGCAGCTCGATCAGGAGCTGATTGGAAAACTGCATGCGGGAGCAGGCGTCATCACAACTCCTGCCGCCAATATGAACAACTACAAAACCTTTGAAACCATTGGAGCAAAGCTTCATGGGGTAGAGCAGGTGAGGGAAGGCCAATGGCAATCATCGGCGTGGACGGATATAACGGCGGCCTACAGCGGCAAGGGAGACAAGCTGACGATCACTACCGCCTCTGTTGTAGCAGAGTGGGCGGTGAGCGCCAAAAAAGGCGGATCGTCCACTCCTGCTGTGACTCTGAACCGTTATGGACAAGGAAATGCCGTGCACATCGCCTTTGACGCTTTCCAGTTGTCCGACGAACAGCTCGGTCTGCTGCTGCAGCATGCTCTAGATGCGGCAGCGCCGATCGCGAGCGCAAATGATTTGGGAGCCGGGCAGGCCGTCCAGGTGAATGTCCATGCGCTAGGAGGGCCGATCGAAGCGGAAGTGCGTTTAGTTTTACCTGAGCAGGGCATAGCGGCAGCGAATGCCGGCGACTTCGAGGTTCAAGGGAATCAGCTGGTCTGGCGCCAATTGATATCCGCCAATTCGACGCTCTCCTTGGACGCCGTCTTGACGGTTACGAATGCCGAGTATTCGGAGTTGTACGTGGAATACGGCTTCTGGCAGGAAGGCAGCTTCATTACATTGGGCACGGAAACCATACGCCTTGCGATCCATCAACCTGAAGACGAGCTTCTAACGGATACGATCGAGGAGCTTGCCGCCTATGACGCGCAGCATGGCCGCGGAAAAGTGAACGCAACCCTAGCTCTGCTTAAGCAATGGCAGACGGAGCCTCCGGCAACGACGGAGCAGCTGAGCTTCGCTATTGGAGAAATCAACAAGACGCTTCATTTGTTGATCAAGGACACCTACTCCGATGAGGTCAGGTACCATTTGGAGCGCATTCTCACCCTGTATGAATCGATGTGGTATCAAGGAGGTCGCAGATAGATATGTTTTCTCGGAATAAAAAGTGGTTTAGGTCTATCGTGTTCGCGGTGCTCGCGGCATTCAGCTTCACATACGTGCTGCCCACCCAGATCTTTGCGGCCGAAAAACGGATGGAATATGCCTTGGAGCAATGGAAGACGCAGGGTATACAGCCACTAAGCGAACCCGTGCAACAGGAAACGGCGAACACAGAGCTTCAGAATCTTATGCTTCAATTAGATCAAGCTTATCAAGCATTGGATGAGCACGTGACGAAGCAGGATTTGAAGCAGCTCAAGGAAACGCTGAAGCAGCTCGACCAGGAGCTGAAGGAAGCGGGTAAGCGAGTGGAACAAGAATTCAAGGAGCACGGCGTTAAGCTGAACAAGCTGAAAGCCGCGAATGGCTTAGCCCGCAATGATGCGTTTCAAGCGGAGTTCATGCAGCAGTACGGCGAGCTGCAAAGCATCATGAAGGAGCTGCGGCAGATGGTATCGAAGGGGCAATCCTTTAAGCACTTAGATGCCAGCGACATCCAGGAGAAGCTGCTGCAGCTGAAGCAGCTTATGAGTCCGGAGAGGCCGGAGGCTTCAATCGGTACGGAGCTGCCTCATCGCGACGTGACGCGGGAACCGGCGGAACCTATTACCGGGAACGGCGGATCCGCGGCGTTCATGGCCGCTTCGGCGGATGCGCAAACGTTGCTGTCATTGCCTTACGTGCCGGAAGCGGCCGACTTAGAGGCAACGAAGGAAACGCGCATGACGCCTGAACTGGAAAGCAAGGCGCAGGAGATTGGTAGCAATCCGGTTAAGCTCTATGAATATGTAAGAAATCATATTGATTTTGTCCCTTATTACGGTTCGCGCAAAGGGGCGTCGGGAGCGCTGCTGGAGCAGAGCGGCAACGATATGGATCAGGCGTCCTTGCTGATCTCGCTGCTGCGCTATCACGATATTCCCGCACGCTATGTCAAGGGCGTGGTGGATTTCCCGGCGGCCCGGGTACAGAACTGGGTAGACGCCGAAACGCCGGAAGCCGCGATTCGGACACTGGGCGCGCTCGGCATCCCCGTTACGGGCATCGTCTCGCAGGGCAAGCTTTCCGAGATTCGCATGGAGCATGTATGGGTAGAAGCCTATGTTCCTTATGGCGACGGAAGAGGCTTACCCGGCACAGCGGGGGATTCTATATGGGTTCCGCTTGATCCGAGCTTTAAGCAGTATAAGTATACGACGGGCCTCGACTTTGAAGAGATTGGCGGCTGGGATGAGCAGAACTTCCAGAATATGCTGCTGACCGGCGAGCGCTCAGGCGATCTGCTCAGCACCACCAATCTGGATCTGCTGGGCTATCAGGACAAAGTCGGCGCCTCCATGGACGCCATTCAAGCTTATATCGAGGAGCACCAATTGGAGAACGGACAGATCGAAGCTCTAATTGGAGGCAAGGAAATCATACCGCAGCAATTGCGCGCGCTTCCGCTGTCTCTGCCAGCTAAGCTGGTAGAGGTTCAAGAAGAGTTCCGGGAGGTAACCGACACGGACTCCGATCGGGTTACGTTCGCCATTAGCGGCGCGAACCCGTTTGGCCTATCGTTCTCCTCGGCGCCGGATTTTGTCTATGAAGCTAGCGCCGTCGATTTGTATGGCAAGAAGATTACGCTATCATGGATTCCTGCTACGAAAGAAGACGAGGCGATTATCGCGAGCTATGGAGGGCTATTCCAAACGCCGGCGTATCTCGTGAAGGTTAAGCCTGTGTTGTATATGGACGGCGAGGCTGTCGCAACGGGCACTGCAGTTGGGCTTGCTTACCAGCAGCAGTTCACGATGACCATGCATGCGCCGGGACATGCGCCGCAGAAGATCGTGAACCCGGTCACGGCCGGGGGCTTCTACGCCGTCGTATTGAATTACGGGCATATGTCCTCGAGCCAGCTGAGCCAAATTCAAGAGAGCCTTGACCAAATCAAAGGATCGGTTACCGAGCAGACCATGTACACCAACGAAGCGTTGGGCGAGATTCTGCATGCGGCTGGCAGCTCGTACTTCGCGCAAGTCGACGTGAACGATGCGATCATGTCCGCCCGGCTGAAGGTGAACGTCAATCCGATGCTTCGGGAGCTGATGACCGGGTATAACGTGAGTGTCGGCTATATGTTCATGAGCCCGGTGCAAATCAGCGAAGGCGGCTTGTACATCGATGTTGATCACAACGTGTATTCCGTAGTCAGCAAGAACGGCGACAAGCAGAGCCAGAAAGCCTTTATGCTGGGCTCGGGTGTATATGCATCCGCGATGGAGCATGCCATTTATGAGCAAATCCTGAATCTGCCATCGGTATCCGCGATTCGCATTCTCGAAGAAGCCAATGAGCGCGCGGTTCCGATCTATACGGTTTCGAAGAGCAATATCGCCACGGTCCTGCCGAAGCTGCAGGTAAGCTCCATGGTGAAGAGCGATATTACGAACGCGGTGAATCAGGGCCGGATTGCCATTATCCCGGAGCATAATATTCAATTTTATGACTGGAACGGCACGGGTTATATCGTCCTTGATCCCAATACGGGGGCAGCCGGATATATGCTCAGTGGCGGAACCGCCGGAGGCTCCTCCGCTCTGGCTGTCGGGCTGGCGGCGCTTGTCGCCATTATCGATCTGGTCCTCATGATATTGAGCACGGCTGCTTTGCTTGCGGCGGGAACGCTTGTGGGAGGCATCCTGGGTTTGGTCATGCTGGCTCTCACCATTTCGTTTGCCATACAAATTATGGATCTCATGATGCAATATTATTTGTACGGGGACAGCGAAGCGGGACAGGCGTTGATCACGGAAGCCATTATAGGGATACTCGCTGCCATTGGCGGCGGTATATTGGCTAAGGTTTTACCGGGCTTGGCGAAATTCGCCGATGACGCCATCCAAGCGATTAAAAATTTGCTGAAAAATACGGATCCGGTCGAGCGCATAGCCAGAGATTACGGAGATGACTTCCTCGACGATGTGCTCCGCAACTCGGGCACGGATTCCGTGGATGACGTGGTGAAGGCAATCGACGATTTGCAAAAAGCGGGCGCCAGCAAAGAACTGATCGACGATGTTGGCAGCCAATACGGCAAAGAAGGTCTGGATCGGGTTCGGGACCTGCTTAACAAGGGGTTGGATGAGAGTCAGATCAGGCAAATCCTAGATAGCAAGATTGGTCTGGACGATGCGGTCAAATTGGCCGATAATGGAATACATCCAAGCCAATACGATCAATTCGGCATTAAAGACAGTACGGAAGCGGCCGAGGCTGCCAAGCAATTAGACAATGGCTTCTCAGCGGCGGATCTGCGTTCTCTTGCGGGCGAGAAGATTTACCCTTCGGATTTCGACGCGTTAGACATCAAGACGCCTGCGGACGCGGCCGCCATTGTTAATGCCTTGCAGAATGGTACGGCACAAGGACTTAGCTTCTCGACGGGAAGGGGCGGAGAGGCGTTTCTAAGAGCGTTGGCCGGCGTGGACAAAACTCCCGGCACGACGCAATTTTATCGTCAAATTTCCGACCCTGCTCTCGGCAACCGTTTTATTGACGTCTATGATGCGGCGTCTAAGACCGCCTACGAATCCAAGGTGGGCTACATGACGCTGACGGACAGCATAAGAGAACAAGTGCTGAAGGATGCCTGGCTGCTCAAAAACGATCCCAATACGGTACAGCATGTCGAATGGCATTTCTTCACGAGCGGCGTAACGGGCAGAGCGGGTCCTTCCGGACCGCTGGAGCAATTCCTTACAAGCAACGGCATTACCGTTGTCAAACACTACTGAGGTGAGCAGATGAAGTACACGTTAATGGAACCGCCGTTCGAGCATCGCCCTTTTGCGGAAATGAGCAAAGAAGAAGCCAAACGGTTCTTTGATTGGTATGTGGAGCAAATTCCATCGCGAATGAAGCTGTTATCGCTTGCCTTTCAAATGACCGGAGGAGGGGATCGGGATCAGTTGGATTTCTCGCCGGCTTCCTTAAAGGCATTGTGGGAATGGTTTCTGAAGCAAATCGAATGGAGCCCGAAGCCGAAGGAAGTTTTTGATGCCGAGTACGAGAAGGCGAACGGTTTCATCAAAAGAAAGATGCTCAGCAGAAAAGTTTATCAATATGAGTTAAGCACGGGTTCTTTGGCGATCGGGATGGATATTGCCATGTACTTGGGGGAAGTGTTCGTACGCAATCATGAGGCGTTAAGCTGGGGATATTCTATCGCTGAACGATTCGCGGACCGCAACCAGCCGATTATTGTCGGCTTCCCTCATGACTACAGCATGAATCCGCGGGATAATGTACATGGCCTAATGATCAAAGCATTGGAAGACGAGGCGCATGGGGGAGACGAGCTGTTCAAAACCTATGAAAGACTCATCCATCTTTGAAGTATCGCACCATCACCAGCTCGCAAGGGTAATCAGAGACGAGGGAAATCCGCTCTTGAAAGCGGATTTCCTTTTTTTTTTGTGGAGTTAAAAGAAAAACCCGCCGAAGCGGCGGGCATAGGGCTAGACGCGAAGATCGAGGTTCTTGCCGAGGTTGGGATCCAGGCTGGCATTCATCATCTGCACAAGCTGCTGGCTTTGCTGCTCAGCTTGTCCTTTCGCCATATTAAGGACTTTAATTCCCACGGCCTGCGACAAGGAAGCTTGGCTAAGCATCGTCGACATAGCTGCGATATCCATTCGTCTCACCTCCTGTTATTACTATCGGCCGCGCGCGCTTGCGATGTAATAAAAGGAAAGAAAAAAGGAGGCCATGCCGGCCTCCCGTCCTGCTAATCCTATTCCTTGCGATGTTCCACGAGATCGATCGCGCCAAGCACGACATGGGCTAGGCCGAATCCAAGAACGCCGGTTCCTACAAGCTTGTACTTGCTCTTCAGCATGGTTGCGCCCGATGCGGTCACCACGGCGCCTAGAACGGTCGGAATCAAACCTTCACGCACATGAAACACTCCTCTGGATGGTTTTTTGCAAGACGGTTTATTTTGCTTCATTCCTTGTTCTCACATACTCGGAGTCAGGGCGTTGCTAGTAAATTCAAGGTTTTTTCGGGTAGCAAAAAATTTTTTTGAAATTACCCATGTTCAGGTGTATAGTTCTCGAGTTTCGCGACAAAATAATATCACATCCAACTAAGGAGTGACTAACATGAGCAGACAAAATTCAAACACACTGGTAGTACCGCAAGCGAAACAAGCGATCAACCAAATCAAAATGGAGGCGGCTTCCACACTGGGCGTTGCTTACCAACAAGACGGCTACAACGGCAACCTGTCCACTCGCGACGCTGGTTCGCTTGGTGGCTACATCACGAAGAAGCTGGTTCAAATCGCTGAGCAACAAATCGGCGGCCAACGTTTCTAAGACGCAAACGAAGCAGCAAGACCGGAAAAACCCTTACAATCGTAAGGGTTTTTCCTTTTGGTCGATATTAAGTTTGCCGCAAAGCCCGTTCGATTCGTTCAGGATCGACAACGACCTGTTTCATCCGTTCATAGTCAGCTTCGGCCATCATTTGAATGCCTTTATTAAGTCCCTTATAGGGACCCTCGCCCATCCGGACAACGCTTGATTCCTTGGCGATCTGCAGCAAGCCGAGCGAGGTGGCGTAAAGCGCGAATCCCTTCTCCCATAATGCGCCTTTATCGGCTGCCTGGTCGGCTGCGGGCGGATTTGAAGCAGCCCTAGCTTTGAATTCAATAATATTGCTCATTACGTATTCCATTCTCCTTTGTTCTGCTCAATGCTACAGCAGGAAAGAACATCCAGAATCCATTATTAATCGCATAGGTGCGTTTTTCAACAGGAAATAAAAGCCATTTTTTAAGGCGTAGGCTGTAACTATTTTGGGCCCCGGATCGTTTGAACAATGGAGAACATTTGTGGAGGGGACGAACGATGCCATGGCCTATGGTACATTTTGCAATTGCGGAGCAAGCTTCGGGAGGAAACGCTTCGCCGTCTTTACTGCTCGGCAGCATCGCTCCCGACGCCATTCACGCAAGAGAGCATGCGACGAGGGCGGATAAACGGATAACCCATCTCATGACGGAGGGCGGCGATTTTCCAACCTGCGAGCTTCTGCGGTCCGAGCTTTCAACCTGTCTGGATCAAGCTTCGGGATGCGAGGAGCGTCAATATATTCATGGATATTTCCTACATATTTACACGGATATTCGATGGACGCTGGACTTATATTCCGATTTCGAAGCAGGCTTTCATGGTACTCGGGATGCGGAGCGGGAAGCTTATCATAAAGAAGTGAGCCAGCTTGAATTTATTCTTTTGCGGTCTGGTCTATGGTCAAGCAGCGTTTTCGATCGCTTGGTACTAGGGAAGGCCGGATTCGCGCCATCCCTCGTCAAGAAGGATGAGGTCCTAAGGTATCGGGAAATGAAGCTCGAGTGGCTGCGCGAGTCCGCGAACGAACCCCGAATCGCGCCAGATTATTTCACGGAAGAGCTCGTGCGCGATTTTATCGACCGTACGTCCGAAGAGTGGCGTTCGCTGCTCATCGAATGGAGGTTAGCTTAAGTGGGCATCCGGAAGACTTATTTTATGATATTAACCTTCTTAATGCTATTATTAATGGTTGTTTTGGCGCTCTGGATCAGAGGAAGCGATTCTCACGATAAGTACATGCAGGGTCTCCGTCTGCCGGATCGGGCATGGGTCGAGGAGAAGCTCAAGAGATCCAAAATGCAAATGACGGAAAACGAGATGCGCGAACCGTTTAAGTTATCAGTTGGTCCAGATTACCAACAGGCTTACCGTCTCGACGACGGAAGCGAGCTGTACGTCTATACGTTCCCATCCGAAGAGGAGCGAGTTCAAGGGCAGAAAACGATTATGCGGCAGTCGGCTATCCTGAGCAGCCAGCCGCCAGCTTCATATGAAATCAATAATGTGCTTTTGCTGTATTTCGAGGCAGTCTCAGGCGGAACAAATTCTGATTATGTTAAGAAGCTGGCCGACGGCCTGCTCGAACAACATTAACGAAAATTAGCTCCATTAATTTTAAGCGGCTGGTCCGAATCCGCACCAGGGAGGCTACCCGGTTCATCCTTACACGCCCAATTAAGGAAATGCCCACTCCATTCTTGCCTACATGAATAGACTACTATCATCATAGGACGATGGGCGGGAGTCGGCGATGTCCAAATCCAAATCCGGAAAGGGCGGCAATGGTGGGTTATCTGCTGATGATTTGGCCATTATTGCGGGCGTTGTCGTTGTAATCGGCGATATTCTCGCATTGTGGGCGGTCATCCAAGCGAAGAGGGAAGATGATGCGGCGGATGCGGAAGCGCAAGCAAATACGAGCGCATATAGAGGGGCGCGCAAGAAGAGGAAATCTTCTTAGCGCGCCTCTTTTTATTCCAATCAGGATTCCTTCGTAATGTCGCATTTGTTCCGGATGAATTGGATTTGATTCCGCAGATGGTTCACTTGGTCTTGCCATTGCTGGTTCTGCTCATGGGTGCCGCTTTCGAGCTGTTGCAGCTGGCTGATCAGCTCGGGCAAATCGGAGGACGCGTTCGCGCAATCATATTGGCTGTTCAAATTCGTCATGTTGTCCACTCCATTCTTATCGATTCGGTCGGGATAATGAAATCACCGTTATGTAGTGTTTGTTGCTCGGCGCATTCCGTATTCGCGGAAGTCGTTAGACTATTTTCCCGCCTGTGCGCATAGAAGGTTAAAAAGGGCTTAGGGAGGCGATGAGGATGGCTGCGCTGTATGCATTCCTGGCAATTTGGGTCGTTGGTTTGTTCGGCCTTATCGGCGTTTGCGTTACGGGTCTCGCACATCTCGTTACACATGACACCTGGTCTTACGACGAAGAGTTCGTCTGGCTGCGGAAGGTGAAGGAATAAGGAGGAAGGGTTTCCGGGCATGCTAACCTCCGTATGGCTAGAGAAAAGGAGGAACAGGCATGGAATCTTTTACGAACGATAACCAAATTGCGGATCAACGCGAGCGAATCGTAGCGGTTCAGAAAAACGGCGATGGAGACATTACGGCGTGCAAAACCTCCTCAGGCCGCGAGCTGGATTACCAATCGGCCCTGCAGGCTGTGCAGGCTGGTCAAATCGCGGGCGTGAACGCGTTCAAAGGCCGCGACGGCGAAATGTACATTCGCGGCGACGCGGACGGCGACCCGACCAACAATTTAGACAACTTGCCGTTGTTTTAGGACATTAAATAAACAAAAAGCCGACATCAGGCCCTTCAGGGGCCTAAGATGTCGGCTTTTTGACGATTGCACACAAACTTAAACTTGGTATGCCGTTTGCTGACGGACAATCCGCATGCGGCCCGTCTTGCCTTCGTACTGCTCCATGGCGTCCCCGTAATGCATGAGCCACGTTTTCTCCTGCACCGGCTCCGGCAGCGTCAGCAGCTCCTCCAAGCTCGCATGCACCACTCCTGGCGCCTCCAGCTGGCAGTCGTGATAGATCGTCTCGACGCCGCTCTCCACAAGGTCCTGCAGCAGCTTGCCGTCGAACCGCATATCGGCGGAATAGAAAAAACGCTTGTTAAATAGGAACGAGAAGCTCGCTTTGCCTTCGATATGCTCCGTTTGCATAAGCTCGACGGCCAATCCTTCGGCGAGCTCATAAGCAACACCGGCTTGAAGAGGCCTCACATCGAAGAAGTCGGATATGTCGTTCAACTCGCCTTGCGTCAGACCGCCTCGAAGCGTATGCTGCCAGAGGGGCTCGACCAACACGTCGGCAATATAGAGCACGGGCTTGCGCTGATGCTTAAACATCATTTGGAAGGCGTACTCTTCGAGACCTCCTACGTGATCCCCATGAATATGGCTAATAAGGACGGCGTCAAGCTGCGGGAAGTCCATGCCTGCGTCATGCAGCGCTTTCGGCAGCGTGATGCCGCAATCCACAAGTAGGCGATAGCCGTTTGCCTCGATCAGCGCGTTATTGTTGTTATACCGTTTGGCGAAGGCGCTGCCGGTACCCAGCATCGTTATTTGCATGGTGCGTCTCCACTCCTTTCCCATTTGTTTCGTCTGACATCACTTTATCAAATTTTGTTCGCGTAAGCCAATGCGACAGAAGCACACTCGCCCATTCCGGCATACAATGTGTAGCAGGTAGAGGATGAGCGACGAAGGAGTGGGCGGGCATGAGCAAAAACAAAGGAGCCAAAGGAAAAGCGGCGAAAGGAAAGCAGCTGGCGAGCGATCGGAGACAAGTGAATTATAAACTGGTGCTTTCGGACACCTGCAAGGTGTGCAAGACGCCGTGCGCGCGGGGAATGCGCTACTTGGCCAGT
This sequence comes from Paenibacillus soyae, assembly GCF_024623455.1. GTDB lineage: Bacteria > Bacillota > Bacilli > Paenibacillales > Paenibacillaceae > Pristimantibacillus > Pristimantibacillus soyae. Next base: position 10,729 of record NZ_JANIPJ010000004.1, on the reverse strand, counting down.
ATGCAGCAGCCGGGAGCCGTCGGCAAAGGCGTGCCTTGCATACTGACCAAAACGTACGGGTAATAACGAGAAATCATTTCCCAGGCAAGCGCAGGTTTCAACAGCATTTGACAAGTGAGGAATCATTTGATCTCAGGCTCGAAAATATATTCAAGGCCGCGCAACTTTGTGCGGCGGACAGAGTATAACCTTACATCCAGAATATGCGGATGGGGGTAAATGCAGCCATGAAGTTCAGGAAGGTAGCGGTTTGGCTGGTGCTGCTCAGCTTGTGCGGGGGCACCATTATTTTCGCAAACGACGCTGCTCAGAAGGTGCGGGTTTTAATTAACGGCGGAGAGTTGGACGAAAGCGGACTTATGCTCGACGGCAAAACCTACTTGCCGCTTAGAGAAGTGGCGAACGCCTTGAACGCGATCGTGAAATGGGATAACGCCAACAAGCGCGCGACGGTTTACAAGCCGAACGTACATATGTTCCTCTATAATAAAGGGAATAGTCCATTCGGCGTCGTCGAGAAAGGCTTCCAAGGCAAGATCAAGGTTTTCTCGCAGATCGACAATTTGCAGACGGATATTGCCGCCGTTAAATTTTCGATCGTAGACCCGTACGGGAAAGAAAAAACGATTCAAAGCAAGAACGTGGCAAGCGAAATGAAGGATAAGGATATCTTCTGGTTCGTCTCCGAGGAGTTTGATTACAAATTCGAATCCACGGGAATTTATACCGTGAAATTCTACTTGAAGGTCGAGAGCTCGGAGGAATGGGCGGTCGTATCCGAAAAACAAATTCCTTCGCGCGTGCCGAAGGATTAATGGGATTAACAATCTGAAGCTCCGCATAAACGCGGAGCTTTTCGTTTGACCGCCTATGGGCATACATGGTACGATGGGCAAGTATGATCAATATAGTGAAATGGGGTAACAATCATGAGCGAGCACAAGCATGAGCACGGCGAAGACTGTGGCTGCGGACATGATCACGAGCATGAAGAGCATGTCTTCATCGTAACGAACGATGAAGGCGAAGAGCGCGAAATGGTGATGGTGTATACTTTCGAATCCGAAGACAACGTATATGCAGTCCTGCTGGATCGTCAAGATCCGGAGCAAGACGGCGTAATCTTCCGCATAGAAGAAGAAGACGAAGAAGCGTTCCTGGTCGGCATCGAAGACGACGAGGAATGGGATCGCGTAACGAAAATTTACGAAGAGATCGCCCGCACGGAGAACGAAGGCCAATAAGCCTGAGCGATTAAGCGGATAGATAGAAGGGCTCCCGGATCGGCATTTGCCGTTCCTGGGAGCCCTCTTCTCATTTGCGCGGGTTGTAATATACGGTTCTGCCGTTGAACATCGTCAGCTCGGCAAGCCATGATTTTGCGATGTATTTGCACAGCTCGTTCGCTTTGGACTTATCGCCGTGCGTGGATTCCTCGGGCAGCACGACTTGGACGCAGCGGACTGGATCCCCGCCGACGGTCGTCGTTTCGGCCGTGCCGATTATGATGTGCTTGTAAGGAGACGTGACGCCTTTCAGGTAAAACCAGCGCTCGTCCCCTTGGGTTTCGATCGTGTAGGGGAAGGCGGCGTTCTCGTAATCCCAGCCTAACTGCTTCCCCGTGAGCGCGGTCATCTCCCGGTAACGAAGCAGCGCGTCCTGTACATCCTGAAGTGTGAGTTGCAGATCCTTGGAGCCTTTCACCAGCTTGATATAAGCGCTTTGACTCATCGGCATCACCTCTAGAGCCATCTTAGCATGGGCTGGAAAGCTTTACAAGAAGCAAGAAGCGCCTGAAAACCGGCCTTTTTGAACACGCATTTTAGGAAATCGCCGTTTCTTCGACGATGACCTTCACGTACTCGATGCTGCGGTCCTCCGGTCCTTTGACCGGCAGGCCGACTTCGACGTGATCGACGATGTAATCGATGTTTTTCTGCGAGATGACTTCACCCGGGAGCAGAATCGGAATGCCCGGCGGATACACGTAAATAAATTCCGCGATAATGCGGCCGGCGGATTCCTTGAACGGAATGACCTCCGTCTCGGCGTAGAACGCGTCGCGCGGCGTTAGGGACAACTGAGGGATGTCCGGAATTTTGACGACGAGCTCTCTTGCTTCCGCTCCTTCATAGAAGGCAGCCGACAATGCTTTCAGCGCCTCGATTAATTTTGCGACCGAATCCGAGGTATCGCCAGGCGTTATCAGGCAAAGAATGTTATACATGTCGCTAAGCTCGATTTCAAGATTAAAGTGTTCGCGCATCCAGTTTTCCGTTTCATAGCCGGTGATGCCAAGGTGGCGGACATGGATCGTGACTTTGGTCGGATCGTAGTCGTAGGTGGCTTCGTCGCCCAGGATGTCTTCCCCGAAGCAATAAAGACCCGGGATTTCGTTGATCTGACGGCGCGCGTCTTGCGCGAGGGCGATCGCTTGCTCGGCCATGACGCGGCCGTTCAGCGCCAGATTGCGTCTCGACGTATCCAGCGACGCCAGCAAAATATACGAAGTGGACGTCGTCGTCAGCATGCTGATGATCGTCTGCACGCGCTGCGGATTGACTCGGCCCTTGCGGATGTTGAGCACGGAGCTCTGCGTCATCGAGCCGCCCAGCTTATGTACGCTCGTTGCCGCCATATCGGCGCCCGCCTGCATGGCCGACATCGGGAGCTTATCGTGGAAATGGATCAGCACGCCGTGCGCTTCGTCGACGAGCACCGGAATATCGTAGCCGTGTACGAGATCCACGATCTCTTTCAGATTCGCGCATATGCCGAAGTAGGTCGGGTTAATGACCAGAACCGCCTTCGCGTCCGGATGCCTCTCGAGCGCCCGCCGCACGGAGCGGGTCGTAATGCCATGGTCGATGCCGAGTTTGCTGTCGCGAGCCGGGGAGATGAACACGGGCCGGGCTCCGGCGAAAATAATGGCGGCCATGATCGACTTGTGAACGTTCCGAGGAACGATGATTTTGTCCCCCGGCGCGCAGACGGCCATGATCATCGTAATTATCGCGCCGCTTGTTCCTTGCACGGAGAAAAAGGTATAATCGGAGCCGAATGCGTCCGCCGCCAGCTTCTGAGCCTCTTCGATGACGCCCGTCGGCTGATGAAGGTCGTCAAGCGGCGCTATATTAATGAGATCGATCGACAACGCGTTGTCGCCGATAAATTCGCGGAATTCGGAGTCGCTTCCGAGGCCCTTCTTATGTCCCGGAATATGGAATTGAACAGGATTCTGCTCCGCATGCTTGCGAAGCGCAGTGAAGAGCGGGGTTTTGTTATGGTCCATCGCTATCATCCCTGCCTTTCATGGAGTGTACAAACAAAGTAGAGTATAACAAAAACAAGGGGGAATGCAAGCGGATAATGAGGTTGTCCGCCTCTTGCGGAAAGCCGAAGTCCGATTTGTTCCCGAATTGTTCAAAGATCGCGCAAATCTAGTTGTGGTACGATAGTTTGGTGGAGGGATCGCATGAAAGATACACGTCTAGCCATTGTTATGGCAATCCTTATGATTACCTTTATCGGGTTCGGCATTATCATCCCGGTTATGCCGGAAATTATTCAAGAAGCGGATCCGAGAACGGCAGAGCTGCATACAGGCCGCATGCTCGCGCTTTATTCGTTAGTGTCGTTCATCCTGTCGCCTTTCTGGGGGACGCTGTCGGACAAGATAGGCAGAAGACCCGTTATTCTGACCGGATTGATCGGGTTCGCGGCGAGCTTCCTGCTGTTCGGATTGGCGGGAGACAGCCTGACGCTCATGTATGCGTCAAGGGCTCTCGGGGGCTTGTTCTCCGGAGCGGTCGCTTCCGTTATCGTCGCTTACGTGGCGGATATTACGCCTCCGGAGAACCGGACGAAAGGCATGGGGCTGGTGGGGATGTCCATCGGACTCGGATTTACGCTGGGTCCCGGCATTGGCGGTCTGCTTAGCGTATTTTCGCTGCATACGCCGTTTTTCGCGGCATCGGCGCTTGCGATGATTACCTTCTTCCTGGCGTTCTGGAAGCTGAAGGAATCTCTCACTACCGATAAACGGAGAGTAGCGGGCGAGAAGCGCGTATCCAGATGGACGGCGTTTCAAGGACCGCTCAAATATTTGTACGTGCTCGCCTTTTTTGTCACGTTTACGCTGGCGGGCATGGAAGCGACGCTTCAATTTTTCGGCATGAGACGATTCGACGTAACGCCGCTGCAGGTGGGGCTGTTGTTCTTCGTCTGCGGCTTGGTGGGAGCGCTCGTGCAAGGGGGCGTCGTGCGTCGCAGAATCAAGAAGGGCGAAGAGGCGAAATACATTACGATCGGCTTGATCGTATCGGCCCTGGGCTTCTTCCTGCTGCTGTACGCCTATTCGTTGTGGTGGGCCATTATGTCGCTGGCGATATTCGGTATAGGCAACGCCCTGATCCGTCCGTGCGTGACGTCTTTGATTACGCAGAAGACGAAGGTTGGACAAGGCGTCGCTTCCGGTTTAAGCTCGTCGATGGACAGCCTTGGCCGGATCGCCGGACCTTTGCTCGGATCGATGCTGTTCACCGTGCAGCTCGGGCTGCCTTATCTCGTCGGAGGCATCTTGTGCCTGGCCGCGTTGGCATTCGTTTTGCGTTTCCGTCAACTGGATGCCAGGGAGCAAGGGCTGGATGCGGCCGAGCAACGCTAAGATGGAAAACGCCGGGCTGGCGGAGTTTCGCCAAGCCCGGCGTTTTTTTTATGTCGCCGGCCGACCCGCGCCTGCTAACATTCCCTCCAAACGATCCTTTTTTTCGGGCCATTCCTTGTCAATCATGCTGAATACAACGTAATCCATCCCATTGTATTTTTGGCGCAATACGCCTTCCCTAACGGCTCCCAGACGTTCAATCGCCGCTTGCGAGCGGGAGTGAACCGTCGTCGTGATCAATTCGACGCGGACCGCGCCCCATTGTTCGAACGCGTGCCGGAGCAGCAAATATTTGCACTCCGTATTGACGGATGTGCGCCACACGTCCTCCGAATACCACGTCCAGCCGATATTCAAATTGCGGTGCGCGGCGGCTATCCGCAAATACCTGGTCGTCCCGACGATTCTCCCTTGCGATTTGTCCCACACGACAAACGGAAATTCATCTCCGCGTTTTTTGCCCTCCAACGCTTGGGCCACGAATTCCTTCATTTGTTCCAAGCTCTGCACTTTGACCGGCAGACGCTCCCAAATATGCGGCGATCTCGAGCACTGGTACAAAGCCTCCGCATGGCTATCCTCCATCGGAATTAACAGGACGCGCGAACCTTCCAGGGGATTCACGATCATCGGCCAACACTCCTCTTCGCAGCAAATGTATATTTTCTTTTCGGCGCTGCTCTTTCAAAAACCTTTCTTTTGGCTAGCCCGCAACTCGACTTTGGTCGTATGCCTGCTCCGTCCGGCGGTTCAGATGAAATACCGACCTGAGACGTTTCTCCGAAAGATTTCCAATCGGTATGATGGGGTAGACATGAAACAGAGATCCGATAGGAGAAGGAGTTAGGGGAAAAAATGAACAAAATGACAGAATGGTCATTCCGAAACAAAGCGGCGATCCTCTTACTGGTCGTCATGGCTCTCGCGATGGGAGCCCTCAGTTATTTCCGGCTGCCGATGGAATTTTTGCCGTCCGCGGATAATCCGCAGGTCGTCATCACGGCCATAGGGCAGGGGAGCAGCGCGGGATCGATGGAGACGCAAGTAACGAACCCGCTCGAAGAGGCGGTTATGTTCGTGAAAGGCAAGAAGTCCGTCTTCTCCACGACGGGAGACGGTTATTCCCAGATCTCCATCAACTTCGATTCCAAAACAAATATGAAGGAAGCGAAAACCGAGATTCAGGAGCTTATCGCAGGCGTTTCGCTTCCTTCGAACGTGATGAAGCCGTTCGTCACGCAGCTGAATACGTCGATGATTCCGATCGGCTGGATTACGGTATCCTTCAATGAAGGGCTGACCGAAGCGGAGAAGAAGGAGAAGCTCGCCGAAGTCGAAAGCGCTCTGAAGTCGATCGAAGGCGCGGGACAGCTGACGGTTTCGGGAAGCGCCTCTTCCGTGATTACGGTAGCGCCGAAGACGGATAAGCTGCAGGAAGCAGGACTGCCGGTGCTCTCTCTTCTGAACGTGCTGCAGGGCAGGGGCGTATCCGTTTCGCTTGGAGACCGGACCATAGAGGGGACGGCGGCTAATATTCAGCTCGTTGACGAGATCGCCGATCTGGAGACGTTGAAAGCTCTGCCCGTTGCTCCGGCGCTCAAGTTGTCCGACGTGGCGGACGTGGAGCTGAGCACGGAGCAGGAAAGCATAAGCCGGATGAACGGCAAAGAAGCCGTCATGCTGACGATCTCCAAGTCGGCGGAGGCGAACGCGGTAGCGGTCGGCAATAAGATCGAAGACAAATTGGAAGAGCTGAACGCCGACGATCCGCAGCTGGAAGCGAGACTGCTGATCAGCACGGCGGAGTCTGTCGTGCATTCCGTGAACAGCATGCTGCGCGAGGTGCTGCTTGGCGCGTTGTTCGCGACGATCGTCATCCTTCTGTTCATGCGCAATTTCAAAGCGACGATCGTGACCATCGTGTCGATCCCATTATCGCTCGGCATAACCTTGTATATGCTTCAGTTATCCGGCGTTTCGCTCAACATTATTACTTTGGGCGGCGTTGCGGTCGCCGTTGGACGATTAGTCGACGACAGCATCGTGGTCATCGAGAATATTTACCGCAGGCTGCAGAGAGAGCCGTTCTCGATCGGACTTATTACGGATGCGACGAAGGAAGTGGCTTCCGCGATTACGTCTTCAACCATCGTAACCGTGGCCGTCTTCCTGCCGATGGGGCTTCTGCGTGGTTCCTTGCAGGATTTCCTCCTTCCTTTCGCGCTGACCGTCACGTATTCGCTGCTCGCTTCGCTTGTGGTCGCTTTGACCGTCGTGCCGCTGCTCAGCGCCGTGCTGCTCCGCGGCACGAAAGAAGCGGAGCACAAGAGCTCGCCGCGATTCGCCGCCTTTATCGGCTGGAACTTGAAGCATAAGTGGGTGGCGCTGACGTTGTCGGCCGTGCTTCTCGTCGGATCGGTAGGCGCTTATATGACGATGCCCAAAGGCGCGCTCGATTCATCCAGCGCGGAGAACGTCAGCGTGGAGCTCCAGTATGCAAGCGATACGCCGTATGAACAGGTATTGGCGGGCGGCGAGAAGCTGGAACGCTTCATAACGGACAGCAAGGACGTCGAGTGGGTGCTCATGACGATCGGCAACAGCTCTGAGAACGCGCAATTCGGTTCGATCGTTTCCCCGACGCTCGTGAGCTATATCGTCGATATGAAGGAAGGGGCGGACGCCGAAGCGTTCATGGATTCGGTTCTTGAGCAGAAATCCGAGCACGCGGATGCCGATCTTGCCGCTAACGCGCTGGATCTTATGATGGGCGGCGGTTCTTCCGCGATCCATCTGGACGTGACGGGCGAGAATCCGGAACAATTGGCGGAAGCAGCCGAGCTCGCGGTTCAAGCGGTTGCGGGCATCGAAGGCGTGCTAAAGGTCGAAAGCAATCAAGAGGAGAAAAAGCCCGTTTATACGTTCGAACTGAATTCGGAGCAGGCGAGAGGCGAGGAGGCGGCCATGCAGCTGCAAAGTCTGCTGAATCCGATGCCGCTTGGCGCCATACAAGTGGATGGCGCGGCTACGCCGGTCATGCTTCTCCCTACGGTTAACCCCGATTCCGTCGATGAGCTGGGCTCCTTGACCGTCATGACGGAGAGCGGTCCGCAAGCCGTATCCGCGATCGCAACACTGACGCAGACGGAGCAGCCCGCTCTTTCCTACCACAAAGACGGCGAAACCTACATTCGCGTAACGGCGAACAGCGATCCGAAGAAGCTGTCCGTCGTTGGACAGGAAATCACGAAGGCCATCGACGGTCTGGAGCTCCCCGATGGCGTGGCGATCGCCGTAGGAGGCGCATCGGCCGAGCAGTCGCAGGATTTCGCGGATCTGGGCGTCACCGCGCTCATTTCCATCGGTCTTGTGTATCTGATCATGGTTCTAACCTTCAAGACATTGCGGGCGCCGCTGGCGATCATGATCTCGCTGCCGCTGGCCGCGATCGGGGCGGTGACGGGATTGCTCGTCACGGGAGTGACGCCGGACTTCACGGCCATGTTCGGGGCGCTGATGCTGATCGGCATCGTCGTGACGAACGCTATCGTGCTGATCGATCGCGTTAGACAGAACGAGTCGACGATGACGATTCGCGATGCCTTGATTGAAGCGGCTACGACCCGCATGCGCCCGATCGTCATGACGGCGCTGGCGACGATCTGCGCCATGCTGCCGCTCGTGTTCGGCAGCCACGAATCGGGCAGCATCGTATCGCAAAGCTTGGCCATCGTCGTTATCGGAGGCTTAGCCGCGGCCACGCTGCTTACCCTTATCATCGTGCCTTGCGTCTACGAGCTCCTGTTCTTCCGCAAGTCCCGCAAGGAAAGAAAAGCGGCGTCTCGCATGCAAGGAGCGGCCGAAGCGGCAAGCGCGCTGGACGCTTAGCAGCCAATAGCATTTAAAAAGGCCTTCCCCGCAGTTCCGATGCAGGGAAGGCCTTTCCATAGGATTATTTGTAGGAGCATGCCATGCGGTAAAGCGGCATTAAAGTTTCGTAAGTAGACGCGGCGTATTCGAGCAGCGCATCTCCGTTCCGGAGCAGCGCGTCTTCCGACTGGACGTGACGGCCGATCAGGAGCTCGGCTTTCTGCACGTCGCGGAAACGGGTAAGCGCGGCTTTCCAGCCCTCGTCGCCTAGCCCGCTGATCGGGCTGCTTTCTTTTTTCATATGATCCATGGACAGGACATAGACGTCCGGCACGGCGGAGATCACGTCATCCAGGTTCTCCAGCAGTCCGGCGGCGATGCTCTTCTTGTTCGGCACCTCATAGATCAGAGCCAGCCAGATGAACAGGTGATCGTCGAACAAGCCAAGCTGGAAATGGGGATGCGCCTTGTACCCCCGTTTGTTGTCGCAGATCGCGAGCCATGTGTCTTTGGGCGGATTGACCGTGCGTCTCGCGTGCTTGGCGATATGCAGGTGAAGCTCCTTGCCCGCGAGAGGGGCGAGCTCGGCAATCAGCCGTTCGCCGATCGCGCGGAATTTCGGGCGGATGAGGCTGTCGATGCCCTGCATTCTCTCCTCCAGTCCTTGCAGCTGGAATACTTGGAAATCGGAAGGTTCGAAGCCGGGGAGGACCGGCGTTGTCAGATTTGTGGTCGTCATGTTCTTGCTCCTTTGCTGTCATGAATGAGAAGTTTTATTAATTGATAATCATTATAACATAGATTCGAGACATACGCCTGAAGTTAAGATGAAAAGAAGAAAGGGACGGTCATTTCGTAAAATTAGTCAATAATCCAAGTTGCCAGAACATAAGATGGAGTATAAGATATGGATAAGAACAAATTTTCAGACTATTTCGTCAACTGTCGGAAAGCGAATGCTTCTGAGGAGATTTTGTTCGAAGGAAGCGTTACACCAAGCTTAAGGAGGGATTGCCGTGAACAAAAGTTATGAAGTCGAATACTGCAATTTGGAGCTACGTTTCGAACGCCGGCAAATCCAAAATCTCATCCGTGATCTTATTCAGGAAGGGTACTCCTTGTATTGGAGCGAGACGGAGGGACAGTTTCTCGTGTCGATTCGGACCGGGCGCAAGCTCGTGAAACTGCATTTCCAGCGCATGAACAGCCGATACAAAATTGTGGGCGATTATGTAATTAAGGATGAAAAATTGTCGGAGCTGCTCGAAAAGCTAATTAATGACACACGTGGACATGCGGTCGTGAAACGGATCAAGGATCGTCAAATCGTCATTGAGAACATCATGTTCGGCGAGATCATACGACTTGTGGAGGTGTCAGGCATGGAACATCGGATTATTTATCAGAAGAAGCCTTTCGTCACGATAGAGGAAATGATCAAGGCGTTTCAATCGAAACGAGCGGAGGAGCGGGCGGCCGTGCTGCGTTACGAGCTCGATTACGAGCTTTACGTTCTGCACGAAGCTTTGGAGGCCAAAGACGAGGAAGCGGTTACAAAATCGAAGGAAAGGCTAATGGGGCTTCGTTCCGAGATGCTTCAACTGGAGCTATGACTAATGGATGACCGAACGGAGTGCCAGGATTAAAAACGATCTTATGCTTCGCGTGGAGGACGCGGGCGCGTAGGGTCGTTTTTTTGCGTTCGGATCCGTTATAAGAAAATCTTTTGATGACCTTTAATAAATCTGATGCGGCGAGTGTGACATTTTTCCATGCAAAGAGTTTTCATCTCGAACCAAAAAGAGTAGAATATAGCTATTGTGGACCAAACTACAGACAAAGGATGGAAGAACCAGATGTCAAAACAACAGATTGGCGTTATCGGATTGGCCGTTATGGGTAAAAACCTGGCCCTTAATATTGAAAGCAGAGGCTTCACGGTGTCGGTGTACAACCGTTCCCGCGAGAAGACGGATGACTTGATGAAGGAAGCCGCGGGCAAAAACCTGGTGCCGGCTTATTCGATCGAAGAGTTCGTGCAATCGCTCGAGACGCCTCGCAAAATCTTGATCATGGTGCAAGCCGGCGCGGGCACGGACGCGACGATCGACTCGCTCGTTCCGCATCTCGACCAAGGCGACATCATCATCGACGGCGGCAACGCGTACTTCCCTGACACCCAGCGCCGCAGCA
>NZ_JANIPJ010000049.1 GCF_024623455.1 Paenibacillus soyae | reverse complement strand
AATCGAGTAGGAGGGGGCGGCTAGCCCCCGTCCTCTCACACCACCGTACATGCGGGTCCGCATACGGCGGTTCCAAAAGGTTAACAAAGTTCTAAATAACGAGAAAGTAAACTTTTCAGCCCTTTCGCTTCCCAATAGGAAGTCGGAAGGGCGTTATTTGTGTTTCGAGACATTTCCCACGCTCCGCGTCTGGAGTTAGCTATGACAAAACATGCCCATTCTGGGACACCAAGTGCTCGGAGCTCGCGAACTCGGGTACGTACCCGTTTCCATTGCTTCCATAAGCACATGCGCAGCCTGCGACGAATCCACTGGTCGAATTTCTCGCAGTGTCCTTTCGCCGAGGCTAGTCGGAAATAGCCTATCCAGCCGATGAGATAGCGGTTTAAACGCATAATCCGGTTTTCCATAGACATCGACCGCGTTCTGCTCGTTAGCTCTCGCACCTTCTCTTTAAACCTCGAGATCGTTTGAGGCGCTAATCGAATCGTCGCTTTCTTGTCCCTGAGGAAACTGAATCCGAGGAACTTACGGTTCCACGGTCGGTCTACCGCACTTTTCTCTCGATTCACTTTTAGTTTTAGCTTGCCTTCTACGAAGCGTGTTACCGACTCCATGACACGTTCGCCCGCACGTTTACTGGCAACGAAGATATTGCAGTCATCCGCGTAACGGACAAACCGCAGTCCTCGCTCGGCTAGTTCTTTGTCCAAGTCGTCCAGCAGAATGTTCGCCAAGAGCGGACTGAGTGGTCCGCCTTGCGGCGTGCCTTCTCCCGTTTTCTCGAATACTCCGTTCGCCATGACTCCTGCGTTTAGATAGGCACGAATAAGCTTTAGGACACGTTTGTCCGTCACTTTTCGTGCTACCCTTGCCATGAGCATGTCGTGGTTTACTCGGTCGAAGAACTTCGCTAAGTCCATGTCTACGACCCAGCGAAAGCCTTCTTGGATGTAGTGCTGAGCTTGCTTTACCGCGTCATGCGCTCTCTTCCCTGGGCGAAAGCCGTAGCTATGCCTTGAGAAGTCCGCGTCGAAGATCGGGTTCATCACTTGCAGGAGGGCTTGTTGAAGAAAGCGGTCCATCACGGTCGGGATGCCAAGCAGCCTCACGCCGCCTCCGGGTTTGGGGATTTCCACCCGTTTGGCGGGCATGGGTCTGTAGGTTCCCGCGAGAAGTTCGGTCTTCACCGTCTCCCAATGTGTTTTCAGGTAAGCTTGTAGATTCGCTACCGTTACACTGTCCACGCCGGGCGCTCCTCCGTTTTGTACCACTCGCTTGTAAGCGAGCCTGAGGTTATCTCCTCGGAGCATTCGTTCTAACAAGTCGTTATTCGCTTCGCGAGAGGACGGGGCGACTTGTGCCGACGAAGAACTCGGCGCTCCGGCATACCCTGACGGCTTCACCGCTTCTCTTTGCCGCGAGCTCTCTTGCGAGATGTTCTGCTGTCTTTGCTCTTCATGCGAACGCATCGGTTTCCTCTCTCCTTTCGGTTCAGCCCTTCCGGTTTCCGGCGTCCCGTACTCCCGTACTATGGCCTCTGCTGACTCCTGCGGATTCAGCGCGGCTTCTCAGCCGCGGTTACGAAGTGACTTCGCGTTTTCCGCAGGCCTCCCCAGATAAGAACGTCATCTTTCTGCCCGCAACCACTGGAGTTTACAGGAAAAGCCCTTGGCGACTTTGGATTTCGTCATGTTTCGGTGACTCATCCGACTTGCCCTGCCTCAAATCCAGTTCGTATACCTTGGCTCGTGCATTTGCCTCCAGCTTCCTTCAGATTCCGCCTCGCGACGGACACCCTTGCTCTTGGCTAACGGTAGGCGTTCGCCAGCCCCCGTTCGGGACTTTCACCCTAGAGATGACGCCCATGCTGGGCGTAC
>NZ_JANIPJ010000048.1 GCF_024623455.1 Paenibacillus soyae | reverse complement strand
GCTTTTGACTCCTTCGGCACCATTCTGATACCTATAAATGGCCTCCAATTTCTCATCTAAACTGAATTTGGGCAAAAAAACTGCACCTCCTTTGTTAGTCGTGTCTAACAAATGGGGTGCAGTTCAGAAATTCAAGGCTGCCGTTGGTTTTAAGATGAAGCCTCGATAGCTTTCTCCATTACAAAGTCATCCATAACGTATCCATTTCCGATTTCCGCTATCTGCTCCCGTAGCGTCCGGAAGCCTTTTTTGTCGTAAACCGCAATGCTGGATTCGTTATGGCGATTGACCGTTAACCAGATATGGCTAAGGCTTCGCTCTCTGCAGAGCTGCTCCAGGAAGGCCATCGCTTGGCTGGCATAGCCGCGCCCTCGGTGCTCCCTTCTCACATAGAACTTGCTCAAGAAGAGCTTCCCTTGTTCTTGTTTAACCGATAGGTATCCGACGGCTCTGCCATTCTCCTGGATAAAATAATATTCATAGCCTTGATGTTGGATTTGATTCGCGATGGCTGAGCCCGATTGATATTGGCCGATCATGTATTCAATCTGTTCCTTCGAAATGATGGATACATAATATTCTCTCCAAATTTCCGCTGCCATTCGCGCAAGCTCCATGATCTCTTCCAACGAATGAACCAGTGGAAACGTGACCTTCATTTCATGCTCCCGCCTCTCCTGCATTTCTTTATCCTCTATTCGTTAATCGCCGTGTTTTTCCCTTTCCTCTTAGCGAACAAGACGATCGCGTAGACGCTCATCGTTGCAGATAGACCTGCCAACACCCCTTCCGCAAAATCATGCATCGGAACATACCGTGTAAGCAGCAAATAAGCGATAAACACCAATGGGCTCACGACTTGGATAACATTTTTCATAATAAAACTCCTCCTTGGATTAGAGACGAATCGTCTCGATTCGAATGGTTACATACATTGTTCAGGTGTGTTTACTGTGTATATCTTTATATACAGTATAACCAGGGCAAAACACTGCGTCAATACCTATTTTGGAAATTTAGCCCACAAACAAAAAAACCTTTATCCACATTGGATAAAGGTTTTTTCTATACGTATCGGGATGACACGATTTGAACATGCGACCCCCTGGTCCCAAACCAGGTGCTCTACCAAGCTGAGCTACATCCCGTAAAAAATGGCGCGGCCTAAGAGATTCGAACTCCTGACCTTTTGATTCGTAGTCAAACGCTCTATCCAGCTGAGCTAAGGCCGCAAAAATAAAAATGGAGCGGAAGACGGGAATCGAACCCGCGACCCTCGCCTTGGCAAGGCGATGCTCTACCGCTGAGCCACTTCCGCTAATGATGGTGCGGTCAAGAGGACTCGAACCTCCACGTCATTGCTGACACTAGAACCTGAATCTAGCGCGTCTGCCAATTCCGCCATGACCGCATATTTAATTATGGTGCGGTTGAGAGGACTCGAACCTCCACGGGCGTACGCCCACTACCCCCTCAAGATAGCGTGTCTGCCATTCCACCACAACCGCGTATGAAACTGGTGAGCCATGTAGGACTCGAACCTACGACACCCTGATTAAAAGTCAGGTGCTCTACCAACTGAGCTAATGGCTCTTAATAAAAATGGCTGGGGATCTAGGATTCGAACCTAGGCATGACGGAGTCAAAGTCCGTTGCCTTACCGCTTGGCTAATCCCCAACGATGGTAAAGGGCGATCGATGGGACTTGAACCCACGAATGCCGGAGCCACAATCCGGTGCGTTAACCCCTTCGCCACGACCGCCATATGGTGCCGCCGAGAGGACTTGAACCCCCAACCTACTGATTACAAGTCAGTTGCTCTACCAATTGAGCTACAGCGGCAAATTTACTTTTGAAAATGGCGGAGCTGACGGGATTCGAACCCGCGGTCTCCTGCGTGACAGGCAGGCATGTTAGGCCTCTACACCACAGCTCCATGTTGGTTGCGGGGGCAGGATTTGAACCTGCGGCCTTCGGGTTATGAGCCCGACGAGCTACCGAGCTGCTCCACCCCGCGTCATTAGCAATGCTTCATGGTGGAGGATGACGGGATCGAACCGCCGACCCTCTGCTTGTAAGGCAGATGCTCTCCCAGCTGAGCTAATCCTCCATGAATGGTGACCCGTAGGGGATTCGAACCCCTGTTACCTCCGTGAAAGGGAGGTGTCTTAACCCCTTGACCAACGGGCCTTATTAAATTTGGTGGAGCCAAGCGGGATCGAACCGCTGACCTCCTGCTTGCAAGGCAGGCGCTCTCCCAGCTGAGCTATGGCCCCATGCGTCCCCTCCCGTGGTTATACAGGGAATGAACATTCATGAGAGTTACTGGTTGGCCTTAGTGGACTCGAACCACCGACCTCACCCTTATCAGGGGTGCGCTCTAACCAGCTGAGCTAAAGGCCAATAAAAAACCCACTTCTCGGTGGGGTGATTTCATCATCTGATCATCACACCTTGAAAACTGAATATGAATAAGTTGCAAATCGTATCCGCGCTGTATTGATTTAGGATAAGCCCTCGACCGATTAGTATTCGTCAGCTCCACACGTTGCCGCGCTTCCACCCCGAACCTATCAACCTCGTCGTCTTCAAGGGGTCTTACTAATTGGGAAATCTCATCTTGAGGGGGGCTTCACGCTTAGATGCTTTCAGCGCTTATCCCGTCCGTACTTGGCTACCCAG
>NZ_JANIPJ010000047.1 GCF_024623455.1 Paenibacillus soyae | reverse complement strand
TGGCGACATGGACGATTCTCGGCTTCGACCCGATCCGTTCGGACGTATGGACCGATCCGGCGATGAAAGCGGCGAACAAGTTCACGGACTACTTCGGCGACAACATCTTCGACGTGCTTGATCAAGTGAAGAGTGAAATTGAAGGCATCAACATCGGCGAGAAGACGCCGCAAGTCATCGACGCGATTAAGACGCAGACGAACGTTCGCATCCTTGTTGACGGCGAAGACGCGGCTAAGGTGTTGAAGGAAGTCAACGATTCATTAAAATAAGCGCGTGAATAAGGCGTATCACTAGCCCTCTCGGACTAGTGATACTGCCATTCCCGTAGGAGGGATAGGGATGGAGAGCAAGGCTCCGATCGTGAAAGTCAACAATAAAGAACCAAGGTCGAAATTCTCCAAAATTTTGTATTCGCAAACGATTGCTCCGTACGTATTTGTCCTTCCTTTCATCATTACGTTTGCCGTATTTTTTGTGTATCCGGTCTTCTCTGCATTCTCCATGAGCTTTCAGGAGATTGTGCCCGGCGAATCCAAATTCGTGGGATTGGACAATTATCAAGAAATCTGGAATCCAATGTTTAAGAAAGCGGTAATGAATAGTGCGATCTACACAGTGCTGACGCTAGCGCTGCTGATTCCGATTCCGTTAGTTCTTGCGGTACTTCTTAACTCCAAAGTGATGATACTGAAAGATATGTTTCGCGCAACGCTGTTCATCCCGGCGCTGACTTCAGTCGTCGTTGCCGGTACGATATTCCGGATGGCGTTCGGCGAATTGGAAGGTTCCCTGATGAACTCGATAGTGACGAGCCTCGGCTTCGAGAAGCAAAAATGGCTAGGAGATCAATGGCTCGGTATGATGACGTTGCTCATTCTGGCTTGCTGGCGGTGGATTGGCGTAAACCTCCTGTACTTCTTAGCCGGCCTTCAAAATATACCGAAGGAATTGTACGAATCGGCTTCAATTGACGGCGCGACGACGTGGAAGCAGTTCACGAACATTACGATGCCGATGCTTAAACCCATTACGATTTATGTATTCACGATCAGCATCTACGGTGGACTTGCGATGTTTACGGAGAGCTTCGTCCTGTGGAGCGGCAACCGTTCGCCGAAAGACATTGGACTTACAATCGTTGGTTACTTGTACCGCACAGGGTGGGAGCAGTTTAACCTCGGACTCGGCGCAGCTGTCGGCGTAGCGCTTCTAGGCATTACGCTGATCGTAACCATCATTCAACTGACATTCTTCGGCATGTTCAGGAAGGAGAGCTAGGCGATGGAATCTGTTGCACCAACCAAGTGGTCCCTCAACAGGGTACTGTTGCTCATTCTGTTCATCGGTCTTGCCGTATTCGCCCTGTTCCCGCTTGTCACGCTGGTCATCGCGTCCTTCAAGCCGGCGCAGGAGCTGATCCGCTTCGGACTTAACCTGCAAATGAACGCTGATCTGTTCACGTGGGAGAATTATATCGAGATATTCCGGCTGGACGGCAATTATTTGAAATGGTACGGCAATAGTATTTTGATTACGATTATTTTCACGGTGCTGTCCTTGATATTCTCCTCTATGGTCGGCTACGGCATTGCGATGTATAAATTTAAGCTACGCAATTTCATATTCGTCATGGTGCTCGTCATTATGGCCATCCCGCTTGAGATCATTATGCTTCCGCTCTACAAGTTGATGATCTCGATGAAGCTGATGAACAATATTTGGGGCGTTATTCTGCCGTTCGTGGTAGCGCCGCTGCCCATCTTCTTCTTCAGGCAGTATGCAGGCGGGCTTCCGCGCGACTTCCTGGATGCGGCCCGCGTAGACGGCTGTACGGAGTACGGCATTTACTTCCGGATCATGATGCCGCTGATGGCGCCTGCCTTCTCGTCGATGGCGATCCTTCAGGCGCTCGGAAGCTGGAATAACTTCTTGTGGCCGCTAATCGTGCTGAACAGTACGGAGAAGCTGACGATACCGATCGGTCTCTCGACGCTGCTTACGCCGTACGGCAACAATTATCAAGTACTGATCGCTGGCGCTTGCTTCGCGGTTATACCGGTGTTGATCGTGTTCTTATTCTTCCAGCGTTACTTTATCGAAGGCATGACCGCTGGCGGCGTCAAGGGATAAACAGAAAGAAAGAGGAGAAAGCCATGTCAACGATAGTTCAGATCAATAACCCCGTCATCGCGCAAAGAGCGGACCCGTGGGTGTACAAACATACGGATGGTTATTATTATTTCACGGCGTCGGTCCCTGAATATGACCGCATTGAAGTGCGACGCTCCAAGACGATTCAAGGGCTTGGCGAGGCCGAACCGGCCGTTGTTTGGCGCAAGAGGGAAAGAGGCATCTTGAGCGCCAACATATGGGCACCCGAAATTCATTATATAGACGGAGCCTGGTATATCTATTTCGCTGCGGCGCATACAACGGAAACGAACGAAGGTCTGTTCGACCACCGGATGTACGTGCTCGAGAACCGATCGGCCAATCCGCTGGAAGGAGACTGGGAAGAGAAAGGACAAGTCATTACGGAATGGGAATCGTTTGCCCTCGATGCCACGACGTTCGAGCACCGCGGTACGCGCTATTACGTCTGGGCGCAGAAGGATCCCGCGATTCCCGGCAATTCCAATCTCTACATCGCCGAGATGGAGAATCCTTGGACGATTAAAGGTCCGCAAGTGATGATCTCCAAGCCGGAATTTGATTGGGAGACGATCGGCTTTAAGGTCAATGAGGGTGCCGCTGTCTTAAAGCGCAACGGCAGAATCTTTATCTCGTACTCTGCCAGCGCCACTGATTTCAACTATTGCATGGGTTTGTTGTGGGCATCCGAGGACTCGGACTTGCTCGATCCTGCTTCTTGGTCCAAGTCCAAGCAGCCGGTATTCCGCACTTCCGAGACGACCGGTCAATACGGGCCAGGCCATAACAGCTTCACCGTGTCGGAAGACGGGCTCGTGGATATCATGGTCTATCATGCGAGGAATTATAGAGAGATTCAAGGTGATCCATTGTACGATCCGAATCGCCACACGAGGGCGCAAGCATTCGATTGGGACGAGAACGGTTTCCCGGTGTTCGGTATTCCGGCGGGCGACGCTTAGCACAGCGCGAATCGCGCTGCCATAAAAATCAGAATTGGCCTTGGTCCTGAGTTCAAGCGGACTGAGGCCGTTTTCTTCGTGTAAAATATAAAATGATTTATAAATCACTAAACAGTCGCTGTGAGGAAATCGATACTGTGCGGGAATCCGTTGTAATTCGACAGATAACTGTCATGTTTGACAAAGTGAAAGCGCAACCAAAAAACATCTTGACATATATCATGCGGGTTAATACTATGTAGTTATAAAACGTTTTAGGTTTTATTAAAACTATTACAGTACTAGGGGGAAAACAAATGAAAAGGAAGCTTACGAGTATGGCAACGCTATTGCTGGCAGTGGTCATGCTGGTCTCGGCGTGCAGCGGCGGGAACGGTGGCAACAACGGGGGGAACAGCGCCGGCGAGACGGCGAAAGCCGGCAATAACGCAGGCGGGGAAACGTCCGGGGACAAGGGCGCGAAGACGAAGCTGGAGTTCTGGACGTTCCAACAGCTCCATGCGGACTTCTACGTCGAGATGGCGAAGCGTTGGAACGAGGCGAACCCGGACAAGCAGATTGAACTGGTCGCGAATGTAAGCCCTTTCGACGACGTGCACAACAAGCTGCTGGTGTCGCTGCAATCGGGCAGCGGCGCACCGGACCTCGCGGACATCGAGCTCGGAAAG
>NZ_JANIPJ010000046.1 GCF_024623455.1 Paenibacillus soyae | reverse complement strand
AGGTGAAGTGCATTTTGCCAACGCCATGCGTCTGATAACCGTTCTGAGATAAAATCTCCATAAAGCTTTGGCGTCCTTCTGGCATTCTCTCATTTGCCGTACAATCGGTACGGTGCGGCAGCTGCCCTGTCATCATGGCATACCGCGCAGGCACACAAACCGGACAGGACGAATAAGCACGCGTGAAGGTAACACCCGTCTCAACCAATCGATTTAAAGCAGGTGTCTTGATAATAGGGTTGCCATGCGCTTCAATCGTGTCATATCGTTGTTGATCTGTGAATAAGAACAAAATGTTTTTACGTGTCATAGTCTCCTCCATTTACCGTACAATCGAGCGTTCGGCTGCGCCATAGCATCAATCTTAAACTCTATTTTCATTATGCAGGGCATAGGTATTAATGATTATGCCTTTCGAAATAGTCAGGATTAAGCTGCGGTATTTTGGCATCCACCTTATTGCGCCATTCTTCCAACTTCCGTTGATACAAAGTTGCCCTTTCAACCTCAACTTCGGCCAAATTATGCTCTTCGCGAATATCTTCTTTCAGATTGTATAGCTCCAATCGACCGTCTTCAAAAAATTCAATCAATTTATAATCCCCTATTCGAATCGAAGAGCCTGGTGTACCGCCTTGGTTTCCGTAATGCGGGTAATGCCAATATAGCGCTTCTCGATCGATACTCTTTCCCTGGAGCAACGGGACGAGACTCACTCCATCAATATGTTGCTCTGGGATTGGCGGTAAAGAAGCTAGTTCAAGTATGGTAGGATAAAAATCAGGACTTGTTACCGGAGTCGAGCATGATTCTCCACTTCTTGTCGAATTCGGCCACTTGACTATAAGAGGCTCGCGCACCCCGCCTTCGTACATCCATCCTTTTCCTTCATTCAGCGGGAAATTGCATGTCGGCGAGCCCTCCGCGGTCGATAATCCGCCATTATCAGAAGTGAAGAAGATAACCGTATTCTCACTAAGCCCTTTCTCTTCTAAAGCCTTCATCAATCGACCGATGTTCTGGTCCAGATTCTCGACCATTGCTGCATATACGGGGTCGGATTGGATCAAGCGACGCTGTACTCTTTCATTTTTTTTATGTTCGGTCGGGAACAACTCCCCTTCTTCAAAGGTTTGTTCATCATCCAGTCCCATAGCCTTCGATTTGACCTTGTACTTCTCGATCAGATCCTCCTTGCATTGGATGGGGGTATGCACCGCGTAATGGGACAAGTAAAGGAAAAACGGTTGATCGTCACTATGACTTTTTAATAATTGAATCGCTTCATCAGTTAATCGATCCGTTAAGTATTCTCCTTCTGGGCCGTCTTCCAAATTCTCGATACCATATGGACTGAAGAAGCCATTGACCGGCCGTCCCCATGAGCATCCGGCAACGTTGACATCATAACCGTGGTGTTGCGGATAATACTCGGGGCCCCCAAGATGCCATTTGCCTACATGCCAGGTTGCATACCCACCTTCTTTTAATGCTTTAGCTATGCTTTTCTCCTCCAAAGGCAAGTGATTGATGTAAGGAGCATCAAGTAATTTGCCCTTGGCTTTTCCACCGATAAAATCTGTTACTCCTACCGTTGCAGGGTATTTACCGCTCATAATACTCGCTCTCGTCGGAGAGCAGACCGGACAGGCAGCATACGCATCTGTGAATCTGACACCCTCGCTGGCCAATTTATCAATATTGGGCGTCTCATAGAATGAGCTGCCGTAACAGCCTAGGTCTCGCCACCCCATGTCGTCAATTAGAATAAAAATGATGTTTGGTCGTTTTTTTGCGAATGTCATTCGTTTGCTCCCTTCTAATATCTAAAATATGAGATAACAACGATACCAAACAGAATCGGTTCTTTAGTTACTTCGTTGCTTGCCAACGAACATATGCATTCTGATAGATCTCTACATATTCATCCACATTCATTCTTTTAAGAGTAGACATATAATCATCCCAGTTATCAAAACTCTCTTTCCCCAATACAAATTTTGCTTCCATTTGCGCGATGTAGTTCATCAGATCGTTTTTAAGAATATTTGCCCGACTCTCCTCTTCCTCCGACAAGAAGAGCAAGGGCATAGCTTCTTTAGCATATTGCGACAATTCATCTGCTTGCTTATTGATAATACTGTTAACAAGATCGTCTTCTCTATAACTAACTTCCATCATTTTCATAAGTGGAATAATCGATCCGATTTCAGGTGTGTTTTGAGAACGAAACTCCTCCTTGTTCATACCCTCCGGAGTAATACGAATCCATGTGTCCTTGCTTTCGTCCTTCCACTTCCATGATTCTCCTTCAACGCCCTGACTGGCGAGCATAAAACCTTCTGGCGTATACAAGTAATCGACCCATCGCATCGTCGCTTCCGGATGCTTATTGTTTTTGGTAATGGCAAAGGTGCCTGGCCTAATACTAGGACGTGGCGTGAAAAGTTTTTCATTGTTAATTGTGCTCGTTAACGGCATTACCACAGGATATTTTTCATTATCTTCTGGTTTTTCAACTTTGAACACGGAGAACGGAGCAGCGTGCATTGTCATTCCGATCTTGTTTTCCTGCCCTTTGGCCTTCAGTTGTTGGTTGGTGTGAGTGAATATCTCTGGATCAAGAAGCTTTTCATCAAACAATATCTTCATATACTTCAAAAATTCCTTATAACCCTCAGTCATGAAAACAGCACTTACTTTATCGTTAATTACTTGCAAACGGGATTGATTTGATCTATCTTCCAATACGCCAAATGCAGGCATTAAATACGTTCTGGCTGCACTCAAAGAATCATTCTTTTCATTAATAAAAGATAATGGAAGCTCATCATTCATCCCATTCTTATTAGGATCCTCGTCACGAAAGCGCTTTAATAATGTCAATAGTTCTTCTGTTGTTTCTGGAACCTTTGGATTTCCCAACGCTTCCATCCATTCCGCGTTCAAGTAAGTACGGAAAAACATTTTGTCACGAATGATATCTGAGACTTGCGGCAACGCGTAGATGTGCCCATCTGGTGCAGTAATTGCCCGACGGATTGCAGGATCCTTGTCCATAAGTGCTTTGAAATTCGGAGCATATTCGTCAATGAGTTCTTCAAGTGGTATCAGTAGGCCTTGTTTCCCATAATTGATCTGATCAAATGTAGTCAGAGATCCCGCAAAAAATACATCGGGTAAATTATCGCTGGCAAATGTCAAATTTTTCTTTTCTTGAAACACCTTGCTATCTGGTGTATCGAATTCAAAATAGACATTTGTTACCTTTCCCATCTCTTCAAAAAACATCATTTTATCCCATGGTCCCTGATTGGCTTCTTTGGACCCCATCAATTTAAGAGTTACTTTCTCATTCACAACAGGGTAGCCTGTTGCATTAAGGTTTTGGGGGGCGACACTCTCCTCGATTTTATCTTTATCCGTTTCCCGGGATGAGCACGCAGCGATCAAACTAATCAACATTGTTATGGCTACTACAACCAATATTCTTTTTTTCAAAAAAAACACTCCCCTTTGATTTTTACTTGCTCTCTTCAGCAGATAACACTTAAACTGTACTGCTCATTAATCGAATAAGATATATCTTCATTATTCGTCATACTCTAATCTTGCAACCTGTTATATTTATTTTACAGGGCCATTCGAATACCGCATGAGAGGCCAGAATATTTGTAGCTCCAAGACCTTGTTGTGCCAATAAAGTTCCCTAGCTTGTTTATTATTCTTGAGTTCTCAACAATATTTTATTTCCATATATTAGGTTAAAACTTGGTCCGAAATAAATCGTTTTGATTAACCTCGAATTTTCTTTCATATCCAGGAATACAAGGAATGCTTGCAGGCGGATCCTGGAGCAGCAAGAGTGCCTCACGCTCTGGCGGGAGCTGCTGCGGCTCATAACGTTTCCAATCATCCCCGTCAATCATCGTCGTGCATTGATCCGCTCTCAGTTGCTCAAGCAACTGGCGTTTCATTCGTTCCGCTTGATCCTTGT
>NZ_JANIPJ010000045.1 GCF_024623455.1 Paenibacillus soyae | reverse complement strand
TGCTTTTGACTCCTTCGGCACCATTCTGATACCTATAAATGGCCTCCAATTTCTCATCTAAACTGAATTTGGGCAAAAAAACTGCACCTCCTTTGTTAGTCGTGTCTAACAAATGGGGTGCAGTTCATTTGGTGGCTGCTCTTTTTTCTTGGCTGCCGCGCGATTAACGCTTGGCCTTCCTGCCTCCGCCGTAAGCTTTGAAATAACGCATAATCTTCCGGTGCATCGACTTGTCGGCCAGCTTGTTGAAAATATACGGATGCGGCTTCGTGTTCACTTCAAGCACCCATGGGTGCAGGTTCGTATCGATGGCGACATCCGCTCCAAGCTCCTTAAGTCCCGGATAGGCAGCGTTTAACTGGCGGCCGATCGATGCGCCGAGCTTCTTCAGTTTGTCCCGGTAAGCGGATATTTCCGAATCCGAAAGATGACCGGACATCAGCTTCTCGAACGAAACCATCGTACCTCCGCTGTGGTAGTTGGTTACGACGTTCTTCGGATGGGCCAGCTTGCCGATAATGCCGGTCGTCTCCCAGCGATTGCTGGGACTAAGCTGAATCATGACTCGCAGATCGAACCGTCTGCGCTGATGCTTCAGCAGATGGATTCCTTTCTGAACGAGATACGGCTTGCCGTTCATATAGCGCTGCAGGCCCCGATAAAGCTCGTCGAACGTGGCGGCTTCATAGCCCTCCTTCTGAATCTGGTACCGATAGCCGGCGGCAGGCTCGGAGAGTTTTTCCACTCGAATTACCCCATATCCAAACGATCCAATGGTCGGCTTCACGTATACCATCTCGTATCGTTCCAGCATGGAACGCAAGGATTCGCGGCTGAAGCGTTTCGTCAGAGGGAGGTACGGGCGCAAATCCTGCGACCGCAGAAGGACTTTGGTTTTGGCCCATTTGCTTCTCACTCGCCTGATGGCCAACGTCTGAACACCTCTCTTTCTCTCAGATGGCAAATACGCCTCAAGAAGCTTACTTTTTCGCTTGTTTACCTATCATTTCAGAAGCATTTTTCTTGCTGGCAATAGCCTTGGGACGAGACAGACAATGGAATGAATGGTATAATAAAAGTTGGGTCTCTTTACTTTATGACCGCATTTTTGGTATGGGGAATGGAAGTTGGCCTATTTTTGCTGTGAGTACATGGATAGGACCAAAGACCTTAGAGCAATGCCTATAACTAGGTTTACATGCGGTTCAAATGTGAAAGAAATATAAGAATGAGTCATTCAGGCACAGATAGATGACGTCAGGGAGGTAAAGCATGGCGGAAGAACAACGAATGTCAGTGACAGATCGCGATATCGGCACGGAGATGCGAGATTCCTTTATGGATTATGCGATGAGTATCATCGTAAGCCGCGCTTTGCCCGATGTAAGAGACGGGCTTAAGCCGGTGCATCGCCGTATCCTATATGCGATGTCTGATCTGGGCATGTCACCGGACAAGCCATACAAGAAATCGGCCAGGATCGTAGGCGAAGTAATCGGCAAGTACCATCCTCACGGCGATTCGGCGGTTTATGAATCGATGGTTAGGATGGCGCAGGATTTCTCCATGCGTTACATGCTTGTCGACGGACACGGCAACTTCGGATCCATTGACGGTGATATGGCGGCAGCCATGCGTTATACGGAAGCCCGCTTGTCCAAAATGGCGATGGAGCTTCTACGCGATATCAACAAAGAAACGATCGACTTCGCGCCGAACTACGACGGCGAGGAGCAGGAGCCGGTTGTGCTTCCTTCCCGGTTCCCGAACCTGCTGGTCAACGGAGTTACCGGCATTGCCGTAGGGATGGCGACGAATATTCCGCCGCATAACCTGGTGGAGGTTATCGACGGGGCACAGGCGTTGATTCGCAATCCGGATTTGACGCCGCTCGATTTGATGGAATATATCAAAGGACCGGACTTCCCGACGGCCGCGTTCGTTATGGGCCGCAGCGGCATTCGCCAGGCGTACTTGACCGGCCGCGGCTCGGTGACGATGCGGGCACGCGCGACCATCGAGGAGAATAACGGAAAAGCCCGTATTATCGTTCACGAGCTCCCATACCAAGTCATCAAAGCAAGACTCGTGGAGAAGATCGCCGAGCTCGTACGGGAGAAGAAGATTGAAGGCATCACGGATCTTCGCGACGAATCGGACCGTAACGGCATGCGCGTCGTGATCGAGCTTCGCCGCGACGTGAATCCTAACGTTGTACTGAATAATCTATATAAGCAAACGCAGCTGCAATCGAACTTCGGCATTAACATGCTGGCGCTTGTGAACGGCGAACCGAAGACGCTTAACCTTCGCGACATGCTGCACCACTATCTACAGCATCAGATCGAAGTTATTCGCCGCCGTACGGAATATGATCTCAAGAAGGCGGAAGCCCGCGCTCACATTCTGGAAGGCTTGCGCATCGCGCTCGACCATCTGGATGAAGTCATTGCGCTTATCCGCGCATCCCAGACGACGGATGAAGCCCGCGAGGGATTGATTAGCCGCTTCTCGCTCAGCTATGACCAGGCGCAAGCGATTCTCGACATGCGTCTCCAGCGCCTGACAGGCTTGGAGCGGGACAAGATCGAAGCGGAATATGCGGAGCTCCAGCGTAAGATCGCCGAGTATAAAGCGATTCTTGCAGACGAGCAGCTCGTTCTCGATATTATTAGCACGGAGCTTGAAGAGATCAAGGAGCGCTTCGGAGATGAGCGCCGTACGGAAATTACGGCGAGCGACGAGGAAATTCTCGACGAGGATCTGATTCCTCGGGAGGATGTTATTATTTCCATCACGCATTCCGGTTACATTAAGCGCCTGCCTGTCTCGACCTACCGCAGCCAGAAGCGCGGCGGCAAAGGCGTCGTCGGCATGGATACCAAGAATGACGACTTCGTTGAGCATCTATTCGTATCCAACACGCATCATTTCTTGCTCTTCTTTACGAATAAGGGCAAGGTTTACAAGCTGAAAGCCTACGAAATCCCGGATCTGAGCCGTACGGCTCGCGGGACGCCGATCATCAATTTGATTCAGATCGAGCAAGGCGAGACGATCAACGCCGTTATTCCGGTGCAAGCTTTCGACTCGGATCAGTACCTGTTCTTCGCGACAAGGCAAGGCGTCGTGAAGAAGACGCCGCTGGATGATTACAGCAACATCCGCAAAGTGGGTCTGATTGCCATCTCCTTGCGCGAAGACGACGATCTGATCGGCGTGAAGCTTACGGACGGCAACCAGGAGATCATTATGGGCACGGCGCAAGGCATGTCGATCCGATTCCCTGAACAGGATGTTCGATCCATGGGGCGTTCGGCGACCGGCGTGAAAGGCATCGGTCTCGACGAGGACGATGTTGTAATCGATATGGACGTTGTCGCACCGGACAAGGATATTCTGATCGTTACATCCAAAGGCTACGGCAAACGGACGCCGGTTGGCGAATACCGGATCCAAAGCCGTGGCGGCAAGGGCATCAAGACCCTTAACGTAACCGACAAGAACGGTCCGATCGTATCCCTCAAAGTCGTAGAAAACGATGAGGACCTTATGATTATGACGGCTTCCGGCACATTGATCCGTACCAGCATGAGCGGCATTTCCACGATGGGACGGAATACGCAGGGCGTGAAGCTGATTAATACGCGCGAAGACGATACCGTCGCGACCGTGACGCGCGTCGCGCGAAGCGAAGAGAACGAGGCGGAAGAAGAAGAGCAAGGCGGCGAAGCGCCTCCTTCATCCGAATCCAGCACAGACTAACAAGCACAAGGAGAGAGGACTCCCGTGGGTACAGTTGGAGTAGCGCAAATAAAGCTTGGCGACAAAATCGGAGAGGACGTCCTCACTCCGCTTGGAAGCGTCCTGCTGCAGAAGGGCAAGATTGTTACGCAGAAGGAACTCGAGATCATGCAGGCGTTCCTGATTACAAACGTAACGATCGAGAACGAATCAAAAAAAACCGAAGAGAAGAGCGAGGACTTAGCCCAAGCTCAAGGGGGAGGGAAATCCTCCCCAGCTACTCCTTTGCAGCAGGAATACGACAAAATGATTGTGGTGTTGCGGAACGTTTTCAACTCCTACGTCACGGGAATTGGAATGCCGATTATGGATATCCGCGCGCAATTAGAGCGTCTTCTGCAGCGTATATCGGAGTATAAGATTCTAACGTTCTCGCCAAAGGTGTTCCAGGAGACTGACTACTTGCTTCATAAGAGTGTGTTGTCCTCCCTGACTTCCTATCTGATCGCTCAGTGGGTGGGCATACCTCAGAAGGAATGGATGCAGGTTGCGCTGGCCGGGATGCTGAAAGACATCGGGAACATCCGGATCGACAAAGGCATTCTGACCAAGCCAACTCCCCTCACACAAGAGGAGAGCGAAGAAATGAAGCGCCACACCGTCCTCGGCTATCAGCTGCTTAAGAACGTGGCTGCGCTAAATGAAGGCGTGAAGCTGGCGACGCTGCAGCATCATGAGAAAGTAGACGGCACGGGATACCCACTGGGAATCGACTCGACCAAGATTCATCCCTACGCCAGGATCGTGAGTATCGCAGATATATTTCATTCCATGACGTTGAATAAGGCATATCGTAAAGCGGCTTCGCCTTATTTGGTCTTGGAGCAAATTCAGAGCGACTCATTCGGCAAGCTGGATCCCGCCTACGTCCAAACCTTTGTAGAGAAGGTTACGCAGTTCCACAATGGGACGGTCGTCCGTTTAAGCGATGGTCGTGTGGGAGAGATCGTGTTCTCCGACCGCGCGCATCCTACTAGGCCTTGGGTTTCCATTGATGGAACAATCGTGAACCTAACGAAAGAAAGACAACTGCACATTAAAGAGGTCATTAAATAGAGTGATGAGCGAGCCAATCCGCAATGGAAAGGCTCGTTTTTTATGGCTTAAAAGATTTATTTAAAAAAATATAAAAAAACAGTTGCAATCGTATAGGAATACGTGATATATTATCTAAGTCGCCGCTGAGACACGGGCGATAAACACGAGAAACATTGATCTTTGAAAACTGAACAACGAGCGAAACTGCCCGATACATTCGAAAGAATGAATCGAAATAGCAACAACGTTTTAGAGCAAGTCAAACACTTTTATGGAGAGTTTGATCCTGGCTCAGGACGAACGCTGGCGGCGTGCCTAATACATGCAAGTCGAGCGGATCTTACCCTT
>NZ_JANIPJ010000044.1 GCF_024623455.1 Paenibacillus soyae | reverse complement strand
GTTACCTACGTGTTACTCACCCGTCCGCCGCTAACCTTACCCCGAAGGGTAAGATCCGCTCGACTTGCATGTATTAGGCACGCCGCCAGCGTTCGTCCTGAGCCAGGATCAAACTCTCCATAAAAGTAGTGTTTGACTTGCTCTAAAACGTTTGTTGCTTTATCTATCATTTCGTTAGAAATGACAGGGCAGTTTCGCTCGTTGTTCAGTTTTCAAAGATCAATGTTATTGCTTTTCTTCTTTGTTCCCGTCCGTTATCTTTCGCGGCCGGAAGAATAATATAACATGAATCGTTTCAATAAATCAACAGGTAATTCATGTTATTTAAATCTTTTTTTCTATCCGAACCGCGTCTCTCGCGGCCGGAGTTATAATATATCATCCTGGCAGCAGCCTTGCAACAGGAAATAATTTACTAATCATAATAAAAGTAAAACGCATCCCTACAAAGGAATGCGTTCATAATCGTATACAACCGATTAAACCGATTCGGCGTAGTTCTTGAAGCTGTCCAGAATGGCCTGCCAGCCAGCCTGCTGCATCTCCACGGCATTACTCTGTTCCGCTTCGAACGATTCGATTACCTTCGTGCTGTCGTCTTGACGAATAAATGAGATTTTCACTTTCCTATCATCGTCCATCGTATAGGAAATGCTTTCGAATTCATTGACCTCGTCGTAAACGCCGCCGAAATCAAATCCGAAGCTGCCGTCCTTGGCTTCCATTCTGGACACGAATTTGCCGCCGGCTCTCAAATCATTCTCCGCATGCGGAGTGTGCCAGTCGTCGGAAGCTTTATTCCACTGTTTGATGTGCTCCGGTTCCGTCCATAATGTCCATACCTTCTCAACCGGGGCTTGTACGATTGCTTCTACCGTAATCAAGACTGGCTTGCTCGCTTCCACGCCAAAACCTCCCATATGTATGAATTCCTATCCATAATACTACGAATTTGACAGGCAGTCGATATGTCTGGCGCTTTAATTGAGGCATCTGAAAAAAAACTTCTTATAATAATGGACGCAGCGCTTCCGCCCAATGATGGTAGCCGCGTTCCGTCAAATGACAGAAATCAGGGGCAGTCTTCTCGGATAACGTGCCGTTCGATTCCAATAGCTTCGGACCGATATCGACAAAGTGATATTGGCGTTCTCTAGCAAGCTCTGCATAATAGGTATTGATTTCGGCAATTATCGCGCGACGAGGATGGTCCGGATATTGCTCCCGCGGAAAAACGGCCATAATAATAATCTTAGCTTGCGGCGCCAGAGCCTCCACCCGATCGCAAATTGCTCGAAGCCCTTCTCCGATCTCCTCTGCTTCATTCGCGCGGGCATTCTCGGTTTCGCTCGTATTATTGGTTCCGATTAAAATAACGACCGTTCGCGGAGACAAGCCTTTCATTTGACCGTGGTCCAGGCGCCAAAGCACATTCTGCGTGCGATCCCACCCAAAACCCAAATTAAGCACCCGAAAGGGGGCAAATACGGAGTTCCATGATTCGGACGCCCCTTCTATCCCTTCCGTAGATGGTTGTCCTCCCCAGAAATGAGTGATGGAATCGCCGATCAAGACCACCTCGGGATCGATCGAGTCCTGCTCCCGAAGCACCTGCTCATGCCGCTCCCACCAATCGTAGCAATCTTCCTCCAGTTTGGGGACCGGAATGACCGCCGTATTCCTGCTATACTGTGTTTGTTCCACCCGTCGTAAACCTCCATTTCGTACATGCTTCTCGTCTTACATTAGGATCATCTTATTGCGTTGTTCTCCTAACGTCAATATGGGATTAGAAACGTTGTTCGCTCTATTAAACGACGAAAAGCCGCATTAGCGCGGCTTTCGGTTGGTTCTGGTTATCCCTCTGTCATATCGGCCCTCAAATCGCTTGCCACTTCGATCATCTTGGGAATGACGGCTTCGTCAGACACGGCTACGTATAAATCTCCCATATAGTGCCTGAAAGGAATGGTTCGCCCGTCAAGATCCCACAGGAAAAAGTCGCCGTCAATGGTCATGGTCGTGCCGTTGCCGGTCACCGTATAGGCAGCCGAATATTTAAAATCGGGTTTTTCCGAGAAATACTGTTTGCACTCCTCCAAAGTAATCGAAGGTTCGGGTGAATCCTCCTGGAACGAACGGGTAATACGGTAACGCTGCGCCATGCTTATTCCTCCAGCTTGTATGGTCTCGATTGCCTTATTATACCCTACTAGGAGAAAGGCTGTGCAACTTTCTTAGCTGATTTCCTTCAATCATTATCGTCTCGATCCTTTTTCTTTTTGTTGCCCTTATCATCGTGCTTGTCGCCTTTTTTATTCTTCTTGTCTTCCTTGACTTTCTGCTTTTCTTTATCCCGTTTCTTCTCTTTCTTCTTGTCATCATCGTCCCGCTCTTCCTCTTTCTCCGAAACGTCGAATTTTTTAACCGCGGGGAACGGGATAACAGGCTGTCCGTCCAAGGCTTGGCTCATGATCTTCTGGAATACGGAGGCTGCCGCCTTCGAGGAAGTCGTCAAATAATGCTCGGAATCCGGATTATCGTAACCCAGCCAAACGGCGCCAACCAGCTGCGGCGTATAACCGACGAACCAATTGTCCGTCGCTCCGTATCCGCTGACGCCGGGCATTTCAGTCGTCCCGGTTTTCCCTGCCACTTCCCTGCCATCGATCGCTGCCGCTGTGCCGCTTCCGTTTTCGACGACGCCTTGGAGCATCGCGGTCATTATATGGGCAATTTCCGGAGACGTCGCCGCTACACCATTCGGCTCGCTGCGCGAAGCAAGCAAAGAGCCGTCGGCTGACTCGATACGAACGATGGCATGGCTGCCCATGCGGATTCCGTCGTTTGCGAACGCTCCGTACGCTTCGGCCATCTGCAGAGGCGAGAATCCGGATTTCGTGCCTCCGAGCGCCAGTCCCAACGTCCGATCCTCATTCGTCAAGTTCAATCCGAACCTCGAGGCGGAGCCGATGGCTTGATCCATCCCGATCTCGTTCAATACCTTGACGGCAGGGATGTTATAGGAATGAATCAAAGCCTCATAAAGCGACACATTGCCATGAAAAGCGTTGTCCGCGTTCCGGGGTTCGTAGCTGCCGAACCGGACCGGTTCGTCAACGACTCGGCTATTCGGCTGGAAGCCGTATTCCAGCGCGGGCGTGTAGACTGCAATCGGTTTGATCGCGGAGCCGGGCTGCCGCCTTAATTGTACGGCGCGGTTGAATCCTCGGAACGGCTGATCCCCTCGTCCGCCGACCACCGCTTTAATCCCGCCGCTCTTCGGGTCGACAAGTGCCGCGCCTGCCTGAATGAGCTGTCCGCCCATGCTTGTAGGGAAATTTCCTTCGTCTTCGAATACTTGCTCCGCGGCCTGCTGCATCCCGGAATTCAACGTTGTGTAAATGCGAAGTCCTCCGTGCAGCACGTCGTTCTCGGTCAAGCCGTATACTTCCACCGCCTCGCGAATCACCTGATCCGTGAAATAGGGATAGAGGATGGCTGCCGAACGATCCGGCTTCGATTCTCGCAGGGATAGAGCTTCCTTCACGGCCTCCTCGTACTGCCGCTGATCCAGGAACCCCTGCTTCTTCATTAAGGAAAGCACGACATTGCGGCGCTCGATCGCCTGCTCCGGGCGTTTGTAAGGAGACAATACGGATGGCGCTTTGACGAGTCCCGCCAACAAAGCCGATTCGGCAACTGATAGCTGTTCGACCGGCTTTCCGTAATAGACCTCCGCGGCCCGCTTGATTCCCCATGCGCCCTCGCCGTAATAGATCTGATTCAGGTACATGGTCATGATTTGATCTTTGCTGTATTTTTGCTCGATTTTCGAGGCGAGAAGCACCTCGTTCCATTTTCGCTTCCACGTTTTCTCATGCGTCAGAAAAACGTTTTTGGCAAGCTGCTGGGTGATGGTGCTCCCGCCTTGAACGGTTGCTCCCGCCGTCGCGTTCCGAAGCATCGCCCGGCCGATTCCCCAAACATCCAGCCCTTTGTGTTCGAGGAATCGTCTGTCTTCTACCGCTATGATCGCGTCGATCAAATGTTCAGGAATTTGTTCATAGGTTACTGGTTCGATTTCATTCAACGAAATGGTTACCGCCTCATGCCCTTTGTCATCGTACAGGACGGTAGCCGCAGGCAGCGGGCGATCCAGCTGCGAAATATCCTGAGCCGCCACCAGCATGCGTATGCCAGCCAAGCCCGAGACGGTAAGCAGTAAACCTGCCAGCCCGATTACAAGCAGAAACTTTCTCCAACGGAAGCTGCTTCGCTTTTTCTTTTGTTTGGTCATGTTCCTCATCTCCGAAGTCCCCCTAGATCATCTATCTCTACCAAATAGCATTCGGAGGCGGAGACCGATTTGGGGCTTTCGGCACAAAAAAAGAAGGCAGCCCGCAATGGGACAGCCTTCAAAAATCCGGTCATCGCACCAACGTAATGGATTTGCAATCAGCCGAATGACTTCTATTCCGCGACCAGCGCTTCGACTCCGAGCGAATGAAGCGTTTCGATCCATTCCTTGGGACAGCCGGAATCGGTCAATAGCATCGAAACTTCCTCAAGCCTCGCGACTCGCGCGAAGGTGGACAACCCGAACTTGGAATGATCCGCGAGCAGAATGGTCTCTTCGGCGCGCTGCATCATTTTTCGGGAGATGGCCGCTTCGGTCAAATGGTAATCGGTTATCCCGTCCGCCAGCGAAATGCCGCCGCACGATATGAACGCCTTGTTGACCTTGAACTGATCCAGCAGCTGATCGGTTAACGGTCCGGTTGCCGCTTGATACGTAGTGTTCATTTCGCCGCCGATAAAAAAGATTTTCCCCTTGAACATTTCCATCGCCTGATTCAAAATCGGAAGCGAATGCGTCATGACCGTTACGTCTGTCCGATCCTTCAAATGGACGAGAATTTCCAGTGTCGACGTGCCGTTGTCCAACAATATCGTTTCGCCTTCCCGAACGAGCGAAGCGGCCAGCTTGCCGATTGCCGCCTTCTCCTCCCGCATCATCTGAGCGCGCTTCAGAAACGGCGGCTCCACGAGCTCCATCCGCAGCTTGACCGCTCCGCCGTAAACCTTCCGGAGCTTGCCTTCCTTCTCCAGCCGGTCAAGGTCCCTTCGAATCGTCTCAGTCGATACGTTCAGAAGCTGCGCGAGACGGTGCGCCTGAACTTTGCCTTCCATCTCGAGCTCGCCTAGAATTGTTACTCTTCGATCCTCAAAAGTTAGCGACATGATCGAAAGCCTCCTTATATGACGACTTGCCTTGTAGTGTTGTGGCATGTTGTTGTCTCTATTAAGTTTAGGCTCATCAAATTCCGCTGTCAACGACTTGTATCGTCAGCCATCCTGCCTGTTTAAAAGTTATTGGAAATGAATCGTTGACACTTGAAGGAATCGCAGTTTACAATAACCACGAACAACAACAACAACAACAACGGTCATCATACAACATCAATTATACAACATTATGTAGAGGAGAGCGATAAACGTGATCGAAAGAGGAGCTTTTCAACGCGTCTTTATTCTTGGCATGGACGGCGCGGGCAGCTTTGCCCGAAACGCAAATGCCCCCCATGTTCATTCATTTGCGGAACGAGGCCTACTTACGTACGAGGCTCAGGCTGTCGTTCCGACCATTAGCGCGGAATGCTGGGGTTCCATCCTTCACGGCGTGAAGCCTGAAGCTCATGGACTAACGAACGAACGCGCGGACAAGTCGAGCTTCCCGGATGACTCCCATCACCCGTCCGTATTCCGTCTCGCCCGCGAAAGATGGCCGCACGCGAAGCTGGCGTCCTTCACCGCGTGGAGCCCGATTAATCGAGGCATCATCGAAGATGGCGCCGGCGTTTATAAAGTCAGCTTGCCCGACGAACCGTTGACTTCCGCCGTTCTGGATTATCTGACTGATAACCCCGACGTGAAATTATTGTTCTTGCAGCTCGACGAGCCTGATGGAGCCGGGCATCGGAGCGGCTACGGCGCCGATTCTCCCGAATATTTGCAAGCGATCGAACAATCGGACCGGCTGATCGGGACCATATTGGCCAAGATCGAGGAGCTCGGCCTCGCCGGGGACAGCTTGGTTATGGTCGTGACGGACCACGGCGGCGGCGGCATAAGCCGCAACGATCACGGCAGCGATCATCCTCAGGACAAGACCGTATTCTGGGGCTGCTCTGGACCGGGAATCGAGCCCGGCACGGCCGTCCCGGAGATGACGATTACGGATATTGCGGCAATCGTCGCTTACGCTCTCGATTTCGATGCCCCGGCGCATTGGGACGCGAAGCTGCCTGCTTCGATTTTCGGACATGGCCGGTAACGAAGCGCCTGTGCTTCCGCAAGATATGCAAAAAAGGAGCCGTGCGCTGTGCGAGGCCACTGAAAAAGTCCATCTCATAGAAAAAGGTACAGTCATTCAATTAAATTGAAGAGGCTGTACCTTTTTTTCTGTATAATTGAGTCATAACGAAAAGCAGGTGAGTGCGGATGATTAGG
>NZ_JANIPJ010000043.1 GCF_024623455.1 Paenibacillus soyae | reverse complement strand
GATCGCCTTCCACCTGGAAAGGAAGGCGAAGGAGGGCTAGACCAGCCCCTAACCCTCCTCAATTACGTGCGAAAACTAAAGAGAAACCCGAGCATCTTTAAAAAGATGCGGGTTTCTCGACATTCTGAAGCACGTCCGGAGGACGTGCTCGTTCGTTCTTCTTCGTATCAATAAACATCCTTCATGAGCTCGAACACTTCTTCTATCGTAAGACCAAACGATTTGTAATAAGAAGCGTCGACCGCCATCTGCTGCCGAATCATAGCATTGCGCTTTCGAAGCATCTCGTCGGGGGAGAGATCGGCTACAAAGCAGCCTTTGCCGGTAACGGTGTAAATCAATTCAAGCCGCTCAAGCTCCTCCCACGCTTTCTTGACCGTGATGATGCTCACGCGCAGCTCGGTCGCCGCTTGGCGAATCGGCGGAAGGCTGTAGCCGCTTGCCAGCTCGCCCTTCAAGATCTGCGCGCTGATTTGCTCGAATAGCTGCTGATAGATCGGTTTGTCTGATGTGTTCGATATCGCGATGTTCATTACATTTCCACTTTCTCAAACCTTTTGATGGCAATATAATAAGCGATTATCGTGAAGATGGCAAATATCGCGATGCCCGCGAGTAGAATCGAATACTGGGCGGCGAGGTTATCGAGTCCCGCCCCTTTGAACAGGTCGGACACGAACGAGCTTTGAATGCCGAGCCATTCCGCTCCTCCCGCGAACAGGATGGCGGCCGTGACGGATACGATCGTCGGCGCGCCGTATTTGTACGCCGTTTTGTAGTACATGACGATGAACACGAGGTTGAAGATCGCCAGCATGACGAAGGTGAGTCCCCAGAAGCCCGGCGAAGGCGGGAAGAAAAAGTAGGTTACATTCGGATACAGGCGAGTGCTGATCAAGCCGTAGATGCTAGCTACGGCAATATGCATCAATTCCAGCAGGACGACCACGGAAACCTTGGCTTTCACGCTATCTTTTTTGGTAACCGGCAGCATGCTCGTGAAGATCAGATCGTTCTGCGTCTTATAGCCCGCGAACATATTCGGCACCGTAATAAAGCAGAAGTAAAGGGTGACCAGGAAATACAGCCATCCCGGGATCAGCATCAAGGCGCCGGTCAAAAAAGGCATGGCGTAAAAGAACGGTCCTACGCCGAGCTTTAATTCTTTCATTAGCAAATTATACATAAGCGCTCTCCTTCTTCGAGAAATAGATCATGATGTCCTCCAGGCTGGGCAAAGCCGATCTCACGTCCCATGAAGGATCGAGGTCTCTTGCGTGAATCAAGCCCGTAAAGCCGAAAGAGTTCTTCTTATAGGCGATCAGTTTACCCTCCATATCATTCAACTGGTCCGCGTTCCCGTTCACTAAGCGGTAGGTATCGATGAACGCTTCCTTCTCCGCGCTGTTAATGATCCGTCCGTTATCGATATACGTGATATAGTCCGCGCATTTCTCCAGGTCGGAGGTAATATGGGTGGAGAACAAGATGCTAATCTCGCCGTCCTGCACGAGTTCCTGGAAGATATCCAGTAATTGATCTCTTGCGACGGGATCCAGGCCGCTGGTCGGTTCGTCGAGAATGAGAAGCTTGGCGCCGTGCGAGAGAGCCAGAGCAAGTCTATATTTGACTTTCATGCCGGTTGACAGCTCGGATATTCTTTTGTTTTCGTTCAAATTGAACTTCTTCAAATAGCTGCGGTAGGCTTCTTCGTCCCAATTGCGGTAAAAGGGCTTAATGACCTTCGTCAGCGTCTTGATCTTGCTTCGGGTATAGAAGGCGATATCCCCGAACGCGGAGCCGATCTCCTGCTTCAATTCAAGCTCGTGATCGATCAGATCCTTGCCCATGATCCGGATCTCGCCGCTGTCCAGTCGGATTAAATTCAGAATGGATTTGATCGTCGTTGTTTTCCCCGCGCCATTGGCTCCGATAAAGCCCATGATGTAGCCCTTCTCCAGCTGGAATGAGACGTCCTTCAATTGAAAATGCTCGTATTTTTTATTTAGATTTTTAATTTCCAATGCCAGCATGCAGTTCCCTCCCGTGCAAATTGTGTATATCGTGCATACACAATGTATCACCGGCAGTTTGATCTTGTCAATCGCTTTTGTAAAAAAAAAGGCTGGCATCGTCCCGAGGGGAGGATATCAGCCTTACACTTGGAATGGATGGAGCGCCTAATCCTGGTGACGCTCCATGGCGGACCCCTCGCCGTACAATCTCCGGTACGCCTCCGGCGTCATTCCTTCCAGCCGCCTGAACGTGGCCACGAAGTGGCTCGGATCGCGAAAGCCCACCGCCTCTCCGATGCGGCGAACGGTCCAGTCCGGCCGGGACGGCAGCCATTCCTTCGCCTTGCGGAGCCGCAATTGAATGAGATAAGCGTAGGCCGTCTGGCCGAACAGCTCGCGGAACCTCTCGTTCAGCTGTCTTTCGCCGATGCCGAGCTGCGCCGCCATCTCCGAAAGCCCAATGTCCGGGTTGGCGAAATGCTGCTCCAGCCAATCCAACAGCGATTGGATCCGCTCCAGCCGTTTCGACATGGACGGCCGCTTGTCCGTGCGGGCGTCCGTCCGGAGCAGCGTCAGGAACCGGTACAGATCGGCGGAGTACCGCCATCCCGATGGATCGCTTCCGGTCTCCGCGAACGTCAGCAAGCTCTCCAGCTGACCGGTGATCTGATCGTGGACCGTCTCCCATTGGAACCGTTCGGCGATGCCGAAGCCCAGCGCTTGGACAATGCTGGCGGCCGAGCTTCCATGGAAGGTAATGAAGCCGGTCTGCCATTGCCCCTCCTTGGCTTCGTAACGATGAGGGACGCCGGGCGCGAGCAGGATGCCCGTGCGCTCCGGCAATCTCCAAGTCCGACCTGTCATCGACAGCTCGCCGACTCCCTCCAACGTTTGGAGCCAGTGGTAATAGGGATAACCGCTTGGCCGGTCAATCGTCTCCTGATCGTGTTTGAAGCCAATGGTCTCCAGCTGCAACGGCAGCAGCTCCGCCGGAGAGGCGGGAACGACTAGGCGCATACATATAACCTCCATATTCTTATATGAAACTTCGCTTATTTTATATTGGATATGGACAATACAGGCCATAAGATTAAAGTATCCTATGCAGTTTTATCATATAAGACGAGGTGCGAGCAAATGATCAACGCAAAAAAACCGAAAATTTGGTACGGCGGCGATTACAATCCCGACCAATGGGAGATGCCGGTCTGGGACGAGGACTTACGTCTGTTCAAGCTGGCGGGCATCGACGTGGCGACGCTGAACGTGTTTGCCTGGGCGAACAATCAGCCCGACGAAGAGACGTACGATTTCGACTGGCTCGACGAGATGATGGACAAGCTTCACGCGGACGGCGTCGGCGTCTGCCTCGCGACCAGCACGGCGGCCCATCCCGCCTGGATGGCGCGCAAATATCCGGACGTCCTGCAGGTCGATTTCGACGGCCGCAAACGCAAGTTCGGCGGACGCCACAATTCCTGTCCGAACAGCCCGACCTACCGCAAATATGCGTCCCGTATGGCAGAGAAGCTGGCGGAGCGCTACAAGAATCACCCGGCGCTGCTCATCTGGCATATTAACAACGAATACGGCGGCGCCGGCAATTGCTACTGCGACAACTGCGAATCGGCTTTCCGCGAATGGGCGAAAGCTCGTTACGGCACGCTGGAGGAGCTGAACCGCGCCTGGAATACCGCGTTCTGGGGCCATACGTTCCATGACTGGGAAGACATCGTGCTGCCAAGCGGCCTTAGCGAGGAATGGATCTCGAACGGGCGGACGAATACGAACTTCCAGGGGATCTCGCTCGATTATATGCGGTTCCATTCCGACAGCCTGCTGGAGTGCTACAAGCTGGAATTCGAAGCGGTCAAGAAGCATACGCCGG
This sequence comes from Paenibacillus soyae, assembly GCF_024623455.1. Taxonomy (GTDB): domain Bacteria; phylum Bacillota; class Bacilli; order Paenibacillales; family Paenibacillaceae; genus Pristimantibacillus; species Pristimantibacillus soyae. The sequence continues at coordinate 10,782 of NZ_JANIPJ010000043.1, read as the reverse complement.
ATGTTCCCGTCACGACGAATCTGATGGGCGCCTTCAAGAAGCTGGATTATCACAAATGGGCGAAGCACATGGATGTCGTGTCCTGGGACAACTATCCGCGATTCGATACTCCGCACAGCTACACCGGCATGATGCACGACCTGATGCGCGGCCTGAAGGACGGCCAGCCGTTCATGCTGATGGAGCAGACGCCGAGCCAGCAGAACTGGCAGCCGTACAACTCGCTGAAGCGTCCGGGCGTTATGCGGCTCTGGAGCTATCAGGCGGTGGCCAGAGGCGCGGATACGATTCTGTTCTTCCAGCTTCGCCGATCGATCGGCGCCTGCGAGAAATATCACGGAGCCGTCATCGAGCATGTCGGCCACGAGCATACGCGCGTATTCCGCGAGTGCGCTCAGCTTGGCGAGGAGCTCGGCAAGCTAGGCGAATCGCTGCTGGATTCCCGCGTTCAAGCTAAGGTCGCCATTCTGTTCGACTGGGAGAACTGGTGGGCGGTAGAGATGTCTAGCGGCCCGTCCATCGCTCTTCAATATGTAGACGAAGCGCATAAATTTTACGACGCGCTATATCGCGCGGGAATCGCGGCGGACGTCGTCGGCGTGGAAGCCGATCTTAGCCGCTACGAGCTTGTCGTCGCTCCCGTTATGTACATGGTGAAGCCGGGCGTGGCGGACAAGCTCGAGAAATACGTGCAGGCCGGCGGCACGTTCATCACGACATTCTTCAGCGGCATCGTCGACGAGAATGATCTGGTCAAAACGGGCGGATACCCCGGAGAGCTTCGCAAGCTTCTCGGCATTTGGGCGGAAGAGATCGATGCCCTTCTTCCGAGTCAGCGCAACCGGATCGTCGTGCCGGACGGCGCAGCCGGCTTGAAGCCGGAATACGAATGCGGCATGCTCTGCGACCTGATCCATACGGAAGGCGCCGAAGTGAAGGCGGTGTACGGCGACGATTTCTATGCAGGCATGCCGGCGCTGACCGTTAACAAGTCCGGCGCGGGCGAAGCGTGGTACCTGGCGACGAGCCCCGAAGCTTCGTTCCTCCAGGATTGGCTGTCGCAGCTGTGCGCTTCGCGCGGAATCCAGCCGATCTTGCCTTCCGTGCCGGAAGGCGTGGAGACGACGATTCGTTCCAAGGACGGCCAGGACTACTTGTTCGTGCTTAACCATAACGCGGATTCGGTTACGGTCGAGCTTGGCGGCCGGGGCGGCGCGGATCTTCTGACCGGCCGGCTGCTGGAAGGCAAGGCGGAGCTTGCGGGCCGCGATTTATGGATCGTGAAGCTGAATGCGTAGCAGGGAGGATGGGCGAGTTGAAAATACATGCGGAAGCCGTTGATTTGAAGAAAGCTCTCGGACGCGTAGCCGAGTATACGTTCGACATGGACCTCACGTGGGATTGGCCAGGCGGGGTCGCTTATTACGGCGTCAGCCGGGCGTTCGAGGTGACGGGCGAGCAAGCGTATCTCGGCCGGATGGTCGCTTGGGTGGACGAATATATCGAAGCGGGTCTGCCGGGATGGACCGTCAACACTTGCGCGATGGGGCATATGCTGATCACGCTGTACGAGCATACGAAGGACGAGAAGTACGCGGAGCTGATTCACAGCAAGCTCGACTATTTGGAGAATCATGCGCTGCGCTTCGGCGACCGGGTGCTCCAGCATACGGTGTCGGCGGGAAATGATTTCCCCGAGCAAGCTTGGGCGGATACGCTGTTCATGGCGGCTTATTTCATGCTGCGCGCAGGCATCATGTTCGACAAGAAGCATCTCGTGAACGATGCGCTGCATCAATTTTTTTGGCATATCAACTACTTGCAGGACGAGAACGACGGGCTGTGGTACCACGGCTATAACCATATCAAGAAGGATCATATGTCCGGCATTTACTGGGCGCGCGCGAACGCCTGGGCGGCGTATACGATGTCCAGGGCGGCCAAAATTTTGCCGGAGGGCTATCTGTACCCTCCGATGATGCATATCTGGAGCTCGCTGCGGGATCAGCTGGCGGCCATCAAGAAGCTGCAGAAGGAAGACGGGCTCTGGGGCACCGTGCTCGATTACCCGGAGGCTTACGGCGAAGTATCCGCGACGGCGGGCATTGCCGCCGCAATGGTCACGCAGGGCAATCCGCTGCACGCGAAGCACGTGCAGAAGGCGCTTGACGGCCTGCTGGCGAACATCTCGGACAACGGCCGCGTGCTGAACGTATCCGGGGGCACCGCCGTCATGAACGACATCGCCGGCTATCTCGGCATCGACCGGAAATGGGCTCAAGGCTGGGGACAAGGTTTGGCTCTTGCGTTTTTGGCCGCGCTCATCGACAATGAGAAGAGTAACGTAAAGAACTGATACGGCTTTTCTATTGTCAAAGGAGGCTAAACGATGTTGCTGGAACCAAAGTCGAAGCTGGTCATGATCGGCGACTCTATTACGGACTGCGAACGGGCGAGACCTCGCGGCGAAGGACTTTTTGGCGGAATCGGCAAAGGCTATGTCTCGCTTGTCGACGCGCTGCTGACGGCAGCCTATCCGGAGAATGGCATCCGGGTCGTGAATATGGGAACAAGCGGTAACACGGTTCGGGATCTGAAAGACCGCTGGCAGACGGATGTGCTGGACCTGAAGCCGGACTGGCTGTCGATCATGATCGGCATTAACGACGTATGGAGGCAGTACGATCTGCCGGCTCAGACGGAGCAGCATGTTCTTATCGAGGAGTACGAGGAGACGCTGGATGAGCTGGTCGCTCGCACGAGACCGCAGCTGCAGGGGCTTGTCCTCATGACGCCGTTCTACCTCGAGCCGAACGAGGCCGATCCGATGCGCGCCGCGATGGATCGTTACGGCGCGGTTGTCAAGAAGATAGCGGACAAGCACGATGCGCGGTTCGTCGACACGCAGGCCGCTTTTAACCGGGTGTTGGCGCATATTTATCCGGCAACGCTCGCATGGGATCGCGTGCATCCGAACATGTCGGGACATGCGGTTCTCGCCCGGGCATTCCTGCAGGCGATCGGTTACGACTATAACCGAGGTTTGTAAATCGAGAGGAGCGGTCTGGGCTCCTGCTCGCGAAATCTTGTGAAGCGCAGACGCGCACGCTCGTAAGGGAGCGTGCGCGTTTTGTTTGCGAATCAGGTTAATTTCTGTTTGATCTGCACCAGCTGATGAATGTAATAATCCAGCTGCTGCTGCGTCGTTTCCAGCTGCAGCGCTTCTCGTACAGGGTAAGGGGTTCTATATTCGTTTTCCAACGCTTCCAACGCAATAGCAGCCGCGAGAGCGGCGATTCCATCACCGAGCGCGGCAAGAGATAGTCCGATTAGCTCCAGCCTCGCGAGCTCGATTTCCCCTAATCGCTTCTGTTCTTGATCCATCGTATACCCATCCTCGTTCATAATGTACAGTGTATGCGCAGCCTTGCCTAACCGGCATTGAAATGGCCGCGATTCTTTATAAAAGGACAATTTTATAATTGTCAGAAAATTTACACAATTATGGTGTTGGCTTTATATTTCATTTACAATCCGGTGTTAAGCTTTCCTTACAAGAACGAAGAGGAGGCAGAACAAGATGACGACGATATTGATTATTTTTATATTGATTTTTGTAGGGTGGGCCATTGCAGCCATAACGGCGACTCCGAAGACGAGACGGCATCGCCTCAGAAATGGAGACTCTTCGGGCGTTTATTCGGATTCCGGCTACTCGGATTCCGGCTACTCGGATTCCGGTTATTCCGGCGGCGGCTGCGACGGTGGCGGCGGTGGCGGTGACGGCGGTGGCGGTGGGGGAGGCGACTAACCCTTGCCGAGATCTCCCGATCATGCCCGCGCGCACGGCGCTGCACTCCAGAATAGCGCCGCACATCAGAACGCGGTTGCACACCGGAAACGCCCCGCACGTCAGAACGCGGTTGCACACCGGAAACGCCGTCGCACGTCAGAACGCGGATGCACACCGGAAACGCCGCCGCACGCAAGAACGCGGTTGCACACCGGAAACGCCGCCGTGTTCAAGGGATAACGGAAAAACTTGCGCTATATGAAGACTTACGGAACGGAGAGGCGTTATTCTGCGGAAAACAGCGCTTTTGGCGGACCTAGCGGAACGGAGAGCCTTTATTGCACTTGATTTGTTTAGAAACAGCATAGAAACAAGTCAATAGCGTCGCTCAGTTCCGTTACCCTTTAAAAAAATGCCGAAATATCCGAAATAAGGGCTCTCAGTTCCCTTGCATCGCATATAGAGCCTGTCGGACGGTGCGCCCCACCATTCTCCGAAAGGGCACAGCCTCATCATTTCTATAGGCTGTGCCTTTCTTCCGTTCAAGCAGACCTTTCCAGTCGACTTCGTCGCGGCTTGGCGGTTTTTGCCGAATAAATAATCGGGAAGATGTCCTGCTTTTCACAAAACCAAGGACTTATGATTCATTGCGTTTTGTATCTTTATTCGTTCATAATATTGCTGACATCGCATGCAATAATTCAACTAAATTCCAATTTTAGGGTGATCGTTATTCCGAATACGCTCTTTTCTAATAACATGGACAAAACGCGATTCTATGAAGCGTTATTCAACCAAACCTCTGATTGTGTTGTCGTCTTTGATTTGCAGGGCCGCGTTATCGCCGTGAACAAGAAATTCGAGGAACTGCATCAGTGGGAACAGGAAGAGATTGTCGGAGAAGTGACTCCCATGGTTTCCGAGGAAGACAGCCCGAAGCTCCTCGAGATGTTTCAGCGCATCATGCAAGGGGATGAAATTTCCGGCGTGGACATTATTATGCTGCGCAAGGACGGAAACACCTTTTTCGCCAACGTGTCGCTCTTTCCGCTTAGGGACGAAGAAGGCGGAATCATCGCTTTTGTCGGGATCGGCCGGGATGTAACCGAAAATAAAAAAGCGGAAGAGCTGCTACGCAAATCGGAGAAGCTATCCGTCGTAGGCGAGCTTGCGGCGGGCATCGCGCATGAAATCCGGAATCCGTTGACTTCGCTCAAAGGATTCATGCAATTATTGAAGACGAGGAATACCGATTACGTAGATATTATGCTGGCCGAAATCGAACGGATTAACCGAATCGTAGACGAGTTCATGAGCTTGGCCAAACCGCATAGTATCCATTTTGTTAGCGTTAATTTGAACAAGCTGATTGAAGACGTCGTCTCGTTCATGCAGCCTCAAGCCCATTTGCACGGGGTGGACATGCTCGTGGAGAGCAGCGTTGATATGAGCGCGTTCACCTGCGAGCCCAACCAGATGAAGCAACTATTTATTAATTTGATCAAAAATGCGATTGAAGCCATGCCGAACGGGGGCATAGTGAGCATAGCGCTCTATCGAAACGATGAAGACAGCGTCGGAATTAAAATAGCTGACCAGGGAGAAGGCATCACGGAGGACGGCCTGGTCCGGCTGGGAGAACCGTTCTATTCCGCTAAAGAGAATGGGACGGGCTTAGGACTTGTCATCTGCCACCGGATCGTCGAGGCCCATCAAGGAACCTTGTCGTTCGAGAGTAAATTAAAGGAAGGAACGACGGTCGAGATTGTATTGCCGGTCCTTCACGTTTGAGACTTTGGGAATCGAAAAGAGCCGTATCTCGATAAAATGAGATACGGCTCTTTGTTGATTGCAACGACAGGTATTTATGCGAATACGAACAGCCGATTTTCTTACAGACTTTCATTAACTTTCGTTAATACCAAATTCTCCGCGGATCAATTATACTAATTCAGCTATGAAAAAACTTTCAAAGAACGACAATATTCGATCTTTATAGTATAGGAGTTGTGATTCTCATGTTCAAACCGAATGCAATGGCGAAGCTGGCGCTTGTCTTCGTCTTGGTCAGCGCAAGCGTCCTCGGGAACGAATGGAAGGCCGAAGCGGCTTCCGGCGGAAGCGGGACGGGCGGCGGAAGCGGGCAGGCGATCGAAGCGGCCGATCGATTCAGCGTACGCCTGAAGAGCGACGGAACCGTGTGGGCTTGGGGCAGCAACGATGCAGGTCAGCTCGGCCAAGGCTTTACGTCCGGCACGGAAAACAGCGAAGTTCAAGTACAGCAGTATGACGGCGTGCCTTTATCGCGCGTCACCAAGATCGCGTCGGGAGGCGGCAAGACGTTGGCGCTCAAGGACGACGGAACGGTATGGGCGTGGGGTCATAACGGGAACGGCGAGCTTGGCGACGGCACGACGGAGAACAAAAGCGCGGCTGTTCAGGTCCAGCAAAGTCAGGGCGGTCCGCTGAACCATATCGTCGCGATTGCCGCGGGCGACGGGCATTCCGCCGCTTTGAAGGCGGACGGCACGGTATGGACTTGGGGAGCGGACGATAGAGGCCAGCTTGGAGACGGCGGCGATGCGACCTCCCAGCCTGCGGCCGTACAAGCGCTGAATGGAGCGGACGGCTCCGTATTAGCGGAAATCATATCCATTGCGGCAGGCGGAGGGACAACCGCGGCGCTGAGCTCAAGCGGCTCTGTCTATGCATGGGGCGACAATACCTTAGGCCAGCTCGGAGACGGTACGAGGATCGACAGAGATCATGCGGGTACCGTGAAGCTTGTTAGCGGAGAATCGTTGCAGAATGTTAAAGCGATTGCGGCGGGCGAAAACCATCTGTTGGCGCTTCTCGGGAATGGCACGGTACAGGCCTGGGGCAGCAACGAAGGCGGGCAGCTGGGTACGGGAACGAGCGGCCCGGGGTCAGCAAGCGAGTATCCGGCGGAGACGCTTCTACAAGACGGCACGCCTTTACGGAACGTGATGACGATCGACGCGGGCAGCAGGCATTCTCTTGCTTTGCTGTCGGATGGAACGGTCTGGACCTGGGGGGCTAACGATGCCGGCCAGCTTGGCGACGGAACGTCGACGGCAAGGCCGCATGCGGCGCGGGCAACCGTGTCGGGCAGTACGCCGTTGAACGGAATCGTCGCAATCGCAGGCGGTTCCGGACAATCGCTCGCCATATCGGACAGCGGCGACGTATGGGCATGGGGCGCCAACGAAAGCGGTCAGCTTGGCGACGGAACAACAATCGGACGACCGCGTCCTGTCAAAGCAATGGCCAACCCCGGCGTATCGCCGAGAGCAATTGACGTATCGGCTGGAGGCTGGCATTCCGTCATGCTGCTGGATACGGGTACGGTCTGGACCTGGGGCTTTAACGAGAGTGTTCAGTTAGGGAATGGAGGCACCTATACGAATCCCCGTTATACGAACAAGCCGGTCAGAGTCGTGGAACGGAGCAACAGCTTCGAAGGAGTAACCCATATTTCGGGAGGCTTCAGGCACACGGCGGCACTGAAGAGCAACGGCACTGTCTGGACCTGGGGGGTCAATGTCCAGGGGGCGCTAGGCAACGGAAGCAATATTAACTCTTCTTCTGCAGTTCAGGCGCAAGCCGAAGGCGGAGCAGGTTTGTCCGGCTTCATTGACGTTTCGGCAGGCCATAATTTTACGATGGCGCTCAAAAGCGACGGTACGGTCTGGGCATGGGGGATGAACAGCTACGGGCAATTGGGAAACGGCGAGAGCGATTTCTACAACTATAGATCAAGAGCTGTGCAAGTCATGCAGGCAGACGGTTCACCGCTTACGAACGTCAAAGCAATTTCGAGCGGGACCGAGTTTGCGCTTGCGCTCAAGACGGACGGCACGGTATGGAGCTGGGGCAATAATTCCCGAGGGCAGCTGGGGGACGGCACCTATCAGAATATGAGAACGACGGCAGCGAACGTGAAGCTCACATCCGATTTATTCTTTACCGGTGTCAAAGAGATAAGCGCCGGCAACTCCTATTCCGTCAGCGTGCTGGCAAACGGCACCTTATGGTCATGGGGATATAATTCGAATTACGTATTAGGACACTCCACAGAAAACGGCGTCTACTGGTATCCGAGACAGCCTTATGGCGGACAATTCCGTAACGTTTCTTTCGCCGAAGCCGGATCTGCGCATACGGCCATCGGATTAGCGGATGGCTCCGTATGGAGCTGGGGACAAAACTATTACGGGATAACAGGCGACGGTACGTCCGGAGGATGGAAGACGCAGCCTGTACAGGCCGTTAAACCGGGAGGAGGCTTCAAGGCAAGCAACGTCGATATCGCAGGCCAATTCTCGCTTGCGCTTCGCAGCGACGGAACCGTATGGAGCTGGGGCTCTAATGACTCGTCGTACGGATACGGAGGGCAGCTTGGCGGCAACAGCACCAATTCGCAGTATTATCCGATTCTGGCGTATCCTTACGCGGCGGCATCCTTGTCCGAGATATCGGCAAGCAGCGCCACCGCTTCGGTCGAAGGCGGCGGCGTAACCGTTCTTGTACGGGTAAAGGATCAGGCCGGATTACCAGCGACGGAAAGCGTGGGAGTCGTCAGAATGAATAAAAACTCGTCCAGCGGAACGCTAAGCGCCGTTACGGATCACGGAGACGGTACCTATTCGGCCGTCCTAAGCTCCACGAAATCGGGAAGCATTGCCGTATCAGCGTTATTAAACGGGACCGCTATTCCGGGAAGCGTCGCCGTGCAATTCACGCCGGGGGCCGCTTCTCCCGCCGCGTCGACGATATCGGCGTCGCCGGCTGCGGTTACGGCAGACGGGATGAGCGAAAGCGCCATTACCGTTCAATTAAAAGACGCTTACGGAAACGCTCTTGCCGAAAGCGGCGGCGCAATCATGATGCAGACAACCATCGGACAATTAAGCGAACCGGAGGATCATGGCGACGGGCGCTACACGGCGACGCTGACGTCCACGACGACCGGCATCTCCACCGTAAGCGCCAGTCTGAATGGCTCGCAGCTGGCCAATACGGCCAATGTCAGCTTCGACCCGGGCGAGGCATCGCCGTTAACCTCGGTCATCACGGTGTCTTCCCCGGCTTTGCTAGCGGACGGACTCAGCAGCGGCATCGTGACGGTCCGGTTGAAGGACGAATACGGCAACGACTTGAGAACAAGCGGCGGCACGGTCGTAATGGGGACGACGGGCGGCACGATCGGGATCGTTACCGATCATAACGATGGTACGTACACCGCGGCCATAACGGCGCCGAATGCGGTAGGCAGCGCGACGATTAGCGCCGCCTTGGGCGGCCAGCCGCTCGCGAATACGGCAACGGTGCAATTCGAAGGGTCCAATTACGCGATGCTGGCTTCGATCGAAGTAGACGGCACCCTTGTAGAGGGGTTTAATCCGCTCGATACGGAGTATACGATTGCGGTGCCGCATCAGAAGAAAACCGCTGCCGTAACCGCCGCGGCCCACGACGCAGGGGCGACATTGACCATAACCGGAAGCAAGGATCTGGTTGTAGGGGACAATTTGTTTACGATTCAGGTGACGGCGCAGGACGGTCAGACGGTTGCGAACTACACCGTTATCCTTCAGCGCGCGCCGTCCGATAACGCGAATTTGAGCGAAATTCGGATCGATGGACAACCCGTTCCGGATTTCGATCAAGAAGTAACCGAATACACGGTTACGGTTCCGCATACGAAGCAATCGGTAAGCGTCACGGCATCCGTATACCAAGCCGGGGCAACGGCGGTCGTATGGGGAGACGGCAGCCTGGACTATGGCTCCAATGAAGTGACCATTAACGTGACCGCGCAAGACGGAGTTGCCGCCCGGACCTACACGGTTAACATTGTGAGAGACAATCCTCCGCCTCCTCCGCCTTCAGGCGAAGGTGCACCGCAACTCTCCGGCAATGCAAGGCTCGGCAATATCGGATTATCAGCAGGAACGTTGGAGCCGGTGTTCGACCCTGGCCGGTTCGACTATACGCTGCGCCTTGCTGGACGGGATTCTTCGATCACGCTAAGTCCGGACGCTGCCGGACCTGATGCCCGTATCTTGGTGAACGGAAATTCCGTTATGCAAGGTCAGCCTGTAATGGTTCCCCTGCCTGGCGAACGGACGGTGATTCAGATAACCGTCATCGCGCCGAACGGAGCGCGTCTCGTCTATACCATTCAGGTGGAGAACCACGATTCGGAGGCGGAGCAAGTGCCGGAGACAAGCTGCAAGCAGTCGAGCTTCGATTTCTCCGACATGAACAAGCATTGGGCGCATGAAGCCGTTGAACAAGCAGCTTGCGGGGGGATCGTAACCGGTTATGAGGACGGCCAATTCAAGCCGGACGAGATCGTGAGCCGCGCGGAGTTCGTCGTCATGCTGGCGAGAGCGATGGATTGGAAGGGCCAGGCGAACGCTTCTGTATTCACGGATGGCGGAATCATCCCGGATTGGGCAGCCGAGGCAACGGATTATGCCGTACAGGCCGAGGTGATCGCGGGCTACGAAGACGGCACGTTCCGGCCTGAGCTGCCGGTTACGCGAGCGCAGGTAGCCGTCATGGCCGTGCGGGCGCTCGGCTTGTCTCCGAAGCCAACAAACGGGTTCGCTTTCGCCGACAGCGCCGACATTCCGGAATGGGCGAAAGCCTCGGTTGGCGCAGCGCTCGAAGCGGAACTTATGCAGGGAAGAGGAGGCGGGGTGTTCGCGCCGAACGCCGAGCTGACGCGGGCGGAAGCGGCGGTCATTATGCTTCGCTTATCTTCTCGCATATCCGAGAGCAACGAATAGACAAACAAAGAGCCGTATTCGCAGCGGAATACGGCTCTTTGCTATTCGTACGCCCAGCATGGGCGTCATCTCTAGGGTGAAAGTCCCGAACGGGGGCTGGCGAACGCCTACCGTTAGCCAAGAGCAAGGGTGTCCGTCGCGAGGCGGAATCTGAAGGAAGCTGGAGGCAAA
>NZ_JANIPJ010000042.1 GCF_024623455.1 Paenibacillus soyae | reverse complement strand
TTTCCTAATCATCCGCACTCACCTGCTTTTCGTTATGACTCAATTATACAGAAAAAAAGGTACAGCCTCTTCAATTTAATTGAATGACTGTACCTTTTTCTATGAGATGGACTTTTTCAGTGGCCTCCGAAAATATAGGGAAGTTCTTATTCTGGATTATCATTTCGGCCTGTCGGTGAAGGAAATAGCGGAGCTTCTTCACATTTCGGAGGGAACCGTCAAATCGAGATCGCATCGGGCGAAGAAAAAACTGATGGCAACGTTAGCGAATCATGAATAGGAGGCGGCATCGAATGAGCGATCATCACTTATTGGAGAAGCAGCTGGCGGAATCCCCTTTCTCGAACGAACATTTTACACAGGAGCTGAAGTTGAACGTGATGCGGCGCGCGAAAAACGGGAAGAAGAAATCGAGCATCTCCCGGTGGGCCCCCGTATTACTGATTCCTTTGGCTGTCGGAGCGCTGACGGTTGGCCTGCTGACGGAACAGAGCACGCAATCGCCGAGAGCGGCTGCATGGCATGAAGGTACAGCTTTTAATGAACAAGGAGAGCTTTTATTTACGATTTACCCGGATCCTAACGTTACGGCCGGGGTGACTTTTGGCTATTTGTTTTCGTTCGAGGCTTCATTCCATGCATTCGAGGGGAAAAGGCTGGAGATTCAAGCCGAGCACCGGCGGACTGGCGTTCGAGAGGAGCTTTCTTCGGAGCTCATAACGACGCCGAGCAGCGGCTATGACAGCCTTCAGCGTTATACGGCGCAATTCGCTCTGCCGATAGGCGGGGAATGGATCATAACTGTACTTCTGGACGATGTGCCATACGGCAATTCGCTTCTTACGCTGGAAGATCCTATGCCGTGGAGCCCTTCACCAGTCTTCTCGTCGGATTCGTCCTCCATGCGCGGCGAGGAAGGGAAAATCGGAATAATCGACGTCGACTTCCGAGCTGGGCAGGCCCAGAAGGTCATGTGGCATTTCTGGGGGGGAGTAGACAGCTTGGACGGTCCTTTCCAAGTGAAAGCCGTGAAGGAGCATTCCGAAGCGATGATCGAGGTATTCTCGTCGGCGCCGTTCTCCTCGGCCAATGCTTTGGCTGGAGCGCTTAACGGAGCGGACCGGCATACCGTCAGCTCGATCGAGCTGCCCGAGGCCGGCAAGTGGAGACTACTGCCTTATGTAGGGGGACGACTGCTGGATCCAGTCGTCGTGGAGGTCCAGCCAAGTATAGCGCGATAATAATATGACAATGATCGAAAAAAGGAATTGCGCAATGAAAGCGGTTGATTGCATAATGGAATTATTACCAACAATTGGTCGAACGTTGGATTCCAAAGTATCGGGAGAGTGCGGATGAAGCCTGCCAAAAGCAATGAGGAAATGACGTCGTATTTTCGCGAGGCATTAGAACGATTTGTCAGGAAGCTTGAACAGGATGAGCAAGTTCTCGCGGCCATATTGCTCGGGAGCCTATCTTACGATCAGGTGTGGGAAAAATCGGATATCGATCTCAAAATCATTGTGCACGATCAAAAGCTGGCGACGGGATACACTTGTTTTGTCGAGATGGAGGTGCCGATCAACGTCAGCATACAGACGCGAAACGATTTCAAACGATCGATGGAGCGGACGATAGGAGGTTCCTTCGGTCAATCGATACTCGCAAGGAGCACGCTGCTGTTCGTCAAAGACCGCACGATTGCCGATTATTTCGAGCAAATCCGGCATGTAGGCGACCGTGACCGGAATCTTCGGCTGATGCAGCTGGGCAGCTATGCGCTAGGGTTAATCGCCAAAGCCGAGAAGTGGCTATACGTGAAGGGCGACCCTGTGTACAGCGCATTTTGGATCATCAAGATGGCGGATGTCCTGTCGCAAATCGAAGTGCTGCAGCATAATGAAGTGCCCATGCGCGAATCGGTTCAACAGGCGCTACGCCTAAATCCGGACTTATTCCAGGCGGTTTATACGGAAATGGTAGGCGGCCCGCTCTCCGAAGAGAAGGCTCATGAGACAATCGGGAGAATTAACGCGTATTTCAATGAACGCGCAGAGCGTTTGTTTCAACCCCTGCTATCTTATATGAAGCAAGAAGGGGACGTAAGGACGGTTACGGATATCGTCGTGAAGTTCGGCGCGCTCATCGAGATCAATGCGGGCAGCATGGCGATGGTCTGCGATTGGCTGGCCGAGAAGAAGCTGTTGTCGAAGCTGGACGCGCAGACGAAAGCGACGCCGAAAAGCCGCGTCATGCTCCAAGAACCGGCCTATCTGTACGAGTCGGATGATTGGATGTCGGGAGAAAGCGGGGGGTTCGCATGAAGAAGTTTATCGAAGTCAGAGGAGCTAGGCAGAACAATCTGAAAAACATCGACGTCGATATTCCTCGCGAGCAGCTAACTGTCATTACCGGAGTAAGCGGATCGGGCAAGTCTTCGCTTGCGTTCGATGTCATCTATGGCGAAGGCCAACGCAGATTCCTTGATTCCTTGTCAACCTTCGCGAAGAGCAGAATGAATCAGGTGAAAAAGCCGGACGTCGATTTTGTATTCGGCTTGTCGCCGGTTATCGCGATCGAACAGAAAAAAGGCATCGTAAACCCTCGCTCGACGGTCGGCACGATGACCGATATTTACGACTTCATGCGTCTGCTGTACGCCACTGTCGGGAAAGCCCATTGCCCGTTCTGCGGGAAACCGGTTCCTATTCGTTCGGCCGGTCAGATGATCGAGCATATACGGCAGCTTCCGCAAGGGACAGTAGTGGAAGTACTGGCGCCGGTGTACAAGCTTTTCGGAGAGAGCTTGGAGACCACCTTCGACGAGATCCGTTCCAAAGGCTTCAGGACCGTTCGGGTTGACGGACAGTATTACCAATTAAGCGAGACGATCGAGCTGGATGAGGAAGCCGAATATCGCATGGAGGTCGTCGTGGATAAGGTGGCTGTTCAGCCCGACATTTTCAAGTCGCTTGGAAAAACGATCGAGAACAGTCTCAAGCTTGTAGGCGAAGGGTTCATACGCTTTGAAATCGAGAGCATACCGCAAGACGGCGTTGTGGACTTATCCCGGTTCTACGAAGGATTCGCATGCCCGGAGCACCATCTGACAATGGGAGAGCTCCAAGCCCAATATTTTTCCTTCAACGATCCGAGCAGCGCTTGCCGGACATGCGGCGGAATTGGGACCTTTAAGCGGGCTGAAGCCAAATTTCTCGTAAAGAACGCCGATAAAAGCATTGAAAAGGGAGCAATCGATCCCAAATTGCTCGGTCCTAGCAAAGATACGTGGCATTGGGCGCTCGTTCGTTGCATGGCTGCCCACTACGGCTTCAAGCTTGACACGCCTTACAAGGATTTGCCGGACAAAGTTAAAGACCTTCTCATGTTCGGAACGAAAGGGGAGAAGTTCCTCTTCGATCCGGGTCCCGACGCGCCGAAGACGCAGCTTCGCCATACCGGCAAAATGATGAGCTTCGCAGGCATGGTGCCTATCATCAATTGGTGGTACAAGCTGTTCCTGAAACGAACGACAACCTCCGCCTTGGAAGAAGAGTTCTACAAACGGGTAATGGTTGAACATACTTGTCCTGATTGCGAGGGCAAGAAGCTGAGGCCGCAGCGGATGTTCGTGGAAGTTGGCGGAGCGAATCTACACCAGCTAAGCGAACGCTCGCTGCTTGAGCTTCAGTCATTTCTAAGCACGATTAAGCTTCCGCCTGAACAGGAGAGCGTCGGTCAGCAAATTATCGCGGAAGTTCAAGCCCGTCTATCCTTGCTTCTGGATATTGGTCTCGACTACTTAAGCCTGGGACGGCGGTCGGACACGATTTCGGGCGGGGAAGCTCAGCGGATAAGGTTATCCACCCAGATTAGCTCGGGGCTGATGGGGATGCTGTATGTTCTGGACGAGCCCAGCATCGGACTCCATGCCAGAGACAGCAGCCGGATTATCGACACTCTGAAGAAGCTTCGCGATATCGGTAACACGATCATCGTAGTCGAGCATGATCTGGATACGATTCGGAGCGCCGATTATATTGTCGAGATTGGTCCCGAGCCCGGCGTTCGCGGCGGGCGCGTCGTTGCCTCGGGGACAGCGGCCCAGCTGCGCGCGAATCCCGATTCCATCACGGGAGCATTTATGGCGGGCACGCGCGAGATCGTCGTTCCGGCTTCGCGCCGTCAGCCGTCCGGACGCATGTTATCTCTGAGAGGAGCCCGGGCGAACAATTTGCGAGACGTTGACCTTGATCTCCCTCTCGGCGTGTTAGCCTGCGTGACGGGCGTATCCGGTTCGGGTAAGAGCACGCTCATTAACGAAGTGATCTGCAAGCAGCTCTATGCTCACTTCCACGACGCGCGCATTGTACCGGGCGAGCATGACGAGTTATTCGGACATGATCAACTAACCGGCATCGTTACGATCGATCAATCCCCAATTGGCAGAAGCTCACGGTCGAACCCGGCTACCTATGTCGGTTTTTTCGATAAAATCAGGGAACTATTCGCGGATGCCGCGGCTGAACTCGGCAAGACGTTGACCAAAAACGATTTTAGCTTCAACCAGAAAAACGGCGGGCGATGCGAAAACTGCCAAGGCGAAGGCATCGTGACGACAGAGCTTCAATTCATGCCGGACGTTGAGGCGATTTGTCCGGTTTGCCTAGGAGCGAGATTTAACGAAGACGTCCTTGAGGTGCGCGTCCGCGAGCGGAACATAGCCCAAGTTCTGGAGCTGAGCATTGAGAACGCGATCGACTTTTTTGCCGATCATCCCTACATCCTTCACAAGCTAAGCGTCTTACATCAGCTAGGGCTTGGTTATTTGCGGCTTGGCCAGTCGTCGACGACTTTGTCCGGCGGGGAAGCGCAGCGAATAAAGCTGGCGACCGAGCTGGGCAAGTTGAAGAGAGGCTCGCACAACCTTTACGTGCTCGACGAGCCGACGACAGGGCTGCATCTCAGCGATATCCAGAAGCTGATCGATTGTCTTCATCAGCTGGTAGACGCGGGGCATTCCGTCGTTGTGATCGAGCATCATTTGGATCTCATTAAGGTCGCGGATTACGTGATCGACATGGGGCCTGAAGGCGGCAGCAAAGGAGGCACGATCGTAGCCTCCGGTACGCCGGAGGAAATCGCTAACGCTGCAGGCTCCTTAACCGGGCGTTATCTGAGAGAAGTGCTGGACGGAGCGCTCATTGTGAAGAATGGATAACAAAAAATCGGCTGCCAAGGCTGGCAGCCGATTTCTTATTGCGCGGAAGCTGTTCGATTGTCTCTTAATCCCGATGCTCGTTCGTGCTGATGAATTCATTCGGCACTTCGTCGCCGTTCGGATTATTGTTCTTGATCTGGCTCTTGCGTCCGTTCCGGAACTCTCCGCCGTGTACGCTGTTCAGCCTTTGGTCGTTATTATCCGTGTGATCATGCTGGTTATGGTTATAATTATCGTTGTTCGACATGCCGCATGCTCCTTTGCCAGAAAAGTTTGTACACTCTAGCATGCGTATCCCAGCTCTGGATTATGCAGGGACTAGGTTTTCAAAAGCGTATGCACTCCCGTCTGTTTTTGCGGTAAGATAACATGGATGATGAAGCTTGGCTACGAATCGAAATGATGCGGAGGGACGTTTCGTGAAACTTGTGCAATTCTACTATAAGCATGACCCTGAACGGCGGTTGCGCGTCGGCAGCCTCGAGAACGATGGAAGCATTAACGTATTGGAGGCCGGTATAACAGCTAAGGAAGTTATCGAGCTTCCGCAAATCGCGTTAACGAATGGAAATATCGAGCGCTGCAAGCTTGAAGACGTGAAGCTGCTGCCGCCGCTTACGAATCCGGAGAAAATCATCTGCATCGGTCTGAACTATTACGACCATGTCATCGAATCGAACATGGAAGTGCCGAAGGTGCCGGTATTATTCCCGAAGTTCAACAATTGCCTGGCCGGGAATGACGATGAGATCGTCATTCCCTGGGAGGTCGAGCAATGCGACTACGAAGTCGAGCTTGCGGTCGTCATCGGGAAGACGGCTAAGCGAATTCCCCTCGAGTCGGCTATGGATTACGTCTTCGGTTATACGATTATGAACGACGTCTCCGCAAGGAATATTCAGCTGAACGAGCCGCAGTGGACGCGCGGCAAGGCGATCGACGGCTTCGCGCCGCTCGGGCCGTGGATCGTCACGGCCGACGAGCTTCCGGAGCCCGGACGGCTCGAGATTTCCTTGCGGCTGAACGGGGAAACGATGCAGCAATCCAGCACGAAGGAGCTTATCTTCGATATCCCTTATTTGGTTTCCTTCCTGTCGAATACGATGACCTTGAAGCCTGGCGACGTGATCAGCACGGGGACGCCGCCCGGCGTCGGCATGGGAAGGCGCCCGCAGGTATGGCTGAAGCCCGGCGATGTCGTCGAAGCATCGGTTGAAGGAATCGGAACGCTCCGTAATACGTTTATTGCAGAATAAACTGGCAATTACGGAAATGGAAATCCGCGGCTGGAGGCTTGCGCCGAATATCGAAATTATGTTAAGCTACTGGTAATTTCAAGGATCGGGGTTGAAGAGGGAAATGAAGTAATTTTCTTGCTGACGGAATAAAACAACGCTTGTTTAAGCAGTAAGCGACTGTTTTATTTGTGATGGCAAGAAAGTTGCATTTCCCTTCGCTCTACCCGTTTACCCATTTCCCATCCTCATTTCATGGGGACGGATTTGACGTATGGATATGGAGCCGCAGGAAGCAACTTTCTTGCGGCTTTTTTGTTATTTTCCATACGGGAGGGATCCTTTATGTCATTAATTAATGTGCAAAACCTAAACTTTGCTTACGACGGAAGCTACGATCCGATCTTCGAAGACGTCAGCTTTCGCATCGATTCGGATTGGAAGCTCGGCTTCACGGGACGGAACGGCCGGGGTAAAACGACTTTTCTGCGTCTGCTTCTCGGCGAGCTGGATGACGGCGGCGCGATATCCGCGCAGGTCGGCTTCGATTACTTTCCCTTTCAGGTAGAGCATAAGGAATATCTCACCGCGGACGTGGTGGAGGAGATCGTGCCGGACTATCAGCAATGGCAATTCATGCGCGAGCTGTCGCTGCTTCAGGTTTCCGATGACGTCCTGTACCGGCCATTCAACACGTTGTCGAACGGGGAGCAGACCAAGGTTCTGCTGGCCGCCTTGTTCCTGAAGGAGGACCGCTTCCTTCTGATCGATGAACCGACCAACCATTTGGATAGGCAGGCAAGGGAGCTTGTCAGCAACTATCTTCGGGCCAAACGAGGCTTTATTCTCGTATCGCATGACCGTGCGTTCCTCGACAACTGCGTGGATCACATTCTGTCCATCAACCGAACGAATATCGAAATCCAGAAGGGCAATTTCTCGGATTGGTGGGAGAACAAGAAGCGGCAGGACGACTATGAGCTGGCTGAAAACGCGCGCCTCAGGAAAGACATCAAACGGCTGTCGGAGGCGGCGAAAAGAACAAGCAATTGGTCCCACGAGGTCGAGAAGACGAAAAACGGGACGCGAAACTCCGGCTCCAAGGTCGACAAAGGTTATGTCGGACATAAAGCGGCGAAAATGATGAAGCGCTCGAAATCGATCGAGCAGCGCCAGCAGTCCGCGATCGAGGACAAGTCGCAGCTGCTGAAAAACATCGAAAGCTCCGACAGTCTTAAAATTTCGCAGCTCACTTATCATAAACATCAGCTCGTCGAGCTTGACGGGGTCTCGATTCAATACGGGGAGAGAGCCGTCTGCGGGGACGTGAGCTTTACGATCAACCAAGGCGAGAGAATCGCGTTGTCGGGCCGGAACGGCTCCGGGAAGTCCAGCATTCTGAAGCTGATCTGCGGTGACGAGATGACGTATACCGGAACGTTCAGAAGAGGCAGCAAGCTCAAAATTTCGTACGTCTCGCAAGACACTTCGCATCTGCAAGGCAATTTGACGGATTATGCAAGGGATAACGATATTGACGAAAGCTTGTTCAAAGCGATCCTGCGCAAGCTGGATTTCTCTCGGATTCAGTTCGAGAAGGATATGTCCTCGTTCAGCGGAGGCCAGAAGAAGAAGGTGCTGATCGCCAAAAGCTTGTGCGAACGGGTCCATCTGCATATTTGGGACGAACCGCTTAATTTCATTGACGTGATCTCGAGGATGCAGATCGAAGAGCTTCTGCTGGAGCATAAGCCGACCATTCTGTTCGTGGAGCATGACCGCGAGTTCTGCGACGCCGTCGCAACCAAAACCGTCGAATTATAAGGAGCGGCGCTATGAAAATCCATTTGATGATCTTCGCGAAGATTGTCCCCATGACCAAAACGTACGAATCCGTTATCCGTCCCGTTGTAGGGGATATGATTCACGACCCTGGTTTTCATGCCAAATTTCATAACGGCTACGAGGTGGCGAAGGTTACGCTCGACTACTCCGCGGATGAATGCTGGGTTTCTCTGGCGCCCAGCGTCATTGAATTGGAGGAGATTCCCGTCGAAGGTTATCTCGCTCATTTGGAATCGCATGGCTGGAGAGCCGTATCGCAAGAAGATGGGGGCATTTCAGGTTAAAAAATAGCGAGGAAGAGGGCGGCATGCGTGTTAGGCATGCCGCCCTTGCATCATTATTATGAAGTAACGAGGAAATGATCGAAGCTCGTCTGGTTATTCATGGTTCGAAGACCAACCTTGCCATGGGTGAACGGGTTCGCGCTGTTATCCGGATAAGTGATCTTTGGAGTCGCCATATCGCCGACATATACGCGAATAGTCGTCCCGCTTGCGACCACCTTCATGCGATGCCAGACGGAAGGCGCAAGGGTCACCGTGGAGGAGGCCAGCGCCTGATAACCGTAATTCATCTTGCCCAGGTAGACGCCGTTTGGCTTGATGAACGCATAATAGCCTTGCACGTAATCCGGATTATTCGCAAGCACGGTGCCGTTAGAAGGATTGTTAACCCTAACGAGGATGCCAGCGTCACCTGTCGTGCCGATCAGCTTGATGTCCGATTCGACGGTGTAATCAGCCCAGAGGTCGCTGCCGATCGTCGTCTTGGCGAACGAACCGCCGCCGGCCGAGCTTAGCTCGCCGGATGCAACGGACCAGCTGCCTTCGAACCGCGTCCAACCGTTATCGTTGCCATCGTTGAAGTCATCGGATAAGGCGACGACGGCATCGCCTCGCGAGAACGTCATTCCGCTGAAATCGAATTCCCCCTGGGAAAATTCAAACCGGAGCTCATGATAGCCCGCGGTTAAATACAGCCCTTTCTTGCTTACGGTACTCCAGCTTTCCCAACCGCCCGTGTTCGGCGCGGCCACAATGCCGGTCAAATCGGTCGTTCCATCCCATAGGCGGAAGCTGGCGGAGGCAAACGTCGTGGCGTAACGAACGTCAAGATCGTAGAAGCCGGATTCCGCAACGTTGACCCGATATTTCAGCCATTCGCCGGTCTGGTTCCAGCCGGTCACGTGTTTGCCTTCGGCCGCGGAATGGCGAATGTCGACGTTGCCGCCGCGATACGCGCCGCCGGTATTGCCGGCTGACAGATCGTGATAGGCAGCGCCTTCGCCGCCGTTCATATAGTGGACGGCCTCAATCTTGCCGGGCAATGGCTTGTAGGCGTTCCACGCGCTGCTGCCGCCGACTTTGTTGCTGAATGCCGTATACCCGAAATCGGCGTGAGCATCCGTTGTCGTGTACCCGATCTTTCCGCCGCCAAGTCCACTCACCGTCCGCGTCTGCTTTTTCATTCCGTCGACGAAGATGGTGAAAGCCGATCCGGATTTCTCCACGCGGAGTTGATGCCATTTCGTATAGTCGTAACCGGCGGGGAGCGACGCGTATTGCCAGCCTTGGCTGACGCCGCCAACCACGAAATTCGTCTCCAGACGGTTCAGGCTGCGGTTCAATACCGCTGTGCCGTAGTTGCTCTCGTTCGTATATGAGAAGACGACGCCGTATACCGGATTCGCGCTGTTGCCTTGCTTCATTTGCTTCAGATGGAATTCTGCCGTATAATCACTAGCGCTGCTTGCGGAGGTTACCTGCCGGTAAGTCGACGTATTGCCGATCGTGTCCTGCCACATCAGCTGCTGGTTGTAGATGCCCCAGGTGCCGCCGCCGACGTTATTCCAGCCTGTTCCGATAGCCGCGCGGTTGAAACGATCTTCGAAATCCGGAAGCTCCGGATTTTGCTGCGATGAAGTCGTCGGACCAAGAACGACGAGTTTATCTCCATTCCAGACGACGCGGTCCAGATTCATTCGGCGGCCAGGATAGGTGAGGTTGCCGCCATGGGCATGGCTGTGATAAACGATGTAATCGGAATCCAGATCCGGTCCCTTGACGATGCTGTTATGCCCGAGTCCGACATTCGCGCCTTCGGTATCGATGAGCACCGGATTCTGGCTAGCCGCGGGGGAGAAGGCGAGCGTGGGACTCGAGCTGGTCGCGTAATCAACCCGGTAGGCTGTGCTCCACACATGGTTGCCGGTATAGGTCATATAATAGATGCCGTTACGCTTGAAGGTGGTCGAGCCCTCGGTCCAGCCGGCCATGGACAATCCCGTTGATATCGGCGCGCCGAACGCGGTTGGACTATTCATCGGACGCACGTTGATCGTATTCGCCCCGGTCGAGTAGAAATACCATTTGCCGTCGTCGTCGATGAAGACGCTGCCGTCGATGCCCATGCCGAGATTGCCGGTCGCCGGCACGAAGGGCCCCGTCGGACTCGAGCTGGTCAATACGTAGTGGCCGTTCCCCCCAGGCGAGGTGTACATATAGAATAGTCCGTTCCAATACACGACTTCAGGCGCGTAAGCCGCTTTCGTGAGAGCTTCCGTGGAGCAGAGCCCGCGATAGGTCCAATCAACCAGGTTGGTGGAGGACCATACCTTAATGCCAACTTGGTCATCAACCGTGCTGACGTACAAATAATAAGTACCATTGAATTTCAGAATATAGGGGTCGCCTTCGCCGTAAAAATCGTTATTTGACCATCGCCACGGATTCGAGGGCCCTAATGGATTGCTGTACGCGAATAAATGCGTAGGGAGCAGCAGCAAAGACAATGCCGCCAGGAGCAGGAGCTTCCATTTTTTCATCAATCATCTTCTCCTTCGTTAGGATTGGACGGGAACGATCTTTCGAGCCTGAGCAAAAATAGGTGGACCGCCTCCTTATATTGAGATGGAAAGCGCTTTCGCAAGGGAGTATATCATAGGCCGGGACTGGATGATTATACTCAATTTGATATAAAATGAGGGGAACGGAGGCGAGCGGAATGTATCCTTTGCTGGTTACGAAGAGGACGCTTCGCCGATTCCTGCTCGAGAGGCAACCGTTGCTTGGCCAGGTTAGAGTCCTTCATGCGCAGATCGAGAGTTTTATATTTAACTGAGTTAAGTATTAGCATCATGAATCAATTCGAAAAGGAGCTTGACCATGTTTCATACGGAATCCTATAGCGGCACTCGAGAGCAAAATTACGAGCTGCTGATTCGACAGCTGCACGCATTACTGGAGGGAGAAAGCGATAGGATCGCCAACCTGTCGAACGCTTCGGCGCTGCTTCGCCAATTTTTGAACGACGTGAATTGGGTCGGTTTCTATATCTATCAAGGCGGCGAGCTGGTGTTGGGTCCGTTCCAAGGTCTGCCGGCATGCGTACGCATCCCGCTACCCCGCGGCGTTTGCGGCAAAGCGGCCAGCGAACGGGCGACGGTGCGGGTGCCTGACGTCCATGCGTTTCCCGGGCATATCGCCTGCGACGCGGCATCCCGGTCGGAGATCGTTGTGCCGATCCTGAAGGACGGCGCCCTGCTTGGCGTGCTGGACATCGACAGTCCGAGCCTGGACCGGTTCGACGAGACGGACCAGACATACTTAGAGAAATTCGTCGAGGAACTGACGAGACATCTATAAAAGAGGAGGACGAATCGATGAGCGATGCGGCAACAAAGGTCTACCAAGGCGACAGCAAAGTTTTGCGTCTGTTCGAAGAGCTATCGAGAATACCCCGGGGGTCCGGGAACGAAAAGGCGGTCAGCGATTTCGTCGCGGATTTCGCGAGACAGCGGGGCTGCGAGGTGTTTCAGGACGACAGGCATAACTTAATCATCCGGAAGCCGGCAGCCGCGGGCTACGAATCGGCGCCGGCGGTTATTTTCCAGGGGCATCTCGACATGGTGTGCGAGAAAAATAAAGGCACCGAGCACGATTTCGAGAAGGATCCGATCCGGTTCAAAATCGAAGGCGACATGATCTATGCGGACGGAACGACGCTTGGAGCGGATAACGGCATAGCGGTCGCGACGGCGATGGCGATTATCGATTCGCCCGAGCTCGCGCATCCGGAGCTGGAAATTCTGCTCACGACGGAAGAAGAGACGAGCATGGGCGGCGCGTTCCACCTCGACGCTTCGCCTCTGAAGGGCCGCATGATGATTAACTTCGATTCGGACCGGGAGGGCATGCTGTTCGTCAGCAGCGCCGGAGGAATCAACCTGTATCATACGGTTCAGGCGGGCTGGCAGGAGAAGGGGATGGATGCGGGTGAGCCTTATACGATCAACGTTCACGGTTTGACGGGGGGCCACTCCGGCGACGATATCATCCATGAACGAGGTAACGCCAACAAGCTCTTGGGCCGGGTGCTCGACGATCTGCGCCGCCATACGGACTTCGCGCTTGCCGGCGTGAACGGAGGGATGAAGGTGAACGCCATTCCGCGCGAGGCGGAGGCAGCTGTATACTTGACCCCGGAGGGCAGAACCATCGCGGAATCCCGAATCGCCGAGATAAACCGTACGCTGCGCGACGAATATTCGGTGAGCGACTCCGGCGTGTCCGTTATGCTGCAAGCCGGCTGGGATGCGGATGGCGCGGGTGCCGCTTCCTCCGGGAGGGTGTTCTCGGACGAGGCGAAAGCAGCCGTCATTCGTCTCCTCGCTCTTATTCCGAGCGGCGTGATCAGCATGGACAAAGCGATTCCGAACCTTGTCCGAACCTCTTCGAATTTAGGCGTCGTCACGACGGGCGAGCAGGAAATCGTCTTGCAAAGCCTTGCGCGCAGCTCGCTTCGTTCGCAAACGGATGACGTCGTACGCTGGATGGAGACGCTGGCCGAGACGGCCGGCTGCGGCTTCTCTCAAGACAGCTACTTCCCCGGCTGGCCTTACCGAGCCGATTCCAAGCTGCGCCCCGTGTTCGAAGCGGCGTACGAGCGAGAGTTCGGCAAGCCGCTTGAGATCAAGGCCATTCACGCAGGCCTCGAATGCGGGGTTCTCATCGAGAAGATGCCGGATCTCGACGCGGTGTCCTATGGACCGAACCTGTACGAAATCCACACGCCGCAGGAGCATCTGTCCATCTCTTCCGTGGAGCGGACGTGGACGTTCCTGCAGGAAGTGCTGCGAAACATTAAATCTTAATAGCGCCAGGGAAATCCCGGACGGAAATCGTCCGGGATTTTTGTTTCCTAATAAGCGACGACTATATATTCGGATTGAGGCTGTCCGCTTCATTGCATATAATGAGGGTACCACTCCTCGGGAGATCGTTAAGGGAGGCCACAATGAACGATACCGTATTCGACGAATCATTATTTGCAAGCTTGAAGCCGGGCTTAACCTCGTTCTGTTACCGAATGCTAGGCTCCATGGACGATGCGGACGATGCCGTTCAGGAAACGAGTATTCGGGTCTGGCAGAGCTGGAGCACGTTTAGACAGGATTCTTCGTTTAAAACCTGGGTCTATCGGATTGCCTCCAACCTGTGCTTGGACAAGCTGAGACAATCCAAACGCCGCGCGCTTCCCGTTGACCTGTTTGACCCGGCCTCCGCCATCGTCGAGCCGCGCGACACGCTTCCGAACTCTGCCTGGATTTGGCCGTCTCCCGACTTTGAGGGCAATCCGGAGGATCGGCTCGTGCGCAGAGATACCCTTCAACTGTGCTTCATCGCTCTCCTGCAGACCTTGCCTCCGCGGCAGCGTGCAGTACTCATTTTGAAGGATGTATTTGAATGGTCCTCTAAGCAGATCGCGGATACGCTCGCGATGTCGCCGGCAGCGGTGAACAGCGCCTTGCAAAGAGCCCGAGGGACGATGGACCGGGCGCAGCTTCGCTCAGATGAGCTCAGCAGCATGGACGTTCATCCGGAGCAGCAGCTTTTGTCCCGGTATGTGGAGGCCTTCGAGCAATTCGATATTGCTGCCCTTGTCGCGTTGTTCCACGAGGAAGGCTGCATGTCGATGCCGCCGTTCGAGATGTGGATCCGCGGCAAGGAAGATTTGTCCGCCTTCTATTCGCTTACTCGCTGGCATTGCGAAGGTTCGCGATTTGTGCCCATTACGGTGAATGGCGGTTATCCGGCTTTGGCTCAGTATATGCCCTGCAAAGAGGGCCCTGGCCTGGTACCCTGGGGCATCCACGTCATCGAAACCAAAGAAAATCAAATCCTGCACGTTCAAAACTTCATTCATACGCCATTATTTTCTCGATTCGGGCTGCCTGAGCGAATGGAATGAGGCGATCGGCTACACCACGGAAGATGGAAGAAGAGTGGATATTGCTTTCGTCGATCAAGGGAATGAGACGAAGGTCATGGAAACGTTCGACGCGGAAAGCTCAAATCCCGTCGAGTTCCAGCAAGCAGGCTGGCAAGCGATCATAGACAATTTCAAAGCCCATACTGAACAAAACTAATCATCGCGAAGAAGACGCCGGGGAAGATGCGAGGCCACTGAAGAACTTACGCATTTTCAAGTGAACAATAAAGTTCAAACAAAAAGAAGATGTCCACACCCATATATTGGGATGGGCATCTTCTTTTTGTAGGTTATTTTGCTTGTATTCTCGGG
>NZ_JANIPJ010000041.1 GCF_024623455.1 Paenibacillus soyae | reverse complement strand
TAACAAAAAAAGGTGGCAGGTGGCCAGGCGGGGGAGGAGGCCTCCTCCCCCGCCTGGCACCTCATTGATCCATCCCAGATGGATATTCTACAAGCTTACACAAACTTCTTGACGCTACCGCCGCAGGCCATCCTAGCCCGAAAATAACGTTATTTTCGCCGCTATTCCTGATTAATCGCCCAGCTAGCTTAAAAATAACGGTACTTTTGGGCACTTTTTTTTTCAAGGCTATATCCAGTATGGGGCGGGGGCAGCTGCTGGCAACTGCCCTATCCTCGACTCACGCATATCCCACACCGCCATTCCCTTCACGCTCCCAGCGCCAACCGATTCAAGATCCGCTCCACGCCGCTACTTGCTTCTCTGTCTAGAAGGGTTACTCCACGCTTTCCCCCATCCGCAAACTGTTCCTTAAGCGCTAAAGCTTACTCTACTCATCCAGTTACCCCAATTGCACATCTCACGGCTCTCAGCACGCTTACCTCAGTTCCTCCATTCGCCGTGGACGAGGGATATATCGTCTCGGAATACAACTAAATATAAGTCCTCGTATCCCGGTTATGTCCGAACTTGTAAATAGCGGCCAGCGCGAACACCGCCGTGAAAGCAAGCAGGATCAGCGCGTGGAGGGCAAGGTCCGGCAGCGAAGCGCCGAGCTGCAGCTGATTGACCGCTTCCAGCAGCCAGCGCTGCGGCAGGAAGCTCGCGATGTCGCGGATGGACTCCGGCATCAGCTCGACCGGGAACATGCAGCCCGCCAGCAGGCAGGACGGGATGATCAGGAAGTTCGAGACCGCGTTCACCGTCATGGAGCTGCTCGAGAATGCGACCACGACAAGCGACAATGCGACGGCTGCGGAAGCGAAGAGGAAGAGCATGGCGCCGAGCTGCCACAGCGGCACATCGGGCTTGATGCCGAATATCCCGTTCATGATGGCAAGCATGGCGATGATCTGCACGAGCAGCAGCAAGAGGTTCACCGCGATATTGGAGGCGACGTACGTCCTCCCGGACAGCGGCGACGCGACAAGTCGGAAATACGTGCGGTTCTCCTTCTCCTTGATCATGAACGACGAGAGGTTGATGGCGGAGAACAGCATGAAGACAATCAGATAGCCAATGGCGCGATTCGTCATGTCCCGCTGCACGGATCGGTCGTCCGCCAGCTCCATGGCGACCGGGAACGCTTCTCCCCGCACCTTCGCGTACGCCTCGGCGAACGCTTCCGGGCTGCCGGCCGCCGTCTTGGCAATCGACTCCAGGTTGCCGAGATACGGATCGATATACGATCTTATATACGGCGCGACCGCCGAATCCTGGAGCGTCACGATTTCAACATCGCCGCCCGCCTCCCCGGTCTGGATGCCTTGCGCAAAGCCGTTCCGCACGATGATCGCCGCGTCCGAATCGCCTCCGACAACCGCCGAATTCGCTTCCGCCTCATCGGCCATCAACGTAATTTTCATTCCCTCGATTCCTTCGAGGAAGCCGATCAGATCCTGCGCCACCGGCTGCTCTCCGTCCAGATTCGCGATGCCGAGCCGCAGATCGGCCGGCTTCTCGTTTCCATAGATCAGGAACGAAAGCGTGATGCCAATGACAGGCGCGAGCAAATATAACAGCAAGCTCTTGTAGCTTCTCCCCATCGACACCAGATTTCTCCGAATGAGCCATAGCGTATCCTTCATTTACAGCCCCACCCTTCTGCGCATAATCCATGCCGCGGCCGCCAGCATGACGACCGATAAGCCCATGTTCAGCAGCACCGCTACCGATGCCGGCATTAAACCTTCGCCGCCGCCGTAAATAACGCCAAGCAACGCTTCATTCGTCCAAGTAATCGGCGAGTAGCCCGACAGCTTGCTGACAAAATCGCCGTTATCCTCGATTTGCCAGTACGACCCGCCGAATAACGCCGCGAGCTGAATGATCGTCATGATGATAATGCCGGCCGCCTTGCCTTTGACCAAATAACTGATGCCAAGCCCCAGACTAAGAGCAAACGTGATTTGAGACATGAGCACGATCGCGACCGCTCCCCAGTTGCTGCCCCAATTCGCGCCGTACATATACCGGCTGATCAGCACGACGATGGCAATGGTTATCGCATTAAGCAGCAGCGTCCCGATAATTTTGCCCGCGAAAATTTCGGCTTTCG
This sequence comes from Paenibacillus soyae, assembly GCF_024623455.1. Classification (GTDB taxonomy): domain Bacteria; phylum Bacillota; class Bacilli; order Paenibacillales; family Paenibacillaceae; genus Pristimantibacillus; species Pristimantibacillus soyae. The sequence continues at coordinate 18,724 of NZ_JANIPJ010000041.1, read as the reverse complement.
TCACGGGAGAAGCGAGCAAGCGCGAGGCCGTATTCCGAATCCGTTCCATGTCGATCAATTGCCCGGCTGATGCGGCGCCGTACATGATGCACATCGTCGTGACCGCAATCGCAAAATAATCCATCGCCCCCGGACGCTTCGGCCCCTGCAGCGAAGTTTCCTTCACGATCCCCGCGCCCGCCGCGGAGCCTTCCGCCTGAGCGGCATCCGGGATTGCAGTCTCCAGCTTGAAGCGCTCGGCGAACGAGGTCAGCATGCCCTGCACGATGCCGTTCTCCATGACGCTCCGGCTGCTTCCGTAATACGTAACGCCGCCGCTCTCCAGCGCGACATAGCCCGTATACAGCCCGTTCTTCACGTCCTGTACGGCGGCATCCTCTTCTTTCTCCGACTTCTCGAAGACGATGCCCTCCACGCTGGAGGACTCCCCCAGCCACTGCTCGAAGCGAGCGCCGGCCGCCCCATCCGACGCCCCGTACAACACCCGTATATCCCCTACCGCGGCGCTGCCCTGGAAGGCGCCCGACAGCGCCGTGCCCAGAATAAGCATGAGCAGGATCGGCGTCGCCAGCAAAAATACAAGCATTTTAGGGTCGCGGAACCATTTTAACTCCTTTATCGCTATGCGCCATACATTCATCCCATCCGCCTCCTTCTTCCGTTATCTTCTGTCATGAGTCCCGCAGGCTCCGTCCCGTAAGCGTCAGGAACACCGTCTCCAGATTCGGCTGCCGCTCGTCGACCGCCCGAATTTCCATTCCGTCCTCCAGCAGCTGCTGGATCATGCGGTTCAAATTGTTCACCTCGGCATCGGAGGCGATCGTCACCGTCCGACGTTCTTCATCGAGCTCCACTTCGCGGACTCCCGCAATTTCCAACAGCTTGTCGATCTGCAGCCCTTCCGTTGAACGTACCGAAATGCCGACCGTCTTACGATCCGTAATGATTGACTTCAGCTGCTCCTTCGTGCCCTCCGCGATCGTCTTGCCGTGGTCGATGATGGCGATGCGCGTGCACAGCTCCTCGACTTCCTCCATGTAGTGGCTCGTATAAATGATCGTGCTGCCCATCTCGTTCAGCTTCCTGACGGAGTTCAGAATATAGCGTCTCGATTGCGGATCAATCCCTACCGTCGGCTCATCCATGATGATCAGCTTCGGCCGATGCGCGATCGCGCAGGCAATGTTGAGGCGCCTCTTCATCCCGCCCGAGAAATCCCTGGGGTAGCTCCGCTTCTTGTCCTGGAGACCCGTGAATGCCAGCGCCTCCTCCGCTCTGCTCTTCAGCAGCGAACCTCTTAGTCCATAGAGGCCAGCGAAAAAGTGGACATTCTCATAGGCGGTCATCTCCTCGTAAATTGCGAGCTCCTGCGGCACGAGACCGATATTCGTTTTGGCGAACTTGGCATTCTTCGCAATAATGCGGCCCATCAGCTCGATCTCCCCTTTGGTGGACGGCAGCAGCGAAGCGATCATGTTGATCGTCGTGCTTTTGCCCGCGCCGTTCGCTCCCAGCAAACCGAATATTTCCCCTTCTTTGACCGTCAGCGACAGCCGGTCGACCGCCGCGAAATCCCCGAACTTCTTCGTCAATTCTTTAAGCTCCAGAACGTTCATTTGTAATTCCCTCCCGCGTTTTCTTTGCCTGCCTCTATCGTACAAAAAAAGAAGAACCCGCCGGAAGTGCACGAGTTCATCCTTCGACATGAGAATTCTCATGTTTTGGTATTCGGTTTTCTCACGCTCCGGCGAAAGGGAGCAGCGTCGTGACGGAAAATCCGCGCGAGCCGTCCACGATCACTTGGCCGTTAACGGCCGCCGCCCGCTCCTCCATGCCGGCGATCCCGAGCCCTTTGACCACCTTCGCCGCGCCCGCCCCATTGTCCGTCACGCTGGCCTTGACGAGCGTGCGAAGCACCTCGATATGAATCGCGGCGGACGTGGCGCCGGCATATTTGACCGTATTCGTCAGCGCTTCGGTCACGTTCTGCTGGATGATCTTCCAGTGAATCGGCTCGATTCGGTCCATATCCCCGGCAAACGTGACGACCGTCTTCAGGCCATGCGACCCCTCGAACTGCTCGACGAACAGCTTCATCCGGTTCACTCCGAGCTGCTCGGATAGAGGCTTCATGTTCTTCAGCACCTGCCGGATCGTCTCGATGCCCTCCTTGGAGATCGTGATCGCATTCTGGAGCAGCTCGGCCGATCTCTCCGCGTCCGTAGCCTGCAGCCGCTTCGCGGCCTCCATCTGGATGAGCGCCCCGGTCATGGCATGCCCGATCTTATCGTGGATTTCCTGGGACAGCCGGCTCCGCTCCTCCAGCTGGATCGTATAAGCCGATTGCTTGAGGTATTCATCGTTCTCCGCCAGCGTCTTCGTCAGCCGCAGATTATCCGCTTGCAGCTGCTCGCTCGTCTGCTTCTGCGCCGCAATCGTCCTCTCGTATTCGCCGAGCGCGGCTTGGAACAGGAACCCGATGGCGCCGATGAAGCCGTAGGTGACTTGCGCGTCAGGCGGCAGGAAGGGCAGCGGCGCGAGCGTGAGGAGGAACAGCAGGATCGGCGAGCGCAGGAAGGCGGCGCCTAATCCGTAGATTGCCATGGGCGCCAGCGTGAACAGCAGCGGATGCAGCTCGTCTGACACGCTCAGGAGGAAGAGGATCGTCGCCGCTCCCGCCAGGTTACGCAGCAAAGGAATCCGCACCGTGTGCGTCGTCAGCTCCAAGCACATATAGAACAGGATCGAGGCGATATACCAGGCTCCGCCGGCCTCTGCATAGGAGCGGAAGACGACGTACAGCAGCAGCGCGGATTTGAATGCCAAAATCCAAATTTCCTGCTTCCTTCCGCCCGTCATAGCTTGCGGCCCTCTCCCGTCAAATAATAAATGGCGATTTGGGTCCGGTGTTCCAGCCCTGTTTTGCTCAGTACGTTGCTAATATGGTTCGCGACCGTTCCCTCGGAGAGGAAGGCCCGGGCCGCGATCTCTTTGTTGGACAGCCCCTCCGCGATGAGGGACATGATCTCCAGCTCCCGGGCGGTGAACTGGCTCTTGTCGATATGCGCGCCGGCTTCCGCCCGCTTCGGCTGCTCCTTGCCGGTTGTCAGAAGGCCCGCCGCCAGCTTATCCAGCACGACGTCCTGCAGCACGCGGTGACCGCCGTGAACCGAGCGGATCGCGTCGCGGATTTTTTCGGGATCGTTGTTTTTCAGCAAATAACCCTTCGCCCCGTTCCGGATCGCATCCTGTATGAAGCGGTCGTCGTCGAAGGTCGTCAGGATCAGCACCTTCGCGCCCGTCCGCTCGGCGATCCGCTTCGTCGCCTCCACGCCGTCCATGACCGGCATCTGCACGTCGAGCAGCGCCACGTCGACCTCGTGCGCCTCGCAATGTTCCGCGGCTTCAAGGCCGTTCGCCACCGCCGCGACAATCTCGAAATCCCCGAAGGTCGAGAGTATAATTTTCATGCCTTCCCGAACGAAGGAATTATCGTCGGCGATCAGCACTTTGATTTTCATTCGTTGCCACACTCCCGTCCGCTTGCCTCATCTGACTTGATCTTATCGCAGGCCGGGCAGGTTGTAAATTACTGGCATGCAAAAAAGCCGGCTGCGCGAGGGAGATTGATGCAATATTCTCTTGAACGAAAGGAGGCACAGCCTTCATTGGAGGAGGCTGTGCCTTTCTTGCCAGTGGCGGCCCGGCCCCCAACAGCTTCGACTGTAACGGAAATGAGCGCCCTTATTTTCGGAAAAAACCGCATTTGATTCATGCTAAGGGAACGGAGCGCCGTTATTTGCCTGTTTTAACGGTGAATCTGTGGAGATCGATAGCGATAAAGGCTCCCAGTTCCGCTAGCCTTCGCAAAAGCCCCGTTCTTCGGGCGAATAACGCCTCTCATTTCCGTAAGCTTCTAGCCTTGATCCCGAACAACAGCCTCGTGACGGCCGTTCTGCGAAGGACGAACTCGTAGATGGCGATGCATAACGCGAATGATAGAACAAGAATAAGAGCAAAAGCTCCGTAGAGCGGCAGTCCCCACCCCACCGCGTAATAGCCGATGATGATAATAACGGTCTGGTGGATGACGTAAACCGGGAACGCCGCTTCGTTCATGTACGCGAGCAGGCCTTTCTTGCGGTTCAAGCGAACGTGTCCGAAGCCGAGCAGCGCGCCGAGAACGAGAAGCAGAGCCGCATTTCGCAAGAGCTCCATCGCCGCCCCGTTCAGCCACGAGTTCGCCAGCGCCGCGACCCAGAAGCCCGAGAGCAGGACGCCTAGCAGCGAGAACGGCTTCCAATACCGGTCGAACATCGCCTGGTAGCGCGGATTCGACACCGCAAGGAAACCGATGGCGAACAACGCCATGAAGTAGAAGGGGTTCTGTCCTCCCGGATCCGGCAGCAGCTTCGTGGCGGAGAGCGGCAGAGCGAGCAGCACGTAAGGGATCGGCCGGCTCATGATGACCGACAGCTTCTCCAGTCCGGGCGCCGCCTTGTCCGATCGCCACCGCCTGAACAGGGGCAGGAGCAGCAGCGAGAACACGAACAAGTACAAAATAAACCATAAATGCGCCGGCGTGAACCCGCCCGTATAGCCCGACAAATCGCTGAAGTCGGTGAAGAACGATCCCAAGTAACGGAAGTACGAGCCCGGCGATTCGCCGAGCGTCAGCAAGGCATAATACCCTTGCGGCGGCACGATGAGCAGCACCCCCGTCAAGAGAGGAATCAGCAAGCGCATGACGCGCTCCTTCGCGTAGGCGGCGCCCGTTCGGCCGCCTAACGCGTACCAGCTCGAGGAGCCGGCCAGCCAGAAGAGGAGCGGCATGAACCAGATGGAAGCGAACGCGATGAAATAGCTGAGAGCCCAGCTGAGCTCCTCGTTTTTCGCGTAGAAGGGGTCCCAGTGGTCGAACAGCCTCGACGCGTGGAACGGGAATAATAACAGGATCGCCGCGTTGCGGAGCCAGTCGATATCGTAGCGGCGGACTTGCTCTCGCCGAAGCGGAAGGCTAGGTGTGGACATTCGGAGTGTTCTCCTCCCGTGTGATGGCTTGCAGGACCGAAAAAAAGGACCGTCCCGAGCGAATGCTCAACGGGACAGCCCTTGGCTTAGCGCGGCTTACTTGATCCGAAGCTCGCCGTCGTAGGACGCGATGATGCCGTACAGGTCCGGACGGCGGTCGCGGAAGATGCCCCACTCGATGCGCTGCGTCTCCAGCAAGTTGAGGTCGAACTCCGCCACGAGGACGGTCTCCTCATCGCGGCCCGCTTCGACGATCTTGTTGCCCGCGTTGCCCGCGATGAAGGACGAGCCGTAGAACGTAATGCTGGATTCATCGTCGCTCTCCGTGCCCACGCGGTTCGACGCGATAACCGGCACCAGATTCGCCGCCGCATGCCCGAGCATGCACGTCTGCCAGTGATCTCTCGAGTCGATCGAGCCGTCCTGCGGCTCCGAGCCGATCGCCGTCGGGTAGAACAGCAGCTCGGCGCCCATCAGCGCCATGCAGCGCGCGGCTTCCGGATACCATTGATCCCAGCATACGCCGATGCCGATTTTCCCGTAACGCGTGTTCCATACCTTGAAGCCCGTGTCGCCGGGATTGAAGTAGAACTTCTCCTCGTAGCCCGGGCCGTCCGGGATATGGCTCTTGCGGTAACGGCCGAGAATTTCGCCATCGGCGTCGATGACGGCAAGAGAGTTGTAGCGGGCGTTATTCTTCTTCTCGTAGAAGCTGATCGGAAGCACGACCTGGAGCTCCTTGGCCACCTCGCGGAAGTGGTTGATCGCCACATTCTCCTCCAGCGTCGTCGCGTAGATGTAGTAATCGGATTTCTCCTTCTGGCAGAAATAAGGCGTCTCGAACAGCTCTTGCAGCTGAATGATCTGCGCGCCCTGCTTCGCCGCTTCGCGCACGAGCTTGTCCGCCTTGCGGATGTTCTCGTCGCGGTCATTGGAGCAGCTGAACTGCGTAGCCGCTACCTTCACCATTCTTGGCTTGCTAATCATATGCGTGGCCTCCTATCTATCGTTTGCCGGCAGGCATCTGCTGCGTCGTGCAGTGGACGTTGCCGCCCTCGGCGATGATGCCCATGCCGTTTACTTTGCGAATTCGGCGATCGGGGAATGCCGCCGCCAGAATCTCCTCCGCCTTCCGGTCCGTCTCCTCTGCCGCTCCGCCGAACACCGGTAGAATGATGCCGCCGTTGACGAAGTAGAAGTTCAGGTAGCTTAGCGTCAGACGGTCGCCTTCGTATTCCCTGTATGGCGGCTGCGGAATTTCGATGACCTCGAGCTTGCGCCCTTTGGCATCGACCGCATCGGCGAGAATGCGGCGGTTCTCCTGCGTAATCTCGTAGTTGTCGTCGGACGGGTCGTCGCATACCTGCAGAATGACCTTGCCCGGCGCGGCGAAGCACGCGATGTTATCCACGTGGCCGTCCGTCTCGTCTCCGCTAAGACCGCGCTTCAGCCAGATGACCGAATCGACGTTCACGTAGTTGCGCACCAGCTCTTCGATCTGCTCGCGCTTCAGCTGCGGGTTGCGGTTCACGTTCAGCAGGCATTCCTCCGTCGTCAGCAGCGTGCCTTCGCCGTCCGCGTGGATGGAGCCGCCCTCCATGACGAGCGGAGCGTCGAACTGGCGGACGCCGACATGCTTCAGCACTTGACCCGCGACCGCGTCGTCGAGGTCCCACGGAGAATATTTGCCGCCCCATGCGTTGAAGCCCCAGTTCACGCCGGCCAGCTCCTGCTGTTCGTTCAGCAGGAACGTCGGACCGTTGTCCCGAAGCCAGGCGTCGTTATGCTCGATCGGCAGCAGGTCGATGTTCGGGTATGCCGCGAAACGCTCGGCCACCTTCGCTTGGTCGTCCGGATTCACGACAACCGTGACCGGCTCGAATTCCGCCATCGCCGTAATAATCTCGGCGTACGCATCCGTGACGGCCGCGTAATTCTCCGGATGGACCATCGAGGCCTGCACCGGCCAGGAAATAAAGGTTCTCTCATGCTCCGCCCACTCGGCGGGCATGCTATAGTTCAGATCTCTGGGATTCATCGTTTCCTCCGTATCGGTATCTTGTATTTATGGCTCCGGGAGCCCCGATTTACCCTAATATCATATACTAAATGGACGTCTGTCACAATGGAGAAGACAGCCGGTTTTATCCATTCGTCGAAGTATGAATCGCAATCGGGGATGCGAATAATTCCCCATTCTTTTACTAATGATACATCCAATCGCAGTGTTGTAAGATGGGGGAGGAATACTTGAACCATTACACAACAAAGAGGGGAACTGCAGATATGATTAAGAGTGAAAAATCGTTTGTGGCAGCGTTGATCCTGTCGATCCTGCTGGGAACGCTGGGCATTCATAGATTCTATGTTGGCAAGATCGGAACTGGGATTTTGCAGCTGCTTACAATGGGTGGCTTCGGCATCTGGGCGCTTGTCGATATTATTATGATTGCCGTAGGTTCGTTTAAGGACAAGCAAGGCCACGTGTTGAAGCCATAATATAACGAGCAGAAGTCCGTAGCTTAGGCTATGGTCTTCTCAAGCTGTTGACAAAGCCCTGGTTTCCGGGGCTTTGTTGTACAGAGTAGGTTATTCGTTTAAAGATGAGTGTATGAAATCGAAGAAGATCGCCTTACCCTACCTGCTTGGCTAGGTGGTTGGCGATCTTCTTTACGTTCTGAACGAGGGCGGTCATCAATGCCTGTTCCAGGACTTTTTTCTGTCCCCGAAACCGGAAATAGCGAAGCCCGTGGAGCTCTTTGGCACCCGCGAAACTTCACTCAACAGTTTGTCTGCTTGACCCATTCCCTGCTGTCTTGCCACACATTTATCAACAGGCTGACCGGGCGTTAGCCCGGCTTTGCTGGGCTCTCCTTATTCGGCAACGGCGTTTAATGTCTGGTATTGAAGCCACTTGTCTACTTCGCTTTTCATAAAAACGATATCCCCGCCCGGCGCTTTATAATGCGGCAAGAAGCGGTAGGAGTCATAGGTGGACATCTGTTTTCTAATTGCCGCGTCTCCCTTCAGAATGACGTCGATCGTTTCAATAGGGAGCCGGAGATATTCTGCCAGCTCCGTCTTGCTCAGAACGGGGGTATGGGTGAATTCGGTCGCAGCTGTTGCTGGCGGGACTAGTATCTGCGACGGCGCCTGCTGCGGCTGCGGTTTATTCGCGATCGTTGTGTTGATTGTCAACAGCCCGCCCAGAATGGCTCCCCCGATTATAATGCTGCAAATAATGGCTAATAGGGATTTGTTCAACTCGCTTGTCCTCCTTTATGTCTGCAAGTAGAAAACGTTCGAGGAAGGCGCTTAGTTGCTTGCCGCCAGAGATTCCGTTCAACTCCGCGCCTTACCCATCGCCTGCCGCACGAACTCGGCGTGCCGCTGCCTCATGCGAGCCTCGGTGTCGGGCGGCAGTCCCCAATGGGATAGCTGGGAGGCCGGACGCAGCGCGGCGTACAAGTCCCAATAGGGGAGAGCATCGTACGCAAGCTCAGGCATCCTCTCCCGGTAGCGCTCCGTGAACGCGTCCTTCGCTTCGGCGCCGTATGCCCATAGAAGCTCCAGCCGCGCGTTGCCGACGTCCGACAGCGGGTCGCCCCAGGCCGCGTCCTCCCAGTCGATGACGGCGGCGATCCGCCCGTCCTTCCATAGCACGTTGCCCGGCCAGAAGTCGCCGTGCAGAATCGCGCCTGCGTTCCGCGAAAGCTTCGGCCAGACGGGCTCCAGCTTAGCGCGGATGAGATCTTCGCCAAGCGAATCGTCCAGCTGCTCCGGTCGTGCCCTCAGATTGTCTGCTGCCCGATCATAGATATCTGATAAATGAGGAACCTCCGTTCGCGAACAGTCTATCCGATGAATAGCCGCCAGCTGCTCCGCGAGCAGCCTTGCAGCATGGACGGGATCGGCCGGCTCGAACGCCGTCTCCCCCTCCACGAATGCCGCCACGATATAAGGCTCGGGGAACAGCTCTCCCGACTCGTCGGCCATAACAGGCTCAGCGACGCGGACCCCGCGCGAATGGAGCAGCTTCAGCAGCTTGAACTCGTGCCGGGCGATATGCGGATCCCGCTTCCTGTCGGCTTCTCCATGTCTGCGCATCACATAGCGGCTCGCCGCTCCCCCTGGCGACGAGACCTCCATATACGTCGTGACGGCCGACACGCCTCCCGCCAAGCTCCTGCTCTCCGTCAGCACGCCGCCCGGAACAAGACGCCGCGCCGCCTCCTGCAGCAGACGCCGCTCCCTTTCGTCCCGATTTTCCACTGTCCCCCCGCCTTCCCGTGCGCAATGCCTTTCATTTCTTTTGACGCGCTATTTATATTATACTTCTTAAGGAGTACACCAATATAGGAGCTGATCCGATCATGTCCATGAAAGAAGAGCTGATTCAACGGTTTTTTACATACGTTAAGGTCGATACCCAATCCGACGAGAATAACCCGAACTGCCCGTCTACGCCCGGCCAGCTTACGCTCGGCAACATGTTGGCCGAAGAGCTGAAGGAGATCGGCATGACGGAAATCGCGATCGACGAGAACGGCTACGTCTTCGCCACGCTGCCGGCCAACACGGACAAGGATGTCCCGACGATCGGCTTCATGGCGCACCTGGACACGGCGACCGATATGACCGGCGCGAACGTCAATCCGCAAATCGTCGAGAACTACGACGGCGGCGACATCGTGCTGAACAAGGAGCAGCGCATCGTCCTGTCCCCTGCCGAATTCCCGGAGCTCCCGGGCTACAAAGGCCACACGCTCGTGACGACCGACGGCACGACGCTGCTCGGCGCCGATGACAAAGCGGGCATGACGGAAATCATGACGGCGATGGCTTATCTCATCGCCCATCCGGAGATCAAGCACGGCAAGATCCGCGTCGCCTTCACGCCGGACGAGGAGATCGGGCGCGGCGCACACAAATTCAACGTCGAAGCGTTCGGCGCGAAGTACGCGTACACGATGGACGGCGGCCCGTTAGGCGAGCTTCAGTACGAGAGCTTCAACGCCGCCGGCGTGCGCGTCGCGATCCGCGGCAAAAACGTCCATCCCGGCACCGCCAAAGGCAAGATGATCAACGCGCTGAAGCTCGCTATCGAGCTGAACGGCAAGCTGCCGGCCGGCGAAGCGCCGGAGCTGACGGAAGGCTATGAAGGCTTCTTCCATCTGCAATCGCTGGAGGGCGACGTGGAAGGCGCGGAGCTCCGCTACCTGATTCGCGACCACGACCGGGAGAAGTTCGAGGGACGCAAGGAGCTGATGGCGACTATCGTCGAAGGGCTGCAGGCCAAATACGGCGCGGACCGCATCGTGCTCGAGATGAAGGACCAGTATTACAACATGGGCGAGCGCATCGAGCCGGTCAAGGAAGTCGTCGACATCGCGCACGAGGCGATGACGAATCTCGGCATCAAACCGATCGTCGAGCCGATCCGGGGCGGCACGGACGGCTCCCAGCTCTCGTACATGGGATTGCCGACGCCGAACATCTTCACCGGCGGCATGAACTACCACGGCCGCTACGAATACGTCTCCGTCGACCATATGGAGCTGGCCGTCAAGACGATCGTCGAGATCGTCCGACTGTACGAAGCCAAGGCTTAAACGTGAAAACCCGCGAGCAGGAACATCCTGTTCGCGGGTTTTTGCTTCCGGTCATGCCATCCTCAATATATTTCCTGCGTAAATGCATCATTTTTTCTTGCAACCCTGCTCCCATTCCGAAAATTCTGCGAAGATGCATCAATTTGCGCCGACAAATAAACTTTTACCGAGAATGGCCCGAAAATGCTGCAAATTGGCTTGATTTTCCTCTCGTACGGCCATGCATGTTTCAAAATCCTGCACGTTTGCATCATCTCTGCTGCGATCCTTCCCATTCGCTTGGATATGCGGCCGTTGAGTCCGCCCCCGAACCCGAAATGCCAGTACCAGTCTAAACCTTCCGGTACACCCGCTCCGGCCGGCCTACCGTGCCGTAGGACGTGTCGGCGACGAGCACGCCTTTCTCCACGAAATATTCCAGGTAACGCCGCGCCGTCGTGCGGCTGAAGCCGCCGCGCTTGCCGAGCTCCTCGGCCGTCCAGAGCTCCTCGCCGCCCTCCACGTAAGCGAGAATCTTCTCGCTGGTAATCCGGTCGATGCCCTTGGGCAGATACGCGTCCTTGTCGGAGCGGTCGCCCGTTCCCCACAAGAGCTGATCGATGCCTTGCTGGTCGACCTGCTTGTTCGCGCCGCCGAGCAATTGCATCTGCTCATGATACTTCTGGTACGCCTTCAGCTTCTCCTGGAACCGGTCGAAGACGACCGGCTTAATCATGAAGTCGTACACGCCCCCGCGGATCGCCTCCCTCACCGTATCGAATTCCTTGGCCGCGGTAATGATGATCACGTCCGTATGCGGATAGTTCCGCTGAATATGCTGGAGCATCTCCAGTCCCGACATATCAGGGAAATAAAGATCGAGCAGCACCAAGTCCGGCTCCAAAATATCCAGGTGCTCGTTCGCCTGCTCCCGGTCCGTCGCGATGCCGACGACCTCAAAGCCTTCGACCTTCTCGACGAAGCGCTGGTTGATGCCCGCGATGCGAACATCATCCTCTATAATGACGACCCGTATCATACGGCTCCCGTTCCTCCTTTGCCTTTTGGTATGACGACCGTGAACACCGCGCCTCCCTGCGGAGCGTTCCGGCACGCAATATGCCCCCGCAGCTGCAGAACGGCGCCGCTTACGATGGACAAGCCGAAGCCTCTTCCGTTCCCCTTCTTCGTCGAGTAGCCGAGCTCGAACAACCGCTCCGCCGTCTCTTCGCCGATGCCGGCCCCGCTGTCCGACACCTCGATTCGCAGCTCCTCCCCCTCGTCGGAGAAGTAAACTTTCACCCACTTGTCTGGCGAATCCGCTGCTAACGCGGCGTCCATCGCGTTGTCGATCAGGTTGCCGATAATCGCGACCAGCTGGTTGCGGCTAATGTGCTCGGGAATATCCTTGAACCTGCTGTCCCGGTCGATGTCCAGCTTCACCTTCAGCTCGCTGCCGCGGTTGAACTTGCCGATTAGAATGCCTCCGATAATAGGATCCGGAATTTCCTGAAGCAGGAAATGAATGAGGCTCTGATGCACGTTCGTCTCATGCGTGATAAGGTCCATCGCTTCCTGATACGATTCCAGCTGAATGAGCCCGTAGATGGTGTACAGCTTATTGGAATATTCATGCGTCTGCGCCCGAAGCGCTTCCGTATACCGCTTCACCTGCGTCAGCTCCTCCGTCAGGCGCAGCAGCTCGGACTTGTTCCGGAAGCTGGATACGGCGCCGACGATCCGCTGCTCGCGGTCATAGATCGGGACGCGGTTCGCCACGACCGCGCTGTCGTTAATGAGCAGCTCCTGATCTCTCTGCGCCTCGCCCGTCTGAATGACGACCATCATTCGGGAATCCGGGATGACATCCAGAATATGCCGTCCCGTGACATCCTCCCGCTCCAGAGGATCGATCAGCGCCGTCGCGGCATGATTGGCCAGCGTAATGATCCCTTCCGTATTGATCGCGATGATCCCTTCGTGAATCGATTCCAATATCGCCTTCTTCTCCTGATACAGCAGACCGATCTCCTTCGGCTCCAGCCCGTGGATCGACTTCTTCACGCCGGAGGCGATCACGATGGCTCCGCAGCAGCCAACCAGAATGGCCAGCCCCGCCAAAACGATCACCCGATTCCGGTAAGCCTGCGCCGACGCCTCGATATCCTTCATGAGAATGCCGACCGAGACAATACCGATTATATTCCCGTCATCGTCATATATCGGCGTTTTCCCCCGTAAGGAATGGCCCATCGAGCCAACGGCCTTGGAGATGATCGACTCACCCGCCAATACCGGCCCGTTATCGCCGCCGACCATCTCCTTGCCGATACGGTCCGTCAATGGATGGGCGTAGCGAATGCCCTCCCGGTTGCCGATGACGATATATTCCGCGTCCGTCTCCATGCGGATCTTCTCCACGATCGGCTGAATCTTCTCGGTAGGACTCTCGTCGTCGAAGGCATAGCGAATCGTATCCATCAGCGCCACCGTCTTCGCCAGCTTCAGCGCGGACGCCCCGATGTTCTTCTCCAGCGTGGAGACGAGCAGCCGCTCGAAGCTGAACGTTAACGCCAGGATGATAAGGAAGAGCAAGCCCCCTATGAGTAAAATAAGTCTCGTTTGTAACCGCATTCATTCTCCTCCGCAAGGCAGCGTCCCGTTTTCCCCTATTGTAAGCTACAGGCTCCCCCGATCAAAGCTTTTCCAGTCGGAACGGCCGTAAATTTTATGAACAAAATGTCCGGAATGGCGCTTTTTCAACTTATGTTGTAATGCTGTTCAAGCAAGCGGAGCCGATGGTAGGATGAAGGCATCCCATTACGGAAAGCGCTTTCAAATGTAAGCGTTCCGTTGGATTCCAAAGGAGGCATTCATTCATGGTTAATCGCAACGGCTTCAAAATGATAGCAGCATCGCTCGTCCTCGCCTTAAGCCTGACCGCATGCGGCACGGCTGGCGGAAACGCCGGCGGCAAAGATTATCCGGGCAAGCCGTTCGTGGTCACGGCTCCGTCGGGAGCCGGAGGCGGCTGGGACAAAACGGCTCGCTCCTTGACCAAGGTGCTGGGCGAGACGAAGCTCGTCGAGCAGACGATGACGGTCGAGAACAAGCCGGGCGGCGGCGGCACCGTATTCCTCGGGGAGTACGTGGCCAAGGACAACGACGATCCCTACAAGCTGTTCGTCAGCTCGCCGCCCATCTTGATCAACCAATTGAAGAAAGAAGGCAACAGCCCTTACGGCTACAAGGATGTCACGCCTCTTGCGCAACTGACGACCGATTACGGCGCGATAGCCGTCGCGGCCGACTCCGAATTCGGCGATCTGCAGGCGCTGATCGACGCGATCAAGGCGGACGCGACAGCCGTGACGATGGCGGGCGGCTCCGCTCCCGGCTCCATGGACCACTTGATCAGCATCATGCCGGCCTTCAAGTCGGGCATTGATCCGAAGACGGTCAAATATTTGTCCTACGACGGGGGAGGCGAAGCGATCGCAGCTCTGCTCGGCGACAATGCCGACGCGATCGGCACGGACATCTCTTCCCTCGGAAGCTATCTGAAGGCGGGCAAGATCAGAATTCTGGCGGTTACTTCGAATGAGCGCCTCGGCGGCGATTTCAAGGATGTTCCGACGCTCAAGGAACTCGGGCTGGATGCCGAGTTCACGATCTGGCGCGGCGTGTTCGGACCGAAGGGCATGACGGAGGAGCAGGTCGCTTATTGGGACGCCACGCTGAAATCGCTCTCGGAGAACGAGACCTGGCAGCAAGAGCTTAAAGCGAATGATTGGGCGAGCGAATACAAGAACTCGGCCGACTTCAAAGCCTTCTTGGAAGTACAAGAGAAAGACGTGCAAGAGCTGCTTACGGCGCTTGGCATGCAGAAGTAATTCGCGTACAGGGGAGGGAGCGCTGCCGTTCCTTCCCCTTTCCCATGATTAAGGAGGTGCGTCACCTTGAACAAAACATTCGACCGCTACGCCAGCATCGTGTTTCTCCTTCTCGGCATCGGCTTCATGTGGCAGAGCGCGGGTATCAGCTCTTCGGCTTACGGGAGCACCGTCGGCCCTAATATTTTCCCATTTGGCCTCGGACTCGCCCTCGTGCTGCTCAGCATCCGGCTGTTCTACGAGGTGCTGAAAACCAAATCCGCGGAGCGCCAGAAAGAGCAGCTCGATTACAAGCGTTTTCTGTTGATTTTCGGAGCCGCCGTTCTATACGCGTTTTTCCTCGAAGCGATCGGCTACGTCATCGGGACGTTCGCGTTCCTGCTCTTCGCTTTCCAGACGATCGAGAGAGGCAAGTGGCTGAGATCGGTCCTGATCGCCGCCCTCTTCTCCATTCTCGTCTACGTGGTATTCGTCGTATTGCTGGAAGGCTCCATGCCAGGCTTCCCGGTTTGGCTATCTTGAACGGATGGGAGGACAATTGAATGAACGTACTCGATTACTTGGCAAGCGGCTTCGCAACCGCCTTGCAATGGCATAATTTGTTGTTCGCTTTGATCGGCGTGCTGATCGGCACGTCGGTCGGCGTGCTTCCCGGAATCGGGCCCATGAGCGGCGTTGCCCTTCTGATTCCGGTCACGGCCACGATGACGGGCGGCCTGCCTCCCGAAGCGGCGGCCACCAGCTCGATCATCCTGCTGGCAGGCGTCTATTACGGCGCCATGTACGGCGGATCGACGACCTCGATCCTGCTCAATACGCCAGGCGAATCGTCATCGGTCGTCACGACGCTGGACGGCTATCAGATGGCCAAGCAGGGCCGGGCGGGGGCCGCTCTCTCCATATCCGCCATCGGCTCCTTCGCGGCCGGCCTGTTCGCGCTTATAGCGCTCATCGCCTTGGCGCAGCCGCTGTCGGACGTGGCCATCAAGTTCGGTCCGGCGGATTATTTCTCTTTGATGCTGCTCGGCCTGTGCGCGGTTAGCGGACTCGCCGGCAAGTCGATTACGAAGGCGCTCATTATGACGGTGACCGGCTTGCTGCTCGCCACGATCGGCATGGATACGGTATCCGGCGTGGCCCGGTTCACGTTCGGCATCCCGCTGCTCTACTCCGGCCTCGAATTTCTGACGATCGCCGTCGGCCTGTTCGCGCTGGGAGAAGTGTTCAAGACGATCCTGGAGAAGGATTACGGCGCCGGCGCCACTTCGAAGATCGGCCGCATTCTTCCGACCCGCAAGGATCTGAAGGACAGCGCGGGGCCTATCGCCCGCGGCTCGGTGCTCGGCTTCTTCATCGGCATTCTGCCCGGCGCCGGCGCCACGCTTGCCTCCTTCTTCAGCTACATCGTGGAGAAGAAGCTGAGCAAGAATCCCAGCTCGTTCGGCAAAGGCAACATCGCCGGCGTCGCCGCTCCCGAATCCGCCAACAACGCGGCATCCGGAGGCGCCATGATTCCGCTGCTGACGCTCGGCATCCCGGGCTCCGGCACGACGGCGATTCTGATGGGGGCCCTCATCATGTACAACATCCAGCCGGGCCCGCTACTGTTCGAGGAGCATCCCGACGTCGCCTGGGGATTGATCGCGAGCATGCTGATCGGCAACCTGCTCCTTCTCGTGCTGAACATGCCGCTCGTGAAGGTGTTCGCCAAGGTCATTCAGACGCCGGCCAAATATTTGATCCCGATCATTATCGCGATTTCCATCTTCGGCGTTTATGCCGTTCAGGCGCAAATCTTCGACCTTATGCTGCTGCTCGGCTGCGGCGTCGCCGGCTTCCTGCTGGCCCGCAATGACTACCCGCTCGCCCCTCTCGTGCTGGGCCTCGTCCTCGGTCCGATGATCGAGAACAACATGCGCCGGGCGCTGACCACGTCGAACGGGGACTTCATGATCTTCCTGCAGAAGCCGATGTCGCTCGTTTTCCTGATCATCGCCGCATTATGGATCGCGGTCCCGATTCTGCTGAAGCGCAGAGGCAAGGAAGTCGTCGTGAACGAAGAAGGCTAGCAGCCAAACGTTACCCAATGAGGAGGCAACCTATATGCGCACGAATACACTAGGGGGCAAAAGCGTCATCGCCCGCATCGAGATGAACACGGAAGAAGCCAACTTCGGGCAAGTCGCCTCTGCGATCGTCGAGGCGGGAGGCGACATCGTCGCCATCGACGTCATTCAGACCGGCAAGCAGGTAACCGTTCGCGACGTGACGATAACGGTCGTCGAGTCCGCCCATATCGAAGTCATCGCGGATAGAATGAGGAGCATGCCGGGCATCCGGCTGCTCCATCTCTCGGACCGCACCTTCCTGCTCCACTTAGGCGGGAAGATCGAGACGAAGCTGAAGTCCCCTATTCAGAACCGGGACGATCTGTCCCGCGTATACACGCCGGACGTCGCAAGGGTCTGCATGGCCATTCACGAAGAACCGCGCAAGGCGTTCACGTTAACGGTCAAACGCAATACGGTGGCCGTCATCTCGGACGGCAGCGCGGTGCTCGGGCTCGGGAATATCGGGCCGTACGCGGCGATGCCGGTCATGGAGGGCAAATCGATGCTCTTCAAGCAGCTGGCCGACGTCGATTCCTTCCCGATCTGTCTGGATACGCAAGACACCGAAAGCATCATCGCGGCCATCAAAGCGCTTGCTCCTGCGTTCGGCGGCATTAACCTGGAGGACATCTCCTCGCCCCGCTGCTTCGAGATCGAAGAACGGCTCCGCGAGGAGCTCGATATTCCCGTCTTCCATGACGACCAGCACGGCACCGCCGTCGTGCTGTACGCCGCGTTGATCAACGCGCTGAAGGTTGTCGGCAAGTCCATCGCCGACATCAAGGTCGTCGTCTGCGGCGTCGGCGCCGCGGGCGTGGCCTGCAGCAAGATTCTCATGTCCGCGGGCGTGCGGAACATCATCGGCGTCGACCGCGCCGGCGCTCTTACGGCAGACACGGTTTACGACAATCCCGTCTGGCAGTGGTACGCGAGGCATACGAATCCGGAGCGATTGAGCGGCTCGCTGCAAGAGGTCATCCGCGGGGCGGACGTGTTCATCGGATTGTCGGCGGGCGGCATTCTGAAGAGGCAGGACGTGCTCGCCATGGCCGAACGGCCGATCGTCTTCGCCATGGCGAACCCGACCCCGGAAATTCTGCCCGAGGAAGTAGAAGATATCGCGGGCGTTATCGCGACGGGACGCTCGGATTATCCGAACCAGATCAACAACGTTCTCTGCTTCCCGGGCATCTTCCGGGGTGCCCTCGATTGCAGGGCGCAGACCATCAACGAAGAGATGAAGCTCGCGGCCTCCGAAGCGATTGCGCGCGTCGTCACGGACGAGGAACGCGGCAAGCATTACATCATTCCGAGCGTGTTCAATCAGCAGGTCGTCAGCGGCATCCGGGATCTGGTCATTCAGGCGGCGATCCGCACGGGCGTTGCCCGCAGAATTCCTAGAGAATACCGGTAAGCAATCGGACAATAGGAGGCTACGAGGATGAAGAGCAGCATTCGATCGATCGTAGACATTAATATGACGGCGAACGGGTTCTCGTCCAGCATCGTGCTCGTCGTCGGCGAGGATCACTACGTCGACGCCAAGAGCATTCTAGGTCTGAGCATGACGCTGTACCGCGACCAGACCTATCGGCTGTACATCCACGGTCCCGACGAAGCCGAAGCCAAAGCAGCCATGCTGGACGTCTTCGCCAGGCATCATCTGCAAGCGGAGCTCGTCGTCAAGCCATCTTAACGCAAGAAGGGCTGTCCAGGAAGTCCTGCAGTAACTGCAGGTCTCTTCTCGGACAGCCCTTTCCATTTTGCCGCTTCTGCCAGCATTCAGCAGGTAACAGAATAACATAATGTTTTTACGGAACTCACAGACGTTATTCCCTAAATTTCTGGTGGAATGTGGCCTCTTATGGAACTGAACGCCGTTATTTGCACCATTTCATCGTGATTCTGCGCCAATCGAGGGGAATAAGAGCGCTCTGTTCCGTTAAGAATCCATAAATGCGATTTTAGCGCAAATAGTTATAATGAACGAAACCGACATCCACTTTGCTTCTACGTAGGTTAATTTGGAAATAATGGAGCTTGAGAAACAACCATTAAATACCAAATCAGAGCTACAAAACAAAGGAGTCGGTTTCTA
>NZ_JANIPJ010000040.1 GCF_024623455.1 Paenibacillus soyae | reverse complement strand
TTCCTAATCATCCGCACTCACCTGCTTTTCGTTATGACTCAATTATACAGAAAAAAAGGTACAGCCTCTTCAATTTAATTGAATGACTGTACCTTTTTCTATGAGATGGACTTTTTCAGTGGCCTCGGAAGATGCCCGGCGTCTTTCTTTTCGAACCCTTGTATGAGCGTGCGCTCCGCAAGCCTTAACCTTGTGCCGTATCCATGTTCATGTAGTTAATGGCCCACAGGTGGCCGTCCAAGTCCACGAAGCCCCAATGATACATGATCCCATGATCTTCAGGTTCAGCGTGCAATTTCCCGCCCAAGGAGACAGCGGTATTCACGATTTCATCGACCTTTTCCCGGCTCTCGAAGGCCAATGCGATCGTCATCTGCGCATACTTGCTCGTATCGACGGTTTCCCTCTCCGTGAGCGTATTAAAGAATGCTTGATTGATCAACATGACCTGCAGGTTGTCGCCGATCACGATGGCTACCGAGTTCTCGTTATCGGGGAATTGCGGGTTGAGCTCGAATCCGAGTCCGGTGAAGAACGCTTTCGATTGTTCTACGTTTTTTACAGGCAGGTTGAAGCTCGTGAATGCGGACGTTAATGCCATTTTCAAAACACCTCTTCGTCAAATTTAGTTTGTGTTCATTTATGCCTTCGTTTATTTAGACGACAGCCGCTCCGGGAATTCATCGGTCTCATGGAGCTCAATGGACTAAAAAGAGAGA
Source organism: Paenibacillus soyae (assembly GCF_024623455.1). GTDB lineage: Bacteria > Bacillota > Bacilli > Paenibacillales > Paenibacillaceae > Pristimantibacillus > Pristimantibacillus soyae. The sequence continues at coordinate 22,577 of NZ_JANIPJ010000040.1, read as the reverse complement.
ATAGTAATCTCGGATATAGTCTGCAAGGCAAAGGATGTGGCGTTTTAAGTTATCCGTTAGCTGGTTCGAGGGGAAACGGAACTTCTTTTGGGCTGAATCTCTGGTTACGGGTAAATTGTTGTGGAAAATTACTGTGGGCAAATACCAAAGAGCACTTAGACGTTATGGATAATTATATCACTTCGTCTTTACGAGTCCTAACGGAACTCAAAGACGTTATTCGCTAGATTTTTGGTAGCTTGAGGCTCATAAGGGAACTAAGCGACGTTATTTGCACTATTTTGATGGTGGAGAAAGGCCATTCGGATGAATAAGGGCTTACAGATCCGTAAGAATCCATAAATGCGATTTTTAGCGCAAATAAGGTCTGTGAGTTCCGTAAGCAAATTTGTCATCGCCGAAAAGGTCATTTCGCTATCGTAGAACGATAGCTCAACCAGAACAGGGAGCAGGCCGGCGTGGCGTTGCTCCTATGTTTGGCGATGGAAAATTCTATTTTCCAAATGCTTATGACAAAGGCGCCACCATAAGGTAATGGCATGCCTTATATTTTGCCTGATCTCTTGTAGAATTATTGAAAGTTGGTCTAAACTGGAAGGAAGTTCTATTAGAAAATGGAAGTGGATTCCTAGAATCGCGTATCAGACGAAGCGTTGATTCTATGAATCCGTTAGAGAAATGAATCTACCATTCAACAAGCAGGAGAGATCGGCGTGAGCGATGAGCGGTCGCAATATGAGTTGGTGAACCAGGCGAAGCAAGGCGATCAAACGGCGTTGTCCGAGCTCATTCGGCTGCATCGGAAGAAGATGCTTCTGTGGGCAAACCGAATTGTTCGGAATACGGCGAGAGCCGAAGACGTCGTGCAGGATGCTTTGGTTCAAACGATTCGCCGAATAGAAAGCCTCGAAAATCCGGACAAGCTGATGCCCTGGCTGAGGACGCTCGTGCGGAACCAAGCCTTAATGGCGCTCCGATCTAGCGGATATCGCCGCGAGACGCCTATTGACGACAGCGCCGCCGAGGAGGTGGGGCCAACCCTGTTGGGGACCGCTCCGTACGATCCTTCGTTGCTCGCCATCGGCTCGCACGCGCTGGAGGAGACGAAAGCGCAGCTAGGTCGATTAGGCGAACGGGAGAGACAAGTGCTTGCCTCGCACGTGCTTGAAGGATTGACCGTCAAGGAAACGGCCGAACGGCACGGCATGAACAGCGGCGCGGTCTATACCGCATTGTCGCGCGCCCGGACCAAATTGGAAGACTATCGGTTCGAGGCCGAGCTGGGCAGCTATATGTCCGCTAGACGGCGTTCCGGCAAGGATCTATGCGGCTCGGCCGTCCACGCGTCCTATGGCCGTTATGCCGGAGCCTACGATACGTTGATGTCCATGATGACGATCACCGCGGCATCCGCGGGAATGCGCCGTATCGGGTTAACCGATCTGTTCGCCGCGACGGGGCATGCCTTCCGGTTTCACGCGGCGAAGGACTTGGGAATAAGCGGGCCTTACGCCTTCGATTGGAGCCAATCGGTCCGCACCGGCTGGAAGCATCTCGGCATGACGGTTTCCCTGCATGGAGGGCCGGGAGTGCCTTTGCGGCGGCCTGAGCAGCTCGCCGCCTGCATGGACGACATGCATCATGCGCTCAGACAAGGTATGCCGGTCATCGGTTGGGGTCTGCACAAGCAGGAGTTCGGCCTTGTCACCGGTTATGACGATGGGAGCGGCAGTTGGGCCGTCATGGATACGTCCGTGAACGGCAAGCGTCTATCATATTCTGAGTTGGGACGCGGACGTTCCCAACCGGAGTGGTTCGCCGCCGTGCCGGGAAAGCCGCTGCCCGGTACCTACCGGAACGGGATCGCGAGCCTGCTCCTCCATGCGGTTCGCTGCATTCGCGGCGAAGCGGATGGGATGCCGTATTCGGTTAGCGGCGCCGCCGCCTATCGCTTATGGATCGATTCATTCGATCGGCAGCAGCCGGTTGAGCCGCTCAGCGTCGCTTATAACCTGGCGGTTGTCGCGGAGGCGCGCAGTCATGCCGCGGCGTTCCTTCGCCAGTGCGCCGCCGGGTCTTGGCATGGATCCGCCTTCCCGGAGCAGGCTTGCGCCGCCATTCATCATGCGAATCGCCTGTTCGAGCGAATCGCCGAATCGATGGGACGCGTGTCCGAGCTGTTCCCGCTGCCCTTCGGCGCCGATCCCGCCGCTCCGGGACCGGCCGATCGGACGGCTCAGCTCTTGAGCCGCGCCCTGCAGCTCGAGCTCGAAGCAGCCGATTCGCTGGAGGAGGCGGCCTGGTCGATACAACGCTATTCCTCGTTCCTGACGGATTGACCATAAACTTTTTAGCGTAAGGTGTAAGAATTTCGGCAGGGGATGCATCACCCTTTATGAAGGCAAATGAACGCCTAACCGAAGGAGGAAAAGGAACGATGGGACAACAAACGACATTCGAAAACGCAAAAGGGAATCATCCGATCCAAAACAAGGTGGGGGGCGTATTCATCCATGTCCGCAACATGGAGCGTTCCGTGAACTGGTATCATAAGCTGTTCGGCATGCCGGACCGGTCGACGACGACGGAGAAGGTTCACGCGATCGCAATGGACGGAGGCTCCGACTTCGTTCTGGATCAGAACGGTTACGACAGCGGGTTGGCGAGCGGGGAAAGAGCGTTGCTCATGCTGAACTCTTCAAACGTGAGGGCGGCCTATTCGTTCGTCAAGGAGTCCGGCATCGAGATTGTCGAAGATATTATGGACTTCCCGGGAATGGCGTTCTTTACGTTCCGCGATCCGGACGGCAACTTGCTCATGATCTGCGGCGACCCCGGAAGCGAGGAAGAGGCGGCGCCAGTCCAGGTCTCCAAGGCATCGATTCGCTACGATGCGGGCGGCGCGGTGCTGAGCGTCAGCGAACATGCGGCTCTTGCCAAGGAGACGGCGGAAGGCATGGAGCTGACGGGGAAGGCGTATACCGATACCGAGTACCGGGTACCTGTAAGGCTCGAAGCGAAGGTGCGTCTCGATAAGGGCTCGTTGTTTCTGAGCTTCGGTCCGCACGGTACGGCGGCCTTGAATTTCGGCAACTCTCCCGAGGTGAACGAGAAGGGGAGCGGCGAGGATTTGTTCATTGTTCATCCGGCGATGAACAAACATTTTACGTTTCATGGCAAAGGAGGCGTTCCGGTCGGGCAGTGGGCGCGCGTCTCGTGGACCATTCAGGAACGGTTTATGGACATTCATATCGACGGCCAGTTGTTCCATAGACAAGAAGGTTACTTCGGGGGCGCGAGCGGTCATGCCGGAATCGCCGGGGTCATGGGGCAAATCACGCTCAAATCGTTTGCGGTAGAAGAGCTGACCGCAGACGAGAGCCCATTGTTTCTTCCAATCGGAGGCAGCGCCGGCAAGGAAGACCGGCTTATTGCGGATCCTTCGTGCCATGCGATGTCCATGGCGGAAGGATTATGGCTCGGATGCGACGATCGGAGAGGCTTCGCCCGATCCGGGAGCGTGTACGAGGCTCCGTTCGTCCTGAAGGCGGAAGTGTCGAGCTCCACGCGTTCAGCCATTCTTTATGCCGGATCAACCGAAATGCTTCGGTGGAACAGCGAAGGCAAATTGTGTTTCATTGATCCGGCGACGAAGGAGGAAGCTTGGATCGACGACGCCTCTCTGCCCTATGGAGAGCTGGCGCGAATCGAGTGGAGGCTGGAGGGAGGCCGCACGTCGCTCGCTCTTGACGGCCGAGTCGTGCTGGATCGCGAAGGCGACTATAAGGCATGCCGATTCAGACTCGGGATTGGCGCGGAGCCGGGAAGCGCGGTTACCATCAAGTCCGTAAGCTTGAACTAATGGAAGAGGCCCCGAACCGGCTGCCGGTTCGGGGCCTCTTGCGCCATATTCGGTTACAGTCTAGACAATCTTTCTCTTACAACCTCTGAGCCTGTGGCGATCGCGCCGCTTCTCACAGCGGTCATGATTCTGCCGAATACGATGTCGGAGGGGCCGTTCGCTTCCGTCACGGCTTCCATCAGGGCGTTGCCGATATTGTTGGCGCCGCTTCTCATGACCGATCTCATTAAGGACCGGGAGCCGCTGTTTACCTGCTTAGCGATTTTTTTGGCTTTTTTGGACATGCGTTTCACCTCCTTTCAGAGCGCAAGAGGAAAGCCGCCGTTTCCTATACGTTTACTTTTTCTTTTTTGCCTTCGCTTTGTTCTTCTTCTGCTTTCCTTGCTCTTTCTCCAATTCCTTCTGCGCCCATCTGACGAGAAGGGTGCCGATCGCGCGGGTCGCATCGACAACCACGGTGTTCGAAACTTCGCTTAAGACCGATTCGACCGCCGGACGGTTCGCGACCTGCTGGAGCCGCTGAGCGGCAAGCGGCTGCACGGTGGAACCGCCCGCCTCGGTCTCCAATCTGCGCCATACATTGGCGGCATCCGCGTTCCGGCCGATGCGGGCGTACGCCTCCCCAAGCTCGTAAACAATCTTCGCGTATTGCTCCGCATCCAGCTGCAGCTCGCCCCGCTGCTGCTGCTCGATTACGGCTGTGTAATCTTCGATGGCCGTTTGCGTGCGCTGGAAATATTGTTCCGGCAGGTTAAACGCGTTTCTGCCGCGGAGCTGCCGGATGACCCCGTCCCGCGGGCTTGCGGCGACCGCCTGATCCAAGTGCTTCAAGCCTTGAGACGCCCATTTGTATTTCTCCGAAGTATCCGATTTGTCCCTCGCGACCAAGACCATCGCGCTGCCGAAATAAGCCTCCAATAATGGACGACCCTTGTAGCTCTTAAACAGCTGTTCCAGCTGCGCGTACGCCTGCTGCACGGCGGCCGAATCACCCGCCACTCCTCTGTTGTGAAGCTCGACGGCCTGCTGGAATAATGCGTCGAAATTCCCTTGGACCGCGCTGCTTTTGACGCTTTCGGCATTCTTTTTTTTCGGTTTGCTCATGGAGCTTGCCTCCTCTCATTCTCCTTTATATTAGGTAAGCCGAGCCAGCAGCAGCGCGACATGCTGCGCCATGTCCGCTCTCCCGGCGGTTTCGTAAGCCTTGCCCAAGTTTACCAGCACATCTCTGACTTCGACCGGAGTAAGATAGCCGGCAGCGGCTTGATTCCGGTTTAAGAGGAAAGAAAAGTCCTCGATTGCCGTTTGCGCCGTCTGAAAATGTGAATCCGGGAGCCGCAGGCAGACGTTGGCCCGAAGCAGGCGCACCTCCTTGTTGCCGGGATCGATCGCAGCGGCCCGGTCCAATGCCTCCAAGCTTTCTCTAGCCAATTCCTCTTTCACCGTAAGCTTAGCGGCATCACGAGCTAATAAAGCCAACGAGCTGCCGTAATAGGCTTCGATGATCGCGTTCCCGGGCTGGGACTGGCGGAGCTTCGTTAGTCTTTCGTTTGCGAGCTTTACGGCTTTCTGGTCTCCATCCACGCCTTCCCTATGCAGCTTTTTGATTTCCTTCAGCTGGTTCTCATAGGAGCCGTCATTTGCCAATTCGATCAACCTCCATATGCCAATATTAAGCTTCGTGATCCTTTGAAAGCAGAGCTTCTACCCTCAATCTCTCAATTGAACGAACGCTATTTCTAGATACTTTATGAACGGTTTTCAAGATGCGACTGGATAAACTACTAATTCTAGCAAAAATATATGTTTGTCCGAAGCAACTCTAATCAATCTTGCATTTGTTAATAGAGATTCTGAAGAGGAGGAGGCGTAAGTATGCGGCTTTATGAAGCGATCGCAAGGAGACGGGAGGTTCGGACGCCATGAAAATGCAAACGCACAAAATGACGGTTTCGATGGACGATCATTCCTCCCACCTGGAGGTGTTCAAGCAGTTCTTCAAAGCGTTGGACGATCAGTCTCTTACTATTGAAAAGCTGCCCCGGCAGGATATCGAAGACTACCAGCTGCAAGCAATCAACGCGGCGCTTGCCCATGTCTGGGAGAGAAACGAATATTATCGCGCCAAGCTGGAAGAGCATGGCTTCACGAAGCCGGTCATCGATAGTCTGGAGCAGCTGGCGGACGTGCCGATGCTGAACAAAAACGTCATTAGAGGCGACAAACAAAAAATTCTGTGCGTGGAGCCGAAAGAGATTGGGCAGGTCCACCTGACAAGCGGGACCTCGGGCAAGCCGATCTATACCGCATATACGCTGGCCGATCAATACGTGTACGATTTGCTTCCGAAATACTTGGAGCTATTCCAAGAATCCGACGTCGATGTGGCGGCAGTCGCTTTGCCGTATGAATTCGCGCTGCCCGGACTCGGCTTCCAGCGGTTGTTCCAATTCGCGTTCGGAACGGCGGTCTTATCGCTTGGCAAAGGCGGTTATATGGCTCCCGTCGACAAGTCTCTCGAGCTCATGAAGGAGTACCAGGCCACGGTTCTCGCGACGACGCCTTCCTACGCGGCTCTGCTCGCCGAAGAGAGCGAACGGTACGGCATCCGGATCGGGGAGGATATCAAGCTCAAAAAAATATACCTGACCGGGGAAGGATGCTCCCATACGTTCAGGCAGCGGCTCGAGAAATGGTGGGGCTGCGAGGTATCGTTCTTCTATGGTTCGACCGAATGCGGCGTAGTCGCGGTAGAGTGCAGCAAGCATAAGGGTTATCACGTCATGGAAGGACATGTCAAAGTCGAGATCGTTGATCCGGAGACGGGACAGAAGCTGCCTTACGGCAAAACAGGCGAAATCGTGGTGACGACGCTGCTGCGTGAAGCCATGCCGATGATCCGCTATCGATCGGGAGATATCGGCTACTTGCAAAAATCCAGCTGTACGTGCGGATTGACAATGGACGTTCTTCATCTGAGAGGCCGGATGGAGAACATTATCACGCTCGGCGGCGAGGATTATTCCCCATTCATGCTGGAGCACTTCCTGATGGAAATACCCGATGTGGGCATGTGGTATCACTTTAAGCCTGGAGAAGGAACGCTGAAGATCGAAGCGGAGCCGTTCCGTACGACGTTAACCGATGATCAGCTGGCGGAAAAAATTAAAAAGCATATGGCCGACCGCATCGGCGTGGCCTGCGAGGTCGACATTCGCCGGGATATTCCGAGAACCTTCGGCAAAGCGACCCGGATCCTTATTTAATCAGGAGGTGAGGGTATGAAAAACGGGAGGGAGCGGGAGGCGAAGTTCGGCGGGCTTATGTCCCGGCTACAAAGATCTCCCCTATACCAAATGAAGCTCCGGAATCATTCAAGCCGGCATGCCTGGATCGATCGCATTCAAGAGCTCCCGTTGACGACCAAAGAGGATTTGCGCCAGGCGGGCACCTTCGGACATTTGGCGGTCGATCGAAAGCAGGTCGCGCAATATTTCGAGTCGACGGGAACGACCGGCGAACCGTCCGCTTCCTGGTTCACGGCCGAGGATCTGACGACCGGCGGGAGGCAGCTGGCGGCCTGCGGCGTCGGACTGACGGAGGACGATCTCGTGCTGATCCGTTTCCCGTACGCCCTTGCTCTGCCGGCTTTCCTCATGCAGCAGGCCGCTTCGCAGACCGGGGCGGGAGTCGTGCCCGCGAGCAGCCGCACGGTCGTGTCGAAGTATCCGCGTGTCCTGGAGCTGCTGCGGCGCTTGCAGGTGTCCGTGATGGCGGGGCTGCCGCGGGAGATGGAGCTGCTGGCCGAGACGGCGCGCCTGCAAGAGCTTGAACCGACTCGTCACTTTCCGGCTCTAAGGGCCATCTGCGTGGCAGGAGAGCTGCTGGGCGCAAGCAGGAAACGGCACATCGAGAAGCTGTGGGGCGTACCCGTCTTCAATATGTATGGCTCTACGGAAACGGCGAATATCGCCACGATGTGCGAATACGGAAGCATGCATATTGTCGAGGAGGACTTTGTGGTCGAGGTGCTGCAAGAAGACGGGGGGGGGCCGATTGCTCCCGGAGTCAGAGGCTTTGCCGCAATTACGACGCTCTCCCACCAAGGCTCTCCGCTCCTTCGTTATTTCAACGGCGACGTCATTTCGGTCGACCCGCCCGGCTGTTCCTGCGGCCGGGAGACGGCGAAGCTGACGCATTACGGCAGGGGCAAGGAGCGAATCCGCTTAGGAGAAGCGGTCTTGGACGCGCTGGACATCCAGGAGGCGGTCTATTCATTGTCGCCGGCGCCCGACGCCTGGAGAGCGATCGAGCTGGAGAACGGTCTTCATTTTGTGCTGGACTCCCATCTGAGCGCTGAGTGGGACGAGGACGACATCCGGTCGGTCTTGTCGGACGCCTTGCGAGTGCCCGTGTCGGTCGAAGTCGTCGGGGACGGCTTCTTGCTTGACCGCGCGTCACTCTTGGATAACACGCCATCGACCAAACCGGTCTATATTCAGAAAAGATAAAGAGAGGAGGGCTCATTCATGAGCTCAGAGGGAAAAAAGGAGGGAGCGCAGAATCAAAAGCTCCTCGTCAGCCGGCAATATAAAAGCGAAGATACGGTGATCCGCGTCAAGCAGACCGAATTCGGGGGGGCCTCGCACGTCTTGATTGCCGGCCCGTGCTCCGTCGAATCGCGCGAGCAGCTTCTGACCGTTGCGCGGGCGCTCAAGGCCGCGGGCGTGGAGGTGCTGCGGGGAGGCGTTTACAAACCAAGAACGTCTCCGTACGATTTCCAAGGGCTCGGCGAAGAGGGTCTTGTTCTCATGAAGGAAGTCGCGGACGAAGTGGGCATGGTGACGATCAGCGAAATCATGAGTTCCGAGCAGATAGAGAAGGCTTCGCCTTATATTGATATTTTCCAAATCGGCGCCCGCAATATGCAAAACTTCGATTTGCTCAAAGCCGTTGGCCGAAGCGGCAAGCCGGTGCTGCTGAAGCGCGGACTATCGGCTACGATCGAAGAATTTATATTCGCCGCCGAATATATTCTGGCAAGCGGCAACGACCAAGTCATGCTGATCGAACGCGGCATTCGGACGTTCGAGAAATGGACGCGCAACACGCTCGATATTTCCGCGGTTCCGCTTCTCAGACAAGAGACGCATCTGCCGGTGTTCGTCGATGTTACGCATTCCACCGGCCGCAAGGATATTATGCTTCCGTGCGCCAAAGCCGGCCTTGCCGCAGGCGCCCATGGCATCATGGTCGAGGTGCATCCGAATCCTCCGGCCGCGCTGTCCGACGCCAAACAGCAAATGAACGTGGACGAATTCCACGCATTCTGGAACGGAGTCCGCGATTCGGGCTTATACCGCGAATAGGAGGCGGAACGTGGAAAAGGTAGATGTATGGTCCCGCCTCATCTTCGATATGCTTCTGGTCACGGACGGACGAACCACGGATCTGCTTGAAACGTTGCTGGGCGAGAAGATGCATGTCACCGTCATGCGCCAAGAACAGTGGAATGAGGGGGAGGGCGAAGCAGAGGAAGGCTCGCCTTATTACTTGAGAGAATCGGTGTTGAGCGGCGCGGGGAGCGGATTCGTGGTATCCCATAATATTGCGCTGGTGCATTCCAAGAACGTGCCGCAGGCTCTGTTCGAGAAGATTGCGCACAAGGAAGAAGGAATCGGGAAGGCGATCAGCAGCATCGGCGTGGAATCGTTCCGGAAGGTCATCGAATCCGGGAGGCTGCGCGGCGAAGAGGCGGTCGACTTGTTCGGGAAGCCGGTCACTCTGCGTTTCCCTGCGTTAAGCAAGCCGGTGCCTTACAAAAAATACGTCATTTATTTCGGACTCGTACCCGGCATTCAGTTGCTTGAATATTATAATCCAGAGCTTATCCCATACCGGTTGAAACGGCTAGAGCAAGCGGACGGAGTGTAAAAAGAAAAAAGACCGCCTCCCGGTCCAGCGGGGAGGCGGTCTATTCATCACTTCTTCGGTCTATGAATGAATCCCCAGCCTAGCTGGATCAGTTGTTCGCCAGCGTGGCGGACGCCGGTTCTGAGGGCCGCGAACAGCTTGCCTGACGGAATCTCCTCTGCGCGGTTCGCATCGAGCAGCGATTCCAAAACCTGCTTGCCCGCTATATCCGCGCCGCTTTTCACGGCTTCCGAATAGAGGCTTGCGAATTCCGCGAATTCGCGTTGAATGGCGTTGAATAATTTGGACTCTTCTTCATTCTCCTTGGACAACGGCTGCACCTCCTTCCGGTACCGACTTTCATCACGAGCGGCTTCACCTGGAATCGTCTTGCTCCGGCGAGTCTAACAGGACGCGCTCATCCGAAGAGGGCGAGTCCTCCGGATCGCTTGCCGCCGCATCGGATCTCGTTGCTTCGCTTCGAATCATCACGGCGCGACCCTTACCGTTTTTTTGCCGCAGGTCCAAGTACATCTTGAGGAGAGCAAGCGCGACGCCAGCGACAAGAACAAACGTGATGACTCCGGCTAACGTTAGTCCTAGGATAAAGATAGCTCTATCCGTAATGCTTAATTTTTTCAAATTCATAACACTAGTCTCACTTCCTTCTAAAGGGATCTAGTAGCCTTTCATATAAACCAATATATGTGCGGGTTCGTTCGTACATATGGGTGCTTGGCTAGCCGCTCCGTAAATCCGCTATTTGCCAGCAAAGCGGGCGATATCGTATAGACAGGAGGTCATTATTCATGCCATCGGGTGTGATGCGGAAAACATTGTCGTTGGCTCTTCTCGCATCGTTAATCGTGATTCTACAGGCTAATGCCATTACCGCTGCTTTGATCTGGGCAGGGGTTGCTTCTCTGCTGCTGCTGGACAAAACGATGAGAGCTTTTGTTCTGACCACTTGCTGTCTGGGAGCCGGGTTCTATCTTTATCTGACCGTAAATGCGATATGGATTGATGAAGTGAAGCCCCACTCGCTGCATATTCTATTAAACCGCGCTTCGCTAGTCATCATGCTTATTCCGCTTGCCGCGTATTCTTTGCTTGTGAAGCGGCCGCTTATGAACTATTGGAAGAAGCCCAATTGGAACGATTCGTTCGACATCCCCTGGATCTGGCGGGGAATACGCCGTACGACGGTCAGTAGGTTTTATCTGATCGCTCTCTCCGCAAGCGGAATCGCTTTCTTGCCGTTCGTCATCCGGAACGGGTGGAGCCAGCTCCAGCTCTACGCATTGTTCGCTCTGCTATTCGCGGTCATTAACGTGCTGGAGGAGCTGCTGTGGCGCGGCGTGCTTCTTAGCCGGTATGCCGAGCAATTAGGCGAGAAGTGGGCGGTCGCGGCGACGAGCATCGGTTTTGGGCTGCAGCATTACGCGCTTGGTTATCCGTGGGGGGCTTGTATCGCTTTTGCGGTCGGCGGCCTGTACTTCGGAGGCGTGACGGTTCGATCGGGGAGCATCGCGCCGGCCATCTTCTGGCATGGCAGCATCAACGTGCTGATGGTGCTTAGCGGTTTAGTTTTCGCGCGTTAAGCCGGGTTGAAGTTGAATTTCCGTCCCGACTCTACTAAACTGGACATATGTTCCTGTCGTTCCAATGGGGGCGCTTCGGATGCCAGTAGAGGAGTGAGTCAACTTGTTTTTGCATTTTATTACAGAACGCGAGCACAAAGAAGCTTTCCTGGAGCTAGCGCATCGCATCGCGAAGTCGGACGGCTTCGTGAACCGCAATGAGTGGAACTATATTCAGGGCTGGGAGAACGAGCTCGGCCTGGACGGCTGGGAGCCCAGCGCGGATGCCAGTCTGTCGACGGCCGATCTGGTCGGTCATTTGAAGGACGAACGGCTGAAGCATATCTTCCTGGCCGAGATGCTTCTGCTTATCTTCGCGGACGGTAATTATAACGACGAAGAGAAACGGATTGCCGGCGAGATGCAGCAGCTGTTCGGCTATGATGACGAGACATTCGCGAAGTTCCGGAAATGGGTCGAGCAGATGAATAAGCTGAAGGTCGAAGGCATGAAGCTGATCCTAGGCACCTAGCAGGAAAACCGCGGAAACGCGGTTTTTTATTTCATCCCAGTATATGTAAATAGCAGCCTCGAATGGGAGTGAGGTTCTGTGAATATGCGCAAATATGCCGGCAACCCACCACGCTTCCATAAAAGTAGCTGAAAAACTAGGAATGAAGCTTGAAAAAAGATTCATGAATAGGAGAAATCGCGATATACTCACTTGCTTATATGTTAACTAGCCCATTGAGAACACGACGGCAGCCGGCGGTTGCTTCTTTAAGTTTTGACACCCTGGCACGCATGTGATCCACCCCGAACGCCAACGATCATTTTGCCAAAACGTGAATATAGTGTGTTAACCAGTTGAAGGGGGTATTACCATGGGTGCGAGGGTTAAGTATAGGTCGTCCGACGTTGATTTGTTGGCGCGGCTTATGAGGGGCGAGGCACAGGCGGAAGGCGAAAAGGGTATGTTAACGGTTGGCGCTGTCGTGGTTAATCGGGCCGTAGTCAGGTGTTCGGACTTCAAGAACGTCAACAATATTAATGATGTTATTTATCACTATATGAATGGCGATGCCATGTTCGACGCCATATTGGAACCCGAGTTTTATCAGAAGACACGGGAACGAGAGCGGCGGCTAGCTGAACAGACCATAAGAGGCTGGCGAGAATGGCCTTCAAAATACTCGCTGTGGTATTTCAACCCGTGGGGGCCAACAACTCAAGCTTGCCCCGCAGAGTGGTACGGTCAACCGCTCGCGGGTGTCTGGAAAAATCATTGTTTTTACCAACCCACAAGCACGGAATGCGCGGAAATTTACCGATAAAATCGGAAGAAGATTAAGCCTAACTGGGAACGATCGCTGAAAAAATGACCAAATGAGGCTGCCGGTGTCGATAGGCAGCCTCGTTACGTTAACGGAAGTATAGGGTTGACTAAACAGCAGATATGCTGATTTCTTTAACCAAATCAGCCAATTTGGATATTCCCCACTCCAGTTCATGCATCTTGGCATAGGCATAGGAAATACGCAAGAAGCTTCCCGCATTTCGATCATAAATAGATCCCGGATTTAACAAAATCCCTGCTTTGTATGCGCGATCAAACAGCATTTGCATCGGTACATCCACTGTTAGCCGGATCCAAATATAAAAGCCGCCTGAAGGCACCGACCATGTCGCAATTCCCAAGAAATAAGTATTCAACAGCTGAAGGGTCAGATCCCGTTTCCTCTTCAGGTGCTCTCTAATTTGGGTTACATGCTGTTGGTACAAGCCGCTTTCCATCCATTCGGCGGCGGCCCGCTGGGATAGGGAGCTTGAACCATAATCAAACTGCATTTTGATATCAGCTAACCGTTCGATCACCGGTTCCGGCGCGACAACCCAACCAATTCTAAGACCTGGACTTAAGGATTTGGATAAGCTCCCCAGGTATAGAACTAAAGCATTCGGGTCCCTGGCCTTGAGCGGCAAAGGCGGAGGATCATCGAACCAAAGCTCCCTGTATACGTCATCTTCAATAATGGGGAGTCCTTCATCCGCGCAAACCTTCATGAGTTCTTGTCGTCTAGACTCTGGCATCAAACAGCCTGTTGGATTGTGGAAAGAAGGAATGGTATAAAGCAGTGAAGCATTATAACCCTTTTTGTAACGGCTTATCAAACTTGTCTGTATGCCCTCTACGTCCATGGGAACACCGATCAATTTCATTGCGTTTGATTGAAAAACATGTACGGAATATAGATAGGAAGGCTTCTCCAAAAGGATGGATGCGCCTCTTGGAAGCAGCCCCATAGATATAAGCTGTAATCCTTGGAGCGCACCGGATACGATCAGTATGTTGGAAGGGGAGGTTTGGATATGGAGATCACGCAAGTATTCCACCACTTGTTCCCGCAAATGCCGGTTCCCCTTTGGCTCTTCATAGCCCAATGAAAAGGGTTTTGCTGAAAGCTTCTCAAAAATTTGCTTCATCTGTTCAGAAGGAAGCAAATCCGGAGAAAGCTCTCCAGTTCCAAGGCGAATAATTCCTTCTTGAAATTCAGCGCGGTTAATATGCTGGATGGCAGGTTGATTCGGATAATAAGTGCCTGCTTGCACATAAGAGCTCCAATCTGGAGGAGGCGATGCCGCGAGCAGATTCCATGTGTTATTGATGACTTTAGTTCCGCCTTTGGTGTTACCCTCGAGTAATCCCTCGGCCATTAAATCGTTCAGTGCGCTTACAACTGTACTTCGATTCACATTAAAAAGCTCAGCCAGCGCGCGCTGCGAAGGGATTTTGGTCCCCACGGCCCACTCGCCGAGTGATATTTTATTTGTAATAAAATCCTTAATTTGAATGTAAAGTGGAGTTTCGGATGAGAAGTCCGGTTTCCAGTCCATATGAAGTTCCTCTCCTTTGAGTCTAGTATAACAATTGGTTGGTATAGTGGTCATCCATTTGGGTGGAGACGAAATGCAAGATCGATTTATACTAGAGAGTATTCTTTACAAAGAAGGAGAAAATGATCTTGCTGGAGATACTATTTCACGGACTACTTTTAGGCTTTGGGCTTATACTGCCTTTAGGGGTTCAAAATTTGTTTGTATTTAATCAAGGTGCAAATCAACCTTCCTATTTCAGAGCACTTCCTGCTATTATCACGGCGTCCATTTGTGATACGATTCTGATCTCCATAGCCGTACTAGGCGTGTCTGTAGTCGTATTCACCTTCTCTTGGCTAAAGGCAGTCCTCTATGGATTCGGATTTGTTTTTTTAATTTATATGGGATGGGCGATCTGGAGGAGTGAGCCTAACGAGAGTGCATCGCAACGACAAAGTGAACCCAAAAAGCAAATTCTGTTTGCCGCTTCCGTATCCTTACTGAATCCTCACGCTATTATGGATACAATCGGGGTCATTGGTATTAACTCTTTGAATTATAGCGGTGCAGAAAAATGGATGTTCACGATCAGCATTATCCTCGTCTCCTGGATTTGGTTTTTTGGGTTAGCGTTCGTTGGTCGCCAGGTAGTGAAGCTTGATTCTAGAGGTAAGTTCATAACCCAAATAAACAAGGTTTCGGCAATCATTATTTGGGGTATGGCTATCTACATGGGGTTATCACTTTTCCGCTGATATTTGGGGGGAATGAACTTTTTCCGTTCCGATGACGTTAGTAAATTATCGGCCGTGCCGGTAGATATGAAGGGGGGAGGCGGTCATATTGTCTAAAAAGACAGCTCTACTCATCTTGCTAGCTATCTGCATGATGCTTGCGGCCTGCACGAGGCCATATGGTCATTACAAGGACGATGAAATGGTGGGCACGATCAGTTCGATCAATGCACAGAGCCGCGGCATCGAAGTGGATATATCCGAATGGACCAAACGGGACGTTCGCGGCGGGGTTAACGATTACGGCGTCTCCATCCTGATAGAACAAATGGAGGATTTGGCTATCCGGCACGAAGACGGCTCGGAAGCCGACTTCGCAGACCTGAAAGTCGGGCAGAAGGTGTTAGTCAATCCGCCCCGGCGAGACAAGCAAGCAGCTTACCAAGCCGAAGAAGTAATTCTGCTGGAGATGACCTATGAAGAGAAATACGACTCCTTATTATCCCCTGGCAAAAGCCGATACGAAACGACGGTAATGTCGGGCAAGGATAACGAGCTAACGCCCGAAATGAGAGAACAACTCATGGGGCTGCTTACCAGTACGAATACCAACATGAGCTTCGGCGACGTATTTCCCGAGCATCATATTGTGGATTTTGAGAAGGAGCTGGGCATTGAGCGGTATCCCGTTATGCTCGTCTTCGATCATAAACAAATGTTGCTTAAAACCTACGACGTGGAAGAGCTAGCGGAGTTTCTTAAAGGAGCGCAATAGCTGCAGTCTTAGCAGGCCACTGTATACTTATTTCCATCCGCGAGCATCGCGGATTTTTTTTCGTCGAACGACATGAAGCGAAAATCAAAGTCATCCCGTCTAATAGGGTGGAGGTGAACATTCCATGAAGCCGGCCGGCTTAATGAACAAGGAGCATTTCTCGAAGGATCCCGCAGGAGCGCTTGAACAGCTGATGGAAGCTTATGGCACACTCATTATGCGCACCGCTTATTTTTATACTGGAGACCGGCATCTCGCGGAGGATATAAGCCAGGAAGTTTTCCTGCGCGCTTATCGCAATTGGACTTCCTTCCGGGGCAACAGCTCGGTCAAAACGTGGCTGACTGCGATTGCCGTCAATGTATGCCGAGACAAAATGGGCGTTCGGATGTTCGCGGAGCAGCCGACCGATTTCAGCCGGATCGACAGGGGACGAACGATTAGCGCGCAGGACGAGGCGCTGGCCAGACTGGAGAAAAGCGAAGTCCTTCAGCATTTGCTTCGACTGCCGCTGCCTTATCAAGAAGCGCTCTATCTGTATTATTATTTGGATCTTAGCACGCGGGAAATCGCGGAAGCGACCTCGGTTCCCGAAGGGACCGTGCGAAACAGGCTGCATCGGGCGCGGGAAGCGATGGCCCGCGAGATCAAGAAGGAGGAAGCGATCAATGACCGACAAGGATCGTAAATTACGCGAGCAGCTTCGCGTGGAGGCAAATGATCTGTTATTCGCAGGCTTGGAAATGAGCGACCGAATGAAACAACAAATCAGGCAGCAAGCAGCTGCTGAGAAGAAAGGAAGGCGAAATGCAATGCCTAAAGCTTGGGTTTTGGGAACGGTTGGAGCGGCCGCGGCCGTGCTGCTGTTCGCGGCGTTCCCGCTGCTTAATCAATCGGAGGTAACTCCAGTCCCGTCCGATCCGCCCGTAGTCAGCGTGCCGTCAACCAATGATGGGGCGGTCGGAACAGGAAGCGGCTCAGGACTTTCGGAGTTGATCACAACGACGGTAGGCACGGTTGAAGAGGCGAAGGCCGCATTCGGGGAAGGACTTCTTGTGCCGAATGCTTTGCCGGAAGGATTCGCACTATCGGAAATCGTTACCGTGGGTATGCCGGGCGAGCCCGTAAGGGACGCGATATTCACTTATACGTCGGGGGAGAAGACGATTACTTTCGCTGCAAGCCGAATGCAGGCCGCTTTTCCGGCGGAGCTGTTCACCAAGACGCAGGTTGGAGGCGTGGACGCGCACGTCTTCGAGCAGCCGGAGCTTACCGAGCTGTTCTGGGTCGTGGACGGCGTGCAATTCTCCATTACCGGCCCTCTGACGGCTGACGAAGCCGTCGCTGCGGCTGAATCAGCCGTATAAAAACGCGAAGCCAAAAACTGCGCTTCAAGCCGTTCACTCCAGGGTGAACGGTTTTTTTGCAGGTTGACGGCAGGTTTGATTGAAGCTATTATAGATACATAAAGTCTGTAATTAACATAGCTGTAATATTAGATTTTCACCATTGAGGCGTCGCTTGAAGAAGCGTTTTTTCTTTTGGATTTATTATGGATATTTATTGTCTATAATGACTTCATAACAATTGGAGGGATTAAGATGAACCATTATGATTGCGCGATTGTCGGCGGCGGACCGGCAGGATTAAACGCGGCGCTTGTGCTAGGCCGGGCAAGACGAAGCGTTGCTTTGCTAGACAACAACCAGCCGAGAAACGGCGTAACGCACGCTTCGCACGGCTTCCTTACTCGAGACGGCGTACAGCCGGCCGAGTTCCGGCGGATCGCTTACGAGGAGGTGCTGAAGTACCCATCCGTGCAGCATGTGCAAGAGAAGGTAACCGAAATCGAACGAACGGAACAAGGCTTCGTCCTTCATGGGGCCTCGGGTGTTCAAATAACGGCTCGCAAGCTGATTCTGGCGGCTGGATTAAGGGAGGAGCTGCCCGAAATCGAAGGCGTTCGGGATTATTACGGAAAAAGCTTGTTCGTCTGCCCGTTCTGCGACGGCTGGGAGCTGAAGGATCAGCCGCTAACGGTCATATCGGACACCGCGGCCGCGTTTCATAAGACGAAGCTCGTCCTCAATTGGAGTTCGGATGTCGTCCTATGCACGAACGGCAGCGACCATCTGTCGGCTGAACAGCGGCAGCAGTTAGAGAGAAGAGGCGTGCAAATCGTAGATACGCCCGTCGTCTCGGTTTCGGGGCGCGACGGCTTGCTGAAGCGGGTTCATTTTGCGGATGGAACATCGATCGAGCGGAGCGGAGGCTTCGTGGATCCCGTTCAAATACCGAATGCTGCGTTCGCCGAAGCCTTGGGCTATCAAACGACGGCTAACGGCGGCATCGTAACCGATCCGATGGGCAAAACCAATGCAGACGGCGTATATGCGGCAGGCGATTCGGCTTACGTAATGCCTTCCCAGCTCATCCTGGCGGCGGCATCCGGCAGCAAAGCGGCCATGACCGTCTTCGCGGACCTGGTTGAAGAGGATTGGCAGGGCCTGGAGCAATAGCGATAGCTTCCTTCGTTCGTACGAAATTTCATAATCGGCTATAATGGTGACAGTTAGAAGGAAAGGAAGCAGCCATTATGAAATGCATCGTAATCGGAGCAGGCATTCTCGGAGCGTCTGCGGCTTATCAGCTGGCCAAAAGGGGAGAGGAGGTGCTGTTGATCGACCGGCAGGATCATGGGCAGGCGACGAACGCCGCCGCCGGCATCATTTGCCCTTGGCTATCGCAAAGGCGAAATCAATCCTGGTATCGTCTGGCGAAGGCAGGCGCCCGCTATTATCC
The DNA here is from genome assembly GCF_024623455.1 of Paenibacillus soyae. Lineage (GTDB taxonomy): Bacteria > Bacillota > Bacilli > Paenibacillales > Paenibacillaceae > Pristimantibacillus > Pristimantibacillus soyae. Next base: position 4,034 of record NZ_JANIPJ010000040.1, on the reverse strand, counting down.
AGAGCTCGTGGATGAGCTGAAACAGGACGGCGAGACGGACACGGGATACGCTCGGGTCGGTGCGCTGCATATCCATCAGGAGCCGGAGAAGCTTGCGAAGCTGGAGGAGCGAGCGCGCCTGCGCCGCGAAGACGCCCCGGAAATCGGAGAGATCGCGATTTGCGGCGAGCAGGAAACCGTAGAGCGCTTCCCCCCGTTGTCGGATGTCTATCAAGCCGTGCATGTAAGCGGCGCCGCCCGTGTAGACGGCCGAGCGCTTCGCGACGCGCTGATCCGATCGGCCCGGAGACACGGAGCCGAATTTCGAATCGGCGATGCGGCGCTGACCTATGAGCAGAATCGCGTGACGGGAGTTGCGGTCGACGGGCAGAGCATCCCTGCGGACAAAACCATCATTTGCGCGGGAGCATGGGCTGCTCCTCTGCTGCAGCCGCTTGGCATCCGGTTCCTGGTGAGCTATCAGAAAGCGCAAATTACGCACGTTCAGCTTCAGACTAACGAGGACACCGGCGAATGGCCTGTCGTCATGCCTCCATCGAATCAATATCTGCTTGCATTCGAAGACCGAAGAATCGTCATGGGCTCGACGCACGAGGATGTGACGGAGGTGTACGATACGAGGGCGACGGCTGGCGGCATGCAAGAAATTTTATCGAAAGGACTAGCCGTAGCGCCCGGATTGGCCGATGCCACGTACTTGGAAACCCGAGTAGGCTTCCGTCCCTTTACCCCCGGCTTTCTTCCGGTCATCGGCGAGATTCCCGGCTGGGAGGGGCTCGTCGCGGCAAACGGACTTGGCTCATCGGGCTTAACCGTGGGACCGTTCTTGGGCCTGCAGCTGGCCAAGCTGGCGATGGGGCTGCCTCTGGATATCGAGGCGCATGAGTACGATATTCGAACCGCAATTGGATCATAAAAAGCCGCGCGAATCGCGCGGTTTTTTTATTTACACTTAAAATATTTCGACAATTAATTTTTAATATTTTTCAATTGTCATTATCGTACAAACTTCGACAAAGGAATTTATTTATTCAGGTCGAATGGATTAATAAAATAAAATTAATAAAATAAATATTTTTTTACGGATATGAAAGGTGTGTCAACCAATGCTGCTTGTGCAAGACTCCTTATTTACGAATGCCTTTCAATATGCTTCGATCGGGATGGCCCTGGTGGATCTTGACGGCAGGTGGCTGAAAGTGAATCCCGCCTTATGCAAGCTTCTGGGATACTCCGAAGAAGAGCTCTTAGAGCTTACGGTCCATTCCGTCTCCTTGCCCCAAGAATTGCAAAGAGACTTCAGATTCGTTCATAAATTGATTGAAGGGGATATCAGCACTTATCAGGTGGAGAAGCGTTATCAGCATAAAGAAGGATATAGCGTATGGGCTCAGCTGACCCTGTCTATCGTCCGGGACGCCAAGAACAACCCTGTTTCTTTTATCGCTCAAATTCAGGATATATCGGCATTGAAATGCAAAGTGGAGAAGCTGAAAAAAATAGAGCAGGTTTTTGATATTTTATCCACGTACTCGCAGGATATTATAACCTTCATAGGGCCTGACGGCACTTTCGAATACGTGTCTCCTTCCGTAAAAGGCGTGCTCGGCTTCGAGCCATCGGATATAGTTGGCAGAAGGTCCGGCGATTTCGTCCATCACGAAGATGTGGATTTACTCTCGAAAACGATTCTAACGCCGAACGCCGAAGCCCATACGATTACATACCGCTCCCGACATGCGGACGGTCATTACGTCTGGATGGAAACGACGATCCGAACGATCCGGGACAAGGACGGACAGATCGAGAAGATATTCGGTATAGCCAGAAATATTACGGAGCGCAAGGAAGCGGAGGAGATCCTGCTTCATTCGGAGAAGCTGACCCTTGCCGGTCAATTGGCGGCGGGCATCGCGCATGAAATCCGAAATCCGTTAACCGCGATCAAAGGCTTCTTCCAGCTTATGCAATCCGGCATGATGAAAGCGGCTTATTATAACGTTGTCGATGAAGAGTTCGGACGTATTGAAATGATCATTAACGAGCTGCTGGTCTTGGCGAAGCCTCAGGCCGCCAGCTTCGCCAATCAGGATATAGCGGCTCTTCTGGAGCATACGGCGACGCTGTTGGAGACTCAGGCGATTCTTAATAATATTCAGCTGAACCGATCCTATCAGCATGCATCGTTTATGTTGGCTTGCGATGGAAATCAAATGAAGCAAGTATTCATTAATGTTCTGAAAAACGCGCTCGAGGCCATGCCGGACGGCGGGGAGATCGACATCGGTCTAACCGTTCAACGGGATAACATCTGCATCCGCTTTCAGGATCAGGGCTGCGGAATTCCGAAGGACAAGGTGAAGCGGATCGGACAGCCCTTTTTTTCGCTGAAGGAGAAGGGCACGGGACTCGGCATGATGCTCAGCTTCAAAATTATCGAAAACCATGGCGGTGTTTTGAGCATCGACAGCGAAATCGGCAAAGGCACGCTAGTCGAAATTTCATTGCCGATCCAGCGTCGATAAATTTCCGTTCACGAAGCTCCTCCTCACATCCGTTCAGCCTTTTTTCAGCCTGTCCTTATCCTTTTCTAAGCTGCCGCTCATCTTCGTTTCAGACTCGAGTTTTATGATGGGATTGTACGATAAACTCGAGTCGGGAGGAGGTGGCAGCATGAAGAAGAATCATATCGTATGGTGGGCGGTTGCAGGCATGGCCGTAATCGGAGCGGTCCTGCTGATCGCGAATTTGCTCGGGACGCACGGCTACACCAACTACGTCTATGTGCAGCATGGACCGGGCAGGGGCGGACACGGCGGATTTATGGTTCGGCAGGTCGTCCATCAGCAGCCGTTTGCAACTGGGCTCGGGCCGATATGGGCGATGTTGAAGCTTATTGCTCTGGCGGGAATCGTCTGGCTGTGGACGAAAGCATCCGGCATCATACGCGTGGGTTGCGCGATCGCAGCCGGTTTGACGCTATCGAGCTTGTTATCGCCGCTATGGGGCGTACTTGGCCTGGTCATACTGCTGACGTTACGGCCAAAAGCCAAAGGCGTTGAAGATATGGGGCCGTCGTATATGGGCATTGTTGCAGAGCGGCACGGTATTCCTGCCATGGATACTGGAAGCTTCTTGGACGAATGGGAACGCGACGCGAGAAGATAGAGTGGAAAGCTAATGATGAGGAGGAGTTCGGAATGGGAGTATTCAAACGGGTAAAAGAGATTGCGGCGGCGGATATGCACGCTTTGCTCGACAAATGCGAGGATCCGGTGACGATGGCGAAGCATGGCTTGCGGCAATTGGAAGAACAAATCGAAAAAACGACCGAGGCTCTAGCGGCGCAGCTTGCCGCTGAGCAAGAATTCCTGCTGCTGATCGAGCACACGACGCAAATCGCCTTGAAACGGATGCGTCAAGCGGAGCTCGCGGTAGACCGCGAAGAAGAACGGATCGCAGAGCTCGCGCTTGCGGACAAGCTCCAGCAGGATAAGCTGCTGCATGGCTACGAACAGACGCTTGCCGTCATCCGAGGCCAGATCTCGGCGCTCAAGCAAGAGCTTGTCCGGCTCAAAGAGCTGTATCGTGACTGGAACAACCGTCTGCATTTTCTTGCGCTAAGGGCGAAGGCCGCCCGCGCCATCGAGAGCGCATCGGCTTATACGTCATATCGTGCCGACCAGGCTGTACGCGGCTTCGACCGTCTGGAAGAGAAGGTTCGCATGCTGGAGGCCGGCGCGTCGGCGCGGCAATTCTCGACTGTCCCGCAGCAGCCGACGCTGGAACAGCTGGAGCGCCGCGAGGCGGTTCAAGCCGAGCTGGAACGCTTGAAGGCTGCGCGCGGAGAGAGGCAAACCGGTTAAAGATCACGCCAAAAAACGCCAAAAGGAGCCGAGCACAGCGCGAGGCCACTGAAGAACTTACGCATTTTCAAGTGAACAATAAAGTTCAAACAAAAAGAAGATGTCCACACCCATATATTGGGATGGGCATCTTCTTTTTGTAGGTTATTTTGCTTGTATTCTCGGGTA
>NZ_JANIPJ010000003.1 GCF_024623455.1 Paenibacillus soyae | reverse complement strand
TGGTTTTCTGGTATGATTGTCATCGAGTAGAGTCCCTTCTTGGTGGCGTGGTAACCCCGAGGATACTCTACTTTTTTGTGTCTTGGAAAGACTCCAAATGTTGGTACACAACTTATTGTACGTCATCGCCGGCAGGGCTGTAAGACGTTTTAATCGTCTTATTCACTCGAAAGTAGCTGCTGGCATGGCTGTAAGACGTTTTAATCGTCTTATTCGATCGAAAGTGACTTTTGGCAGGGCCATCACAGGGCCATCGCCAATTTGATAACTTGACGAATCCGATCAACAAACTTATACTTAATTACAAATAGTAAGTAACAATTTTTTATGAAGAGTAAGAATTAAGAGAGGTGACCATAGATGGCGCATCGGCTGAATCCGGCCGCTAGGCTTGGGGAAGTGAAGCTCAAAGTAAGCAATATGGAGAGATCGCTCGCTTTTTACCAAGACGTAATTGGCTTTCAGGTATTAACGAGGAACGGGAACATCGCGGAATTGACGGCTGACGGCAGTACGGCCCTTGTTGTGCTGGAGGAAGTACCCAACGCATATATTGTGCCCCAGCGATCGGCGAGCGGATTATACCACTATGCAATCCTTCTCCCGACGAGAAAGGCGCTCGGCAAGTCGCTTCGCAGGCTGCTCGATAAAGGCATTCAAGTCGGACAAGCGGATCATTGGGTAAGCGAGGCGTTGTACATTTCCGATCCGGATTCGAACGGCATTGAGATTTACCGCGACCGCCCGAGAGACGAATGGGAATATAACGAGCAAGGCTTCGTCAAGATGGGGACCGATCCGATCGACTGGCACGGTTTGCTTGCCGAAGCGGAAGGAGAAGAATGGGGCGGTCTGCCGCAGGGAACGGTCATTGGCCACGTGCATTTCCATGTCGGAGATCTCCACAAATCGAAGCAATTTTATTGCGATGCGCTGGGGTTTGACATCGAAGCCGATCTCATGCGTCAAATGGGCGCGTTGTTTATCGGCGCGGGACGCTACCATCACCATGTCGGCCTGAATTTATGGGCAGGAGCAGGCGCGCCCCAGGTACCCGCTAATGGTACGGGCATCTCGTATTTTACGGTTATTTTACCGAACGAGGAAGAACTGGAGAAGACAGCTGAAAGCCTTGAACAACACGGCTTTGCCGTTCAGCGAGACGGTCGGATTCGGTGGGTTGGCGACCCCAACGGCATCTCGGTGAAGCTTGAGGCAGAGGCTTAAACACGATGAGCCTGCAACTCGGCATGCATTGTCATGCCGCTTAAGAATAGAGCAAGCAGGGTAAACGAATAATAAGGCAGTTCAAATCAATGACTGGAGGCTATTTCACATGGGAACAACGCAGGGAGCAACCGCAACAAAAAACTTTTACGAGGCAGTTGAAGCAAGACGTTCGATCTACGTCATCAGCAATGAGCAAGTCGTATCGGACGAGCGCATTCAAGAGGTCGTCAATCACGCCGTGAAGCACACGCCATCATCTTTTAATTCCCAGAGCGCTAGAGTAGTCGTACTTATCGGCGACAAACATAAAAAACTGTGGAGCATCACGACGGAAACGCTGAAAGCCATCGTGCCCGCGGATCAGTTCGGATCGACTCAAGACAAAATGAACATGTTCGGCGCAGGATACGGAACGGTTCTGTTCTTCGAGGATCAAGAAGTCGTGGAAGGCCTGCAGAAGCAGTTCCCAAGCTATGCGGATAACTTCCCGGTTTGGTCGAACCAATCGAACGGCATGCTGCAATACGTCATCTGGACATCGCTCGAATTGGAAGGCTTCGGCGCGACGCTGCAGCACTACAATCCGCTTATCGACGATAAGGTGAAAGCAGAGTGGAACATTCCTTCCAGCTGGAAGCTGCTCGCCCAAATGCCTTTCGGCAAGCCGGTTGCACCTGCCGGCGACAAGGAATTCAAGCCGCTTGAAGAGCGAGTGAAGTTCATTAAATAATTTCAGAACGCGGGAATTACTGCGGTCATTCCATTCACGTCGATTTTTAAAGGGGCATCTAAAAAGTCACTAAGGTGAACTTTTTAGATGCCCCTTTTTGTTACGCCAGCAGCCAACACCTCCGGATCGCTATTGAACAAACTAGCTGCTGCAGCAAGACGATAACGATGGCTCATAGCGTTATCGCACGATTCACCGCTGCTTTAACGCCAGTAGCCACACCTACGATCGTAATCGAACAAACTAGTTACTGCAGTAAGACGATAACGATTGCTCATAGCGTTATCGCACGATTCACCGCTGCTTTAACGCCAGTAGCCACACCTCCGATCGCTATCGAGCAAAGTAGCTGCTTCTACAGAGCAATAACGATCTCGCTTATCGGTATTGCACGACAGGGCATTAACGTGGCTCCGTTCCGTTAGGCTCGAATAAAAATAAAACCCCAGCCGAGCAGGATATACCTCCTCGTCTGGGGTTTGCGCTTTTGAATATCTTAAATATCCCTCATCGGAATTTCGATCCGAAGCACGGAGCCGCCCAGAATGTCCGACACGGCAAGCTCGATCGTGCCGCCGAGATGCTTGATCTTGTCCTTCATGGCGGATAGGCCGAAGCCGTATGGCGCCGCCGTATAGGGCAAGCCGTCATTGTGAAGCGCGAACAGGAGGACGTCTTCGTCCATGTAGAGGGCGAAGTCGAACTGCTTGCTTCCCCCATGCTTGATGCCATTGGTCAGGCCTTCCTGCAGAGCGTGGAAGACCGATTTTTTCATCAACGCGTCCAGCACGGGGATATCGCCGCTTATCGAGCGGCGGACGGTAATGCCCGTCATATGCTCCGTTTCGTTCATCAACTCGTTCAGCGATTCGGCCAAATCATCCTTCGGCGAATTTTCTTTCATCATGCGAACGGCGACACGCACGTCTTCCAGTCCCTTGCGGACGGACTCCAGCGCGGCATCCAGCTTGCTCTGCGCGGAATCCGGATCGATAAGCATGAGCCTCTTGGCCGCCTCGAGCTGCATGGCCGCTCCGGTCAGCTTATGGCCGAGAATATCGTGTATTTCGTGAGCGATTCTATTCCTCTCCTCCCATATCGCGACCTCGCCGAGCGCATCGTAGGTCTCCATCATCGAATCCTGCAGTTGACGGTACGTGTTCTCCAAATCGGCCGTCCGCTGTTTCACTTGCTCCTCGAGCGCTTGATTCAGTCTTGCAAGCTCCAGGTGGAGCTGCATGCGGGCAAGAAGCTCCCGCTTCGAGACCGGCTTGATCATATAATCGTTGGCGCCGGCATCGAAGCCCTGCAGAATGTCGGACGGCTGGTTCTTGGCCGTCAGAAGCACGATCGGCAGCTCGCCGGGATGGTACTGCTTGCGCAGGGCCGAGCACACCTCGTAGCCGGTCATGCCCGGCATCATAATGTCGAGAAGAACCAAATCCGGCTTCTGCTCCCGAACGGCGTTCAGCGCCTCCTGGCCGCTGCCCGCGCTAAGAACGAGATGCCCGGTATCGGCCAAATAGTTCTTCCATACCTGCAGGTTAATCGGCTCGTCGTCCACGATCAGAATCGTGGCCTGGGCGCCGCCTGATCGCGATGCGGCGGCAGGGGCGGGCAAGTCTTCGGCCAGCGCGATCGGCGGTTCGTATTTCCGGAGGGAGGCCTCCATATCCCCTTCGCCTCCGGCGGCGGAATAGCCGAGCGAATCCGAATCGGCCGCAACGGGCAGCGAGAAGGTGACGGAGGTTCCCGCTCCGGGCAAGGAGACGAGCTTCAGCTCTCCGCCGTGCAGCTCGACGAGCTTCCGCGTAATCGGCAGGCCGAGGCCCGTTCCTCCGTTCGGCCGGTAGGCGCCGGCCTGCGTGAACGGCTCGAGCACCGCTTCTTGATCCGCGCGGTCGATTCCTATTCCGGTGTCGCGCACTTCCACGACGAGGAAGCCATTCTCTTCTTCAGCCCGAATGCGGACCTCGCCGCGATCCGTAAATTTATAAGCGTTGCCGATGACGTTGTACAAAATTTGCTGAAGCCGGTTTTCGTCGGCATAGGCAAGCGGGACATGCTGCTCGATATCGTTAATGAGCAGAATGCTTTTTTGCCGGGCCAGCGGCTCGAAGACGGCCAGCACCACCGAGGCGGCTTGCCGCAAATGAACGGGCGAGCGGCGCAGCTGCAAATCGCCGTGCTTCAGCTTCGACATGTCGAGGATGTCGTTCACGAGCCCCGTCAGTCTCGAGCCGCTGTCGGCGATCAGCTGCAGATTCGAGCGGACCGCGGGCGGGAGCGGTCCGGCCGCCTCTTCTAGCAGCGATTCGGATATGCCGACGATGCCTTGGAGCGGCGTGCGAATTTCGTGCGACGTATTGGCGAGAAATTCATCCTTTAATTCGTCCAGCTCCTTGAGCTTCGTATTCTGCTCCTCCAGCTGGCCGGCATAGACGTGCAGCTTCTCGTGCATGTTCCGCAAGTAACCGGAGAGGGCGAGACCCGTGCATAGCACGAAAATAAATCCCGCAACATACACCATATCCATCTGCCAGTAGAAGGAATAAAGCGGCCAATTCATGAAAAGCCAAACGCCGATCTCCGGGTACAGGTACAGCAGCCACTTATATATCCATAATAAAATCATGACGGCATTGCCCAGCATGATCCATTCCATCTTGCCGTCGATCTGGAGCTTATGGGTCCGGATGATGGAAGCGGACACGGCAATCAGCACCGCAACCAGAACCCATTGAAACGATTTGCCCGTCAGCCAGACGTACGCAGGCTCGTGGAGCCAAGCGGCTAAGAGGCTGCAAACGAAATAAGCACCCAAAAAGTACAGCGATAGCCGGTTAACCGACCGCCAGCCCTTCCCGTACATTCGCTCCAGGAAAGCCAAATAAGCGACCATGGAGAACGGCAGGAACAGCGAAGAGTAGTAGGCGAGAGCCGACACTTCGGCATAATAGCTGAGCAGCGACGTATTCACGAAGCAGGATAAGCCTTGGCCGATATTCAGCAGGGCGAAAAACAAATAGATGGCTTGCTTGCGGTTCGACGCAAACGCGAACAACGATGCGGCGCCAAGAGACGAAAAAATGATGCCCAGGATGGCTCTTACCGCGTTTTGGCGGAGCGCGTGGCTAAGCGCGTCCTCGGCCTTCACGATGAGGTACGTCGATTCGTAAAGCTGTATGCCGGGCTTCGTCAGGATGACGCGAATGTAGGCGAAGCCGTCCCCGGCCGAGGATAGAGGGACGAGGCGCAGCTGGTGATTCGTCCGCACCTTGGGATTGAACGGCTCGATATTAAAGCTGTATAGCCGCTCGTTCTGTCCGTACACCTCGTAGCGCTCGATGCCCCGTATCCATAGATAAGGGTCCAGGATGGTTTGCTCCGACGGACGGAGCCGGATCCAGTATTCGCCTTCGTACGATTGCGCCTGCCCGGATTGCTGCAGCTCGGTCATCGGAATCCATGCCGCGTCTTCGTCCCGAACATGCTCTCCCTGCACGGGCAGCGTCCCGAGGTGGACCGCCGTGCTCGGCATGTCGGAGGCGATGCTCTTGGAGACCGGAAAGTTCGGCTTGCCCAGCCCTCCGTTGATCAAATTGGTCAGCATCACGCAGCCGGCGAGCAGCACGGACAAAAATATCGTATATTTCATGATGATGGACAACCATCGTTTTCCTCGTTCAGGCACCGCTCTTCTTCCCCTCGTCGACAAGTGTGTGGTCGTTATTCCATAAGCTCTTTTAAATGCAGAATCGCCTTCGCCCGGTCGTTCACGCCAATCTTGTGGTAGATGATGCTGACGTAATTTTTGACCGTGCCTTCGCTCATGAATAAAGTTTGCGCGATCTCCTTGTTGTTCTCGCCCTCGATCAGCAGCTGTATAATCTGCTTCTCTCTGTCAGTGAAGGAATGGCCGTGTTTAAACCTGACGGCGGCCGGCGGCTTGGCCGGCGCTGCAGACAAGGCGGAGATGCGGGCGGCCAGCTTGCCGGCGATGACGCTGGACATCATGAGCTGCCCCTTCACCGCGTCTCGAACCGACTGCACGATCCGGTCGGCGGGCATATCCTTCAGCAGGAAGCCTACGGCCCCGTTCACGAGGCTGTCCACGATATATTGATCCTCCGCGAAGGTCGTCAAGACGACGATCAACGTCTCCGGGAATTCGGCAAGGATGAGCTTGGTCGCTTCGATTCCGTCCAAAACCGGCATGCGCACGTCCATCAGCACGAGATCGGGGCGATGCTCCCTTACAAGCTGTAAGGCTGCCTCGCCGTTATCGGCCAAGCCGACAACCTCCATATCGTCTTCCAAATTAATAATCGTTTGCAGTCCGTCTCGCATGAGCGTTTGGTCATCGGCGATGACAAGTCTAATTTTGGACAACGTGAATCCTCTTCTTTCTTCGGTTATGGGATGAATCTATTATAAGGCAAGGCCTGCGGGGGCGGATACGGCATAATCGCATTGTGACGAATATTGTGACTGCGGTCATATCGGCATTTCATGACGGGGGTAACTATTCGCAAAGGAGGTTTGGAGGTAGGATTTGGAATAGATTGCCGTTCGTTATGGAGAATAGCGGCAAAAAATTTCAAACGTTAGGGTGATGGACGATGTTTGCAGGGTTTATCGGGAGGCGAAGGCGATCCGGCAAGCGGATGATTGCCGCCGTGCTCGCGGCGGCGATGCTGCTTGCCGTGCCGCTGCAGGCGACGGCGGAAACCGCCGAAGCGCAGCAGGCTAGAGAGCTCGAAGAGGCGTTCGAGCAGCTCGCCGAGGATATCGTAGTGGAGGAGCCCCAAGGCGAAGGCGATGACGGAGCCGAAGGGGAGGAAGAAGCCGAGGGCGTGAGCGCGGAAGCGGACGGAAGTGCTATCGAGGCTCCGATTCTAAACCCGCTGAAGCCTTATACGAACAGCAAGACGATTACGATCGAAGGCGCGGCCTATCCGGGCGCCGAGGTCGTGGTATGGGTGACCAAAAACTACGACGGGTATAGAGCGGGCTCGGTCATAGCCGATGAGAACGGCAAATTCAGCATCCCGGTTACGGTAGCTTTCGAAGGCGCTTATTCCTTCAAGGCCGTATCGCACTACAGCGACGGGACGATGAGCGAGTTTTCGCTGCCGGTCGAGACGATTATCGATATCAACGCGCCGGACGGCCCGGTCGGGGGGAAATGGATTTCTCCTACGGCTTCCCAGATCGAGCTAAGCTGGGGGGCTCCGTACGGATCGGATCAGCCGGCCTTGTATCAGGTGTACCGCGGGGGCGAGAAGGTCGGAGAGACGTCCTTGTTGTATTACCTGGACGAAGGTTTAAGCTCTGGAACGATCTATGACTACAAAGTCTATGGCGTCGACGCCGCGGGCAACCAGTCGGAAGCGCTTGACATTACGGCATCGCCGACGCGTAATGACATTCGCCGCGTTAGCGGCACGGAGATGGAGGTCATCCGCGAAACGGCGATCAGTCCGGACGGGAAGACGATCGCTTTCGTTGAAGAGAAGTGGCCGGGGCGCTTGCTGCACGTCATCAATTCCGAAGACGGAGTGGATCACGAGGTCCGGACGGAGGTAGGCGGAACCTTCTACAACATCCAGCTGAGCAAGGACGGACGCTACACGATATTCGGCGCGGAGACGTCGGAGAACGACCACTATACGGAGCAGATTTTCCGTTATGACCGCCAGACGAAGGAGCTGGCCGAGATTACGGCGAGTTTGAACAGCTCTTATCTGGTTGGGGCAAGGGATGACGGGCAGTTGGTCGTCTACCTGGAGCAGGGCGAATATTACGAGGATCCCTACAAGCTGATCCGTTACGACATCGCGTCGGGAACGCGCGAGGAGCTGCCGCTGCCGGAGCCTTGGGACCAATACTCTTCTTACAAGGCGCTGTCCGCGGACGGAGAGCATCTAATCTACGCGATGGAAAGATGGGAATTAGCCGGAACCAGCGAGGTGGAGTCCGGTACGAAGAACGATCCGGGAACGGAGTCGGAAGACGATCCGGAGCCGGACTCCGGCAATGACTCTGGCAATGACTCCGGTAACGACTCCGGAGAAGACTCCGAGGAGGAGCCTGCGCCCGTCACGGGCCTGTTCTCCTACGATTTGACCACCTTCGAGACGATCGAGATCACCAATAACGCGCCTGATTCTGCCGCAACCGTGTCCAGGGACGGCAAGAAAGTCGCGTTTTCGGAAGAAGGCAGCATTTATTTATACGATACGGAAACGAACGAGCTCGCGGAGCTTGTACGGAAGGACGCCGAATACAGCTACGGCAAGCCGGTCATCAGCCAGGATGGATCGGCCGTCGTGTTCCGCTTCGAGGATCTGACGCCGCCTAGCGGCTGGAGCGTCAGCGGCAACGGGATGAAGTGGATGGATCTGGCGAGCGGTGCCGTGACGGACAGCTTCATCCACCCGGGCGAGGATATCCAGGATTGGCATATCGACTCCCGAGCCAATAAGCTGATCTATCAATCGACGGACGTTACCCGTCTGGATCCTTATGGCTGGTTCCCGTCGGCGGCTTATGTGTACTGCCAGGGAGGCGTGTGCACGGATGCGCCGCCGGAAGAAGAAGTCGCTATTGATTCATTCACTTGGAAGGCCGTCATGACGGGCGGAGAGGCAGAGCTCGGCAGCGAAGTGGCGCTGCGTATGGAAGGCAGCAAAGGAATGAGGGCTCAGGCGGTTGTTGCCTACCAGGCATGGAACGAAGACGGTACCGGCTCGGAGGAGCGGACGGCGAACGTGGCGCTTGCCGAAACGTCCGACGGCGTATATGAAGGAACGTTCACGTTGGCGGATGGCATTAGGCAGGTGAAGGCGATCAAGGCCGTGGCCGAAAAAGCAGGGGAGAAGGCCGAAACGAATGCCGGAAGACTGCCGCTTCAAGTTAGCGGTAGACTGGCAATTACGTTCGTCGCGGAAAATCCGGAGGATCTGGAGGGCGCGACGCTGATTGCATGGAGCGATGCGCGCAAATCGGGCAACCGTTCGGTTACGGTTAGCGGCACGTCGCTGAACCTGGCGCTGCAATCGAGCGAGGATTACCGGCTGAGGCTGCTCGCCGCAGATGGCGGCAAGCTGGCTCAGAGCGGAGTTGAACCGATCGTGGTGCCGAGCGGCAAGACCGCATCTTACACGCTTAGCGTGCAAGTCCCGGCCGCTATCGAGGTGCACGTGGAGAATTCGGATGGCGCGCCGATGCCGTTCACTCTATTGGAGCTGTCGGATACGGCAACTAGGAAGCAGCTGACGGGGGCGGTAACCGACTCGGGAGGCCGCGCTTATATCACCTACGGCTATGTCGGCGATTCGATCGATATAACGGCGGATGTCCGGTCACCATACAAGAAGCCGGAGAAGCAGACGCTGACGCTCGAGAAGCTGACGAAGGTCCGGATTGTCGTGGAGAACGAGGAAGGCACCGTCAGCGGCACGGTGAAGGACGAAGCCGGCAATCCGGTATCGGGAGTGACCGTAACCGTGACGCAGCCGAACTTTACGAGGAAGGCCGTAACGGACTCCGCAGGTAAATATACGCTGGTCGCGCCGGTCGGGGATTCTACGATCGAAGCCTACCGGACGGAAGCGCCGTTCCTTCGGAGCAGAGGCTATGAGGTGATCCAAGTCAAGACATCGCCCTCAACAACCAAAGATCTGAAGGTGTATTCCAAGGCGAACGGTCATGTCGATGTTCAATTGTTCAGCAAGCTGATCGATACGGACTGGGAGCAAATCGAAGTCAATCGCGGCACGCTGTATGCTTACATGCTGAAAGTGACGGGCGAGAACAACCGTCACGTGAACTACACGGTTGCGACGAACCGGCTGCTGATCGAAGCAAGCCCGGGAGAAACGATCCAGGTCTGCATTACGAAGTGGGGCGGGAATGGCGAAAGCAACTGCGCATCCGTGAAGCTCGACGAACGCCGCGAAGGGGCGGTGGAGCTGAGGCTGAAGGAATTCTCCGCGCTCAAAGGCAAAGTGGTGTTCGACGCGTCCAGGTTCTTCAATGTCAGTGTACGCGTGCAGCAGCTTGACGCTTCCGGTAAACGGATCGGCAGCGGCACTTACCGTGAGGTGTCCGGCGAATTCAGTCTGAGCGTGCCGAAGGCGGGACGCTATGCGGTCGAATTCACGGGCAGGGCTAGAATGAGCGGCGTGAAGCCGGCGACTGTCTACAAGGAAGTCGAAGTCGGCGAAGAGCAATTCGTCGAGCTGGGCGACGTTGAAGTGAAGGAAGGCGGCCTGTTCACGGGTCAAGGCAACTTCTTGACCGCCACGGCGGGCGAGGTCGTAACCGGAGGCACCTTCACGCTCAGAGGAAGCTATAAGAACGATACGGGTAAAGCGCTCGCCGATGCGGAAATTTTATTGGTCATTCCATCCGGCACGACGCTTATCGACGGCAGCGTCATTCACAACGGCGTTTCCGTGACGCCGGTCAAGAAGAGCGATGCCGTCTATGCCATTGCCGCGGGTTCCGTGCCGAAAGGAAAGCTCGGAAGCTTCAGCTACCGTCTGCGGACGGACTCGACCGTAAGCGAGCATGTGCGGGCGGAAGCGAGAATAGCGTTCGCGTTCGAAGGCGAAGAGGACCGCAAGGATGACACGATCGGCACGACGCTGCTGCGAGTGACCAAAGTCACGATCGCGGCTCCGGACCGGATCTCACGTCTGACGTTCGAAGTCAGCGGACGCGCGCCGGCGGGCAGCAAAGTGCTTATCTACGATCAAGATCAGCTCGTCGGGGAGGCGGTCTCATCGCCGGGCGGCTATTACGCGAGCGATATTACGATCGAGGACATCAAGCTGAATCCGTACCATTCGCTTAAGGCGGTGGCCGTTCATAACGAGACGGAGATGCAGTCGGAGCCGCTCATCGTCAAGCACGATCCCGAGCATGCCCAGCCCGTGGAGCTGGTCGTGTCGCAGGGCGGCAATAAAACGAGGCCGGTCGATATCGCGAAAGGCGAGCTCAGGCTCAACCTGCCGATTAATCTCGGGCTCCCGGTTATGTTCGAATTGAAATTCAACGAGCCCGAGAAAGTGGAGAACGTTAAAATTTATTCGGGCAAAAAAGGATACCCCGCGACGTACGACGCGAAGAAGCAAGCGTTCATCGCCATGCAGCCGCCGTACATCCAATCGTCGGGAGAGCCGATCTCGGTCACGTACGACGTCAAGCCGGATCCGTTCCAGCCGTCGGGTATGACGAACGAAGAGATCGCGGCGGAGCAGCTTAAAGCGCTGCCTAAGCCGCTGCAAGAGTGGGAGACGGAGATTTTGTCGCAAGAAGCGTCTTCCGCGAAGACGCTTGCGCGGGAAGTGGCGCCAACCGTCGTCCTTACATCCAAATCTAATCCAGCCGCAAGAAGCACGGTCAATATGAGCGCGGAGGAAGTGCCGAACTTTGTAGCGGAGCCGCTTGAAGCCGGGCGGCCGCCGATCTACAACCTAAGCTACAGCACAGAGGCGGCTCCTGATGGAGGCATGAAATTCCATATGGAATTCATCGTGCCGAGCGAGCAGGCGGAGCAAATGGGCTTTGGTCAGCTAGCGAAGTCCGGCAAGAAGTTTCTGAAGCTCGACATGGATTGGGAGAATAACAAAGAAGGCCTTTCGGACATGTACGACGTCATTGAAGCGGCCTTGGAGTACCAGGATACCTACGACGAAATCGATGCGCTGCTTCACAAGCTCGAAACCACGGACTGTATGCCGATGGACCGCATTAATCACCATGCTTTCGAAGCGGCGGAAATGATCGATCATCTGTCGACGGATCTCATGTTGACTTATACGCTCACGATTGTCGGCATCGGTGTTGCATACAGCGGGGTAGGCTTCCTTGCAGGCGTTGGAATCGCCGCAGTCGCTTTGTTGTTGGAGGAAGCGATTGAGTGGCAGTGGGAGCAGGCGTACGAGAATTTTAAAAACAATGTGGAGGCGGATATTAAGGCCGCAGGGGAAGATCCGGATTGTAAGCCGGACGAAGAAGAAGAACCGCCTAAGAAACCGGATCCGAAGCCGTCTCCGATCGTACCGGGCACCCTTATCGGCTTGCCTAGCTGGGTCTTCGACCCAAGCGGCTATGTGTTCGAGGCCGTGCCTTCGAACCGTCTGGACGGCGTAACGGCTACCGTCACGGAGAAGAATGTCGATACCGGCGAGTACCAATATTGGGACGCGGAATGGTATGGACAGCAGAACCCGCAAGTAACGGGCAGCGACGGCCGTTACGGCTGGGATGTTCCCGTAGGCACGTGGCAGGTGCAATACCGGAAGGACGGCTACGAGCCTGCGCAGAGCGCGGAGCTGGTCGTGCTGCCGCCGCACTTCGACGTCAATATTCCGATGGTGTCGCTCGCGGCTCCAAGCGTGAAAGGCGTTTACCCGACCGAGGGAGGCTTCCTGGTCGATTTCACCAAATATATGATTCCGGAAACTCTGACAGCGGACAAAATCAAGCTCTCGAAAGGCGGCGCGGAGCTGGCCTTTACGGTCGAACCGGCCGACGCCGAAGCGGATTTGGACGGCCGCACGTTCGCAAGCGCCTACCTGTTGAAAATTACGGACGCTATGGCGGACGGCGACAAAGTCGCGATTCATATCGATTCCTCCGTATTCAGCTATGCCGAAGTGCCGATGGCAGCGGCGTTCGATGGGGAAGCTTCTTATGTTAGCGGTCCTTCCAAGCCATCCGAGGCGGCAAGCGATCTGCGTCTTGTCCAAGGGTATGACGGAATCGGCCTTACATGGACCGAAGAGGATGTTCCGCTTCTGAAGAGCATGAAAACGTATTGGAAAGCATCGGATGAAAGCGTATGGTCCGAGCAGGAAATCGAGAAAGGTCTCGGCACCCATTGGTTCGCCGGCCTGGATGCTTCGAAGGCTTATGACTTCCGCCTCGTGACCGTCGACGCGAACGGAGCGGAGTCGGAAGGCGTAACAGTGACGGGACAGCCGATCGACGACGCCCCTCCGGAAGACAGCACGCCGCCTGCGGATGTAACGTCCTTCGCCGGGGAAGCGGTGGAAGGCGGCATCAAGCTGACCTGGAAGGATCCGTCCGACGGCGACTTCTACCGGGCTTCCCTGGAGCTGCGGAAATCCGGAGAGGAATGGGGAGCGCCGCGTTATGTCTCCAAAGGCGTTCAGACCTACGCGTTCGCGGAGCTGGCGGACGGCACGTACGAGGTACGGATCAAAGCGGAGGATTTGCGCGGCAATCCGTCGGCAGGCGTAACGGCGACGGTCGACATTCGCACGGAGGAGCCGGTATCCGACAGTCCTCTGGCGAACAACATCACGATTTCGAACAACCGGTCCGGAAGCCCGGATACGATTACGGTGAACGGTCTTGCTGCAGGAGATCTCGTGTCTGTCTACCGATCGGCGGATAGCGCCGAGAAACTGGGAACGGCTACGGTTGCGTCCGGCCAAACGTCGGCCATCGTAAGCGTGGCGCAGCTCGGAACTTCCGCGGGCCAGGTATACGTGTCCGTGACGAGCGCCGGCAAGCTGGAGAGCGCAAGAGTCGCCAAGGCGTACAGCGCGGAGCCGGTTCCTCCATCGGATACCATCGCTCCTGATACCAAGTTCCGTCTCCTGCCTCTGATCGGTTTCAACAGCAAGGGCTGGCCGTACATCAAGGGCTTCACCCTTTCCCTTAAAGCGACCGACAATCTGGGAGGAAGCGGCGTGAAGACGACGTTCTACCGCCTGAACGGAGGGGAATGGCAGGAGTACAATGGGCCGATCACTTTGACGGCGGGCGTAACGAAGGTCGTGGAGTACTACAGCATCGACCATGCGGGCAATTCGGAATCTCCGGTGAACAAAATGGATTTCGTCAAAGGGATTTTCATCGGAGCGGGCATTTACTAATAGCTGGCGCGCGGTCGATTATTCGGCCGCGCCTCTGCGAGCGAGGAGGAGATCAAGATGGCCGACATTCGTTTGGAAGCGGAAGCCGCAAGGAAGAAGCATTGGGAGAAGCCGTTGCTTGAAGTATTGTCCGTAGCGGACACGGCTTATTGTGAATTCGTGTTTAATCCGGAGACGGGCTTCTATCAGGAGCTCTGCCACGGGTCGTAGCATGGAAATGACAGGGAGCATCGTAACGACGCACTTCAGCGTTGCCGCGATGCTCCTCTTTATTATTTATCAGCTAATAAAACTTGCAAAGTGCAAATAACAATGCTATAACAGTCTCAGGAGGTAATGACGATGGAAAATGTGCGAAATTTATTTCAGATACTGTCCCGAAACTTCGGACTGCTGAACGAGCAATGCTGCGAGGACTGCTGCGGGCAGGAAGTATCCCTTGTTCAGAGCCATATACTGTACGAGATCAACAGGCAGCATAAGCCGTCCATGCAAGAGATCGCGGGAGCGCTGGGGATGGACATCACGACGTTCAGCCGGCAAGTGAAAACGTTGGCGGATAAGGGCCTGGTCAAAAAAACGCCGCATCCTTCCGATAACAGGATCAACATTCTGGCTCTCACGCCCGAAGGCCTGAACGTGGAGAACAACATCAATCTGACGGTTAATGCCCAATTAAACGGCGTATTGTCGATGATGACGGCGTTCGAACGGGATACGCTTCTAAGATCGATTCAATTGTTTAACGATACGATGAAGAAATCGGATTCCTGCTGCGTGCCTCCTAAATGATGGGAGGCTTTCGCCTGCACCTATACTTGCAAAATGCAAATTTATAAAACAGGAGGTTTTTCCATGAATCATGCCTTACCGACCGCCATTATGGGCGGAGGCCCGGTCGCTCTTGCCGCTGCCGCTCAGCTGGCCGCAAGAAACATGCCCTTTGTCCTTCTGGAGCAGGGAACGAACGTCGGAGCAGCCGTATGGAGCTGGAAGCATGTCCGGATGTTCTCGCCATGGGAGTTCAACATCGACTTGGCGGCGAGAGAGCTGCTGCTGCAAGCAGGGTGGCCGGAGCCCGACCACGCGCATATGCCTACCGGAGAAGAGCTGGTAAGGGACTATCTGGAGCCGCTGTCCCGGTTGAATTCGATCAGACCGTTTCTTAAGCTGAATTCGAAAGTAACGGCTGTACACCGCAAAGGATTCGATAAGATGAAAACGGCCGGCCGCGAACAGGCTCCTTTCATCATCGAATACGTGCACGAGGGCCGGACGCAGCGACTCGAAGCCGCGTCGGTCATCGACGCAACGGGTACCTGGCTGACGCCGAATCCGATCGGAGCAAGCGGCAATTTGGCGGATGGAGAAGCTTTGCACGCGGATCGGATCACGTACGGTATACCTGATATTTTGGGAAGAGACAGAGAACGTTATGCCGCGCGAAATATCGTCGTAATCGGAAGCGGTCATTCCGCCATTCAAGCCTTGACGCTCCTCCACGAGCTGAAGCTGCAAATGCCGGAAACGACGATCCATTGGCTGCTGAGAAAGATCGACGTATCGGACGCTTTCGGCGGAGGAGAGAGAGACGGCTTGCCGGCGAGAGGGGCGCTCGGCGCCAGGGCCAAGCAATATGTACGGAACGGCAATGTTATCGTTCATACCCCCGTGATGATCCACAGGGTTTCGCGGGACGAAGCGGCGACACTCACTTTGCTTGGAACCAAGCAAGGGGAGGATTACGCGATTGAGCGGGTTGACGAGGTAATCGTGGCGACGGGCGCAAGACCGGATTTTTCGTTCCTGCGCGAGCTGAGATACGCCGCGGATTCGGCAATCGAATCGGTCCCGGAGCTGGCCGATCTTATTGACCCGAATATTCATAGCTGCGGGACGGTTAGGCCGCATGGCGAGGCGGAGCTCCGTCAGCCGGAAAGAAATTTCTATATCGTCGGCTCCAAAAGCTACGGCCGGGCGCCGACCTTCCTGCTGGCCACCGGCTACGAGCAGGTGCGCAGCGTCGTCGCGATGCTCGCCGGCGATGAAGAAGCGGCCCGGGAAGTGAGGCTTCGTTTGCCGGAAACCGGCGTTTGCTCGGGAGCCGGGTCGCCCGAGCCGGACGGCGGCGGCAGTACCTGTTGTACCCCGACGTCAAGCTCCTACAAGCCGATTGCCGTAACGACGGCGGCAGCAAGCAGCTGCTGCGGCTCGACCGGCAAAGGGTCATCCTGCGGTTGAAAATAGAAAAGAAAAACGGGATCCTCGGCAAAGGGTCCCGTTTCGCTATATGATCCGTTACTTACCCGTCTCGACAAACTCGCTGATCCGCTTCTTGATCGAATCGCGCACTTGGCGAAACTGAGCCGTAATTTCTTCTTGCGTGCCCGTCGCTTTAGCCGGATCGTCGAAGCCCCAATGCCACTTGATCACATCCGTATTCGAGATGACCGGGCAGTGCTCGTCCGCGTGTCCGCAGAGCGTAATGACATAGTCGGCGCGGTTCAGCAGCTCGGGATCGATGACGTCCGAGGTATGGTTCGATATATCGATGCCGGCTTCTTCCATGATGGCGACCGCGCGGGGATTCAGCCCATGGGCTTCAAGGCCTGCGCTTTTCACCTCGTATCGATCTCCGCCAAGAGCTTTCAGGAAGCCGTCGGCGATTTGGCTGCGGCAGGAATTACCCGTGCACAGAAAGTAGACTAGCGGTTTTTTCTCCATAATTTTGCGTTCTCCTTTATGAGCCTTTAACCGATGGCTTTTAGTTTTTTGCGCTTGTTCGCGCGGGCAGCATGAAAAATAAACATGAATAGGGCAACAAGCAGCAGAATCGCCGCAATGACGGTCCAAACCGGAAGACTCATCTTGTCGATGGCCAAGAGCCATAGATAGAGTCCGGCAAGCGTAATGAACAAGGTGGGAACCGTAAGGACGATGCCGACCTTGAAATATTGGCCCCAACCGATTCGGATGCCCTTCTGGGCCAGAACGTGCAGCCAGAGCAGCGTCGCGAGCGAGCCGATCGGCGTAATCTTCGGACCCAAGTCGGAGCCAATGACATTGGCATAGATCAACGCCTCGCGAATGATGCCGTCCGTCGCGGTACCCTTAATGGCCAGCGCATCGATCATAACCGTCGGCAGGTTATTCATAATCGAAGATAGAATCGCCGCGATAAAGCCGGTGCCGACCGTGGCTGCGAATAAACCCTGCTCGCTGATCCATTGGAGCAGCCTCCCGAGCTCGTCCGTCAAGCCGGCATTGCGCAGACCGTACACGACCACGTACATGCCGATGGAGAAGACGACGACCGCCCATGGGGCGCCTTTGACCAGCTTCCAGGTGTGAATGGAAGGGCTTCTTCTAGCCAGCAGCAAGAAGACGAGAGCCGCTGCTCCGATAATAATGGAGACGGGGAGCCGGATCACTTCGCTCAGCATATACGCGACCAGAAGCACGCCTAGCACGACCCAGGACAAGCGGAACAACCGAATATCTTTGATCGCTTCCACGGGTTTTCTCAGCTGACTCGCGTCGTAATCGGCCGGAATGCTCTTTCGGAAATAAAGGAACAAAACGAGCAAGCTGGCCGCAATCGAGAAGAGAGTCGGGACGATCATGCGGCTCGCGTACTCGACGAACGAAATGGAGAAGAAGTCCGCCGACACGATATTGACGAGATTGCTGATAATGAACGGGAGCGACGCCGTGTCCGATATGAATCCGCTGGCCATCACATACGGCAGGATGAAGCGGTCGTCGAACTTCAGCGCTCTAACCATGGCAAGCACGATCGGCGTCAGGATAAGAGCGGCTCCGTCATTGGCGAAGAAGGCCGTGACCGCCGCGCCGAGCAGGATGGCATAGACGAACATCAACCGTCCGTTGCCGCCGGCGAAACGCGCCATATGCAGCGCGGACCATTCAAAAAATCCGATCTCGTCGAGCACTAGAGAAATAAGAATGATGGCGACGAATGCAAGCGTGGCATTCCAGACGATCTGGGTTACATCCCACACGTCGGCGAACGTCACGACGCCGCACGCGAGAGCAATGACGGCGCCGGCCGATGCCGACCAGCCGATGCTGAGGCCCCGGGGCTGCCAGATGACGAAAATCAAAGTCAGAATAAAAATGACGGAAGCGAGAGCGACCATGGTTCCTCCTGTTATTCACATGATAAATTCGTTCGGGCAGCCAGCGTTTCTTTCATGGAAGGAAGCTGCTCCAGCACGGCTTGCAAGTAAGGCTTGGATTCCTTGTTCAAGGAATAATAAATCCATTGGCTGCGCCTTGATTCGTTCACGAGCCCGCCGAGCTTCAGCTTTCTTAGGTGCTGGCTGACATTGGGCTGCGTCGTCTCCAGAATATCCACGATATCGCAGACGCACATGTCCCGTTCTTTCAACAAAGCCAAGATCGTTAACCGCGTTTTATCGGACAAAAGCTTTAGGGTTTCGGCTATCTCGTCGAATTCGTTCATCGTTTGCTCCTTTCTTTCCGTAGTCGGGCAATAATCGAAATTAAGTATATGCGCATCTGATTATATAATCAAGAACTAATGCAAGAAAAAAGTTTAATTCCTACTTGACAGGTATGATTAATTGGTTTAATCTAAGTCCAACGCAAATGCATCAGCTATCATTTAATCGATAGTCATTCAACGAACAGTCATTATCTTAAGGTTAAAACAATAGGACAGCCGATTGGACCACCAAAGGCTCCTTGCTTCCCCTACCGCACGAACGCGGAGGAGTCGCCGGGAGTCTTTTTTGTTTCCAAGCAGCAGGATTGAGAGGAGAGGCATGGAGGAGAAGGATTGGAGCTTACTGGAGGAGGCTGATTGGGCGTTCCGCAAGCTCGTGAGGCGGTTCGTCAAGGAGCGGGACAAAATTTCGGTCGAAGGCCTGTCGCTGCCGGGATTGCTCATTCTGAACTCGATCCTGCAGCAAGGCGAGCAGCGGCTTGGCGAGCTGGCGGAGCAATTCGATTTCACGTCGGGGGCGGTCACCGCGCTGGTCGACAAGCTGGAAGCGGGAGGCTATGCCGTCCGTACGCGCAGCGAAGAGGATCGCCGCACGGTCGTCCTCGGCATTACGGAGCAGGGCCGCGAGCTGCTGAAGCGGAACCGGCATGTCGGCACGCATATGATCCGCGTGTTGTTGGACGGTTTCTCGCCAGAGGAGCTTCGGACGTTAACGACGTTTCATAAACGCCTGCAGGGCAATGTGGAGCGGTTCGCGGATGAGGTGCTGACTTACGCGGAACAGAACAAGGCCGAGGCATCTCAGGAGCCTGCCGAGCCGAACGGCCAATATCGAAGCAAACGATTTATATCTTATTGAACAGACGAGAGGAGCAATTACGATGGGACACCCTACCATTTATCCGACAGGAACGACGGTTTACAACCCGAACAAGGCATGGAGCGGCTATACGATTTATCAAGCGGCAGACACGGGCGCGCTGCTCGTGGACATGAACGGACGGGAGGTTCACCTGTGGAAAGGACTGCGCGGCTTCCCGAACAAGCTTCTTCCGGGCGGCTACGTGCTCGGAAGCACGGCGGAGCGCGATACGAGATACGGCTTCCAGGACGAAAAAAATCTGGTGCAGGTCGACTGGGACGGCAACATCGTCTGGAAGTTCGACCGCTACGAATATATCGAGGATCCGGACAACGCGCCGGAATGGATGGCCCGCCAGCATCACGATTACCAGCGCGAAGGCAATCCGGTCGGCTATTATGCGCCGGGTCAGACGCCGAAGACGGGCTCGGGCAATACGATCATTCTGACGCATAAAAACGTGAACCGTCCGAACATCTCCGACAAGGAGCTGCTGGACGACGCGATCATCGAAGTCGACTGGGAAGGCAACGTCGTCTGGGAGTGGGTGTGCAGCGACCACTTCGACGAGCTGGGCTTCGACGAGGACGCCAAGGCGACGTTGTACCGCGAGCCGAACACGAGATTTTTCGGCGCGAACGCGGGCGACTGGATGCATATCAACTCCGCTTCCGTCGTCGGCCCGAACAAATTTTACGACGCGGGCGACGAGCGCTTCCATCCCGACAACATCATCTGGGATGCGCGCGAGACGAACATTATCGCCATTATCGACAAGAAGACCGGCAAAATCGTCTGGAAGCTCGGCCCGAGCTATAACGACGAAGCGTCGAAGCATATCGGCTGGATCATCGGTCAGCACCATGCCCACATCATTCCGCAAGGCTTGCCGGGCGAAGGCAATCTGCTCGTGTTCGATAACGGCGGATGGGCCGGCTACGGCCTGCCGAATCCGGAATCGCCGGACGGCGTGAAGAACGCGCGGCGCGACCACTCCCGCATCCTGGAGATTAATCCGGTGACGCTGGAGATCGAATGGCAGTACACGCCGACGGAAGCGGGCTTCCAGGCGCCGCTTGATTCGTACCGGTTCTACAGCCCGTACATCAGCTCCGCCCAGCGGCTGCCGAATGGCAATACGCTTATTACGGAAGGGGCGGACGGCCGCATCTTCGAAGTGACGCGCGAGCACGAGCTGGTATGGGAGCATATCTCTCCGTACAAGAACAAACGTAATTCCAACATGGTCTATCGCGCTTACCGCGTCCCTTACGAGTGGGTGCCTCAGCTGGAGCGTCCGGAAGAAGTGGAAATCGCTCCTCTGGACGTCGCCGATTACCGTCTTCCGGGAGCGGCGCCGCGGGGAGCCGTTACCGCAGTAGAAGTAGCGGGAACGGGCGAATACGGAGAAGGAGCGCTGTGCGTCGCGCGGGTCGACGAAGCGCCGCAGAAGGAGGGGAACGGCGATGACGAACAATAAGAAGACGCGCGTTAGCATGATCGTCCTCGCGCTCGCGCTTGTCGGCACGCTGCTGGCCGGCTGCGCGGGAGGCGAGAAGCAAGGAGCGGCGACGCTGAAGCTCCGCATAGCGGACATTACGTCCAACCCGGTCTTCCAGGTGGCGAAGAGCAAGGGCATCTTCGAGAAGCATGGCATCGACGCGGAGCTGATTACATTCGCGACGCCGGCCGAAGGCATCAACTCGCTGTTCATCAAGCAAGTGGACGTCGCGTTCGGCGCGGACTTCCCGCTGCTGAACGCCGCCAGCAAAGGCGACTATTCCATTATCGCTTCGTCGGGGACGGCGACGGATCTGAGCGCGAGCGAGTGGAAGCTGTTCGTCCGCAAGGACATTCAGTCGCCGGCCGATCTGAAGGGCAAGAAGCTGAGCTTCTCCCGCGGCACGTTCATCCCGTATTTGTGGGACGTCTACCTGGCGGAGAACGGCATCGCGCTGTCGGATGTCGAGCTCATCGGGCAAGGCGGATTCGACGAGACGTACGTCGCGCTGGGTAAAGGCGAGATTGACGGCGCATGGGTATACGGCACCGTGCTGAACGAGAAATTCGCCGCGCTGGAGGAAGTTCGCGAGTTGACGGATATGTCGAAGACGCCGGTCCGGCTTGGCACGGGTCTTATCACCACGGATGAGCTGATCGAGAGCAAGAAGGACGGACTGGTCGCGTTCCTGAAGGCGGTCGACGAGGCGGCGGCATACGCCCAGGAGCATCCGGAGGAGACGGCCGACATTCAATACGACGCGGTCAAGCAGCCGAAGGATGCGACAATTAAGGATTTACCGAAAAACCCGTGGGTCATCGGCTTCACGCAGAAGGCGTACGACGGCATGGCCGCCCAGAAGAAATACATGGTCGATACGGGCATTATTCAGAACGATTTCCATTTGGACGACAAGCTGAATCTGGATTTGGTAAGGGAAGCGTTCCCGGACCGGGTCGAGCTGAAATAGGGGGATGAAGAGATGAGGGCAGCGTCGAAGCGCAACGAAATTCATATTGAAAGGCTGAACAAAAGCTATTCGCAGCAAGCATCGGCCTCCGGCGAATTGCATTATATTATTCAGGATGTGGATTTGGCCGTCAAAGGCGGGGAGTTCTTCGTCCTGCTGGGACCGAGCGGCTGCGGCAAGTCGACGCTGCTCAGCCTCATCGCCGGCTTCGTCTCCAAAACGTCCGGGCAGGTGCGCGTCGGGGAGAAGGAGGTCGAGCGTCCGGGCCAGGACCGGGCCGTCGTCTTCCAGCAGGCGGATTCTTCGCTGTTCCCTTGGCTGACGGTTCGCGAGAACGTCGAATTCGGCTTGCGGATGAAACGGATCCCGGCCGCGGAGCGCAAGGTCATCTCTGACAAATTCATCGCTCTGGTCGGCTTGTCCGGCCATGAGAAGAAATTCCCGCGCGAGCTGTCCGGAGGCATGAAGCAGCGGGTGCAGCTGGCCCGCGTCTTGTCCAACGACCCGGCGATCCTGCTTATGGATGAGCCGTTCGGCGCGCTGGACGCGATGACGCGGCGCACGATGCAGAAGGAGCTCGTGAATATTTGGCGGAGCACGGACAAAACGGTTATTTTCGTCACGCACGATATCCAAGAAGCGCTGCTGCTCGGCGGCCGCATCGGCATTATGTCGCCTGGTCCGTCCTCCCGCATCTCGCATATTTACGACGTGCCGCTGGCCTACCCGAGGGATTTATCCTCCCCCGAGTTCCATGTCCTGCACGATCAAATTCAATCCCATTTCGAAGAATAGAGAGGAGGAGCCGACATGACCGCAAAGCTGAAAAGAGGAGGGCTTCACCTCCTGTTCGTCTTGGCCGGCTTCGTGCTGTGGCATCTATTATCGCTGGTGTACGGTCCGGAAATATTGCCGGGTCCGATCTATACGGCGCAAGGCGGGTATGAGCTGCTCCGGGACGGAACGCTGCTGCAGTATATCGGCATCAGCTCGTACCGCGTGCTCGCCGGCTGGACGATCGGTAGCCTGATCGCCATTCCGGTCGGACTCGTGATCGGCAAGGTCGGTCCGATCCGCGCGTTTGCCGAGCCGTTCCTTAATTTTATCCGGTTCATCCCGCCGATCGCCTTCATCACGCTGTTCCTGGTCTGGTTCGGGATCGGAGAGACGTCGAAAATCGCGCTGATCCTGTACGCCACGTTTTTTATCGTCGTGCTGAACACGCTGACGGGCGTGTTGTCCGTGGAGGAGGACAAAATCCGTTCCGCGCGCAGCATGGGAGCATCCGAATGGCAAATCGTGTTACATGTCATTATTCCCGCAACGGTGCCTTATATGTTCACGGGCATCCGGCTGGCGATGGGGACGTCGTTCATGGCCATTATCGGCGCCGAGATGATCGCATCGAACGAAGGGGTTGGCTACCTGATCTGGAATTCGCGGCTGTTCTTCCGGACAGATTGGATCTTCGTAGGGCTGATCAGCTTAGGGCTGATGGGCTTCCTGACGGACCGCGGCGTCGCCTGGATCGGCAAGCGTCTGCTCTCGCGGTATGGCGTTGTATCGACAACCTCGCTTAGGCGGTAATCCGGTACCATTAAGAGTTGGTACTATTCCCTTCGAGACCTCCTTGTTATAGTGAAAGCAAGCCGGAGACGCGGCTTCCACTACGAACGACGAAGAGGTGTAGAGCATGCCGATCGCAACCGAAATGACTGGCTCCCAAAACCTAGCTTATATCTATATCCTGCTCACGAACACGGGTACCGCATTCACGCGTTTGATCAAATGCTTTACGGGCGCGCCGTACAACCACGCTTCCATCTCCTTGGACCCGGAGCTGAACGAGCTGTACAGCTTCGGGCGCAAGGAAGCGCGAAACCCGCTGAACGCGGGCTTCGTCAAGGAAGACGTGTATTACGGGACGTATCGCTACTTCCCGAACACGACCTGCCAGCTTCTTCGGCTGGAAGTAACGCCCCGCCAGAAGGAAGCCGTGGCCGCCGCGATCGATTATTTCAAGCGGAACAAAGAACGTTATTCGTATAATTTGCTCGGTCTGCTCGGCGTTCTCGCCGGCAAGGATCTCGAGATTCAGAATGCGTGCTTCTGCTCGCAGTTCGTGGCGGAAGCGATGAACAAGGGCGGAGTCGGCTTGTGGAACGACCGCCCGGCGGCGCTTGTGACCCCGCAGCATTTCCGCGAGAACGCCAAGCTTGAGACCGTCTTCGAAGGACGTCTGTTCGATTACTCCGCGCTGGACGAGAGCAAGCTGCGGCTGGCTCAGGCGAATACGTACCAGACTCGTACCGCGGCTCTGAAGGTTAATTGACCGGGCTCGATCGGCGTCTGCGAATCGGCCATCGAGAGCGCGGCCGTCTTGAACCGGATCGGCGCGGCTTCCTGGCCAAGCTCCTGCACCTTGCAAGGAATGGCGGACAAGGAGACGCCAAGCGCGCCGGCGATGGCCGCCGCTTTCTCCTGCGCGCTCCGAACCGCCTCGCGAAGCGCGAGCGCCTCGAATTTGGCCGATTCCGAGGACAAGAAGACGATATCCGTTATCGCGTTCGCGCCCTGGGCGACGGCCGCGTCAATGACCGCTCCCGCGCCTGCGACGCCGTCCAGCGTAATGCCGAGCAGATGCGTAACCTTGTAGCCGCGGAACGTCTGGACGCCGTCCGCGTAATCGTATTGCGGTTCGATGCTGTACGTCTTGGTCTGTATGTTCTCCCGAGGCACCCCGAGCCTCTCGAGCGCCGCGATAATCGCTTCGATTTTTTCCGCGTTTTCCTTCTGCGCTGGCTGAACGTCCTTGCCTTCCGTCACGACGCCAAGCGTAATGTGCGTCCGGTCGGGCGCCGCCACCGCCATTCCTTCTCCTATCACTTCTATTGTAAAATCGCAGCTCCCGCCTCCGTTTTTCAATGCGTTTGTTGGAATCATCGGTCGACATCCTCTCCTGAAATTTCCGTTTCCTTCCTCTAGATTATGGGCGATTGCCCTCCCGCATTCAACCACCTTTGCAAGTTCCAATCTTTTACAACATCTCAATACAACGTTGACATTGTACAAATATTCCAGCGATATAGTTGTCCTCGAAGTAAAAGTCGAGACAAAGGAGAGTTACAAACCATGCGTGCAATGATGAAAGCACTACTCTTGATCTGTGCATGCGCCATGATCGTGGTCGGCTGCTCGAGCAACGGGGGCGGCAACAACACGCCGGCGGCATCGAATGCCGGCGCGAACGAAGGGGCGACGCAAACGCCGGAGGCGACCAAAGAAGCAGACAAGCCTTCGGACGAAAAGGTAGAGCTCAGCTTTTATTACCCGGTTGCCGTAGGCGGCCCGATTACCGAGGTCGTCGAGAAGATGTCTCAGGACTTTATGGCGGAAAATCCGAACATTACCGTGAAGCCCATCTACACGGGCAGCTATGCCGATACGATGGTCAAAGCGCAAGCCGCGGTTCAAGGCGGGACGCCTCCCGATCTGGCGGTATTGCTCTCTACCGAGCTGTTCACGCTGCTCGACATGGACGCGATCGAGCCCCTGGACGAGCTGATCGCGGCCGACGGCGGCGACGAGTATATCAAGGACTTCTATCCGGCATTCATGGAGAACGGCATTACGGAGGGCAAGACATGGGCGATTCCGTTCCAACGCAGCACGATCGTTCTCTTCTATAACAAGGAAGCGTTCAAAGCGGCCGGACTGGATCCGGAGAAAGCGCCGGGCACATGGGAAGAGCTGGCCGATTACGCGAAGAAGCTGACCAAAGACGGTCAATGGGGCCTCGAAATTCCGTCGACCGGCTTCCTGTACTGGATGTTCCAAACGTTCGCGCTTCAAACGGGCGACAACATTATGACGCAGGACGGCAAGAAGGTGTTCTTTGATACGCCGGAAAACGCGGAATCGCTGCAATTCTGGAGAGACCTGGCGGCCGTTCACAAGGCGATGCCGGAAGGCGCGATCGAGTGGGGCACGGTGCCGTCCGATTTCATCGAAGGCAAGACGGCGATGATGTACCACACGACGGGCAACCTGACGAACGTCAAAACAAACGCGAAATTCGATTTCGGCGTCGCCATGCTGCCGAAGAACAAGCAATACGGCACGCCGACGGGCGGCGGCAACTTCTACGTCTTCAAAGGCCTCAGCGACGCGAAGAAGCAAGCGGCATGGAAATTCATCCGCTTCATGACGGACTCCGAGCGCATCGCGCAATGGAGCATCGACACGGGTTACGTTGCCCCTCGCATGTCCGCTTACGAGACGGAGAAGATGAAGACGTACGCGGCGGACTTCCCGGAAGCGCTCGTGGCGCGCGATCAGCTGGAGTACGCATCGGCCGAGCTGTCGACGCACAACAACGGCAAGGTGTCCAAAATTTTCAGCGACGCGATCCAATCCGTCCTGACGGGCTCGTCCGACGTCGCTTCCGCGCTCAAGAAGGCGCAGGAAGAAGCGGACAAGGCGCTCGAGCCGTTCAACAAGTAAGCGAAGGGAGATGACCCATGGTGGGGACGGCAGCTAGGCGCAGAGCATGGAGAAGGAACGCGTTCGCGTGGCTTCTCCTGCTCCCCTCGCTCCTCTTCCTCGTGCTGTTCACCCTCTATCCGGTTGCGGGATCGCTGAAGCTCAGCCTCTATCAGGCTGATCTCGGCACCCCGCAGCCTTCTTATATTGGGCTCGATAATTACAGCAGGATGGCGGAGGACGACGTATTCTGGAAAGTGATCAAGAACAATGCATGGTTTGCGCTCGGAACCGTTCCGACAAGCATCCTCCTGTCTCTGCTTATGGCGCTGTTCGCCAATAAGGTAATGCGGGCAAAAGGACTCGTCCGAACGGCGTTCTTCTATCCGACGGTCGTGCCGATGATCGCGATCGGCAACATTTGGCTGTTCATCTACACGCCCGAATACGGGATGATCAGCCGGTTTCTCGAGCCGTTCGGCCTGACGGGCCCGAACTGGCTGGGGACGCCGGATCTTGTCATGTGGGCGATGATCGTTATGATTCTGTGGAAGGAAGCGGGTTACTTCATGGTGTTCTATCTGGCAGGCTTGCAGAACATCAGCGAGGAGCTGTATGAATCCGCCAAGGTGGACGGCGTCGGAGCATGGCGTGTCTTCTGGCGAATCACGTTCCCGCTGCTTATGCCGACGACTCTGTTCGTCTCCATCATCGCTCTGACGAACTCGTTCAAGCTGGTCGACCATCTCTGGATTATGACGAAGGGCGGACCGGAGAACGCAAGCAACCTGCTGCTGTTCTATATTTACGAGACGGCGTTCAGCTTCTGGGATCAGGGCATGGCCTCCGCGCTTACGACCGTCATGATTATCTTCCTTCTGCTCTTGGCGGCGCTCCAGTTCTTCGGACTTGACCGCAAGATCCACTATCGTTAGGAGGAGCAGACCCATGATGAAGAAAATAGGCTACGGCTTCATGTATATACTGGCCGCCGTCTGGCTCGTGCCTCTCGTCTGGACGGTCTGGACCGCCTTCCGTCCGAAGCGGCTGGCCTTGTCGTCGTCGTTTTCGTTCGACTTCACGCTGACGCATTTTACCCATGTCTGGAATTCGGCGCCGTTCAACACGTACTATTTGAACACGCTGATCATCGTCGCGGGCGTTTTCGCCATACAGTTTCTGACCGTCTCCCTGGCGGCATTCGCCTTCGCGCGCGTCGAATTCTGGGGCAAATCGGTCGTGTTCGTTCTATTCCTGGCGCAGATCATGATTCCGGCCGATATTCTCATCTTCCCGAACTATAACGTTCTAAGAGATCTGTCGCTTCTGGATACGAAGCTTGGCATCATGATTCCGTATTTCGCGTCGGCGTTCGGCGTGTTCCTGCTGAGGCAAATGTTCAAGACGATCCCGTTCGAGCTGGATGAAGCGGCCCGCATGGAAGGCTGCAGTCTGTGGCAGGTGCTGTGGCGAATCTACATCCCGCTGTCGGGGCCGGCGTTCGTCTCGTTCGGTCTCGTATCGGTCAGCTACCATTGGAACAATTTCTTGTGGCCGCTCATTATTACGAATTCGGTCGAGAACCGGCCGCTTACGGTGGGCCTCGCGATATTCGCGCAATCGTTCGAGACGGGAGCGCAGTGGAGCGAAGTGACGGCGGCAACGATGATCGTCATTCTGCCACTTCTGCTCGGGTTCATGCTGTTCCAGCGCCAGTTCATGAACAGCTTCATTCATTCGGGGATTAAGTAGACGGGCACTAGAGCAGGGAGAAGGGGGAGCCGCATGAGGAACGGGGGAGTGAATCCGATCATCGCGTCGATTACGAGCGATGAGCAGCTGGCGCAGGCGATCCGAAGCCAGGTTACGCGCATTAATCTGATGACCGGCGATATTTCGACGCTCGGAGATGTCGTGGGACAGCTGCATGAAGCGGGCAAGCAGGTTTACGTCCATATGGAGATGATGCAGGGAATCGGCCGCGACGCATCGGCTATTCATTATCTCGCGCGGACGTTCGAGGTGGACGGCATTATCACGACCAAAAGCCAGGCGGTTGCCGCCGCGAGGCTGGCAGGCATACGCAGCATCCAGCGCATATTCGCCATCGATTCGGCGGCGGTCGATACGGGCATCCGGATGATCGCCTCCAGCAAGCCCGACGAGGTGGAGCTGATGCCGGGGCTTATGCCGCGCATCATCCGGGAAGTGAGGGCGAAGATGAGCAGGCCGCTTATTGTCGGCGGTCTGATCCGGTATAAGGAAGAAGCGCGCGAAGCGCTGGACAACGGCGCGGACTTCGTGTCCGTCGGCAACTCGGAGCTGTGGAATTAGAGTCGGAGTTTGAGCCCGTTGGTTGGCTTCCCGGCGAATAGAAGAATAAGCAAGCAGCCCGCAGGCCTGCTGGACCTTGGTCCAGCAGGCCTGAGCTTTGGTCGGAGGACCAAAGCATGACGGGAAGATCATCCCGCGGCCCGTCACGAGGGCGTGCATTCCTCCTGTAAAGTGAAGGTATGACTTTACAGGAAATGGGTGAGGAATTTGCGTAAATCATTGTGGTTCCAGGGCGAGAAAGCGTTGGTATGGACGGGAGTGTTAGGCTTGCTGCTGGCGTTGCTGTGCGGCGCGGGGGTTCTGTTGTATGGGACGGAGGACACTCCGGGAGCGGGACTCGCGAAAGCCTTTTCGTTTAACGCGGCATTAGGCGTGTTCATGCTGTCTACGGCTGCGATCGCGCCGATGTCGGGGATGGGAAGCAAGGGGCGGGCGTTTTTCCGTTGGTCCTACATTGTGCTCGCTCTGTATTCGTATTTCGCGGAAACCGTACAGCATGCGCGCGGCGTCAATCCGAGATTCGTGGAAGACGGTTCCGCGTTCGACAATGTCGTGGCTATGGGCTTCGCCCTCGTGGCGCTGCTGCTCGTCGTGTACTATCTCGTCTTTGCGATCATGTTTTTCCGCAGGCGCTCTTATGAGCTGCAGCCCGCCGTCGTGGTCAGCATCCGGTATGCGATGATCGCCGTGCTGCTTTCGTTCGCTGGCGGTATTATGATTTCGGTCAACCAAGGGCGGTTCTTAGGCGCGGAAGGCAACCTGATCTGGTTCCACGGACTGGGCTTCCACGCGGTGCAGGCGCTGCCGTTCCTTGCTTGGCTGACGCTGCGTTCTTCGATGCCCGGCGCGGCTGGCCGTTCGCTGATTCACATATCCGGCATCTCCTTCATCGGCGGGCTCGCCGCCATTGGCTGGCAGACGCTGCTGGAGAAATCGATCTGGGAGTGGACGGCGCTCCCGCTTGCGGCCGTCGCGTTTTTCCTGGTCGCGATAGCCGCCGGAGCGAGAGCTCTAATGGAAGCCGTTAAGTATCCGCGCGTTAGGCAGACCGGCTCGGCCGACGCGTCGAATAGGAATTAGGATCGCTTTTACAAATCCTTTGCTTTTCATTTCCGCTACCATTGCTTACAATGGCTCTGATAACAATTGGAGGTTGTACGGATGAGAAGCAAAATAAAGCTTTGGCTCGAAATTTTACGCGTTTCCGGCAAGCTCGGCCTGCTCTCGTTCGGCGGGCCGACCGCGCATCTGGGCTACTTCCATAATGAATACGTCAAACGAAGGAAGTGGCTGGACGAGGCGGGCTATGCGGAGCTTGTGGCCCTCTGTCAGTTCCTGCCGGGTCCCGCAAGCAGCCAAGTCGGCATAGGGATCGGGATTGTCAGAGGCGGTCTTCTCGGAGGGTTGCTTTCGTTCCTCGGCTTCACGCTTCCGTCGGTTGTGCTGCTGGTTTTGTTCGAGTGGCTATTAAGCGGCACGGACGTCAGCCGGGCGGGATGGCTGCAGGGTCTTCAGCTCGCCGCGGTTGCCGTCGTAGCCCATGCCATATGGGGAATGGGTCAGAAGCTGACGCCGGACCGGACCCGAATGACCATTGCGGCCGTCGCCGCAGGCGCCGTCTTGTTATGGCAGACGGCATATTCGCAGGTCGCGGTGATCCTGCTTGCAGGGCTCGTCGGCCTCTGGCTGTACCGGAAGACCGGAGCCTTATCCGGACCGTCACCCGATTCCGTCTCGGTTATCGGGTCTGGAGCGGCAAGCCCGTACCGGATCGGAAGGGGTGCGGCGATAGCCAGTTTGTCCATATTTGCCGCGCTGCTGCTATTGCTGCCTTGGTTACGGGACTGGGATCCGCTGCTGGCGATGGCCGACAGCTTCTATCGGACCGGGTCCCTCGTATTCGGCGGAGGGCATGTCGTGCTGCCGCTGCTCGAGAGGGAAGCCGTTGGAGCAGGCTGGATCAGCGAGCAACAGTTTCTAGCGGGATACGGAGCGGCGCAGGCCGTACCCGGACCGTTGTTCACGTTCGCTTCGTATATAGGCGCCGCTTCGAACGGGCTGATCGGGGCAATTGTGGCGACGGCGTCTATCTTCTTGCCTGCGTTTCTCCTGGTGGTCGGCACGTTGCCGTTCTGGCAGCTGCTCCGGCGTTCGCCTGCCGCGCAGGGTATACTGACCGGCGTGAACGCTGCCGTCGTCGGCTTGCTGCTTGCGGCGCTCTACGACCCGATCTGGAAGCACGCGGTCGTCTCTACGGCCGATTTCGTTGCGGCATTGGTTCTGTTCATCTTGCTTGTATTTTGGAAGCTTCCTCCGTGGCTGGTGGTGCTGGCGGGCGCGGCGGCGGGCATCGTCATCGAGTTGGCAGCCTAGAGCGAGGAGCGGGAATGGACGTCTGGCCGCGTCATTTTTCTTCACATTGGCGTATAGATCGTTCCGAGTGTGACAAACTATAAAGTGGGAGAACACTCTAGGAAAGGAGCGATTGCTGATGGATTCCACGATTGGCGCGGACGAGGTCGTCCGCAGAATCAAGCAGCTGCAGACTAGTGGAGGCTCGGTGAGCAAGAAGCAAGTGAAGCAGAACGACCCTGAGCTCATGAAGAACGCGCTGTTCTATTTTCCTAGCTGGGAGCATGCGCTCAAAAACGCGGAACAGCTGTAGAGACTCTCATACATAAAAGGTTTTTGATGCGAATTTTCGAACCGCGCCGGCTGATGCCCGGCGTGGTTTTTTCTTTGATCGAGTAATGCTGCGTCGTTGGTAAGGTCTGGGCGAAAATAGCGGAAAAAATGATGTTATTTCTAAGCGACAATAGGCTCTCGTTCAAATAGCGGACATAACGGCACTAATTCCTTAGGAAATATGAAGTTTCTTCATTAGGGATTATATTAATGGTATTTTGGGTGCTATTTCCTTGAGATGTTGAAGTTTGAGTAAAAATAACAGTAGAAATGCCGTTATTCCAAAACAGCCACTTCATCAAGGGAGTGCTTAGACTCCCGGAAAGAGTTCCCTTCCTTTTGACGGGAATCTTCCATTATAGTAAACGTTTCACTTCCTCTTTATACACGGAGATTGGTAAGCTAAAGGAAAGCTATGAGGTAGAAGGATGGGATCAACATGACGTTAAATACATCGGCGCTGCCGTTAACCGTATCAACGATTGCGCAAGGACTTCGGGAGACCGGCGTTAAGCCTGGCATGACGCTGCTTGTTCACGCTTCGCTAAAGGCGGCGAACCGCTGGATCGCGGGAGGGCCTTCGGCGCTTATTCTGGCTTTGGAGCAGACTCTTGGAGGAGACGGAACGCTCGTCATGCCCGCGCACACACCGAATTTGTCGGAGCCCTCGGAATGGCGATATCCGCCGGTGCCGGAAGAGTGGTGGGAGATCATTCGGGCGGAGATGCCGCCGTTCGAGCCGGATCTAACTCCAAGCGGCCATATGGGCGTTACGGCGGAATGCTTCCGCAAGCGGAACGGCACGCTTCGAAGCCGGCATCCCCAGCTATCCTTCGCGGCAAAGGGCAAGCATGCGGCCGTCATCACGGAGAATCATTCGATCGACTATGGTCTGGGGGAACAATCGCCGCTAGCGCGCCTCTATGAGTTGGATGGGTATGTGTTATTGTTCGGGGTCGGTTACGACCGGTGCACTTCGCTGCATTTGTCGGAATACCGGGCGGAGTATGCGTCCAAAGCTTATGTTAAGCAGGGCGCTCCTCTGCTCGCGGACGGGCAAAGGCAATGGGTCACTTACGATGAAATTAACTTGGACAGCGACGATTTTGCGCGGCTGGGAGAAGCTTTCGAGAAGGAAGTAAGCAGTGTGCAGATAGGAAAGATCGGAGACGCGGATATTCGGCTTGTGCGGGTAAGGCCTTTGGTCGACTTCGGGGTAAGGTGGATCGCAAAGCATCGGTAATAGTGGCAGTGTTGCAAGATGGGTATGGAATAGTAGAACGCAGATGGTTCAACAATGTAGAGACAACTCAGGAGATGGTTAGCCTAGCACGGATGAGGGGAGTCCAGCAGCTCGAAGGCTTGCCCCTTGCTCATATAAGTGATGCCGTCCTTCGTATAGAAATCCCCGGGACAGCTCGCCCCGTTGATCCGAATCCGGCCTTCTGACAGAAGGAGGGAGTAGGTAACTCCCTTCGCGGCGATATCGATCGTGCCGTTAACATCATCATAGGTGAGCTCTCCTCCCGTTTGCCGGGAGACCTGCTCGATGGGGGCATAATCGGCTTCCTCCAATGGTGCAGGCGGATTCGTCAGCCCTCCGTAAAGCGTGGCGGCGGCAATCAAGATGAGCGCCGCGTTTTTGACCATGTTCATGTTCGGAAACCTCCTAAGCGCGCGGGACTGGCGTTCTTAGGATCAGTGTAACCAAGAAATGTGCAGGGAATGTTAGGGCTGTTTTAAGGTTTGTTAAAGCCCTCAAAAAAACGATCATGCGGCTCGAGCGGCCGGCATGATCGTTTTTGGTTGATGGGAAGGATGAATTAAGACGACGCTTTAAGCTCTTTCTGCGACTCGACAGGCGTGACCGACGCTTTGCTCACGGGCATTTTGCTGCTGCCGTTGAATACGCCGCCGGATTCGATGATGAGCGATTGCGCGGCGATATTGCCGTTCAGTACGCCGGTCGCGCATATCGTCAGCTTGCCCCGCACCTCGACGTCGCCGTTCAGCTGACCTGCTAATACCAAGTCACGGGCCGAGACGTTGGAGTTGGCCCGGCCGTTCTCCCCGATGATGACGTCGCCGCTTGATACGATGTCGCCGATTATCGTGCCTTCGATGCGGATGCTGGCTTCCGTTCTAAGCTTTCCTTCGAAAGTCGTGCCTTCCCCGATAAGCGTATCC
Organism: Paenibacillus soyae; assembly: GCF_024623455.1. Classification (GTDB taxonomy): domain Bacteria; phylum Bacillota; class Bacilli; order Paenibacillales; family Paenibacillaceae; genus Pristimantibacillus; species Pristimantibacillus soyae. The sequence continues at coordinate 362,881 of NZ_JANIPJ010000003.1, read as the reverse complement.
GTTGCGTCGGGATTGATTTTGCCGGCGGCTGGTTTGTTCTTGAACATAGTCGGTCACGGTTCCTTCCTGTCTTCTTTGATATAAGGCATAGGGTCGACATGCTCTCCGTTCACGATAACCTCGTAATGGAGGTGCGGTCCCGTACTTCTGCCGGTGTTGCCAAGCTCTCCGATCAGCTGGCCCTTCTTCACGGTATCTCCGATCTCGACGAGCCGTCTGTTCAAATGCAGATACCTGGTCTCCATTCCGCGCCCATGATCAATCAGAATGTTGTTGCCCTGCGGATAACCGCGTTCCGATAAGGTAACGACGCCATCCGCGGCGGCATAGATCGGGTCTCCGCGGTTTCCTCCGAGATCCAGTCCGGAATGAACCGCAGATCTGCCGGAGATCGGGTCTCTGCGGACGCCGAACGTCGACGTCACCCGGCGGGAATCTGCGGGCCAAATGCTTGGCGTCATATCCAGCAAGCGCTGATAACCGATCAAAGCCTCTTTGGTCGATTCCAGGCTGGGTTTCATGGCTTCCATCATCGACGTCATTTCGCTGAAGCTTTGTTTGGTTGCCGTAGCGAGATTGGCATCGGTCTCTGCGGCGGATACAACAAATTCTTCGCCGCCTTGTCCGTCCGACAGGGGAATATCAGGCTCTTCGATACCCGCGATGTTCTTCAGCTCGGACTCCAGCTCTGCAATCTCCGTCATTCTGTCCTCGACCTCGGCTGCCTGTTGGGATAACGAGGCAAGGTCCGATTCGAGAACGGCGATCTGCTCCTCTCTGGATTGAAGCATATCCTCGTAATTCGTTTCCGAGAGGGCTAATTGACGCTGCAGCAGCTTGACCTGACTGGCGTGACCGGAGTTGAATATGATGAAAATCGCCGAACATAGGGCTAGCATAAGGATGAGGATAGGAATCGCGAAGAATAAGACTTTCGGCACGGTAAAGTGTCGAACGGGCTTGTTCGCGTCTGGAATAAGGACAAACTTCACCCTTTCATGTATTCGCTTCATGACTTTCCTCCTACATTTTCCATGACATTGCAAACGCTTTATTCGACACATCGTATGGAATATCCTTTATTTCCGGGGAAATACGCCGATTTATCGCAAAAAAATCTCGATTTACCTGATGCCGGACAAGTGATACTCTAGATGAAAATAGATAGGCGGGAGAGTGGAAGAGTATGTTGAAATGGGATGGGCACACGCACACGAGATTCTGTTATCATGGCAGCGATGCCGCACAGGAGCTCTATATAGATCGGGCTATCGAGCTGGGCTTCCAACGGTATACCATAAGCGAGCATCCGCCGCTGCCTGCCGGATTGGTGCCGGACGAGAAGCTGTTCGCCGAGCTGGCGATGCCCCCGGAGGAGCTGCCCGCTTATATGGATTACGCGAATGAAATGAAGCGGCGCTACGAGGGGCGAATCGACATAACGGTGGGGCTGGAGCTCGATTATTTGCCGGGTCAGCTTGACTTCACGGAGCGAATCGTAGACGAATGGCAGCAGGTATTGGAGGATGTCGTATATTCGGTCCATTATCTGCCGGGAGTCGGCGGAACCCGCTGCATCGACTACACGCCTGTCGATTTCCGGACGAATTTACTGTCGTACTACGGCACGATTGACCGGCTGGTGAACGAATATTACGACCATGTGGAAGCGGCTATAGCCTTCGCGGCGAAGCTCCCTATGCGCAAACGGCTAGGCCATATTAATCTAATCGAGAAGTTCCGAAGCGAGCTGCCGGAGTTCGACGACGCGCTGATTAGGCGCAGGCTGGAGGGCATTCTGCCGCTGCTCGCGGAGTCGAAGGTCGGAATCGACGTCAATACGGCCGGCTTGAGGGTCGCGACTTGCGGGAAGCCTTACGTGCCCGAATGGTTCCTGGCCGAATGCAGAAAGCGCGGCATCGAGTGCGTCTACGGCTCCGACTCCCACAAGCCGGAGCATGTAGGCTTTGGCTGGGACTGGTTCGAAGCGCAGATGAGAGCTGAGGCCTAGGATGGGAGGCGAGGAGATGGACAAGCTGGAATTGAAGACGGTAAAGCCGGGCCATGTGGACTTGTCCAGCTTGATCGAGAAGCTGGACGGCTATCTGTCCGGACTATATCCGCAGGATGAAATATTCGGCGTGGATTTGTCGGACCCGAAGTCGGAAGAGATGACTTTCGTGCTGGCTTATTGGGAAGGCGTGCCCGTAGGTTGCGGGGGTATCCGGCGAATAGATGAACGGACGGTGGAGCTGAAGCGCTTCTTCGTCGAGCCGGCGATGCGCAGGCAAGGCGTGGCTCGGCAAGTGTTCCGCTATCTGGAGCAGGAAGCGGAGAAGCAGGGCTGTACCGTCATGAGGCTGGAGACGGGCGCTCCCCAGTTCGAATCGGTGAACTTCTACAAGAAGCAGGGCTTCTACGAAATCGAGCGGTTCGGGGAATACGTGAACTGCGAGTCGAGCTTGTGCATGGAGAAGGTTTTGGCTTAGTCCGACTGAAGTTGGGCGGGCGTGGGAGCTGCTGAGCGGATGGACGGATGGACGGATGAACAAAAGGCGGAACAGGCTTAGTCTGTTCCGCCTTTTTTGGTGCTTGGGAAATGATGCAAAAGTACATTATTTTTTGAATGAATTCGCGATTTATAACAAAATGATGCGATTCTGCAGCATTTTCTGAGTTTAAAGCAATATGGGCGTCATTTGGCTCGGAAATGCTGCACTTTTACATCAATAACGGTTCCTGGGCAAATCAGTTGTTGAAGTTGCTGTAGAATTGCATCATTTCGTTGGCGCTCAAAGGATAAAGTCGACTCCGCAAAGTTTGAGCCTAACCCGCGCTGCGCTCGAAGGCGACGATCCATTCGCCTTTGGTGGCGGCATAGCCGCGATCCCCTTCGACGACGAGGCCGAACAAGTTCTTCACGTCGAGGAACTCCTTGCGCACGCCGTTGTCGAACTGCAGCGTAATGTAGTAATACGTGCGCGAGGAGGAGCCCGCGTGGCCGATTTCGTTGTTGTGATGGTGGTTCGAGTGATGGCGCACGTCCATCCGCTTGGCTACGACCGTCGCGTACGAGGTCACCTCGGGCGAACGCGAATTACGCATATATTTGACGATGCTGAAGATAATGCCGCCGATAATAAGCGCAAACACGAGGAAGAACAGAAACGGGAAAATGTTGAACATGAAGTCGAAGCCCGAATCTCCGAACGATGGACCGGGTCCCATATGAAAAAACCTCCTTATCGAGTCTTGTAGTCATACCGTCTACATGAATACGTTGAAAGCGGCAAGTATGTTGCAGCCTCATCTGAACCAGAGGTCCCGGAACCGCACCCAGCCGAGAGACTCCAGCGAAATACCCTGCACGGAAGGGTGGAAGGCCGTCTTCAGGTGTTTGCGGTACAAGAACAAGAGCGAATGGCGGAGGGAAAGCAGCCCCTCGATGCCGATGAACAGTCTCGTGCGGGCGGAGGCGTCCGGCTCCGCGAGGATGCGCTCGAGCGTATCCGCCACCTTGGCGCGGACTTGCGGTTCCGCATGCTGCATCATGCTTTTGTACAAATCGATCAGCCGGATTTCCCGATGCTCGTCGAGCATGACGGCGAACAGCAGCAAATCGGCCGACATCCGCTCGGCTCCTTTGAATTGCTCGGCCGGGAGCAGGCTCACGCTTACCGATACGCCCGCCTTCTCGAGCAGCCCCTGAATAATCGACGCGTCATGCCCGTATTGAGGAATCGTAGTGAGCGTCAGCGTCTCCCCAAGGTAACCCGCGTCGCGCAGCTCCTGCTTGATCGCTACGCATTCGTCCTCATAGCTGATTCCGCGGCTGTCCGAAGGCCCGCCGTTCTTCTCAGTCGTCCAGAAGCTGGAGGCGCCTTCGATGACGTCTCCCGACAGCTGCCTGAGCAGCTCGCCCCGATGGATGGCGCGGTCCAAGGCGGCCCGAATGGCGGGATTGCGCAGCGGGCCTGGCTTCAGCTCATTCACGGTGATGAATTTACAAGTCGTGCCGGACTGTCTGACCTGCTGGAACTGGCCGCCTGTAAGCCCCTCGATCCTCACATTATGCATCACCTGGAATTGCCTCAGCTCCTGCTGCTGCCTATCCTTCTCCGCCTCCTCCTCCAGCGGTATCGTCCATACCTCCACCCGGTCCAGGAACGCTCTCCCTTGAAAATAAGCCGGAAATGCCTCCAGCATCCAAATGCCGTGTCCCCGGCTCGCCAGCCGGAACGGCCCGGTTCCGATAACGGAACCGTCCGCTTCCCCGAACGACTCGCCTTCGGAGGAGCAGACGTCTTCCGGCACGATGGAAGCGCGGTTGGTGGAGAGGAACGACAGGAATACCTCGTTGCGCTGCTTGAGCCGAATTCGGATCGTGGTGGAGTCCGGCGTTAGCATGTCCTCGATTCCGTGGTAGACCCAGTTATAGAGGCCGCCCGGGGCAAGCCGCTGCAAGCGCTCCAGCGTGAACCGGACGTCGGCGGAGGTCATCTCCCGCCCGTGATGGAACATGACGCCCTTGCGCAGATAGAACGTCCACTCCGTCCGGTCTTCGTTCGTCTCCCAGGCATGCGCGAGGTGAGGGAGCACGATTTCGCCTCGGGCATCCACGCGAACAAGTCCGTCGAACAGCTGACTGACGAGATGGGATTCGCCAATGAAGTGAATGCGCGCGGGATCCAGGCTGCCGATCGCACCGGGCAGCGGAAAGCGCAGCGAATCCGTTCTTCGTTGTCCGTCAAGCGTGCTTCGGAAGCCGAATTGACCGGAGAGCCACTGCTGGAATCGGCCAAGCGCCGCCGAGCCAGCTCCTTTGTTCTGCAGCAGCTCGAAGGCCGATTGAAGATCGCCGCGCATCGCCAGCTCCTCCGCTTCCTCCAGCAGCAGCTTATCGAGCGGACGCTCGAACGTCAGCAACGAGCGGTTGCCCCGTCCGCGCTTCGCCGTCCAGCCGACCCAGCCTTCCTCCGTCATCCGCTTCAGCAGCAGCACCATATTGCGATGCGTGCAGTCCAGCTTCTCCGCCAGCTCCGCGGTCGTCACCTCGATCGGCACGCCGTCCTCGACATGCGGATACGCTTCTCTCAACTGAAATAAGTGCCTGCGTATTTTCAAGGGAAGCCTCCCATCGTAAAAATATGAAATTCCGCCAAACAAACTTGCACTTTTTGTTCTTATTTTCTAGGTTACAATAAAAGGGAGAAAAGCACAAAAGGGGGCATGGCGAGATGAGAGATCCCGCGCCTTGGCAGAAACGGTACGATACGATGTGGGTCCTGGCCGTCATTCTCGGTTTCATCAGCCAATACTTGTTCGTTGGCCGCGCTGCCGGTGTATCGGTGCCGATCTTTACGCTGCTGTTCTACGTTTATTTTTTCTATGCGACCAAAGGAAGACGGGGCGGCTTCGACCGCTGGCAAGGCCAATCCAAGACGGGATGGTTGTTGTTCGGTCCGATCGGTCTGCTGTCTCTTACTTATGCGATATTCGCGAACGAGCTGTTCCGGCTCTTGAACTTCTGGGTGCTGGTTGCGTTAATCGTCGGCCAGACGATGCTGCTGACGAGGGGAGGCTCGCAGCCTTGGTTCCGGCCAAGGTTCGGGGCGGAGCTGCTGAAGCAGTGGCTGGTGACGCCTTTCGCGCATCTGGGCGTACCGTTCGGTTTCATGGCAGGCTGGCTGCGCATGGGCGAAGAGAGCAGCCGTACGCGCACCAACCTCGGCAAGATCAGCCTGGGTCTGCTGCTTGCGGCGCCGCTCCTGCTCGTCGTCATCCTGCTGCTGGCTTCCGCGGACGGCATCTTCATGTCCTGGCTGAATCGGCTTCCCGCGTTATTGGACGGGGGGACGGCCGAAGAAAGCTTCCTTCGTTTCCTGTTCGCGGTCTGCGCGGCGTTCTACCTGTTCTCTTTTGTCTGGGGGTTGATGTTCAAGCAGGAGCGTCCGTTACCGGCCGAAGAGCCGAAGAGGGGCGAGGCATGGGAGTGGGAGGCCATTGCGTTAACCCCTAATAAGGCGGATGCGGCCAAGCCTAGAGACACGCTGGACCCGATCGTAGCGTCCACCGTCTTGGTCTGCGTGAACGCCGTGTACGTGCTGTTCGCCATTATTCAGTTCACGTATCTGTTCGGCGCCGCCGACGGCTTGCTGCCAGCGGGAACAGCTTATGCGGAATATGCGCGAAGAGGGTTTGCCGAGCTTGTATTCGTCGCGCTGATCAATATTTGCATCCTGCTGGTCGGCTTGCATTACGTCGAGCGCGGGGAGAGCTGGCTGGACCGGCTAAGGAAGATCATGCTGACCGTGCTGATGGGCTGTACGCTTGTTATGCTGATCTCCGCATACAGCCGCATGTCCCTGTATGAAGAGGCTTACGGCTACACGCAGCTTCGGCTTCTGGTGAGCGGCTTCATGATTTTTCTAGGCGTGCTGATGGCGATTGCCATAGTGCGAATCTGGTACCGCTGGTTCTCTTTGGCCAAAATCTATATTGCGCTGGGCATTGCGGCGTACGTTATAATGAACTATAGCAATCTGGACGCGAGAATCGCGGAAAAAAATATCGAGCGCTACGAGACTACGGACAAGATCGATCTCGACTATCTGGACACGTTGTCGGCGGATGCGGCGCCTGCGCTCGCCAAGCTTGCGCGGGAGCATCCGGAGCTGGAAGGCGTAGACGACATGCTGGATGATTTCCGCAAGCTGGCGAAGGATAGGAAGCATTGGCAGTCCTGGAGCCTGGCGCTTCGGAAGCTGGAGGAATAACGTCAACGGGCTTCGGGGTTGGGGTTGTTGGATGGAGGGAGATTTATGGGGAAGAGGAAACGGCGGGGCTGGCTTTATTTTATCGGGGCGGTCGTTGTCATTCTGTTGTTCTTGTATCTGGAAAACAATGCAATCGGAGTGACAACCTATAAGGTGACGTCAGCGAAGCTGCCGAACGGGATTGACGGTTATAGGATCGTGCAGTTGTCCGATTTGCAGAGCAAGGAGTTCGGGCGCGATCAAGAGCCGCTCCTGCGGAAGGTGGAGAAGCTGAAGCCGGACATCATCGTCGTGACGGGGGATTTGTCCGACAGCAACCATTTCAATGCGGAAGCCAGCTATCGGATGATGGAAGGAGCGGCTAAGATCGCCCCGGTATATTTCATAAGAGGCAATCATGAGCACAATACGGTCGGTTACCCTGCGCTCGAAGAGAGGCTGAAGCGGATCGAAGGCATCCATATTTTGCAGAACGAACATGTTATCCTGCCGGCTGGAGACGGCGTTATCCGCTTGGTCGGCGTGGATGATCCGATCTTCAACCAGGAGCGGGACGGGGACGTAGACAAAATGAATGCCCATCTGGACGAGGCTCTTGCCGGCATTGAACATCCGGAGGCATATACGATTCTGCTCTCCCATCGTCCGGAGCTGCTCCGCGTGTACGCGGATTACGGGATGGATCTCAGCTTCGCGGGACACGCGCACGGCGGTCAATTCCGCGTGCCGTTCGTCGGCGGCGTGTATGCGCCGGAGCAAGGCTTTTGGCCGAAATATACGGAAGGCCGCCACCGGATCGGCAGCTCCGAGCTCATCATAAGCAGAGGGCTCGGCAACAGCAGATTTCCTCAGCGAGTGTTCAACCGGCCCGAGATCGTGGTCGCGGAGCTTAGCCGGACGGCTGAGTAAGCCAAAAAAGGCGCATGTACCCGTTGGAAACGCCAATTCGTCCTAGTATCGCTCCGCATACGGTATAGAAACGGGTTGTATCGGAGACAAGGACGGTGATGGTATGTTCGGCTGGTGCGCGCATGTTAAGATCATTAAAAACGAAGGCACGGTCATCATCGGCAACATTAAGCAATACGCCCCGAGCACGAACTCCGTCACGAACGAATCCTCGGGCAGCGAGACGGGGACGGGGGATACGGAAGCGGGCGTCAGCGGCCGTCTCTCCCGGAAGGGGAAGCGAGGACGTGGAAAGGCTTGCCGTCAAGGACGAGGAAAGCGACGGGCTGGCGGGAAGGGCAAGCGAGGGAAGCCGTGGACGGCTTGGACCTGCGGTTGACGCGTTTGAGCTATCATACGAATGGGCAAAAAAAGGGGCCCGCTGCAACGGGCAGCGGGCCAAAGTGTTTATATTATAAAAAAGGGGGTCGAGTTCTATTATAGGCTCCCTACATTAAGGAGCGATGAAAGAAATATTTCAGTTGTATTACAAATTGTTGGATTGATATTCCATAGCTCTAAGCGTCGGAGACCATTTAAGGCAATTAAATGAGAAATCAATGATGGTATGCCGGGAGCGGGATAATGTTGACAAAATGAGCCGGTTCTCATACAGTAAAGCTAAGTAATCGTTTACGCACGCTGTATTAGCGTCTGTAAGCATATTATATAACGTTAGCATAGGTGTGAACTGTTATGAGCGAAAACAAGAACATCAGTATAAAAGACGTAGCCAAGCATGCGAATGTCTCGACCGCAACCGTATCGCATGTCATTAACGGCACCAGGTTTGTATCCGAGGATACGAAACAGAAGGTTATGCGCGCGATGGACGAGCTGAACTACCGGGTCAATGTCGTCGCAAGATCGTTGCGGAGCCGCAAGTCGTATGTCATCGCGTTCCTGGCTCCGATTCTTGCCAGCGAGACGTCGAATCACTTTTTTATGTCTGTCGCGGCCGGCATTCAAAGCGTGTTGAAGCAGAATCAGTACCATCTTATGCTTAGCGACTCGCATGAAGAGGAAGAGTTCGAGAAGGAAGAGATCCGCATGCTCGGCTCCCAAATGATCGACGGTCTCATCATGGCGCCTTCCAGCAGAGAAACGGATTACGAGCAACTATTCGGCGATTATCCTGTCGTTTATGTGGACAGGGTGCCGAATAACAGCGACAGGGACAGCGTCGTCGTTGACAATAGATCCGTGTCCAAGGATGCGGTGGAGATGTTGATTCGCAGAGGTCACAAGCGGATTGCGTACTTATCCGGACCGAATACGCTGACGACGACGGAGGAGCGGTTCGCCGGTTATTTGGAAGCCTTGTCGGAAGCGGGCCTGGCTGAGGATAAGGAGCTCGTCTGCACCGGGGAAGTGTCGCTCGACAGCGGCTATAAGCTGACCGAGTCGCTGCTCGCGCATAAGCCTACTGCTATATTTGCGACGGATAATGTGATGGCAATGGGCGCCATGATGTATATGCAGGAGAACCAAATCAAAGTTCCGGATCAAGTTGCGGTTGTTGCCTACGACGAGTTTCAATGGACGAGGGTAACGACACCGCCGCTAACCGTAATCGAGCAGCCGGCTTTTGACCTTGGCGTGAAGGCAGCCGAGGTCATGCTGGAGCGGATTGACAATGCCGATGCGCCGTTGTCTCAGCATCGGTTGTCCGGAAAACTGATAGTCAGGCAGTCGTGCTGACTATCTTTTTTTCGCTAAAAAACATCTTGACTGACAATTGTGGAAGCGCTTATAATTCATATAAACGATTACGTAATCGTTTTACTGGTGAAACATCAATAAAATTCATAGAGTTTGGGTAAAATGTCAAGGTTACGTAAACGATTACGCAAGTTGGAAGGTGGAATCACACATGGGGGCGTCAGAACGTTACGCGCAAGAGGAGAATAGGGGCGCAAGAGCTGCCGGAAGTAATCGCACTTGGGTGAAGATCCGGCAAAATTACGAGCTATATCTGTTCCTGCTGCCGGCCGTAGCGATTTACTTGGTATTTAAGTATTACCCAATGTACGGGGTGCAGATCGCATTCAAGGATTTCAGGGCAAGCAAAGGCATATGGGGAAGCGAATGGGTTGGCTTCGAGCACTTTATCCGGTTTTTTGAAGCGTATAATTTCTGGCCGATTATGGAGAACACGATTCTTCTCAGCGTGTATTCGCTCGTGTTCAGCTTCCCAATTCCGATCATTGTGGCATTAATGCTGAATCAGATGATGGCGAAGCGGTACAAAAAATTCGTGCAGACGGTTATCTACGCCCCGCACTTTATATCGACAGTCGTGCTGGTCGGTATGCTAGGCGTATTCCTCTCGCCGAATAGCGGCATCGTAAACCATATCATTACTTTTTTCGGCGGTGAACCGGTTCTATTCATGGCAGACGAAGGCTGGTTCCGCCCGCTATACATCTTGTCCGGTATCTGGCAGGAGACGGGCTTCGCCACGATTATCTATCTGGCCGCGCTTGCTGGAGTCAATCCCGAGCTGCATGAGGCGGCCGTCATGGATGGAGCAAGCAAATGGAAGCGCATCAGGCATGTTGATATCCCCGGCATTTTACCGACTATCATTATTTTATTGGTTCTAGCGATGGGCAATGTGATGAGCGTCGGCTTCGAGAAGGCATATCTAATGCAATCGGATCTGAACTACGCGGTATCGAACATTATTCCGACCTATGTCTACGAGCTCGGCATACAGAAGGCGCAATACAGCTTCTCCGCAGCTATTGGATTGTTCAACGCCGTCATTAACGTCGTGCTGCTGGTTACCGTAAACAAGGTTGCCAAGAAGCTGACGGAAACAAGTTTATGGTAAGGGAGTGAAACCGATGAACACGCTGCTATCCCGCAAAACGAAAGGCGACATCCTGTTCGATGTCTTGAATTATTCGTCTCTGACAATCGGCATGCTGCTGATTCTATATCCGCTATATTTCGTGCTCATCGCCTCGTTCAGCGACCCGAATCTTATCTATTCGGGAGCTGTGTGGCTCTTCCCTAAAGGCTTCACGCTGGACGGCTATGAGCGTATATTCGCGGACCGGCAAATCTGGATCGGCTACGGAAACTCGCTGCTCTATGCCATTGTGGGTACCGCTATCAGTGTAACCGTGACGCTTATGGCGGCTTATCCGCTCGCTCGCAAAGATCTCGCCGGCCGAAACGCGGTCATGTGGTTCTTCGTGTTCACGATGTTTTTCAGCGGCGGGCTCATTCCGACTTACCTGCTGGTTAAGGATCTGAACATGATCAATACGATCTGGGCTCTGGTTGTTCCGGGAGCGGGCAGCGTATTCAATATCATCATCGTGCGAACCTTCTTCCAGAGCACGATTCCCGATGAGATGCGCGAAGCCGCCTTCATCGACGGCTGCTCCAATACCCGCTTTTTCCTGATGATGGTGCTGCCGCTGTCGAAGCCGATTATCGCGGTCATGGTGCTGTATCACGCCGTAGGCTTCTGGAACGGATTTTTCGATGCCATGATTTATTTGAACGAGGAGTCGAAATATCCGCTGCAGCTGGTGCTCCGCAATATTTTGGTTCAGAACCAGGTCAACTCCAGCATGATGATCGACGTTGAATCGTACGCCGCGAAGCTTCGGGTAACCGAGCTGATCAAATACGGCGTCATTATTATCGCAAGCTTGCCGCTGCTCATCCTCTATCCGTTCCTGCAGCGTTATTTTGTCAAAGGGGTCATGATTGGCTCTATCAAGGGCTAAGGGTCGTGGTTATCGCCTGGATTCGTCGAAACCGCGGAAGACGAACCTGGATGATGATAGATAGAAACAAGCATATAAAGGGAGGATCATCGCAATGAAAAAGAGAGGTTCTGTTGCAGTCAGCATTCTTCTCGCAACAAGCTTAATGTTGTCCGCATGCAGCGGAGGAAATGAATCGAATACCGGTAACACGCAAGGGAACGCGAATAATGGAGCGACTGAGGACGCTGGGATCCGCAAGGATGGACTGCCGATCGTCGACGAGAAATTGACGCTGACGATTGTATCGCCGAAAGCTCCGCTTGCACCCGAGTATAACGAAATGGAAATCTTCAAGCGCTTGGAAACCGACACGAACATCCATATCGAGTGGAACAACATTCCGGACACCGACTATGCCGAGAAGAAAAATTTGCTGCTTGCCAGCGGCGATTTGCCGGATGCCTTCTATTCCTCGCAATTTTCCGACTATGAATTAATCACGTACGGGCAAGACGGCACCATCATTCCACTTGAGGATTTGATTAACGAATACGCGCCGAATCTGAAAAAGCTGCTTGAGGAACGCCCTGACATCAAAGCGGCGATGACTGCGCCGGACGGCCATATTTACGGCTTGCCTACATGGGAGGAGAACGAGCTCGGCACGAATCCGTTCTTCCATGTGATCAACACGAAATGGCTCGAGAAGCTAGGACTGAAATTCCCGGAAACGCTTGATGAATATACCGAAGCGTTGGTTGCGTTCAAGACGCAGGACCCGAATGGCAATGGTAAAGCTGACGAAATCCCGCTCAGCTTCATGCATATGCAATGGTGTATGGACATCGCAGGCCTGTTCGGCGCCTTCGGCATGCCGGACAATCTCGAGCATCGTATCGTGCGCGACGGCAAAGTTATTTTCACGGCAACCCAGCCGGAATACAAGGAAGCCTTGCAGTATTTCAACGAGAAATGGTATAAGCAAGGGCTGATCGATCCGGAATCGTTCACGCAGGACGCTCCGCAGTACCTTGCAAAAGGCAAGACGCCAGAGTCTACTCTTGGCTCCTATGTCTGGTGGGAAGTCGAGGAAGTTGTTGGAACGGACCGGGCAGCCGACTACGCGCTTGTGCCGCCGCTCACTGGCCCGACAGGCAAGAAAACGATCGGTCGTGGCAACGGCGGAGGACCGGGTAGGAACGCATTTGTCATTACGAGCGAGAACGAGCATCCGGAAGCAACAATGCGCTGGATCGACCAGCAATATGAGCCGTACATGGCTGCACAAATTCATTGGGGTCCGATTGGCATCATCTATGAGAAGGACGCAAACGGCAAGCTGGTAAACCTTCCGCTGGAGGAAGGCGTATCGATGGGCGAATTCCGTCAGAAGGTCGCTCCTAACGGAGCCGGCGTCATCACGGCCGAGCACTTCAAAACGATTGTCGACATGGAGCCGCGCGCGAAGCAGCGGAAGCTGGATCTGGAGAAATACTATGAGCCGTTCATGGAGAAAGAGAATTATCCGACGATCTTCTTCGAGCCAGAGGAATTGGATCAAATCAACCAGATCGAACCAGAACTCATTAAATATGTGAATACACAGCGAGCTAAGTTTATCGTAGAAGGCATGAACGACAAAGCATGGGATACGTATGTGAAAACGGTACAGGACATGGGCCTGGATCAACTGATGGAAATTTATCAGACAGCTCTTGATCGTTACAACGAAGCGCAGAAATAAAAGAATGACGGATTAAGGATTAGAGGAGAGAGAAACCTATGAAGCCTATCACAGAGCATCCTCTGCGACCCCAGTTTCATTTCACCCCGCCTGCCAATTGGATGAACGATCCGAACGGAATGGTCTATTACGAAGGAGAGTACCATTTGTTCTATCAGTATCACCCGGACAGCACGGTTTGGGGACCGATGCATTGGGGACATGCGGTAAGCAGGGATCTTGTTTACTGGGAGCATATGCCGATAGCGCTGTTCCCTGACCAGAACGGTACGATCTTCTCGGGCAGCGCGGTTGTCGATTGGAACGATACAAGCGGTTTCTTCGACGGAGGTCCAGGTCTTGTCGCCATCTATACGCAAATGGAGATGATTGCCGGTACGGATTCGTCCAAGCAACGGCAGAGCATCGCATACAGCAAGGACAACGGGCGCACATGGATTCCCTATGAGGGCAATCCCGTGCTTATCGACGAGCGGTTCCCGGATTTTCGCGATCCGAAAGTGTTCTGGCATGAACAATCCAGCAGTTGGGTCATGGTTCTGGCTGCGGGTGATCGGCTGTTCTTATACCGTTCGCCCGACCTGAAGTCCTGGACGTTCGCAAGCGAGTTCGGGGCGCAGGAAGGATCCCATGACGGAGTATGGGAATGTCCGGATCTGTTCGAGCTGCCGGTCGAAGGTGAGAACGAAGCTTCGCGCTGGGTTATGATCGTAAGCATTGGCGATGCTCCGACTTGTTCGGAGGGCTCCCGTACACAGTATTTTGTCGGTTGCTTTGACGGGACAACGTTTACGAACGAAAATACGCCGAATACAGTGCTCTGGCTGGATCACGGCCGCGACAATTACGCGGGTGTAACCTGGTCCGACGCCCAGGGCAACGACTCGGAGAGGCTGTTTATTGGCTGGATGAACAATTGGAAATACGCCAATCTGATCCCGACCGGGGAATGGCGCGGAGCGATGACTCTTGTGCGCAAACTGTCCTTGAGGAAGGAGCAGCAAGGGGTTCGTCTCATACAAAACGTTGTAGACGGCTACCGGCAGCTCCGGCTGCAAGGTATTGAACGCTCCAACGAGCTGCTGAGCGCGGAAGGCATACAGTTTGCCGGACTTAGCGGGCAGCTGGAGATCGAAGCTGAAATCGAGCTGATGATGGCGGCTGAAATCGGTCTTAGGTTCAAATCAGGAGATAAGGAAACGGTAGTAGGTTTTAACGCGGCATTGGCCGAGCTGTTCATTGACCGCACAATTTCGGGCCATATCGACTTTCATGATGAATTCGCATGCAGGCATTCAGCTCCGCTGAAAGCAAAGGAAGGGCGGATTAAGCTGCGACTATGGCTAGACCGATCATCGATCGAAGTGTTTGCGGATGACGGCGGACTCGTTATGACGGATCAGCTGTTCCCTCTTGATGGTACGGATTGTATCGAGCTGTATGCGATCGGCGGCAAGGCCATGCTGAGGACAATGCGGGTTTATCCGCTCCGGTCGGTCTATGCGGCAGCAACCGTACAAGCGGCAAGCCGCTAGCAAGGATTGGGAGGGATCGCGTTAATGGAGAATAGAGTAGGGTCCGACCGTTTATTGGCACATTGGCGTTTGGACGAATCGGGAGGCAGCGCTGCGCTTGACTCTTCAAGTGGCATACAAGACAAGGTGTCATACTCGCTGCTGAAAGGAAGATTCTCGAATCCTTCCGATCCGGGGTGGCGTCCAGGAATAAGCGGAGGCGCGCTTCTGTTTGACGGGTATTCGACCTGGATTACACGCCAGGCTTCGTTGGCGCCCAGGCTGGATGACGCGTTTACGATTACGGCTTGGGTCGCACCCCGTTCGTATGAGTGGGGGGCAGAAAACAGGCTGTCCGCCATTGTGAATCAACACAACCGGGAGGCTGCGGAAGGCTTCGTATTCGGCTTATTCCGACACGGCGCCTGGTCGCTGCAGCTCGGATCGGGCGGCAGCTGGCATGAGCTTTGGTGCCGGCACAGGCCTCTCGAGAAAGGGAAGTGGTCGCATGTTGCGGCTACTTATTGCAAGAAAGAAGGAGTCATGCGGTTGTATTTGAACGGTGAGCAGACCGCCGAGATGTCTTTACCGGATGATGCGGGTATGACCTTAAGCGGGGAAGATCTGCTGATTGGGAAGAATAACCAATCCACCGTGCTCGCGGAAGCCTTCCGGCACAATATGTTCGACGGCTTAATGGACGATGTGCGCATCTACGGAAGCGCTTTGTCCATTGTCGAGATTGCATCTATCTTCAAGGAGCCGCTGGCTTCACATGGCTTCGCTGTTCCTGCCATACCGTACGAGGTTATCCGGCTGGACCGCACGCCTATGCTGAGCGACCGGCATCGGCCGCAGTATCATGCAAGCCCGCCGGTTCATTGGATGAACGAACCGCATGCTCCCATTTATTTTGAGGGCAAGTACCACCTATTCTACCAGCATAATCCGCAAGGCCCTTATTGGGCGCAAATCCATTGGGGGCATTGGGTGAGCGAAGATATGGTTCATTGGCGGGATCTTCCGATAGCGCTCGCGCCAGAGAAGGGAGCCGTCGATCCCGATGGTGTCTGGTCGGGAAGCGCCTGCCTGGACGAATTCGGCGTGCCGGCGCTCTTCATCACCGCAGGCGATGACAGTGCGTCGCCGAATCAACGTGTCGGGCTTGCGCGCAGCAAGTTCCGGCTGGACGGCGACAGCGATTTGACCTATTGGGAGAAGCATCCGAATCCATTAATCGTTCAAGAGCAGGGACAGGGCAAATTCGGCGACTTCCGCGATCCGTTCGTATGGAAGGAAGACGGTTTGTGGCGCCTGCTTATCGGTTCTGGCACAAGTGATGGACAGAGCGGTACGGCGCTTGCTTATTCATCGGCCGATATGATTCATTGGACGTATCACGGTCCGTTCTATGTGAGCGATCCCGAGCGCTTCCCCTATCTCGGCAACATGTGGGAGCTGCCTGTGCTTCTTCCGCTCGGGAAGGGTGCGGACGGACGGGAGAAGCATCTGTTCCTGATCAGCCCGCTGGGTCCCGGTGCTGACGTTGAAGTGTTCTATTGGATCGGGGAATATAACCGAGAGCAAATGCGCTTTTCCCCCGACCATGAGGAGCCGCAGCTGATCGACGTTGGCGACTTTCACTTTACCGGTCCAAGCGGGATGGTCGATCCCAAGACAGGCCGCAATATCGTCTTTACCATTGCGCAGGGCGAAAGGACGCCGCAGATCGATTACGATTCCGGCTGGGCACATAACGCAGGTTTGCCGGTTAGCGTATTCTTAAGACCGGACGGACGACTCGGCATCGAGCCGATCGGGGAGCTTGCGTCGCTGCGTGGCCGTCAGTTGTGCTCCCTGCGGGATGTGACACTTGAGGAAGCAAATCGTGAGCTGGCGAATCTGCAAGGGGATATGCTCGAGATTCAAGTGGAATTCGAGACGTCTTTAGCGGATTCTATGGTTGGCATATGGATCAGACAGTCGTCCGACCGGGCGGAAGAGACGCTGATCTTCTACGATAAGCTGGCGGCGGAGCTTGGCGTTAACCGCGAGAAGACGACTTTGTCCACTGAAGAACGCACAAGAGGCATTCAATCCGGAAGGCTGGATCTGGACGGCGAAGCGCTCAAGTTCCATATCTATCTGGATAAGTCGCTGGTAGAAGCCTATGTAAGCGGTCTGAAAAGCCTGACGACGAGAGTGTATCCTAGTCGATTGGATGCCACTGGTCTCCAATTGGAAGGAAGCCCTGACACCGTCATCAAGTCGATCGATATTTGGATCATGAACTCGATTTACCAATAGCAAAATCATATTTCAGGCTGTCCTCGCAGGGCAGCCTTCGAATTATAGGAAATAAGGGGATTAAGCAATGAGAATCGGAGCAATCGAGGCAGGCGGCACAAAAATAGTATGCGGCATCGGCAATGAGCACGGCATCATCGAGGACCGAATCAGCTTTCCGACGGAGGAACCTGGGCACGTCATGGAGCAGGTTATCGCTTACTTCAGAGACAAGTCCGTAGAGGCGATCGGCATCGGGACATTCGGCCCGATTGATCTGGATCCTGGAAGCGGGACATACGGCAGCATTACAACGACGCCGAAGCCTGGATGGTCCGGCTTTCCGTTCCTGGATACGCTTAAGAAGGAGTTCAACGTGCCGTTTGGCTGGGATACGGACGTGAATGCGGCGGCATTCGGCGAAGCAAAGTGGGGCGCCGCACGCGGACTGGACAGCTGCGTCTACTTTACCGTCGGTACGGGCATCGGAGTGGGCGTTTATGCTGAAGGGCGGCTTGTGCACGGCATGACGCATCCAGAAGGCGGACATCTGCTGCCAAGGCGCCATCCTGATGATCACTTCGACGGCAATTGCCCTTACCATGGCGATTGTCTGGAAGGGCTAGCAGCAGGTCCTGCCATCGAGCGTCGTTGGGGCAAGAAGGGCGTAGAGCTAGGCAATGATCACCCCGCATGGGCAATCGAGGCGTATTACCTCGGGCAAGCTGTTATGTCGACCATCCTAATGCTGTCTCCTAAGCGAATCATTATGGGCGGAGGCGTCATGCATCAGGAGCAGCTGCTCCCGCTCATTCGTTCGGAGGTTGGCCGCATGCTGAACGGGTACGTTGACTCCGCTGTTCTTCGAAATGGTATGGATGATTACATTATTGCTCCTGGACTCGGCGACAACGCCGGAATATGCGGGGCGCTGGCGCTCGGACTAGTGGCGCTTAAGAGGAGTACATCCTAACAGGATGCAGGCGATATAACCCTGTTACAGCCGCTCATTAATATTAAATATCCAAATCAGTCACAAAAACGCTTCCAACTTAGATATAACGCGCAGATTAGTTTCTTTCTTCTCGTTATAAGTCAAGTTTGGAAGCGTTTCATTTTTGTGACAATTCTAGAAATACGATCGAGGAGGATTGTCAGTGCTTAAAAGCTTTATAAAGAAGAAAAAAGTCGCAATGATCACATCATTTCTACTCGTTTCCCAAATGATCGTTCCCGCCGTTCTCGCAACAAGCGTGTCTGCTGAAGAATTCGCAACGGCTTCGGAATTCGAAATTCAGAATCCAGGCTTTGAGACCGGCGATTTGACAGGGTGGACCGTTGTATCGGGAGGAGCGTTTGGTCCTGATAGCGTGTCGGGCGATACGACCTGGTGGGCGGAACAAATTCCTTACTTCCAGGAAGGCGAATATCACTTAAACGGTTGGAGGTATCCGGAAGCCGAAACAGGAGTTATTCGTTCTTCCATCTTCCAATTAGGCGGGAGCGGCTGGATCAGCTTCAAGCTGGGCGCGGCCAAAAATCCGAGCAAAACCTTCATTAACATCGTAGAGGCGGATACGGGCAAGGTCATTGCCAGGTACGGCAACAGTGAATTTGCGAATATCAACTTCCCTAATCCGGACAACGGCATGCGTCTGGCCAATATGGTGCAGTACAAAGGCGATCTGTCCGATCATCTCGGGAAGCTGCTGTATGTAGAGATCGTCGACCATGCGACGAATGACTGGGGCTTGATCATGGCGGACGCGTTCTTCATGAATCATGAAGCGGAGCCGGCCGAAGGCGTTGCCGCAATCGATATCAAACCGGATTTCGATCGTTACCAAATCGAGAATCCAAGCTTTGAATCCGGGGATTTATCGGGCTGGACGATTGTTGAGGGCGAGGCCTATAACAACGGCAGTGTATCGGATGAAACGACCTTCTGGGACGAAAATATTCCATACAATCAAGAAGGGAATTATCACTTGAACGGCTGGAGAAGTACGGAGGCCGATACCGGCAAGCTTCGTTCTTCCACGTTCGAGCTAGGCGGTACGGGCTGGATCAGCTTTAGGCTCGGCGGCGGCAAGCATACGGATCAAGCGTATATCCAGGTCGTCGATGCGGATACTGGTAAGCTGATTGCCAGATACGGCAATACCGAATTTTCGGAAGCTAATTTCCCGAATCCGGACCTGGGATTGCGTCTAGCGAACATGGAGCAGTATAGGGCTGATTTGTCTAAGCATATAGGCAAGAATCTGTACCTTGAAATCGTCGACAACGCAACATTGGATTGGGGCATGATTTTTGCGGACGCCTTCCACACCTTCCATGAGATTGCACCAGCGGAAGGGATCTATGCAGTCAATATCATGCCTACGGAGATTATCAATCGAGGCTTTGAAACCGGGGATTTGTCAGGCTGGGCAGTAGATGGAACCGGCTTCCAAGTGACGGACGAGGCTCATGAGGCGAAGGAAGGAACGTTCTATGCTGCATCCAGCGCTGAAAGCGAAGGCTCCATCGCATCTAATGTCTTTAAGCTTGAAGGCGCGGGCGTCATCAACTTTACCATTTTGGATATTCATAACCCTGAACAGGCGTATGTCGCGCTATTCGATGCAAACAGCCATATGATGCTCAAGAAGACAGGAGACGTGAGTGAAAATACACAAATTTCTTGGGGCGTTCAAGAGCATTTCGGCAAAGAGGTATACATAAAGGTCATTGACGATTTGAATGAAGCAAGCATTGCCGTCGACGGCTTTCAGGCGCATGCGGACGGAACCATTGCTTCCTTCAGCTTTGATGACGGCAGCGGGAAGACGGCGTTGGAAGGAGTTCGCAATGCCCAGCACGAGGTGCATTACGTGTTTAATGATGCCAGATACATGAACTCGAAGGATCCAAGGTGGACTCCGAACGGGGTGAAAGGCGGCGCCTTGCTGTTCGACGGCTATTCCAATTCTATCGAGATTGATGCCAAGGAGATCGTGCCCGTCAGTGATGCGTTGACTATCGAAGCGTGGGTGGCCCCGCGCAGTTATGAGTGGGGAGACGGCAACAAGCTGTCCGCGATCGTGAATCAATCCGACCCGGATAAAGCCGAAGGCTTTGCCCTTGGCATGTATCGTCACGGCTCATGGTCGATGCAGGTTGGCATCGGCGGGGAGTGGATAGAAGTATGGGTGCACGATCATCCATTGAAGAAATACGAGTGGAATCATGTGGTTGCAACCTTCGATAAAGATGCCGGCATGATTACGTTGTATTTGAACGGAGAGGCAGTAGCTTCGCAAGCGACGCCAGTCCACGTTCCAATCACACCGTCAACGGAAAATCTGTTCATTGGGAAAAACAGTAAACCCGTCGAGTTTGCCGGTTTGTTCTCCTACAATATGTTCAGCGGGCTTATGGATGAAGTGAGCCTGCGCAATGAAGCGCTGACAGCGGATGAGGTGCTTGCGCAATATGAGAGCGTGAAGGCGTTGCACGGCGGAGAAATTCCGAATATCCCGAATGCGGATATTGACGAGGACCCAAGCGTGTTCGACGGCGATCAGCATCGCCCTCAATATCATGCGATCCCGCCGCAAAATTGGATGAACGAGGCTCATGCGCCGATTTATTACAACGGCAAATATCACCTGTTCTATCAGCATAATCCGCAAGGGCCTTACTGGCATCAAATTCACTGGGGCCATTGGGTGAGCGACGATATGGTGCACTGGGAGAATGTAAGGCCTGCTCTTGCACCGGAAGCAGGCACCTTGGATCCTGATGGCATCTGGTCAGGGGGAGCGACACATGACCGAGACGGCAACCCTGTTCTGTTCTATACCGCTGGCAATAACTCCAAGTCGCCAGACCAGAGCACAGCGATCGCGACACCGGCCGACTTAACGGATCCTAATCTGGAGAAATGGGTGAAGCATCCAGAGCCTGTAACGGAACAGAACGGCATCGGCATTCCTAATGAATTCCGGGATCCGTACGTATGGTACGACGAAGAGGTCGATAAGTGGTATCAATTGGTTACTTCCGGACTTCAGGATTATAGCAGCGGTACGGCTTTGGTCTATGTATCCGACGATATGTACAATTGGGAGTACAAGGGGCCTTTATACGTCAGCGACAGAACCGTTTACCCGGAGCTTGGAACGGTATGGGAATTGCCGGTGCTGCTGCCGTTAGGCACAGACAGCGAGGGGAATAAGAAGCATATATTTTTGATCAACCCTCACGAAAAGCCTCATCATGTTCCGCCGTCTAACGATGTGCAGAGAGATGTTGAGGTGTTCTATTGGATCGGTACATGGGATCGCGATAACTTCCGGTTTATTCCGGACCAGGAGGCGCCTTCGAAGCTGGATGTGGGCGATGGCTACTTAACGGCAGAAAGCGGTATGGTCACGCCGGACGGCAGAACGGTCGTCTTCTCCATGGTACAGAACGTCAGAACGCCGCAAGCCGAATTCTTGTCAGGCTGGGCACACAATTTGGCACTGCCGATAGCATTGAGCCTGGACTCGAATGACGAGTTGAAAATAGAACCGATTGAGGAATTGCAAAGCTTGAGAGGAAACAAGGTAGTCGATTTTACGAACAAAAACTTGGCAAGCGCTAATGCTCTTATTCAAAATGTTAAAGGCGATATGCTGGAGATCGTAGTGGATATTGATCCGGGCAGCGCGCAGAAGTTTGGTCTGAAGGTGCGACGCTCCGATAACGGAGAAGAGGAGACGCTTATCTACTACGACAAGTCCAATGAAACCTTTAACGTAGACCGTACGAAGAGCAGCATCGATCCGGATGTCCGCGTGGACGGTATCCAAGGAGGTTATGTCGATCTGGACGGCGAGAACCTGAGGCTCCATATCTATCTGGACCGTTCCGTCGTCGAAGCGTTCGCTAACTACAAGAAGAAATTAACAACACGCGTGTATACGGGCAGATATGACTCGTTAGGTCTGCAAGTCTGGGCCGACGGCGACATTACCGTAAAGTCTATGGAAGTTTGGAACATGAATGCGTTGACGGGAGAGCCGGCCGCACCGGTCTATGTGCCGGAAAACTGGGACAACTCCGTGTACAAGGATATTACCGGATTGCCTAACCATGATTTTGCTACCGGCGATTTAACAGGCTGGATAACGGAAGGAGACGCATTCCAGGATCTTCATGTGACCGATGTCGAGAAATTCTGGGATGAAATTTATTTCAATCCTTCGCAAAAAATTCCGGGCGGCTATCATCTATGGGGTCATAATGAAGCGGCCGGCGGCGACGGCTTAACGGGTACGCTTAGGTCACAAACCTTCG
Organism: Paenibacillus soyae; assembly: GCF_024623455.1. Lineage (GTDB taxonomy): Bacteria > Bacillota > Bacilli > Paenibacillales > Paenibacillaceae > Pristimantibacillus > Pristimantibacillus soyae. Next base: position 340,557 of record NZ_JANIPJ010000003.1, on the reverse strand, counting down.
TTCTTGGCGGAAACGGGAGGATCGATTTCCTCGTCAGCGGCGGCCGCGATATCGATCGCTTATACGTTGCTCTCATTAGAGCTTCAAATGGAGAAGAGTTGTTCAAAGCGACTGCAACCAACTACGAGGAGTATCAACGGAAGATATGGGACGCATCGGATTATATCGGCGAAGAGCTGTATATTAAGGTCGTCGACCAATCGACCGGCGGCTTTGGGCATATCAACGTCGATGATTTCCACGTGCCGGTTCGAATTCAACAAAATAGCGGGCCAGTCGTTCCTTCCAATCCGAATGACGATTTGATCTCCAACCCGAAAGCGAACGGACAAGGGAAGATTCCGGTCATAATCGCCAAAGGCGAGAAGAAAGTATTGCTACCTGCGAATGCGGCTGCAATCGATGGCCGGAATAGCCTGAGTATTACGAATGCGGATGAGGGAGTAGAGCTTGAAATTCCGGCCGAGGTTTTAACGGCATTACAGGGGCTTGTCGATGCTGCTGGGCTGGAGCATGCTAGAATTTTATTCGAGATGGATAAGGTTGATTCCGACAGCATTAATGAGCTGCTGGGCAAGGCAAAATCCAAAAGCAATGCGGATGTAAAAACAGCCGGAGATGTTTTTGAATTTCATTTGTCTTTGGTAACAAAGGACGGAAGCATCAGAAAGCTGACGAATTTCCCGAAACCCATACCTATCAAGCTGAGCGTGGGTGATGAAGTAAATCGGGATCTTATCGGTATCTATTACATCGCGGACGACGGTGCTTTGGAATATGTTGGCGGCAAGTACGAGGGTGGAAAGCTTTCCGCAGACTTGAGGCACTTCAGCAAATATGCCGTTCTGGAATATGACAAATCGTTTGAAGATGTTGGCGAACTGTATTGGGCCCACGATGTGATTAAGAATCTGGCTGCAAAGCATATTGTTGCCGGCATCAGCGAAACCGAGTTTGGCCCTTTGAGGGAAGTAACCCGAGCAGAATTTACGGCGTTTATCGCAAGGGCTCTCGAGCTGGAAGCAACAACCGAGCCGGGGTTTAAAGATGTAGATAGTGCCGCGTGGTACGCTGAAGCTATAGCGGCAGCCTTCGAAGCGGGAATCGTAACGGGACAGAGTGCGAATGTGTTTGCTCCGAACGCTGCCATCACTCGTCAAGAAATGGCCGTGATCATCATGAGAGCGTACGGGTATAAGACAGGCAAACCTGTCCCAGCCTCCGTTGATGCTCATTTCACGGATGATGCTAGAATAAGCGACTGGGCTAAAGAAGCAGTGAACGCTGCTGCCGGACTCGGCCTCATCCAAGGTAAAGGCAATAAGCAATTTGTGCCGAAGGGTTATGCCAACCGGGCCGAAAGCGCGCAAGTCATATTTAATCTGCTTACTGTAATCTAGTGTTTCTAATGAAGCCCAAGGCCGTGTCTGTTGTCAACGCCTTGGGCTTTCATTCAAATGAAAATAGGCAGGAGGCTGCTGTTGATGAAACCGTTTTTCTATCGTCCTAAGAATGCCTGGGTCGGCGATGTGATTCCCTATTATGAGGACGGGGAGTTTAAGCTGTTCTATCTGCATGGCTGGAGAGGGAATGCTCGGGAAGGTCTGCCGCATGGTTGGCATCTGATCGGAACGAATGACTTCCGCGAGTATCGGGAATATGGAGCAATAGACATTCATGGGGGCACCGGGCATGTTTTGAAGGTCGGTGATATCTATCATTTGTTCTATTGTATATTTCCGGAAGGCAAGCAGTTGGTCTGTCATGCGACCGGAGCGGATCTTATGAACTGGACTCCGATACCGGAAGATACCTTCTCCGCCGATGATCAGATATACGAGCTTTCCGACTGGAGGGATCCATTCGTGTTCTGGAACCAGGAGGAGGGGCAATATTGGATGCTCCTTGCCGCGATGGCAAAGGGCCCTTCCAGTCGCAAGGGGTGCGTAGCCTTACTCACTTCGCAGGACTTGAGGAAGTGGGCATATCGTCAACCGCTGTATGCGCCTAACCTTCATGTCGGGGCTCACGAATGTCCGGATATGTTCCGGCTGGGTGACTGGTGGTATTTGATTTACTCCAACTACACGGACCGATTTGGAACCTTCTATCGCATGAGCCGCTCCTTAGATGGCCCATGGATCACCCCAAAGGTGGATACGTTCGACGGCAGGGCATTCTATGCGGCGAAGTCGGTATCGGATGGGCAGAACCGTTATCTATTCGGCTGGAACCCAACGAAAAACGAAAACTTGTTCGGATGGAATCCTCCAAAATACGCAGGTAAAGACTATCATACTTGGGATTGGGGCGGCAATCTTATCGTTCATGAGATTTTCCAGCGTCCGGATGGCACACTAGCAGTGAAGGTCCCTGATGCCGTGAATCAAGCATTCACGGTCGAGCAGCCCCTTCATCTGCATGCGATCACGGGTGAATGGACGAATACGGTCTCGGACGAGTATGAATGCGATTCTCCATATGCCTTTGCGGCGAGCTTGAGCGCGGAAGAGCTGCCCGATCGATGCAAACTATCAGCGGATATCCGCTTCTCGGAGCATACGCAAGGAATAGGCGTAATGCTGCGTGCGGGTATAGGACTGGATGCCGCTTATTATGTAACTTTGGAGCCGCAGCGCAAACGGATGACGTTTCGAGGGCCAATCATGCAAAGCGAGGAAGGCGGCAAGACATTTCCTTACGAAGTGGAGTTGGAACGCCCAATCGAGCTACAACCAGAGCACGAATATAAGGTAATAATCTTCATCGACGGATCGATCTGTGAAGTCTATTTTAATGGGGAAGTCGCAATGAGTGCCAGAATGTATGATATAGAACGAGGCAAGTTCAGTTTATTTGTTAGTCAAGGAAGCGCTTGTTTCAAGCATGTCCGATTGGAAACTCAAAGACATGAAGATTGAGGAGATTATTGGTCTCGTTCCGGAGCTAAACCGAAAGTTTACTCAATATGAGGCTCTTAGCGGCGGGTTTAGCAACCAAACGTTCAAGGTGATCACGGAGCCACGCTCGTATGTTCTGCGGTTAAACAGCAAGCAAAACGAGTATTTGAACCTTACTCGTCAATCCGAGGTTGAGGTCATGCGGAAGGCGAGTCAAATGGGCATTGCACCCGAGGTTATCTATGCGGATGACCCGAAACGATTTTTTGTCACGACGTATAGTGAAGGGCGAATGCTGGAGAAGGACGATCTGCAAACCAAGACGATAAGAACCATGATTATGGATCGGCTTAAAAGCATCCACCGCATGGATATCGCTCAGCGAACCTGCACGCCTTACGATTTGATTTTTGGTTATTTAAAGGGAGCGGATCTATTCAAGGTTAAGCAACCTCAAGAGCTAAAACAAATTCTAGGTCGTGTCGAGAAAATCGCATATAAGCGAAGTGATGATAAAACGTACAACAACAAGTTCTGTCACAACGATTCGTTCTTATGCAATATGATTTTTACCGGCGACCAGTTGCAGATAATTGATTGGGAATTGTCCGGAATAGGCGATATTTTTTTCGAATTGACGCTCATCCCGTTTTCGAACCGGTTCAATGAAGCGGAGGAACGTGAATGGCTTACCATGTACTTCGGTCGTTTGGAGGAGGATGCCTTTCATATTTTCCAAGACATGAAATTTGTATCCATGGTTCGCGAAGTGGCCTGGGGCATGTTTTATAGTGGGCTAACCAAAGATGAACCTGCCAATGATTTTGATTATTACAAATTTGCGGAATACTGCGTACAGAGGATTGAAAACGGCATTTATTCTATATGATTCTCATGAAATAAATCTTAGCCGGGGGACCTGAGTACGGAGCAGACTGCTCTTGGCGATCTATCCTGTAGGTCCATGGTGAACAGTAACGATTAGGATTACCGATGAATGGTAACGTTAGTTCCATTAAACAACCACGACGAGGCTGCCGGAAAATCGGTAGCCTCGTTAACTAGAAGGACTCTCGGTGGAAGATCGTTAGTTTAGTAAGCGATACCTACACGTGCTCTTACATAATCGTTAGCGAATATCTGCCTAAATGCGAATTCTGCTGTGTCCGGAACGGATATTTCAACCCCATCCTCGGGCAAATAGTCCTTTTCTATTCGGTATTTGCCTACTTTTTCTCCATCGGGCAAGTACGTAGGGCAGACAATCGTCCAGTCGAGGGTGGATTGTTGAAGCATTTCGTAGACGATATGGTGTTCTCTTGCGGCATGAGTCGACTTCCGCTTGGATTCGCTGGATTGATAACGCAGTACATTCGGCGTGGTTCTGCTCTGAAGAATACCCGCCGTTCCTACCGTTATTATCCGTTTTACTCCTTCATTTTCCATTGCCTCCATAATGAAAGGCATGCTTTCCGATAAAGTGGTTGTGCCGTCCGTATTTAGTGCGCTAATCACGACATCAATCCCTTGCATGACACGCGCGATATCCCCTTTGTTTAAAACATTCCCTTGAATAACGGATAAATTGCCGTCATTGATTTGAATCTTCTCTGGAGTCCGCACCAATACAGTAACATGATGCCGATCATGAAGAGCATAAGTAATAATGTGATGTCCGACTCGTCCAGTTGCACCTAAAATTAAAATATTCATTGAGTGGGGACTCCTTTAGTCAGTCGAGCAGTGTCATCCGAAAGTCAGTTTAACTGCATGTCTCCGTTCCCTGGAGCTTTGGCTCCTTGATTTCTCTCTTCCAGAATCATATCGAGCAGAATGAGGATAGCGCCGATCGAGATTCCGATGTCGGCAATGTTGAAGATCGGGAAGATATAGTTACCGAACGTCAGTTTGAAAAAGTCGACGACCTCCCCGTACAGAGCTCGATCAACGAGGTTTCCAATCGCGCCGCCGAGGATCGATCCGAGCGCTACCATTTGCAGTGCTCGGCCCGTATTTCGATTCCTCAGGATGTACCATATGATGCCGATTACGACAGCGGTCGTAACGATAATGAAGAACAACCGCTGGTTGGGCAGCATGCTGAATGCCGCTCCGTTGTTCTTGTACAGCTGAATTTTGAAAAACTCGCCGATCACTGAAATTTGATCGCCTACCTCCATGCCGCCAGAGACGATCTTCTTCGTAATCTGGTCCAACAAAAGCAAGACAAGTGCAACCCAGAAATAATAGTATCTCACTACGTTTCCCCCGATACATTCAACATGGACGATCAACCATAATCTGCAAATTTATCAAAAACACCGAGAATACCCCTGCCTCTAAGCTACCTTGCTCACGAAGTGAGAGTGTAGGCAGGGGATGAATCGGGAATTTTGTTAGTGAATAAAGGCGAACGTATGTGCTATAATTGAAGCGAGTTAACATCCATCTCTTTTGTAGCGAGGTGATGAATCAGACGATGCTCCATCATAAAGCATTCAAATTTCGCATCTATCCGAGTCAAGAACAAATCATGCAGATGCGCAAAACATTGGGTTGCAGCCGCTTTGTGTTCAACCATCTCCTAGCAAAATGGAATCAGACCTATCAGGCTACGGGCAAGGGTTTGTCTTATAACACCTGTGCATCGCAGCTTCCTTTGATGAAGCGCGAGTGGCCTTGGCTGAAAGAAGTGGATAGCATTGCACTGCAGTCGGCTGTGCGGAACTTGGCGGACGGATTTCAACGCTTCTTCAAGAAACAGAATGATCCGCCTCGCTTCAAAAGCCGCAAGCACACCGTACAAAGCTATACGACACGGTATACGAACGGAAACATTGCCGTGAAGGGAGATTACTTGCAGCTTCCCAAGCTAGGATGGGTGCGCTATGCGAAATCAAGAGAGATCGAAGGCCGGATTCTATCGGTTACTGTACGGCTTGCCCCAAGCGGCAAATGGTTTGTAGCGTTGGTATGCGAGGTGGACATCCAGCCGCTTCCCTTGACGGATGGCATGCTTGGCATTGACGTGGGCATCAAGCAGCTAGCTGTCCCTTCGGAAGGGCCCACCATGGATAATCCAAGATATACGATGCGATATGAACGGCTGCTCGCGAAGTGGCAACGCATTCTTTCGAGAAGAAAACGGGGCGGAAGCAACTGGTCCAAAGCGAAAAGAAAAGTAGCCCTCATCCATGAAATAATTCGAAATAGCCGATTAGACGTGATACATAAACAGACCACGAAATGGATCCGTGAAAACCAAACGATCTGTCTCGAGGACTTACGTATTGCTAGTATGATGAAGAACCGACACCTCGCCAAACACATAGCAGATGCTTCTTGGGGCGAGATGAGTCGGCAACTGCATTACAAGGCCAGGTGGTATGGCCGAACGATCAAGGAGACAGCGGCTTTTGCGCCAACGAGTCAAACCTGTCACGTCTGTGGGAACAAACATGTAGAGGTGAAGGATTTGAGTATTCGGGTATGGAAGTGTTCCTTCTGCCAAACGGTGCATGACCGAGACAGGAATGCGGCACAAAACATAAAAGCCATGGCCTTGTAATGAAGGAAATAGGAACTGTGGGAACCACAGGGATCGCTTGGTGTACGATGTTTCGAAAGGAAATATCGCTACAGTTTTGCCCCATTAGGAGCAACGACCCAAGAATCCTCCACCTCTTAGGTGGCGGGAGTGTTCAATCCATAATAGTGTACCATATGCTCGGCGGGCAAACCACAAGTTAAATGATTCGCGGCAGCTGCTTCATTTCCATTGTTTTAAGGGCGGTATGCATGAGAAGGCGAGGACCTGGTGGGGCCTCGCCTTGGGATGTCACCTTGCTTTTTGTTTGTTTCGGAAGAAACCGAATTCCACCGGGTTCGTTCGGACCTTCGCCGGGCCGGAGCGAACTCTCTCAAAGCTGTTCAAATTGTAAAGCCCATATGCCGCTAAATACATTCCGGTCAAGATCAGGAAAGAATACGTGTACGCCCAGTTGATCTTCTTATACATATCAATAAGCGTGAGCAACGGCAGGCCAACATAAGCGGCAATAATGCCGTAGACGACCGCTTTGACGAATGGATTCAAGTGCGGCTTAATTTGTATGAATAACATTGCAAGGACAGGCAAGACGGAAAGTCGAAAGGAGAAGCTTAAGGTTGGAGACGGGATTACTTTGATTGGGTATGACCATAAGCCGGATTCGATTCCTATCGTATCCAAAACGGCGGAGAAAATCATGACGAACAATCCTGCAGACAACAGGCGACCGGTACTTTGTCTGTCTCGAATAACAAACCAAATAAACCATGGAACCACGATTAAAGCGACCCCCAACCACCATTGCCATGTAAATAAGAAAGCGTTCATAATAACATCGGCGACAATTCCGTTTGCCTCGACGATTTGTTCATTCGCCTCGCTTACTTTCTCTAAGCCTTCGTCCAAACTCATTATGTGCGCGCTCCTCAGGTAATTTTTGAATAGTCTGCACAGATCATCCTTTTCTTAACCAACTTGACGTGCTGTTTATCACGCACTAGATACGAGACGCGAAGCAAAGGAACCTTACCTTATTCAGAAGAGAAGGTTCCTTTTCCTTTGGAGAGTTGATCTCACGTGGTATATAATGTAAATGGCGCGCGAGCCCGAGGAAAGAAGAGCATCAAGCGTACCATACATGAGATGCAGCCTCTATTTAAAGACCGGCAGCGATTTCCCGCTGCCGGCGTTACTATAAAAAAACACAAGAAAGGAAGTGTAATCTTTATGGAAGTTAATCGTGAGACCTGTGTTCCGCATGGCGTGAATCAGAAAGACACCGGATTCGGTTATACGCTGTCCGTTATTGGCGGCAAGTATAAAATGACCATTCTATATTGTCTGGCCGAACACCATGTTCTACGCCCCAATGAAATGTTGCGGAGAATTAACGGCATTCCTTACAAGACGTTAAGCATTATGTTAAAAGAGCTCGAAGCTGACGGCCTCATTCTGCGCAAGGATTATGCCCAAATTCCCCCGAAAGTTGAATATTCCTTAACGGAACTTGGGCAATCGGTCATTCCTATATTGCATTTGATGTGTGAGTGGGGAGAGAAAAACAGGAGGCTTGAATCATCCTCCTGAAGGGGTTATGCCCTACAGAGTGTCGATAAAGCGAAGATATTCATGTACTCTCTCTTCCAAGGCATTGGTTGTCGGTCTATTGTCTTCGACGGATGACGCTTCGTCGCCCTCCTTGCCATAAACAGCATAGAACGAGCGGTAGTCAGAATGACAGTAGCGGAACGTTGTTTCAAACGGTGTCAGCAGTTGCTCTAACGAATACCCGTATTTCCCGTCAGAACGATATTCCTTTTGCCGTATCCCGGTTGACACGGCTAGAGCGACCTTTCGGTTTTTCATTTGGTTACCGTTGCCCGAACCATAGCCCCAGCCGTAGGTTAATACATCATCAAGCCATTTTTTCAACAGCGGCGGGCAATTGAACCAGAAGATCGGGAACTGCAAAATTAGATTTTCATGCGACTCTACCAGCCTCTGTTCGTTCCTTACATCAATGTTTCCGTCGGGGTAAGTTTTGTATAAATCATGGACGGTATACTTTTCCGGAAACTTCTTTAATTCTTCTACCAGTCGTTTATTAATCGTTGACGTTTCAATGTTTGGGTGCGTTACAATGACCAATGTTTTCATGTGATCCCTCCTATGTTCATGAGTATAATGGCAATCTTCCCGAGTTTGAAGTACGCACATTATTTTCAGGTACTTACCTAAAGGTGGGTAGCAGCTTGGCTCTCCAAGAAATTGAATAACCGGATCCTCCTGAATTTACTTACCTTGGATCGGGTAGACTAAGGCGCATAACATTTCCTTCTTTTGGAAGAGGTCGTGCGAATCGATGAGTTTTGAACAAAATCTGCTTTTGCTGATCTGGCTTTTAGGCTTGCTTGTGATCGTATTTGGCGTACCTTATGGCAGACGGCATTCGTTTTTCATCGCCTACTTAACGGCACAGGGGCTCGATTGGCTTGCGGAGATTTTGCTTTTGCAATTTAACACGGTGTCGTTTCCAATCCGGGAATTTCCGGGAGCTTCAGATATGAGTATTACGCTGATGATTTTTTTAATGCCTCTTTGCTGCGCGATTTACGTCATTTATGAGCCCAGAAAGTCTCTGCCGATCCGGACTTTATCCTTGTTATTATGGGCGAGCGTCATGACTTTGGTGGAAATCGCCATTTCCCGCTTTAGCAATCTGCAGGATCACAAGAGCTACTACTGGTTGGTCGCAGAGATCGTATTTAGCGTGGAGCTAGTTATCACGATTGCGATTGTCCGGTGGTTTTTCCACAAATCGTCTATATTGCGAAGGGGTCGGGAGACCGTATGATTTTGGAGCGTAGCATTCTTGTTGGCGTTCTGGTTATTTCCTTGTTATTGGTGCTGGTCATCCCCAGAGAAAAAATTCGATTAGCAATGGTCGCTTTTTTTGTGAAACAGTTTATTACCATGATTCTTGGGCACGTTGTCGTTCAGTCCGGGGCTATAACCTATCCGTTTCGCGAATTCGCCAAGGTCAATCGAACCAGTTTTGTTTATGAGTTTCTCGCCTTCCCCATGGTGTGCGCCATATTCAATGTGTATTATCCTGCGCATCGCAGCCGGCTATGGCAGATAGGCTACTATATGCTCTTCTGCTCCGTATTAACGATTACCGAGGTGTTGCTCGAACGGTATACGAATCTAATTCTTTATGTCAGATGGAATTGGTTTTGGACTTGGGGATCGTTATTGATTACTCTTCTAACAACTCGGGTAATCTGCGTTTTTTTCTTCCGAACGGTTCATCAGGAATATGAGAACGCGAAATAACACCAACGAAACATATAAGCTTCGGTTTGAAAGAATAATCGAATAATGACTTAATAACCTCGGGGGACTTATGACCGAGGTTTTATTTTTGTCAAAAACGATCAGCCAAAGCACGTCATGCCGAGTGTACGATTATACATCCGACAAGGTACTATATTGCATTCCAGCAGACGGTACCGATTTATATAATCAGTGATAGTAGTCGTACTACAATCTGATAGAAGGAGTGAAAGCTTTGAGCAAAACGAAACGCAGAAGTCTGAGCTTGGTGTTGGTTATGGCCATGCTGCTGTCAGCATTCGGCGCCAACCTTGCGCCGTTGACCGTACTTGCGGCAGAACCGGATGGATCCGAGGCTGAGCTGATCAGCGTAGCGGGGGAGGCGCTCGCGCCGGGCGGAGGAGGCGGCCAACAAAGCAATCCGATAACTGCCAGCATCAACGCCCTGAATACCCAGATTACGACGGATGACATCGTTGCTTCTTCCGCCGCGACGGTCGAGCTGTACGATGACTCGAGCTTCAGTACAGCACAGAACTCCATTTCTCTCCATGCGGGAGAAAATCAGGTATACATCAAAGTCACCTCGCAGGATGAAACGAATATCAAGCACTACCATGTCACTGTGAATGTATCCGATGCGCAGCAGACAACTGCAAGCGCTTACAACGTGTCGTTGACCATCAACAAAGACGGACAGCCGTTTGAAGGGCACGGCAAAGCGTTCACGCTTCGTCAAGCTGGGGAAACAAAGGCTGCTGGTTCTGCCGGCACCGGCGGCACGGTTACATTCGACGTGCCTGACGGCACTTATAACATCTTTGACGGCAGCGACGACACCGGCGAAACGATTGTCGTCTCCGGAACCGCCGACAAAACGCTCCATTACTACACGGTTGAGTTCAGGGCGGAGGATGCCGGCGCATCCAATGGTTCAGCCATTATCGCTACATACAACGACAGCTTCATTGCCAGCGGCGCCGTGGTTCTCGGAGGGAAAACGCTGGTCATTGCCGCCGAAGGAAGGGGAGCGACGTCATCTCCGCCGGCCGTGCTCGAAGCCGGATATTCGTATCAATGGAGCGGCGACGGCGCCAACAATCAAACCGCCGACTCGCTGACGATCAACAATCTGGACCGAAAGATCGATGTGCTCTGCACCGTGGAGGGAAGTCTGCGCTTGTATGCGGCGGGCAGAAACAGTACGGATGCCGCCAAGGCGCACTATGCGCTGCCGGAGGTTTTGACCAGCGGGCAAATGACGGTCGAGTTCGATTACGTCACAACGGTAACCGGTCCGAACACGGCCGTCTCCCTGGTTCACAGCGGCGCCGCGGTGAATACGGATGTCGTGGGCATGAACGCCCTTGTGCGGTTCAATACGGGGATTGGCGCCTATAACGGCAATGGGTGGGGGCCTGATGTCATCTCGCCGCTCAAGACCCATACATCCTATCATCTGAAATTGACGATTGATATGACCGCGAAGACATACAGCGCCTGGGTAACGCCCGAGGGCGGCTCGGAGATCGAGCTCGCCAAAAACTTTGCTTTCAGGGCCAAAGACCCTGCAAACATCGCAGAGCTCCGGGTGCTTGATACAAGGACCTCAGGCAATAACGGCGTTACGAAACAAATGTGGGTGGAGAATATAACCGTGTCCAAGAAGCCGGAGCTGACGGTGCTTCTGGATGGAGAGCCGCATCCCGACATTAGCGATATGGAGTTTACATTGGTGCAGGACGGCAGCGTAAAGGCTGTCGGCGCCAAGGACGGCAACAAGGTTACCTTTAACGAGACGTTAAGCGACGGCCTATATGACATTTATGTCGATGGCGCGAACACGAACGTAAAACTAGCGATCGCGGGCGGCATAGGCAGCGCGACGGTTGATCTGGGCACGGACGAGGGCAGGGCGAAGAAAGCGCTGCAAGAGCTTGTCACGGCCATTGAGGGGCACGGCCTGAAAGAAGAGCGCTACACCCCGGCTACGTGGGGACCGTTCGCCGCGGCGCTGAACGAGGCCAAAAGCCTGCTTCTTGACGATGCGGCGACGGCGGAGGCGCTCAATACCGCGCTCAGCAACCTGAGCAACGCGTATGAGTCTCTTGCGCTTATCCCGCGAGCCAACGGCATCTACAAGGCCGCGTACGCGGATAAATTCGGCGGCACCGTGGTTCGCACCGGCATAGGAAACACGAGCAATGGCGCGACTTACCCGAACGGCAGCTACTCGTCGCCGCCAGCCGGCCAGCCTAACGACAGATCCGTCCTTGGCGGCTTCCACACCGGCAGCGACCCCCAAACCTATAGGGCGAAGCCGGGCGCGGGCGTTACGTTCCCTTTCACCATTCACAAGGACGGCGAATACGGCTTCATGCTGAAGTTCTCCCGCGTTAATTACGAAATCGAGGATTATATCAGCGTGTACGTCAATTACGACCAGGTCGAGAAAAACGAAAACGGCTCTCCGAAAACGCCAGGCGAATACCGGATTCCCCTCGCCGGCAGGGACAGCGAGCTCGTCTTTGTAGAATCCGATATTTGGACGATGGACCTGAAAGAGGGCGACACGATTTCACTGGTGCTCGACACCTCCAGTCTTGACGTAGTAGACAAACCGGACAGGGGTCTTGTCAATATCGACTATCTCTCCGTCTGGGAGGTGGAAGAGTCCCATACCTATGACTCCTTCAACCGTAATTTCTACCTCCTGGCAGGCAGCGAGATCGTGATTCCGGAGCCCGTGGCCTTCCCGCTCACCTGGACCAGCAGCGATCCCGAGATTGCGACGGTCGACTCCGTGACCGGAAGAATCCAGGCGCTCAAGGCCGGGGACGTCGTTATGACGTCGACCGGTATCGGCGGTACGTTTAAGTACAACCTGTACGTCAAGGATAGCGAAGACGAGATCAAGCTGAAATCCGCCCATGTCTCGCTGTGGGATATGGAGAACAATGTGTTCGACCCGCCGGCGGCGGTACGGAACAGCAACGCCAATGAAGTCCCGGAGAACATTCCGATCGCGCTATCCGGCCTGAGCGGCGGGACTCGGGTGGGCAACGGGTTTGTCGATACGATGGACTACGTCCCGGTCGGCTCATCCGTTGAAGTCGACGTGCCGGGTGCCGTCGTAGATAAGCCCGGTTTGTATGACATCACGCTGAACTATGCGAAAGGAAGCTCTCAGGCGAGCGGCCAACTCGGCCTGCTTGTGAACGGGCAGCTTGCCGGCACCCTATATACGAGGACAACGGCCAGTCTCGCCAGCACGGAACAGTCGAATATCGTAACGGCGTATCTGAAGCCCGGCGATACGATCGGCATCCGGACGATCGTGAATCCGAAGGACGCGGTCGGGCGCTTCAACAGCTTGACGGTTACCGAGAACGTGGTCATTCCGCCGTCATCGGTTACCCTGTCCACGCCCGCCACCGTGAATCATCAGGACCAGACGACGCTGAATTATACAACGGTCCCCGCGAACGCCACGCCTGCTTTTGTCTGGACAGCCGCAGACACCGACATTGTGTCCGTGTACGGCAATCTGGTGGTCGGGGAGAATGTCGGGGAGACGACGGTTACGGCGACTTCTCTGTACAATCCCGATGTAAAATCAACCGCGACGGTGGCGGTTACGCCAAACCATAGCGTCTTCAGCATCGAGAGCGATGAAATGAAGGTCTATCTGGATAAGGACTTCCCTCGCGCCATTCAGTATGAGATGAAGGACAGCGGGGCGAAGATCGACGGCAACCGCACCAAGCTGGACACCCTCAGGCTGACGACCGGCATGACATACAGCCTGAATACGTCCCAGGGGCTGACCGGCTCGACGGTCAAGGACTACAAGCCCGTCGTTGCAAGCAGCGAGACCGTCCAGAACGCAGACGGCAGCCAGCATGTCATCTATACGATGAAAGTGACCGAGCTGAACGCGGAACTTAAGATTAAAGCGACGGTGGACGGTACGGTGCTTAAGTTTGATTTCATCGAGATAAAGGAGGAGCCCGAGAATCGCATTTTCGTTATCGAGATCCCCGATCACAATCCGGTAACGGTCAGCAATTTCAATGCGGGAGCCTCATTTGCCGGCTCCAAGATGGAAAGCAACATCGGAAGGAGCGGCGACAGCTTCCTCCAAATCGGAGATATGATGAGCGGCTCCGATTATTATAACTATGCTTTCGTGTCGAACGGCACCGTGGCCGCAAGCATCAAGAGCAATGCTTTCGGGTTGACGGACGGCAGCGTGGCAAGACGGGTGTACGCGAACACCAAGAGGAACGACTCGCTGGTCACGACGAGTCTGCTCAGCGGCTCTTGGGTATGGCGATTCCCCGACGCAACCAAAAAATTCGTTGATTTCGAAGGACGATACGGAGAAGCGCAAACTTTAATAACAAGGACTTATACGGATGAGCCGTACGAAAAGGATATGCCCCATGTCTGGGTCGTTCTGGCGGAAGAGAATAACAACGACGGCATCGTGAATTGGCAGGATGCGGCCAATGCGTTCCGCGAGGTTGCAAAGACGGCGGTTGGCTCGGACAAAATTGCCGATGCGGTCGTCCAGCGGTTGATTATGTCGCAGGGCAATGAAACGAACTACCCGTATCTGTCATCGGTGGATGAGACCAAGCGGATCTGGCTGCATACGGACGGCCTCGGGCAGATCATCTTGCAGAAATACCATAACGCGGGCAACTGGGGCGACTTCAGCGTCTATGACGACCAACTAGGTGGCCTCGATGAGTTCCGGAAATTTGTCGACATTACGACAAACCAATACAACAGCTTTGTCGGCGTTCATACCAACTTCACCGAATATTTCGCCAAGGTGGACCAGTTCAGCTATGAGAACGTGGAGATGCAGGCCGACGGCATTACACCGCGAAGCAAAGGCTATGTGGCGTTTGGCTACTACCTGCACCAGGCCTATGTGATTGACGATCAATTGGATGCGCTGACCAGGTATAACGAGAATGAGGCCAGTCAGGAGAAAAGCCGTTATGAGCGAATGAATCGGTTCAAAACCGATATTCCGAATCTGGGCTTCATCTACAGCGATGTGTATTCCCATAACGGCTGGCGTGGCAACGCTCTGGCGCGGGATTATGAGGATAACGGACTTGCGTACTTCGTGGAATGGCCGTATGTCTCGGAGGACGCCGCCGCGTGGGCGCACTGGTCCGTGGAGAAAAGTTACAGCCCCGCGTCGCTGAAGGGATATTCCAGCGATATCGCCCGGTTTATCTTCAACGACACCAAGGATCGCTGGGATAATTACTCGACCGACAACTGGAAGACCGATATAGAGAAAACGCGTGTGCCGAACAGCGCTTTCCTGCTGATGGGCGCCGATACGACCTCCTACGAGGGTTGGGTGCATAACGGCATCAATGAATATGACTCCATCGTGGAGAAAATTTACCGCAACAATATTCCTTCCAAGTACATGCAGCACTTTCCCGTAACGCGCATGGATAAGGATGAGAATGGCTGGGCGGACTATATTGAATTCAATAACGGAGAGGTGAAGGTATACGCGGAGGGTTACCAGAACGCCGGTAACGACACGAGAAACAGTAAACGCATTATCGAGAAAGACGGGAAAAAGATCTACGAGCAGGCAAATACCATCGGCACCGACCAAGGCTCCGCCAAGTACCTGATTCCATGGGACGAGGGCGACATGCAGAAGCTTGATGAGCAAGAAGAGAAGGAGATCAAGCTGTACCATTGGAACGATGACGGCGGCAGCACGACCTGGGAGCTTCCTGACAGCTGGGAGGGTCTCCATACCGTTTACATGTATAAGCTGTCCGATCAGGGCAAGAGCTCCGAACGGGCTTTAACGGTACAAGATGGGAAGATTACGTTGAACGCGGAGGGAAGAACTCCGTACGTGGTGTACAAAGAGCAGCAGGATATCGAAGTGGACGTCGACTTCGGCGAGGGACAGTACGTGTATAACCCCGGCTTCAGCACCGGCAGCCTGAAGGGCTGGAACACAACAAGCGGAAATCCCGCAGTCGTGCGCAACGACAATGCCAACATGTCGCTGTTCACCACGAGCGGAGCCGTAGCCCAGCCGAACTCGAACGCCGACAACCGCGGCAGAAGCCGTAACTATGAGCTTGCCGTCAAGGACGGCAACGAAGCGGAGGTCAGCCAGACCATTACCGGCCTGACGCCGGGCGACGAGTACGCCGTCTCGGTCATGGCGGAGGTGCAGCGCGGCAAAACGCGCAAAGCGTCGCTCCTGGTGGATACCGAAGGTGATACGGTTTCCAACTACACGGATTCCTCCATCTTGCTTAACTATGACCGCTATGACTCCAAGGAAAAAACCGGCATGCTGCGTATGCGAGTCGTGTTCACCGCGGACGCGCCTACGGCGACAATCAAGCTGCACGTCGCGGCGGGCGAGGGCGAGGTGCGATTCGACAACGTGCGCGTGTACAGGACGACCACGCCAACGCCGAAGACGACCGTGACCGACGGGGAGGTCATCCTGTATCAGGACTTCGAATCCGCGCCGGACGGAACGACGGAAGCGGGCACGTCCATTAACAAACCAACCTTTGAGGGCTTCTACCCCTTCAACCTTGGCAACGGCGGCGGGTTCCGCGAGGCCAGAACGATCATGCAGCGCCGCCACGAACCTTATACGCAGAACAATACGGTGCCCGATTGGGGCGAAGACGCGCCGGATAGCGTAAGAAGCTTCGTGCAGCCAACGAAGGACCAGGCGGGCAATACCGTTACCGGCCAGTGGTGGGATACCACGACCATTCCTATTGACCTGGTTGTGGACGGCAAAACTTCCTTCTCCAACATTACCGGCAGCGCGGGCATCATGTACCAGACCACGCCGCAGAGCATCCGGTTCGAGGAGGGCAAGACGTATCGGATCAGCTTCGATTACCAAACCGGCCTGAACGGCATATTCGCCTTTGTGCTCGGGAGCGGCATGAATGGCACGCTGAGTCAGAAGGTTTCTTCGACAAACGTGGAATTCGCCGGGCTCCAGCACTACGATTATTTGCAAGGCACGATGGGCCCGTACTTCAACAACGTGACGTCGAACCGGCCTGACGGCGGCGTGCCAATCACCGCCATGCCGGAGGGCTGGGCAGCCGATAGCACGTACCGCAACATCGACATCAAGAAGGCGGTTCCGAACTGGAGAGGGTACTACGAGTTCGAATTCGTGAGCGACTCCGACCAGACATGGTTTGGTATTTTGCGAAACAACGATACCCCGGCGCCAAGCGAAAATCCGAACCCGTTTATCATCGACAACTTGATGATTGTGGAAGTGGGCAATGATGATTCCGAATCCAATGACGCAACGCTGTCTGACCTGACCGTTAGCGCGGGCGCTCTGTCGCCGGCATTCAGCTCCGGGACGACGAGCTACTCCGTAAATGTAGCGAACAGTGTCAGCAGCATGACGATCGCCGCAACGGCGAATGACAGCGCCGCGACGGTCAGCGGAGCTGGCGCGAAAGCTTTGAGCGTAGGAGCGAATACATTCCATGTCGTCGTGACGGCCGAGGATGGCACGCAGAAAACCTATACCATAGCCGTGACCCGCGCTAGCGCGCCGCCGACGGGACCGATTACCGAGATTCCTGCCGAGCCTGCTCCGACGCCGACGCCGACACCTACGCCGAAACCAGACGATGAGGAGTGGATTCTCCAGGTCGAGGAAGACGCGAATGCTGAGATTATGAAAGGCAATTCGGATCAAACGAAAGCTGCGGAAAACGCGGTGAAGGCAGCCGCTGCGAGCAACGCGAACACGAGCGTGACCATTGCGGCCGTTGCGCCGCCGGTGATTGTGAAGCCGTCAGGGGATGACGGCAAGCCGTATGCCGTAACCTTGAGCATTCAGCAAGGCGAAGACCATGCGGAAATGACCACGATGGCCATTGTGAACGCCGACGGCTCGTTGACCCCGGTACCTACTAGGATGAACGGCGATGGCACGGTAACCGTCATCGTCCGCGGCGAGGTCATGCTGGTGCCGGTGAACGTCAAATCGGGCTTCATCGATACGACCGGGCATTACGCGGAAGAAGAAATTGCCCGTGCGGCGGAGCTCATGCTGGTTAACGGCAAGGGCAACGGCGGCTTCGCCCCATCAGGTAAGGTCACTGTAGCCGAAGCCATCACGATATTCCTCCGGGCGCTGGGCATTCCGGCTAATAAGGATGCCACTACCGTGTACGGAGTCGAACAGGATAAATGGTATGCCGAACATGTCCATACCGCAGCCGATCATCATCTGATTGACGGCACGAAGATAGACCCAGACAGCCCTATGACCCGCATGCAGACCGCGACCTTGATCGCAAACGCCCTGAAGGCTCTGCACTTGAATCCGAAGATGTCCGTTCAGGAGGCGAACGAGTGGTTGAAAGGGTTCGCCGATACGCGAGGGCTGACGGCGTCAGAGCGTATCGATCTGGCGATCTCCGTCAAGCTGGGGATCTTCAAAGGCAACGGCGACGGAACGATGAATCCGCACGCCGCCCTGCAGCGGGCTCACCTGGCAAGTCTTGCGGTGAGGTTCCAGGATTATATGCTGGAACGCTGAGGAATCACCTTGTGCCGCCGAGACGATCGGCGGCACATCTAACTTAGATGTGTACAATTATCCATCCTACAAGACACTATATTGCATTTCATCAGGATATCGGATTTCGTACAATCGGGATAGTAAGACGCAGTTATATGAAGCAGATATTCAGAATCTTCAAAAAATTAAACCATCTAGGGGGAAAAACAATGAGCAAGAAAAGACGACTGGCGATGATCCTTAGCACCGCGCTGATTCTGACGGTCGCCGCCTGCGGGTCGCCATCCAATTCCAATCCCAATTCGAATGCCAATTCTTCCTCGCCCGCGCCGGCGAGCTCCGAACCGTCGTCCGAGCCGTCCGGCGAACCGGAACCGTCGCTGCAGGGAGAGCTGGTGTTCTGGACGATGTGGAACGATACAGAGCCCCAGGGCGAAGCTTGGGCGGATGTCGCCAAAGCATTCGAGGCCAAGTACCCGGGAACGAAAATTACGATCAACTGGTCCGGACGCGACCTCAGCAAAACCCTAAAGCCCGCATTGGAGAGCGGCCAGCGAATCGACATCTTCGATTATCCCACGCAGTACGGCGGCCAGCTCGGCTCCTATGCGCTGGATCTGAGCGACATCATCGCGCAGCCCTTCGACGTTCTAGGCGGCAAGAGCCTGACCGACGTTCTTCTCCCGTCCATGCTGGAGACGCCGAAGAAGCAGACGGACATCTGGGACGGTCAGGTGGCGGTCGGTTACAAGCCATGGCTGAACCTGTTCATGTACAATGTCAAAGCATTCGAGGAAGCCGGCATTACCTCCGCTCCTAAGACCTGGCAAGAGCTGGACGAAGCGTCAGCAAAGCTGAAGGCGGCAGGATATTCGCCGATCACCTTCGACGACGCGTATGCCCACTGGATTTCCGGCACCTACTTGCAGCGCTTGAAAGGGCAGGATTGGGTTATCGAGCTGGCGGCGGACACAACCGGCGACAAGTGGCGCGATCCCGCCGTGCTGGAGTTTGCCAAGGCGTTCGAGGATTTCGCCAAGAAAGGTTATTTCGACGCTAACGTCGGCGGCAACAAGTGGCCTTCCGGACAGATGGATGTCGGCAGCGGAAAGGTCGCGATGTACTTCAACCTCACCGGTCTGCCCGTCGAGGTGAAGGATGTGGCCGGTCCCGACTTCAAATGGGGCGCGTTCAACTATCCCGATGTGACCGACGGTCAGAACTTCGCCGCCAACGCTGCTGCAGCAGGCGCGACGATGACGGCCATTAACTCCAAGACCGAGAATACGGCGCTTGCCGCCGAGTTCCTCGCGTTCATGCACTCGGCCGAGAGCGACGCGCGTTTCGTGGAAGCCGGCATGACCACGTCCCTGAAGGATGGCAACTGGCCGGCCGAGCTCGCCGACGTGAAGCCCGTGTTTGACGACATCAACGTCATCCTTCAGACAGGCGGCGGCATCGAGTCCAATCCCGAGATTAAGCCGGTCTTCTCCGAGAACTTCATCAAGCTGGCCGCAGGACAGATCAGCGCCGAAGAGTTCGTGGATAACATGGCTTCGGCCGCCAAGCAATAACAGGGCAGTCCATAACTTTTAATGGGAGGGGGAAGCTTTGGAATCCGAAGCTTTCCCCTCCTACATTCCAGTCCGAAGAAAGGAAATTACGATGAGACACAAAGGCAGAAACTTGTTCATGATCAGCTTTTTGGCCCCTGCAGTTCTGTGCTTCCTGTTCATTTTTCTCTATCCGACCGCGCGAACGCTGCTGATGAGCCTCTTCTATGTGGAATTCGTCACGGACGACATGAAGAGCTGGACGTTTATCGGCTTGGACAATTTCGAAACGCTGTTCGGCAGCGCTCTTTTCCTGCGTTCCATGACGAATATCCTTAAGATCTGGCTGATCGGGGGAGCTGTTATTCTCGTCATCTCCACGCTGTTAGCCGTCATCATCACCTCCGGCGTTAAATTCAAAAACTTCTGGCGGTCTTTGATCTACCTCCCGCACATCATAAGCGTGGTAGCGCTGGTGACCATGTGGACGCAGTATGCCTTCAATAATCAGTACGGTCTGTTCAAAACGGTCTTTCAGTCCTTGGGACTGTCCTCCTTGGCCGCCTTCCAGTGGACCGCGCCCGAAAACCTTTTTCTGTCCATGATGATCGCTTACGCCTATGGCAGCATTGGGTTCTACGTCTTGATTCTGGCAGCGGGCATTGACGGTATTTCCAAGGACTACTACGAAGCCGCCGAAATCGAGGGAGCGAACCAAATCGCCAAGTTTTTCCGCATTACGATGCCGCTGCTCAAAGATATTTTCAAACGCTGCATCGTGCTTTACTCCGCCGGGGCCATGGGCTTCTTCGCTTACTCCACGCTATTCTCGTTCAGCACGGAGCTTGCTACCGTCACGCCGCTTGTCTACATGTACGACAGCGTATTCGGCCGCGCGTCCGGCAATGTCACCACTCCGCTTAATGTGGGCGCGGGCGCGGCGGTCGGCGTCATGATCATGATTATGGTCGTGCTCGTCAATCTGCTGCTTGACAGGCTAATGCCGAACGATGTCGATATCAATCCGAACAAAAAAAGCTTGGCGAGGAGGAGTCGGAATGCAGGCCAAGTTTAAGATGAATAAACGGGAATGGATAGCCCAGCTAAGACTTACGCCGGGCTACCTGGTGCTGCTGTTTTGGCTGGTATTCAGCATCGTGCTGATCGGATGGATCATCCTCGCCTCCCTGAGCACAACGAAGGAAGTGTTCTCGAACAACCTGCTGGAGAGCGGATTCCATTTCGACAATTACATTCGGGTTATGGAGAAGCATAATCTGGGCGTGTACTTCATGAACAGCGCTTTGTATTCCGTGAGCGCCTGCATCGGGACGGTGCTGATCGGCGCGCCGGCGGCCTACGTGCTCAGCCGGTTCCAATTCAAGGGAAGGAAGCTTTTGAACAACACGTTTGTCCTGCTCATGTCCGTCCCGGTGGTCATGCTGATCCTTCCGTTGTTTAAGATGGCGGCGCAGTTTTCGCTGACCGGCTCGCAGCTGCTGCTTATTATTTTGTATATTTGCTTGAACGTGCCGTTCTCCATCTTCTTCCTGTCCGGGTTCTTCTCGTCCTTGCCGACGGCGCTCGAGGAAGCGGCGGAGATCGACGGCTGCAGCCCTGCCAAAGCGTTCTGGCGCATCATGTTCCCCTTAGCTCAACCGGGCATCGTGGCGTTATGCATCATCAATTTCATCAATGTCTGGAATGAATACTTTATGGCGCTGATCTTCGCCAACCAGACGTCCATGCGTACCGTGTCCATCGGCTTGCAGGTCATCGTGCAGTCCATGAGATACTCCGGCGATTGGGCGGGGATGTTCGCCGGCGTGGTCGTCGTGTTCCTGCCTACGTTCATCCTGTTCATCTTCCTATCGAATAAGATTATGGGCAATATGACGGGAGGAGCTTTGAAGGAATGACGCATCGAATCTGTTTCGACGGAGTGGATAACCGCTGGAATACCGCGCTGCCGCTGGGTAATGGCAAATTCGGCGCGATGGTCTTCTTCGAGGAGCGCACGCTTCATATCGCGTTGAACCATTACGACTGTTATTACCCGATCCTGCCCCGGTACGCTAGACAAAGCGAGAAATCAGCGGCAAAAACATACGAAGAGCTTCGCGCTCAGGTCGATAGAGCCCGCGGGGAGCCCGGCTATGAGCGTTCGCACTATACCGACACGCTAAACCCCGCTCCGCCGGACAGCCGTCCGTCCTACCGCACGACCAGCTATCCCATGGCGGGGGAGATTCTACTTCCGCTAGGACCGGAGATGAAGCCGGATGACTACTCCCTTGCGCTGAATATCGAGGAAGCCAAGGTTGTGTTCGTCGCGAGAGGGGGCGATCAAGAGGTTGGCTGCACCATTTGGATTGCCCAGAGGTTGGACGGCCTTTTTGTACAGCTCAGTCAGTCGGAGCCGGGCTTGTGGGGCGACGCCGGGCTTGTCATCCCGTCGGAACGGGGATTGGGCGGATACTCGGTAAGCCAAGGGCTGGAGACAGACACGCATTGGCTCAGATCCTCTTTCCAGCCGGAGTCGGAGCGGGATCTTTCTCATGTTATCACGGTCGAAACGGCGCTGACGGTCACGCGGGATTGTCTTGTCGCTTCGGTCAGCACGGAATCCGCCGTGGCTCAGACCCGGCTGTTAAGGAGCATGGAGCATGAGCTGGAAGCGGAGCATGCCGAGGCGTGGAAGGCGTTCTGGCGCAGCACGGTAGAGCTGCCGGACAAATTTCTGGAGACCTTGTGGCATCTGCATATGTACCTGATCGGATGCGCCAGCGGTCTTGGCAGCGCCTACCCGGAGCAAGCCTGCGGCTTGAACGGACTATGGGATATCCGCCGCCCCTCGCTATGGGGGAGCATGTGGTACTGGGACGTGAACATCCAGCAGGCGTTCTGGCCGGTGTTCTCCTCGAACCATCTGGAGCTTGCGAAGCTGTTCTGCGAGGGGTACTTGAAGTACGGGCAGGATGCCGAGCGATTCGCCAGGGACGTCTACGGCGCGGACGGCTGGGCGCTTGATTATCCCCACGCGCTGTACAACTGCATTCAGCCGTGGTGCGCGCAGTTTCTTTGGCAGTATTACAGCTACAGCGGAGATATTGAGTTTTTAATGGATACCGCGTACCCCGTGTTCCAGAAGCAAATCCGGTTCTTTAAGCAACTAGCACGTCCGGACGAGAACGGCATTCTGCATATCGATCCGGACATCTCGCCTGAGCAGGGGCCTGTATCCAGGGATTCGGTTATTACGATCGCGTCCATTAAGCAACTGCTGAGATATGCGGCGCAGGCTGCGGAGGCATTGTCGCGTCCCGCGTGCGAGTCTGAGGAATACCGGCGGCTGCTGGATGCACTGCCGGAGTATGCCAGAACGGCCGACGGAAGCCGGTTGAAGGACTCGGCGCTTGCTCCGGACGACCTGTTCCTCCGGCACCCCTCGGTTCTGATGCCGATATTCCCTGCAGAAGAAGTCAGCCGGCACAGCCCGGAAGAGGTATTGGACGTGATGCGGAACACCCTGAAATACGTCTCCTCGCATACGGAGACCGGCATGTTCGGCTTCGGGTGGGTCGCCTGCGCCGCGGCAAAGCTCGGAGAGGGGACCGCCGCCTTGCGGATCCTGTATGAGGAGGGACTTGACTACATTCTTCACTCGAATGGTCTGGGCTACGAGGAGTCCGAGCGCTTCATCAACTACTGCCTGGTGACGAAGCCGCCGCTGTATCCGCCGGCGATGACGGAGCCGTCCGGCGGGATCGTGATGGCGGTGAACACGATGCTGCTTCAGGCGGATGAATATATCGAGGTATTTCCCGCCGTTCCGGATGGGTATGACGGGCTATGGGAGCCCCAAGCGGAATACAGGCACTTGGATTGGCATTTGCAAGGCCGGTATCCGAAGTGGGAGGATTGCAGGTTCACAGGGTTGCTTGCGCCGGGCGGCTTCGAGGTGTCCGCCGAACGGAAAGCAGGGGAGATAAGCTGGATTCGGGTGACGGCTTCGAGGCAAGAAAAGCTATGCTTGCTGCTCCCGGCTCATCTGAGCCCGCTTGGCAACCAGATGGTCTACACCAAAGTGATGGAACCGGGAGAAACCGTTAGCTTCGGCATGCCAGGTACGGCGCAGTCCGGGGCAAGTCCCTCTGTACAAGAGAGACAGGCGGCTTTTACTCATCGAAGAGTGTACCTGGGAGAAGACCGGCACACGGAATTTCACAAGGCGGTGGATGCCTGCACCTGCGCGTTCCGTTTGGGCAACGCGCATCAGTACCCGATCACGCCGTACGTATTTGACTTCGGACTTGCTGAGGACGAGAGGAATTATGATTCCACCTATCCGAAACAACACTTCCGCACGGGGAAATCGCTGCTGTTTTTCGGAGCGCCCAAGCGGGTGGGGCTGGAAGCATACACCGGGGATAGGGGGTATGGCTTCGCGTCGCTTGAGGGGCTGGCCGCCCAAGACCGGAGCGCCCCGGACGACATGCGCCGGGATTTCATCGAGGGCAGCGCGGACGGCGAATTCTGGATAGAGCTGCCCCGAGGGAAATATAACCTGCTCGTCGTCTCGGGCGACGAGGAGGGGGAATCTGTGACTCATATCGGGCTGCCCCATCTCTCCGGCAGAATGCCGGGGGAGGTTATGCGCGCCGGGCGATATCAGTGCCGGACCATCCCGTTTGTGCACGAGCGCGACGGTGCGTTCCGGCTCGGGCTGTCAACGGAAGCAGGCTTCCGCTGGAAGCTGAACGCGCTATTTTTGAACAAGGAGTACACGTTTTGCTAGAGGGTTATCGCTATAACACGCTAGAGGAGGATCATGACATGAGCAAATGGAAGAGGGGTCTGTCGTGGCTGTGCATATTGGCGGTTCTAGTCACGTCCGTTCCCGCCATGCCTGCGGTGTTCGCCATGGAGAATGAGATTCCCCCCGACACATCGAACGTCAACCTCGCGCTGTTGGCCGTACCGGCACAAGGCGGCTCCATAATAGCCAGCAATGTCGGCTGGGCTAGCAATCCGGCCGAGAAGATGAATGACGGCAAGCTCGACAGCGGCCGTTGGGGAGCGGGCGGCGGCGAGGACACGGACCATACCGTCGATTTGGCCTTTGCCGGCCCGCAGACCATCAACAAGGCTGTCATCTACAACTATCGCGGCTCTCAATCGGAGTCGCGCAAACGCATCGCGGAATTCAAGCTCCAATACTCGAACGACGAAGGCGAGGTCAAGGAGTGGACGGATGCTTACCACCGGACGGAAACGACGATCCTGCCGGGCGGCAATTCCACCGGAAGCCCGAATCCGAATGTGTTTGAATTTCCGGCATTTACGGCGAAGTATGTCAGGCTTCACATTATCAAGGGGTATCAGCCCTCTATTTTTGAATTTCAGCTGTTCAATGACCAGCGTGACCCGCTCATAACGACCACGGAGCTGCAGGACGGCAAGGAGGGGGCCGTGTTCAATGCGGTACTGGAAAGCCGCGGCAAGGCGCCGCTCACGTGGACGCTGGAAAGCGGAGCCCTGCCGGCCGGGCTGAGCCTGGCAGAGGACGGCACGATATCCGGCACGCCTGAATCAGGGACCGCAGGCGACCACGCGTTCACCGTTAAAGCGGTCAACAGCTACACGCTTACCGGCGCGGCAGCCCCTGTGTCCGGCAGCCATTCGCGGCAGATCACGCTGACAGTCATCGGTGCCGACATTGTCCTGCCGATAGACCTCAACGTACCTGGCGCGCTGACCATCCCGGAGGGCGAGATCCGGCGCGTGAAAGCCGCGGACGGCACCGCGCTTACGTTTACCTCGAACGATACGAGCGTTGTCGAGATCGAGAACAACGGCTTCATACTTGCCAAAGCTCCCGGTACGGCGGTGATTACCGGCACGGCCTCGGACGGCAGCGGCAAAGTCGGATCGAGCATCGTGACCGTTGAAGCGCCAGCCTACACCGATATCGAGCGTATGCGAAGAAAGTACCGGGAGAGCATGGTGCCTTACGAGTCGCTTGACCTTGCCGACCCGGCTGTGAAGGCCGCCGTGGACAGCGTTTACGCCATCGCGGAGAATCTATATGAGGGCCCGGACGGCTTGAAGGGCAAGATCGTGAACGGTCAGCTCACCGGCCCCAGGCCGTGGACGATCTCCACCGAGCCTATGGGGACTCAGAGCTACCCGGTGGGCACGCACTACAGCAATGTGTATACATTGACGCAGGCGTTCCTGCTGCCTGGCAAGTACTATCACGATCCCGAGCTGTACGATCATATCGTCATTACCCTGGAATGGCTGCTGCGCAACGTGTTCAAAAACAGCGGCATAACAAATACCGCCGCCAATGCCCTGATCGAGCAATACGGCGATACGGACGCGAAGACGCAAGGCTCGGAGCGCTCGGCCAATTGGTACCATTACGGACTCGGAATCCCTAGCAACTCTGGCAAGATTTTGACCCTGCTGGCAGACACGGGCTTCCCAGAGGACCTGAAGGAAGCTTATCTCGAGCGCATCCACATCTTCAGCCCCAGCTCGAACGACAGGTTCAACCTGCAAAGCAACCCCGAAGCGGCCAATAAGATCGATTCCTGTATCATCATCATGGCCCACGGCCTGCTCGCGGACGATGAAGCCCGTGTGAGGCAGGCGGCCAATGAATTGTTCTCCAGCGGTACGATCGAGACGAACAAAACCGGCGGCAACGGCTATTATTGGGATGGCTCGCAAATCGCACACTCTTACTGGGCCTATTCGCTGGGCTACGGAATCAGCATTCTAAACGGTTTGTCCACCGTTGTGTCCGTGGTGGGCGGCGAATCGATAGACGGCAGCCCGATCACCTTCAACCAAACCTATTTCAACAACTTTATGAATACCTTCGATATCACGTACCTGACCTCCGTGTGGAAAGGCGCGGCCATGCCCGGCTTGGGCGGGCGCGGCATTTCCCGGCAGGAAGCCGTGACGAACTGGGCCAGGAATCTTACTGCCCTGCTGAGCCGCCTGTATCCTGTCGTGCCCGCTGAGAAGCAGTCGGCCGTGAAGGCGGCCGTCAAGTCTTGGGTGCAGCACGCGCCGGAGATCCTGAATTCCACGAACTTGAGTCAGAATAGGGAGCTGGCCGCGTTTGTCAGCGACTCCACGCCCGCAGGCGAATGGGAGGGGATCTTCGCTCAGAATAACCAGAGCCGCGTATTCTGGCGGGAGGATGACTTCGCTTTCTCTGTTTCTACGAACAACACCAACATTAATACCTTTCCTCTTGAGGTCGGCAACGGCGAGAACTACAAAGGCGTTCACACGGGCGACGGCATGACGTATCTTTTCCTCGAAAATGATATTAACCAATACGCGGGAAGCTTCTTTGCCACAGTCGATCCGGTCCATATGCCGGGCTCCACCGTGGAAGTCCGCGCCGATGGCTGGCAGGCGTACACCAGGGACAACGGTCCGAATTCCCGGAGGAACAGCAAGCACACCTGGGCAGGCACCTCCGTGCTGACGGACAAGGACGGCAAACAGTACGGCGCGTCCGGTTTCCTGATGGATCTGAGCGGCGCCACCGCCGAGGGCACAACAGCGCCATCAACTCTGGACATGGACGTGACGGCCAACAAAAGCTGGTTCATGCTGGGAGATAAAATCATCGCACTGGGTTCCAACGTCACAAGCACAAAGGGCCGCCCGGTGGACACAACCATCGAGAGCCGCAGATTGCCCTCCGGCAGCGGGGTACTCACCTATAACGGGGCGGCGGTCAGCGCGTTTGATCAGAAGACCGCTACGCCGGGCAGCTACGCCCACCTCAGCTATGGCGACGGGGCGCAGATCGGGTACGCTTTCCCCGGAGAGGGACAGAATATTTCCATCGGCCTGCAGGACCATACCGGAAGCTGGTACGAGACGAATCGCAACTATTCCAACACGCCCATCACCGAGCCGTACGCGGATATTTATATCAACCACGGCACAAACCCATCTGGAGATACCTACGAATACGTGCTGCTGCCGAACTACAGCGCAGACCAGACAGCGGCGTTTGCCGCGAATCCCGGCTATACGGTGGCGGCACAGACAGCCACCCTGCACGCGGTATATGATCATGCCGCCAAAGTGCTGCTCATCAACAATTTCGCCGGTACCGCGGCTACCGTAACGAGTCCGGGCACGGGAATTAATTATGAGATCGACAGAGCGGCGAGCGTGATCATCCGCGAGCATGACAACGGGCAAGTCGAAGTTGGCATTCTCGACCCGACCAGCGGCAACAATGGCGTGACCGTGACCATCAAGGACCGCAAAGGCTATAAGCTCAGCGGCGACAATATGACAGTTACGCAGAATGGCAACAATATCGTAACCAAGGTGACCGCTCCCACGGCCGGAGGCAAGAAATTCAACACTTGGCAGGCTTCTCTCGATGTCATGTCCCTGGATGAGGAAATCCCTCCTCCGAATGCGCCCCGCAATGCGGCGGTCGAATCCATAGACGCCTACAGCGCGACGTTGACTTGGCAGGAGCCGGACAACGCCGGGGAGTACGCCCAGTTGACCTATGAAATCCGCTACATGCGGGGAGGAACGGAGCAGGTCGTGGAGGTCCCGGGAGGCACTACCAGCTTCTATGTATATCCCCTGGAGAAGGGCACGGCCTACGAGTTCAGCCTATTCAGCAAAGACCGCGGCACGCTGTCTGAAACGTCGGCTAAGGCCCTTGGCACAACAACAGACTACTCCGCGCCGATCGACTTCGAGTGGGCGGCCGCCGGCGATACGGTGGTTGGGCCTAAGGCGGACAATGTCACTACGGGAACCATTGGCGGCAGGCCGTTCTGGACGTTTAACGATACCGGAACGCCCGGCGAGAATAAAGCTGCGGTCGTTCAGGACGGCGATACCAAAGCGCTGGAGGTGACGTCGGGAGCGACCAACAACACAAACGGACAGCTGAGCTACAGCTTCTCTCCCATTAATAGCGGCGTGTTCGAATTCAGCTTCCGGGCCAAAGCATCCGGAGGCGCGGGCATTATGAACGGCATTCATTTGCTCGGCACGGTAAACGGCGTGGAGAACGTGCCCGTCGTTTCCGTCGTAAGCGATACCGGCAAATGGACTTACGAGATTATGAATAACAACGCGGACCAAAATCAGACGCTTACCAATACTCGTCCGTGGGAAGTTCCCGTCGCCATCACAGATTGGGTCACCATACGGATGATTGTGGACTTTGACAGAAAAGCGGCAACCGTGTTGGTGGACGACAAGGTGCTTGTAAAGGACGAGGCGTTCCGGTATCGCAGCGGAACATCTGCCGGCAGTCCAGGCCGTTATACCAACGACCAATATACAGCCATCACGGGCTTTCAAGTGAAAACCCGGTGGGGCGGCGATGCAGGCAACGCAATTCGCGTGGATGATTTCTACCTCTCGCCGCAGGCATTGGACGGCGCGGTGACGATTGACAACACCGCCCCGAAAGCGGGAGACACGGTAACCGCGACCTATGACGGATACCATATCGGCGATCTGCTATACACTTGGACGGCGGGCAGCCGGGTGATCCCGGGCAGCTCTGCGTCATACACTGTGTCGGCGGAGGACGAGGGGAAAGCGCTGACCGTTGTGGTCACGTCCGGCTATGAAACAGGCAGCCGATCCGCGAGCGTGACTGTGGCAGAGTCCGCCGTTGCTCCAGGCAGCGGAGACGGCGGCAACTCTCCCTCGACGCCAACAGCTCCGGCCTATAGTGCCGACGTAACGACAGGGAGCGGTTCCGATTCCGCTGTACCCATCAACGTCGATACGAAAAGCGGAACCGCCTCCGTCGATATAGGCTCACAGGGCTTGCATCAGGGCAAAACCATTTTTATCGCGATGCCCTCCATTCCAAGCGTTAAAACTTATACGGTCGGCATACCGTTTCCGAGCCTGTCGACAACTGATGCTCGAAGTACGATGACCCTCGATACCAGCATGGGTAGCGTTACCGTCCCTTCTAACATGCTGACAGGAGTTTCCGGAATCAGCGGAGGCAAGGCGGAAATCTCCATCGGCCAGGGAGATAAGGACCGTCTGCCTGCTGACGTGAAAGCCGCCATAGGCGACAAGCCGCTTATCGAGCTTACGCTGTCTATTGACGGCAAACGGACCGACGGGAGCAATCCGGGCGCATCCGTGACCGTGAGCATACCCTATACCCCGACTGCGGCCGAGCTTGCCAATCCCGAAAGCATCGTCATCTGGTTCATCGACGGCAGCGGCAAGATCATGACAATTCCGAACGGAAAGTACGCTCCCGCGACGGGCAGGGTTACCTTCCAGACCACTCACTTCAGCGATTACGCCGTGGCGTACAACAAGGTGAGCTTCAAGGATGTGGTTCCAAGTGCTTGGTATACCAAAGCCGTGAGCTTCATTGCGGCAAGAGAAATGACAAGCGGAACCGGCAACGGTCATTACAGCCCCGATGCGCGGCTAACGCGCGGAGAATTTATCGTCATGATGATGCGTGCCTACGGCATTGAGCCGGATGCGAACCCGGCAGATAACTTCTCCGACGCGGGCAATGCCTATTACTCCGGCTATCTGGCGGCGGCGAAGCGGCTCGGAATAACCGCAGGCATAGGTGACAAAAAATACGCTCCGGGCAAGGAGATTACCCGCCAGGCGATGTTCACTCTACTGTATAACGCGCTGAAGGTTATCGGACAGCTGCCGCAGGGCGATTCCGGCAAGACGCTTTCGGATTTCGCCGATGCCGAACAAATTAACGGATGGGCTAAGGACGCCATGTCGCTGCTGGTTCAAACCGGCACTGTCGGTGGTAACGCCGGAAAGCTCGCTCCGAACGGCACGGCCACCCGAGCGGAAATGGCGCAAGTGCTGTACCGTTTGCTCGGGTAGTTGAAAATAGTGCAGATATATTGAAACAAAAACGAGGCGCTTCGCAGCTTGAAGCGCCTCGTTTTTGTTTATATAGGCTTACGCGTTATCCTCCGACGCTGTTGCGAGTGCATGCTCCCTCATCGCCGTTGGCGGCTGGCCGGTTACCCGCTTAAACACTTTGCTGAAGTAATACGTGTCGTTAAAGCCGAGCGAATTGGCAATATCCTTGACCGACAGGGAGGGACACTCCTGAATAATCGTTTTGGCCCGCTCGATTTTCAAATGGATAAAGTAGTCGATAGGCGTCATGTTCTTCTGCTTCTTAAACACGCGGCACAGATACGCCTTGGAGTAATTCATTTCCGAGCAGAGCATCGGCAACGTGAGGTTGCTCGATAGATTGCCGCGGAAATACTGCTCGATTTTGTCCACCAGCTGTTCAGGAGACAGGATTTGGCCGCCGTTGTCCGACGAAAGACCGAAAAGCTCGATAATGAATTGATAAAATTGATGGGCCAAATCCGCGTACGTGCCGGAAATGGAAATGATATTTTCAATATAATAGGCGACGGTAAACTCGAAATGGTCCGTGACGGATAAACTGTGCTTTAATGAATTGGCAATGTAGATCAGATCGTTCTGCACGGCGCGAAGCGGGTAGCTGCAAGCCTGCCATTCGTCGAACAGCGCTTGTATTTTAGCGTTCAAAGCTTGATGCTTCGCCTGGCGGATGCATAATGCCAAATAAGCGATAGTGTCGTTCATATTCGGAGTGACATATTCGTTTTTAGGTATTTCGGTCACGACGCTGTTCATCCCCGGCAATACGCTTTGGGTGGCGATCTTTCGCATCCGATTAATTTGCGTATCGATTCGGTCGTTTTTTTGCATCGCCCTATAGGAGAGCGTGACGGAGGATTTGTACTCGCGCTCTAAAACTTCGGCCATCTCGTGGAGCTTTTGCGAAAGGAAATGTTCCGTCATCTTTCCCTTCTGTATCATAATGACCTTTTCATTGGAGCAGACCCCGATAAAGCATGACGCCAGACGCAGGCCGGGAATCATGCTTTTGAGCTTTTGCTCAATATCCTGAGAAGGAATATAGAAACCGTTAGGATGAATAACGCTTTCCGGATTGGAGAGGGGGTTACCCAAAATAAGGTAGACGAGGAAGTGCTCCGTGTCCATCCATTGAATCGGAGCGCCCTCCGCCAGAAAGTCCTCGATATGCTTGGCGTTACGAACGGTATGGACCTTATCCCCGCATTTTTGGAGACAATCGCGGAGCTCCTGGGTAACAACGGGTTTAAGCAAATAGTCCTCCGCGCCGAACCGGATCGCTTTTTTGGCGTACTCAAAGTCTTGATAACCGCTAAGGATGACGGTAATGATGCTCTTGTGGCGAGCATCGATACACTCAAGCAGAGCGATGCCGTCCATATCCGGCATACGGATATCGGTGATCACCACATCGGGGTAGGTCTGCGCAATGACATCCAGCGCGTCCAGCCCGTTATAGGCCGTGCCTACGATTTCATAAGGGCCGTTTAAATCCATAATCTTCCTCTGAAGGCTCTTTAGAGCATATTCTTCATCCTCGACTAGACATATCCTTAGCATGTTGCAGCTCCCCTCCCTCGGTAACAGCCAGCTCGACCACGCATCCGGACGGCTCCAAATGATCAATTCGGATACGGAAGTCGGAGCCCTTCATAATTCTCCAGCGAATGTAGATGTTGTTGAGCGCCATGTTGTCGATCTTCATGTTCAGAATGTCCTTCTTATTGCCCTGCAGGGAATGATCGCTATAAGCAAATAAGGCATATACCTCTTCAATCTTCTCTTGCGCGAACCCTTTTCCGTTGTCGGTTACGCGGATCCGCCAGCCGGAAGCGGCGGTCTCGATCGCGACGCGCACGATAAACGGCGTGGTGTTGCGGTTCATCCCGTGCTTGATGGCGTTTTCCACCAAAGGCTGCAAGGTGAATTTGGGGATGATCTCAGCCAGGAGGGCCGGATCGGCGGAAACCTCCACCAACAGCCGCCCTTCGTATCTCTTTTTCATCAGAATCGCGTAATGATTCAGGTGCTGAAGCTCATCCTCGACTGTATAGGTGCTTCTCGTGTTGTCGGATATGTACCGCAGCATTTGCGAGAAGGCGATGCACAAATCCGCCGCCTCATAATCTCCGTTCATATAGCAGACGGACTCGATCATCGTAATGGTGTTGTAGATCGTGTGCGGGTTCATCAGCGATTCCAGCGCGATGTAGTTGGCGCGCTCCTCATTGGCTCTTGCCTGCGCGTTCTGCTCAATCTCGATCTCCAGCTGTTTAAGCATGGCCTGAAACGAGCGGTTGATGTTCTCGATCTCGGCTATGTCATACGAATTCGGCGTACGCACGGACAGGTTCTCATAGGAGATTTTATTAATCTGCCGGTTAAGCTTGGACAGCGGCGCCGTCAGACGATTGGTGAGGATACGAACAAGTCCTAGAAGGGAGAACAGAGCCACGGCAAAGCTCAGCAGAAAGAAGCCGCCCAGCCTCCAGTCCGGCAGCATATTGGTAAGCGGGGAGTAGATGACCGTGATCCACTCGGAGTAATCGGAGGCCATGTAGGAGATTTGGTGATTTTCCCATTGGAAGCTGCCCGATCGTCCCGGTTGATCCGCGATGACGGCGTAGAGCTCGTTCAGAAACGTCTCGTCCTCCGATTGTTTCCATGGATACACCACTTCTCCTTCTTCGGAGAACAGGACGCAGTCCCCGGGTTGAAAATCTACGGAGCAAAACGATTCAAGCTGCTCATAATTGTTCTGGACCTCGATGACCCCATATACATTGAGACCGTCGTTGACGGTGCGCGCCACCGAATAGACCGGCACGTCCGTAACCCCGAAGGGATCGTTGTGAACGGGCAAGATCACCTTGTCGCCGTTTGCCTGAATCAGCGAGTTATAAGGCTCATAGGATTTGATCGCGTTAAGGATGTGGGTCTGATCCTCTACGTTTTTTGTAAACGTGAAATAGGTTTCCGGAGTAAAGGCGATGATGCGATGGGAAAGGAACAAGGGTGCGTCTAAGGAGACAAACGTATCCAGGATCTCGTTGCTGTACTTCGTATAAGATAATGCCATATTTTCGGTCTTCATGATCTGCATAAAATCTTTGTTGAACAATAACCCGCTGACGATCCGGTCCATATTCTGGAGGGACATATCGACCTGCTGCTGCGTCTTCTGAACAAACTCCTGTTGGGCGTTGATCTCCTTGCGAATCTGATCGTTGTATACGACAACGAAGATTCCGATGAACAGCATCAACAGAAGCGCGGAGATAAGCACCGAATACGCTCGAAAAAGCTGCTGCGAAAACTTGCGCCCCTGCTTCATTGGAGCCTCCATTTATAACGTCGTTTAGCTATTATTGTACCATAGGATACAGGGTTCTGAAAGCGCATACAGCCCCGTCATGCCTAAAGGCTTTTAACGAAATAGGCTTTGAGATTACGAGAGAGTATTGCTATCATAATTGAAAGAGATCTGATCCCATTCGAGGTGAATGCGTTGAGAATTTGTAAGAGCTTACGAATTCCGTTCATCATTGTCGTTGTTGTTGTTCTGACCGCGGGTTGCTTCGGAGGCAATTTGGGCGGGGACGCCAAGCCTGCCGCGGGTCTTGAGCCTGTCACGCTTACCTTTATGCTGCCGCAAACCCATTTCAAGGAGTTTCTGAAGGAGTCCATCCGGCAATTCGAGGAGGAACAGGAGAACGTCAAGATTAACGTTCAGGTCATCCCCGACAACCAATGGGTCAATCTAATCAAGACGAAGGTGTTCACCAACGAAACGCCGGACATCGTCCGCATTGACAAGAGCGTCATGATGCAGATCGGCACGGACCGCTTTGTGGAGCTGGAGGAGTCGGAACCATGGATGGAGCGCGTGATCCCGGCGGAGCTGGAATCGAAGAGGATAGACGGGAAGGCTTACGGGCTGCCGGTATCCTCGAATTCGACAATCGGGATCGTCTATAACAAAAAACTGTTTTCGGAGAACGGCCTGGAAATTCCCAGATCCATAGAGGAGCTGTGGGAGGTATGCAGGCGATTCAACGAGCTGGGCATCATCCCGCTGTACGCTTCGGATAAGGACAGCTGGACGACGCAGACCTGGTTTACCAGCGCCGCTCCGCAGGTCGCGCCGGAGGGCACGTGGGACAAGCTGATGACGAACCGCGCGAATTGGGGCGACATTGGCGAGTTTGCGCAGGTTCTGAACGACATGGTGGCGTTACGGGCGAACGGCTACACGAACCGCGATTACATGATCGCGACCTACACCAGCGCGGTGGACGCCATGTCAAGCGGTTCGGCGGCGATGTATGTGTCCGGACATTTCTTCATCAACGACGTTCTCAAGAAAAACGCCGATATCGAACTGGGAATGGCGCCGATGGTGTACGGCGACAGAATTACGCAAATTCAGAGCCAGGGCATGTTCTCCATCTTCAAAAAATCGGAGCACGCGGAGCTGGCCAAGGCGTTTCTGGACTGGTTCTCCCAAGCTGAAAATATGGATGTATTTACGAATGGATGGGGCTATACGCCGATATTCAACGACCAGAAGGCTGCGTTGCCCGAATGGCTGGAGATACTGAACAGGGATTACATCCGTCCCGGCAAAGTGGTGCCGCATGTGGACAGCTTGCTCGTCGGCGTGGATTTTATGGATTTTTGGGGCTACCAGCAGGAGCTGGTTGCCGGAGACTTGACGGCGAACGAGACGCTGCAGAAATGGGACGAGGCGTACGCCCAGCAGATGAAGAACCGCAAAGTGCCCGGCTGGGCTGAGTAGGGACCGTGGTTCAACGAATACATTAAACCGGGAGTTTTCATGAAAAAAATTCGATTTCTAGCTTTTATTACGTTTGTATTCTTGTTGTCTGCTTGCAGCGCGGGTGGCGAAAGCAATGCCGCCTTTGAAGGAGATCCGCCGCTCTCTTCGGACTACTCATTCATTCCTGCAGGGTGGGGAGTAGCAGCGAAGGGCGATCCCATTGTTGCGGAAGGAGACTTGAACAAAGACGGAGTCCAAGACGTGGCGATGATCATAGAACAATCGGAGTCAGAAGCAGAAGGGGCGCCTCGGCGCGTATTGCTCATCGCCTTCGGATCCTCCGCCGGCGAATTCTCCCTCTCCATCATCGCAGACAAGGTGTTCATGAGAGCCGACGAAGGGGGCGTATGGGGAGATCCGTTCGAATCGCTGTCGATCGATCGAGGCTCTGTCGTCGTAAGTCATTATGGGGGAAGCAACTGGAGATGGTACAGCAAATATCGCTTCCGGTATCAAGACGATGATTGGTATTTGATCGGAGCGACGAAGGGCGAGCATTTTACGGGCGACGAATCGCGGACAGAAGAAGATTACAACCTGCTCACCGGAGACTATATCATAACGACAACGAATGAAGAGGGAGTCGTTTCCACGGAGAAAGGAAATAGGGGAAAGAAGCCGCTGGTCAAGCTCGGAAGTTTCGATATTACTACGGAAAATTGGTGAAAAAAGGCGTCCTCGAGGGGACGCCTTTCTGCATAGCCGAGAGCTGCTACTCCCGCGAAATAATCAGCTTGAGCTCGCCATCCAGCTCGTACGGGCCGAAGTCGACCGGCAGGATGAGGTGGTCGCCTTTGTTCAGCTTATATTCGCTGTCCAGAACGCGGAGCAGGCCGCTGCCGCCGATGACGCTGACGAGCGTATATTTTTCGTTGGCCGGCATTTCCGTTCGGCCGGTTATGTCCCATTTCTCGACGGTAAAAAACGAATTCGATACAAACGTCGTCTGGACGATGCCTTCGCGTTCGGCTGCCGAGTACTTGGCAGGCTCATAGGCCTGCGGGATCGTCGTGACGTCGATCGCTTTCTCGAGATGAAGCTCGCGCAGATTGCCGTCCTTGTCGCGGCGGTCGTAATCGTACACCCGGTAGGTCGTATCGGAGCTTTGCTGCGTCTCCAGCACGACGATGCCTTTGCCCAGCGCGTGGATTGTTCCGCTCGGTACGTAGAAGAAGTCGCCGGCTTTGACCGGTACCTTCGTCAGCAGCTCCTCCCATTGCCCGCTCTCGATCATCTGGCGCAATTGCTCTCTGGAAGAGGCTTCATGGCCGTAAATAATCGCAGCGCCCGGCTCCGCATCGACGATATACCAGCATTCCGTCTTGCCGAGCTCGCCGTTCTCGTGCTCTCCCGCATAGCTGTCGTCGGGATGCACTTGAACGGACAGATCATCGGAAGCGTCCAGCAGTTTGGTTAGCAAAGGGAACACTTTGGAGCCCGAGCGGAACAGCTCCGGATGCGAGGTCCAAAGCGTGCCTAGCGGCATGCCTTCATAAGGGCCGTCCTTGACGATGCTTTGCCCGTTGGGATGCGCGGAAATCGCCCAGCACTCCCCGGTTTGCTCCGTCGGAATCGAGTAGCCGAACAGCTCCTTCAGCTTTGTTCCGCCCCAGATGCGTTCTTGAAACACGGGCTGCAAAAAAATCGGTTGATTCATGAAATGAAACACTCCTCTTCTAGTACTTAATATGAATGAGAGCCGCCGCGCCGATGAGGCCGGCATCCTGCTGAAGCTCGGCAGGGATGACAGGCGTAGTTCGCCCGGAAGGATTGAGCGCATGGCGCTTCACATAGCCGCTGACGGCATCGAATAAGGGCGATCCGACTTGGGAAACGCCGCCTCCGATGACGATCAGCTCGGGATCGAAGGTGTTGATGAGCGTCACGCAGCCGATGCCCATGTATTCGAATACGCGGTGGACAAGCTGCTCCATGGCCGGGTCTTGACCGGAGAAGGCAAGCTCGAACGCTTCCTTGGACGTAACCGGACGGCCTAGCAGAGCGCTGGCTTCCCGCGCGATCGCCGTACCGGAGGCGATGTATTCGAAGCAGCCTCTTTGTCCGCAATTGCAGGCGCCTCCGGCCGGGTCGACGACCATATGCCCGATATCCCCGGCATTGCCTGATGCGCCGGTAATCAGCCGGCCATGGCTGTAGATGCCCGCCCCGATGCCGGTGCTGATCGTAATATAGACGAAGTGGTCCGCCGTCTTCGCGGCTCCGACCCACTTCTCCGCAAGCGCCGCGGCCGTCGCGTCGTTCTCCAGCACGATCGGAGCCGCGAAGTGACTTTGGAACGCCTGCACGATGGGGAAGCCCCACCAGCTCCGAAGGTTCGGCGGTTCGGCGATTTGACCTAGCCTGGTGTTGAGAGGTCCCGGCGCGCCAATGCCAATTCCTTGAAGATCGGCTGCTTGCAGACCATTATAGGACAACAGCGTCCGGGCCGCATCGGCCATTTTGCCTACCATCTCATCCGGCGTAAGCGAGAGGTCAGTGGCAAGTGAGGTTTTAGATAGGACCTGTCCCTCTGAATCGACAAGTCCCAAGGCCGTTTTCGTCCCCCCGATATCGACTCCTAGTGCAAATTTCACAGCTTTTTTCCTCCTTATAGCGCATCGCTTGACAAACTTGACAAAATAAATATATGTAAAGTAAAGTTGGGTTAAGTTTACCATGTTTCGAAGGGATTGAAAAGAACGATGGCCCGTAAGAAGAAGGTGTCGATGCAGGATATCGCCGATCGGCTGAACATCTCCAAAAACGCCGTATCGCTTGCATTGCAGGACAAGAAGGGCGTCAGCGACGAAATGCGGTTCCGCGTTCTGCAGACGGCGAAGGAGCTGGGCTACGGCACGTTCGCGGCGAAATCGCCGGCGAGCGGGAATGTGCTGGTGCTCGTGCCGGAGCGGATCATGAGCTATCAGGATAACGATCATTTCCGGTTCTACCATGACATGATCTGGGGACTCGAGAGGAGCATTCGGAAGCGGGGGCTGAGCGCCGTCATTGCGCCGATCGATTCCGAGATGGAGTCGTCTCTTCAGCTGCCTCGTCATTGCGAAGAGATCAAATATATCGGCATTATTTTGTTCGGAATCGTGGACAAGGCTTATGCGAGGCTGGTATGGGAGCTTGACGCGCCGCTCGTCATGCTGGATTCGTATCACCGGGAGCTGCCTTGTCCGGTGGTGGCAACGGCCAACATCGAGGGAGCTTGCGAAGCCGTTACGACGCTTGTTCGGTCGGGGCACCGCGAGATCGGATTTATTGGCCCGGCGAATTTGACGACGAGCCATGAGGAACGCTGGCTTGGCTACTGGAGCGCTATGCAGCAGCATGGTCTTCAGGTAGACATGGGCCGGGTATTAACGGATTCCGCCGGGTTTGGACAGACGGAGCGGGAGATCGAGGTTTTTCTGGAGCGTCTGGACGGATTCCCGACCGCGTTCTTCTGCGGGAACGATCGGATCGCGTATTTGCTCGCCAAGCAGCTTCGGAAGCGGGAGCTGAAGGTGCCGGAAGATGTATCGATTATCGGCTTTGACGATCTGGAATACGAAGCAGACGGTGGGCCGGGCATGACGACCATGCGGGTGGAGAAAGAAAAGATGTGCGAAGCCGCGGCTGAAATGCTGCTGTCGCTCAAGCATGCGAGCAGAGAGATGCTGCGCATGTATATCCGGCCTACGCTTGTTGTCCGGGAGTCGGTGAGGCGGGTTGGGGACGGCTAGCAATGTGATAGCGACACGTGTGATCGTTACTGGCGCGCGGTACGTGGCAGAGCGAGCAATAGCGACAAGTGTGATCGTTACTGGCGCGCGGTGCGCGGCAGAGCGAGCGATAAGGATACGCGTGATCGTTACTGGCGTGAGACGCGCGGTAAAGTGAGCAGTAGCGACACGTGTGGTCGTTACTGGTGCGAGGCGTGCAGCAAAGTGAGTAATAGCGACACGCGTGGTCGTTACTGGTGCGCGGCGCACAGCAAAGCGAGCGATAGCCACACGTGTGATTCCAATATCTAAGGCAACAAAGAAGAGACAGACCCGCACACCGCGCAGGTCTGTCTCTTTTTTATATACCGCGTTATTTCAGCTTCTTCCGATCGATATACGTCAGCTTGCTGACAATATCCTGGTAATAGTTTCCAAATCCGGCGCCGTAGATCGTCAGTCCGCCGATATTTTTCGCGTCTTCCTTGACCTCGAGCTTGAGGTCCCACTGCAGCCGGTTAATGTCGACATTGCCGATCGTGTAGTCCGAAACCTTCGTTCCTTCGATGAAGGTGCCGTCGGCATTGATGCGGATGTGAACCAGCAGGCCGTATTGGTTCATCTCGATGTTCCACCACTCCGGCGTATACTTGCCGCGGGTGCCGCCGAAGTCGCCGGGGCTTGTCCACTTGCCGATGGGGAAGCCGTTGAACGTGAACGAGATATCGGACGGCCAATGCTCGTTGGAAAGCGGCGCCTCCGAAGCGAGCTCCATCGTGAGCTCAAGCTCTTCCGGCTCCTCGTCGGGCTTCAGGTAGTTCGGAATTTTGTACGAAATAAAACCTTTCGAGAACCACAAAATTTTCGCGTCGACGCGTTCCGGGTCCAGGAAGTACCGCGGATCGTCGAAGCCGTCTCCGATGATCTTGTACTTGGACGCCAGTCCGCATGTCGGAACGACGTCGAAGTCGGTGAAATGGCCGATCGAGATGTTCGTAATATGGAAGTTGCGCGGAATGAGCCCTTTGCTTGGGAATACGAGCTCGATCCGGTCGGCGACCAGGGTGCATAGCTTCTGCGACGCGCCCTTGCCGGGAATCATCTCGGTGCGGACCAGGTCGGCCCGCTCCAGCTTCTTAACGTGCATGGTGATGATGGAATTGCTAAGACCGAGCGCGGAGGCCAAGTCCTTCATAATCATCGGCTCTTGTCCGAGCAGCTCGATGATCTTGATGCGGACGTTGCTGGCCAGTGCTTCGAATAACGGGAGATTATTCTCCGATACGATTGTCTCCATGCGACCCTCTTCCGATAGTTCATTTTTATATTAAATATACAGCACTTAAATACTAATTGACAAGGAAAAGGTGAATATCAAAACCATTTTCGTGATTATTTCATATAAACATAAAATACTTAACAAAAAGTTGTTGACAATTGGTGGAATTCGATATTATTCTAAAACACGAGGTTAATAAAACTGTTCAATGGTTAACATTTGAGCGAAACTTTGTTGGCGAATGTAAAGTTCTTTAATAGTCGCCAAAGTGGTTGACGAAATTAAAGGGGTGTTGCAAGTTTCGGAGATGTAACCGCTTAAACAGGCAGTTGTAAACGCTTCACTCAGGGTTGCTTAAAAAAAGGGAGGAAAAGTACAAATGAAAAAGCCATTTATTCATGCGTTAATTCTCTGCTTCACCTTAATGACGGTCCTGTCCGCTTGCAGCAGCGGCAACAGCAGCAAGACGATTACCTTCTGGACGCCGCTCACCGGCGAAGACGGCGCGTTCATGGACCAGCTCGTGAAGAACTACAACGCAACGAATCCGGAAATCAAAGTCAAGCATGTCGTGACGGCCGATATGTACACGAAAATTTCTACCGTGCTGAGCACCGGCAAGGACATTCCCGATCTGGCGATCATCCATGCAGACCGCGTTCCGGGATTCGTGAAGCAAGGCAAGCTCGAGGCTATGACGGGCATTATGGCGGCGCAGCCTGAGCTGAAGGAAGAGAACTACCTGCCGCAAGCTTGGAATACCGGCAATATTGACGGCGTTCAATATACGGTGCCGCTCGATATTCACAGCAACGCGATGTACGTGAACAAAGACCTGCTTGCGAAATACGGCGTAGAGCATTGGCTGGACGACAATAACGTGACGGTCGACGAAATGCTGGAGCTGCAAGGCAAGATGGAGGAAGGCCAGTACGTGGTGAACGACGCGCTGATCGGATGGGTTATGTTGGCGCAAATCCAGAACCTGGGCGGCGATATCCAAGTGGACGGCAAGCCTGCTGTAGATTCGGACGTGTTCCGTCAAGCTTATACATCGGTGAAAAAGATCGCCGACGCCGGCCTGATGACGCCGTTCGGCGAAGACGGCTTCCTGATGTTCCAATCCGGCAATGTACTGTTCTCCACGGATGGAACGTGGAGCTCGACGGCGCATGCCGCCGTTGAAGGGCTGAACCTTGGCGTAACGAACATTTACTCCGTATCCCCGGACAAATTCACGAACCGTTCTTCCTCGCACTTGTTCGCGATGTTCGAGAACGAGAAACGCGCCGACGAGAAAGAAGCGGGCATCGGCCAATTCCTTGAATTCATTCGTCAGAACTCGATGGAGTGGGCGAAAGCGGGACAAATCGTCGCAAGTAAACAAGTTATCGAATCTCCGGAGTATAAGAACTATATGCAGTCTTTCTTCACGTCGAACGACGTGCAGACGCAGTCGCTCTACATTTACACGTACGAACATTATCCTTACATTCAAGAAGCGGTCGACACCTATACAGCCGACCTCATCAGAGGCAACATCGATCTGGACGAGACGCTTGCCACGATGCAGAAGTTCGTGGAGGACAAGATTGCCGAGAACGAGTCAAGCGGGGCCAAGTAACTCCTAATTCAATAAACGGTGGAAGGCAATGTGTCATGTCTAGCACATGACACATTCCTTTCTATAGGAAGGAGAGCACATGAAAAAAGCGATTACGCCTTATTTATTCGTTGGTCCTCATTTGATTTTGTTCATCGTGTTCATATTGCTGCCGACGATCTACGGCATTTACGCTTCCTTCACGCAATGGAATCTCATGAACGATCCGCAGTGGGTCGGTCTTGCCAATTATAAAACGATCCTGTTCGATACCGAATCGACCTTTCATACGCAGTTCTTGAACGGCCTGAAGAACACGCTGTTGTTCGTGCTGCTGTCGGTGCCGCTTCTGATCGTCCTTCCGCTGATGGCCGCGGTCGCGCTTCAGCATAAGTATGTGCGGGCAAAAGGGCTCATGCAGTCGATCCTGTACGTGCCGGGTTTGATCTCGATCTCCGCGGCGGCGCTGATCTGGCTTCTGATCTTCAACAAGCAGTTGGGGGTTACCAATAACATCTTCGGCTCGGAAGCCGCTTGGCAGGCGACGCAGCCTTACGCGTGGATCATTATTATCGTCATGACGATCTGGGGCGGCCTTGGCGGCAACTTGATCATCTACCGGGCATCGCTAGCAGGCGTGGCCAGAGACCTGTACGAAGCTGCCGAGATAGACGGCGCGGGTTCGTACCGCAAGTTCTTCAGCATCACCTTGCCGTCGATCAACTTCCCGCTCATCTATACCTTCGTCATGACGACGGCGGGAGCGTTCAACGTGTTCGGCCAGCCGCTCATGATGACCGATGGGGGGCCGCGTCAAAGTACGCATGTGCTCATGATGTACATTCGCTCGCTCGCGTTCGGCCACGGGGAATCGATTGCGGGAATGGCCTCGGCGATGGCGGTATTGCTTGGCATCGTCATTCTGATCATTTCGGCTTTGCAATACTATGTGATGAACCGAAGCGCAAGGTAGAATCGACGGATAAGGAAAGGCAGGTGTCATGACATTGACGAAAGGTTTTAGCTTCTCGAAATATATCGCCTACGCGTTTTTGATCATCTTGTGTTTGTTGTGGGTGCTTCCCGTCATATTCGGAATATCGACCTCCTTCCGGTCGCAGACCGAGGTCGTATCGACGGGCTTCAGACTGTTCCCCGAAGCGTTCGTGCTCGAAAATTATTCGACCATCCTGTCGAATACGTCGACCGCTCCGATTATGCGCTGGCTGATGAATTCCGTCGTGATCGCCGTGTCGCATACGCTTCTGGTGGTTTTGGTCATTTCCCTCACCGGCTATGGCTACTCCCGCATGAAGTTCAAAGGAAGAGACGCGCTGTTCTTCACGCTGCTAGGCATTTCTTTTTTCCCGAACGTCGTGAACTTAATTCCTTCTTATAAAATCATCGATATGCTCGGCTGGGTGAACACGGCTTGGGCCATGATCATTCCCGGGCTTGCGGGCATGGGCAACCTCTTCCTGGTCCGACAGTTCATGCTCGGTGTGCCGCAGGAATTTGACGAATCGGCGCGCGTCGACGGCGCCAACGATTTCCGTATTTATGTATCGATCATTCTGCCGCTGATGAAGCCGATCCTGATCGTGTGCGGCTTGTTCTCGTTCGTCGGTTCCTGGAACGACTTCCTCTGGCCGGTTATCGTGTACACGGATGTCGATAAAATGCCGGTTACCGCGGGGCTGCTGCTCCTTCAGGACATTTACGGCAACTATCGCATGATCGGGCAATTGGTCGGTTCGGCGATTCTCGCCATGATTCCGACGCTGCTGCTCTTCGCGTTTGCGCAGAAGTATTTCATTCAATCGATCAACTTGAATTCCGGCATCAAAGGATAATCGGGTAGGAGCCCTTATATTTAGAAAGAGGAGATAAGCCATGACCACAACACATAAAATCGTCGTGCACGCCGACTGGTCGGTCGGCACCATTAACCGCCATATTTACGGACATTTCGCGGAGCATCTCGGCCGCTGCATCTATGAAGGACTGTGGGTTGGCGAGGATTCGCATATTCCGAATACGAAGGGCATCCGGAACGACGTGCTGGAAGCGCTGCGCAAGCTGAACATTCCGAACCTGCGCTGGCCGGGCGGCTGCTTCGCGGACGAGTATCATTGGAAGGACGGCGTCGGCCCGCGCGAATCGCGCAAGCGGATGGTCAACACCCATTGGGGCGGCGTCGTGGAAAATAACCATTTCGGCACGCACGAGTTTTTTCAGCTGTGCGAGCTGCTGGACACGGAGCCGTACATCTGCGGCAACGTCGGCAGCGGTTCGGTGCAGGAGATGAGCGAGTGGGTCGAATATATGACCTTCGGCGGCGAGTCGCCGATGGCGAACTGGCGCAAGGAGAACGGCCGCGAGCAGCCTTGGAAGCTGAAGTACTTCGGCGTGGGCAACGAGAACTGGGGCTGCGGCGGCAACATGGAGCCGGAATATTACGCGGATTTGTACCGTAATTATCAGACGTATGTTAGACAATACGGAGACAACCGCCTTTATAAAATCGCGGGCGGCGCGAA
Source organism: Paenibacillus soyae (assembly GCF_024623455.1). Classification (GTDB taxonomy): domain Bacteria; phylum Bacillota; class Bacilli; order Paenibacillales; family Paenibacillaceae; genus Pristimantibacillus; species Pristimantibacillus soyae. Next base: position 295,697 of record NZ_JANIPJ010000003.1, on the reverse strand, counting down.
CATCGCCGACTACCGCTGGACCGAAGTGCTTATGCGCAAAGCCGGCCGGTTGATGGACGGTCTTAGCCTGCACTATTACACGATCCCGGGCAGCTGGGAGGAGAAGAAGCCGGCGCTTCACTTCGACGAGCAAGACTGGGCCGAGACGATGGCCAAGGCTCTGTATATGGACGAACTGATTACGCGCCACAGCACGATCATGGATCAGTACGATCCGGAGAAGCGCGTAGGCCTGATCGTCGACGAATGGGGCACTTGGTTCCTGACGGAGCCGGGCACGAATCCGGGCTTCCTGTACCAACAGAACACGATGCGCGACGCGCTTGTCGCGGCGATTCACCTTCATGTGTTCCACAAGCATTGCAGCCGGGTCCATATGGCGAACCTCGCGCAGATGGTCAACGTTCTGCAGGCGGTCATCCTGACGGAAGGCAATCAGATGCTGCTGACGCCGACCTACCACGTGCTCGAGATGTTCAAGGTGCACCAGGACGGCGAAGCGCTTGCGATCCACGGCTCGTTCGGCGAATACGAGGGATTCGGCAAGAAGCTGCCTCAGGTGACGGTATCCGCATCGGTCAAGGACGGCGTCATCAGCGTCAGCCTGGCGAACCTCGATCCGGCGAACGCGGCCGAGTTGAACATCGAGCTGCGCGGATCGTCCGCGGGCTACACGGCAAGCGGCTCGATCCTCGCGGCGGACGACATTCACGCGCACAACACGTTCGAGCAGCCGGAACGGGTCGCGCAGCGTTCGTTCGACGAAGCGAGCTGGGCGGACGGCACGCTGACCGCGAAGCTGCCTCCGGCATCGGTGGCGGTCGTGACGCTGACTCCGAAGGCTTGATAGATAGTGAGAGAGATACAGATAGAGAGGGAGAGAGACGATGACTGGACTGAAAACGATGGCGGCAACGGAGCAACCGATTATTTTGCAGCGGGCCGACCCATGGGTTTACAAGCATGACGACGGGTTCTACTACTTCACGGCTTCCGTGCCGGAATACGACCGGATCGAAGTGCGGCGGGCGAGCACGATCGCCGGACTCGCGGAAGCGGAGCCGATCGTCGCCTGGCGGAAGCATGAGACCGGCATGATGAGCGCGAACATCTGGGCGCCGGAAATCCATTTCATCGACGGCAAATGGTACATCTATTACGCCGCCGCGCGCACGACGGAGACGAACGACGGTCTGTTCGATCACCGCATGTTCGTGCTGGAGAACGAGTCGGCGAACCCGCTCGAAGGCGAGTGGGTGGAGAAAGGCCAGATCAAGACGATGTGGGAATCGTTCGCCCTCGACGCGACGACGTTCGAGCACCGCGGCACCCGTTACCTCGTCTGGGCGCAGAAGGATCCGGACATCAAGGGCAACTCCAACCTGTATATCGCGCCAATGGAGAATCCGTGGACATTGGCGGCGGACGGCGTGATGCTGACGACGCCGGAGTACGATTGGGAAGTGATCGGCTTCCTCGTGAACGAAGGAGCGGCGGTCGTGAAGCGTGACGGACGCATCTTCATCTCCTATTCGGCAAGCGCGACGAACCATCATTACTGCATGGGGCTGCTCGAAGCTTCGGAGGACGCCGACCTGATGGATCCGGCCTCCTGGGCGAAGGCGCCGCAGCCGGTCCTGAAGACCGACGAGGCGATCGGCCTGTTCGGACCGGGACATAACAGCTTCACGAAGTCGGAGGACGGAGAGGACGACATTCTTGTCTTCCACGCCCGCACGTACAAAGAGATAGTCGGGGATCCGCTATACGACCCGAACCGCCACACGTTCGTCCGCAAGCTGCAATGGAGCGCGGACGGCAAGCCGATTTTCGAATAAGGCAGAATCAGGGCTAGGGCGACCTGTCTAACTTAGCCGTCGAATGCGCACGCGCCTCGGCGGCTTTCCATTTCAAGCGGCCAGAAAGAAGGGAGCATTACGAATGGAGAGCGTAACGAAGCATAAGCAGACGCGCGAGACGATCGGCGCGATGGTCTCGAAGGCGTTCCCCGGCCTCGGCGCGGCCCGAATCGCAGAGCTCAAGGAAGGCTTCTTCAATGCGGCCTATTCAGTCGAGTTGTCCGACGGCCGCGAGACGGTTCTAAAGATCGCGCCGCCTACGGATGCCGTCATTATGACGCATGAGCAGGATATCATGTTAAGCGAAGTCGAGGCGCTGCGGCTCGTCGCGGAGCGGACGAACGTGCCTGTGCCGTCCGTGCTGTTCTATGGCCGCGGCAACGACGGTTTCGGTTCGGACTATTTTTTTGCCGAGAAGCTTCGCGGCCGCAGCTATAACTCGATGCGCGCCGAGCTCGGCGATGCGGCGAGGGCGGCGATCGACCGGCAGGTCGGGCAGCTCAACGCGCGAATTAACGTAATCACGGGGGAGCGCTTCGGCTATTTCGGCCAGCCGCAGCGGCAGGGACGCGTCTGGATCGACGTGTTCCGCAGCATTCTTCAGGATGCCGTCCGGGACGCGGAAAGAAGGGATATCGCGCTGCCCGTCGACTTCCAGACGCTCGCGGCGCTGCTCGATCGGGACGCGCCGCACTTCGCGGAGGTCGCCGAGCCGAGACTCGTCCATTGGGATCTGTGGTCGGGCAACGTCTTCGTTGAATACGGCCGCGTGACGGGGTTGATCGATTTCGAGCGGTGTCTGTGGGCGGAGCCGCTCATGGAGGCCGGATTTCGGGCGATTAACGTTAATTCCTCCTTCCTTGAGGGCTACGGCATGGGCGCGCTCAGCGTAAGCGAGAGCGCCCGCTCAAGGTGGTACGATATGTATTTGTATCTGATCTCCGCGCTGGAGTGCGATTATCGGAAATATCCGGATAGAGGCGTGTACGATTGGGCGGTTCGGATGATCGGTGAATGCCAGGCCGCCATCGAGACAGGTACGGCTTAAGCCGGGTGGGAGAAGCTTGACCATCATGATGCAGAGGAGCCAAGATGACGACATGGACGCTTATTTATTCGTGCATTTTAAGGAGAAGAAAACGCCGGACGGAGAGCAAATCTACTTTGCTCTCAGCACGGACGGCTTTAACTGGGAGCAAGTGAACGGCGGAGCGCCGGTACTATGGAGCGAGCAAGGCGATAAGGGCGTACGGGACCATACGATCGTGCGGACCAAGGCGGGCAAGTTCGTCCTGCTCGCCACGGACCTCAGCTTGGCGAACGGGTTCCATGCGAAGTACCGGAGCAGCTGGGGCAGCATTAGCCGGGAGGGCAGCAAATGCCTGTCCATGTGGCAGTCGGACGATCTCGTGAACTGGTCGGAGCAGCGGCTGATCGAGCTCGGCGACGAAGATTACGGCTGCCTGTGGGCGCCGGACGTCGTCTATGACCAGAAGAACGGCGATTACGTGCTGCACTGGTCGTCGGCGCACGCCTCCAACAACTACGGGAATAAGGCGATCTACTATACGCGCACGACGGACTTCGAATCGTTCGCGAAGCCGCAGATGCTGTGCCGCAAGGACGACAGCGGTATTATTGATTCCGCGATCTACGAAGAGAACGGATGGTTCTACCGTTTCCTGAAGAGCGAGGCGAACCCCGTGGGCATTATCTTGCAGAAGGGTCGAACGCTGACCGGCGAGTACAAGCGGATCGAGGCGTTCGACGAGGAGATGGCGAAGCTCGGCCATCCCGCGTACGAGGCGCCGACGGCGTTCAAGCTGCCGGACGGACGCTGGTGCTTGATGATCGACTTCTTCGGCGTCGAAGGCGAAGGACAAGGCTATGTGCCGTTCATCGCCGACGACATCGCAAGCGGCCGGTTCATCCGCTCGGACGCGGCGTTCTCCTTCCCGTACCGGTTCAAGCACGGCACGGTGCTGTCGATTACGAGGGAAGAGTACGATCGGATCAAAGGCTGGGATTGGAAGTAGCTTATAATAGCCGCTGGAGGCGCGTGATGCCTCCGGCGGTTTTTTCGTGTCGACGAACCGGTGGTCGGCTCGCTAATTTTTGCCAATGAATATTGCTGACATAGAAACTGCCGCGCTTCAGCCCTTCGCCGGAGACAACACGTTCAAATGGTTCGTTCTCGAAAATCCTCTTCGTAAATCGTATTTACTCTCGACAGAACGTTCTGCGCTTGATCCGCAAACTTCAATTTCGCAACCCGCCCCCTCTGCAAGAACACGCCGGTTTCATTGCGTTGCATCCCGAGAGCTCCTTCATGCAGCAAGTCGGCGCCGTGACTAGGCGGCGGGTAAAACAGCTTCATCATCGCTTTAACCAATAAGGGGAGCCCGGATCCGGTTTCTTTTCTTATTGTATTGTTGCCGCCAGGATCAACACTGCGGATCTTGATGTCCTCTTTGGCCAACTGCGGCGCGACGGCCTGAGTCCAGAGCGAGAGAGCAAGCTTGGAGCTTGCGTAAGGACCAATCAGCTTGCGGAAGGTGCTGGGGCGCTCAAGCATTTCGATATTCAATGCTTTCGTAAATTGATGCGCGGAGGACGAGGTGTTGATCACTGTTTTGAAACGGCCGTTGTAGAGCAGTTCCTTCAATTCCATCAGAATGATGTACGGAACGACGGTCATCAGTTCATAATGCATTTCGCGTCCTTGCTTGGAATAGCGCAGCTCGGGAAAGGATCCGCCGGCGTTGTTGAACAAAATATCGATTTGCGATTCCTTTTGTTTAATGGCCTCCAAGCTCTCTCTCAAGCTGGCATAATCGGCAAGATCAGCTGTTTTATATACCCTTAGAAGGCCATTGTTGATGGCTTCTTGAATGGGCCTGTCATCCGCCGGGAAATCGGACCGGTTCAAGGCAACGACTTGCCATTGCTCCGACAACAACTTCCGGGTTAACTCCAACCCGATCCCGGAGCTTGCGCCCGTAATGAACGCGATATTTACATATTGGCTTTGATTCATTGTACATCTCCTCCAGATAACGGGTTCATGACCCTGTTAGCGCACATTCTAAAGGTTGGAGTCGACACCAAGTCAAGGCGTGAATATAAAGTTATCGTTCCGAAGAGATAAGACTTGACTTGGAGCCGGCACCAAGATGTATAATGCAACAAAAATCCCCGCCGGGAGGGAGCAGATTGAACGAAGAGCAGACGTTTACGATTAAGCAGGCTGCCGAACAAACCGGAGTGTCAGAAGATGCGATCCGTTATTACGAGAAGATCGTGCTGTTGCCCCGAGCAGAACGGAAGGATAACGGGCACCGAGTCTACCGGAAGGAGGATATTAGCAGGATCCAACTGATAGCGTGCTTGAAAAAAACGGGGATGCCGCTGGAGAACATGCGATCTTTTCTGGAGGTTTCCGCAGACGCCGATCCCGCAGAATATCCGGAGCTGGTAGAGCAATTAAGAAGCCACCGGAATCATATCGTCAGCCAAATAGCCTCTCTGCAGCAGGTGGTGGATTTCATCGACATGAAGCTGGTGGAGGGGAGCTACCGAAAGGATAACAATTGCTCGGATGCAGGTCAGGACGGAACAACAGGGGAACAGAGGAAGAGAGCGGAGTCAAAGTCCGTATCTCCCATGGAGATGAGCTACTTTCCTGCCTCGGCCAGGCCGGATAACTTGCCGGAAAAACAGGGGGCTGTTTGACGCCTTCGATTACACGCGATTGCTCGCCCTTTTAATATAGAACGGCTTGGGCCCGCAGCGATGCGGGCCACTTTTTTTTGTCGAGCGGTTAAATCGGACGTCCGGCGGCCTCGTTTTTCAGGAAGGATTTACCACGACATGCTATAATGATGGCTAAGAACCACGCTAAAGCCTGTGGACTGGAGGGAAGCCTGTTGGAAATCCGCCAGAGCAAAACGGAAAAAACGTCCGTAACCGAGCTTGTCATCGCGGCGGCCGGCGGAGATATGGAGGCTTTCGCGGAGCTGGTGCGCCTGTATACGAACGCGGTATGCGCGGTCGCTTACGATCTCTTAAGCGACTACTACCTCGCACAGGATATCGCGCAGGAAACGTTCGTCAAAGCGTTCCGCTCTCTGGGGACTCTTCAGCAGCCCGAGCGATTCGGCAGCTGGCTGTATGCCATAGCTCTTCGCTTATCCATTGATTATAAGCGGTCGCTGACCCGGAAGCATCGTCTACAGAAGGAACTTGCGCAGCTCGCGCTATGCGAAGGAGAACGGCATGCGGAGGATATCTCGATCCGAGACGAAATAAGCTCCGATGTCGCGCAAGCCTTGAAGCAGCTGGATGAGACGAGCCGTACCATTATGCTGTCCTACTATATAAGCGAGATGAAGGTGAACGAAATCGCCGGCATGCTCCATATGTCGGTCGCGGCGGTAGAGAGCCGGATGAGAAGGAGCCGCAAACTGCTGAAAGAGAAGCATCTCTCCGATTGGGCCGGGTATTTCCGAAGACGTGAAGCCACCGACAAGCTGGTAGGCCCTGTCGTAGAACGGCTCGTCAAGCAGGCGGGGCAGTACTATATCCCGGTTTCGAACCGAGATCGATCAAGGGAGTGGTTCATCCGCGTCCTGGGTCTCACGCTCGACCATAACGGGCATGTGATGCTGCCGTCGGGCCATTGCCTGTTTCTAATCGAAGTGAGCGAAGGGGTGCTTCGGGAGCGCGGCTTGTCCAAGCTGCCGGTCGTCGTATTCCTGGTCGAGGACGAGGAGCTATTTTACCGGGAGATGGAGGAACAAGCGGTACGGACGGAACGGGAGTCCATAGCTGGTACCGAGCAGCTCTTCTTCTTTGATCCGGATGGCAACAAGTATGGAGCCCTTGCAATAAAATAATAGATGTCCGTGACGGAATGGAAGGAGCGGTGTCGTCTATATAATGATAACGATGAAGGAGGAGTTCAATATGAACCAACAGCCATTAAAAGATTCGGAGCAACAACCTACGGCGGCCAAGACGCCGCTCGTCAAAGGCGTTCACTGCACCTACTTGCCGGTGTCGAGCCTGGAACGTTCGAGAACGTGGTACATGCAGGCGCTGGGCTTGAAGCCTTTCGAACGGAATGACAGCATCCTGATCATGGGCAGCGGGCAATGGATTTTCCTTCTCGAATCCAAAGACAGGCCCAATGCCAACTTCACGACGGATCAATGGGAGGGCGACAATTTCGAGATGTTCTCCTTAACCTTCGAGACCGGCGATATTCTAACGCTCCATCAGTCGCTGCGAGAGCATGGCGCTTCGGTCGAAGCTATTACGGACAACGGTTCGTGCGGCCTGCAATTCCGGTTCAAGGATCCGGACGGCAACCGGTTTAATGTTTGGCAGAATTGAAGATTTACAATATCTTAACTATCTATCCCTGGTCCTATTTGTTAGCATAATTTCCATCTGAGAATAAAAAGGATTGGGTAGCATGCGAGCATCATCATTGGAAACGGAAGCTTACAATCGAATCAAGGACAGAATCGTGCGCGCCGAAGTGATGCCGGGCGTGCTGCTGTCCGAGAACGAGCTGGCCGGCGAGCTTGGCATGAGCCGGACGCCGGTCCGGGCGGCAATCGCGATGCTGGAGAAGGAAGGGCTGGTCGAGAGCTTCAGAGGGCGAGGCGTCCTCGTGAAGGAAATTTCATTTCGCCAATTTTGCCAAATGCTCGAGGTGCTCGTATCGATGCAACTGTTCGTCTTGGAACGGGCGAAGCAGAGAGAGCTGCCATTCGATCTGGAAGCGCTCGAGCTATATTTGCGACGGCAGGACGTCTCCCGCGAGGAAGGCGACTTTCTAGGCTACTATAACAACTCGCTAATGTGCATCGAGACGATTCTAAGAGGCATGGGCAACGACTATATGCTTCAAGTGCTGGAATCGTATCGCGGCAAGTTCATCTGCCGGATGGTCACCTTCCGCAAGCAATTTCCGCAATTAAAGCCGCAGTGGGCGAATGTCATGAATGCGAAAATTTACGAGGCGCTGAAGCGGGGCGACTACGATGCGGCGAAAGCGGCGATCGAGGAAAACTATAATTTTACGACGCAGCAGCTCATGCTGAGCGGCGTTATATAATGGATCGGATGAAGGATGCCTGGGCAGGCGTCCTTTTTTTTTGTTTTGTAAAACCAGGGGGCTCTTTTACATATCATTTAGGCCGCGATAACAATCCACTTACATACAACCTGCATACTGATCGCGAATGGTCAATCTTGGAGTGCAAGAGACGAGAGGAGAGAGCATAGTGACAATCGTTCAAGCAAGCCGCGTGACAGGTGAAATATGGTATGACGACGCGAGGTTCGATACGGACATGCGTCCGTGGTTCGGCAAGCTGCCAGAACTGGCAACCGGAGATTTCGCTTTCGCGGTATTGGGAGACCGCTGCGGAATGGCGACGGCAGGCGTATTCGAGAAAGCGCTCGAGGTCGTAGCGGATTTGAAGCCGGATTTTGTCGTTTCGGTCGGCGACCTGATTGAGGGGTACTGGAGAGACGCCGCCGATGCGATCGCGGAGTGGGAAGAGATCGATGCGAAGATCGAGGCAGCAGGAGTTCCTTTCTTCCATGTCGTCGGCAATCATGATTACGGCAACCAAGTCATGCTGAAGGTATGGCGCGAGCGCAAGGGCTTTGAATACTACGCGTTCCGCGCGGGAGACGCCTTGTTCCTTATGCTGAACACGGAGGATCCGCCGACGGAGCTGTCCGATGAGTTTGTCGACATTATCAAAAAAGCTACCTACAACGTCCAGAACGATCCGGACAATATGGATACCCACATGCAAGCGTTCTATGCCGATATCGTCAGCAGGATGTCGCCCGAGCAGCTGAAGGAAATGGGCCGCATCGATCTTGCGTTCAGCGAAGAGCAGCTCGCGTTCGCCGAGCGAATCCTCGAAGAGAACCGGGACGCGAAGTGGACCTTCGTCAGCATGCACAAGCCGGGCTGGAAGTCGGAGGACGAGCGGTACGCCAGGTTGATGGATATGCTGGACGGCCGCCCGCATACCGTGTTCGCCGGACATCTGCATGCGATGGAATATTCCGTAGAGGGCAGCGGCGAGCGCATTCAGCTCGGGCGAACGGGCGGCCATGGGCATGGACACGGGCCGGAGAGCGACAACCTGTTCCTGTGGGTCAATGTTCGAGACGGCAAACCGTCGTACCGGGTTATTCATCTGGACGGCGTGCAAGAAATCGGCAGCTACAAACCGAAGACTCATTATGAGGAGGCTTAATTCGATGCAGGAACCTGTATTGTTCGCTCATCTCACCGACACGCATATTAACGTTGTGGGCAAAAATCCGCTTTTTGGCATGGATACGACCCAAAAGCTGCGCGAGGCGTTCGCGGAGCTCGGCAAGCTGACGCGGAAGCCGGCATTCGTCGTCATTAGCGGCGATCTGACGCAGGACGGGGACGTGGAAGACTACCGTCATCTGCGCCGGGTACTGGACGAGGAGAAGGAGAAGCTCGGCGTACCGGTGTATGTCGCGCTGGGCAACCACGATTCCCGCCCGTTCTTCCGCGAAGGGTATTTGCAGGAGCAGCCGTCTGAGGAGTCCTACTATTACAGCGTGATGGAAGACGGCCTTCGAATCGTCGTGCTTAATACGCAGGTTCCGGGCACGCATGGCGGCCGCCTGGATGAAGAGCAGCTGAACTGGCTTCGCGGCGTGCTTGCTGAGCCGGCTCCGAACGGCACGATCATCGTTCACCATCACCCGGTCGTTCCGACGATGACGCCGATGATGGACAGCCACCTGCTCGAGAATCCGCAGGACCTAGCGGCGGCGATCGAAGGAACGGATGTGATCGGCCTCTTGTCCGGTCATATTCATTGCAACAATATCGGCGTATTTCAAGGCGTGATCAGCGCCGCCGCAACGGGCGTCGCCTTCGGCATCGAGCCGACCAGCAACGGCAGCATGAAGTTCATCGACAACAGCGGCTACAATCTCGTGCTGGTGAAGAATGGTCAGATGATCGTTCATCCGATGCCGATGGCGGGCGATCAACAGATGGTATTCGAGTGGAAGCGGGATGCGGCTCACGCTCATGCTTAAGCTGGGAAGCGCCACTTCCGTTGCGGGATAAATTATGCAAGCCCGGAGGGGCTAGAAGGAGAGAGAGGAATCATGGCTTACAAAAAGATGGTTGCCGCGACGCTCGTCGCGATATCCGTGCTGGCATCGGCATGCGGAAACGCGGGAAATGCGGGGAACGCGGGCGGTTCGAATATGGATGCTAAGGCTGCGTCCGCGAATGCGGCCAATGAAGGGACCGTGTCTAGTACGGAGACGAAGGAGCAGGTCACGCTCAAATTTTACAGCTACAACCTGGCCATTGCCAGCCAAATTCCGGGCACGGAGAAGCTGATCAAGGAATTCGAAGAAGCACATCCGAACATTAAGATCGACGCGATTCCGATCCCCTCCACCGATATTAACGCCAAGGTACAGGCCGACATCGTAGCGGGATCGGCTCCGGACGTCGCGCAATTGACGTTCGACGGCCTCGACTTCGCCGTCAACAACTTCGGCGCCAAGCCGCTTGAGGATATCGTGCCGGCCGACGAGTTCCAGAGCAACTTCGAGGGCTTCTCACCGAACGGCATGAAGCTTGGTCAACTGAACGGCAAAACCTACGGCCTGCCGTTCACGTTCAGCACGCCGGTGCTGTTCTACAACGCGAAGCTATTCGAGGAAGCGGGGCTGGATCCGGCCGCACCTCCGGCGACCTGGGAGCAAGTGAAGCAATACGGCTTGCAGATCGCGGAGAAAACGGGCCAGACCGGGGCTCACGTTGGCGGAGCGACGGGCGGCGACTGGATTATTCAGGCGCTCATCGGCAGCAACGGCGGCGGGGTATTGTCCGAGGACCGAAAGACAATTAAGTTCGGCGAGCCGGAAGCGATCGGAGCGATCGAGATGTGGCAGGACCTGATCAAGAGCGGCGCGAATAGCAAGCTGAACGACGGCGAAGCGATCGAAGCGTTCACCCAAGGCAAGATCGGCATGCTTCTCTTCACGAGCGCGCTGCAAAGCTCGTTCCTCGCCGCATCCGAAGCGGGCGGCTGGGAGCTGAAGACGGCGAAGATGCCGGCATTCGGCGACAAGCCGACGACGCCGGTCAACTCCGGCAGCGCCTTGTTCATCCTGACGGACGACAAGGCGAAGCAGCAAGCGGCATGGGAGTTCTTGAAGTTCTCGACGAGCGAGCGCGGCTATACGATCATTACCTCGGAGATCGGCTACCTGCCTCTTCGTCCCGCCATTGTGGATGACCCGAACTACTTGAAGGATTGGGTGGAGGCGAACCCGCTCGTGAAGCCGAACCTCGAGCAGCTGGAATCGCTTCAGCCGTGGGTATCGTACCCGGGCTCTAACTGGAAGCAAATCGAGACGATCCTGAACGACTCGGTATCGAAAGCGATCGTGAGCGACGGCGATGTCGCCTCCATCATGAAGGATGCGCAAGAGCGCGCGCAGGCATTGATCCAATGAGCTACGAAGCCGTAGGCATGGCCCGCCATGCGGCGGAAGCGAAGCCGAAGAGCAAGGAACGGAAGCCGTTCCTGCCTCGGCTTGGCCGCATCAAGCCTTATATGTATTTGCTGCCGGCGCTTATTTCCATCGGCTTCTGGATTTACAAGCCGCTGCTGCAGACGTTCGAGCTAAGCGTCTATCAATGGAATCTGCTGCCGACGTCGCCGAAGCAATTCGTGGGCATAAAGAACTTCGCGAATCTGTTCGGCTTGCCGGAGATGGGCATCGCCCTCTGGAATACGCTGATCTACACGCTGGGCGTCATTCCGTTCTCGCTCATCCTGCCGCTCGTCATCGCGATCGCGACCGACAATATCGGAAGAAAGGCGAGCGGCTTCTACCGCGCGCTCATCTTCCTGCCGATGATCATGGCGCCGGTCGCCGTATCATCCGTATGGCGTTGGATTATGCATCCGACGAACGGTATCTTGAACAAGACGCTTACCGACTGGTTTCACCTGTCCGAGCCGATCCGCTTCTTCACCGATGAGCGCTGGGCGATCTGGTCGATCACGTTTATAACCGGATGGAAGCTGATAGGCTTCAGCACGCTCATCTTCTCGGCGGCACTAACGGGCATTAACAAGGAATACATCGAAGCGGCGAAGATCGACCGGGCAAGCCGCTTCCAGATCATCTGGCATATCATTCTGCCGCTATTGTCGCCGACGATCTTGTTCATGGCGATGATGAGCACGCTGTTCGCTTCGGAATGGAGCTTCTCGTATATTAACGTCCTTACGCAAGGCGGACCGTTTAACACGACCACGAACATTTACTATTTGCTGTGGACGTACGGCTTCCAGTCGTTTAATATCGGCGCGAGCTCGGCAGCGGCAGTCGTCTTCTTCCTGGGGTTCGGCGTGCTGGCCTGGCTGTTCATGAAACTATCGCGGAAGCTGTCGTTCTTCGACAACTAGAAGGAGGGGGAGCGTTGATGGAGAAAGCGATTGGACGCAAGACGGGCATCTATTCGGCTTCCGCCGTGAAGCACGCCTCATTGATTGCGCTCGCGCTGCTGGCGGTATTCCCGCTCTACTGGATGGTCGTCACCTCCTTGAAGCCGGAGAGCGAAGTGTTCACGTCGAGCCTTATTCCGCTTCATTTGACTTTCGAGAATTACGTCCAAGCCTGGAACGCCGTTCCGATGGACCGGATGCTGGCCAATTCCATGGTCGTGGCGGTCATTCAGACGGTGATGCAGCTCATCACCAGCATTCTGGCGGCGTACGCGTTCACGCGCTGGGAGTTCCGCGGCAGCAACCTGATCTACGGCTTGATCGCGCTCACTTGGCTCGTTCCGTTCCAAGTCATCATGATCCCGAACTACGTCGCGATCAGCGGCTTCGGCTGGCGCGATCATCTGGCGGGGCTTATCGTGCCGAATATCGCCTCGGCGTTCGCGGTGCTTCAGCTGTACAACGCGTTCAAGTCGTACCCGAAAACGCTGATCGAAGCCGCGAGGCTGGACGGCGCCTCCGACTGGGGCGTGCTGTGGCGCACGATCATGCCGAATTTGAAGGCGCCGGTCGCTTCCATCGGCATTCTGCTGTTCATCACGTCCTGGAACGATTATTTCTGGCCGCTGCTTGTTACGACGAAGCTGGAAAATACGACGATCCAGAAGGGACTGCAGATGTTCATCTCGTCCGACGGCAATATGTGGGGGGCGCTTATGGCGGCGACGACGATCGCGAGCTTGCCCGTGCTTATCATCTACCTGTTGCTGCAGCGGCAAATTATCGATTCTTTCGTGAAAGGCGGACTGAAATAATGACGATCATTTCAACAGAAGGTTTTAAACGGCTTCTTCGTCTGGAGGGCGCTTATAATGTAAGGGATATCGGCGGTTATGCGGCCGCTGAAGGGCTCGCGGTGCAAAAGGGGCGTTTCCTTCGCGCCGACGGACTGCATCGGCTGACGGACCGCGACCAGGACGCGATTATCGGTCTGGGCGTAAGAACCGTCATCGACCTGCGCCATGCCCGGGAGCTGGCGGAGAAGCGCAACGTGTTCCATAATTCGGAGCGGGCGAGCTACTATAATGTAAGCTTGATCAATCCGGCGGCTGCGGCTCATGTCTCTATTCGCAGCTTAGGCGACATGTACGTTAGCATGCTCGATCATTGCGGACCGCTTCTGCGCGAGGTATTCGAGCGAATGGCGGAAGCCGAGGGCGGCGTGTTGTTCCATTGCGCGGCGGGCAAAGACCGGACCGGGGTCGTCGCGGCGCTGCTGCTGGATCTGGCGGGCGTGGAGCGTTCGGTTATCGTAGCGGATTATGCGGAGACGGAAGCGAATCTCGCGCCGATCATGGATGAGATTCGCCAAGATCGCCCGGAGCAGATTCCGGCCGAGATGTACGAGCTGTTCCTGGGCAGCGCGCCTAGCAACATGGAGCAGATGCTCGACCATCTGCATGGCAAGTTCGGCGGCGCGGAGCGCTACTTCGCGCAAATCGGTTTAAGCGGCGATCAGGTAGCCGCTTTGAAACGGATGTTGCTGCAGCCGTAAGCTTCAATCGGTGTCCCCGTCCGTGCTGAACGGCCGGGGATTTTTTCTGGCGCGATTGCTTAATCCGGCGCTGCAGGATATAATACTGAATAAATCTTCAGTATGATGAACGAGCGCTTCCTGAAATGAGGTGGTTCCTGGATGAACAAAAAGAAGCAGCAAACCGAGCAGACGAAAAAGAAAATCGCCGACGCGTCGAAAACGCTGTTCGCGCAGAAGGGCTACAAAGCGACGTCGATCGACGATATCGTGAAAGCGACGGGCTGCAGCGCCGGCAACATTTATTATCATTTTAAGAGCAAGGAAGGCTTGTTCCTGCATTTGATGGATGATTGGAACAGGGAGTGGGAAGACAACTGGCTGGCCAAAGAATCGATGTACGCGACCACGATCGACAAGCTGTACGGGATGGCCGAGCATGCGGCGCTTGACCAGCTGAATCATCCGCTTAGCAAGGCGGTCGACGAATTTTTTAACAGCGCGGAGAAGGACCCCGAGGTCGAGGAACGCATTAACGAGATGGTGAGGGGTTATATTGAATTTAACCGGCATCTGCTGCAGAAGGGAATCGACGACGGCGAGTTGGAGATGGCGGACGTTACGGGGATCGCCACGATTCTGGACATTCTCATGTACGGTTTAAATCAGCATACTCGAAGAATGGGGAGAGAGGAAGCGCTGGCGGCCTACCGTTTAGCTATGGACGTGTTTTTGCATGGCATTGCCAAGCCGTCGCGCTAGGCTCTTTTTTTTCGGAATAATCTAGAATAAATATTCAGTATTTGAAATGAGCAATGGACAACTGGGGGAGTAGACGATGGCACTATTGTTAAAAAAACGGGGAGCTTTATCAAAAACACCGAGAATACTCCTCTCTCTAAACTCCCTTGCTCCCGAAGTGAGAGTGTAGGCAGGGGGTGAATCGGGAAATTTGCTGGTGAATGAATACGAACATATGTTCTATAATTGGAGTAAGTTAACATCCCTCTCTTTTGAAGCGAGGTGATGAATCAGACGATGCTCCAGCATAAAGCATTCAAATTTCGCATCTATCCGAGTCAAGAACAAATCATACTGTTGCGCAAAACATTAGGTTGCAGCCGCTTTGTGTTCAACCATCTTCTAGCGAAGTGGAATGAGACTTTCCAGGCCACAGGCAAGGGCTTGTCTTATAACACCTGTGCATCGCAGCTCCCTGCAATGAAACGCGAGTGGCCGTGGTTGAAAGAAGTGGACAGCATTGCGCTGCAGTCGGCTGTGCGAAACCTGGCTGACGGATTTCAGCGCTTCTTCAAGAAACAGAATGATCCACCTCGCTTCAAAAGCCGTAAGCATCCCGTACAAAGCTATACGACGCGGTATACGAACGGAAACATTGCCGTGAAGGGAGAGCGCTTGCAGCTTCCAAAGTTGGGCTGGGTGCCCTATGCCAAGTCAAGAGATATAGAAGGCCGGATTCTATCGGCTACTGTACGGCTTGCCCCAAGCGGCAAATGGTTTGTGGCGTTGGTATGCGAGGTGGACATCCAGCCGCTTCCCGTAACAGACGGCATGCTTGGCATAGACATGGGCATCAAGCAGCTTGCTGTACCTTCGGAAGGCCCTACAGTGGATAATCCAAGATATACGTTGCGATATGAAAGGCTGCTCGCGAAGTGGCAACGTATCCTTGCGAGAAGAAAGCGAGGCGGGAGCAACTGGTCCAAAGCGAAAAGAAAAGTAGCCATCATCCATGAAAAAATTCGAAATAGCCGATTAGACGTCATGCATAAGCAGACCACGAAATGGATCCGTGAAAACCAAACGATCTGTCTTGAGGACTTACGCATTGCTAGTATGATGAAGAACCGACACCTCGCCAAACACATAGCAGATGCTTCTTGGGGCGAGATGAGTCGGCAGCTGCATTACAAAGCCAGGTGGTATGGCCGAACGATCAAGGAGACACCGGTTTTTGCGCCAACGAGTCAAACCTGTCACGTCTGTGGGAACAAGCAAGCAGAGGTGAAAGATTTGAGCATTCGGGCATGGAAGTGTTCGGTCTGCCAAACGGTACATGACCGAGATAGGAATGCGGCACAAAACATAAAAGCCATGGCCTTGTAACGAAGGAAATAGGAACTGTGGGAACCACAGGGATCGCTTGGTGTACGATGTTTCGAAAGAAAATATCGCTACAGCTTTGCTCCATTAGGAGCAACTACCCAAGAATCCTCCACCTCTTAGGTGGCGGGAGTGTTCAATGATCCTCATGCTCAATTTGTTTTCAGTCTTTACGGGCATTGGGCTGGTTATCCCGATTATACCCAAATTCATGGAGAGCTTAGGCATAACCGGAGGAATCGTCGGCTTGCTCGTTGCCGCTTTCTCGCTTACGCAGCTACTCTTCTCGCCGCTGGCCGGCAGGTTATCGGACAAATTCGGCAGGAAACGAATGATCGTCATCGGCATGCTCGTGTTTGCCTTGTCGGAGGCGCTGTTCGGGATGGCCAATTCTCCCGTCCTGCTGTTTGTGTCCAGGCTTCTGGGCGGCATCAGCGCCGCGATGATCATGCCGGCCGTCATGGCCTACGCGGCGGATATTACGACGAAGGAAGAACGAGCGGCCGAGATGGTCTATATTAACGCGGCAATTACGAATTTTCTTAACGCTGTTCGTGCACAGCTTCTGGATGATATTCGCGGTGACGTTCGTCATCTTCCTGGCGATCGATATTTTGCGCCCGGCCATCAGCACCCAGATGTCGATGACGGCCCAAAATCAGCAGGGCTACGTAGCCGGCTTGAATTCGGCCTTTACGAGCCTTGGCAACATTATCGGTCCGATCGCGGCGGGCTTTTTGTTCGATTTGGACATCAACTTTCCTTATACCTTTGCGTTCTTGATTTTGATCTTATGCTTTGTCTTAACGCTCAGAGCCAAGCGGCGGAACGCGGCGATGGCTTCCTAACCGTTCATCCAGACGTTCTTAGCCAAAAAAGAAGGGCTGCCAGCTGTCGATAAAACCGACTAGCGGGCAGCCCTTCTGCTATGCCTTGAGCGATCTCCACTTCGCCAGCTGAGATTCCAGCTGCGCGATGACTTCCTCGATCTCATGCGGGAATAACGTGTATTCGCCGTCATGGGACGAAGCGGCGAGCTCGATGATTGTTTGCGTAATCTCTCCTTGGCGGGCGAGCTGCGAATGAAGCTGCTTCAGCAGCTCGGCGACGTTGCCTTTCGGCGCTGGAGGCGCGGCAATCGCGGCCGCCGCAGGAGCAGCGGCCGGCGCGGCTAAGCCTGATGCTGCAGCAAAGGCGGCTCCGGCGGGTGCTTCGGCAGGAGCGCCTGCTTGGGCGACCGGAGCAGCATCTCCTGAAGGAGCGGTGCCGCTTTTATCGGAAGCGGAAGCGGAAGGAGCAGGCTCGGCGGTTTGCGTTTCTTGCTTCTCGGCTTGCTTCCGCGCCTTCTCCTTGCGGTTCTGCTCGTAGACGGACCACGTCTCGATAAGGCCGGGGCCGTTCTTCAGAAGCAGCTTCTCCTTCGTGGCGTCCGAGATCGTCTTGTCCTTGAACAGCTTCGCGATCTTCTTCACGTCGCTGACCGGCAGTTCGTCTCGCGCCGCGATAAGAGCGAGCGGATCGCGATGCTCCATCGGCAAATCCTTGAGCGGCAGCAGCTGATCCTCGGTCAGCTTGTCTTTGCGGATCTCGACGCCGCTGACGATCAGCTTTTTGACGGCGCTGCTGAACTTCAGCAGCTCCATTTTATTTTTGATGTAGCTCTCCGGCTTGCCGAGCTTGGCGGAGAGGAACTTGATGGAGCTGCGGAAGCGGGAATCGTTCATTAGCTTGTCGAACGCCTCGGCCTCCTCGATGGGCGAGAAGCCTTCGCGCGTCAAGTTTTCCGCGATTTGCTCGAGATAGATTTCCATCTCGTCCGTCGTTGTCGAGACGATGCAAGGGATCGTCGCGCGTCCCAGCCGCTCCGTTGCTTTGTAGCGGCGGTTGCCGTATATGATTTTGTAGCGTCCGTCGCCCGTCGTTCTTACTTTGATGGGGGAGAGCAGGCCGAGCTCTTCAATGCTCCGCATCAGCTCCTGCAGCGCTTCTTCGTCGAACTGGTATCTGGGCTGATCTTTGTCTTCGTCAATTAAAGCCATAGGAAGTTCAATGATGTCCATTTGGATTCTCCTATCGTGTCGTCGTTATCGCATGGAAACGTCCGATTGGGACGAACCTATTATATACCAGCTTCGTCCCGCAATGTAGAAATTTTTGGCTAATAATAAGCTGTGAATGGCAATATGTGTAACTTTTTTTGCTCCATTGCGTCTATTAGGCAGGAATGCCATTCTTTTTCGATAGGGGAATCGCGCCATGTACAAACAATTAACGGCAATGATCGGATTATCGATCGCGATTATATTGCTCCTGACCCTGCCGGCGCTCAATCGCGAGAAGGTGATGGAAACGCCTGCCGAGGATCAAGCGACGGAAACGCTGGATGCCGGAACGTCGGCAGAGGAAGCCCGGCAGACGGATATCCCGGCCGCGAGCCCTAAACCGACAGAGACTGCTCCGGCTCTGATCGCGGCGGCAGTTCAGAACCCAGACGGCAGTTTTCGTCTGACTCTCGAAGATGCCGGAGACACCGTCACAATGGTCCTGGAGGAGGATGTGTTCGGAGATTTCGCGGTTCATTTGGTCGCCCGCGACTATTCGTCCGATTCGGAAGCCGGGCCGATCTATTTCGATCTGGTCCTGGTGCGACCGGAGCAGGGAGAAGTCCGAAGCTTTCCTCTCTATTCGTTTATCAAAGACGATAATGATTATTACACCGATTTATATGCCGGTCATCATCAATTGAAAATCATCGACGAGCGCACCGCCCTATTCGTACAGCGTGCCGTAAGGGATCATTCGCTGCACCATATGGTTTCGTACCTCGATTTAGAATCCGGCAGCGTTTACGCGACTCCCTCATTCTGGACGGTTGCGATGGGCAGCGAAGAACACGAAGAAGATTTTCTGATGGGCTCGGAGTACGCGTTCGATGACAAAGGCCGAGTAACCAAAGCTATGCTCTCCAGTTACTTGGGCAAGATGTGGCATATCGATCTGCAGTCGCGCAAAGTAACGAGTAAGGGGGGGCAGCCCTACCCTGCGATCGGCGATCCCGGCAGCTCTCCTCCGCGCACGATGCTGTATCCGACTCCGGACTTGGAACGATTCATCTATCGCTTCCCGCAAAGCAACTATTTCATGCTGGCGGATACGATGAGCGGGGTCGCACAAGGAGTGTTTGGCGCAGAGGAGGGCATGACGGCGGCGGATCCGGGGCCCGTATGGAACCCTGAGGGGACCTCCTTTTTCTTGGAGTATGCGGCTAAGGGCAACGAGAAAGCCACATATTTCGATACCGGCTATGCGGTTGCGGCGGAAGCGATCGCCTTCTATGACCGGGACGGAAAGCTTATAAGGGTGCTCAAGTCCAGCTCGGAGGAACGGATGAGCGTCTACAATTGGCTGGATGAGCATCGTTTGCTGCTGGAGTTTTACAAGCCCGCATTGAACCGGCAACCGAATTGGAGCAAGGAAGGGATCACATACAAGGAATATGATATCCGCTCGGGCAAGCTGAGCGCATATCGCTATGAGAGGAACGCTTCCCGGTTGGCTGAGCCCCGAATGCTGCCCCTGCAGAAGGAAGGCGCGACGTTCTATTCGAAAGCCGCCGTGCTCCTCGATGAGAAGAATAAGCGGATTTGGGAGCCAGGCTTGTACGGTCGGGCGTATACGGGAGCGGACGGCAGGCTGTTCATCGACGCCTGGAGCGGCGACCTATCCATCATCTATCAGTGGAATGAACAGAGGAAGCGGCTTGAAATCGTGGCGAGCAGGGATCATCTGCGAGCGGTTGCGGGCGATTGGCTGGTCTTGGAGGAGCAGGAAAGCCACAGCATTCTTTATCGCCACGCCGATGCGGCGGCACCTCTCAATGAAGATGGTCTTGCCATGCTTCCATCCGAGCTAGCGCAGCCGGCCGAGTCCGGCGATTGGTGGAACGGGCCGAGCAGCACCGTGGAGACGATTGATGAGAAGCCGATCCGAGCCGAAGGCAAAAGCCGGTACGGAACGCTTCGCGTTCGTTCCGTCGGCGGCGAGAAGCATGTGCCTAGCGGAGGGAACCTCCGCTTGTACGGCAGCTATGCCGTCGAATACGTGAATCCGTCGGGGAAAATGACCGAGCTCCCGAAGCTGGAGCATCTCGAGCTGGAGCAAGCGGATCAGATCGCGGATATCCGGGTTCTCCCGTTCGAAGGCTATGACGTTCTTATGTATCAGCCGGAACAATTCGAATTCAGCTTGGGCTATGACGGCGGCGTCAAACGGACCTTCGCTTACATGATTACCGAGCAAGGCGAGGCCTTCCCGTTAACATTCCGCTATGCGACGGCATCAGGCGCTCAGGATGCGGATGCGATCGGATTTTTTGACCAAATTCCCATTCAAGCGGAGCATGGCCGAATGGTCGCCCACGGCTATGCCGGCGAACGCTTCTATGAGCTGAGCTGGACGCCGGATATGGATCGGAAGCAGCTAACTCTGACCGCTGCCAAAGACAGGACGGAGGAATCGGAAGGTCTCAAGGGAATCGTCGGTCCGTATTCGCTCTGGCTTGCGCAAGCGCTCGGATTGTCCGAATTCGGCATGCCGGATGGACCGATGAACGAAGAGCGGCTCCGCGGTTTATTTACCGAGCAAGCTTGGCGTAACCCGGGCTTCCAGCGGCTGCTTAAGGATTTCGAAGAACAAGCCAAGGCAGGCAATCCGTCCAGGGCGTTCCCATGGGAGCCCATCAACGCGAGGTTCGATGAACACGGCAATATCCGAGTGACGTTCACCTTCAACCTTTTTTATGCCGTTGGCTGGGCCGCGCATCTCGAGGCCGTTCTGAAGTATAACGGATATGAATGGATCTTCCATGATTTCGGCGCGCTTACTACGGAATATGCGGAAAGCGTGGAAGAGGCCGACGAGGATCCGATGAAGCCGTATAACGGACTCCATATTCAGGATCCGCTGGATATTTGAATACGTTTCTTATTATTACCAATGGAAATCGAAGATAAAATTGGATAATTGTCGGATACTATTCCTCATGGAAACAGGATGGGGAGGTGTATCGTCTGACATTGAGCAAACGGAAAACGTCATTCGCCATACTGGCTGCCGTCCTTGTGCTGGCGAGCGTTCTTCTCTGGGCTTGGCGGGACAGAATCGGTTTATTCGCGAATACGGAGCCGCCGTCCCAGCCGGAAGCCGTTTCGACGGGAGAACCGAAGGAGCATTACGACGTCATCGTGGCCGGTACGGATCCGGAAGGCGTGGCGGCCGCATTGTCGGCGGCGAGGAGCGGGCTAAGCGTATTATTGACGGACGGCAAGGACCGCGATCGTCTCGGCGGACTTATTACGCTGGGCTGGCTGAACTCCTTCGACCTGAATTTCGCGCCTACGGAAGACGGGAAGCCTTCCGCAGACCGCGAGCTTCTGAACAAAGGCGTCTTCCAGGAATGGTACGACCAGCTTGAGGGTACTTCCATCGACGTTGTCCATGCGGCTTCCGCGCTGAACCGAATGGTGTCGGCCGAACCGGATATCGATTTGCTCATGCGAACGCGGTCGATGAAGCCGTTCATGGACGGAACCGAAATTGCGGGCCTCGAAATCGTCGACGAGTCGGGCGTGACGCGGACGATCGGCGCGAATGCTGTTATCGATGCTACGCAGGATGGGGATATCGCGGCGCTCGCTGGCGTGCCGTATACGACAGGCAGGGAGGATCTTGGCAATCCCGAGGCGCGAATGGCTGTTACGCTGGTCTTCAAGCTAAGCGGAGTCACCGATGAGATCTGGCAATCGTTCGGCAAGCGCGAAGACACGGGCATCGATAAGATGAGCGCCTGGGGCTTCCCGGATGCCAAGCTGTATGAGTCAAGCAATCCGGATAAAGTCGCGCTGCGCGGTCTGAACATCGGGCGGCAGAACGACGATACTTTACTGATCAATGCGATGCATCTGTTCGGCATCGATCCGCTGGACCGGCAATCGCTCGAGGAAGGCATGGAGATCGGGAAGAAGGAAGCGCCGAGAATCGTCGACTATCTGAAACGGAACTTCAAGGAGCTGTCGCAGCTCGAGTACGCGGGAACGGCGCCGGAGCTGTATGTCAGGGAATCCCGCCATATCCGTGGCGAATATCGGCTGACGATCGCCGACGTGATGGAAAATAGAGACTTCTGGGACGCGATCGCTTATGGCTCCTACGATGTCGACATTCAGCGCCTGAATCGCCAGGATACCGGCGCGATCATGCTGTCGCCCCAGCAGTACGGCGTGCCGTTCCGTTCGCTCGTTCCGCTGGAGGTCGATCGGCTACTTGTCGTCGGCCGCTCGGCAAGCTTCGATTCCTTGCCCCACGGGAGCGCGAGAGTCGTGCCGCTGGGCATGGCAACGGGGCAGGCGGCGGGAGCCGCGGCGAAGCTGGCGATCGAACGGGACATGAGCTTCAGGGAGCTGTCCCGTTCGAAGGAAGCGGTCGCGGAGCTGAGAAGCAGGTTGGCGGAAGCGGGAGTGGACCTCAAGTACCGATCGTTTCCGAAGCCGTCTTATATGAATCACAAAGCGTACAAAGGATTGCTGGCAGCCGTCAGCATGAACATGACGATCGGCGGCTACGACAACGATCGTTGGGATCTGGACGGCAAAGCGTCCCCCGCATCCTTCCGGAATATGATGCTGCGGCTATTCCTTATGTATCCGGATCAATTCGGCGAAAACCCGGCAAAAGCGGTGCAGACCGGCAGCGGCAGCCGGGTCGTAAGCCTGGAGCAGGCCTCCGGCGCGTTATGCTTCATGGCCGGAGCGGAGTACGACAAAGGCAGAGCGACGGGAGAGCTTCTGCGGCGCGGATGGCTGAAGGAAGAGACGGTGCAAGCCGTGACGGATCAGGAAGCTCTGACGAACGGAGAAGCTTTTATGCTGCTGCGCGACGTCCTGGAATTCCATGCGGGAGTCGTATATGAATAAACGGGTCCGGCGCCTTATAGGGCGTCGGTTTTTTGTGCTGGTGCTCAAAGAAAATAAAGTATTAGACTGAAAAATAATGTTGTAGACTGAGAAGATAAAGTAACAGACCGCCGCCGTGGCACTAAGCGATCGTGCAGCATTTGCTTAATTACAACTATCAGAATAGGCGACTAAAAAAAAGGGAGTGAGTAATTCTGAAAGTGGTATGGGGGATATTTGTATCAGAAAGTGCAGGAGGATTTCCGAATTTCTATCCTATCGCTTTACATTCCACACGCGAAAAGGCTATGGAGGAAATTAATACATTACCAAAAGATAAGAACTACCAGTTGCTCAAACTTCCGCTTAATCGAAATTTTGCTTATTACCACAAAAAGACAGGGGAATTGGTCGGTATGGATGGTATACACCACGAGCATTTTCATTTCAAAGACAATAATAGTATTTGAGCTAACGAAGGAACGTTACTGCAGTCGGTCCCCTTTGAATGCCATTGTTCGCTGAATGCCGATCTAGACGGAACTCACAGACGTTATTCCCCCATTTTTCGGCTATATGGATCTATTAACGGAACCGAGCGCTGCTATTTGCACCATTATTGTGATGGACAAGGGCTATTCGAATGAATAAGGGCCTATGGTTCCGTTAGAAAACCATAAACGAGATTTTAAGGGCAGATAAGGTCTGTGAGTTCCGTTTAGCCGATAAAATCTTCGGAAGCTGCTTTAAAACTTATTTTGCAGAAGCTGACTGACGATTCTTCGATTCAAAAACTCGCTAAATCAACATATCCAGTCTAATACTTTATTTTCGCTATACAGTTGGAAGTGATGATATCCTTGCTGTAAAAATGTTCTTTATTAAGAACAAATGCGGTGATATAGTAGGAGGGGAGTATTTAATAAAGAACGCTCAAGGAGCAGGGCTCCTTCTTACGAAGGGATTCCAGCTTCTGTACACGGTTCTCGGGGGTTAGAGAATGAATGGGTTAACAGGGTTGCAGGCGGATTCGGTCCCGTATTTGCTTCAGGAGCGCGCGCGGCGTTATCCCCGGCATACGGCTTACGTCTTTCCGGAATGGGACCAAAGGTATACGTGGCGCAAGGTTTGGCAAGAAGTGCTGCCGCTCGCCCAAGGCCTGGTGGAGCGAGGCATACGGAAGGGCGACAAAATCGCGTTCCTGATGACGGGACGGATGGAGCTGATCGTCGCCATGTATGCCGCGGCCTGCGTAGGCGCGGTGCTCGTCCCGATCAACGCGTATTCCAAGAAAGACGAGCTCGCCGGTTATTTGAAGGAAGCGGAGGCATCCATGCTGATCATCGGCGTGGACGGTCATCGGCAGCATTACCCGTCGATGCTGCGACAGCTTGTCGACGAGAATGGGCCCGAGGCGGAATGGCTGACGTCCGCCATTTATGTCGTTGGGGGCTCCGCCGGAGATCGGCAGGGCTTTCGGCCCTATTCGGAGCTGCCAGCTTCCCGCCCCCCGTCCGATCAGCTGATCCAAGCTTTACGGAACGTAACGGGACAAGATCCGCTAGTTCTGCTGTTTACCTCCGGCACGCTTGGCGTCCCGAAAGCGGTGCTGCGCACGACAGCTTCATTTTTTGTTCCCGCCAAAGACGAGGATAAGCCGAAGAGCTGGTTCGGCGCGGCCGCGGATGCGCTAGGCGCCAGGGTGATGCAGGCGTTCAAGATGCTGAACCTGCTGCCGCTGTACCATATGGGCGGTTTCGGGACGATACTAACTAATCTGAAAGCGATCAAAGTGCCGACGGTCATGCTAAGCCGCTTCCATCCGATCGAAGCGCTGTCGTTGATCGAGTCGGAGCGATGCAAAATCGTGGTCGGCACCCCTTACATGATGCAGCGAATGGTGTCCTCTCCCGAACGGTCCGGGTATGATCTGACTTCGCTGCTCGGCGCGGCGTTTACGTCCGCTGCCGTAACCCCTGCCATTCTCGAGCAAGTAACGGGAGGGCTTCGTTTGCAGTTTTTCACGGTTAGCTATGGTTCATCCGAGGCAGGTGCCGTCGCGAACGGAACATGTATCCGCAAGGAGCATTTAAGGGGAGTTCTGATCCCGCTGCTGTTCCGGTTATTCGAGCGGACGAACCTGCTTGGCGGTCTGATCGAATACGGCCAATTCATGAAAGAAAGCTCCAGTCTAGCCGGGAAGGTCGAATCCAGCGTCGAGATCCGCGTCGTGGACCCCGTCACGGGCGAAGAGCTGCCGGCGGGAGGGCAAGGGGAAATCTGCATTCGCGGCCACCGGGTCATGCGTTATACGAACGCGGACGCCGAACGGCCGGTGTTCACGGAGGACGGCTGGTACCGGTCCGGCGATCTTGGCTGGCTGAACGAAAAGCGCGAGCTTACGATCGCGGGCCGCATCCATCGGATCATCTCCCGTGGAGGCGAAAAAATTTCGCCAACCGAAATCGAAGCCGTCATTATGCAGCATGGGGACGTGGAGGATGCGTTCGTCATCGGCGTGCCGGACGGCATGTACGGCGAGGAGATCTGCGCCTGCGTCGTGCCGAGGCGAGGGAGCGGCTTGACGGCGGAGCGATTAAAGGCGGACTTGGCGCCTTCGTTATCGGCCTTTAAGCTGCCTCGGGATTTTCTGTTTCTTCCGCAGCTTCCGCTGTCTCCCACCGGCAAAATATCCGTCGCCGAGATGAGGAAGCTCGCGCTGCAACAATTCGGCGATTTGAGGAGACATGCCTAGTGCGTAAATTTTATCCGGGCATCACGGTTTTCAAATTCGCCGGCGCCCTGCTCGTTTTGTTCGCGCATGCCATGTATTTCTCCTACATGACCAACGAGACGCCGAGCGAGCTGGCTTCGTTCGCGGCTCTGGCCTCGCGGGTTGTCGTGCCGTGCTTCTATGCGATCGCAGGATTTCTAGCTTACAAAGGCTGGACCCATGCCGAACGTCCGGGTGCTTACGTGCGGCGCTATATGCTGCGAATCGGAATACTGTACGGCTGTTTCTGCTTGCTGTTCGCCGCGCAGCACATCATTCCCGCGCTTGTCTCCGGCGGCTTCACGGTCGGCAATCTCGTCCTGCAGGGAAAAATATTGTTTATGGTGGTTTTTGTGAGCGGGCCCTATGTGCATCTGTGGTTCATTCCGCCGCTGTTATTCGGGATTGCCTCCTCGTATTGGCTCCTCAGGAAGGGAAATGCGAGGGTGGCGGCGCTGCTTATTCTTGCGGGATATTCGCTTTGCCAGTTCACCTCCGGCAGCCTCCGGTTCGTGTTCGAGGGCGGGATGGACGGCTTCCTGGGTGTTAGGCTGGAGCATTGGAACTACGCGGATCTCGCGATCACGAACCATATCGGCTTCGGCCTCACGTTCGTTTTCGCGGGGGCGCTGGCGGCCCGTTACGAGGAATGGTTCCTTGCTCTCCGTGCGGGGCGCTGGACGATAATCGCTCTGGCCTTGGCCGCGGCCGAGGTGGGGCTGCTGCTTGCCGTTTCGGAGTGGACAACGGAATACAAGCTCATCTTCTCGATTTTGCCGCTGACTTTGCTGTTGTTCCGAGGCGTTCTGCGAATCCGGAGCCGATTTGCGACGATCTACCATCGGACGCTCAGCCTGTTCAGCGTCGTTACGTATATCTCCCATATCTTGTTCATGCAAGCAAACCGTTTCCTGTTCGGGTGGGAGCTGGGGGCGATGGCGTTCAGCGAGCATGCCCTGCAGTTCGCGCTGACCTTGGCGGAGTGCACGCTTCTGACTTATGCGATAATCCGCTGGACCCGGCGCACAGCGGATGCCCGGCGTTCGGCGGAAGTCGCGCATAGCGCTTGACGGAATCGGAAATAAAAAAGGCTGTTCCCGATTATCATGATGGACCATGATGGGGAATAGCCTTTTTGCATGCTTTATTTAAGTGAAGCTTCAAACGCGGCCTTAATGGCTGCTTGATCTTCCGAGATGGACAGAAGCACGTAGGTGCCGCTGCGCAATATTTGATAGTTTTTGGCGGCTTCGTGCTGATCCGGCAGGTAAGTCGAGAACGACTCGATGATGTCCTCGGCGCGCTTCGTCAGACCTTCCTTCACGGCATCGTAATGCTTCTCGTCCTTCAGCTTCACGATGACGAGCTCGGTCGCTTTGACGTTCATCATCGCTTGGCGGAACACGCCTTCCGTGATGTAATCGTCAGGATTAAAATAATACATATCCTCAACTTGCTCGCCTGTTACGGCGATCGTCATAGGCAGCTCGACGTCGGCCAAAATTTTGTCTACGATGTCGGACGTCGTGACGTCAGCCGAAGGCGCAGGCGTCGCCGCCGGCTTCTCGGACGGCTTGGCTGTCGGCTTCGCGCTTGGCGCGGCGGTTGCCGGTTTGTTCGTTGGCTTGGTTGATGGTTTGGCGGTTGGCTTTGCCGTCGGCTTTACGGAAGGCTTCGCCGTCGGCTTGGCGCTCGGCTGGGCACTAGGCTTGGCCGATGGTTTGGCCGTAGGCTCGACTGCCGCCTCTTCCGAAGCGGCGGGCGTTTCGCTTGCTGCCGCATCAGCAGACGGCTCTGCGCTTGCGCTTGCTTCGGCGGAAGGACTAGGCGACGCATCCGATCCGGCGTCGGCTGTTTCGGTTGGAGCAGGGCTGGCGGACTCCGCCGGCTCGCTGCCGCCCGCGCCGCTGTTGTTTTCATTATTGCTGCTGCAGCCTGCCGCGAATACGGACAGCGCAACGGTGATGGCAGCGATCGTTCGTAACCATTTGTTGTTGTGCATCATGCTTCTGTCTCTCTCCTTGGTCATATGAAGTCGAACACTAGACGGACGTGCCCTTCATAAGGTTGCAAGGAGGAGGGGATTGGTTATTTCTTGCGGCGCTTCCGCAATCCGACTATAAGCGCGAAGAGTCCGAAGACCGCAACGGCTTCTAGTAGATATTGAATCCAGTTCCATTGATAATGTACGATCACAAACGTATTATTGCCTTGGCTAAACTGAGCGGGCTCCGCTAGAAGAAGCATCCCCCATACCCAGAAGAATCCGTAATCCAGTACGGCCGCTGCCGCTAAGGCAACAAGGATGCCGAGCAAAATTTGTTTTTTTGTCATTTCGAAAAAATTTCGATCCCCCTACGATCTTTTTAAAACAGTCTTTTAAAATAGCAATGCCTCATCTTTCCTCCGTACATGGGCCGGGTAAATTGAAGGGAGAAGCCTGCGCGCTCCAAATTGTTCATGCTGGGGTAATTCTCGGGGTGAACCGTAGAATACAAGTACAGGTATTGCCGCTCCCGGGCCCGTTGCTCGCGCAGCTCGTGGAAGAGTCTCTGCAGCCCAAGGCCGCGCGCCGATTCATGAACGACCGTCGAATCCAGTACGGCAACCCGGTGCAGCTCGCCATCGGGTACTCCGGATTCGAATCCGAGATTGGAGTCGGTCCTCCCCGGAAAGGCCAGCACGGAATAGGCGACTAAATCGCCTTGCCGAAAGGCTCCGTAGATTTCGCCTTTTTCCTCGACGTGTTCATGGAAGTATGCCTCATCATCCATGGCAAAAAGCTCCTGAGAGGGCAGCCGGGAGATCACCTCGAGCATGAGGGCAATAATCCGAGGGACATCCGAGCGGGATAAGCGGCGTATTTCCATTCCTTTGATTTTCATCATTTGTCTATTATAGCAGGCTGAACCAGCAGGCGGCATCCGTTTTTGCCTGAACGGACTACTGGGCAGGTTGAATCCTTTCGTTTAATTTGGTAGGTTGAAAGAACAATCGATACGCGAGGAGAAGTGGTTGATCGTGGGGATGGAAATCGAAAGAAAGTTTTTGCTGGAGCACTACCCGGAGTCGTTGATCGAGACGGGCGAGCTGGCTGTAAAATCGGAGCAGCGGATCGAGCAGACGTATCTAGCGATGGACGATAACGAGGAGCTTCGCATCCGCCGCATTGAGGACTTGGCAACGGGCGACGTGAGCTATACGCATACGTTCAAGAGGGGCAACGGGCTCGTGCGCGAGGAAGTTGAGTACGCGATTTCGGAATCCATCTACTCGCAGGTTGCCGCCGCATTCGGCTTCACTCCGCTTACGAAGAACAGGGTGACGGCCGATTGGTACGGCCGAACTATCGAGATCGATATCTACGATCAGGTTCAGCTGACGGTCCTTGAAGTCGAGTTCGCTTCGCTCGAAGAAGCGAATGCGTTCGCGGCCCCGTCCTGGTTCGGCGAGGACATCAGCTCGCAGAAGCGGTACAGCAACAAGACGGTATGGAAGCAGCTGCAAGGGGAGAAGTGGCTGGGCAAGTAAGCAAGCAGGGGCAGCCAAGAGCCAAAAGCAAATGCTTCCGAAGCGGTTTTGTTCCACTTCGTTACACAAAACTTGAGGAGGGTTGAAGGTGTCCATACACGAATCTAGCGGCTACTTGCGCAAAGTGGCGTTGCTGAGAGACAGCGTGCCTTCCTTCCGCCAGTACCCCTTCAACCTGCAGGCGGTGCGGGAGCTGGACGAGCTGAGCTTTCATCCGAAGGTGACGTACCTGATCGGGGAGAACGGCTCGGGCAAGTCGACGCTGATGGAGGCGCTGGCGGTGGCGCTCGGGTTCAACGCGGAGGGAGGCACGATCAACTTCACGTTCCAGACCGAGGCGACTCATTCGGAGCTCCATCAATATTTGAAGCCGGTCAAAGGGATGAGGAAGCCGAGGGACGGGTTCTTCTTCCGCGCGGAGAGCTATTACAATCTGGCGACGAACATTGATGCTTTGGACGGCGAGTCCTCGTACGGGGCATCTTCGCCTAGGCTTATCGACTCCTACGGAGGCAAGTCGCTCCACCAGCAGTCGCATGGCGAGTCGTTCTTCGCGACGTTCCTACACCGCTTCGGCGGGAACGGCCTCTATATCCTGGACGAGCCCGAGGCGGCGCTGTCGCCGTCGCGCCAGCTGGCGCTGCTCGCGCGCATGCACGACCTCATTCAGGATAACTCGCAGTTCATCATCGCCACGCACTCCCCGATTCTGATGGCGTACCCGGACTCCATCATTTACGAATTGACGGCGGACGGCATCCGCACGACGACATGGGAAGAGACGGAGCATTACGTGATCACCAAGCAGTTCCTGAACCACCCGGACCGCATGCTGCGCGACCTCCTTACGGACGATGACGATGACGATGACGATTAGACCGTCAGTCGGACAAGCCCTCGCTGACCGCGATAAGCAGAAAAAATCGTGCTGCAGTTCTTCGCCAACTCAAAAAAAGCGTTTCGTCAGCTGACCTTAACCCGTCAGCCTAACGAAACGCTTTTGTTCCTCTACTTGCCTGCCAGTCCCGTCCTGCCCGCAAGCTCCTCGTACAAAGCCCGCGTCTTCTCAGGATCCTCATCGTTGTAGACAATGTACAGCTCGTCCAGCTTCATGACGATGAAGGGAGGCGATTTTTTGAACACGTACAATTTGGCCGATTCGTCCAGCTCAGTCAGCTTGAAATTGCCTCGGGCATAGGTGGACGTCGCCATCCCGTTCGTTCGGAAGCCGGTCGGCACGGTGTCCTCGAGCGACAGCTCCCGAATGTCGGCGACTTCGAAGCTGTAGGGATATTCGGAGTTTTCGATCGTCACGACGCCTTCGTCGTCGACCAGCAGCTCCGGCGGCACCGAGTCGGCGCGCACGAGAATGACCGTCAGCGGAATGACGATTACGGCGATGATCGCGTAGACGATGTAGTGCATCACCTTGCCCGCTCTTGTCGCGAGATTGAAGGTCATGCCCCCGCCGATCCGCTTCATCACCCACACGGACGAATCCTCGGGATTGTGGTAATAGAGTCCGTGCCGCCAATGCTGGTCGTCATCGGACTCATAGCCTTTGCCGTCGGTGTCGCCGTACCGGTACTCCAGATCTTTGATGAGATGATGGACATAGAAGATGCCGAACAGCGGCACGAGCGACACCATCGCTATCCCTCCGAGCCACATGCCGAGACCGATCATCGTCCCTTCGGACAGCACATTGTAGGCGATCGTCGCATTCATAACCTCGAAGATGGCCAGCGTCAGCCAAAACATCGACCAATATCTTCTGGCGGCCTGCTGGATGGCGAGATTAGGAGCGGCGTTCCGGCTGTAAGCGCGCGGTTTGCCATGGGTGAACGAGAGCGAGATCAGCAGCGTGACGCCTGTCATGAGCAGCGCCGCCGCGCCGGTCAAGCGAAGCAGCGGATGGCCGTGCTGCAGGGAAAAAATCAGAAGCGGCACGCACATGAGCGCCGGCACAATGAACCAATACGGCGACCAGGGCTTCAGCCCGGACATGAACGCGATCTCTTTTTCGACCGATACGTACCGCTTCCCGCGCGCGAACCAGCCGTTATCCCGCTTGAGAACCGTCGCCTTGTGGTGGATGCGTTTAAATGGTACTGTGGAAGTGTATAGGACGCCTGCGAGCCAGATAAAAAAATAAATGTAAGCTAGAGAGAAGTAATCGCTTAAAGCCAGCAGCGGCACCAGCGAGACAAGCATGCCAAGCCCGTACCAGACATAAGCTTTGCGGAATTCCTTCCGCAGCGCCGCGAGCCGCTCGTCGCCAAGCGCCTCTTCGGGGAGCGTGACGCCGAACCAAAGGCCTTTCTTCGGTTTGGATTGCGACCAGAACAGAACCAGTATCGCCATACATATGAGTCCAGCGGGTATTAACAAAATGAGTGTGTCCACTGTTCTACCTCCAAATCTATCGCGCCTAGCGTTCTCGCCCAATATAATATAGTAGAATTACTTTGTCAAAGAGAAGGAGCAACCACCATGACAACCATCAGATTCGGCATCATCGGCACCAACTGGATTACGGAGCGTTTCCTCGTGGGCGCCAAACAACATAAGGAATTCGCCGCGACGGCCGTCTATTCCCGGACGGAAGAGAAAGCCGCGGAATTCGCCGCCAAGCACGACATTCCCCATCGGTTCACGGATATGGACGCGATGTTCGCGAGCGGAGAGATCGACGCGGTCTATATCGCGAGCCCGAACAGCTTGCATGCCCCGTATTCGATCGCGGCGATGAATCACGGCATTCACGTGCTGTGCGAGAAGCCTGCCGCTTCCAATGCCCGCGAGATGAGGGAAATGATAGAGACGGCCAAGCGAACGAACACGCTGCTCATGCAAGCGGTGAAGTCGACGCTTATGCCGGGATTCGCCGCGGTCCGCGACAATCTGGAGCGGATCGGGACCGTAAGAAGGTATTTTGCGAGCTACTGCCAATACTCCTCGCGTTACGATGCATATAAGGCCGGCCAAGTGCTGAACGCGTTCAAGCCGGAGCTGTCCAACGGATCGCTGATGGACATCGGCATTTATTGCATCTATCCGGCGGTGGCGCTGTTCGGCAGACCGACCTCCGTGAAGGCGCAAGGCTACATGCTGGAATCCGGCGTCGACGGCGAAGGCAGCCTGCTGCTGGGCTACGACAACATGGACGCGGTGCTGATGCATTCCAAAATTACGAATTCGTTTGTCCCGAACGAAATTCAGGGCGAGCTGGGCAATCTGTTCATCGACCGGATCAGCGAGCCTTCCAGCATCGAGCTGCGCCTGCGCGACGGCAGCGCCGAGGACTTGTCCCGTCCAACGATCGAGGAGAACATGTATTACGAGGCCGAAGAGTTTATCGGCCTGCTGAACAAGGGTCTTCGCGAATCGCCGACAAACTCGCACGAGGTGTCCCTCATCACGATGGAAATCATCGACGAAGCGAGAAGGCAGATCGGGCTGAAGTTCCCGGCGGACGAAGCATAGGCGAGGCGGCGGACGGGCGTGATGGATGGACTCTAATCTAACAACGCGCTCAACATGCCGAGGAAACTCGCAGGCGCGCGCTCGGAAATGCTGCGAACCTGCAGGATTTCCGTTTTCAAACGGCGCTGCAGAACGTGCAGCATCTGCTCACTAATCAGCTCTAATTGGCTCATAGCCCGCCAAATTCCAGAAGGAAGTGCAGCAATTTCGCCGGACGTCATCGTTCGAGCGGAGTTGCTGCACTTTTTGCATCTTTAACTCAACCGATAAATCGCAAAAGGCTCGCCCTCACGGAAGGGACGGCTGATCTCATCAAGCCGCGCAAGCGCCGCGTCGTCCAGCTTCAGCTCGACACTGGCTAAATTCGCCTGCACCTGCTCGGCGCGGGTCGCGCCGACGATCACGGTCGATACGGCGGGCTGCTTCATCAGCCATGCGAGCGATAAGGCGCTGGCCGTGCTTCCAAGCTCTCCGGCGAGCTCGTTAACCTGCCGAGACAAAGCGATCGTCTTGTCGCCGAGGAACCGGCGGAAGCCGGGATCGGTATCCGCGCGCGAGCCGGACGGAGCGTCATCGGCCGCGGCGTACTTGCCGGTCAAGATACCGCCGGCCAGCGGGAAATACGGGATGATGCCGAGCCCTTGATCCAGGCACATCGGTATCAGTTCGCGCTCCGGCGTACGGTCCGCCAGGGAGTAGCTCGTCTGCATAGAGACGTACCGGTTCAGCCCGAGCCGGTCGCTGATGCCGACCGCCTTCATGAGCTCCCACGCGTAATAGTTGGATGCTCCGATATAGCGCACTTTGCCTGCGCGCACCATGTCGTCCAGCGTACGCAGCGTCTCCTCGAGCGGCGTCTCCGGATCGAATGTATGGATCTGATAGAGATCGACGTAGTCGGTTTGAAGACGCTTCAGGCTCGCATCCAGCTCGGCCATCAGGTGACGGCGCGAGGAGCCGCGCTCGTAAGGCCCTGCCCCGCGCGGCAGTCCCGCTTTGGTCGTGAGCACGACCTCGTGTCGCCTTCCTCTGAGCGCCTCCCCGATTATGCGCTCCGATTCCGTGCCCGCATAGATGTTCGCCGTATCGATGAACGTAATGCCCGCGTCGATGGCGGCATGAATGACCTCGATCGACGTTTTCTCATCCGCGCGCTTCCCGAACGCGTTCGTGCCGAGACCAAGCGCGGATACTTTCAGACCGCTATCTCCAAGCTTCCGAAATTCCATCAACTTCACTCCCCGTGTTTTTTTATCCATTGTACTCTTGTCCCGCGAACGATGCCAAGCAGTTGAACGACCGCCGCCCGCAAAGGTATAATCTTCCCAAGTACGATGACAAGGAGGAACCCGCATGCGATTCGTCAGCAATCAGGGCATAACCGATCCGGCGCTCAATCTGGCGCTTGAGGAATATATCCTTCGCTCCCTGCCGGGCGAAGACGATTATTTGCTTTTCTACATCAACGAACCGTCCATCATCATTGGCAAAAACCAAAACACCGTCGAAGAAATCAACGCGGAATACGTGAAGGAAAACAATCTTCATGTCGTGCGCAGACTTTCTGGCGGCGGAGCCGTGTATCACGATCTCGGCAACCTGAACTTCAGCTTTATCATGAAGGATGACGGCGGCTCCTTCCACAATTTCCGGAAGTTTACCGAGCCGGTCGTCCAGGCGCTGCGCAAGCTGGGCGTCGACGCGGAGCTGACGGGGCGGAACGATCTGCAGGTCGGCGAACGCAAGATCTCGGGCAATGCCCAATTCCACTCGAAGGGCAAAATGTTCAGCCACGGCACGCTTCTGTTCGATTCGGAAATCGAAAACGTCGTATCCGCCCTTAAGGTGAACGCGGAGAAATACGTCTCGAAATCAACGAAATCGATTCGGAGCCGCGTGGCGAACATTTCCGAATTCTTAAAGGAGCCGATGACGATCGAGCAGTTCCGCGAGGCGCTGCTGCGGTCGTTGTTCGACGGCGCCGACGACATTCCTTACTACGAGCTGAGCGAGCAGGATTGGGACAATGTCCGCAAGCTTGCGGACGAGCGGTATCGCAGCTGGGAGTGGAATTACGGGCGCTCGCCGGCCTTCAACGTGCAGCAGAAGCGGCGGATCGAAGGGGTCGGCACGTTCGACGTGCGCCTGCAGGTGGAAGAAGGCGTCATTACGGAAGCCGCGATCTTCGGCGATTACTTCGGCCGGGGCGACAGCGCGGAGGTCGCGGCGCAGCTCGCGGGCACGCGGTACGACGCGGCGGCGCTTCGCGAGCTGACGGACTCCCTCGACCTCGCGTATTATTTTGGCGCGATTACGAAGGAACAGTGGCTGGAGCTGCTGATGTAGCCTAGGTAGGGATTTCAAGCAACTAGGTAGAACGGGTGGAGGGGAACCATGCGTTTTCAGATTAAATCGTTTGCGCTCGGATTTGTTTGCTGTGCGCTGTTCGGCGCTGCGACCGCTTATGCGGCCGTAGGCTCGACGCAGATTGATGTATTTTTCAAAGACTTGAAATACATATTCAATGGGGAATCACAGCTTCCCGAGCCGGACAAGGAGGGCTTCATCTACAAAGGCACGACCTATGTTCCGATTCGGTTCGTCGGAGAAGCGCTGGGGAAAGAGGTCGGCTGGGACGAACTGACGGAGACGATACGCATTAGCGACGATCCCGGCGAATTTTCAATGGAGGATTTAAGCATTAAGGACGAATTGACGGGAACCGTCATTACGCTTGGAATGTCCAAGGAGGAAGTGGAGAGCAAGCTGTCTGCCGAGCCGGACATTAATATGGTTGGGCTGCACAATTATGACGGACTGCAGATCTTTTATCGGGACAATCAAGTGGTCGGTATGGTTGTTTCGGCTGATAATAACGAGACGAATCGATATCGGACGAATAGAGATATCGGTATTGGATTTGCGAAGGATCACGTATATCGGAAATATGGGAATGCTGTGGGGGATGAAGACGGCGAGGGTGCTGCTTACATTCTCCAAAGCAAAAACAGCGAGCTGAAAAAAGTCCCAAGCATCCTTCCATGGGAAATCAAGGGATCCTCGGATTATGTGTTGTCATTTTCATTTTTTGATAATACCAATCAAACGGTCCAATTTATTTCGATCGGCGATCATATTTTTACATATACAACGAGCTGAAAGTCGTTGACCAAGGAAAGGAGAGCCCCCATGCCTGTAACCAGACCCCCTTGCTAATCGTTAGCGCCATCCCGTGCCCCGCCAAGCAACTCGATTGAACATCGTAGATAGTTACGATCCAATCGAGAGGAGCCAATGAATAAGCATGCCTAACCTTTGGAAGCTGTATGCAATACGATTTTTTTACAATCTCATTCCGGCCTACGTGATCGAGAGGCTGTTCTGGGAAGAGAGAGGCATGACCATCCCGATGGTCGTTATGACGGAGATTTTGTTCGCCGTGACCATCGTGCTTCTCGAGGTGCCGACCGGGATCATCGCCGACAAGTGGGGCAGGAAGCGGATGATCGTCTTGTCCGCGTGTCTCGGCTGTCTCGAGTTTTTGATCCTGATCTTCTCGACGGAGTTTTGGCATTTCGCCCTGGTCGTCTTTCTCGCGGCGATCGGGAGCTCGGCTGCAAGCGGCGCGGAGAACGCGCTCCTATATGACTCTCTGCTGCAGGACAAGAGTGAAGCTCGCTTCGAAAAATATTTGGGCCGCTTGAACGCCGTCGATATCGTCTCGACGATGTTGGCCGCGCTAAGCGGCAGCCTGCTGGCGGGGAAATTCGGCTTCGAATTCAACTACTGGCTGTCCTTCGGCAGCATGATCGTCGCCTCCGTCCTGACGCTGCTGCTGAAGGAACCGAAGCTCCAAGCGGCGGATGAGGAGGAGCAAGCGATTCCGCTCCGGACCTATTGGACGGAGTCGATCCGATTTTTCCGGCTGAATCCGAGCGTGTACGTCGTCATGATGGCCGGCATGGCGATCGGCGCGGCCATCACGTATGTCGATGAATTCTGGCAGTTGTACCTGGAGAGGGTGCACATTCCGGTAGCGGCGTTCGGATTGTTTTCCGCCGGGCTGTTCGTCATCCGGTTGCCGGGCAATTTGCTGGCTTATAAGCTTAAGGACAGATTAAGCCTCCGGACGATCATCGTCACGGTTACGCTGCTCTCGGCGGCGGGCTACGCTTACGCGGCTTGGGCGAAGGACATAAGCGGCATTGCCGCGTTGTTCCTGGTCTGCTTGATCGCTGGAATCGTAGAGCCTCTCGCTTCGGGTTACCTGCATCACAGGATAGACTCGGCGATGCGCGCGACCATCGATTCCTTCCAGTCGCTCCTTCTGAACGCGGCGCTGATCGTCGTTGGGGCGGGCTTTGGCTACTTTGCCTCCAAGCTGGACCTCGTCGGAGGGTTTGCTTTTCTGGCGGCGTTTTGTTTGGCGTTTGCGGTGTATTTTGTACGAAGCTCAAATTTGGAGAAGGCGGTTTAGTTGAGTAAGGCGGTACAGGAGTTTTTGCTGTACCGCTTTTTTTGCGTACCCGGCCAGGCTAGGGAGAGCTTGCCGGTGCAAGTCCGGCCGAAGTAAGGGGAGTCCAGTCGCCCCGTAGATGACAGGCAATTGGTGGAGGAAGTATTCTACGGTCCAAAAGTGAAAGGTACTAGGTGAGATAGCAGAATAATGCAGCGCCAGCAGCCGCATGCGAGCGAATAAGGCGCTAAAAACGCCTTACAGCCCCGCCGTCAGCCGCATGAGAGCGAATAAGGCGTTAATAACGCCTTACAGCCCCGCTGTCAGCAGCATTCGAGCGAATAAGGCGTTAATAACGCCTTGCAGCCCCGCTGTCAGCAGCATTCGAGCGAATAAGGCGTTAATAACGCCTTACAGCCCCGCTGCCAGCAGCATTCGAATGAATAAGGCGTTAATAACGCCTTGCAGCCCCGCCGCCAGCAGCATTCGAATGAATAAGGCGTTAATAACGCCTTACAGCCCCGCCGCCAGCATCATTCGAATGAATAAGGCGTTAATAACGCCTTACAGCCCCGCCGCTAGTCGCATGCGAGCGAATAAGGCGCTAAAAACGCCTTACAGCCCCGCCGTCAGCAGCATTCGAGCAAGTAAGACGGTACTGTATGGCTCACTCCTCAAGCCCGCGGTCATGGGCCGTTTCCGATTGCTGCCGCATCGCCGTCGCATGCTTCAATACGACCTTCGCGGCGGCGTACGCAGGCACGACGAGCAGAATACCGAGCAGGCCGCCGACGCTGCCCGCGGCAAGAATAAGGACAATGACCGTCACGGGATGAATGTCGAGCGTGCGTCCCATCACCTGAGGCGAGATGAAGTTCCCTTCGATCTGCTGGACGATGACGGTTAAGGCAAGGACGTAGAGCGATTTGACCGGATCTTGAAACAGGGCGGCCAGCATGGCGGGAACCGCTCCAATAACCGGGCCGAAGAACGGAATGATGTTGGCGAACATGCCGATGCATGCGAGCACTAGCGCGTAGTCCAGGCCAATGGCCAAATAACAGACAAGCAGCATGACGCCGACGAGCAGGGAGACGATCAGCTTGCCGCGGATGTAGGAAGCGAGCGTATCGTCCAGCTCGTCGAGAAGGGCGGGCATCCGGTCCCGGTATCGTTCCGGCGCAAGCCGCGCCAGCTTCGGAGTAAGCTTGTCGCTATCCTTCAGCGCGTAATAAAGAATGAACGGCACCAAACTCAGGATGAGCAGGGCGTTGCTGATCCACTCGACCACGCGCAGCAGACTGTTCGCGATCGATCCCGCATAGCGGTTCCACTCCGAAGCGAGCTCGCTTCCGACGTTCGGAATCGCCTCCTGGATCGGCGGCGACAGCGTCTCGTGTCCGTCGCGGAGCGACTCGATCGTCTCCGCGGCGAAGTCGATCATGACCGGTACCTGCGCCGCAAATTCGGCGAATTGGTCCCGAATGAACGGCCCCGCCGTGAGGATTATGCCTGCTAGCAGCAGCCCGACCAGGACGAATACGATCAGCACCGCAATCCCTCGCGGCGCTTTTCGCCGTTCCAGCCCGTCGACGAAAGGACGGAGCAGATAATAGAAGACGGCCGTAATCGCCAGAGGAACGAAGACGGCGTTCAGCGCCTTCCAAAGCGGCAGCAGCCACTGATGATTTAGGCGAAGCAGGTATAGAAACAGCAGGATCAGAATGGAGGTGACCAGCCATTTGAACCCTCTTTTCTCCTTATAAGACATAGGCTCACCCCCATGTAACGCGTTTTTTTACAATGATTCGATATAACTCCAATAAACGTCTCGCTGCCCCTTTAAACCGATTTCCCCTCACAAAAAATCCCATGGGTATGGAACGTCTGCCACAAGATTGCCGTAATACGTTATAATCAAATTTGATCAGCAGTCGACTAGCGGAGAGGAAGGGAACCAAAGTGGAACAAGGCATGAAGGTTGTATTAATGGAGAAAAGCCCAAGCGGAGGCCTGATTCACATCGAAGAACGGGAGTGGACGATGAACATGGTGGCCGCGCTTGAGCATGTCAATTATTTGGTCGTAGGAAATCGGGAGTACGAAACGGTAGAGGGACGGCTCAACGTCGATCTTGGACGATTAGAGCTTCTGCTTGTGCCGATCCACACTTAAAAATGGTTTTCGGAAGGTGGAATGCAGCTTGACGCATGACGATAAAAAACAACCGAAGGAGCAGGCGTCCAAATGGTTAACGCCTGAAGGCAGGCCGCTACGCGTATTGTCCACTTCGCTGGGCGTAGCTCTTCTGGCGAACGCGGTGCTCAGCACGGGCGTATCGGCGAATAGCGGGGGAGCGTCGACGGAGGAGCAGCCCGAGCTCGTCTCCTGGTCGACGGAGGAAGTGAAGAAGTATTTTGACCCGGGCGTGGATTGGAATCTTCCATTGCTTCAGCCGGTTCCGACAGAGGAGCCCGCGAATCAAAGCGCCGGCGGCGGAGGAACGACAGTCGTCCATCATTACGGCACGGGCTTCGGCTGGGACGATCTGCTTCTCTATCATTTGTTGTTCAACTCGGGCTCCAGCTATTCTTCGTCCAGCTATTATAAGAAGAGACCGGCATATTACTATCAGACGAAGACGACGTACAGGCCGGCGACATCCTACACGAGCGACACGTTCCAGAACAAAGCGGTGGTCGGCTCGACGGTAAGGCCGAAGACGTCTTCCTCCACGGGTACCGTGACAAGACGCTCGACCTCGTCGAATCCCGGCAGCATCGGAGGGACCTCCAGCAGCATTAGCTCCTCCGGCTCCAAGAGCTCCAGCAGCAAGAGCAGCGGTTTCGGCGGATGAGCGGCGTATTCGAGGTGGTATCGGAGCCGTCTCCCGACCGGGCGAGCCGCGTAGCCGAGCTCGCTGAGCTGGGGTTCAAATGGGCGGATATCGGGGAGGAGAACTATTGGATCGACCAGGCCGTCGCCATGAAGAAGGAAACGTACGAGGAATTGGTTCGGGCGTCGGAGGGACTGTGGCGGGTGCTGGACCGCGCGGCCCGTTATATTCATGGGAATCACGCGTTTTACGAGCTTATAGGCATTCCGGACGTGCTGTGGACGATGCTCGACGAGCTGCCGTTCCCGGAAGAAGGCAGCATCAGCCGATATGCTAGATTCGACTTCGCCATCGATAACGATGGAACGATCAAGCTGCTGGAATTGAACGCGGATACGCCGACGGGCTATGTGGAAGCCTCTATCGCGACGCCGTGGATGTGCGCCCAGCTTGGTCTCGAATCTCCTAATCTCGCAATGAGAGAGCGGATAGCCGAGGCTTGGTCGATCGAGCGGCCGGATACGGCGGCATGCGTCGATTACGGCGAGCATCTCGAGGACTCCGGCACGATCGAAGCGCTGGTCAGGCATAGCGGACTGGACGTCAAATGCGTGGACTGCTTGGAGCTGTACGTCGACGAGGGCGTGCTGAAGGACGGGGAAGGCCGCTCCATTCGGAGCATGTTCGCCCTCTATCCGAAGGAATGGATGGCCGTCGACGAAGGCGGAGACGCGCTCGCGTATTCGATTGAGACGCGGGAGCTCTCTATCTGGAACGGCCCGCACAGCATCCTGCTGCAATCCAAAGGTCTGTTGGCGGTTGTATGGGGCCTGTACGAGCTTGGCCAGCTGTATAACGAGAACGAACGGGCCATCATTGGCCAATATATGCTTCCCGCTTACAACAAAGCGGTATTCGAAGGCAGCTTCGTGTCCAAATCGATGTTCGGGCGCGAAGGCGGTTCCGTGCGTCTATTCGACGCCTCCGGCGGTCTCGAAATCGAAGACAGCGAAGGCTTCGATACGAGCACGCTGTTCCCGACCATGTACCAGAAGCGGGCGGAGCTTGCCCGGATCGGAACGGCGGAGGGGGAGCTGCATCTGCTGACCGGCATGTTCGTCATTAACGGGAAGCCTTGCGGCATGCTTG
This sequence comes from Paenibacillus soyae, assembly GCF_024623455.1. Lineage (GTDB taxonomy): Bacteria > Bacillota > Bacilli > Paenibacillales > Paenibacillaceae > Pristimantibacillus > Pristimantibacillus soyae. The sequence continues at coordinate 254,440 of NZ_JANIPJ010000003.1, read as the reverse complement.
GCAGAGGCGGCGGTCCGATTACGGGGAACGCCAGCCATTTTATCGCGATTGGAGTGAAATAGATGCATACACATAAGAAAAGGTCCTATGCGGCCGTCGTGTTCGGCTTGCTGCTGGCGCTCGCGCTGACGGCGTGCTCGAATTCGTCTTCCGTGTTCAGCACGAGCTCGGGTTCGTCCATGGACGTTGCGAGAGTGCCATGGGATTACCGCATCATTGACGGGACGGTCGGCGATCTGATCGGCAGCGACATGACGATCCTGCCCGACAATACGCTTCTGCCGAACGATAACAACTATGCGACGGGCAACAAGGTATACGTGCTCCAGTTCATGGACGCCGAGATGGTGACGGACGCCGATCAGCGCAACGAGGTCCGGCTCTCCGCATGGAGAACGCTTAAAACTTACAAGAAAGAGACCGACGCGCAGAAGGATCTCGAGCAGCTGAAGGTTCGGCTTACGACCGAAGCGGATCTCGTCGGCGTGTACAAAACGTCGTACAAAGGCGAGACGCGCAATTTCGCGGTGGTGGAGCTGCCTACCGGCAACCGGATCAAGCAGCCGATCGACGACGCCATGTACGAGACGATGTCCGGCCAGTCGACGGTGAGCGTTCATCTGGAGGAAGTGCACGATTTTGCGGATTATGATCAAGCGTATGCGAAATTTCGGGGGTGGGCGAATTGACGGTCGTTATTAATATTGTGGTCAGCGTTATCGTAATTATCGTTCTTCAATTGATTGGCATGTTTGTCTTCAGTCTCATGACGCCGTTCAAGGATATGGAAGAGCTGAAGAAGGGGAACGTAGCCGTCGGCATCGCGCTCGGCGGCAAGTTCATCTCGACGGCTCTTATCTTAGGCGTCGCGGCTTACACGAATTCAAGTATTTGGTTCATGGCGTTGTGGTTCGCGGTCGGATACGTGTGTCTGATCGCGGCCTACTGGCTGTTCGAGCTTCTCACGCCAAGATTCAGAATCGCGGATGAGCTCGTGAAGGGGAACGTCGCGGTTGGCATTATGCTGTTCGCGGTGTACCTGGGCTTCTCCTTTGCAATCAGCAGCTTGATTATTTAAACGGGTTACGATTCCGAAATAAAAAGGACTGCTTGACCGGATGGCGTTCATCCGAGTCAAGCAGTCCTTGCGTTTAGTCTTGCGCGCGTCCGGCCCCGAACAGGAATCGGGCGTCCGCGGGAAGAATGTCTTCGCCCTCGTAGAGCATAAACCTTCCGTCCAGCCATTCGATGCGCATCAGCTTGCGGTCATCGGACTGGTACTGCCAGACGGATTGCTCGCCGGGCCTTGGGAACGGCGTCTTGCCGACGGTCGTGATGTAGTCCGCGTATTGCTCTTCCAAATGGAAGACGCGCCCGTCGAGCTCGAGCGTCATCGGCACCTCCGTGAAGGAATCGAGACGCCCGTCGATTGCGGTATATAGAGAATAGGCGATGGCTTCGCGGTCTTCGACAAGCAGGTAGCGAATGTCCGAGCCGTCCTGAAGCGTAAGAAGCGTGGTCCTGCGGCGCTGATTCGAGGTGCGTCCGGTCACTTGGTAAGTAACCATCGACACCTCGCACACGTCGCCCGGGCCGGCTTCGAATACGCTCCGTTCGGCAATAGGAGGCTCGGGACGCTTCATGATGCCGCGTATGCGTCCGAATAATCCCATGGCGGTCTACTTCTTCTCGTATTGCTTCATCAGAGCGGCGAGCTCGTCTTCGACGGCTTTGTTCTTGCCGAGATTCGCGAATTCGTCGTCGATGGATTTGCCGCGGGAAGCGGCGAGATCGTTGCTTGCTTCCGCCATCGCCTCGGCTTGCAGCATCTTCTCTTCCATCCGCTTCATGCCCGCCGCGGCGGAGCTTCCGCCGAAGCTGGACATCGCTTTGTTGATCTCGGTCTGCGTCTTCGCCGCTTGGTAGCGGGCGACGAGCGTATCCCGTTTGTTCTTCATGTCGGCAAGCTGCTTCCGCATCTCCTCCAGCTTGGCGCGCAGATTGTTCGCGAGCAGCTGGTTCTCGGCGTAAGCTTCCTTGTATTCGATCATCTTCGTTTCGACGGCCTGCTTGTCTTCGATGACCCGGCGGGCGAGCTCGAGGTTGCCTTCTTGAACGGCGATATGGGACTGCTCGATCCGCTTCTGCAGGAGCGCTTCCTGCTCTTCGTATAGCTTCTTGAACTTCTTCTCGAGCGCGATCTGGGAGGCGACGGCTTTCTCGGCATCCTGCAGATCCTCCGTCATGTCGCGGATGTATTGGTCGGTCAGTTTGATCGGATCTTCGGCTTTCTCGATCAGGGCATAGACGTTGGATAAGGTTAAGTCACGCAGTCGCTTGAACAAGGACATGGTATTCCCTCCAATGGCTTTTTGATATAAGCTTCCATACGGCAAAACCGACAATTGGTTTCAGGAATCAATCTTAGGAAGGAGCGGGGAGCTCGTGCATTTTATATTCCTATTATCCGAGAAGCTGTTCCGCGCGGGGAGGAAGACGCTTGCGGTCAGCATTCTGCTCTTCGTGGCCGTCAGCGCGACCGTGGCTTTCCTGCTCGAGCCGGATACGTTCGGCAGCTGGTTCAACGCCCTGTACTGGGTGCTGACCACGATGGCAACGGTCGGCTACGGAGACTATTTCGCGGTCACGATCGCGGGCAAGGCATTCACGATTTTCCTGTACATATTCGGGATCGGTCTTCTGAGCTTGGTCATCGGCAAAATCATCGATTCGTTCGCGCTTATCAAACGTTTGAGAGGAGAGGGGCAGTTGGGCTACAAAGGCGAGGGCCACATCGTGATTATCAATTGGAGCAAAAAAGCGCATACCGCGGTCGAGGAGCTGCTTGCGCACAGTCCGGAGACGTCGATCGTTCTTATCGACGAATCGGGTAAGCATCCGCTCGAGAGGCTGCCGAGGGTGCATTTCGTAAGCGGCGATCCTTCGGAGGAGGACGTGCTGGCCCGCGCCAATATTCAGAGGGCCAAATCGGCGATTATATTCGCGGACGCCCGCATCGACGAAGCGTCGCTAGTAGACGGGAAGTCGCTGCTCATAGCCTCGAGCATCGAAAGAATGGCCTCTCATGTTCATACGACGGTGGAAGTGATGCAGGAGAAGCATATCCGGAACTTCGCCCATGTGCAGGTGAACGAATTTGTCGTGTCGCATGACGCCATCTCCCGTCTCGCGGTACGCTCCGCTCTTCAAGAGGGCAACTCGGACGTGTTCCGCCAGCTGCTGAGCAGGCAATATGGGGATGAGCTTTACGAGGTGCCCGTCAATCGCGCGTGGCGCACTTACGGCGATGCGTTCTTCGGTTTGCTGGAGCAGGGCGCGACGCTGCTCGCGGACCGCGGCGATCTCGGCATCAACCGCAAGCTGAACGAGGCGATCCCCGGCGAAGCCAAGCTGTTCGTCGTCTGCGACGAGGCGACTTACAGAAGGATTATCGGCTAGCTTTCAAAGGCTGGCTTTTGGCGGCATGAATAAGAATGGAACGGAGAAGGAGCACGAATGGCGTGCTTCTTTTCTTTTTTTGCGCGGTTTGGCGGAATTAGGATGGGGGTAACAGGAAATAGTACGTAGGTAAAGGAGTGAGGATCGTGAAGCTTACGCATGAGCAGCGCATTCAGCTGCACGGATTCAATAACCTGACCAAGACGCTCAGCTTCAATATGTACGATATTTGCTACACGAAGACGAAGGAAGAGCGGGAGGCGTACATCGCTTATATCGACGAGCAGTACAATTCCGACCGGCTGACCTCGATCTTGAACCAAGTTTCGGAGATGATAGGCGCTCACGTGCTTAATATCGCCAAGCAGGATTACGTGCCGCAAGGCGCAAGCGTAACGCTGCTCGTGTCCGAAGGACCGGTCGTGGAGGTGCCGATGGAATCGTACGAGGAATCGCCGGGCCCGCTGCCCGCGAACGTCGTTCTGGCGCTCGATAAGAGCCACATTACGGTGCACACTTACCCGGAATACCATCCCGACGAAGGCATCAGCACGTTCCGGGCGGACATCGACGTCTCGACCTGCGGCGAAATTTCGCCGCTCAAGGCGCTCAATTTCCTCATCCATTCGTTCAATACCGACATTATGATGATCGATTACAAGGTGAGGGGATTCACGCGCGACATTAACGGGTACAAGCTGTTTATCGATCATGAGATCAACTCGATCCAGAATTACATACCGGACGAGCAGGCCGAGCTGTACGACATGATCGACGTGAACATCTATCAGGAGAATCTGTTCCATACGAAGTGCCGGCTGAAGGAGTTCGATCTGAACAATTATTTGTTCGGCTATACGAAGGACACCCTGAGCCTGGAGGAGCAGAAGCAGATCACGAACCGCCTGAAGCAGGAGATGGACGAAATCTTCTATCACATTACGTAGAGAGGAGAGGACCTCAGATGTCTTCATCATCGCAGAAAAAGAAAGTGTTCCCGCCGCAAAACCAAAACCGGCAGCCGGGAATCGAGTCGGAAATGAATCCGCTGCCCGTCTTCGAGACGGAGCAGTACAAGGCGGCCGGCAAGCTCGCCGGCAAGACGGCGATCATTACGGGCGGCGACAGCGGCATCGGCCGCGCGGTGGCGGTCGCGTACGCGAAGGAGGGAGCGTCGCTGCTGATCGTGTACAAGGACGAGCATGACGACGCGAAGCAGACCAAGGAAATTTGCGAGAAGCACGGCGCGCGCGTTCGCCTGCTCTCCGGCGACATCGGCACGGACACGTTCGCCAAGGGAGCCGTCACGGCGGCCATCGAGGAGTTCGGCAGGATCGATATCGTCGTCAATAACGCGGCGGAGCAGCATGTCCGGCAGAAGCTGGAGGACATTACGCCGCAGCAGCTCGAGCAGACGTTCCGCACGAACGTGTTCGGCATGTTCTACCTGACGATAGCGGCCATGCCTCATCTGAAGCAAGGCTGCGCCATCATTAATACGGCGTCCATCACGGCCTACAAAGGCAATCCGACGCTGATCGATTATTCGTCGACCAAAGGCGCGATCGTGTCATTCACCCGCGCGCTCGCGGCGAATCTGGCGGGGCAGGGCATCCGCGTGAACGGCGTCGCGCCCGGGCCGATCTGGACGCCGCTCATCCCGGCGTCGTTCGATCCGGAGTCGGTGTCGACGTTCGGCTCCGACACGCCGATGGGCCGCGCGGGCCAGCCGCATGAGCTGGCGGCGGCCTACGTCTACCTGGCCTGCGACGATTCCAGCTACATGACGGGGCAGATGCTCCATATTAACGGCGGGGAAATCGTGAACGGGTAAGCAGCAGAAGAAGCGGACTCTCCTTCAGGAGCGCCCGCTTCTTCTGCGTTCGTTGGCCGCTTATAGAAACCCATGCTCCTTCGCGTATCGTCCCCAGTGCGGCTTGCGCCCGTCGATGTCGATAAAGCCGTACTCATCCGACAAATCCCAGCTTGGCAGCACTTTGCCCGTCTTCTCGAGAACAGCGGGATCTGCGGCAAGCGCCGCGATGCCCCGGCCGACGAAGCGCGGCGTCTCGGATTGGCCGAAGTGCTCGGCTTGATCCTTGCCGCTATGAACGGCGTCCTGCCAGTTCGCTTCCGACACGCCGAAATGCTCCAGCATCTCCTCCGAGCGCAGAAATCCCGGGGTAACGGCGAGCGCCGTCACGCCGTGCGGACGCAGCTCCTCGGCCAGCGATTCCGCGATGTGGATCGGCGATATTTTGGCCAGGCTGTAGAACAGATTGCCCCGGTATCGGTAATCGATGCCGTCGGTCACTTCGATGATCAGACCCGATTTGTTCGCGATCATCAGCGGAGCGCCGTAATAGCTCGTAATGAGATGCGCCTTGACGGCTCTCTCCTGCACGAGCAGACCGCTTGGCAAGGAATGCTCCCAGAACGTCTTGCCCCACTCGATCAGCTTCTCGCCGCCCCATATGTTGTTGACCAGAATGTCGAGCCGCCCGTCCTGCTCGGTCCGGAGCCGGTCGAACAACGCGGCGACTTGCTCGGGAGACGTATGATCCGTCTGTACGGGAATTCCGATTCCTCCCGCCGCCGTCACGAGCTCGGCCGTCTCCTGAATCGTCTCGGAGCGGTTCAGGTCGGACGGCGAGCCGTTGACGCTGCGGCCCGTGCAGTAGACGGTGGCTCCCGCTTCGCCCAGGCTGACAGCGATGCCTCTTCCCGCGCCTCTCGTCGATCCCGCAACGACGGCAATCTTGCCTTGCAATGGCTTTTGTTCCATATCGTCCATCTCCTTGCATTCATGGTGGGCTACGAACTTCATTGTACGGGAGCATATACGACAACCCCTGTCATAATTTAATTGGTATACTGAGTAAAATGGATTTAAGGGAGGGGCGCATCATGCGGGCGGGAAGATTGGTATCGATCGTGCTGCTGCTGCAGGCGGAGGGCAGACTGACATCGAGGCAGCTGGCGGAGCGGCTGGAGGTGACGGAGCGCACGATCCTTCGCGATATGGAGGAGCTTAGCGCTTCGGGCGTTCCGGTCTATTCGGAGCGGGGCGCGCACGGCGGCTGGCAGCTGACCGAGGGCTACCGTACGGGTCTAACGGGGCTGCATGCCGACGAGCTGGCGGCGCTGCTCGTCACGAGCCAAGACCATCCGCTGCGGGAGCTCGGACAGCAGGAAGCGCTGGACGCGGCGCTGAGGAAGCTGCTGGCGGGAACGAACGAGGTCGCCAGAGAGAGCGCCAAGGCGGTGCGTCGCAAGCTCCACATCGACGGCGCGGGCTGGCATGGGCAAGCCGGCGGGAACGCCAAGGAGCAGCCGCCGCTGCTGCCGGTCGCGCAGGAGGCCGTATGGGAGGAGAAGGCGCTCCGCATCGCCTACGAACGCGAAGGCGAGCGGACGGAGCGGGTCGTCCGGCCGCTTGGACTCGTCGTGAAGCGGAACGTCTGGTACGTCGTGGCGATGATCGAGGAGGAGGAGCTTCGCACCTTCCGGATTTCCCGGCTCACGGACGCGGAGATGCTTCCCGAGCGGTTCTCGCCCCCGGCCGTGTTCGATCTCGCCGCGTATTGGGAGGCGTCCTTGTCCGATTTCAAGGAGAGGCTGCCCCGCTACCCGGCGAGGGTAAGAGTCCGGACGGAGCGTCTCGGCAGGCTCCGCGCCGAACGGTACGTATTCTCCGTCGATGCCGAGAGGGAAAGCGAAGGATGGACGGAAGCCCGCGTCCTGTTCGAGACGATGGAATCGGCCTGCGATATCCTGCTCGGCTGCGGTTCGGCCGCCGAAGCGCTCGAGCCTCCCGAGCTGAGGCGGCGGGTCGCAGATGAAATCGAGGCCGCGCGGGTGTTATACTGGAGAGGCGCCGAATGAAGGATAGCGGCGGAACGTATTTTATTCTCAAGGAGTTGTTGTACATATGAGCAAGAACATGGAGCAGTATTTCGCCAAGTACGCCGAGCTGATCGTCCGCACGGGCGTTAACATTCAGCCGGGTCAAGAGGTATTCGTGAACGGAGCGTCGATCGAAATTGCGCCTCTTGTGCGCCTAGTGGCGGAGAAAGCGTACGAGGCGGGAGCTTCGAACGTGCACGTGGATTGGACGGACGACAAGCTGGCGCGTCTGAAATACGAGAAGGCGGCCGATTCCGTATTCGCGGATTTCCCGGCTTGGGAGACGGCTAAGCGCAGCGCCTTCGTCGAGAAGGGAGCGGCGTTCATCTCGATTACGGCGTCGAGCCCCGACCTGCTCAAGGGCATTCCTTCGGAGCGGATCTCCGCGTTCCAGAAAGCGGCCGGCCAAGGCCTCAAGGAATTCCGCAGAGCGATCCAATCGGACAAAGTAAGCTGGACGGTCGTGGCGGCCGCCGGCGCGGAGTGGGCGAAAAAGGTGTTCCCGGACGTATCCGAAGCGGAAGCGGTCGATAAGCTGTGGGCGGCCATCTTCGATTCCGTGCGCCTGCATAACGACAATCCGGTCGAGGAGTGGGTGAAGCATAACGAGACGCTTCATCAGAAGGCGGAAATCCTGAATGGTCATCATTTCAGAAGCCTTCACTACAAGGCTCCGGGAACGGATCTTACCGTCGAGCTGGCGGATAAGCATATCTGGGTAGCCGCGGGCAGCACGAACGAGAAGGGCTTCTCGTTCATGGCCAACATGCCGACCGAAGAAGTGTTCACCGTCAACAAGAAGACGGGCGTGAACGGCTATGTGTCGAGCACGAAGCCGCTCAGCTACGGCGGCAACATCATCGACCGCTTCAAGCTGACGTTCGAGAACGGCCGCATCGTGAAAGCGGAGGCCGAGGAAGGCGAAGAGATTCTGAACAAGCTGATCGAGGTCGACGACGGCGCTCATTATCTGGGCGAGGTGGCGCTGGTGCCGCACGAGTCGCCGATTTCCCAGTCCGGCATCCTGTTCTTCAACACGCTGTTCGACGAGAACGCGTCGAACCACTTCGCGATCGGAAGCGGCTATGCATTCAATGTCGAAGGCGGCAAAACGATGACGCCGGAGGAGCTGGAGGCAAGCGGCGTCAACTCCAGCATTACGCATAACGACTTCATGGTCGGATCCGCCGAGATGGATATCGACGGCATCAAGGACGATGGAACGGTCGTGCCCGTGTTCCGCAAGGGCAACTGGGCGATCTAACGCAGACGCAGCAGCAGGAGCCCGCTATCCGATTGGATAACGGGCTCCATTCATGAGGAGGAGAATCGATGCCGGATTGGTCGTATCAGACGTTGTTCAAGCCGCTGCTGTCCCGCCTGCCCTCGCGCGTTAGCCGCTCCTTCACGCTTGGCGCGATGGGCGGCATCAGCAGGATGCCGGGAGGGTCCTTCGTCATCCGGACGCTCGGCCATATGGAGCTGTCTCCGCTGCTCGAGCGCGAGGCCGGGGGACTTCGCCTGCCGTCGCCCGTCGGCTTGTCCGGAGGCGTCGACCCGGGCTGCGTCGCGCAAAAGGCGCTTGCCCAGTTCGGCTTCGGATTCGCTGAGGTTGGTCCCGTCACCGTCCGTCCGATCCATAGCGCCGAACCGATCGTCATGGAGCCTGCCGGCGAAGCGATCCGATATCCGGACCTGTTCGAGAATGACGGACTGGATGCGATCGCGGCAAGGATGGAGCGGAAGGAGCATAAGCTGCCCCGTCTGGCGCGCCTATTGCCGATGCCGGACGCATCCCCGGAAGAAGCGTTCGGCCAGTTGGCCGCCATGATTGAACGATTGGCGCAGGCGGGAGCGGCGGGCTTCATCCTGGACATCGCTTCCGGGAATCGCGATTGGCGCGACGTGCTTGCCATTAGTGAGAGGCTGGCTGGGCTGGCGGATGCAGCCGGATACCCGTTCTTTCTCTATGTCCCGCTGGATTTACCGGAGGAGCGGCTTCGCGAGCTGCTGAGCCTTCCGTCTTCGGCCGTTTGGCAGGGAGCCGTCGTGGGCGACGGCGTGGCGGCAGAACGGGCAGGCGTGGATGCGAAGGGTGCAGCTGGACGCCCGATCATCGTAGGCAGACAAACGCTCGGCTTGTCCATCGTGCAGGCGAAGCGGCTTCGCGAGCAGATGGGCTCTCGCTTCACGATCATCGCGGGGGGCGGCGTACACGAGCCTATCGACGCTCTGCAGCTGACGGAGGCCGGAGCCGATCTGATCCTGCTGCACGGCGGCCTTGTCTATTCGGGACCGGGGCTGCCCAAACGAATCAATGAAGCGATCATGTACGAGACGGTACGGCGGGAACCGCCGCCCGAGCCGATTCCGTTCTGGCGCAATTGGGGATGGATGTGCCTTCTCGGCGTCGGCATGATCGTCGGCGGTCTGTTTGCCTGGTGGATCGGCGAAACCAGCGTCCTGTTGTCGTATGATTTAAGTTTTCTCGGGATGTCCGCGGCGGACATTCACCGGGTGAACCATCATCTGCTTCATTTCATGTCGCATGACCGCATTACGCTGGCCGGGACGATGATCTCGATCGGCATCGTCTATTACCAGCTGGCGAGGCACGGCCAGCGTTACGGCCTGCACTGGGCGAAGACGGCGCTGACGACATCGTGCATCGTCGGCTTCTCCAGCTTCTTCTTGTATCTGGGCTACGGCTATTTCGACCCGCTGCATGCGCTCGCGGCAGCCGTCCTGCTCCCTATGTTCATCCTATCGATGCGGAGAAATGCCGACCGACCGAGCCTGAGGCCGGTCAATCTGAGGAACGACCGCGCGTGGCGGCGCGCGATGTGGGGCCAGCTGTGCTTCGTCGCACTCGGCTTCGCCCTGACAGCCGGCGGCATCGCGATTGCAGGCGTCGGCGTGACCGACGTGTTCGTGAAGGCCGACCTCGCCTTCCTCGGCACGACGCCAGAGACGCTTCATGAGGCGAACCCGAAGCTGCTTTCGCTCATCGCGCATGACCGGGCCGGCTTCGGCGGCGCGCTGCTGTGCGACGCGCTGGCCATTCTGATCATCGCGCTGTGGGGCATCGGCGAAGGGCAGCGCTGGCTTTGGTGGACGCTGCTCATAGGCGGGGCCCCCGCATTCTATGCCGGCTTGTCGGTGCATTACGGCATCGGCTATATCGACTTTCTGCACCTGCTTCCGGTATTCGTCGCCGTGTTCCTGTACGCGGCCGGATTGATCTTGTTATATCCATACATGATGAAGGGTTATCCCTCGAGTCATCGATGATGACGGGGATAACCCTTTCTTTTATGAAGCGGAGTATGAAAATAAATCCATATGAAATTGCTCATAATAGCAGTATCGATTAGACGGGCAGGCGGTGAAGGGGCATGAAGCATGAACAATCACTGGAATTAGGGAAGCGATTGGAGGACTTGCAGGCGCGATTCTCCGGCACCGAAGATTTGTGCGTGCGCGTCTTCCGTCTCCGCGCCAAGGAATGCGCGCTTGTATACTTAGAGACCATGACCAGCCCCGAGCTTGTTCAAGCATTCGCCGTCAAGCCGGCTTCCGAAGCATCGTCATCTAGTCTGGATGACCTATTCGGGCCGCTTCATGCGGATCGGACTGCGGATCTGGCACGCGTGGATAAGGCGCTGCTGGAGGGAAGCTGCGCCATTCTCGAAGACGGCTCGGACACGGTATATCTGATCCAAGCCGTTGTGGCGCAAGCGAGGTCTATTGAAGAGGCCAAGGGCGAGCAGGTCACCCGCGGACCGCATGACGGCTTCATCGAGCCGATCTCCGCCAACATTAGGCTCATCCGCAATCGGATTAGAAGTCCCAAGCTGAAGGTTCGCTACCTCACGCTGGGCAAGCTGACGCAGACGAAGGTAGCGATGCTCTACCTGGACGAAGTGGCCGCGCCTTATATCGTCGACGCCTGCGAGAGGAGATTGTCCGGGATCGAGCTGAATTCGTTATATTCGACTGGCGAAATTGAAGAGATCGTGGACGAAAATCCGTTGTCCCCGTTTCCCCAAACCTTGCAGACGGAGAGGCCGGACCGTACCGTCTCTTATTTAATGGAGGGGAAAGTGGCTATACTGGTGGACGGTTATCCTTCCGCCCTTATTCTTCCCATTACGTTCTTCTCCTTCTATCAGTCGCCGGATGACTATAATAACCGCTGGGTGATCGGCACCTTCAACCGCGTGGTGCGAATGATCAGCTTCGTCCTCGCTATTAGCCTGCCCGCCATTTATATCGCGATTGTATCGTTCCACTCCGAGGTGCTGCCGATGGGCATCCTGTATTCGGTAAAGGTCGCCATAACTTACGTGCCGTTCCCGCCCATCATGGAGGCGATTACGATGCAAGTCATTCTCGAGCTGCTCAAGGAGGCCGCGATTCGGCTTCATTCCTCCGTCGCTCAGACGATCGGTATCGTCGGCGGCCTTGTCATCGGAACGGCGATCGTGGAAGCCCACCTCGTCTCGCATACGATGATCGTCATTATCGGCTTGACGGCGATATCCTCCTTCGTCACGCCGCTCAGCGAATTCGGAACGAGTCTTCGCATCCTGGGCTTCTCCACGATCATAGCGGCCGCGATGTTCGGATTTTTTGGCCTCTCCATCATGCTCATGTTTATATTTATCCATTTGTGCAAGCTGGAGATTATGGGCGTGCCTTATTTCTCGCCGTTCGATCCGTTCCGCGCAAGCTCGGGTCCGAGAGATGCCTTCTTCCGGCTTCCTCGATTCGGTTTCGCGGAAAAATGGAATATGGGACATAGGAGGAGGGGGGCGCAGGATGACCGCTTATAAAGATTCGATATCGAAATTCGGATTATTCATCTGGATGATCAAATGCCAGATCGGCATTGCTCTGTTGTCGCTGCCCTCCGTCATCCAGCGGTCTGCGGACGGGGATTCGTGGATTTCCGTCCTGATTGCGGGCTGTATCATTCAACTGCTTTTGCTTGTCTATTGGAAATTGTACACTAGATTCCCTCACCTCATTTTGAGCGAGATGACGGTCAAGCTATTCGGCCGAATTGCCGGCAAGGCGGTAAACGTGTTAAGCGCCATTCTTTACGTGACGATCGCGGGGTACGCTTCGACCCTCTATATTCGTCTGATTAAGACTTGGCTGCTGCCTTTGACTCCGGCCCCCGTCATTCTGACTTTGATTCTCGCGACGGTCGTCTATCTCGCGATGCAGAGCGTCCGCGCCATCGAGAGATTTCTTGTCATTACCTCGATGCTTTTCATCGTTATTATTTTGTTCAGCCTTATGGCATTCACCCACGAGGTCGACTTGTCGCGCATTATGCCGGTCGGAACCGCGGGGGCGGCGAATATATGGACGGGCAGCGAAAAAACGTTTCTCTCCATGCTCGGCTTCGAGGTCATCCTCTATTTGTTCGCCCGGGTAACCAGCCGTAAATCGAATCTGCTGCCCACGATATCCGCGGCCAATCTATTTGTTACTTTGTTCTATACCTATTTCGTCCTTCTCTGTTTAATTGGTTTCAGCCCCAAAGCACTGGAGCTTGTTCGGGAGCCTGTCCTCTTTCTGTTCAAAGGAATATCCCTTCAGCTGCTGGATCGTCTGGATCTCATCTTTTTGTCCATATGGATTTTCGCGATGACAACCGTATTCGTCGGTTATTTGTATATGGCCGGAAGCAGCTTGTCAGGCGGCCCGAAGTCATATAAGCGGACGGTTGGAATCGGCGGAGCGGTTATATTCGGCATCGGATATGGACTGAATTCTGTGGAACGAATCGAGCTGATAACCGTGTGGATCGAAAAGGTTTATCTCGGCTACATCATAGGGCTGCCATCCTTCATGCTGCTCGTATCCCTGCTGTTCAAGAAAAGGCTGGCGGAGGGGACGACATGAGACGATTCGGCCAGATGCTCGCAGCCGGATTGCTGCTGATTCTCATGACAGGGTGCTGGGATATCGACCGGCTGGTGAATAAGACGATCGTCAATGGAGTCGGAGTCGACGCGGCGGAGGACGGCGGCATGCGCGGGACCATCAGTACGATCAAGCTGCTCAACAAAGGAGGCGGTCAGTTCGAAGCGCAGGACGTAGTCGTCGAGGCGACGGGCGGTTCGATCTCCGAGCTGGCCAGCCGGCTGAACAATGTAATGCCCGGCAAAATCGAAGGCTCGAAGACGCATATTATCATTTTCGGGGAACAGATGGCCAAAAAAGGAGTAATGGCTCCTCTTGAATATTTCTATCGGAATCCGAAGACCAACTTGAATTCCAGCTTCCTGATCAGCGAAGGGCAAGCTTCTGCCATTCTGAATTCCACGAAGATGGATACCGGAAGCCCGATCGCTTTCAATATTTTGCAGTTAATAGAAGGCTCGAAGCAAGCGACGATTTCTCCCCATCAGACGTTGTTCTCGTTATGGCAGACCTCCCAGGAAGAGGTTTCGGATTCCGTCATCCCGATTATTAACTTACAAGCGGACGGAGAGCTGGCTGTCGAAAACGTCGGCCTGATGAACGGAGACCGGTATTCGGGAGTGAAATTATCGGCCGAGCAAAGCATGGTGCTCATGCTGATGATGAATAGGCTGGAGAAAGCCGCGGTTCTGAATGTCGGTACGGAATCGATCTCGCGGCCGCTCACGTTCGTGGCCCGCAAGCAGAACAACGACATGAGCGTATCGATCGATAAGGCGAGCCGGAAAGTCGAATGCAAGCTGAATGTGCGGTTGTCCGGCGAGATCACCAGCTTTCCCATAACGAAGGAAGGAAAGGCCGATCCCGAAGCGCTGAAAATAGAAGTGGAGAGCTGGTTGGAGAAGCAAGCCGAAGACGTCGTCGCAAAACTCCGCCAAGCGAATTCCGACGCTCTTGGCATCGGCCGGAAGGTGAAGCAGTCCGATTTCGCCTTCTGGAAAGAAACGGATTGGAAATCCATCTATCGGGACGTGAAGATCAGCGTGAAGTTCGATGTCCGAACCACAAGCACGGGAGCCTTATACTAAGGCCGGTTTAAAGCTGCCTATATGACATTTGTCATATAAGCGGCTTGACGTTTATGACTGGGAGCCGCCAGCAATATTTTCTACAATGGATATAATAAGTGCCGAAGCACTGTACTCCAGAGCGAGGAAACATCCGAGGAGGAAGCATGCATGACTGAATCCAATCAAACCGTTCATTTGAAAAAAAGCGTAGCCCCGTACGAGCATTCGCGAATTAGCGTAAGCGTCAGACAAATGGCGAATACGCTGCTACCGCTAGTCGCCCTATGGTCCGCGGCCTATTTGAGCTTATCGGTATCGTATCTGCTGACCCTGCTCTTCGCCGTCGGCGCGTCGTTTTTCGTTATCCGCACGTTCATCATCTTCCACGACTGCTGCCACGGCTCGTTCTTCAAGAGCAAGCGGGCGAACGACATCGTCGGCAACATTACCGGCGTCTTGACGCTGGTGCCCTATCAGCAGTGGAAAAACTCGCATGCCATTCACCACGCGACGAGCAGCAACCTGGATAAACGCGGCGTCGGCGATCTGTGGATCCTGACGGTCGACGAATACGCGTCCGCTAGCCGAATGACCAAGCTTGCTTACCGCCTGTATCGCCATCCGCTTATCATGTTCGGGCTTGGTCCGATCTACGTATTCGTCTTTCAATACCGTTTCAACCGCAAGGGAGCCCGCCGCAAAGAACAGCTGAACACGTACTTGATGAACGCGATGATCGTTGCGCTGTACGCCCTCATGTGCTGGGCGATCGGCTGGGAAGCGTTCCTGCTGGTGCAAGGACCGGTGTTCTATTTGTCCGGCGTACTCGGCGTGTGGCTGTTCTACGTGCAGCATCAATTCGAGGATTCGTACTTCGAGCACGACGAGGAGTGGAGCTACGTGAAAGCGGCGGTGGACGGAAGCTCGTATTACAAGCTGCCGAAGTTTCTGCAATGGCTGACCGGCAACATCGGCTTCCATCATGTGCATCACCTCAGTCCGAAGGTGCCGAATTATTATCTGGAGCAGGCGCATGACGCCGTGCCGCCTCTGCATAAAGCGACGACCATCACCATCCGTCAGAGCCTGGAGTCGCTGAAGTTCCGTCTCTGGGACGAAGAGGGTAAGCGGTTCGTCAGCTTCCGGGATGTCCGGGATCGGCTGCGCAAGCCTGCAGGAGTCCGGAGGGGGTCGGCTTCCGCCGATCCGAGGAAGGCGAGCTAATCCCGCTTATGCTACAATAGAAACCAATTACGGCTATCGGCTGATGCGATAGCGACTATCGGCAGAAGGATGGGCAGCGGAATGAACAAATGGTATCACATCTTCCATCGGGCGACGGGGCTCAGTCCTTACGTATGGATCGTGTTCTGCATTTTACCGTTCTATTTCATCTTCCGCTCCTCCTCCACGCCGGAGGTTGTCTCCGGCATCGTCATGATCATTTTGTTTTTTGTCTGCTATCGGCTGGCTTTCGCGTCCAAAGGATGGCTTGTCTATTTCTGGACCAGCGTGCAGATCGTCGTTTCCATTGCCATGACGCTGTTGTTCAGCTATGTGTATTTTTGCATTTTCCTTGCTTTTTTTATCGGCAACGTGCAGAACAAAGCGGGCTTCATTACGCTGTACGCGATCCATATCGCGACGACGTTCATTACGGTCAATTATGGCTTCGTGACGCAGAATCAGCTGTTTTTTCAGCAGTTTCCTTTTATCCTGATCAGTCTCATCGTGGTCATCCTGCTGCCGTTCAACACGTATAACCAGAAGAAGCAGGGCCAGCTGGAAGGGCAGCTGGAGGATGCGAACAAGCGGATCGCGGAGCTTGTGAAGCAGGAGGAGCGGCAGCGGATCGCTAGGGACTTGCACGACACGCTCGGCCAGAAGCTTTCCTTGATCGGTCTGAAAAGCGACTTGGCCGGCAAGCTGGTTCATTCGAATCCATCGAAAGCGCAAGCGGAAATCCGGGACGTCCAGCAGACGGCGCGTACGGCGCTGAAGGAAGTCCGGGAGATGGTCACCCAGATGCGGGGCGCTCGTCTCGAAGAGGAGATGCAGCGGGTGAGGCAAATTCTCGCCGCAGCCGGCATCGAGCTGCAAGTGGAGGGCGATTATCGGCTGACGGATACGAATCTCTTGACGGAGAACGTGCTCAGCATGTGCCTGAAGGAAGCGGTGACGAACGTCGTGAAGCACAGCCATGCCGCCTGCTGTTCGATCCGATTCTCATCTACGCCGAGCGAGTTCGCGGTTACCGTGCAGGATAACGGCGTTGGAATGGCGGACGTGCGGACCGGCGGCTATCGCGGAAACGGGTTGCGCGGCATGAAGGAACGGCTGGAATTCGTGAACGGAAGCTTGGAGCTGAGATCCGACGGCGGCACGGAGCTTGTCATGACGGTGCCGCATGTGGCGAAACGGCCGACGAAGGAGGTGCGGAGCGAATGATTACGATCGTGATCGCGGAAGACCAACGCCTGCTGCTGGGCGCTCTCGCCTCGCTGCTCGATCTCGAAGAGGATATGCGGGTTGTAGGCCGCGCTTCGAACGGAGAGGAAGCGATCGCGCTTGTCGAGCAGCACCGGCCCGACGTCTGCATTATGGATATCGAGATGCCGGCGAAGAGCGGGCTGGAAGCAGCGGAAGAAATCAAGGGGAAGTGCAAGGTCATCATTCTGACCACATTTGCGCGCGCGGGTTATTTCGAACGGGCGGTCAAAGCCGGCGTAAGCGGCTATCTGCTTAAGGACAGCCCAAGTGAGGAACTGGCGAGCTCCATTCGGAGCATCATGTCGGGCAAGCGGATTTACGCCTCGGAGCTTATGGACGAAGCGTACGGAGGCGGCGGCGACAATCCGCTTACCGAACGGGAGAAGGAAGTGCTGGAGCTCGTAGCGGACGGTAAAAACACGAAGGAGATCGCAAGCGAGCTGTTTCTTACGACGGGAACGGTGCGGAATTATATATCCGTTATCCTGGATAAGCTCGGCGTAAGCAACCGAATCGAGGCGATTACGAGATTCAAGGAGAAGGGCTGGTTCAAGTGACCGGCTCTTTTTTTTGCGCTAGAGAGAATTAACAGGAAGTTCAGGAAGGTTTAAGGAAAAATTTAGATTTAGAAAAGGATGGGGATTTATAGTAGAAGTGGGCAATCGAGGATGGCTGCGAAGTTTTCTTTCAACCAGGGTGCAACTATCTAGCAAGAAAAAACGTATTGTTTGTGGTACATATTGGTTGCGATGGAAGTTTAACTAGAAAGGGAGAGGGAGAGAGAATGAAAAATTGGTGGAAAACGACGGCAGCCACGGCGCTTGCCGCCGCTATGCTATCCGGCTGCAGCTTTGGGGGGAATAACGGAGAGGGCGAACAAACGCCGACGACGCTGAAGGTGATGTATTACGACGAGAACAGCTTCTATCAGGAATACGGCATGTTGTTCAGCGCGTTATACCCGGAGATCGAGCTGGAAGTCGTATCGACCCAGAACCTGTATCGCGGCGGCGAAAACGGCGAAGAGGTCGACATGGAGAAAGCGAAGAAGGAATTCCTCGAGAAAGAGAAGCCCGACATTCTCATGCTCGAAATGAAAGAATACGAGGATATGTCGGCGGACGGCGGGCTGATCGATCTCGGCCCGTTTATCACGAAGGATAAGTTCAACACCGAAGGGCTTGTTCCCGGCATGGTGGATTATATGAAGGAGCTTGGCGGCGGGCAGTTGTACGGCTTGCCATCTGGCTTCAGCAGTCAAGTGCTCTTCTACAACAAGGCCTTATTCGACAAATACAACGTTACCTATCCGACCGACCAGATGACCTGGAACGAAGTGATTCAATTGGCGCGTCAATTCCCGATCGACGGAGAAGGGGAAGACCGCGTGTACGGACTGAAGGCCGGCTATTCCGGAGATCTGAATCAAATGAGCCAGATGATCGCAAATTCCGAAGGGCTGAATTACGTGAACCCTGCGACGAAGACGATGACGATCAATACGCCGGGGTGGATCAACGCGGTGAAGACGGCGAATGACGCATTGAGCTCCGAAGCTCTTTATTTCGAGAATCAAAACGACATGATGGGCGGGAGCAGCTCCTACGAGGATTACCTTATGAGAAACCCGTTTATCAGCAACCGTCTCGCCATGACGATCGAAAGCAGCTGGTTCATCCGCGAAATGAAGGAAGCGAGCGACTACATCAAGGAAGAGGGCAAGGTCGTCAGCGACTGGGATATCGTGACGATGCCGGTCAGCGCGCAGTTCCCGGATCAGAGCACGGGCGCTTACTACAACAATATTTTTGCGATCGCCAAGGATTCTCCGAACGCGGATGCCGCGTGGAAATTCATCTCGTATATTTCCGACGAGGAATTCGCGAGGGTCAAGTCGAAGCTGACCTACAACAACGGATTCTCGATCCATACGAAGTATATCAAGGACGAAGAGGGCCGCAACTACGCGGCGTTCTATAAGCTGAAGCCGATGAAGCAGCCATTCGATTACACCGACATGCAGAAGCTGCCGAAGCAATTCGACATGATGTTCTATCAATACATGAACGAAGAGTTTACCGCGATCCAGAACGGAACGAAAACGGTGGAGGAAGGTCTGGAATTGCTTCAGGTCAAAGGCGAGGAGCTGCTTGCCCAAGAATCGATGACCGATGAAGAGGTTCAGGAGTTGTGGCAGAAGCAGATGGAGGAGGACCAAGCCAAGCTGGAGGAAGCCGCGGGCGAAGCCTCGGCCGATGCCGGAGAAGCGGTTGACGAAGCGGTCGTCGAAGAGGCGGTAACGGTAGAATAACACGAGATTAAGCCTTCGCGGATCCGACGATTCGCGAAGGCTTTTATTCTGCTTGCAGGCGAGAGCGAACCCCCCTATAATAAATCCAATTATTTATTTTGGAAAATTTACCGGATTGAGGTGGGATAAAGATGGGAGAAGCTCGATTAATTGAACCGCATGTTGCTTACCGGGAGGCGTATATGACCTTCTACCGTGACTGGATCGCTAGCGGCGAATCCATCGTGCCATGGGTCGTAGAGAAGGATCCGTCGGACTTCGAGGCGTACGTGGCGTTTCTGTACTCGGAGGACACCGAAGACAAGGTGACGCGGGAAGGGTTCGTGCCTCATTCGACTTACTGGCTGGTTAATGAGGAAGACGAGATCGTCGGAGCCGTTAATTTCCGTCATCGGCTTAACCGGAAGCTGCTCGAGAGCGGCGGGCATATCGGGTACGGCATCGCGCCGTCCCATCGCCGCCAAGGCTACGCGCGCAAGCAGCTGGCAGAGGCTTTGAAAATAGCGAAAGCGAAGGGGCTCGATCGGGTGCTGCTCGTATGCGACGCCGGCAACGAGGCCTCGGAGCGGACCATACTCGGTGCCGGAGGCCGCTTCGAGTCCTTGTTCACGATGGAAGACGGCGAGACGGTCAAGCGGTTTTGGATTCGGCTGGAGGAGGCGTGAGGCATGAGAAGGGAGACGGAAAGGTTAATTTTAAGAGAGTTTACGGCGGGGGATTGGGAGGCTGTTCATCGCTACGCGTCCGACCCGGTCGTGACTTCGCATATGATCTGGGGACCGAATACGGAGGCGGATACGCGGGCTTTCTTGGAGTCGGCGATCGGGATGCAGCAGCAAGCTCCGCGCGTTGATTTCGAGCTGGCCGTCGTGCTGAAGGAAAACGGAGAGCTGATCGGAGGCAGCGGACTGCGGTCGTTCGACCCCAGGCAGGGAGAGATCGGCTACTGCTTTAACCGGTCGCACTGGAGGAACGGATATGCGTCGGAAGCGGCTAGCGAGCTGCTGCGCTTCGGCTTCGAGGAGCTAGGGCTGCACCGGATATTCGCCACCTGCCGGCCGGATAACCTCGGGTCCGCCGCCGTCATGCGCAAGATCGGCATGACCTTTGAGGGGCATATGCGCGGGCATATGTTCCATAAGGGAAAGTTCCACGACTCGCACCAGTACTCCATTCTGGAGGATGAATATTTTGCCGGGAAGAAGAAGGGGCATTCGCTTTGACGGATGCTTCTTTTTGCTAATAAAGAACGTTAGCAATTCATGAGAAACCAAGCATGCTGCGGGGAGTTAAAATGTAGATATCCTGATGATGAATGGGTGAGAAAAAGGGAGGAGAGTGATTCGTATGGCAAAAATCGTTTTCGCATTGAACCAGTCTCTGGACGGATTCGTCGACCACATGGCATTTCTGCCCGACCCCGTGCTATTCCGTCATTTCATCGACGACGTGCGCGGCCTGGCAGGCAGCGTGTACGGGCGCGTTATGTACGAGACCATGCGGTATTGGGACGCAGAAGATTTAGAGTGGGATGCAGCGGAGCGAGAATACGCAGCGGCGTGGCGAAGCAAACCGAAGTGGGTGGTGTCGAGGACGTTAAAGTCCGTCGGTCCGAACGCTACTCTGATCGAGGGCGACCTCGCGGCGACCATACGTGAGCTGAAGGCTCAGCATGAAGGAGAGATTGAGGTTGCCGGGCCGGAGTTGGCGCACAGTCTAACGGAGCTCGGTCTAATTGATGAGTACCGACTTTATCTCCATCCAGTGGTGCTGGGTCACGGCAAGCCGTTCTTCGCCGGCCCCCGGCCGCCGCTGCGCCTCGTGGCAAACGATCGAATTGGCGAGCAAGTAATCAGATTGACCTACGTACCCGTTTAGGCCTGCGGTTGACGTAGCGGCCTAAGAAGTAAAGAGAAGGGTTAAACAAAAGAGCTGCCACACGGAGAGAAGCCCTCCCCGTGCGGCAGTTCCTTTTTTGTATAGGGCTACTTTAGTGTTATTAATTTCACCCACCCGAGGTTGTCCTCATATTCGAGCTGAATGAAAGGTTTCAAGTCGTTCCCCATTCTAAGAAATCTGCCCCGACCATTCCAATATACTGCGGAGAGGCGTCATGACTCTTCCGTTGAAACCCGCACTTAGAACGGAAAGATCGGTGCCTCATTAAGTAACGGAACTCACAGACGTTATTCTCGCTATTTCTGGCATTATGGATCTAGTAACGGAACTGATTGCCGCTATTTTCACCATTTTGGTGGTGGACAAGGGGCATTCGGCTGAATAAAGGCTTATAGTTCCGTAAGAATCCATAAATGTGATTTTAAGCGCAGATAAGGTCTGTGAGTTCCGCTAGCCGTCAAATCCTCGGCAGTTTGTCATTCCTGATCGGAAGGCATTAGTTACGACAAGAGATCTGATAAGTGTGGCACTAAACGAAGCAGATGGGCGAAGTTGAGGGGAGTGAGCGTGCGTGGCACCACGTCTAAAGGGTGGCGATAGACCAGATGAAATGACGCCTGCTGCACGTCCAATCGGAGCTATAGACGCGCGGCAGGCGCCCGCAATAAGACGGCTTCACTGAAAATCCCGCTTCAGCAGCGCGAACATCGACAGATCGTCGTATTTGCCGAGTGTGTATTCGTATTCGGCGAGCACGCCTTCCTCGCGGAAGCCGAGCTTGCGGAGCATCGCGGTGGATGCGGCGTTGGCCGGCTCGACGAGGGCCTGGATGCGGTTCAGGCCGAGCTCGCCGTAGCCGTAAGCGAGGATCGCTCGCAGCGCCTCCGACATAAGGCCGCGGCCCCAATGCTCCCGGGCGAGCTCGTATCCCAGCTCCGCCCGGTTATGCCTGCGGTCCAGCTGATGATAGCCGCAGGAGCCGATGACTGGGGCATCCTCCCCGAGCGTGAGCGCCCATCGGATGCCCGTGCCTTTCTCGAGCAGGCTGTCGTACCAGTCCACTTCTTCGCATGCTTCCTCCTCGGCGGAGAAGGGCGCCATGCCATAGTGCTTCATTACTTCCGGGTCCGACAAATAATGAAGCATATCCCGGGCGTCTTCCTTGCGGAAGGGACGAAGGATCAAACGGTCCGTGCGGAGGATTGGAAAATGAGGACTCAAGTTGTATGTTCTCCTAACTATGCGTAATGGCTACCTCTTCCGAGACCAGCCGAACACCTTGACGTGAACGAGCCACTTGGTCGCCCAGTGGGTCATTATATACAGAATTAAGAATACGAAGATGAGCGGGCGGAACAAAAGAATCGCGACGAACCAGCCGAGCAGAATTTGCCACGGCTTCAGCCGCTTGAGCACATTCGTCGGGGCGAGCAATATGCGATAAAATTTGTAGCTCTTCTGCAAAGCTTCCAAATACGCCTCGCGGATTTGTTTGTTCTCCGGATCGAGCCGAATCGCGTTCTTCAGCATCAGCAGCTGTTCGTCGTAATCGTTGCGCCACTCGGCTGCCCAGCCGAGGTAGAGATAGACATGATCGTGCTCAACATCCTGACGCAGCGCTTCCTTCGCGTAATGCTTCGACTCCTGCATATTCCCGAGGAGCGCTTCCGTATAGCTTAGCGTTGCAAGAAACAAGGCGTTATGGGGACTAAGCCGAAGTCCCGCCAGCAGCATCTCCTTGGCATTCGCGTATTTGCCTTTGCGGTTGAAGGCGTTGGCGCGAAGGAAATAATAGTGCGGCTCGTAGGGATCGACGCGCTGCGCGTTGTCGAGCGCATCGTCAAGCAGCTTCCAGTTCTCGCCCTCATAATAGGCGGCTGTGCGAACGAACCAGGCAAGGGAGTTCTCCGGATCGCGCCGAAGCGACTCCTGCGACCAATGCAGGGCTTCGTCCCGCTTATCTAAGCGAAGGCAGATTTGGCCGAGGACGGCATACGCGTTCGCGTCCTCCGGCTCCTCGCGGAGAAGGGCCATCGCTTCGTCCAACGCTTCCTTGTGCCGGTTCCATTCCATCAGCTGCGAGATTCTCTTATAACGCAAATCCGTAGTTTCTCTTTCCATGGGCATAACCTCATGTCTTATGGGAGTTGGTTATTTCAATCCGGTCGCTTTCATATAGTCCAGAACGATCTGGTAGTCGTTATTGACGTCGCTGAAGGTGGCATAGTTTTTGGCTGTGGCGAACCATTCCAGCGTCGTGGCCTTGCGGCCCTTGGCGGATTTGCGCATATCATCCTGGTTGATCGGCTGGATATCGCCGGTCTCGAGCGTCCGCTCCAATGCGTCCTCGACGGCGTCCTTCACGAGCTGCTCCAGATCGGCGCCGGAGAAATGCTTCGTCTCCTTGGCGATCCGCGTCAGATCAAGTCCATCCGTAGGCTTGCCTGCCAGCTTAAGGCCGAGAATCGTCTCGCGTTCGGCCTCCTCCGGCGGCGGCACGAAGATCAAGTGATTGAAGCGGCCGGGCCTGCGAAGCGCGGAATCCAGGTACCACGGCGTATTGGTCGCTCCGATGACGAATACGCCCTCGTTGAACGACTGCAAGCCGTCGAGCTCCAGCAGCAGCTGGTTAACCAGCATGCGGTCGTGGTGCTGGCGCATATTGTTGCGGCTGCCGCCCATGGCGTCCAGCTCGTCAATGAAAATGACGCAGGGTTTGTTCTCCCGCGCTTTCTCGAACAAGTCATGCAGGTTGCTTTCGCTTTGGCCCACGTACATGCCTAGAATGGCTTGAAGCTCGACATGCATGAAGTTGGCGTCGATCTCGCCGGCGATCGAACGTCTTCCCGCAGCCGGGCGGGCCGTAAAGCAGGACGCTGCCGCCCGCTTCTTTGCCGTATGCGGCGAACAGCTCGGGCTGCTTTAGCGGAAGAATGAAATTCATGCGTATCTTTTTCTTCACGGCATCGAGGCCGCCGACGTCATTGAATGTTTCCTTGGGCTTCTCGGTTTCTATCAGATGCTTCCCGTCTTTATCGAATTGCAGCACTTTCAGCTTGTTACGGCGGCGTTCCGCCAGATCATCGCGATCGTTGTGATCGGACATGGCCATCATCCTCTTTCGAAAAAATAATAGGAGCGCTCCTCCCATTATACCAGAAAACGGGAATGGAACGCCCTCATTCGATGGCAAAAAAACGAAGCCGGCGCTTTCCGATCGCGCCGGCTTCGTTCATTCTATTATTCTGCCGTTACCGACGGCATGATATCGATCGGCATGGGCTTCTGCCCGTAGCCATATCCGTTCCCGCTCTCGGGATCCGCCGGATAAGCGAGAGAGCCCCTCTCCTCCAAGCTGTCCATTCGGTTCGCCTTCAGCATAGCGTCGGATAGCGTATACAGCGTATCGCCCGCATAGAGGATCCGCCGGACCGTCTTCGCGTAGTCGTACCCGTACTGCCCGCTCTTCCTTAGATCCTCATCGGACAAGTGGCTGATGCGGCCCCGCAGCTGGAAGCCCTTCGTCAGGTCAATGCCGTAAATATATGCCCCCTGATACGTGAATTCGCCGTAAGCGGGGAAGCTGCCGTCCGCAAGCTGCTCCTTGTTCTTGATTTCGTGCAGCTCGACGGGGAAGGCGAGCAACCCTTTTTCCTTAGAGAACAGCAGCGCCTTGTGGTCGCTCAGCAGCTCGGAATGCGTGCCGCGGTCGCCGATGATTTCCTTGAACAGCTCCTTCGGCTTGGTAACGTCCGTCACGTCGAACAACGCGATTTTCATGCCTTGGTAGAAGGCCATAGTCTCGTCGGGTCCCATTCCTTTGGACGGGAGCTCGATCGTTTCTTTGCCGAAGCCGATCAGATGGTTCTCGTCATATGGATGCAGATAGTCGCTGTAGCCTGGAATCTTGAGCTGTCCCAGCACCTCCGGCTTGGCCGGATTGCCGAGGTCGATCGCGAACAGCGGGTCGACGTTGCGGAAGGTGACCATGTAGGCGCGGTCGCCCATGAACCTTACGGAGTATATCCGCTCGCCGGGCGCAAGACCTTCCAGCTTGCCGACCGTCTCCATCTTCTCGTTCAGCACATACACGTTGTTCGTGGAGCCGGCTTCGCCGGTTGCCCACATATTGCCGTTCGTTAAAGCAACCCTGAAGTAGCCCTCGTGCTCATCCATCGAAAACTGGTTCAACAGCGCGCCAGGCACCGAGCCCTCGCTTATATATGTGATGCTGCCGTTATCGAGGCGGAATTTGTGAAGCTTCGTTTCCTGCTTGTACGTGCTGCCGTCCTCGGTAAATACCGATTGCGCGGCGTACAAATTTTTCTGGGAGGCGTAGATGGTGCCGCCGGCTCCGAAATAAGCGGACACCTGCAGCGTGCCTTCCGAGTCGCCCAAGTCGACGGCTCCAACCATCATCATGGAGCTGTCGGCCGGCTCCGGGAAGTAGCGGATATCGCTTAGCTTCACGGTCTGCGGCTCATCCGATACGGCCGTGTCCCGGTACAGCGGCTCGAACGAAGAGGCTAACTCACGCGCAGTCTCTAGATCGCTCTTCCCGGCCGGCAGGTCATAGATGCCGTAATTATAGCTATATTTGTTCGTGACGATGTACAAGGCTTCGCCGATCTTTCTCGAAGAGAGGTAGCTGCCTTCTTGCTCAAGCTGTCTGACCAAAGCCGGCTTGCCTTCGTTTCCTAAATCGTATACATACGTTTTGACCATGCTCTTATGAAAATACGGCAGGATCGCCATCTTGCCGCTTACGGCGATATCGGCAGACGCTCCGCTTGCCGCGGCGGCTCCGTCCGCCGCTGGCCGCTCGGCCGCGCCGCCTGAATCGGCGGCTTCGCCTTCCATCGGCACCGCCGGGGCATCGTAAATCTGCTTCGTCCCGATGACGATCAGCCTCGCGTCGTCGATGTACAGCTGGTGCGGCTGGAAGCCTTCCTCCTTGGCATACTCCAGCTCCGCGGCGAGGCGCGGCTTCGCCGGGTCGGAGATGTCTGCGATCATGACGCGGGAGCCGCTGATCTGATAAATATAGTCGCCGTCCGTCTTCACCCAGTCCGCTTCGTCGACGCCTTCCACCTGCACGTTGGTTTTCGAATAGTCGTCGCCCGCATCGGCGGAGCCGCCGTAGTCCGAGCCGTCGGCTGCCGTAGCGGCTTCTGGAGCCGCCGCCCCCTTGTCCGCCGACGCTTGCGTTTCGGTTACCGCGCCGCCTTCCCTCGCCAAGTACGAATACGAGTTTCTGTCCGCCAATTCCCGGAGCAGCTCCGCCAGCTTCTTCTCGGAGCCGATCGCGGGAAGCTGAAGCGGCTCGTCGATGGCGACGATGCGTTTGATGCCGTCCCAGGTGACGACCGTGCCAAGCGACTCGGAGATGGCTCGCAGCGGCACCATCGTGACGCTTTGCACCGTTCGCGGCTCGGCGGCCAGCGTCACTTTTTTGCTGCCGACCGTCATGACGCTCGAGCCGATCGTCAGCACCGCCTCGCGTTCTCCGCGCTTTAGCCGAACGGTCCGCTCGCCGTCCTGCATCTCGTCGTAGGTCACATCCGCGCCGAGGGCTTCGGCGATTTCCCTCACGGGTACCAAGGTTGAACCATTCTCGATGAAAGCGGGCGTGGACAACGCGAGCGGTTCGCCTTCGATGACGATTTGAATCTCTTCCTGCGCCGCTGCCGTTTCGCTTGATTTCGCCCATTGCAGGGAAGCCGTAACGCATAACGTCAAGGTGAGGCATGCGGCAAGTAAGGACTTTTTGTTCACTTTAATTCCTCCTTCTTAAGTTTTGTGTAACGAAGTGGAACAAAACGGCTTCGGAAGCATTCGCTTTGTTCATTGGTTATGGATGAGTTTGTTTTTAGGATAGTAATGATTAGACGGGACGTTCGCGGCAATTGTTTCAGGACGGATGCGGGACGTGAACGTTTTTTGTTTAAAAAATGGAAAATGGGCTTGACGTTGCCAAGTAATAGTTGTATGGTTAGTTACATAAGTAATGAACCAAACAAGCAACGAGGTGATGATGTGTTTGACGAGCGGAGCCCCATTTATCAGCAGATCGCGGATCAGATCAAAAACGATATCGTAAGCGGCGAGCTGAAGGAGGAGCAGCAGGTCATGTCGACCAACCAGTACGCGGCGTTCTACCGGATAAATCCGGCGACGGCGGCGAAGGGCTTCCAGCTATTGACCGAGGAAGGCATTCTGTACAAGAAGAGGGGAATCGGCATGTTCGTGAGCATGGAGGCGAGGGATAAGCTGCTGCAGGCGCGAAGAGAACGTTTCTTCGAGGAAGTGGTGGAACCGATGGTGGAAGAGGCGGATCGAATCGGGGTCCCTCTGGCGGATATTATGAAGCATATCGAGAAGAGAAAGGGGCAGCAGTCATGACGCTTAGCATCGAGGTGAAAGATGTAACCGTCCGTTACGGGAAGACGACGGCCGTCGACCGCATATCGTTCCATCTGGAAGGCGGCAAAATTTATGGTTTGCTCGGGCGCAACGGCTCGGGCAAAACGAGCTTGCTGTCCGTGCTGGCCTCCTTCCAGCCGCAAGCGGAAGGGGAGGTTCGGATCGGCGGCGAAGCGCCGTTCGAGAACGCGGCCGTGACGAGCCAGGTTTGTTTTATTCAAGAGAACGGCCATCTGTCGGATGGATATTCGGTGAAGGATGGGCTGAAGCTTGCTGCCCTATGCATGCCGTATTGGGATTCCCCGTACGCCGACAGGCTAATCGAATTGTTCGGGCTGCCGCTGAAGAAACGGATCTCCGAGTTGTCCAGGGGGATGAAATCGGCCCTTGGCGTGACGATCGGCCTCGCGAGCCGGGCCCCGGTTACGATTTTCGATGAGGCTTACCTCGGAATGGACGCTCCTTCGCGGTACGCTTTCTATGAAGAGCTGCTTAAGGATTATATGGAGCAGCCGCGCACGTTCATTCTGTCGACCCACTTGATCGAGGAGGTAAGCAATCTGTTCGAGGAAGTGCTTATCCTGGATCAAGGCAAGCTGCTGTTGCACAAGGAGACGGAATTGCTGCGCGAACACGGCGTGTCCGTGACGGGACCAGCCGCCAAGATCGACGAATTTAAGCTCGGGCTGAACGTGCTTGGCGAGCAGCAGCTCGGCGGGATCAAGTCTATAACCGCTTACGGCGAGCTTGGGCCGGAGAGAGCCAGCAGGGCGCGCGCGGAGGGTCTGGAGCTCGGTCCGGTGCCGCTGCAGGATTTGTTCGTTCATTTAACCAAAAGAGGAGGGAGCGCTTCATGAATACGCCAAACAAACATTCCGCGCTCAAAGTAGCCGGAAGCTTATGGTCATCTTACCGCATGACGCTTATCTGGTTCTGGGCTATCTTCGTGGTTGTTTTTTTAGGAATTAACTTCCTGCTTCTCCATCTTGGCGAAGTGGACTCGGATATGTGGAGCGAAGGCATCTGGGCGGGCAGCGTCTACTCCCCGAAAATCTTTTTGTTTGTCATCGGCATCTTAGTGACCCCAATATCGCTAGCTTCTTATGTGTCGTTTGGCATCACGAGGAAACATTTCGTATGGGGCAGCACGCTGATGCTCGCCGGCTTGTCGCTCGTTTGCGCAATCCTCACCGCTGCTGGTTTTCCGATTGAACGTCTAATCTACGACATGACGGGCGGGAGCGGATCGTTGAATCAGCCTCCGTTGTTGGAGAGCTCGCTCGAGTTCTTTGTCCTGTGCTTCGGTTACTGTTTGGCGGGCTGTATGATCGGCAACGGATTTTACCGGCATGACTGGCGTATCGGCACCATTATCTGTCTCTTGGCGCTCCTTCCGATTATTCTGATGGAGGCGATCGTCGAGTCGGGAAGCCTGATCCGGTTCATGTCGTATTCGTTCCACTCTCCTTCCTTGGCTCCGTGGCTCGAGCTGATCCTGACGCTGGCCATCGCCGCGATGATGTTAGCTTTGAACTTCTCCATGCTGCGGAAGGTTACCATTCGACGCAAGCTCGTATAATTTCGACATATTTTGCAACTAACCTGCGATTTTCAGCCTCTTATAAGAGAGGGTGATCGCAGGTTATTTTTTTGCAAATCCTTCATTCCTATAGTTGCGATTAACAGTCAAATAGAGGAAAATAGGGATAAGAAAAATTTGCAGAAGATTGTCGAATTTTAGTAGATAATCGATATTGAAGATCGATAGAATAGATCGGGTTGAGGTGTTATACATGAACCAAGCATTTAGGCGCGTTTTTGCATGGCTTATGCCCGCGATGCTTCTGGTCCTCGTCGCGCTGCTGCCCCAGGCGGCCAGCGCCAAGGAAGCGGCTCAGTCCGAAATGGCGATCAAGGAATGGCAAATGCTATGGGAGCAGCCCGGAGAGGAACTGAATATCGAGCAGGTAAGCTCCTTGCCGGACGGGCAGGGCTGGCTCAGCGTGCAGGCTGGCGGGGACTACCCGGAGCCGCCTCCCGACGTGCGGTCGGCGTGGATCAAGCTGAAGCTGCCGGAGCTGACGCAGATGCGGCCGGCGCTCGATATGAACCAGCTGTTCGCCTACGACGTCGTCATCTATTTGGACGGAAACATCGTTTACGAGCGCTATAGAGACTACGTGTACCAGCGTAACGAAATATTGCTGCCGCTTGGCCGATCGGAATCGTCGAAGGACCTTTATTTGAAGCTTAGCACAGGACTCAACCAGCTAGGCTTTTATCAAGCGCCGGTTATTGGGGAATACGATGATTTCAGCAAGCAATACATCATTAGGGATCTGGACGACCTTATCTTGGGAAGCTCCTTAATCTTCATCGCTTTCTTCATGATGGCGAGCGTGCTCTTCTTAAATCGCGCTTTCCAGCCGGGCTGGAATTCCTTGTTTATGGTTATGCTGTCCGTCGGAGTCATGATATTGACTTATTCGGCGTTTTTGGACAAGTATTTCCCCGAGTATGGACAGCTCTTCATTGATTTATTTGACTTGGCCAGCAGGCTGCTCATGCTGTCGCTTTTCTTTTTCTTCGAAAAAATATTTGGCCGAGGGCCGTTCGGGCTTATACGCATTTTCCGTAACATCCAAATTGCAGGCGCAACCATTCTAATCGCGCTGCTTTTGCTCAAGCCCTATTCCGAATGGATTGACGATCTAGCAGGAGACGCTAGCTTCTTGTTTTTTGTTTTTTCGATCGTTGTAGGGAATATTCTAATTCTTGCGTCCCTGTTCTATGAGCTGAGGAGAAAAAATAGAGAAGCGATTATCATGCTAGCGGGAATTGGCCTATTTGCCGGTATAGGAATGATTGAAATCGCTATTTATTTTGCGACGGCCAGCATGTATAAGTTGGTTTTCTGGAAGTTTGGCGTTCTCTTTTTCTTGGCTTCCTTAGTCATTCTTCTGGTTCGAAAGGTGATGTCGGGCTATAAGCAAGCCCTTCAATACTCGAAGCAGATTGAAATTTTTAATAACCAACTGCAACGGTCGGAGAAAATCGAGCTCATCAGTCATTTGGCCGCGTCCATCGCGCATGAAGTTCGAAATCCTCTCCAAGTGACCCGTGGCTTCCTGCAGCTGCTGGGGGAAAAAGCCAGCGATAACAAAGCTAAGGATTACATGTCTTTGGCGATTAATGAGCTCGATCGGGCATCCGAAATCATAACGGATTTCTTAACCTTCGCGAAGCCGGATCAGAACGGGCTCGTTAAATTGGATACGATCGAGGAGGTACAACAAATTGTTGCGATCCTCTCTCCCTTAGCGACCATGCAAGGCGGCATCCTAAAAATACAAGGCGAGAAAAATTTGTACGTGCGCGGAAACTCCTCCAGGTTCAAGCAGGCGCTTATCAATATTATTAAGAACAGCATCGAGGCGCTTGGGGAAAATGGCGAAGTGGAAATAGCCGTAGCAAAGGAGAAGGAGTTAAATACGATCATTATCGTAATAAGGGATAACGGGGAAGGCATAGACAACGAAGATTTGCAACGGCTTGGAGAGCCTTATTACTCCAAGAAAACCAAGGGTACCGGACTTGGACTTATGGTGACATACCGCATCATTGAATCTATGAACGGCGAGATTGCTTTTAGCAGCACCAAAGGAATGGGGACGGAGGTTTGTATACGAATACCTCAGGCTATGTAAGCCTGCAGCCCAAAATAACAGAAACCGGCGTAGTGTCACGCCGGTTTCATGTATATTAAACCCATCTCGGATTGGAGTCGTCACTCTCGGCCGTAAGATCCGCCTTCGCAACGGGGCTTTGCGGAAGCACTAAGTAGTAGGTATCCTCGGTCTCTTCCAATACTTTCAACTTATAGCCTTTCGGAATATCTACGCCGAAAGCGTCTTTAATCGCCGATTCCGGGTTCGAGAGCAGCTGCTTCTTGAATTCCGGGTCGGTCCATGCTTTCTGAATAATCTGATCTCTTAGCTCTTGAGTGCTAGACATTAGAACCATCCTCCCAAATCATATAGGAACACACGCCTAATACTACCATCATAATTCGACAATATCTACAACTTTTCTACCATTATCTTCCCTGGAGGTGTTACTAGTGATCCGAACGTCCATGCGAGTTCCCTTCTTGATTATGCTAGCCTTGCTCCTATCGGCGTTTCTTTTGCCGCCTGCGGAGGCGAGGGCCGATAGAGGACCGGCTTCCGAAGACGAAATAACGGAATGGCAAATGATGTGGGAGCAGCCAGGCGAGGAGCTGACGATCGAGGAGGTAAGCTCCTTGCAGGATAGCTCAGGCTGGTTCCGCGTGCGGGCGGGGGAGCCTCCGGAGCTGCCTGGTGGCGTGAAGTCGGCATGGATGAAGGTTGAGCTGCCGGCGCTGACGCAAGCGAGTCCGGCGTTATACAGCGAGGAATTAACGGCGAGAGACGTGACCGTGTACGTAAATAGTCAGATAGTCATGGATTCGACGCGCGACTATCCATACGACCGCAATCACTTGTTAGTGCCGCTCGCCCAGGAGGCGTCATCATCCTTTCTTTATATCAAGCTTGTTTCCGCTTCCGAAAGATTAGGCCAGCAGGATGTCCTTTATTTAGGGGAATACCCGCGGCTTTCCAAGCAAATGTTCGGAAGCCATCTTTTTGATCTGGTTCTTGGTTTAGCGCTTATGTTAATCGCATTGTTTATGACATCGAGCGCGTTTTTCCTGAACAAAGGATTGTTCCCGGAATGGAATTCGCTCAGCTTGTCCATTCTGTCGATCGGCGTCATGGAAATCGCGTATTCGCCTTTTATCCATAACTTCTTGCCGTCCATTGGCTATCTCACGTATTATTCGTTTGATATTGCTTCTTCCGTTCTTCTGCCGGCCTTGTTTTATTTCTTCGAGCAGATTTTCGGGAAAGGTCCGAAAGGCTTCATACGCTTATTAAGAAAAGCCCATGTCTATATCGCGATAGGATCCATGCTTCTTTTCTTGTCCGGTTTTGCGTCCGATACAATCAAGCAGCTTTATTTGCTGGCCGGTCCGGTATTGTTTGCCGTGTCGGCGCTGGGAAGCATGCTGGCAATGGTTGTGCTCCTCATTCGTTATTGCATGCAGA
Source organism: Paenibacillus soyae (assembly GCF_024623455.1). Lineage (GTDB taxonomy): Bacteria > Bacillota > Bacilli > Paenibacillales > Paenibacillaceae > Pristimantibacillus > Pristimantibacillus soyae. The sequence goes on along the minus strand of NZ_JANIPJ010000003.1, from coordinate 221,816 downwards.
AGAACAGGAAAGCGATAGCTCTGGCAGCAGGCTTTAGCACGCTTGTTACCATTTGCATCGCGGAAGTCATTTGGTATTTCGCAAGCGGCGGGGCGTATAAGCTCACGTATTGGAAATTCGGCATCATCGCGTTTATCATTTCGTTATTCGTCATGCTTGTGATGAAGGTAACGGAAAATTACAGGCAGGTGCTTATCTACTCCAAGCAGTTGGAAGTGTTCAATAATGAGCTTCAGCGGTCCGAGAAAATCGAGATGATCAGCCAGCTTGCGGCATCCGTGGCGCATGAAGTAAGAAATCCTCTCCAGGTTACAAGAGGCTTCCTCCAATTGCTGCGGGATCGGACGAGCCACGAGCAAGATAAAACCTATATGGTATTGGCGATGGACGAGTTGGACCGGGCTTCCGACATCATTACGGATTTTCTTACCTTTGCGAAGCCGGGCATGGAGAAGCTGTCCCAACTGAATTTATTCGAAGAGCTCCATCAATTAAAAGCCATTGTATTGCCGCTCGTCACCACGCAGGGAGGCCAGTTATCCCTGTCGGTTCAACAGGATTTATGGATTAGAGGGAATTCCTCGAAGCTGAAACAAGCCATCATCAATGTGGTTAAAAACAGCGTCGAGGCGCTGGGCGAGAACGGGAATATTTCGATCCAGGCTGAGAAATCGGAAGATCAGAATAAAATCGTCATTTGCATCGAGGATAACGGGGAAGGTATGGAACCGGAGGCTTTGGAGAGATTAGGCGAGCCGTATTATTCCCAGAAAACAAAAGGCACGGGACTCGGGCTGATGGTCACGTTCCGAATCATTGAGGCTATGGATGGAAGGATTGCCTACAAAAGCGAGATGGGGAAAGGAACGCAAGCATTCATTACGTTCCCGGCCATAAATTAATTCCGCCGCCCATCAGCATGCGCTTGCGCGATTCAATGGCTTCGGCGATCCGCGCCAAGCCGTCCGCCATATAAGCGTGATAATCGAGGAGATCAGGAGCAGCTTCGGGCAATGAAAGCAGCCTCTCGTGATTGCTGCGTGCAATATCGGCATAGGCATTCATACAACCCAGCACGTAAATTTGCGTCTCCATCCTTTCTTCCGTCAAGGAAGAGAGGGAAGGGAGCTCCGACAATCGGGCGCAATGGGCCAGCAGTCCGTTATAGCTTCCTACCGCGAGATCCTCGCGCCAATCGGCCCAGTCGTCCAGCATCTGCAGCGTCATGAGCGTAAGGTCCACGGCTTCCTCGACAGCCGGAATAGAAGCGTGCATTCCTGCCAGCAGACAAGCGCCCGTGCTCGAAAGCTTGACCGGGCCTGCCTTGCCGGCGGTCCGGATCGGATCGTTCGTGAAATAATCCAGCTCCGCTTCGTTCATGACGCAATCCGCCCACGTTGTCACGTACTTGTCATAGTAGCTCCAGAACGGGCTGTCGGACGGGAAGAGCCCGCGGAAGACGCCAAGCATCTCCGTCTGAAGCAGATTGGCCAGGGCCAGCTGTCCCTTCCACTTCTCCGGCTTCGCGTTGTCCATCACATCGTCTTGAATAAAAAAGTAGAGCATGCCATATATATTGGCAAGCGCCAGTCTTTCGCACTGCTCGTCCGAAATACCGGTTGATTCTTGCATCCAGTAGGGGAGCAGCGAGCAGATGTAATCCTTGCCACCGCCATCATCCTCCGTGGGATCGAATTTCAAGGCGTAAGTTTGTCCGATTCTATGCAATGGGGGAGGGAATTCGCCAATACGGGAGAGCGCCGTTTGGAAGACGCGTTCTATTCTCGTTCGATAGTTTTCATACCATAACATGCTTCCGTTCACCATGCCCTATCTAAATATAGTAGACATTCATCCTTTCCTACTATATCATGGTCAGAGCCGTTCTTTTCAAATCTTGTTAAAACAAGAAAAAAACTTTTGAGCGCAGCCTGTTGAGGAAAGCTAAAAAATCCTTTAGAATGAAGAAGGATTAATTACCGTTCAAAAAATGTACACATTTTCTCTCTCATGGGGCGCTTGCATAACTGGACTAAAGTCGAGGGGTCGTCTATTACCTAAGCAGGTTAATTTCTCTCGTGACCTGGCTTAAAGTTAATACCTGATAGAGTTCTTCTATGTGGAGGTCGTGTAGACATGAACAGAGATAAAGATATATATGTTCTCCTGACGGACACCGGAACCGTCTTAACCAAGATCATAAGATCCTTTACGAAGGATCCTCTCAATCACGCTTCGATTGCGTTCGACGACGATTTGAACGAGGTGTACAGCTTCGGGCGGAAAAATCCGAGCAACCCGTTCTTCGCCGGATTCGTGAGAGAGAACGTGCGGGGCGAATTTTTTGAGGATTCGATGTGCGCCCTTTACCGCTGCAGAGTGAGCCAAGCGACGTACAACAGCATCCGCGCCCAAATTCAACATTTCGAGCAATATTCGGATTTGTACAAATATAATCTCGTCGGCATGCTCGGCGTCGTCTTCAATATCGAGTGGGAACGCCGTTATGCGTATTTCTGCTCCCAATTCGTCGCCACGCTGTTCGAGAGAAGCGGCATGAGTCTGGTCGACAAATCGCCGCTGCTGGTTACGCCCGGAGACTTGCAGACCAATCCGCAGCTAGAGCTTGTATATCGAGGCAGGCTGCATGACTATACAGGCTGCGAAGTCGCGGCAGCGGGAAGCTCTTTCCGTACCGCCTAATCCGAAGATCTCTACTTGCTAGAGATCTTTTTTTGTGCCCGATATCGCTGGCAGGATGGCTGCCTCCCTCCCCGAGTGGTGGCGATTGCCAAGGTATGGTACATTTACGTAAAGAGTTTCGAGGAGGGAATAAGCATGACGATTCAACTGGATACGCCGTTTTCGATCAAAGATTTAACGCTCCGCAACCGTACGGTCATGGCGCCGATGTGCCAATACAGCGTGGAGCGTCGTGACGGTATCGCAACCGACTGGCATTTCGTTCATTATACGTCCCGCGCCATAGGCGGAGTCGGCCTGATCATCGTGGAGATGACCAACGTCGAGCCGGATGGCCGAATTACGGATAATTGCCTCGGACTTTGGTCCGATGAGCAGATTCCGGCCTTGAAGCGCATCGTTGACGCAGCCCACCGCCATGGGGCCAAGATCGGCATTCAAATCGCGCATGCGGGCCGCAAGGCGCAAGATGCGGAGACGCCTGTGGCGCCATCGGCCATCGCATTCGACGAGAAGTACAAGACGCCTCGCGCGCTCAGCACCGAGGAAGTCAAAGGAATGGTCGTCAAATTCGGCGAGGCCGCCAGAAGAGCGGTCGAAGCGGGCTTCGATACGATCGAGCTACATGGCGCCCACGGCTATTTGCTTCATCAGTTCCACTCGCCGAAAGCGAACAAAAGACAGGACGAATACGGTCAAGATTTGACGTTGTTCGGCCGCGAAGTGATCGGGCAGGTGAAGAAGCATATGCCGGAAGGCATGCCTTTGTTATTCCGCATATCCGCCTTGGAATATGCAGAGGGCGGCTACGATCTGGCTCAGGGCATCGAGCTTTGCCGCGCTTACAGAGATGCCGGAGTCGACGTATTCCATATTTCCTCGGGCGGCGACGGCGCGCCAAGCCCGTCGCGCAGGCCGACCGTCGAGCCCGGGTATCAGGTTCACGCGGCGGAAGCGGTAAAGGAGGCGCTTGGCGTTCCGGTCATCGCCGTCGGAATCCTGGAGGATCCTAAGGTCGCGGCGGGCGTTCTGAAGGACGGCAAAGCCGACATGGTTGCGGTCGCAAGAGGGCTGCTTCGCGATCCGCATTGGGCGATCCGCGCGATCGAAGCGACGGGCGGCAATTTCCGCTCCTTTGTGCCTGTTCCCTACGAGCGAGGGTTCTAAAGAGCCGGGAGCAATTCTAGGAAAGGGTGTGCATCATCGATGAAGGGCCAAGGCATGCTTATATCCGCTTTCGCGTTTGCGCTTGTCATTGCCGTATTCGCCGTTATTAACGTGGAACAGGTACAGGTTAATTTCCTGTTCGCGAAGACGACGACTCCGCTTATTCTCGTTATACTGGTATCCACTCTGCTCGGGGGATTGACGGTTGGATTGTTCGGCATGCTGCGTATATTCCGGCTTCAGCGCACGGTCAAATCGCTGGAGAAGCGGATTGCCGAATTGACGCCGTCTGAAGAAGGATTCGAAGCATCCTATCAATCGGATCCGCTTAAGCGGGCTTTCGCCGGTGCTCCTGTCGACAAGAAGGAAGAAGATGACGGAGACGAATAAAGTCGTTTATGCCTACGTCAGGCATGAAGAAGAAGCGGAGCTGTGCGCGCTCGAGCTTCGGTCGATGCTTGGCGCAAGAGCGTCCATCGGCGATGGCCTAGCCGTCGTGGAAGGAGATTCGCTTGGCCTTCCGAACGTTGACCGAAGTCCCTTCTTCAAGCGCCGTCTGGATGTGATCGCGGAAGCCGATACGCTTCCCGGCTTGCTGGAGATGCTGCCGGGGATCGAGCTCGAAGGTCGTTCGTTCAAGGTGCTGTATACGCAGGGGCAAGGAGAGCATAAGGTTTCTTCTTACGGCGAGCAGCGCGAGCTGGAGAGGCTTGCCGGCTCAAAGCTTCGCGGCACGGCCGATATGCGGAATCCGGACCGGCTCTTCGGCCTAATGTCATATAGAGGCCGGTGGCTGTTCGGCACCTGCGCGGAAGGCGGCAAGCTTTGGCTGAAGCATCAGAGCAAGCCGCAAAATTATTCGACCGCTCTCCCCACGCGTGCGGCGAGAGCGATCGTCAACATTGCGGCGGGCGAAGCGAATCCGCCAGCCTTCAGCATGATCGATCCATGCTGCGGCATGGGGACGGTGCTGATCGAGGCGTTGTCGATGGGATTTCCGATTAAGGGGATAGACCGAAATCCGATGGCGGCGCGGGGAGCTCGCGTCAATCTGGCCCACTTCGGCTATCCGGACGTCGTTCGTCTCGGCGACATGAGGGAAGAGACGGGCGAATATGATGCCGCGATAGTCGATTTGCCCTACAATTTATGCTCGGTGCTGCCGGAAGAGGAAGCTTCACGCATGCTGCTTGCCGTCCGGAGAATGGCGGCCCGCGCGGTCATCGTCGCGACGGAGGAGATGGACGGCCTCTTGTCCAAGGCGGCATTCCGCGTGAAAGATCGGGCGAGACTGTCGAAAGGCTCTTTTACCCGTTATATAAGTGTAGTAGAATAGGGATGATGTGGAGTATGAAGCGAGGTGAACCTTATGTCGTCGAACGAAAAAAACGATGCTGCCGAACAGAAGAAGCCGCTTACCCAAGCGGAACGCGCTAAGCAGCTGCTTGCCCAGAAGAAGCAAGGCGGGAACGGCGGGAAGCCGGGACAACAGCATTTTTCGACCGGGACCCAGGAGCTGAAGAGCCAGAACACAAAGAAGGTTAACAATCAGCGCAAAAAGATGGGTGTCTAACGTTTATAGCTAGCTGAAGAGGATGGAACGCCGGCCGCGGATCGCGGTTCGGCGTTCCTTTTTTCGATAACGTCGTTTGCGGGTAAGATTGTCATATGCGCCCAGAATTGAATAGGATATAGCCAATGCGGCGGCTGGAAACGGGAGGCTTGGTCGCAAATGTCAGGCGCCGCCGGGAATGAATTGGCCCGGTACCCCGCATAATGAGGATAACGCAACGTTTTCGCCGCGCGGCGAGAAAACAATGGGAGGGAATCGCAATGGCAGTAAAACCGTCGACTTTACAAGTTTTTTTGCTGGCCGGAGTGAAAACAACGACATGTTCCTTCAATGCCTGCAAAGACCGGCTGGAGGAACAGCTGAGGTCCGAAGGCATAGATCCGAATATTCATGTGTTGTTCCCTTATGGCGACGCGAGCCGAAATCTGATTAAGCAGGTACTAGAGGTCAAAACCGATCTGTCCAACCGGATGCGGGCGGGAAGAATCGGGGGCCGGCAGGTATGGCAGCAAATCAAGGATACGGTTAAGGGCGAGAGAGCTTTGCTCATCGGCCACAGCGGCGGCGGGGCCGCGGCATACCAAGCCGCGAAAATGCTGGCCGAAGCCGGGATCATGAACGATTTCCGGGTCGTGCAGGTTGGCTCTCCGCGAACGCCGATCGATCCGAGCATGAGAGAGAGGGTCAGCTACTTCCATTCGATCGACAGCTGGGGCAAGCTGAACGACCCGATCAGCCGGATCGGCAGCTGGGGCGGATGGATCCGGACGGGACGTTCCATCCCGAGGTGGAATCGGTTCAAATACGCGCCTGGATATGTCGAAGGCATTCCGACGCTTGGCGGCCATGCGCACTACTTCCGGAATACCGCGCCTTACATCGATACGGATTCGGTGTGCAATCTGGACAAAACGATCGGCCGCGTTCGGGAATGGTTGAAAGGGTGGCTGTAATCCATTAGACTGGAAGTAAGCTTCAGGAATCGGAGCTTGCAAAGGAGTTGATGGAGAATGGCTAACACGCATACGTTCTCGAAAGGCGAAGAAATCGCGAACGCGGTGACGCACGGAATCGGAGCGCTGCTTAGCATAGCGGCGCTTGTTTTGTTAATCGTATTCGCGTCGATCAAAGGAACCGCCATGCATGTCGTAAGCTTTACGATTTACGGCTCGGCCATGCTGCTGCTTTATTTGGCGTCGACGCTTGTCCATAGCTTTCCGGTCGGAAAGGCCAAGCGGGTGTTCGAATCGCTTGACCATTCGTTTATCTACGTATTCATCGCGGGTACGTATACGCCGATCTTATTCCACATCGTGCAGGGGGCGCTTGGCTGGGTGCTGTTCGGCATTGTGTGGGGCGTAGCGGTCGTCGGCGTCATCTTCAAATCGATGTTCGCGTCCAAATATTTGTTCACGTCGACGATACTGTATATCGCGATGGGCTGGATTATTGTGTTCGCATGGAAGCCGCTGACCACGCATTTGGCGCCAGGCGGAATTCAGCTGCTCGTAACGGGAGGCATTCTGTATACGGCAGGGACCATATTCTATATGTGGCGGAGCTTCCCTTATCATCATGCCGTGTGGCATCTGTTCGTGCTCGGCGGCTCGATCGTACACTTCTTCGCCATTCTGCTGTACGTTCTGCCAGCTTAAGTTCAGTTTTCAGCACCGATCAAAACTGAACATCTACCTCGGGACACCAGCCCGGAGGCTCGGCGCACATCGCGGCCGCGTCTTCGGGCTTTTCTTTGGCCAGATCGGCAAAATAGCTGGACAGAATGTGATTGCCCGATACCGATCCCATGCGGAAGGTACGCTGCACTTCGCCTTTGACGTGCAGATAGAAGTAGGTACCCTTGGTATGCGGCGACTGGTAGACGAGCGGCGGGAGATGAGGCACGATGTCGAATTCGTTCTGGAACCGCCAATGAGTGGGCACGGTATAGTTGTAGGCTTGCACGAACTTGGGGTCTCCGACGCGCGGCGCGCCGAATGTGTATACGACCGGCGACCGGAAAGACGTATTGATCGCGATATCGAGCGCGGCGAGCGTAGCAAGCGCGCCGCCAAGGCTGTGACCGGTAATGAACAGCGGCTTGCCAAGGGGAAGCTGTCGTAGAAGCTCGTGCACTTGATCTCTGGCGGACATGTAGATGTCCGTGAATCCCTTATGCGTCTGTCCCGCATTTCGGACGGGGCGGTAGAGGGTCTGCTGCGCGATGAAGTCCGACACCCAATCGACCGCGGAGCCGGTACCCCGAAAGGCGAGGACGGCGCATGCGTCCGATTCGAGCACGAAGCCGAACCGCTCCGGATTATTGTCGTAAGCGCTGGCCGTAATCTCGCCAACCAGACGATAGGAACGCGGCACCAGGAACAAGCCGTCTTCTTTGTTGTTGTACTGAACGTAGGTTTGTCCGCATATCGCGGCCAAAAATAGAGCGCTTCCCATATCGGGCCCCGTGCCTCGAGCCAATCGGTCATCAACCGTAATCATCGCAATCCCTCCCATACAACATGAATGGAATATTGTATGTGGGCAGGGCTCGCTAGGTACCTGCGGATATTCAAAAGTTGCTCGAGTCGTTCGGACGAAAAAAAAGTTCCCGTGAAACCGCCGCGTTTTACGTGCGATTTCTGCGGGAACGCAGAAGAGGCTGATCCGGCGACGGGCTATCGTCACCTGATGGCTTAGCCGTTCGTTTGCTTCTCTTGCCATGCCGCGCGGAGCGGGTTTCTTGCTCCTGCTTGCCGGCGAACATGGCAGGCGTGCCTCGTTTGTTCAATAAATCCCCGGTCCAGCCTTTCTTCCACAGCCAAATGTAGATGAAGACCGTCAATACGGCCACGCCGGTGACCAAGGCCGAGAAGCCCCACGGCTCCGTCTTGAAGGGGAGCTTGTCGAAATTGGTTCCAAGCAGGGCTCCGAACACGCTGGCTGGCAAGCACAAGACAGTGAAGATCGTCAGCGTCTTCATAATATCGTTGCCGCGGAATCCCGAGATCGCATCGTCCATGGAGATGAGCGTATCGATTTCGACAGCGTAATGCTTGAGCAGCGTTTCGATCCGTTCCAGCTTGTGCGTGATGCGGACGAAAGCTTCTCTCTCCGCCAGTTGTTCGGGAAAGGATTCCTGGGCGGCGACATGCAGCTCCCTGATCGGGATGAACAGATGGCTCCAATGCAGCAAGTCGTACCGGCGCTCGATGATCACGTCTAGCAAGCCCGTCCGATTCTCGCTGCGCATCGAGGACTCCAGCTCGCCGAGCCGCCGCTCGAAGCCGTCGAGACCCGTGTGGAACGTCTCCAGCAGCACGCCTACCATAACGAAGAACGCTTCGGGCGCAAGCTCGCACTCCTCGTATTTGTGCGTATTGGCGCCGTATTGCAGACGCAGCGGGATGCGCATATCCTCATGCATCGTGATGAGCCGTTTGGCCGACAGCCAGAAATGCAGAGGCTGCATGTCGGACTGATCCTCCGACACCTGGATCATCAGCGTGCCGCTGAGCAGGGAGCCGAGATCGGGCGCATCCTCCACCGATATATGATTCGTTCTTCTATGTAGACACTCGTCCACCCAGCCCGCGCATTCGGGGAATCGCTTCTTCAGCTCCAGCGCTTCGTCTTCGGGCGGAGCGGCTTTCTCTTCCGTTAGAGCGCTTAACCTGTTAACGGTCGTGGGCGCTCCCGCGTTTTCCGATCTTGCGGCGGATTTCCTGCTGGGCAGCGGCTTCTGCTCCGTAGGCTGCGATTTTGCCTGCTGCACAACATGCCATTCCCAGCCCCCGGGATATCGAAGCATCCGATGTATCATAGCAAGAGACTCCTTCCGTTTGCTGCCATATCTACTCCACATCATACCCCGAACCCAACCGAACAGACAACCTGCGCGCATCCTTTTAGACGGAATTTGCCAAAACCTCCCCCGAATCGACAAACGGAGTGAGCGTACAGGGAATTGGGCATACCAACGGAAAGCATATTTCCACAAGAAAAGGGGCGAGATGCCTAATGGCCAAAAAAATCGGGATTTTCGACAATGAGCAGAAGGTCATTCAAGCGGTTGCGGAGCTGGAGCAAGCCGGCTTCGTCGCCGGCGAAATGAAAATATTGGCGAAGGATTCGGAGCATTCCCGGCGGATCGAGCGGGAGACGGACACGCATGTCGACGAGATCAGGGAGCTCGAAGAGACGGAATCGCATACGGACGGAGCGGGCACGATCGGACTCGCGGCCTCGTCCGGCTACGGCTTCCCGGTTGCGGCGGGAACCTATGCCGCGTATGGCGCGCCGGGATACAGCGGCATGGGAGCGAACGGCGGGTTTGCTTTTGCCGCGCTATTCGCTTTCCTGGGCGATGACCATGACGAGCCCTTCCGTTCGCTCGGTCTGGATACCAAGGAAACCGAGCTCTGCTCGGAAGCGCTGCGTAACGGGTCGATCGCGCTCATCGTCGAGACGAGCGAAAGCAAGTCGCTGCTGGATAAGGACGGAGGTCCCGACTTGTCCAAGCTCGGCATTGCGGAAGCGGCTTTCCGCCGCTGCGGCGCTTCGCGAATTGTGAATGGAAGCTAGATTAGAGGGGGAAGAACATGCAGGAACAATTGTCTTACGGAGAAGACTACCATTACTTGCCCATCACGTCCGTCGATAGCGGCGAGCTTCACGAGGTTACCGATGATGTAGCGTCACTCACGGTCCAAGTCGTGAATTTATGTTTCGTAGGGCGTCCCGGATCGGAAGATTGGGTGCTCGTCGATGCCGGTATGCCGGGGTCGGCGGACCGCATTATCGAGGAAGCGGAGAGGCGCTACGGCGAAGGAAGCAAACCCAAAGGCATTGTCGTTACCCACGGCCATTTCGACCATGTGGGAGCCATTATCGAGCTCGTGCGGCATTGGGATGTACCGGTTTACGTTCATGAGCTGGAGATGCCCTATATAACCGGCAAACAAAGCTATCCCGAGCAGGACCCTTCCGTCGACAGCGGCTTGGTGGCGAAAATGTCTCCTTTTTTCCCGATCCAGCCGATTCAGCTCGGCCGATACGCGCATCCGCTGCCCGGGGATGGAACGATCCCCGTCATGCCCGGCTGGCAGTGGATTCATACGCCCGGCCATACGGCCGGTCATATCTCGTTATTCCGTGAGGCGGACCGTTTCCTTATCGCGGGAGACGCTTTCGTCACCGTGAAGCAGGAGTCGCTGTACAAAGTCATTACGCAGGAGCAAGAAATTAACGGGCCCCCGAAATATTTGACGACGGATTGGGACCTGGCCGGACAATCCGTGCGCCGCTTGCAAGCGCTGAGGCCCCGATATGCGATTACGGGGCACGGCAAACCGATGCAGGGGCCGCTGCTTGAGGATCAGCTATCCATTCTGGCGAATGAATTCGAGGAGATCGCCGTGCCGCGGCATGGCAAATATGTCCGCCATTAAACGCTAGGGCGGCTTACACATAGGCGATTGGCAGTCCCTCGAAATATACGATTTGCGCGATTCGGACATGAACGGCCCTTCCTTCGGCCACGGTCAGTTGAACATGATCGACCGCCACGCCGGACAATATTCCCGTCAGCATGCCCGCCGTCGTCTGCAAAGAAACCGTACGGTTGGTGTGTCTGCTTAAATGATCGACGAATACCGGATCAAGGGCCGTCATGTACTGCATAGGCTGGGGCACGGCCGGCACGGAATAGATGGGCGTGCAGGTGGCGGGCATGCCGTGTACGAAGGCCGGCTGCACGATCGGATTAAGATGGGTGTCGGCCATGGCTGGCGGCCCGGAATTGGGGCCGGCATTGGGCGCGTCGTATACGGAGAACACGGCATCATCGAGCGGTCGCCTGGCCGCGTTGCGTTCCGATGGGTTCATTAAAGCTCCTCCTTTTTCACGAAGGGATTCTTGGCTTAGCGGGATCACAGTCCGGCTGGGGCACGGAGCCGCTCTGCGACAGCTTCAGCAGGTAGTAGCATTCCTCCCGGAGCATATGGTCCGGCATAAGCGGATCGATCCGGCTAAGCAGCTCGTCGCTTAGCTCCAGCTCCTCCAGCTCTTTCAGGAAGTTCATAAAGACGGACATTTCCATATTCACGTCCGCATGGAACCTGGACAGGACGGGGTAATGATCCTTCAATGTACGGAAGTAACCGGTCAGCTCGACTGCCTTCAAATAAAACTCGTTAAAATGCTGTTCGAATGCCTGGCTCTTGCGGATCAGCCGCTTCTCGACCGCGTCCAGCTCCGCAGCGATGGCGGCCGCGTGACCGGACGCGTCGGACAGCCATAACAAATCATGATGCAAAGAAGGATAAGCCGGCACGCCTTTTCCTCCCATCAACGAGGTTAGGATTCGGATATATTCCTCCAGCTCGTTCACCATATGATTGAGGAATGTAGGCGTAAAAGCGATTGCGACCGTATTCGTCAAACGCCGGTCAAGCAGGTTCAGCTTAAATGCGCGCAGCTGCGCGGCGGCCTCGTACGCTTTGGCCGTTAAGCTCGGCAACGGCAGACTGCGGCTTCGGGCCGCTCCCAGCAGCTCGTCGAACAAAGCGACGAACTGTTCGGCCACCCCGATGTCCCGTTGCTCCTTCGGAGCCAGGGCGCTCCGGATAAACCGGGAATGATCTCCCGCGATCTGCAGCCAGAACCGATGCTCGAACCATGCTTGCTCATCCATGCGGATCCCCCCACTTCACTGACACGATATATTAGGCTATGGGAAATCACGCTTGTTTCATTCATGACCAGTAATTTTTGACTAAGCATAGCTTCCGGCGATGTGAGCAAATTAATGAAGGGGATCATTCGGAATGCCGAGATTCCACTAAAGTTGGAACGGAGAACGTCTGTGAGCGAACATGGAAGCGAAAAGAAAAAGTTGGATTTAGCCGCGTTGGCATCTATTCCTCTTATTATGACGCTGGCCAACTCTATGCTGATCCCGGTTCTTCCCCTCATGAAGAAGAAGCTGAACATTTCTTCCGTTCAATCCAGCTTGATCATTACGGTGTACGCGGGGATATCGATCCTATGCATTCCTATTGCAGGCTACCTCTCGGACCGATTCGGGCGAAAGCTCGTCATTCTGATCGGGATGGCAATAGCCGCGATTGGCGGCACGGTCTCGTGGCTGGCCGCATGGCTGATGCAGGATCATGCTTATTCCGTTATTCTAATCGGCCGGCTGATTCAAGGGATTGGCGCGGCGGGGGCCTTTCCGATTGTGCTGCCTCTCGTCGGCGATATGTTCCGCAGCGAAGAAGAGGTAAGCAGCGGTCTCGGGATGATCGAAACCTCGAATACGTTCGGCAAAGTGCTCAGCCCGATTTTAGGCTCGGCGCTTGCTCTTATCGTATGGTACATGCCTCTTGCCTCCATTCCGGTCATGTCGGCCATTTCGATCGCGGCTGTGTGGTTTCTGGTGAAGACGCCGAATAAAGATGAAGAGAAGGTCGGCTTGAAGCAGTTTATGTCCACGGTCAAAAAGCTGCTTAAGGACAATCGCTGGCTGTATGCCATTTTCATTATCGGCGGAATACTGATGTTCGTCATGTTCGCGTTTCTGTACTATTTATCCTCCGTTCTAGAGGATCATTACCATATCGAAGGTATTCGCAAAGGCTTGATTCTGGCTATTCCGCTCGGCGCCATCTGCTTGTCCTCCTTCGTGGGCGGCAAGCTGGTGGGAGAGAATAAACCGAGAATGAAATGGGTTACCGTTATCGGGGGCGGCATTGCCGCGGCTTCCATGCTCGTCTGCGCCATCGCCGATACGAAGAGCCTTGTCATTCTTATCGTAATCATGTTTGCGGGCGGAGCGGGCATCGGCGCCATGATGCCGAGCTTGGACGCGCTCATTACGGAAGGCGTGGAAAAGAAGCAGCGAGGCACGATTACGGCTTTATATAGCAGCATGAGATTTATCGGGGTGGCGTCAGGTCCGCTCACGGCTTCGGCGCTTGGGGGTAAGGAGACGCTGTTGTTTTATCTGCTCACGGGCACTGCGATATGCGGCGCGTTGATTGCCTTGTTCGCGATTAAGCCGGGACGCGGCAAACCGAAGGAACAAAAAAGCTGACCGAACGAGTCCTGCTTCTATGGCGGGATTCATTCGGTCAGCTTTTTTTAGCGTTGCTCGGCGAAATCTCTCATTCCGATAAAAGGAAGGGGGTGAGGAGTCTTGTCCTTGATCATCCCCAAAATAATTTGAGCTCCCAGCATGCAGCATACGGAGCCGTTGCCGCCATAGCCCAAGTTATAATAGACGCCGGGGCAAGCCGGATCCTCGCCGATGAACGGCAAATGATCCAGCGATTCCCCGAAGGTGGCGTTCCAGGCGAAATCGATTTCCGCGCGGATTCCGGGGAACAGGGAGGAGAACCTGGCGAGCAGCTGCTCCCCTTTATCGGCCAGCTTTCGGCTGCTGTGGACGGGCTGTTCTTGGTCTTCGTCCAAGCCGCCTATAATGATCCGGTTGTCGAGGGTCGTGCGCATGTACAGATAAGGTCTGGCCGTTTCCCATATCAGGAATCGGTTATGCCACGAGCTTAAGTCGGATTGCCCGTCCGTGACGATGACATAGGAACGGTTCAAATCGGCTTTGCGAAGCTTGCCCCGAAGCGCTTCCGGTTCGTAACCGACGGCATACACGACATACTCGGCATCGATCGTGCAGCCGTTCGATGCGTGAAGGCGGTGCCGGGCTCCGGTAAGCGTCTCGTGACGAACGACTTCCGTTTGCTCGAAAATGCGGAGTCCGTTCGCCGTTGCCTCATCCGCCATAGCGAACACGAACTTAAGCGGGTTAATTTCCGCATCCGCATGCGTGACGAGCGCTCCCGGCTTGCGGAAAGGAAAATGCCGTCCTATCTCTTCCGCGGACCAATATTCCACGTCGAACCCGCAATGGAGAAGCGCCTCGTACTCGCGGCGCAGCTTCGGCAGGTCCTGCTCCGATGAAGCGAAGTACAGGCTGCTTCGCCGCTTGAATTCCACGTCGACGGGCAATCGAGAGGCAAGCTGGGCTATTCGGTCGAGCGCCTCTTTGGAGCTGCCGTAGAACCGCTCGGCGGGAGCCTCTCCAATCTGCTCCTTCAGCTCGCATAACATGATGTCGCTGCTGAACTGCAGCAAGCCCGTATTGGAGGAGGTACTGCCGTCCGCAATACTTCGTTGTTCGATGAGCACCGTCTCGAAGCCGGCCTCCGCGAACGCGTGCGCGCACGTCACGCCTGACATTCCGCCTCCCAGTATGGCAATCTGAGCGGAAATGTTATCGGTTAACGGATCGTTGAGCATGGGCTTACGAACCGTTTCCGGCCAATACATTCGTCCGGTATGCAGTTCTTTCACGCGATCACCCCACCTTGGCTAGTATGTCCACCTGGTTCAAAAATCGCCGGGTTCTCCAATCATTTCTTTGCGGTATGCCGTAGGCGAAAGCCCATGCTGCTTGCGGAATTGCTTGGAGAAGTAAAGGGCGTCCTGCAGGCCCACCGAGGCGGCGACTTGCTCGACGGTCAGCTCGGGACGTTCCCGCAGAAGCAGCTTGGCCCGGTCCAGCCGAAGCTTGAGCAGGAACGAGATCGGGGAGAGGCCGGTCTTCTGCTTGAAGGCCCGGGACAGATAGGCTCTATTATAGCCAAGCGACTCCGCCATGCTCTCGATGGATACAGGATGCGTATATTGCGACGATAAATAATGGATAATCCGCCGATGAAGCTGCTCGTTGTCGCGTTCGCTCCCGAAAGTCGATCGCCGCTCGCCGGCGGACGCGTCGCAGTAAGCCGCCATGATGAGCTGCAGATAAGCCGCCGCTTGAATGGGGGCGGAGTCGCGGCTTTCCCGCAGAACGGAGTAGATGCGCCGGTAAAGCGCCGCCGTTCGGCGGAAATCCGCGAGCTTCACGATCTGTCCTTCGGAGGAGTCGAACCCGGCCAGCCCCGCAAGCTCCGAGGATTCGCTTCCTTTGAACGCGACCCAGCGGTATTGCCAAGGCTCCTCCTGGTCCGACTCGTACGTAATAAGCTGGCCTGGCTTGATAAGGAACGTGCTGCCGGCTTCCAGCTCGCGGCGCTGGCCTTCCAGCGTGAACGCGCCTCGCCCGGACAGAACCAAATGCATGAGGTGAAATTCGTACACCTTCGGTCCTAGCCGATGGCCAGGCTTCGTCTGGCTTTCGCCGGAGAAGAGGACATGCAGACGCGGACTGGCACTCTGCGGGGTAACCGCGCTCGAGGCGACGCTGTAGGTTTCGGGCGGGTAAGCCATGATGCGGATTGTTCCCCTTTCATAGGCGATTAAGAACGAGGTTTCATCGTTCTTACCCTCATCATAGCATGTTTGAATCTTGGCTATAAATGCATGTTCAAAAGTCCAGTTTTCAGCACCGAAGTCACATAAGTACATATTGTCGGCACTTCCCGCCATTTCGCTGGCAGCCTGAATCCACTATACTAAAGCTAAGAGGCAACGAATTCCATCCTACTTGCAAAGGAATGTGAGCATCATATGGCAGACATTGCGGCACTGAAAGAACAATTTACCCGGCACTATGGAGAAGGGAAAGCGGAGATTGCCGTATTCCATGCGCCGGGCCGCGTCAATCTAATCGGTGAGCACACGGATTATAACGGCGGCTACGTGTTCCCGGCGGCGCTGACGTTCGGCACGACGCTCCTGATCCGGAAGCGCGAGGATAGAGGGCTTGGACTCGCGACGACGAACTTCCCCGCGTCCAAGCTGCTCTCCATCGACTCGATCGTGTATGACGAGGCGGATGACTGGATGAATTATCCGAAGGGCATCGTGCACGAGCTGCTCAGCCAAGGCGTCGTCTTCGGCAGCGGCTACGACCTGCTCTACCATGGGGAGATTCCGAACGGCTCCGGCTTGTCCTCCTCGGCTTCGATCGAGGTCGTGACGGCCTACGCTCTGCTGAACATGGAAGGATTGCCGACGGACACGGTTAAGATCGCGCTGCTGTCGCAGAAATCCGAAAATGAATTCAACGGCGTTCAATGCGGCATCATGGACCAATTCGCGGTCGCGAACGGCAAGAAGGACCATGCAATCCTGCTTATGTGCGACACGCTCGAATACGATCTCGTGCCGTTCGAGTCCGGCAGCTACAAGCTGGTCATCGGCAACACGAACAAGCGCAGGGGGCTGGTCGATTCCGAGTACAATCTGCGCCGCAGCCAATGCGAACAAGCCGTGCGGGAGCTACGCGCCGCGCACCCGCATCTCGAGCTGCTGGGCCAGTTGAGCCTGGAGCAGTTCAATGCTTCGAAGCACCTGATCAAGGACGAGATCGTGCGGAAGCGCGCGGAGCACGTCGTAGAAGAAATCGACCGCGTCCTGCAATCGATCAAGGCGCTCAAGGCGAATGATCTCGCGGGCTTCGGCCAGCTGATGAACGCCTCCCACGACTCGCTGCGCGATCTGTACGAGGTAACGGGAGACGAGCTGGACGCGATGGTGAACGCGGCCCGCCAGGTGCCGGGCGTGCTTGGCTCCCGTATGACGGGCGCGGGCTTCGGCGGCTGCACCGTATCGCTGGTCCATGAGGACAGCGTCCAGCAGTTCCAGGAGGAAGTCGGACGCCAGTATACCGAAGCGACGGGACTGCGGGCGGACTTCTACGTATGCAGCATCGGCAACGGCGTGGAACGGTTAAGCTAGCTCACGGCAAGTAAAGACTATTTTCAATTATTAGGAGGAGAAACCATTATGGCGGTATTGGTAACAGGCGGAGCGGGGTATATCGGGTCTCATACGGCGGCGGCGCTGCTCGAGCGCGGCGAGGAAATCGTGGTTATCGACAATTTGCAGCAAGGACATCGGGAAGCGCTGCTCGGCGGCAAGCTTTATGTAGGCGATCTGCGCGACGCGGAATTCATGGACACGGTGTTCAAGGAGAACAAGATTGACGCGGTCATTCATTTCGCGGCGAACTCGCTGGTCGGGGAGAGCATGAAGCTGCCCGGCAAATATTATCACAATAACGTTTACGGCACGCTGTGCCTGCTGGAGAAAATGAACGAGCACGGCGTCGGCAAAATCGTGTTCTCCTCGACGGCCGCCACTTACGGCGAGCCGGAGAACATTCCGATCGACGAATACGACCGCACCTTGCCGACGAACGCATACGGCGAGACGAAGCTGGCCATGGAGAAAATGATGAAGTGGTTCGATGTCGCGCACGGCATCAAATATATTTCGCTCCGCTACTTCAACGCGGCTGGCGCTCACGCGAGCGGCCGCATCGGCGAAGATCACGATCCGGAGACGCATCTGGTGCCGATCGTGCTGGAGACGGCGCTTGGCAAGCGTCCGCATATCTCCATCTTCGGCGATGACTACGATACGGCGGACGGCACATGCATCCGCGACTATATCCATGTCAGCGACCTGGCGGACGCGCACGTTCTTGCGGTAGACCGTCTGCGTACCGGCGCGGACAGCGCGATATATAATCTTGGCAACGGTCAAGGCTTCTCCGTGAAGGAAGTCATCGAGATCGCGCGCGAAGTGACCGGCAAGGAGATCCCGGCCGTCGTCGAGCCGCGCCGCGCAGGCGATCCTGCCGTGCTCGTGGCATCCTCCGAGCGCGCGCGCAAGGAGCTGGGCTGGAACCCAAGCCGCAACAAGCTGGAGGATATTATTAAGAGCGCTTGGGCTTGGCATGTCGCGCACCCGAACGGGTATGAAGATTAACTTGCTGGGGTCAAAGAGAGTTCGCGAGAGGAGCAGCACGAGATGACGACGAATCAACAGGCGGCGCCGACGGCAGAAGAGGCGCTGATATCTATCGAAAGATTGCTGCAGTTCGCGCTTCAGCGCGGGTTGCTGCAGGAGCTGGATTTGCCTTCGGGGCGCAACGCGCTTCTCGATTTGTTCCGGTTCTCGGAGCCAAGCGAGGCAGCCGCGCCGGACGAGAAGCTGGACAGCGCGGTCGAGCTCCTGGAGCCGCTTCTGGATTATGGCTATTCCATCGGTCTCATACCGAACAATACCGTCACTTACCGGGATTTGCTGGACGCCCGCATCATGGGACTGCTGATGCCCCGGCCGTCGGAGACGGCGGCGGATTTCCGCCGGCTGTCCGAGCAGGGAGGCGTTGCTTCCGCGACCGACGCGTTGTACCGGCTCAGCATCGACAGCAACTATATCCGGATGGACCGCATCTCGAAAAACCTGATTTGGCTTCACGGAACGCCATACGGCAAGCTCGAGATGACGATCAACTTGTCGAAGCCGGAGAAGGATCCGAAAGAAATCGCGCTGCTGAAGACGCTGCCGCAAGCCCGTTATCCGAAGTGCCCGCTATGCGCGGACAACGTCGGATACGCGGGCCGGGCCGACCATCCCGCCCGGCAGAACCTGCGGATCATCCCGCTCAGGCTGCGCGGAGAAGACTGGTTCTTCCAGTACTCGCCGTATGTCTATTACAACGAGCACAGCATCGTGTTCAAAGCCGCGCACGAGCCGATGGTCGTATCGCACGACTCCTTTGCGAGGCTGCTCGATTTCGTCGAGCAGTTCCCGCATTACTTTATCGGCTCGAACGCCGATCTGCCGATCGTGGGCGGTTCGATTCTGAGTCACGATCATTTCCAGGCGGGCCGTCACGTCTTCCCGATGGAGACCGCCCCTGTCGAGGCGTTCTTCGTCGACGAGCGCCTGCCCGGCGTCAAGTTCGGCATCGTCGAATGGCCGATGACCGTGCTGCGGGTGAACGGCTCGTCGAAGCAGGACGTGCACGCGGCGGCTTGCCGCATCCTGGATCTATGGCGCGAATACAGCGACGAATCGGCCGAAGTCAGATCTTACACGGTTCGTGAAGACGGCAGCAAGGTGCCTCATAACACGATAACGCCGATCGCGAGGCTGCGGGATAACGGCGAATACGAGCTGGATCTCGTGCTTCGCAACAATCGCACCAGCGAGGAGCATCCGGACGGCATCTTCCACCCTCACGCGCACCGGCATCATATCAAGAAAGAGAACATCGGCCTGATCGAAGTGATGGGTCTCGCCGTGCTTCCAGGTCGGCTTAAGGCTGAGCTGGAGCAGCTCGCCGGGTATTTGACGGGTGAAGCGGCGGATGGCGTCGAAGCGCTTCGGGATGCCTCTCATCCTCTTCATAAGCATGCGGAGTGGGCGGAACGCCTGGTTGCCCGGCACGGCGCCTCCCTAAGCGCGGAGCAAGCGGGGGAGCTGCTGCGATCCGAGACAGGGGATATATTCCTGGACGTGCTGAAGGACGCCGGCGTGTTCAAACGGACGGAGCAGGGAGCGCAAGCTTTCCGCGCCTTCTTGGCATCCGCGGGCTTGAAGGAAAAGTAACGAATATAGAACCTTCCCGGGTGTTCGGGGAGGTTCTTTATTGTATTGGCGATAAAATTATGGTATTTTTTATTTAATAAATATTGTTTTTTGAATTATTATTATTAGCTATAGTTGAATTTCACAATTGGAGGGGTTGAAATGCCGGAGAAAATGCTGCCGCTTGATGAATTTCTGCAGCTGAGCACGGAGGAGCAAGTCGAGAAGCTGAAGCGTTGGAAGATGGATTATACGCTCAAAGATATCCGGGAGGCTTGGAATTTCAAGCATTCCGCCCAATATTATATGCTGCTGAAGAAGCTCCGCATTTACGAGCGCGTGGTGAACAAGTCGGATAAGTTCTACCCTGCCCAGGAGCAGATTCCCCAGCGTCCGGGTGTGCCCGAGGAACGCGGCTGGCGCGGCGGAAGCTCCTACGGCTCCAAGCCGCCGTCCGATTCCTTCGGCTATCAATTGAACACGACGCTGAGCGGGCCCGAGCTCGCGGATAAGCTGGAGAGGCTGGCGCATTTCCTGAAGGGCGAGCGCAAGGACATTTCCATTAAGCTCACCATCGAAGCGCTCGATCCCATCGATGCGGAGCTGGATTCCGATTCGGAGGAGTAGAGTCCATTCGGCCTAATAGACAACAAGAACCGAAATCGCGTGATCGATTTCGGTTCTTTTTTGTCGAATTATTCATATAAAATGGTTTTATTTTGTAATTTTCAAGTGAATTATTTTTTTCTGAGCTTGCCTAGCTCGGATACGAGCGCTTCCACTTCGCTGATGCTGAATTTGTCCTTGGAATCGACCACCTCGTACAAGTCCCTGATATCCTCATATTGCTCCACGCTGAAATGGGAAGCTTGCATGGCGGCGCCGGAAGCCATGCGCAGCTTGGTTTTGATCGCTTCGATCATGAATTCCACGTTCTCTTGACTCTGCTGCTCCAGATTCATCATTACCATTGCTCCTTTCTTGCGAATACCGTATTCCTGCCATTGTACCACGGGGCGCGCGGCGCTTGCCACAAATTGAAGCGGCAGGAGAATTTCGGTACAATAACGGGTATGAAGAACATTAGCTAAAGTCCGGAGAAGGTGAAGGCAGATGGGACAGCGGGCAAGAAAAAACCGGGCGCGCCCAGACGTGACCGAAGGTCTCCCTAGCCCTTGCGGCAGGAGAGAGCTGGCGGACTTTCTGGCGAAGGCATGGCCGGGCGAATCCACCCGGGAGCCTGGCGGAGTACTCTTTATATGCATCGGCAGCGACCGCTCCACGGGAGACGCCTACGGGCCGCTTGTCGGTTCCATGCTCAAGGAACGCGGCTTCCCCCATGTGATCGGAACGCTGGAGAAGCCATGCGACGCGCATGCGGTGGAGGAGGCTGTGCGTGAAGCGGCCGCGCTGCGTGAACGGGTGTCCTTTATCGTGGCCATCGACGCGTGCTTGGGGAAGCCGGAATCCGTCGGCTGCTTTCTCGCGGCGGAGGGACCGCTGCAGCCCGGGGCGGCGATCGGCAGACGGCTGCCCTTCGTCGGCGACGTCAGCATTGCGGGCGTCGTCAATATGCACGGGCCGAAGGCGTACGGGATGCTGCAGACGACCTCCCTCCATCTCGTGATGGAGATGGCGAAGCAGACGGCGGATGCGATTTGCGAAGCTTGGTTTGGCAAGGGGCCATAACGGGTACCTTGATACATAGGATGAGAGTGTTCATAAGGATTGAAATGGAGGGAATGGATAATGGCAAATCAAGAGCAAGACTTGAAGGTATCGATCGCTCAGGAGGAAGTCACGCTGAACAACGGCACGAGGCTGGCTTACTTCGATTCGAAGGAATCTCACGGTTTGGATACGGCGCTTGTCCTGCTGCACGGCTACTGCGGAAGCTCGGCCTACTGGGAGAAAATCGTAGACGAGCTGGCGGCGTCGATCCGCATCATCGCGCCGGACGCCAGAGGACACGGCGACAGCTCCTCGCCGGATGACGAGACGTATTCGATGGAGCTTTACGCCGATGATCTGGCCGGCTTGCTCGAAGCAATCGGGGTCGAGAGAGCCGTCGTGCTCGGCCATTCGCTCGGCGGATACATCGCGCTCGCGTTCGCGGAGCGTTATGAAGACAGGCTCGCCGCCTTCGGCCTCATTCACTCGACTTCCCTGCCGGACGGCGAGACGGCCAAGTCTAACCGGGACAAGGCGATCGAGACGATCGGAAGCAAAGGCGTCAAAGAATTTGTGGACGGTCTTATTCCGAAGCTGTTCGCGCAGGATCGTCTGGACGACATGCAGCCCGAGCTCGAACGGTGCAAAGCGATCGGATACGCGACTTCTCAGCACGGGGCCATGGCTACGGCCAGAGGGATGAAGATCAGGATCGATCGAAGCTCCGTCATTAAGGAGACGAAGCTGCCCGTCTTATTGGTCGCCGGAGCGCAGGACGGCATTATTCCGGCGTCGAGCACCTTTGCGGCGATAGGCGCGGATACGAGGAAGGTGGAGCTGGAGCAGGCTGGCCATATGAGCATGCAGGAATGCTCCGCTCAGCTGGCGGAGGAGATCGCTTCCTTCGTTCGTTCGGTTTAACGAAGGGCCGCCGCCATACCTTAGGAGAGGAGGGGGACGGTTGTTTCAGAGGGATTATTTCATGAGGATGATCAGCCAGATGACGGAGGCTATCGGCCAGGTCATGGGTCTCCGCAAGCAGATGAAGCAGGAAGAGGCGCTGCTTGTCCTGGAGGAGCTGCTGGATAAGCACTTCCGGCTCAGCGGCAAGCTGATTCGTTCCCTTACCGACGAGGACTTGATGAAGGTAATGACAACGAACGGCATCGTCGATACGGATCATCTGCAAGCCATCGCCATTATTCTGAAGCAAGAGGCGCTGCTGCATGGGGAGCTGGGGAGGGAAACGGAATGCTTCGGCTTGTACAATCGCTCGCTGCGCTTGTTTCTTCGCCTGTCGTTGATGAAGGCGGAGCCGACGCTCGTGGAGCCTAATGAGCAGATCGAGGAGCTGCTGGAGCTCGTCCGGGAATACGAGCTCCCGGTGCCGACCAAGCGGCTGCTTATGGAATGGCATGAAGCGGAAGGAAAGTACGATCAAGTCGAGAACGTAATGTTCGAGCTGGTGAAGGAGCGGGCGCTGCCGGCGCAGGATGCCGCCGGGGTGTACGCCCGTTTGCTTGCTAAAAGCGACGAAGAGCTGGAGGCGGGAGGACTGCCCCGCGAAGAAATCAGGCAGGGGCTCGCGGAGCTGAGCCTGGACAAGAAGGAAAGCGTAACGAAGGAGTGACCGAAGGCAGCATGACGGATCAATGGCAGGAAGACATAAGGGAATGGATACGCGGAGGCGGGCTTCTGCAGGCCACGCTTAGTTCGCCGCGCGCGAAGACGGAAGAGACGCCAGGGAAGACGGTCGTGCGGCCGGTGAAGCTGAAGGAAGGACTGCGCTATCAGTTCGAATCGCATTTCGCGAACAAAGTTACGCATCTGAACCTGGAAGGGCAGGAGGCGGCCGATCGGCTGATCAGACTGCTCGGCGACCCCTACCGGCAAGCGCTGGTGAAAACGGCGGACGCGGACGTGCAGCTCTTGTTGAACAACAAGGGAAAGGCGACGATGAGGAAGCAGGCTGCCGCCGGCAAGGCGCGCGAAGCCGTCCTCGACCACAATCGCAAGAAGAACAGGATTCTGGAGGAAGGCAAGCCCGCGCCGTTCCTTGTCGAGCTCGGCATTATGACGCCGGAGGGCCGCGTGCACGCCAAGAAGCAGGACAAGTACCGCCAGATCAACCGCTTTCTGGAGATGGTTTCGGATGTGGTGGACGCGCTGCCCCGCGGCCGCGAGCTGAAGATCGTGGATTTCGGCTGCGGCAAATCCTATTTGACGTTTGCTCTTTATCACCTGCTGGCGGTAGAGCAAGGACGGGATATTTCCGTCGTCGGGCTCGACCTCAAGCAGGACGTGATCTCGTTCTGCTCGGAGCTTGCCAAGAAGCTGGGCTACGACAAGCTTCGCTTCCTCGTGGGGGATATCGGGGAGTACGAGGGACAAGAGTCGGCGGATATGGTCGTCACGCTGCACGCCTGCGACACGGCGACGGACGCCGCGCTGGCCAAAGCCGTGGGATGGGGCGCTTCCGTCATCATGTCCGTGCCGTGCTGCCAGCATGAGGCGTTCCGCCAAATCGAGAACGGCACTCTTGCGCCGCTGCTCTCCCAAGGCCTGCTCAAGGAACGTTTCGCTGCTCTCGCCACCGACGCGGTGAGGGGGAATCTGCTCGAGGTTCTCGGGTACAAGGTGCAGATGCTAGAGTTCGTGGATCCGGAGCATACGCCCAAAAACCTGCTTATCCGGGCCGTCGCTTCTCCTCACAAAGAACTATCCGCGGCCAAATGGGAGCAGTACGAAAGCTTTAGGGACTTTCTTCGCCTGTCTCCGGCACTAGAATCGATGATCGCGGAACGCCTCCCGGGACCCTCGCAAAATATATCGGAAACTGCGAAATAGCCAATTGTCGAGCAGAATAACATTTGATACAATGGAAGAAGATGGCTATAAAATGAATGGGTGAACCGAATTGGAATGGATGATTTGGCTCGACTTTAGTATGTTCCTGGTGCTGCTAGGGTTGTTTTTATACGTTTTTTCTTCCAGCACCGTCACGGTTTTACACCGGATTTATATTTTTCTGCATGTCGTATTTATGCTCTGGCCTCTGTTCCAATTTGCCTCGCAGACCGTTTCAGACACTAGCTATAGGCTATTCTACCTATCAGGCTCCTATATAGGACTTTCGCTGCTCGGCATTGGATGGTTCGCGTTTATTCTCTTCCTGACCGGACAGTATTACGTTATTCGCAAGAGTCGGCTGTTTCTCATATCGGTTCCCGCGCTCGTGTCGGTTACGGTCGTCGTCTGGAATCCGGATGGCCGGTTCCTCCGCATAGATTCCGCGCTGGAGCCGCTTAAGCAGCTGCAGCACGGTTCCCTCTATTGGGTCATGATCGGACAGCTTGTGCTTTATCTGACCGTATCCTTGGTCATTTTGCTGTACAAGCTCGGACGCAGAGACGATTCGGCCCGCCAACGGAAGATGGTCAGGACGGCGCTTAACGGCGTTTTTGTTTTGTCGTTTTTTGCGATCATGGATTTTGTCGTCAATGTGGCGTACATCGACTACTTCGCGCGTTATATCCCTCTCATATCGGTCGGGATGACCGTGACGGCGATTTATATCGTGCACGCGATCAGCCGCAACAAAGTATTCGATATTATCCAGATCGTCCAGAGGGATATTATGAATACGATGTCGATGGGCATTATCGTGATGGACGAGAACGGCATGATCATCGAGATCAACAAAGTGATCAAGCCGTTCATCCGGTTCCGGGTCGGGGATATTTTCAATTTGGAAGCGATGGTGTCTCCGTTCAAGAACGAAACGAGAAGGCAGCTTCTGGAGTTTTTCGAAGCGCAGCGGCTTCGCCCCCTCGACCGGATCGAAGTCGAGCTCGCCATGGACATGAATCACATTCAGCATGTCATCGTGCAGTCGGCTCCGATTCTGAATCAGAAGAAGCGAGTCGTCGGACGCGTCATTACGATCCAAGACGTGACCGAGCTTCGCATGCTCGTCGAAGAGACGAATACGCAGAACGAATTGCTCCAAGAACGCAATCGCGAGCTGCTTATTATGCAGGACGAGCTCTATCAGGCGAACAAGAAGCTGGAGCATATGGCGATCACGGATGGCTTGACGGGCTGCTACAACAGACGATACTTGCTTCAGCAGCTGGAAGGCGAAATCGTGAACAATTTCAAATACGGCATTCCGTTTTCGATTTTTTTGTTCGACCTTGATTATTTCAAATCAATCAACGATCGTTACGGCCACATCATCGGCGACGAAGTGCTTTGCAGCACGGTCGAGGCCGTAAGAAGCGCTCTTCGGCTGACGGATGTTCTCGCCCGGTTCGGCGGCGAAGAATTTACGGTTTACCTCCCGCATACCAACCGCGAGCAAGCGGACATTATCGCGGACCGCGTCAAGGAAGCCGTCGAGCAGAATCTGGTTTTGACCGGGGCGAACGGCGTTCCGGTGAACGTGACGATCAGCATGGGCGTCATCTCGATCGAGCAGATCGAGCCGTCCGCGTTAGAACAGCCGAAGGCATTCTTGCGGGAGCTTATGGCGCAGGCGGACGCCGCTCTGTACGAGGCCAAGTACAATGGCCGCAACCGCATCGTGAAGCGAAAGCTGGCATGAAATCCCGACGTTACGTCCGGGATTTTTTTGTTATTGGTTGATTCGATTACGGGCGCCCGCCGTACGCATAGTCAGATCGGCGGTTGTCTGATAAGATTAAGGGTACCTCGCTTGGGGAAAAGAGAAGGTTCAAAGGCGGGAGCAATCAGATGAGAAAAGTTCAACTGGAAATGGTCAAGCCCGGCGACAAAGTTGCAAGACCCATCTTTCAAGATAACGGGAATGTGCTTCTAGGAGAAGGCATCGAGCTCAATGACCGATACATAACGAGACTTCGCAATTTAGGCATCGACGTGCTGTATATTGAAGACGGCTTTACGGCCGATATCGTTCCCGAGGATACGATCAGGGACGAGACAAGATCGCAGGCCGTCAATACCATTTACAAGACCATGACCTCCTTCAAGGACGAGAAGCTGACCAAAGGCAAGACGATCGCTCCCGACATGGGGCGCAACTTCAGGGCGGTGTTCGGCAGCATCATGCAGGATTTGGCGACAAGGCCCAACATGCTGGTGAATTTGACGAGCATTCATTCCATGGACGCGTATTGGTTCCAGCATGCGTTCAATGTTGCGGTGCTTGCCGGTATTATGGGGCTTGCGAAAGGGTTTAACCGCAACCAGCTGGAAGAGCTTGGCGTCGGAGCGCTATTATTCGACATCGGGATGACGAAGATGCCGCAGGAGCTGCTCACGAGACAAGGCCCG
Source organism: Paenibacillus soyae (assembly GCF_024623455.1). Taxonomy (GTDB): domain Bacteria; phylum Bacillota; class Bacilli; order Paenibacillales; family Paenibacillaceae; genus Pristimantibacillus; species Pristimantibacillus soyae. The sequence goes on along the minus strand of NZ_JANIPJ010000003.1, from coordinate 195,043 downwards.
CTTACGGAGGCGGAACGGCAAATCCTGCGCTCGCATCCGAAGGAAGGCTTTGACATCCTGCGGAAATATCACGATATTTCGATCGTCTCCGCCCATTGCGCGCTGCAGCACCATGAGCGGTTCGACGGATCGGGCTACCCCCGCGGACTGAGCAAGGACGAGATTCATATGTATGGCCAAATCGTAGGTTTAGCCGATACTTATGACGCTCTTGTCTCTCCGAGACCGCATCGGAAGCGGTATACGACTAGCGAAGCGGTCGAATTTTTGTTCGCCGCGGGAGGCACTTATTTCGACTTGGATTTGATTCGGCTCTTCTGCAAGCATATATCGGTATACCCTATCGCGACGACGCTTCTGCTCAGCACGGGGCAAGAGGTGGTCGTCACGCATAATAACGATCTTGCCGTCCATCGTCCGCGGGTGCGCGTCATTGCGGAAGCCGACGGCAAGCCGCCGAAATCGCCGTACGAGATCGAGCTGAAGAACGAGATGCATATTACGATTGTGAAAGAGCTTTAGCCTAAGTCGCTGCTCGAAAGCCTCTTACGCCCCGGCGGTCCGCCTGGGCGTAAGAGGCTTGTATCATGCGCGGCGAAGCTTTGAATATAGGGTCGATTAAGGTAAAATGAGTAGAAAAAGAAGCGGATTACGCTAGCTGGGGGAGAATGGATCGTTGGACGAATTCGCAAGCATTCGACATTGGACGGCCGGAAGGCAAACTGCCGAATGGCAGCGCCGGCGGGGCGTTACTCTGGGGATCGGCGACGACGCCGCCGCCGTGGACCTAAGCCTTGCCGAAGCCGGGCTGGACGGAGCCGGAAGCTTGTTGATCGCGGTCGATACGATGGTGGAGACGGTTCACTTCGCGGAAGGAACGATGGCGGACGAAGACGTCGGCTATAAAGCGCTCGCCGCGAACGTAAGCGACATCGCCGCGATGGGAGGCGTGCCGCTTCACGCGGTGGTCTCGGTCAGCGTGCCGTCCGGCTACGGTTCGGAGCGGATGCGCCGCGTCTACGACGGTCTGTACGTATGCGCCGAACAGTACGGCATTGCGGTAATCGGCGGCGATACGACTTCGGCTCCGAGCCATATGGTCGTCAGCGTGACGTTAACCGGAACGGTGGAGACGGGCAAGGAGCTTCGGCGCTCGGGCGCCCGGCCGGGAGACGCGGTATTCGTGACCGGTCCGCTCGGCATGTCGGCGGCCGGTCTGCACCTTCTCCTTCGGGAGGAAGCGGGGACTCCCGACTCCGAATATGCCGCAATCGTTGCCGCCCACAAGCGGCCGAAGCCGTCGGTGCTGGCGGGCAGGCTGCTGCTGAAGTCCGGCGCTTGCCGCAGCTTGAACGACGTGAGCGACGGTCTAGCTAGCGAGGCCTGGGAGCTGGCGGAAGCGTCCGGTCTCCGGATCGTTCTGGAGGAGGGGCGGCTGCCGAAGAGCGGCTCATTGAGCGCTTATGCCGCCAAGGCGGGAATCGATCCGCTCGAATGGATGCTTTACGGGGGCGAGGACTATGTACTCGTCGGAACCGTGGAGAGCGGCGGAGCGGATGCGGTCCAGAAGGCGTTCCATGAACGCGGACTGCCGTTCTACATTATTGGCAAGGCGGAAGCAGGCGAGCCGGACGTGGAGTTGATTCCGCTGCCGAAGAACTGGAACGGCGAGCGGGCTTCCGGTAGGATAGCCCGCCGGAAGATTGGGAAGCGCGGCTACAATCATTTTGACGAATGAACGGGTGAAGAAGATGGAGCAAGCAAGCGCGCGGGCGGATTGGCAAATTCATAGCCTGCAGGAAACGGCTGAGCTGGCGGAACGAATCGCCGCCAAAGCGGTTCCCGGCACTGTCATTACGCTGGACGGCGATTTGGGCGCGGGGAAGACGACGTTCTCGCAGGCTTTCGCCAAGGCGATCGGCGTGAAGGGAATCGTGAACAGCCCGACCTTTACGATTATTAAAGAATATGATGGCGAGAAGCTGTCTTTCTACCATATGGATGTGTATCGGCTGTCGCAGGAAGAAGCCGACGAGCTGGGGCTGGACGACTATTTCTACGGAGAAGGCGTTACGCTGGTAGAGTGGGCGAGCTTGATCGAGGACTTGCTGCCTCCGAACCGTCTGGAGCTGTTTATCGAGCATTTGGGCGGCGAGTCGAGAGTGGTGAGAGCGACGGGCATCGGGGAGCCTTATGCCGATTGGTGCGACGAGTGGAACAAGATGGGAGCGACAAATGAGAATGACGGAAGCCTATAACGGAACGGTGCTTGCGCTCGATACGTCGACGGCGGCGATGTCCGCGGCGGTGCTGCGGGGGAATCAAGTGCTGTCGGAGATCGAGTCGATCGCCGAGCGCAATCATTCCGTGCATGTCATCACGCATGTCAAATCGATTTTGGAGGAAGCGGGCGTCTCGAGAGAGAGTTTGGATGCGATCGTCGTCGGGAGCGGCCCTGGTTCCTATACAGGCATGAGAATTGCCGTCACCGCGGCGAAGACGCTCGCGTGGGCTTGGGAGAAGCCGCTGACGGGCGTCTCCAGCTTGGAGGCGATCGCTTACGGCGCTTTGCGCGAGGGCATCGGCGCGGTAGACGGCGAGCTGCCTGGGAAGCTGACCGGCACGCACTTCTTCATTCCTATTATGGATGCCCGAAGAGGTCAAGTGTACGGGGCGATGTTCGAAGCGGGCCATGCGTCCGGCTGGAGCAGAATTCAGGATGACGGCGTTCGGATCATGATGGATTGGGTGGATGAAATCGTACGGGAAGCAGAGACGAGGCAGGAGGACGAGCGTCCGGTCATCTGGCTGACCGGCGACTTGTCCCTGCATGGCGAGGCGGCTGCCAAGCTGCAGGAGAAGGGCCGGGGAGCCGGTCTCGCGGTGAACCTGCTGCCGCATGTTCTGCGAGGAAGGTACTTGGCCGAGCTGGGCATGCTGAATTTGGCTGCCGAATCGTTCGCTGACGTTCACGCGTTTACCCCCAATTACACGCAGCTTACGGAAGCGGAAGTGAAGCTGAAGGCAAGGCAATCGGGAGAGTCGCGGGGATGAGCATGGATACGAACAAGCTGATCTACCGGGCCATGACCAAGCAGGATATTCCGGCCATTCTGGCCATCGAAGAGGAAGCGTTCAGCAGCCCCTGGTCCGAGGAGGCGTTCCAGAACGAGCTGACGAACAATATGTTCGCCCGTTATCTCGTCATGGAGTATCGGGGGGAATTGCTCGGTTACGGGGGCATGTGGGTCATCGTGGACGAGGCCCATATTACGAATATCGCCGTCCGCGCGGATATGCGGGGCAAAGGGCTCGGCAACAGGCTGCTGGACCAGCTGCAGCGGACGGCCGTCTTTTTCGGCGCGGCCCGCATGACGCTGGAGGTACGAGTGACCAATAAGACGGCCCAAAAGCTGTATCGTAAATTCGGCTTCGAGCCGGCCGGCATTCGTCCGCGCTATTATTCCGACAATAACGAAGACGCGCTCATTATGTGGGCCGAGCTGGATGTCGAGAAGCTGAAGAAGGGAGGGAGACGGCATGAGTAGGAACGCAGGAAACGATCGATCGGCGACAGAGGCTGCGGAATCTTTTGATCATTCGCTTATATTGGCCATCGAAACAAGCTGCGACGAAACATCGGCATCCGTCATTCGCGGAGGCAAACACATCTTGTCGAACGTGGTATCGAGTCAGATCGACGTTCACGTCCGATTCGGCGGCGTCGTGCCGGAGATCGCGTCCCGCAAGCATGTAGAGACGATAACGCTCATTATGGAGCAGGCGGTTCGCGAAGCGGGCTGTTCGTTGCGGGACTTGTCGGCGATCGCGGTGACGCAGGGGCCCGGGCTTGTCGGGGCGCTGCTGGTTGGGATCGTCGCCGCCAAGAGTCTGGCGATGGCTCTCGATATTCCGCTTATCGGCACCCACCATATAGCAGGCCATATCTATGCCAACGAGCTGGTGCACGAGATGAACTATCCATGCATGGCGCTCGTCGTGTCCGGCGGGCATACCGAGCTGGTGCTGCTCGAGAGCGAAGGCGAGTTCCGGGTCGTGGGCCGCACGCGGGACGACGCGGTAGGGGAAGCCTATGACAAGGTGGCGCGCGCGCTGCAACTGCCTTATCCCGGAGGTCCGCATATCGACAAGCTGGCCGCAGGGGCGGAGAACGCGATCGAATTGCCGAGAGCATGGCTGGAGCCGGACAGCTACGACTTCAGCTTCAGCGGGCTGAAATCGGCGGTGCTGGCGGTTATCAACCAGACGCGGATGAAGGGGCTGGAGCTGGATGAAGCGGCGCTTGCGCGCGGGTTCCAGGAATCCGTTATCGACGTGCTGGTCACGAAGGCGCTTCGCGCGGTGCGGCAATACGGAGCCAAGCAGCTTCTGCTATGCGGAGGAGTCGCGGCCAATCGCGGCTTGCGGACGGCGCTGACCTCTCGCTGCGAGGCGGAGGGAATCGAGCTGCTGATCCCGCCCGGCGGACTGTGCACGGACAATGCCGCCATGATCGGCGCCGCTGCTCATTTGAAGCTGAAGCGGTCCCAGTTCTCGAACCTCGACATGAAGGCGGATCCCGGTCTGCCCCTCGAGGGCTGGTCTTTATCGGCCCATAATTGACAGACAATAACGATTTGCATATAATAAGCAACAATACTTCGAAACAACTCATAGCGACGAAACGCTGGGAACAGGAACAGTAAAGCCAATCGGGAAGCTCAGAGAGCCGCGGGCGGGTGCAACGCGGACGAAGATTGGTTTGAAGCTCGCCTGGGAGCGGAGCGGTGGAGAAAGCTCATTGGGCTTTGCGTACACGGCTACGGTTAACCTCCGTGAAGAGGTTCATAGGAATCGGCATCCGGAGCCGGTCTTATGGTTAAGGTGGGCGCGCAGCATTTTCGTTAAGGAATGTGAGCGAGTCAACAAGGGTGGTACCGCGCGGGTCATTATAGCCTGTCGTCTCTTGATTAGGAGACGACAGGCTTTTCTTGTTGTCGATTGAAGTGTATAAAGGAAAACGCTGGGAACAGGAGCAGTAAAGCGATAGCTGGATAGGGGCGAACGCCTGCGGGCGTAACGTCGGTCAGAGAGCTGCGGGTCGGTGCGACGCAGTCGAAGCGAACGCTTGAATCTCGCCTGGGAGCGGATCGAGGGAAAGGATGACATTCATCTCTGGTGGATGCTGCCCCCTACTTCGATACGGTTAGCCGCCGTGATCGGGCTTGAAGCGGGCTGCGACATTCGCGCTTCCGGGATCTCTATGGTCCGTCGGAGGACTTGTGGCTGCAGTCAATGAGAGTGGTACCACGGCAAACCTGTCGTCTCTTTTACGGAGACGGCGGGTTTATTTTATTTCTACACATTCTAGGAGGAATGGATCATGAGCCAAGAGATGAAAAAAATTCAAATATTCGATACGACGTTAAGAGACGGAGAGCAGTCGCCGGGAGCTTCGATCGCGCCCGAGAAAAAAATCGTCATCGCCCGCCAGCTTGCGAAGCTGGGGATCGACGTCATCGAGCCGGGCTTTGCCGTATCGAGTCCGGGCGAGTTCGCGGCCGTCCAGCAGATTGCAAGGGAGCTGCAAAATGTCGAAATCGCCGGCTTCGCGAGAGCCGTCAAAGCCGACATTGACGCGGCCGTCAAGGCGACGCAGGATGCCGCGCGCAGACGTCTGCATCTGTTCATCTCCTCGTCGGATATCCACCTGAACCACCAGCTGCGCAAATCCCGCGACGAGGTTGTGCGGATCGCTCGCGAGATGGTCGCATACGGCAAGCAATTCGTGGACGAGATCGAGTTTTCGGCAATGGACTCCACGCGTTCGGGGCGGGATTTCGTCATTCAGCTGGTGGAAGCGGTCATTGCCGAAGGGGCGACCATCATTAATCTTCCCGATACGCTGGGGTATGCTTTGCCGCACGAAATGGCCGACCTGTTCCATACGGTTCGGCGCGAAGCGAGAGGCGGCGATACGGTCCGGTACAGCGCGCATTGCCATAACGATCTGGGGCTTGCGGTCGCGAACAGCCTCGCGGCCATCGAGGCGGGAGCCACGCAAATCGAAGTGACCGTGAACGGGATTGGCGAGAGGGCAGGCAACTGCTCGCTCGAGGAGCTGGTCATGGCCGTCGAGACGCGCAAAGACGCGATTCGGGCGGCGACAGGCATTAACATGGGAGAAATTTATGAAACCTCCCGCGTCGTCAGCCGGACGATGAACTTCCCGATCGCCTACAACAAGCCGATCGTCGGCCGGAACGCGTTCCAGCATGAATCCGGCATTCATCAGGATGGCCTGCTGAAAAACCGCAGCACCTATGAAATCATGGATCCCGAGGCGATGGGCATCTCCCGAAGCATGATCATTCTTGGCAAGCATTCCGGCAGCCATGCGATCAAGCACCGGCTGGAGGAATACGGCGTTCAGGTAACGGACGATCAGCTGAAGTCCATCTATGACCGGTTCAAGGAAGTAGCGGACGGCCAAAAAATCGTGACGGACGACCAGCTGATCCGCATTGCGGGCGATATGACCAAAACGCGTCCGGATCCATTCGCGCTGGTCGACCTTCAGGTGCATGCGGGAACGCAGCGCGCAAGGAGCGCGACGGTCACGATCCGGAACAACGAGCTAGGCGCGGATCAGTCCTATATCGCCATGGGCGAAGGACCGCTGGAGGCCGTTATCCGCGCGATCGGCCAGGCGATACCGGTGGCGGTAGAGTTCGAGGATTTGGAGCTGCATTCGCTGTCCACAGGGGAAGGCGCTAATGGAGAGGCAGTTGTAAGTATTATCCACAAAGGGAAAAGATACCGGGGAACGTCTATTCACAAGGATATTATTCTGGCGGCGGCGGAGGCTTATATCTCGGCATGCAACCAAGCCATGATGACAGCGGGCCGAACTCGTGCAGAGAAAGCGGCGCGTACCGCGAATGAAGTCGATTCGAAGGCCTTGAGTTAAACTTGTGTAGAAAGTTACACACATACCGACAAGTCGATGTGGATAACTATGTAAAAACCGCGTAAATAAAAGGGTTTGTCTAGAGTGGGAGTAAGATGCAAACGTGGACAGTTTTTTCACAAGCGCATTGTGGATAATGTGCATAACGTGAATAATTGTCCACGTTCTTTATTGAGAAGGAGAGAATGTACCTAAAAACCGTAGTTTTCTTGTCCTAATTCGATATTATTCGTTATAAATGTCGACTGAATTTACAAACAATTTATTCACTTATGTGGATAAGGCTGTGAATAACTAAGAAAGGGATTTCGGAACGCAACTTCATTGCGCTAATTACGAACCACTTTTTCGGTGAAAATTGAGGGGGGATCGGCTATCGTTAAAGTAATCTTCATTAACGGAGGAAGGCCGAATGGATATGCCGGCAATTATTCAATTGGACACAGTGAGCAAGCTCTACGGCGCGAATAATGCAATCAAGCAGCTATCCTTTCAAGTGAGGCAAGGAGAGCTATTCGGAATTATGGGGATGAACGGAGCGGGCAAATCCACGCTGCTGGAGCTGTTATCCTGCAATCTGCAGCCGGACGGCGGCGTTCTGCGCCTGCTGGGACATGATGCGGTGCTGGAAGCGGATCAGCTGAAGGGATCTATGAATAAGATTCCCCAAGGAGCTTCTCTCGTTGAGCGGATGACGGTGCGGGAGGCGCTGGAGACGTTCCAGAGCGCCTATAGCCGAGAACATGAAATCGATACCTACCTGAGCCGCTTCGGTCTGCTCCCCTATTCGGATAAGTTGATCCGAGGGTTGACCGGCGGACTGAAGCAAATGACTATGCTCGCGATCGCGATAGCACACGAACCGAAGCTTATTTTCCTGGATGAGCCGACGACGGGGCTGGACGCGCAGGCCAAGAGGGATTACTGGGCGATACTCGCGGCGCTCAGAGCGGAGGGCAAGACCATTGTCATCGCCTCGCACGACATGTCCCTTATGCAGGCGCGCTGCGATCGGATCCTGGTTCTGCGCAAGGGGAGAATGGCGGCTTGCGACAGTCCCGGACGATTAATCGAAGGGCTTCCGGGCGGCGGATTAACGATGGAAGCCGTATATATGCAATACGCCGTAGGAGAACCGGGAGGTGTTGGCGTTTAAGTCACCCGACGCGGACCATCCTGGCAATCGGTCATCACAGAAGCGCGAAAGCCTTATACAGAAGAAGATGGAGCTGATCGCTCTACTCTTAACCAAACGAAGCGAGGGGGGAGCATTGAGGAAAGAGCCGCCGGATGTAACCGGGAAGCAATCATAGTATAATAGATGCTAGATTGCTTGAATCGGAGGACATACCGTGCAGGATCAGTACGAACGCAAGAATCGAATCGCCGGCCTCATGAGCGACTGTATCCGAACCTGGTTTACGACGGAGCCGATGTGCCGTCACGCGCTGCTGTTCCTCGAAGACAAGAGGAAGGAAAGGATGCTGTTCGGCGAATTGACGGCCATCCATTACCGGATGTTCGGCGGCGAACATGCCGACATCGAGAAGGCGTCGGCCGCGGTGGAGCTGTTTATTCTGGCATCCGACATTTTGGACGACTTGGAGGATGGCGATGCCCCGGACAAGCCCTGGATGAAGCTTCCGCTTCCGCTCTCCGTCCATATCGCGACTTCGTTCATTACGCTGTCCCAGCAGGCGCTCCTAGAGGCCGCGCCGAACGCGGAACTGCGGGGGAAGCTGGCGGAGATGACTAATATACAGCTCCTTCGATCCGCGAACGGCCAAATGCTCGATTTGATGAACGGCATTCGGACGGAAGAAGCGTACCTCGAGATGATCGAACTGAAGTCGGCGTCGCTGCTCGTCTGGGCATGTATGTGCGGCGTGATGCTGGCGGGTCATCCTTGGCATGAGAAAGTTGCGGAATACGCGAAGGAGCTCGGAATCGCCGCTCAGCTGCGCAATGACGGCAGGGACCTGATGAGATGGGACGACAAGAGCGATTTCCTGAACCGCAAGCGGACGTTGCTCTCGATGTATTTGATGGAGGGGGACGACGAACAGGTCAGCTGGATTAGAGATTATTACGAAGGCCGCTTAACGAAATCCGATATTTCCGAGAAGAAAGACTTGTTCTTCCGGATTTGCGAGCAATCGGGCGCAAGCCTGTACGGTTCGGTCATGAGTCGAATGCACTACAATCGGTTCGAGGAGCTGTTGCGGGAGACGGATGCCGATGCGGATTGGAAAGACAAGCTGCTGGGCTTGACGGCAGGATATATAACGGTTGAGTGAACCGCGCAATCACGCAAAAGTCATTTCGGTAAATACGAATGATCTTTGCGTTTTCAGTCATGTCTTTCCTTGATATAGTATAAATGTACTATATAATGATAGATTGAATGAGAGGCGGAGGAGTTCCAATGTTGAAAGAAACGATTCGTCAGTTAGCCAGCAGCACGGAGAAGATGTCGCTCGCCCTGTCGGGACAGCTTCAATTCGCGGGCGTTTCCGCGGCAGAACAAGAGGCGCTTTTGGCTGAATTAATGGAAAAGAGGGACAACGGATATTCTTATATGTGGGAATAGCCTGAGGGGATGAGGATCGCATGAGACTAGCCAAATCAAACCGAATACTTGCGATCCTCTTCGTCATTGCTTTCGCGGCGATTTTGTTTTATTTGACTATCGTTATCGTGAGGATCCCTTCCATCGGCGCGCTATTAGTTAAGGAAGCGGACAATCTATATATCGTGCAATCCGTTGAACCAGCAGGGGAGGCCGTTATATCCGGCATTCGGCCGCAAGACCGCATCGTGGAAGTGAACGGCGAACCCGCGCATTTGTACGATAACGTCATGAAATATAATTCGTTGGAATATGCGGATAACGTGCTTGTCGAGCATCGTGACGGGACAAGCGCGCTGATCCATTTCTCGAAGGGATGGACCAACGAGCATTCGGCCACAGAACTAATGCTTCAATTATATATACCGGGAATATCGTTGCTGTTCTTTTTTGCTTTTTCCGGATTTCTGTACGTCAAGCGCAAGAATGATCCAGCCGTTCTTATGCTTATTCTTTTTTTTATGTCGATCGGCATATGCTATTACAGCTCCGCGGCATCCCACCGCAGCGACCCGGTCGGGCTGTCCGTTATTTACGTCGTGATGCCCGCCATTATCCTCATCTTTATGAATTTCATGAATATTTATTTGCGGCGCTTCAATGTCCAATTTATTGGAAAGAAGTTCCTCAGGGCTTTATTTATGCTCGCCGGAGCCGTAAGTTTATTCAGCCTCGTATACATCTGGACGGATCTATTCGATTTCGAAGTGTTATCTTATATTAAGATCGCTTATAGCGGCGTCGTGCTAATCGGCAATTTGGTATGTATATACCGTCTTGCCTTTAAGTTCATTAAGCACAGGAATTCGAAGCTGAAATCGTTGTTCACGATTACGCTCGTCTCCCATCTCGTGGCGTTTACCCCGTTCACGACGATGAATTTATTGCCGTTAATGCTCGGTCAGAAGCAAATTTTGCCGGCGGCTTTTACCGCCTTGTTTTTATTTGTGCTTCCCATCGTCTATTTCTATCTATCGACGTCAAGTCAATTGTTCGACATCGATTTTATATTAACGAGGTTTAAGTACTACACCGCGTTATCTTTGCTGCCTGCCGCTTTGGTATCCGGCGTTGCGGCTTTCGTGATGGATTTAGGGCGACACGGCGGGTGGTCGAAATGGTTTCTTCTATACTCGATTACATTTATCGGAATGACGCTGTTCCTCTATGCGAAGGAGCAGATCGATCAGCGGTTCCGGCCCAAAATATTCAAAGCGATGTACAGCTATCAGGACAGTCTGGACCGTTTCTCCCGCAGCATCGCGAGGGTCATGAAGCAATCCGACCTGGAGGCGGTTCTTAAGCAGGAGATCACTTCGCTTCTGCCCGTCAATCGGATCTCGTTCCTGATCGTCGATCAGGCGGAGCATGTCGTGTTCCCGGTTGCCATGAACGACGAGGAGAAAGTGACGGGCGACTTTCTTCTTGGCATCGTCAATACGCTGAAGCTGGGCGAATTGATCGATCTGCCTTACGGACTCGGCATGATAATCGGGAAGCAGCGTTCCCGCTATCATATTTTGTGGATCGGCCTCAAGACGAACCATACGCGGTTCAACTCGGATGAAATAAGATGGCTCAAGACGATGGCCAATTACTCCAGCATCGTGTTCGAGAATCTCTATCTTATAGAAGGCTTGATCGAGGACTTGGAGACCGAGGTGCGGAAGGAACAAACGACTTCTCCGTGGGTGCTGCGAATGCTGTTCTGCTTATCGGAGAACGAGCGGAGGAAGCTTGCCGCCGATCTGCACGATTCCGCGCTGCAAGACCAACTGATCTGGTATCGGAAGCTTGAATCGGTCATGATGGACCATCCGATCACGGACAAGCTGGGCAGTGAGCTTGAGCAGATTAAGGAAGGCTTGCTTGACGTTATTCATCAGATCCGGGAAACCTGCAACGAGCTTCGCCCTCCTCTGCTTAAGGAGATGGGGGTCGTAGAAGCCGTCGAATCGATTATCGAGCATATGCAGATGCGGGTAAATTTCGACGTTCGTTTCCGCTCGACGCCGGTCCAAGAGCCCATGGATGAAGAGCAGATTACCGCTATCTACCGCATCGTTCAAGAGCTTCTCCGCAACGCGGACAAGCATGCGGGCGCCAAGGTCGTTCAGCTGGAGCTGGAGCTTCGCGAGGGCACTATTTATTTCCGCTATCAGGACGACGGAGTAGGTATGGAAGTCCATCAGATGGAGGAGTCCTTCGAGCACATGGGGTTGTCGGGAATCAAGGAGCGCGTCGCGAGTCTGGAGGGGGACATTTCCTTCTATTCCGAGCGCGGGAAGGGACTGGAGGTTATCATCCTGATGCCGCTCATTATGTCGAACGGTTTATCGGAGAGGGGAATTTCGCGTGATTCGTATCTTATTAGTTGATGATCATCCGTCTGTCGGCGAAGGCACCAAAACGATGATCGAGCAGGACGGAGAGATGAAAGTGACGGTTGCGTTATCCGCGCTCGAAGCGCTGGATAAAGTGCATTCCGAAGCGTTCGATATTATATTGTGCGATCTGAACATGCCTGGAATCAGCGGATTGGAGCTGACGAAGCGTCTGATCCAGAATGATCCGGAGCGCAAGGTCATCATCTATTCGGGGTACGAGATTGGCACGCACTTCAATCTGCTGGTCGAGTCTGGTGTGTCCGGCTTTATATCGAAGACGGCTTCCCGGGAGCAGCTTCACAATTCCATAAGATGCGCGCTCAGAGGAGAAGCGGTTATCCCGATCTCGCTGCTGAAGCAGCTTCGAAGGAATGAAGTCGCCATCTCCCGTTCCGAGCTGTCGATCGAGGACGTATCGATCAACGAGAAGGAGATGACCATTCTCCACGAAGTGGCTGCCGGCGTCAGCAACAAGGAGCTGGCCGCTATCCTGCATGTCAGCCAGCGCAACGTCGAATATCAGCTGACCAAAATTTTCGAAAAGCTAAATGTCCGTTCTCGTTCGGAGGCCATCCGGGAAGCGAAACGGCTGGGACTTATCAGCATGGAGCAATATTAAACGCATGAAAGAAGCAGCCTCATGAATCGTATTCATGAGGCTGCTGCATTCTCACATATATTGCTCCCACTGTTCGTAGGCTGCGGCCAGCGCAGAGCGCTTCGTATCAATCTCGGCTTGAAGCTCTTGTACCCGCAAATAGTTGCCGAACACTTCCGGATCGGCGAGACGTTCCTCAAGAGCCGTGATCTGCTCCTCCAGCTGAGCAATTTCGGATTCGAGCTGTTCGGCCTTGCGCTGCCGGTTCCGTTCTTCGCGTTTGGCCTGCTTCTCCGCTTCATAGGAGCTTGAGGAAGGAGCGGCTTCCGGGGCGGCCGATTTTTTGGAGGTGCTGCTGCGCAACGCGGCCGCTTCCAGCGCTTCTTCTTCCATCTCCCGCTTTTTGTCCAACATTTCGTCATAATTTCCCAGGAAATGCGACATGCCGTCCGGACCGAGCTCAACGATCCGTTCCGCCATTTTGTTCAGGAAATAGCGGTCATGCGAGATGAAGAACAAGGTTCCTTCATAATCGAGAAGAGCGGCCTCGAGCACTTCCTTGCTGAAGAGGTCCAGGTGGTTGGTAGGCTCGTCCAGAATAAGGAGGTTCGCTTCCGCAAGCATAAGCTTCGACAGCGACACGCGAGCTTTCTCGCCGCCGCTTAACGAGGAAATCCGTTTCAGAACATCCTCGCCGCTGAACAGAAAGTTCCCGAGCACCGTGCGAATCCGGGTTTCCTCCAAATGAGGGTACGCGCTCCACAGCTCTTCGAGTATCGTATTCTGCGGGTTCAGTCTCGTATGCTCTTGATCGTAATAGCCGAGCTTCACGTGCGTGCCGAGCTGGATAGTGCCGGTGGCAGGCTCAAGCTGGCCGACCAGCGCCTTCAGCAGCGTCGACTTGCCGATCCCGTTGGGGCCGATAAGGGCAACGGTCTCGCCGCGGGTCAGCTTGAAGCCCACGTTCCGGAACAGAGGCCGCTCGCGTCCCGGGAACTCGACGGAAAGTCCTTCAACCGTCAAAACGTCCTTCCCTGACATGCGTTCGATTTCGAACGAGAAATGGGCTTTCTTCAAATCGCCGAGCGGTTTGTCGACGCGTTCCAGTTTGTCGAGCGCCTTGCGCCGGCTCTGTGCGCGTTTGGTCGTTGAAGCCCGCACGATGTTGCGCTGAATAAACTGCTCCATCCGTTCGATTTCTTCCTGCTGTTTCTCGAAATGCTTCAATTGGGTTTCGTAATCGGCAGCCTTAAGCTCCAGGTAACGGCTGTAATTGCCGGTATAACGCTTGGCCGCATGGCGTTCGATCTCGATGATCGTGTCGGCGAGCGCATCCAGGAAATAACGGTCATGGGAGACGACGACGATGGCGCCCGGGTAACCCCGCAGGTAGCTTTCCAGCCAGGTTAAGGTCTCAATGTCCAAATAGTTGGTCGGCTCGTCGAGCATGAGCAGGTCCGGCGCCTGCAGTAGGATACGGGCGAGCGCGAGCCTTGTCTTCTGTCCGCCGCTTAGCGTCGAGATGGGAGTGTCCGGATCAAAGCTGCCGAAGCCCATCCCATGAAGGACGCTGTTAATGCGGGTATTGATCTCGAAGCCGCCGTTTTCCTTGAACCAATCGGAGCGTTTGGCATAGCGGTCCAGAATGTCGGCGTATCTCTTCTCGTCGGCATGAAGCTCGGGATCGGCTATCTTGACCTCCAGCTCGCGGAGCTCCTGCTCGGCTTGGATCAGATGCGCGAATACGGCCCGCATCTCCTCGATAATCGTCCGGTCCGACTGCAAACCGCTATTCTGCGCAAGGTAACCCAGCTTCAGATCTTTTGGTTTATGAATATCCCCGGAATCGGGGGTTATCTCGCCTGCGATAATTTTAAGCAGCGTCGACTTGCCGGCACCGTTCACGCCTACAAGCCCGATCCGCTCTCTCTCCAGCACCTGCATCGAGATTTGGGAGAGAATCGGGGTGACGCCGTAGCTCTTGGATATATTGGATACTTGCAATAACATTCGTAGAAACCTCCGTTTCATCATGACAACAGGACAAAAAACGCGCACCTCTCTAGTTTACCACAAACTAGCGTCTCCATTGGCGAAACTTGCATAACAATGGTACACTACAAGAAAGATGAAACGATACGAACAAGGATGTAAGGGCATGATAAGGGATTCGGAGCACGGGGACAAGAAATCTCTAAGAAAACAATGGACCGGCATGAGAGATGCGATGAGCGCGCGCGATCGGAAGCTATGGTCCGAAGCGGCATGCGAGAAGCTCTCGGAATGGGTCGAAGACCGGGAATGCCGTTCCGTCATGGTCTACTCTTCCTTTCGGAGCGAGCTCGACCTGCGAGCTTTCATAGAGCGGTGCTGGAGCAGAAGAGTGGGCGTCATCGTACCGCGTTCCATTCCTTCGGACTATTCCATGAAGCTATACGCGTTCGCCGGATGGGACGAGCTGATCCCCGGAGCATATGGCATTATGGAGCCGGATCCGGCTCGAATGGCGGAGCTGCCCGCGGAGGCCGTGCCGGATATCGTCGTCGTGCCCGGGCTTGCCTTCGATAGAGAGGGAGGCCGAATGGGCTACGGGGCGGGGTATTACGACCGTTACGCGGAGCAGGCGAACCGGCAAGCGGCGGAGCTTGGGAAGAAGATTTTGTGGATCGGAGCAGGATTTGAGGCGCAGCTTGTAGAACGAGTACCGCTGGAGGAACACGATTTGCGCCTGGACGGCGTTGTGACCGAGAAGGCTTTGTACTTCCGGCATGATCCGGATGGCGATTAAGAAAGGGGCGGTATGGATGGAGCTTACCCATTTCAATGAACAGGGCAGGGCCCGCATGGTCGATATCTCGGACAAAGAGATTACCGTTCGGGAGGCGACCGCCCAGACGACGGTCAGAATGAATCCCGAGACGCTGGCGAAGATCAAGGAAGGCAAGATCGGTAAAGGCGACGTGCTTGCCGTTGCCCAGGTTGCGGGCATCATGGCCGCCAAAAAAACGTCGGATTGGATTCCGATGTGCCATCCGCTCGCGCTGACGGGAATTAATATTGCGTTCACCGATAACAAGGCGGACGAGCTATATATAGAAGGAACCGTAAAAACCAAAGGGAAGACGGGAGTAGAGATGGAGGCGCTCACGGCGGTATCCGCCGCGGCGCTTACCGTTTACGATATGTGCAAGGCTCTGCAGAAGGATATGGTCATCGGACCGACTCAGCTCATGGCGAAGACGGGAGGCAAGAGCGGGGATTACCAGCGATAGAAACCCCAAGATGGGAATCGAGACGGGAGGAAAGGGACATGCAGTGGAAGGTTGCTTTATTGACGGCAAGTGACAAAGGCTCGCGCGGAGAACGCGAGGATACAAGCGCGCAGGTCATCCGGGAGCTGGTCGAGGAAGAGCTGGGCGGCGTTATCGTGGATTATCGCATCGTGCCGGACGAGCAGGACGAGATTATGGCCGCCATCATCGAGATGACGGAATATTATCAGGCGGATCTCGTGCTGACGACCGGCGGAACGGGGCTGGCGCCGAGGGATATTACGCCCGAGGCCACGCTTAAGGTCATTGACCGCCAGGTGCCGGGCTTAGCGGAAGCCATGAGAATGGGCGCCTTGCAGAAGACCAGGCGCGCGATGCTGTCCAGAGGCGTATGCGGCATCCGGGGCAGCTCGCTCATCGTCAACCTCCCGGGAAGCCCGAAGGGCGTGCATGAAAGCTTGATGGCGATCATGGACCAACTGCCTCACGCGCTTGGCATATTGTCGGGGCAGCTGGGGGAGCATAACGGATGAATGGCGCGGAAATAGATGGAAACCAAGGAAGCGGCTCATCAACTAGCCTGAAGGAAGTGCCGGTCCGCGAGGCGATTGGTCTTCGTCTGGCGCATGACCTGACCCGCATCGTGCCGGGGGAGTTCAAGGGCCGCCTCTTCAAGCGGGGGCATCTGATTACGGAAGAGGATATTCCGAGCTTGCTCGACATCGGCAAAGAGCATATCTATATCATGGAGCTCGGGGATCTCGATCTGCACGAAGACGACGCGGCGGCTCGTATGGCCGGCGCGCTTGCGGATAACGATCTCCTGTTGTCCGAGCCTCATGAGGGCAAAGTAAGTATCAAATCGCCGATACTCGGCCTCGCCCAGATCGATCGCGGCGTTGTCGAAGCGATTAACCGGCTTGGCGAGATCGCTCTTGCAACGGTCAAGACGAACACGGTCGTGCAGCCGGGAGCGGCAATCGCAGCAACAAGGGCGATTCCGCTCGTCGTGCCCCGCTCGAAGGTGGAGCAAGCCGAGGCGATCGCCAGACAGCACCGGAGCGAGAACGAAGCGGCGCCGATCCGCGTTAGGCCACTTAGGAAGGTGCGGGCGGGCCTGCTGACGACCGGCAGCGAGGTGTTTAACGGCAGGATTCAGGATAAATTCGGTCCGGCCGTAGCGGCTAAGCTTGCCGCATTCGGCTCCGAGGTGGCGGAGCAGCGCTTCGCGCCCGACGATCGACAAACAATTGTCAAGGAAATCCTCTATTTGCTGGGCCAAGGCTATGATATGATACTAGTAACAGGCGGAATGTCGGTCGATCCGGATGATCGCACGCCGGGCGCGATTGGCGCGGCCGGAGCGGAGATCGTCAGCTACGGAACGCCGATGCTCCCGGGATCGATGCTGCTTATGGGCTATCTCGGCGACGTGCCGATTATGGGATTGCCCGGCTGCGTCATGCATGATCCTTATACGTCATTCGACGCCCTGCTGCCTAGAATATTGGCAGGCGACCGGATTACGCGCGAAGATATTATCGAATTAGGGTACGGCGGTCTGCTTGGCTGCTAAACCCGTGCAAAAGATGTGGAGGCATACCTATGAGTGGAATTGGTGCAGGGGGCATAGTCTTGCTCGTGCTGCTGGCATTGCTGCTGTTCGGACCGAGTAAGCTGCCCGAGCTCGGACGGGCGTTCGGCAAAACGCTGCGGGAATTCAAATCCGGCGCTCGCGAGATCATGGACGACGACGATCGGAAGGACTCCGAGAAGAATCGGATCGAAGTGAACCGCGCGGAACATAGCGAGAAGGAAAACAAGCGGCTGCCGGATTAATCGGGTCCGCTTTTTTCTTGCGCGGCGGACTTACTGAACTACCTCTAAGAGGAAAGGAGCAGCATTGGAAATGGCGAATGAAAAGACGGACCGATCCGCGGCGTCAGGGAAGGGGCTGCTTCGGGAGGAAGGCTTGATGCCGCTTCTGGAGCACCTGGGCGAGCTGCGTAAACGGCTTATCTATGTCATGATTGTTCTTACGGCAGGGCTGGTGCTCGGTCTTACCGTTGCCCAGCCGGCGTACAACTTCTTAATGAGCCAGCCGCCCGCGGATACGCTGAAGCTTCACACGTTCTCGCTCTGGGACGGCATCGGCATGTACATGAAGATCGCGCTCGTGATCGCGCTAGTTATAACCTTGCCGTTCACCGCGTATCAGCTGTGGGCGTTCGTGAAGCCCGCGCTGCGGCCGATCGAGCAGCGTTCGACGCTCAAATACGTGCCGTTTGCGCTGATCATGTTCCTGATCGGCCTGGCGTTTTCTTATTTTGTCGTATTCCCGCTGGCCTTCGGCTTCACGCGCACGATCGCGCAGCAGCTGCATCTCGAGGAAACGTACGGCATCGTGCAGTACTTTACGTTCCTGTTCAGCATCCTGATTCCGATCTCGCTGCTGTTCGAGCTTCCGCTGGCGCTCATGTTCCTGACAGCCATCCGGATTATTAATCCGCAGCGGCTGCGCAAGATGCGTAAGCTGGCTTATTTCATTCTGGCGGCGATCGGCGTCATGGTAACCCCGCCTGACTTTATTTCGGACGTGTTGGTCATCATTCCGCTCGTCGCGTTGTACGAACTGAGCTTGTTTCTGTCGGACATCGTCTACAAGAAGCAGCAAGCGGCGGATGCCAAGCTGGCAGCGGCGGGCGAAGCTTAACTTCATAAGCAGTTGCAAAAAATCTGTCGAGAGACGGATTTTTTTTTGTTTGGTTAAGAAGCAAGAAGACGGTTGACAGGAGCGGTTTATGAGAGCATAATTTAAACAGTTGTTTTAAACAAGCGTTTAATAGAGATAGGAGAGATACGGATGAGAGATGCGCTGCAGGCTTTTATGAAGAGGCCGACCACTTGGGTCGGGATTATTACGGCATTTATGTTTCAAATTATTTTTTCCGTCATTTGGATGACGGGATATGACGGCGTGACGGACCGGACGGATCAGCTCCGAATCGCGGTTGTCAATGAGGACGCGGGCATGGGCCAAGCGATTGCCACCAATTTGCTGGAGAGCCTGCCGTTCGATATGGTACAATCCGAATCGTTAGAAGCGGCGAAGGCGGAGCTGGACGAGAGGGAGCTGCAGATGGTCGTGCATATTCCGGCCGATTTCTCGCAGAAGGCGGCGGACGCGGCCGGAACGGGCAGCATCGATTATTTGATTAACGAATCGAATCCGGCCCTAATTAAAAGCATCATGAGCGGCGCGGCTACGCAAATAACGGCGGAGGTCAACAAGCAGGCTGTAGCGATGGGCGTGCAGCAGACGCTTGCCGGCGCGAACGTGCCGGCAGAGCAGGCGGCGGCCGTATCGGCCAGCCTGTCGGAGCGGGTAACGTCGAAAGTGCAGTCCACCAACGTCGTTGAAGGGATGAACAACCAGATGGTGCCGATGATGATGGTGCTCGCCTCGTATGTCGGCGCGATGATCATGGGCATGAACCTGGAGCAATCCTCGCTGGCGATCGCTTCGCAGACAAGCAAGTGGAGACGCTTCGCGGCGCGCAGCGTCATCAACGTCGCGGCTGCGGTGCTCGTCTCGCTCGTAGGCTCGACGCTGCTCGTCAGCTTGGGCGGACAGGTGGAGCAGGGCTTCCTGCACCTGTGGGGCTTCCAGCTGCTGTTCCTGCTCGTGTTCATGTTCGTCTCTCAATCCTTCTTGTATTTGTTCGGAATGGCGGGTATGCTGTTCAATATTATCCTATTGTCGGCCCAGCTCGTCTCGTCCGGCGCGATCGTGCCTCGCGAGCTGCTGAGCGAGTTCTATACGGGACTTGGAGCCGCGCTGCCGGCGACTTACGCGGTAGACGGCAACATGAACATCCTGTTCGGAGGACCTGGCGTAGGATCCGATGCAGGGATGCTTGCATTAATTGGAGCGGTTGCGATCGCGGTCAGCGCGGCGGCGGTTTTGTTCAAAAGCAGCAAGCCGGTTCAGCAGCCGCAAGCCGCGATTGCGAGCCATCAATCGAAGTAGGAACGAAACAAACTGGAGGTAGCTCATGACGATGACGGACGAGACAGACATCAAGACAAAAATTTTGCTGTCGGCGAAAAAGCTGTTTGCTGTGCAAGGCTTCGACGGAACAACGATTCGGCAAATATGCGAGGAAGCGGGCGTCAACATCGCGATGGTCTCGTACCACTTCGGCGGCAAAGATAATTTGTTCGGAGCGTTATTCGAAGCTTTTATCCCGAATGCCCAGCTATCGTCCGTCGATCCGAACATGCCGCCAGTGATAGGGGTGAAGCTGGTTATTCGCGAGGTGACGCTTTACCGGCTGTCGGACCCGCAAATGATTAGCATTATTCAGCAGGAAATCAGCATGAATTCGCCTCGTATTCAGAAGATCCGGGAGCATGTCATGCCGATGTGGCGCCTGCTGCGGAAGTGGATCGCGGAAGGACGGGAGCATGGTTTGTTTCAATTCCGTTCGCTGGACACGGCGTTTATGTCGGTCGCGGGCACGCTGCTGTTCCACCGCCACCAGGAATATTGGAAGGTGCTTCTGGAGGAAGATACGTCAGACGTAGAGGCGACGATTGAGGATATGACCGAATATATTTTGCATGGTCTTCAGTATAGCGGGGAGTAAGTGCAGATCAATGAAGCCCGGGCGCAGGACGCCCGGGCTTTGTCGTGTTTGGACGCTTGGCGCGCTGGGATTCGCCAAAAAAGTCAGGATTAGCGTAAAACTGATAAAAATAGTGTTATGAATCGGATGGAGGGCTTGCCTATAATACCAGTTAAGCGTTTACAATCTCGGCAAATAGATAATAAAGGATGGGATAGTGATGGCAGTACCGACTCAGACGGATTGGCCGCAACAGGCGTGGGAACAAATTGTGCGCAAGGTAACAAGAACGAGCCGGCGGATCGAGGACCGCTTCCCGCATGCGAGCGTGAACGGCGAATACGTGCTTGAGCCCGCTCATTGGTGGACGGCCGGCTTCTGGCCGGGGCTGTTATGGCTCGTCTATCGCGATACGAACGACGAGAGGCTGAAAGGCTACGCGGAGAGCTGCGAGAAGCAGCTGGATACCGTGATGTCGGAGTACGATAAGCTGGATCACGACATGGGCTTCATGTGGCAGCTGACAAGCGTTGCGCGGCACAAGCTGCTCGGCGACGACGCTTCGAGACGGCGCGCCATGCTGGCCGCGAATTTGCTTGTCGGCCGCTTCAACGTGAAAGGCCGTTACATCCGCGCGTGGAACCCTTGGCGTCCGGGCGAAAACAATTCGGGCTGGGCGATCATCGACTGCGCGATGAACCTGCCGCTGCTATACTGGGCATCCGAAACGTCCGGCGACCCGCGCTTCAAGCATGTCGCGATGGAGCATGCGGATACCGTGCTGGAGCATTTCATCCGTCCGGACGGCTCCGTGAACCATATCGTCATCTTCGATCCGGACACGGGCGAGAAGGTCGGCGTGAACGGCGGCCAAGGCTTCGCTCCGAATTCCGCTTGGTCCCGCGGCACAGCATGGGCGATCTATGGCATGGCGCTCAGCTACAAGCATACGGGTGAAACGCGTTACTTGGAGGCCGCGAAGCGGGCGGCGCATTTCCTCATCGCGAATCTGCCGGAAGACCGCGTGCCGCATTGGGATTTCCGTCTGCCGGCCGAAATAACGCGCTACCGGGATTCTTCGGCGGGCGCTTGCGCGGCTTGCGGCTTGCTGCTCATCTCGGAGCTTGTGGACGGGACGGAGAGCGGCCTGTACCGGCAGGAGGCGGAGCGGATGCTGCATGCGTTGTACGCCGAGTACGGCGCATGGGACCGGGAGGACGAGGAAGGACTCATCCTGCACGGCACGAGCCATTATCCGGAAGGGAGAAATATCGACGTGCCGCTTATCTATGGCGATTATTTCTTCGCGGAGGGCATCTCGCGGCTGCTGAAGCACGGCGAGCTGTTCTGGTAAGAGGAGGAACGGAGCCATGATTAGAGAAGAGCTGCGAAGCAATCCGCTGCGGACGAAGCAGGATTTGGCGAACGCGCTCGATCAGCTGGTCCGGCCGTTAATCCCGCATTACAGCGAAGGACGGGGAAGGCTGCGCCTCGGCGCGGCCGGCGCCTCCTATTCGCACGCCAAGGCGGAGACGGAAGGCTTCTCCCGCGTCCTATGGGGACTCGTCCCGCTGCTGGCAGGCGGAGGGGACAGCGAGCTGCGGCTATTCGCGATCGATGGTTTCCGGCACGGGGCGAACCCGGAGCACGAGGACTATTGGGGAGAGGTGGCCGACTACGACCAGCTGCTGGTGGAGATGGCTGCATTCGGCTTCGCCCTGACGCTTGCGGCGGATCAGCTATGGGAGCCTCTGGCGGCGGAGGAGAAGCGGCGTTTATACGAATGGCTGAAGCCAATCAACGATCGCGAGGCGTGGGACTGCAACTGGCTGTTTTTTCAGGTTATGGTCAGCCTCGGGTTTAAGAAGGCGGGTTTGCCCTACGATCGGGAGCGGATGGAGCGCAACCTGGAGCGCATCGAGCGGTTCTACATGGAGGATGGCTGGTACCAGGACGGGATCGACGCGCATTGCGATTATTACGGCCCGTTCGCGCTTCATTTCTATGGGTTGATCTATGCGGTCGAGATGGAGCGGGAGGATCCGGAGCGTTCCGCTCGTTATAAGGAAAGAGCGGCGTTGTTCGCCCGCGATTTCCTGTACTGGTTCGCGGAGGACGGCGCGGCGCTGCCGTACGGACGAAGCATGGCGTACCGGTTCTCGCAGTCCGCCTTCTGGGGGGCGCTCGTCTATGCAGGGGTGGAGGCGCTGCCGCTGGGCGTGATGAAAGGCTTGCTGCTGCGCAACATGCGCTGGTGGCTCGCCCAGCCGATATTCCATGGAGACGGAACGCTGTCCATCGGCTATGCTTATCCGAATCTGGTGATGGCCGAAAACTACAATGCGCCGGGCTCGCCTTATTGGGCGCTCAAGTCCTTCCTGCCGCTTGCGCTCGCGGACGATCATCCATTCTGGCTGGCGGAGGAAGAGCCGCTGCCAAAGCTTGACGCAATCCGGGCGATGGCTTCGCCGCGCATGCTGCTGCATCGGTCGGGAAACCATGTCGCGGCCTTCAACGCCGGCTGCCGGACGAGCAACGAGCATACGCATGTCGCGCCCAAATACGAGAAGTTCGTCTATTCCACGGCGTTCGGCTTCAGCGTGCCGCGCGCGGAATGGGGACTCGCGCAAGGGGCGTACGATTCCATGCTGGCCCTAAGCGAAGAGGGGGACAACCTGTACCGAGTGAAACGGAGGATCGAAGAGCACGCGATCAAGGACGGCGTCCTCTTCATGCGGTGGCTGCCTTGGCCGGATGTCGAGGTGAGAACCTGGCTTGCGGCGGGATTGCCTTGGCATGTCCGGGTACACCGGATCGAGTCGAAGCGCAGGCTGGACGCGGCGGACGGGGGATTCGCGGCGGGGATCGACCGCGCATGGCAGACGGAGCACCAGGATGGACGGGCGGCCGCGGTCACCGAGACGGGGATTAGCGGAGTCGTCTCGCTGCACGGATGGAGCGGAAGCAAGCTCGTTCTGCCTAACGCGAATACGAATCTGCTTCATCCGCGAACGATTCTGCCTACCTTGACGGCAAGCCTGGCGCCCGGCGTGACCTGGCTTGTCAGCGCGGTATACGGCGAGCCCGCCGCGCGAAGCTTGGCGGATGGCGGCTGGAGCTCGCCTCCCCGCGCGGAATGGCGGGACGGCGAGCTCATCGTGCGGGACGGCGGGGTTGTGCTGTTGCAGCTGCAAGCCGATAGCCGCTAGCTTAGCTCTATTGCATTGAAGCTGTCTCTGTCCGGCGAGCCGAAAGGGCGCTGTAACGGACAGCTTGAACAAAAGGAAGGTACAGCCCTCAAGATGATGGAGGAGGCTGTACCTCTTTTCGTTTATAGCGGATGAGTGGTTATCGTAACGGAACTGGATGACCCTATTTCGCGCAAACAAGCGTTTTTTTGTTCGTAAGGGAACTGAGCGCCGTTATTGGCCGGTTTTCGCGAAGAATCCATACCAAAAGCAAGGAATAAAGGCGCACAGTTCCGCTAGCCCTCCCAAAAGCCTCATTTTCCGATGAATAACGTCTCTCCGTTCCGTTAAGGCGCCAAGCACGATGTTCACTCTAGCGGAGCTCCTCCGTATCACTCTCTATTTTCCGACCGTTCGCGCTCCCCCCTCCAAGAAAGTCAAAATAACGGCATAGCCAATCAAAATAGCGTTAAAGAATCGGAGTGGTTGTTCCCTATAATACAGGTATGACAACGACAAGAGGTGAGGAAGAGATGCAAACAACGAAGACGGCGACGGGGGCCGTGCCGGCTGCAAGGCCGAAGCGCAGAGGCAGCCGCCTGCAGACGAAAGAGACGATCGCGGGCTTCCTGTTTATCGGTCCGATGCTGATCGGGGTTACCATATTAACGCTGATTCCGATTATCGCGACCTTCTTATTGTCGCTCGCCGAATGGAATTTCGTGGCGGGCATTCAAGATATTAAATTTATTGGCTTCGACAACTTCGAGGCGTTGTTCCAGGACGACAAGTTTCTGAAGTCGATGCGCAACAATGCGTTGTTCCTGCTGGCCGTCCCGATCTACTTGGCCATCTCTATGTTTCTTGCGATCGTGATCGACAAGCATGTCTATATGAAGAGCTTTTTCAAAGTCGCTTACTTCATGCCTTATATCTCCAGTATCGTCGCGGTGGCGATCGTATGGCAGGTGCTGTTCCACCCTTCGGCCGGCCCGGTGAACCAGGCGCTGATGTCGCTCGGCATCGATAATCCGCCGAAATGGATCGCCGATCCGAAGTTCGCGCTTCCGTCGCTCATGATGATCGCGGTCTGGACCGCCATCGGCTTCAATATGATCGTCTATATCGCCGGCTTGCAGTCGATTCCGAAGGACCTGTATGAAGCGGCGGAGATTGACGGCGCGGGTACTTGGGTCAAATTCAAAAGCATCACGTTCCCGCAGCTGTCGTCCACGACCTTCTTCCTGCTTGTTACCGGCATTATCTCGACCTTCAAGGTGTTCGACCTGATCGCCGTCCTGACCAAAGGCGGGCCGCTCAACTCCACGACGATGATCGTATGGAATTTGTACGAAACGGCTTTCGTGAACCTGAAGATTGGTCCAGCCTCCTCTATGGCGGTCGTCTTGTTCTTCTGCGTGCTCGCGATTACGCTGCTGCAGTGGGTCGGACAGAAAAAATGGGTGAACTACTAGAAAGGAGAGTCGAACGTGACCACGACTACACGAACCGCGAAAGTGCGCAAAGGCATTCTGACGGCCATCATGTTCGCCATAAGCGTCTTATTCCTTATGCCTTTCCTCTGGATGCTGTCGGCATCGTTCAAGATCGAAGCGGAGGTATTCGCTTATCCGATCAAGTGGATTCCGTCGCAATGGCATGTCATCGAGAACTACAAGGAAGTATGGGTGGGCAAGTTCCCGTTCTACAAATATTATTGGAACACCGTCAAGGTAACCGTGCTAACGACCGTCATCTCTTGCGCCGTATCCGCGCTGGCTGCCTACGGCTTCTCCAAAATCCAGTTCGCGGCGAGCAAATATTTGTTCCTGATTGTACTCGCCACGTACATGATTCCGCAGCAAGCGATTCTGGTGCCGCAGTTCATTCTGTACCGGCAGATTCAATTGTTCGACAGTCATCTCGGATTGATCCTGCTGGGCAGCTTCAGCGTACTCGGAACGTTCATGTTGCGACAGTTC
Source organism: Paenibacillus soyae (assembly GCF_024623455.1). GTDB lineage: Bacteria > Bacillota > Bacilli > Paenibacillales > Paenibacillaceae > Pristimantibacillus > Pristimantibacillus soyae. The sequence goes on along the minus strand of NZ_JANIPJ010000003.1, from coordinate 169,389 downwards.
TTCATGGGCATTCACAATGAGTTTATCGAATCCGCGAAAATCGACGGAGCAGGCCACTGGCGCATTTTCTGGAAAATCGCGTTCCCGCTCGTTCGGCCGGCCATTGCGACTTATGCGATTCTTCGCTTCATCTGGACTTGGAACGATTACCAGAACCCGCTCATCTTCCTGCGCACCGACGCGCTCTACACGATCCAGCTCGCGATGCAGAAGTTCACGACGATTAACGGCGAGTTCTACTCGCTAATGATGGCGGCGGCCGTATCCGCGATTCTGCCTCTGCTCATCGTGTTCATCATCGGCCAGAAGAGCGTTATCGAGGGGATCGCGCTTGGCGGGGTGAAGGGATAACGGGTGACAAGTGGTGATAGAACCGGATCGATGTAATTCGAGGATGGGCGACCTCCAGGTTTGCGGAGCAAACCAGCTTCGTAAGCAAAGGTAGGTATCGCCAATGGAATTAGTTATGTGGTGATAGAACCAGATCGAAGTAATTCGAAGAGGAGCGACCGCGCTTCAAAGGTAGGTTCTATCGCCAATGAAATTCCGAATATCTGATATTTGCAGATATTCAAGGAATTTCATGTGGTAAAAATAATCGCATTTGTGGTCAATATTGTGGTATAGAGTGGCTGTACGCGGTTGCTACAATGAGATCAAGAAAGCGGATACAACGGAAAAGAGCGATGGATCCGGGTTTCTATTGTATAGTAGAAATACAATCAGGGAGGGTTACAGATGTTTAAAGGGAAAAAAGCGTTTTTCGTACTCGCTTTGTCCGCGGTTATGGCGCTGACGGGCTGCGCAGGAAACAACGGGGGAAATAACGGAGGTACCAACAGCGGCAACGGCGGTTCGTCCGCCGCGCCGAGCGAGTCGCCAAAAGCGGGGGACGAGCAGGTTACGATCCAGCTTCACACGTTCGGCAACGAAGCCACGTACAACTGGACCAAAACAATCGCCGCTTTCGAAGAAGCCAATCCGAACATCAAGGTTAACGTCAACGTGCTCAGCGAGAAGGGCGATACGCAGGAAGCGCTGCAGAAGCTTGATCTGGCGGCATCCTCCAACGAAGCGATGGACGTGCTCATGTTCTCCGACCCGGCTTCCTATGCGCAGCGCGTAGGTCTCGGCATGGTAGCTCCGCTGGATGAATTCATTACGGCTGACGGCTATAAAGTAAGCGAAGACTACAAAGTCGACACCACATTGAACGGCAAAGTGTACGCGCTGCCGGGCAAATTCAACCCTTGGTACGTGCTGCTCAACAAAACGAAGCTCGCGGAAGCCGGTCTTGAAGTGCCGACGGACTGGACATGGGACGACTTCACGACCTATGCCAAAACGCTGACAACGGGCGAAGGCGCATCCAAAACGTACGGCACGTATTTCCACGGCCCGCAGAACGGCGGCTGGATGGAATTCATGAAGCTGGCGCTGGCGAACCAGGCGGACAACACGGAATTCCTGAAGGAAGACGGCACGATGAACTTCGACAACCCGTTGTTCCGCAAGACGCTCGAGCTGCGCGTTCAGATGGAGAAAACGGACCAGTCCGCGACTCCTTACACCGACATGCTGTCCCAGAAGCTGCATTACCGTAACCAGTTCTTCAACCAAGCAGTCGGCATGATCATGATAGGTAGCTGGATGAATACGGAGCTGGGCGGCACGGATCAATTCCCGCTGAACTTCGAAGTCGCGGTAGCGCCGATTCCGAAAAACAACGCATCCGACGAAGGCGGCTACACGATGGTGACAACGGATTACGTGGCCGTCGCCGAGAGCTCCAAGAACAAAGAAGCGGCTTACAAGTTCGTCCGCTGGTACACGACGGATGGCCAAATCGCGCAAGGCAAAAACATCCCGGCATGGAACGGCGTCGACCAATCGCAAATGGCAAGCATCATCGACATCATCCTAGGCGGCACCAAAAATCCGGAGAAGGTAGACAAAGCGTCGCTGATCAACACATTGTCGAACGCGAAATCGTCCAAAATCATTCCTCCGGTGACGTATCAATCGGAAGTATACAAAGTGATCAACGAAGAGTACGAGAAGCTGATCTACGACCAGCAAGATATCGATCAGACCATCGCAGCTCTGAACGACCGTGTCCAAAAAATTATTGATGCCAATAAATAATGGGCTATACTTGTAGTAACAAAAGAAGGGGTGCAGCGTAACATCTGCGCCTCTTTTTTTTCCAACTTCGTCCACGGAGGAATTTCGCATGCCCAACCCGCCAAAGCCATGGCTCTGGTCCAGATCGTTCCGCTTCCGCTTGATGGTGACGGCGGTCGTCTGCATTTTGGTGCCCGCGTTCATCACGCTGGCCCTCTATAACATGCTGACCAAAGACGCGGTCAAAGAAGAAGCGATCGAGCAGTCCCGCCAGAAGCTTCAGCTCGTGGACGGCTACGTGACGAACGTGTTCGATTATATGCTCTATATCGCGAACAGCTTGCAGAACGATTCTTCGATATCCGTCGTCCTGAAGGAAATCGCGGCCGGGAAGACGTACGAGGGTCCGAACGCGGATTACGAAAGATTCCTGGACTATACCAAAATCACGAGCAAAATCGACAATATGACGATTCACGGCGATAGAGCCTACGTAACGATCCTGCTGACGGACGGCACGAGATATACGAACTATCCGCTCTCCGAATTCGATCCGCTGGGCTTGCAGGAGGAGCCGTGGTTCCCCGAGATGAATTCGCTGAGAAACATGCAATCGCTCTGGATCGGCACGTCCCCTACCGTTTATCCGTTCGAGGCGTCGATCAGCCCTTATCAAATGACGATGGGACGCACGCTGCGGGCTGGCGTCAAACCGTACGGGTACGTGTTCGTCACTATCATGGAGAAGCAGGTAAGCGGCATATTCGAGCGGTTGTCCGGCGGTCAGGAGACGCTGCTGCTGGACAGCGGCGGCTTCATTATCTCGCACACGGACAAGGAGAAGATCGGCGATAGCTTCCCCTACCAAGCTTCATCATCAGGCGGGGCGACCCGATCGGAGATCGTCAACGTCGGAGACGAGAGCTTCATCCTGACGTCGCAGAGGCAGACGCTGACCGGCTGGGAGCTCGTGTCGCTGACGCCGTACAAGCAAGCGGTGTTCAAGCTGAACTCGATTTTTAACCGCGTCGCGGTGCTGCAGCTTGTGTCGTTCGTCGTGTTTTTCCTCCTGTTCTTATATTTGCTGGGCAACTTCACGAAGCCTCTTGTGAGGCTGGGCAAGATGGCGGAGACCGTGCAGCGGGGCAATCTCGAGGTCCGTTCGAACATACGGGGAAGCGACGAGATCGGTTATCTCGGCCAGTCGTTCGACCAGATGCTCGACCGGGTCAAGACGATGATCGCGGAAATTACGATTACGCAGTCGAGGAAGCGCAAGGCGGAGCTTGCGATGCTGCAAGCGCAGATCAATCCGCATTTTCTGTTCAATGTGCTCAACTCCATCCGCATGAAGGTGATGCGGGGCGGCGATCTGGACAGCTCGGAGATGATCGCGTCGCTCTCCAAGCTGCTTCGCATGACGATCACGCAGAGCAACGATACGATACCGCTGCACGAGGAGCTGTCGATCGTATCCGATTACGTGAAGCTGATGAACATGCGGCAGAGGGAGAAAGCGGAGCTTGTCCTGTCTCCGGAGCCGGACACGCTGATGGTGCTCGTTCCCCGGTTCTTCCTGCAGCCGATTATCGAGAACGCGCTTATTCACGGGCTCAGCCAGCGAGCGGGAACGATCACGATCGCGACGCTGGCCACAGCGCAGGAGATCCAGATTCGGATCGAAGACGACGGCAAAGGCATGGATAGCGAAAGCTTGTCCCGGCTGCGAGAGAAGCTGGATCAAGAGGGAGAGCGTCCGGTGGCGGGCCCGGATCACAGCGGCCGGTTGTCCGGCATCGGACTGGCGAACGTATGCGACCGGATGAGAATGACGTACGGCGATTCCTTCCATATCGAAGTCCTAAGCGAGAAGGATGCAGGCACGAGAATGACAATCAAGATTCCTAAGCTGAAAGCGGGTGAGCCGAATGTATAAAGTGATGCTCGTAGACGACGATTATCCCGTGCTGGAGCTGATCGATTACGCGATGGACTGGGAGCGTCTGGGCCTTCAGGTGATCGGCATGCACGAGAACGGGGCAAGGGCGCTGGAAGCGGCGGCTTCGGAGATGCCGGACATTCTCATAACCGATATCGGGATGCCGCAGATGGACGGGCTGGAATTGGTCGCGAAGTTAAAAGAGCTGAAGCCCAACCTGCGCGCGGCGATTCTGTCCTGCCACAGCGAATTCGAATACGCCAGGCAGGCGATGAAGCTGCAGGTGCAGGATTATTTGCTCAAGGATACGCTGGATCCGTCGCAGATCCGGACGCTGCTGACGCAGTTTATCGCGAGCCTCGAGGAAGAACGGGAGCAGCAGTCGAAGCAGCTGCGCATGGAGCGTCTGGTCGACAGGAATCGCTCTCTAATGAAGGAGAAGTTCATTCGGACGACGCTCCAGCAACCCCTTCTCGACAAGGAGAAGTGGAGGACGGAGCTCGAAGGGTTCGGACTGTCGCTTCGCGGCGGCGAGACGATCATTCCCGTCATCGGGCTGATCGACGATTTCCGCGCGGCGAAGCTTCGCTTCCAATCCGACGAGGTGCTGCGTTTCGCGGTGGACAACGTCATGGAGGAGACGCTTCAGCAGTCCGGGATGTCGGCGGTTCACTTCCAATACAGCGCCCAGGAGACCGTCATTCTAGCCGCATTCCAAGGCGGGCTTAAAGTGAACGGCTTTGACGAGACGCGGATTCTGCTTCGGAGCTTGCAGGAAGCCGTCCGGTCGCTGAAGCTGACGATGTCGTTCCTCATCGGGGATAGCTGCTCGGAGCCGGAGGAGATCAAGGCTTCCTTGCTCCACGTTCAGCAGGACAAGATCGCGAGGTTCTACCGAACGAACGGCGACGTGCGGCGCTCGACCGGCAAGCCGCCGGGCGCATACGATTTGTACCGCGATTTCCATAAATCAAGCGAGAAGCTCAGAGATTTGATCGTAGGCAAAAAAGTAGCGGAGCTAAGCGCCGCCGTAGACGGCTGGCTGGGCGACATCGAGAAGTGCCAGCCCGATCCGCCGGCGGTCAAGGATTGGGTGCTGCGCATGCTGCTCGATACGCGCCTCAAGCTGCAATCCGTGCTCGATTACCGGTCGGCCGGCAATGCGGACGTTCTCCCGAACGAAGCGCTCGAGCTGGATACGATGGCGGAGCTGAAGGAATGGATGATCGGCCATTGCCTTTCCATTATCGCGACGGATCTGTACGGCGGAGCGTCCAGCAAACGGTCGGAAATCGCCGAAGCCTGCCATTTCGTCACGCAGCATCTCGACCGGAAAATTACGCTGGAGGAAGTGGCGGAGCAGCTGTTCATGAATCCGAGTTATTTTAGCCGCCTCTTCAAGAAGGAAACAGGGGAGACGTTCATCGAATATGTTACGAGAATGAAGATGAACCGGGCGAAGGAGCTGCTCGAGAGCAGCGCGATGCCGGTGGGGAAAATCTGCGAGCTTCTCGGCTATGACAACCAGAGCTATTTCATCAAGCTGTTCAAGACGTTCGCGGGCGTCACGCCGGTCGAGTTCCGCGGTCAGCTTCGCAAAGGATAGGGGAGTGGAGATGAGAGGGGGAGAAGGAATGCTGGAGGGAACTTTGACGGCAATGCCGGACCGCGTTCGCGGCTTCGGTCTGCTCTTGGGTGAGCTTGGGGCGGATGATTGGGCGGCGCGACTGCTGGGGGATGCGTCCTTGTCGGGTTTGATTGGCGAGATCGAAGCGGAAGCCGAGAGGCTGCTGGACGAGCCGGAGCCCGAGCTCACCGACGACCTGTTCCGGTTGTTCGCCGAGACCGGGGATCGGCTGGCTTACGAGAATGTTTATTTTGCCAAAAGAAAAAGGTTGAACGCGTTTGCGATCATGGCCTGGCTGAAGCCGGAGAAGACGTCCTATCGGGAAGCGCTTCGCCTTACGGCATTGTCGATCTGCGACGAATATACGTGGTGCCTGCCGGCCCATTACGGCGAGAAACGAGGACCGTACGGCAATATCGACCTGTTCGCGGCAGAGACGGGGTTCACGCTTAGCGAAATGTCGGCCTTGCTGGGCGATAAGCTGGATGCGGAGCTGCGGGAGAGAATCGCGTTCGAGACGGAGCGCCGCTTGTTCGCGCCTTTCCTGGAACAGGGGCCGTACCCGTGGGAGAAGCTCGAGAACAACTGGTCCTCCGTATGCGCGGGCTCGGTCGGAGCCGCGGCTTTGTACGCGATCGAGGATACGGAGAGATTGGCCCGCGTGCTGGAGCGTACGCAAGCCGCCATGGACTGCTTCCTCGCGGGCTACGGCGATGACGGCGCGTGCGTGGAAGGCTACTCGTACTGGCAATATGGCTTCGGCTATTACGTCTATTACGCGGATCTTCTGAAGCGGGCGACGGGGGGAGCGATCGACGGCTTCGCGATTCCGAAGGTCAAGGAAATCGCTTTGTTCCAGCAGCGCTGCTTCTCGTGCGGCGACACGGTCATCAACTTCTCGGATTCCCCTCAGCGCTGCGGCATCTTCATGGGGCTGACGATGCGGCTGCGGGACGAGTATCCGGAGGTTGCGGTGCCGCATGCTTCTCTTCGGGAGCCGTACGCCGCTGATCACTGCGGCAGATGGGCGCCGGCGATCCGGAATTTGATCTGGGCGTCGGCTGAACGAGCTGCTGTTGCGAAAGGGGCAGGGGAGACTGGAGCTGCCGAAGCATCGGACAAGATTGAAGAGGCTGACGCGGCGGGCGAGTGGCCGACCGAAGCTCATTATATGGCGGACGCCGGATGGTTCATGTCCCGCTACGCGGCGGAGGACGGCTCGGTGTATGGCTTCGCGGCGAAGGGCGGCCATAACGGCGAATCGCATAACCATAACGATTGCGGGCATTTCCTGCTTCACGCGGACGGCGAGGTGTATTTGGCGGACATTGGGAGGGGGCTGTACACGAAGGAATATTTCGGACCGGACCGGTATTCGTTCTGGTGCAACGGCTCGCAAGGCCACTCGCTGCCGATCGTCGGAGGCGCGCTGCAGGCGGAGGGCGCGGAGCGTAAGGCCATCGTGACGGAGGCAAGCGTGTCGGATCGCGAGGACCGGTTCGCTCTCGAACTGAGCGGAGCCTATCCCGAGGCGGCGGGCTTGCTCGGCTTGGAACGGAGCTTCGCGTGGAGGAAGGAAGGAACGCCGGCTTTGACGCTGGTCGACAGCTTCGCTTTCGCAGTGAATGAGGCCGAGCCGGTTGGGGGTTCGGGGGAGCAGATCATAGAGAGGTTCATTACCTTCATGGAGCCGAAGCTCGTGAAGGAAGGAATCCTGTCGCTGACCGGAAGCCGCCGTGTGCACATTGAATATGACGCCGCGGCTTGGCGGCCCGTCGTTACCTCGCGAAGCGACCTGGATCATTTCGCGGAGGAAAGATATTGGTACACGCTTGATTTTCACCAGTTGGATGGGGGAGTCGAGGGAGGGCGCGCGACTGCGAGGTTTGCGTTTGTTTTCCAAGAAGAGGCTGCTAAACGATAGAATCCGCGGGAAGAGAAGGGGGAGGGCATGTTGGAAGCAAAAGCAACGGTAGAGACTGTAGGAATGATGGGGTTGTCGGCCAGGGCCTATTGGCTGAAGAAGCTGGAGCAGGTGGCGGAGCCCGTGCTGTCGGCGCTTGCGGAAGGCAGGCTGCGGGCGGATATGCCGGTTGAGTCGAAGCCGGGTATGGAGGCCGACCGGGCGAAGTTTACGCATCTGGAGGCGCTCGGCAGACTGCTGAGCGGGATCGCGCCTTGGCTGGAGCTGAGCGATGGCGCGGCGTCCGAAGAGGAACAGGAGCTTCGCGCGCGTTATGCGGAATGGTCTCGCGCGGCTATTGATGCCGGGACGAATCCGGCTTCGCCAGACTATATGAACTTCTCCGAGGGCGGGCAGCCGATCGTGGACGCGGCGTTCCTCGCGCATGCGCTGCTTCGCGCTCCTGTTGAGCTATGGGAGAAGCTGGAGGAGCGGGTGCAGCGGCAAGTCGTCGCCTGTCTCAAAGCGACCAGAACAAGGCGGCCGCATGTCTCGAACTGGCTGCTGTTCTCGGCGATGATCGAGGCGGCGCTGCATCAGGCGGGCGAAGCCGACTGGGACCGGATGCGCGTCGACTATGCCGTCAGGCAGCACGAGCAGTGGTACAAAGGCGACGGCGCTTATGGCGACGGACCGGAGTTCCACTGGGATTACTACAACAGCTTCGTCATCCAGCCGATGCTGGTCGACGTGCTGGAGGCGCTGCATGCCGAGGATCGCGAATGGGACGGTCTGCGCGATAACGTATTGAAGCGGGCCCGCCGATACGCGGGCGTACTGGAGCGGTTCGTCGCGCCGGACGGCAGCTTCCCGCCGATCGGGCGCTCGCTCGCTTACCGCTGCGGAGCGTTCCAAAGCCTTGCGCAAAGCGCGCTGCGCGACGAGCTGCCGGAAGGAGTTGCGCCGGAGCAAGTGCGCTGCGCCCTGACCGCCGTCATCCAGCGAACGCTTGACGCGCCGGGGACGTTCGACGCGCAAGGCTGGCTGACGATCGGCCTCGCCGGCCATCAGCCTGGCGCGGGCGAAGGCTATATCTCGACCGGCAGCTTGTATCTCTGCGCTGCCGCCTTCCTGCCGCTGGGCCTCCCGGCGTCGCACCGCTTCTGGAGCGGTCCGGATACGCCTTGGACGGCCGCCTCGGCATGGGGTGGGGCGCCTATGGAGCTGGACGGCGCTTTGAAGTAAGGGATGCTGCAATCGTACATCAATTTACGTCCGTATCGGCCCATTTGCTAGCAATTGATGCAAATGTGCATCAATTTTCTTCATAGAAGCCTATATGGCCGAAATTCCGCGAAAAATGATGTACTTTTGCAGCAATTGGGACAGCCGCTCATCCCGTTTGCGAAAATGATGCACATTTGCAGGACTTTATAGGGGAGCTTAAGCTTTAGCGTTGACGACGCGGCATGGCGTGGACTCGTTAAGCATGGCGCTGCGCTCGAGCGGGCTTTGGCCGTGCGGTTCAGTTCGTCAGGTGCCCATGTTCTGAGTTCGCGGCGAAAATAGCGGCGAAAGCACCTCTATTTTTCACCGGAAACCTAGGATTTCTATAAATAGCGGCATATGTACCTCTATTTCCTTTGCATTCGCTCGGATGGCGCGATTACGCGAGAAATAAGGGTACTATCGCCGCTATTTTTATTTGCAGGTTAGTAACAGCCGGATTAGAGGTACTATTGCCGCTATTTAGTGTCTTGGAGGATGGAGAGGCGGGCTTTACGCGCTGCGTTAATTACGGGGAATAGGAGGATGGAGCGTGCCGCTTCCCCTGGTCTCTCCGGCGAGATGTAAATTTGCTGCAAAAATAAGTTCAAGCACTTGAAATCCAAACGGAGATTGAGTATGATAAAAATGGTTGTTAGCACTAATCGCTTACGAGTGCTAACGAAATATCACAAGAAGCGACAAATTTAGAAGGAGGCTATTTTCAATGATCAAACCTTTGGGTGAACGCGTATTGATCGAACCAATCGCGAAGGAAGAAACAACTGCGAGCGGCATCGTGCTGCCGGATACGGCAAAGGAAAAGCCGCAAGAAGGCAAAGTAGTAGCTGTCGGCAGCGGTACGCTGAAGGACGGCGTTCGCGTAGCATTGGAAGTAAAAGAAGGCGACCGCGTTCTGTTCTCCAAATATGCGGGTACCGAAGTCAAATACGAAGGCAAAGAGTATTTGATTATGAAGGAAAGCGACATCCACGCGATTCTTGGCTAAGAATAGCGACCACATACTTACTTAATATTAAATTTTTGGGAGGTAATTACACATGGCGAAAGAGATTAAATTTAGCGAAGAAGCACGCCGTTCGATGCTTCGCGGCGTCGACGCTCTTGCAAACGCGGTAAAGGTAACGCTTGGACCAAAAGGACGCAACGTCGTTCTGGAGAAAAAATTCGGAAGCCCGCTCATCACGAACGATGGCGTTTCCATCGCCAAGGAAATCGAGCTGGAAGACGCGTTCGAGAACATGGGCGCTCAGCTGGTTAAAGAAGTAGCGACAAAAACGAACGACGTAGCGGGCGACGGTACAACTACCGCGACTGTTCTGGCTCAAGCGATGATTCGCGAAGGTCTGAAAAACGTTACGGCCGGCGCTAACCCTATGGTTATCCGCAAAGGCATCGAGAAAGCCGTTAAAGCTGCTGTTGAAGAGCTGAAAGCGATCTCCAAGCCAATCGAAGGCAAACAATCCATCGCGCAAGTCGCTTCCATCTCCTCCGCTGACGAGGAAGTAGGCGAGCTGATCGCGGAAGCTATGGAGAAAGTCGGCAACGACGGCGTTATTACAGTTGAAGAGTCCAAAGGCTTCAACACGGAGCTGGAAGTGGTTGAAGGCATGCAATTCGACCGTGGCTACATCTCCCCGTACATGATTACGGACACAGACAAGATGGAAGCGGTTCTCGACAACCCTTACATCCTGATCACCGATAAGAAGATCTCCAACATCCAAGAGATCCTGCCTGTCCTGGAGAAAGTGGTACAATCCGGCAAGCAGCTCCTAATCATCGCGGAAGACGTGGAAGGCGAAGCGCAAGCGACTCTGGTCGTGAACAAGCTGCGCGGCACGTTCACTTGCGTTGCGGTTAAGGCTCCTGGCTTCGGCGACCGCCGCAAAGCGATGCTGCAAGATATCGCTGCCCTGACCGGCGGCCAAGTGGTAACGGAAGAGCTCGGCCTTGAGCTGAAATCGACGACTGTGGACCAACTGGGCTCCGCTCGCCAAATCCGTATTACCAAAGAAAACACGATCATCGTCGACGGCGCTGGCAACAAAGCCGACATCGATGCTCGCGTGAACCAAATCCGCGCTCAGCTGGAAGAAACAACTTCCGACTTCGACCGCGAGAAGCTGCAAGAGCGTCTGGCTAAGCTGTCCGGCGGCGTTGCGGTTATCAAAGTCGGCGCAGCGACTGAGACTGAACTGAAAGAGCGCAAGCTCCGCATCGAGGACGCGCTGAACTCCACTCGCGCAGCAGTGGAAGAAGGCATCGTATCCGGCGGCGGTACGGCTCTGGTTAACGTATACAAAGCGGTTGCGGCCGTTAATGCTTCCGGCGACGAAGCGACTGGCGTGAACATCGTACTTCGCGCTCTGGAAGAGCCAATCCGCACGATCGCGGCTAACGCGGGCCAAGAGGGCTCCGTTATCGTCGAGCGTCTGAAAAACGAAAAAATCGGCGTAGGCTACAACGCGGCTTCCGGCGAGTGGGTGAACATGTTCGAAGCGGGTATCGTTGACCCTGCGAAAGTAACGCGTTCTGCTCTGCAGAACGCTGCATCCGTAGCGGCTATGTTCCTGACAACCGAAGCGGTTGTTGCCGACAAGCCTGAGCCGAAGGGCGCAGGCGCCGGCATGCCTGACATGGGCGGCATGGGCGGTATGGGCGGCATGATGTAATTCAATTCCTAATCGAAGCAATTCGAGGAGGAACGACCGCGCCTAAGCGGTAAATTGGATCGCCGATTGGGCAGAAACCGCCCAATGCGGTAATATCTAACGAACAAAAGAGGCTTCGCATCCGTTCAATGAACTTTTGCGAAGCCTCTTTTTTGCGTTTTGGGTAGTAAAGTTTAATGAAGCATCATCCGCCTCTTGCCTACATATATATTTTAGGCCGCTGGACACTTACTTGAGGAGAATGAGGTGGCTCATGAACGAGAGAGAAGTGAAGGACGGGACGGTTTATGTGGTGCTGGGCTGGATTTTTTTCGGCTTATCTTTCCTTTTTATCCCGATATTATTTGGTGCCGGAGCCTTTATCATGGGATTTCTGGTGTACAAAAAAAGGAGTCAAACCCATGGCGTCGTGCTGATGGTGATGTCTGTCGTAGGCGTGGTATTGGGCATGCTGATCGGCTTTATCGTAGGAGCGACAATGCTCGCATAGATGGTTACAGGGAAGCGGCTCTTTCGGGGGTCCGCTTTTTTTTATGAAAATCGTTTAATCAATGGGCTGACGTGGTTATATAGGAAGAGAAAGGAAATCCGCCGCAAAGTTAAAAATTCCTGCTTGAATATCGAACGGGTGTTTGGTGTATAATAAGAACATACATTCGTGTTCGAGGTGATGGTCATGGAGCATTGGATCGGGAAGGTCTTGCAGCTCATTTACATCGATCGGCATCGTCAGGTGACGATTCGCGATGTACGGGTCATGTCTGTTAGAGGAGCCCGGATGAAGGGATATTGCTACTCCTCGCAGGCCATTCGGATTTTTAAGCTGGAGAACATTATAGATGCGGAGGTGGTTCGGCGTGCTGTCTGATCGTTCGCGCAAAATATTAAGAGTACTGTGGAACCTGTACCGTCATGAAGCGGTTCGGCTGAATTATGGACGGCTGGGGCGCATGATCGGCTTGAACGAGAAGCAGATCAACGCCGCGCTGAGCGAGCTGGAGGAGAAGCGGTGCATTGCCAGGAAGGAAGGCCACTTGCAGGTGCTCCGGCCATGGGATGAGCGGGAGTCGCGACGCCCGGCCGTATCGTCTGCTTCCTGGTCCAAGGCGTTGTGAGCTGTGCAGGCCCCGCGCCGCTCCCTGTGGAGCGGAGGCGAGGCCTCTTTATCGTTCATGGCCGCAACCGTCTATGCATTCATGTAACTATCGCGGAATTTCATATAAATTAACGTTTGAATATATAAAATCATATAGTTGATACAAGGATTTATAGGACTATAGTTAGTAATTCGACAAATTAAGACAATCTAGTATGCGAATATATTTGCGCAGAAACGCGAAATGGCACATATTTCTTTACATTCTATCGAATAAAATTGTATAATATTTCATGTTCTGTGGAGATGGTGGGGGATTCTGCTAGAGTAATAGCCGGAAGGCAGCTAGAGATAGACTTCATAGCCCTGGATTCATAACTTTCGGGAGGGAAACTTATAATGAAAGTCATTAAGATGAGAAAGTCGGTTTTTATCGGCACGATCGTAAGCGCATGCTTGATATTCGGAGCGGTGGGAGCGGGCGCCGCTACCGGCTTGCAGAAGATTACCGCGAATCTGAACCACAATATTAAGTTCAAGATCGACGGGGACAGCTGGACGCCGAAGAACGATAAAGGCCAGAAAATGCCGCCGATTACATACCAAGGCTCTACCTACCTGCCGGCGAGAGCGGTCGCGGAAGCAACTGGTATGTACGTTGGTTGGGATGATGCGACAGATACCGTTATCATTAATACGGACGGCAGCGCTCCAGTCCAAGAGGAAGAAGAAGAAACGGAAGCACCGGTATCTTCGGCAGGCATCATGAAGCTGACAGGCACGGAGGCGCAGATGGAGGACAAGCTGCGCGCGGAAGCCCAGAAGATCATCAAGATCTATGCCGATGCCCTGCTGACAGAGGACACGTCCAAGTTCGATGCTTATATTGACAGCTATACGGCCGAGAAACGCGACAACTCTCCGATCAGCCTGGGACGCCAGTATTACAAGGACGACTTCTCGGAAATGCTGGCCGGCACCATCGAGGCGAACACGGCCGCGGATACCAAGGAATACGCGAACACGCTGAAGGGCGTAACGTTGTCCGAGATCGAAACGAGCTACATCTCGGATAAATCCGAGTTCGGCCAATATTTCGAATTCGTGTATTATCCGGAAGGCTGGGACGCGTTCAGCAGCGTCTACGTGAAATTCGAGTTTTCCGCGGAATACTATGACAGCTCCACTTATCTCCTGGAGGAAGTAAGCGTGAATTAATCTTTCACGCGCACTCCTCATCCGAGGTCTCGCAACCTTTCGTAATGGAAGGGAGCGAGGCCTCTTTTTTTGTGCAATAACATTACAAATAGTAATTCCTTATAAACCCAAATTAATAATAAATAATTTGTAAGTTATTAGGTACAAAAAGACTAGGAAATAGAGCCTACGGAATCATCCATCCCCCACTTTTAGGTGCGAAAGTCCTGCATTTCAATCATTTACTCCCCATTTCTGCAGTTACTTTCTTTATTTTCACTACTTTTTTTATAAAAGTTTACTGGTAAAATGAAGATTTTATGAACATTGAAATATGGAAATTGTTGAAGTACTATAATAATAGAATATGTATTATCATGTAAAAAGAATTCGTATTTGGTTGCAATGAGACTAAATCATTATTAAGGTGGGCATATGGGTACACTTCTTGTCTCTGGCAATCTCTTTGAGGTGATCGCGCGGTACGATACCAAGAGATCTGCCATTCATAACTCGTCGCCGCTAATGTTGACCGATCTGCTAGACTACATAGATTCATCGCCGCCGACCTTCGGCGCTCTGCTCATCATGGATGAAGCGTTGTCGAACGATCATTACGAGAACGTCAGCCAATTGGAGCGCGTGCTCCGAAAGCTGGAACAAATCTCGAACGGCTCCGGCTTCCCGATCCTCATCCTGACGAGAGACCCGCAGTGGAAGAGGGAGTTGTCCCGCCTTCTGGCGGCGCACAGCAGCTTGCAGCTTGAAATTCATCCTTACATCCGACCTCCGATGACACGCATCCTAGAACTTCTCCAGAAGCATAGCGGCGGCAGCCGATCAGCGGCCTTATCCTGGTTCCGATCATCCGGACGCCCTGAGACCGAGGTCCCCCCGGACGCGAAGAAGAATGAGCCTTCCCAGACATCCGAGAAAAAACCATCATTTTTCGACCGTCTAAAGCCGAAGCCGAAGCAGGAAGCCGGCAGAGCCGCATCCAGCACGCTGGACAAAGATTTCGAGCGAGTCAGCCGCGGCATGAGCCGGGTAATCGCGATAACCGGACATCGGGGCAGCGGCGTGACCAGCACGCTCGTGAACGTGGCAAGCGTGGCGAACAAGCGCGGCTTGTCGACCATCATCGTCGATCTCGACATCGACTTTCGGACGACGAACCTCTATTTCAACCGGTTCCACGAGCAGAGCCAGAGAGACGAAGCGATGAGCGCGTCGCTCATTCGCACGCTGGCGAGACCGCAGGACCATATGATGACGTGCTGTCATATCAAGGACGAATTGTGGCTGACGGCGCTCGGGCTGTCGTTCCATGACAGGCTGCTGTTCGAGCAATACGTGAACGCGGGCAAGCTCATCTCGCTGCTGTCGGTGCTGAGGAGCCGATTCAATCTCATTCTTCTGGACATGCCATTCGAAGTGCTGGGCAAATTCCAGGAGGCGCTCATTCATATCGATACGGTAGGGCTCTGCGTGAACAACAACATCTATTCCGTCATCACGACGCTGCGCAATATGGAAGCGGACCTGAGCAGGGAATCCATCGCTTACCTGAACGCCAAATCGAAGGCGATCGTCACCAAGTACAATGACCGCTCGCGGTTCCAGAACGAGCTGTTCACGCCGGAAGCCGTCAGCAAAGTCATGACCTCGGGCCTGCTGGACGCGTTCATGTACGAGGTGAAGACCGCGGGCTACGTGCCTTACGCGCAAGAGTTCGACGCGCAGATCGAATCCGACTTGCCAATCGTATTCTCCAGCCGGGATCATGAGCAAGCCTATGGAAGCATTCTTCTGAGATTAATGGAGGCGACGAAATAAATGGATTTAAGCACCTTGAAGAACACGAAGCCGAACCGCAATTTATTCAAAAAAATACTGGCGTTCGTTTTTGCGCTTCTCGTCATCGCCAGCTCCTATCTCTATCTGGACAACGCGAGCCGCAAAGCCGAAAACGTCATACAGGTTATCCGCGTGAAAGCGGATGACGGAATCCCCGCGTACGCGCCGCTGACGAAGAAAAACGTGGATACCTACAATCTGATCGAGAAGGAATTCGACGAGGGCATGGTGCGGGCCGAGGATCTGGACGATGTGCTGGATAAGCTCACGACCTACTATTTGCGCAAGGACAGCATCATCTACAAGGATCAGCTAACGGACGAGAAGCCGCTCAAGAACGAATGGCTGTACGAGGTCGCCGACGAGAACGAAGTGCTGACCCTGCCGTACAACTTCCTCGAGGTGGGCGGGGACATTCTCGTGCCGGGCGACCGAGTGCGGATCCGGGTGTCTTATGACAACGAGAAGAGCGTAGGCGCGTCCTCGGGCAACCCCAACATGTCGGGAGGCGGCACCGTTACCGTCCGGGAGACGGAGGTGCTCTTCGACAGCATCGTCGTGAAGGATATGCTCAACTCCAATAGCCGCTCCATCTACGAGGTATACAAGGAAGTACAGAAGCTGGACGATCAGAAGCGGCAGGAAGTGATGAAGAGCGAGGAGTTCATTAACAGCATCAAGCCGAAGGCGCTCATGCTCGAGGGAAGCAGCGAGCAGATCAACAACTTCGCGAAGTATCAAGGCTTCGAGAACCAATCGTTCCTCATCACCATTCTAAGCCGGAAGAACAGCTCGATCATTCTGGATCAGCTGCCGACGCTCGAGAAAGAGGTGGAATCGTGGATCGACAATCCGGAAGAGTAGTAGAAGGCATTTTATCCAAAATTTCATCCAAGGATCTCGTCGGCGCGGAGCTGCTCGAGAGCAAGCTGATCTATAACCTTATCGGCTTCATCTCCGCCTGCGACGGAACCGATAACGCGGTGCTCATCAGCAATCTCGGCTATCTGCTGTCCCAGAAGGGGCTGAACACGTGCATCGTGGACCTGAAGGTGTTCTACCCGAATCTCTACCATTACGTCGACTGCCATGCGCCGAAGAAAGCATCGGGGCTGATCAAGCTGCTGAAGAGCGACAAGGTCGACGTGCGGGAAGAAATACAAGCGACCAAATACGAGCGGTTGTACCTGCTGTCGCCGAGCCCGCAGGATTTGATGGAGGAATATTTCGACTTCGAATTCGAGCATCTGGAGAGAGTTCTCGCGACGCTGAAGCAGATGTTCGATATCGTGCTTATCGATATTCCGAACAATCCGCCGCTCGAATTCTGCCTGGGCGCCATGAAGGCTTGCCATATCGGCTTCTTCACGGCGACCGAGCGGACGGAAGCGGTCATCCATATGGTGAAGCTGCTCGATTTCGCGAATTCGGTCGGCATCAGCACCGCCAAGTTCACGAACGTCATCATGATGAATTTGCAGAATATCGATTTCGACTTCGACGTCTACAAGGAAATGGGCCTTAACATCATCACCGCGCTGCCTTACGTGAAGGACGGCGTGGCGCGGGCGAACAAAGGCAAGCTGTACGTCAAGGACAATCCGTTATTTAACCGCCAATTCATGAAGGAAATCCAGCGGCTCGCCGCGCAGCTGGCCGAGCAGTAGGAAGGAGCGAACGAGCGGTGCTTACAAGAGGCAAAATCAGCGACATGCAGCAGCGCGTCTATCTCCAGTCGCAAACGCCGGAGGGCGCGGCTGACGAGCAGGACCAGAAGAGCAAATATACGACGATCAACTTCGAAGAGGCGCTGGAGCTGTGCCAGAAATACATCACGAAGGTGACCACGCACGCGTTCCGGAGAGAGAACGACCCCGTACGCAAGCGGGAGATGACGAAAGCTTACATTAACGAGTTCGTCGACTCCCAGCAGCCGATCGTTGAGGGCTATCATGATCTCGCCCAGCTGAAGAGCGCCTTGACGGACGAGATTACCCATTACGGTCCGATCACGAGAGCGATGGAGGATCCGTCGATCGACGAGATCCGCGCGAACGGACCGGATCAGATCTTCGTCGAAAGCGGCGGCCGGTCAATCAAGTGGGAGCAGTCGTTCAGCGACCGCGAGCATATGGAGCGGATCATCTCGAAGCTGATCGGCGTCTCGAAGGTAAGGCTGACGCCCAAGATTCCGATGGTCAACGCGAGAACGATCGAGGGCTACCGGGTGAACGCGACCCATGCGGGCATCTCGCCTTACGACAATCCGGCCTTCGTTATCCGGAAGTTCCACAAGAAGAGCATTTCGCCGAAGGTGCTGATCGAGAACGAATCGTTCTCCGTCAATATGTACCGGCTGCTCTCGCTTATCCCGAAGTCCGACCTGTCTTGGATTACGGTCGGTCCGACGGGCAGCGGCAAGACGACCCTGAACGAAATTCTGGTCAAGGAGATCAATCCGCTGTCCCGGATCATCACGATCGAGAATCCGTCGGAGATGCGGCTGCAGCAGCGGGAGGGCGGAAGCGTCCACGGCAAAATATTGAACGACGTCCTCCAATACGAATCCGTCCCGGAGGACGACGATTCCAGTCCCGCCACGATGGAGAATTTGCTCATCAACGCGATGAGGCAGTCGCCGCACTGGATCGGACCGGGCGAGCTGCGGACGCCGGGCGAATTCGCGACGGCGCTTCGGGCGGCGCAGACGGGCCATTATTTCTTCTCGACGCTGCATGCCGAGGGAGACAAGGAAGCGATCTACCGGTTCCTGACCGCGTACCTTATGATTTCGAGCGAGCCGGCGGAGCTTGCGCTTCGCAACATTTGCAGCGCGGTTAAGTTCGTTATCTATCAAGAGAAGCTCGCGGACGGCACGCGGAAGGTGACGGCGATCTCCGAGGTTATGGGTTCGAAGGGGCTGGAGCCGATCATTAATCCCATCTATCGATTCGACTGCGAGGACGTGCTCGAGGAGACCGTGGACGGGAAGAAACGGATCCAGATCGTCGGGAAGCACCGCCGCGTCGGCAAGCTGTCCGACAACATTCAGCAGGCGATGCTGAAGGCCGGCATTAAGCGGAGCCGGTTCGCGTTCTTCGCGAGCGACCCGCAGGAGGATGAAACCGAGGTGTACGAAGCCGATGAATACGACTTTAGTTATTAGTCTGCTGCTTGGCGCCGCCGCCTTCATTGTTGTGAACGTCATGTTCAATATCCGTTTCTTCGGAGGCTCCGCCCGGTTCATCCTGGACATTGCCGACACGCTGGCCGAGCATCTCGGCCGGTACAATACGAAGCGGTACGTAGACCGGATCAAGCGCGAGCGGATCGTCATCCAGAAGGAGAACATCTACGCGAAGTACAATCGGCTGGTCGAAGGGCTCATCCTCGACTTCAACATGCCCTTCACGCTGGAGAGCTTCACTTCGCTGCTCTGCATCCTGTTTGCGGTCATAACGCTGATCATCGTCGTGCTGCTGAAGAGCGTCTCGCTGTCCGTCGTCATTACGATCTCGATCTTCGTCTTCATGCTCACCTTCTTCGTCATGCAGTCCCGGTCGATCAAGGCGGAGAAACTCGAGAGCATCATGGACGCGGAGGACATCATCTGTCCGCTCGCCCGCGAAGGCGTGCTCGTCGCGATCAAGAAGGTGATGGAGAGCGACGAATATATTAGTCCGAACATCCGGCCGTACTTCCAGCAGTTCATCGACAACTGCGAGAGCAACGGATATTCGTTCAAGCAAGCTATTATGCTGTTGAACCGCCAGCTCGGTCCGAAGTTCGACAACTTCGCGAAGAAGGCGATCGTGTTCGAATACAACGAACGCAAGGGGATGGCGGACATCTTCCTCGACATTGTCGACGAGAACGCGGTGCTTCGCGAGCTGAACAACAAGAAGGACCGGATCTTCCGCAAAATGAACCGGGATTTCCTGCTGAAGACGGCCATCATCCTCTTGTTTTTCCTGTATGCTCTGACGGTGGAGGACTTCCGGGCGTTCATGCTGCATACGAATGCAGGGAAGGTCATTAATACGTCGCTGATCAGCATCATCTGCTTAAGCTTCGCGAGGACGCAGGTGCTGCAGGGCAACCTCGGGACGGGAGGCGCGTCCAAATGATATTCCTATCGAAGCTGGTGGCGATGGCCGCTATCCTGTATATCGTGAAGGTGCTGCTGCTCCCTCTGATCAAGCCGGTAAGCCGGAATCAGAAGAAGCGGGCAAGGATGTTCCTGAAGGAGCGCAAGAAGGAAGCATCGCGGCAGAAGTATCGGGTGTGGAAGCAGGGAATGGCGACTAAATACGGCAAATACCTGCTTGGCACGGGAGAGCGGGCGAGGCTGAAGAAGATGCTCGACCGGCTGGATATGACGACGAAGCCGGAGGAGATCCGGGTAGAGCAGGTGCTGTACGCGGGCGCCGCGGTGCTGCTGACGCTGCTCATGCTGCAGGCGAACATTCTGCTGGGCTGCGCGACAGCCATCTTCATTATTTTGGGCTGGCTGTATCCGGTGGATGAGCTCGAGAAGCGGATCGACAAGAAGAACAAAAACATTGCCGTCGACTTCCCCGCTTTCTACAGCATGGTCTACTACCAATACTCCAAGTCGGTGAATATCCACTTGGCCGACGTGATCAAGGACTACCTGCCGAACGCCAACCCGGATATCGGGGAGGAGCTCGGCGTCATGCTCGACAATATCGACTTCGGCGAGGAATACGCGCTGAAGAAGCTGAAGAAGCGGGTGCCGCTGCATTATGTGATCAAGTTCTGCGACATTATGGAGACGAGGCTGAAGGGCTACGACAACGTGTCCCAGATGGCCTATCTGAAGAATGAGCTGGACAGCTTCCGCGTGAAGACGCTCGAGGACGAGCTAACGCAGCGGGAGCGGTCGAACGCGCGCATTCAGATGGTGCTGATCGTGGTGCTGGGCGTCTATATCGCGATCTATTATTTGTTTACGATTATGGGCTCGATGAAATTATTCCAATAGATTAATAGACGATGGAGGAATGAGAAGGATGAAGAAGCAGGTAGAAGCGTTCGTGAAGGACGAAAGAGGAGAATTCGGCATTAAGCAAATTGCGGCGACGGTGGCGGTCATTGTGGTTATCGGCTTGGTCATCGGCGTCGTGCGCGGAAATATCGGCGAATGGGTCGGCGATATTTGGGATAAGCTGATCGGTCTCATCGATTCGAACATCAGCAGCGGCACCTAGAGGTGATTAAACCTTGCAGGGTATAGCGAAAGCCGCGCTCATCACGATACTGTCATCCATCATCATCGTGCTGCTAACCAACATGGCGTTTTTCTTCCCCTGGTACCTGACGCTGGTGTCGGAGACGTATTACGTCTCGCAGGTCGCGGCTACCGACAACTACGTGTCTCGCGCGACGTACGAAGACATTAAGGATTCTCTGGAGGAGCGGCCGATTTTCAAGAAGCGCAAGGACGATATTAAGATCTGGGTACATAAGTCCACCAATTACAGCTTCTCCGGAGACAGCGCGATCCCGGTCATCGACGACAGCGACTACAGCGATTACGCCTATGACTCGGATAAGCCGTACAGGCAGCGGGGCGAGCCGATCCACGTGAAGATCGCGGCCGTCTATCCGCTGTCGGTCAAGCTGTGGGGCAAGGAATATTCGCGGGACATCCCGGTTTCCTTCGAGATCACGACGACCGGGCTGAAGCATTACAAGGATTTGCCTTATTACGAAAACTGACGGAATGGGATGAGCGGTCGTGAGAATGTACGCCATTGGAATACTAGCCGTCTTGCTTGCGTCTCTCATTCTGACCCCCTTGGTGGAGATGGCGATCGTCTACCGGGAGAAGATCGTCATGGACTCGTCGATTCGGAACGCAAGCCGGGTGGCCAAGGACCGGGCGCTCGAATTCGAAGGCATCCGCGATTTGAACGCGGATATCGACGAGGAGCGGTTTAAGGATTATTTTGCCGATGCTCTCGAGGATGTGATGAATCTCTCCCGGGGCTCGTCCGCGGGCAATACGGTGAGCTTCACGTCGAACGACGGCATCTACAACACGGTGCGGGTCGAATTCGCGTTCTACGAGGAAGACCGGCCGGAGGGGCGCGTGACGGAAGTGGAGGTGCGCGCCGAAGCGGATTACAAATTCAAGACGAAGCTGATGCGCACGGCGGAATCGCTGAACCCGGCGCTGGATTACGAGCTTGTAACGGAACGCGCTTACGTATTGACAGTGAAAAATTAAAGGAGGGCATCGGAATGGATTACGTCATGGTGTCGTTCCAATTCGGAAGCGGGGAGCCGGTCGACCTGAAGGTGCCTCTCTTCGTGACGACGGAGGAGCTGATCCGGCTCCTGCATGAGGCGCTGGGTTCGCCGGCGGGACGCGGCGTCATGCTTCAGGCCGAGCCGCTCGGCCGCATACTGAACTACGATCGGACGCTGGAAGAGGAAGGCGTCACGCAAGGCGCTTTGCTTACTCTCGTCTGAGGAGGGGCGCAAGATGACAGCGAATATTCAGAACGGCGGTCTCGTGCTGCGGGTAGAAGACCGTCTTCTTCTAATGGATAACAAGGAATTCTCCGGCACGAAGCTGCTGCGGGAGGATGCGGAGAGCGGCCGCTGGGCAGCGGAGACGTTCACCGATGATTTGCTCTGGGACATGAACGCGGACGGCGATTCCGTGTATTACAGCGATCAGCGGAATCGGCACGCCGTCTACCGGCTGGAGCTTCGCACGAACCGCAAGGAGCTGCTGATCGACAAGCCGTGCTGCCAGCTGCGGCTTCAAGGCGGGTGGCTGTATTATATCGAGGAGAGCAGCGAGCGTCTGTACCGCTCCCGATTGGACGGCAAGGGCGAGCAACCGGTGGCCGAGGATAAGGTGTGGAGCTACGTATGCTCGAATGACCGCATTTATTACGCGACGCCGAGAGGGATCCAGACCTGCGACATGTCCGGTTCCCGGCATGAGAAGGTGACGGATGCGACCGGATATATGCTGATTGAGGTCGGAGATCTGCTCGCATTCCCGAACCATCACCGGGACGGCACGCTGACTTTCGTCGCGAAGGACGGAAGCGACGCGGCCGAGATCGGCGCGATCCAGACGGCTAGCTTGAATACGGACGGGGAATACGTGTATTGCTCGAACGCGCTGAACAATCGAAGCATCTACCGGGTGGATCCGGTCAGCCTGAGGAGCATCCGGATCTCCGGAGACAGCGCGGACTATCTGCACTTGATCGGTCAGGCCTTGTATTACTGCAGCGGACGGGAATGGCACCGGCTGCCGCTCGGCGGCGGAGAGGCCTGCCGGATCGGCTAGAGAGGGGAGATAACCATTGCATACGAATTTCAGCAGACAGCCCAGGTTCCTTCCCGACTTTCCTTCGGGAACGGTGGAGGTGCCGGCTCCGCCGACGATTAGCGAGAAGCCGGAGATCAGCTGGTTCAGCATTATCGTCACGCCTGCGGTCATGCTTGTTCTTACGATTATTATCGCGCTCACGATGAAATCGATGTGGGTCGTCATTTCGATCGCCATGACGCTCTTGACGTTAATCGGCTCCTTGGCGAGCGCGGCGACGCAGATTCGGAAGTTCAAGCGGAAGAAGAAGGAGCGCGAGGAGAAATATACGCAGTTCATCGCGGATACGAGAAGCGAGCTTGCGATCGCGCGGGAGCAGCAGACCCATGCGATGAACGAGATGTATCCGAATCCCGCTGAATGCGTGCAGCGCATCGGGCGGACGGACAACAAGCTGTGGGAGAAGACGCCTTCCCACCGCGACTTCTTATCGCTCAGGCTCGGCCTCGGCAGCGCTCCGCTCGAGATGCGGATTCAATATACGAAGCAGGCGATCATACTCGAGACGGATCCTCTGCTCATGGAGCCTCAGAGGCTTGCGCTCGAATTCGAAAAAATTCCGCAGGTGCCCATTACGGTGAATTTGCCCGAAGCCGAAATTTGCGGCATTGCGGGCGAGAGCGAGAAGGCGTCGGAGCTGCTCGAGGTGCTGCTGCTTCAGATCGTCACCCATCACGGATACGACGACGTAAGAGTCGTTCTGCTCGCTTCGGAAGAGACGGTCGGCCGGTGGTCCTGGACGAGATTCCTGCCCCATCTATGGGATGACGGAGGCCACGCCAGATTCCTGCTATGCGGCAAGGCGATGGCCCATCAGACCTTGTCGGCGCTGTACGACATGTTCAGAGAGCGGGAGATGAGAGCGAAAGGCGGAGCCGCGCTGCCGCATTACGTCTTCGTCGTCGAGGATGCCACGCTGCTCGAGAACGAGCGAATCAGCCAATATTTGTACAAAGGCTCGGCAAGCCTCGGCCTCTCGACGATCTTCGTCTCGCCGCACAAGTCCTATCTTCCGATGAATTGCAACGTCGTCGTCGACCTGCAGAGCAAGAGCGGCGAGAAGGCGGATCGTCGTACCGGCGAGAAGACGCTGTTCACGCCGGATCAAGCGTCGGGCGGCCGTCTCGAGGAGACGGCCAGGAAGCTTGCGCCGCTCCGCATCAAGAGCGCGACGGCGAGCTTCAGCCTGCCGTCCTCGATTACGCTGCTTGATATGCTAGAGGCCAAGCGGGCGGACGAGGTGGATGTTGCGTCCCACTGGCGGCGCAACAAGACGTATATGGGCATGAGCGTCCCGATCGGCGCGAAGGCCGGCGGCGAGCCGTTCCATCTGGATATGCACGAGACCGGCTTCGGGCCGCACGGTTTGGTCGCCGGCACGACGGGCTCGGGCAAGAGCGAGCTGCTGCAGAGCATCATCGTGTCGCAGGCGATCCACTTCCACCCGCACGATGTCGTATTCGTCCTGATCGACTACAAGGGCGGCGGCATGGCGGACGTCTTCCGCGGCATGCCGCATCTGGTCGGCACGATCACGAATCTGGACGGGAACCAGACGACGCGGGCGCTTCTGTCCATTAAGAGCGAGCTGCTCAGACGCCAGCGGGTGTTCTCGCAATTCGGCGTGAACAATATCGATAAGTATCAGAAGCTTTATTACAGCGGACGCGAGAGCGGCATGCCGCCCATTCCGCATCTGATCATGATCGCCGACGAATTCGCCGAGCTCAAGCAGGATAAGCCGGATTTCATGAAAGAGCTGGTCAGTACGGCGCGCGTCGGGCGAAGCCTTGGCGTTCATCTAATCCTAGCAACGCAGAAGCCCGCGGGCGTCGTCGACGACCAGATCTGGAGCAACTCGAAATTCAAAATCTGTCTGAAGGTGCAGGACGAGGCGGACAGCAGGGACGTCATTAAGCGTCCTGACGCGGCGCTGATCAAGGAGCCGGGACGCGCATACATTCAAGTAGGGAACGACGAGGTGTTCGAGCTGTTCCAATCGACGTTCTCCGGCGCCGGCTACGACCCGGACGGCGAACAGCGGAGAAGCGCAAACAAGCCGAAGCGCATCTTCAAGCTGTCGCTGAACGGCGGACAGCAGCAGATCTACCCGCTCTTCGAAGAGAAGATAACGCAGGACGAGACCGTTACCCAATTGTCCGCGATGGTCCAGCACATCAAGAAGACGGCGGCCGAGTCCGGCATTCAGCCGCTTCCGGGACCTTGGCTTCCGCCGCTGCCGGAGAGCTTGTACATGGACGACGTGCTGCGGGACCGGATGGTGCTAGGCGAGCGGATGAAGCGGGAGGCTTTGTTCAGCGTGCCCGTCGGCTTGGTTGACGATCCGAGAGCGCAGACGCAGGACGTGCTCAGCATCGACTTCGCCGGCGAAGGCAATCTGTTCGTGTACGGCGCTTCCGGAACGGGCAAGACCGTCCTCATGCGGACGTTGTGCGTATCCGCTGCGCTTGCGTATTCGCCTCGCGATGTCCATATCTACATCCTGGACTTCGGGGGCGGCAGTCTGAAGCCGCTGCAGCAGCTTCCTCATGTGGGAGGCGTCGTGACCCTGGAGCAGGAGGAGAGGCTTGAGCAATTCCTTCTCTATGTCTTCCGCTTGATCGAGGAACGCAAAGCTTTGTTCGAGCAAGCGGGCAGCGAAGGCTGGAACGATTACAGAAGAGGCGGCAGAGAGCTTCCGGCGATTCTCATTCTGGTCGATAACTACTTCGCTCTATCGGAGACGTACGAGGATGCGGAAGCCCGGATGATATTGCTAGCCCGGGAAGGCAGCAAGTATGGAATTTTCCTTGTAGCCAACGCGACGAACGCGACGCTTGTCCGATATAAAATGTCCGTGAATTTCAAACAAGCCATTAGCTTCCAATTGACGGATGTATCGGAATATGTCGGGATAGTCGGTAGAACGGAAGGGCTGGTTCCTTCCAAATTCGCAGGCAGGGGACTCGTGAGAGGCAACCCGCCGCTAGAGTTCCAGACGGCGCTGCCGGAGCTTCGCGGAAGCGCGTGGGATGAGCTGGTCCAGCGTCTATCCGAGAGAGAATCGGACGTTGCGACGCCGATTCCGATGATGCCGGCCGAAGTGAAGCTGGATCAGATCCAGACGGAGAGCGAGAAGCTGGTCATCGGCCTGGCTCATACCGATCTCCAGCCGATTGTTCTGGATCCGAAGACGCTGTCGTCCGTGATGGTGGCGGGAGACGCGGGATCCGGCAAGAGCACGCTGCTCGTATCCTGGATCAACATGCTTCGCCTCAGGCATCCCGGTACCCGGGTGTACGCGCTCGATTCGTCCGGCATGGGCTTGTTCTCCATCATGCACGAGCCGTACGTGACGGATATCGCGCAGCTGGATGACGCTTACGGATTCGCGGCGGAGATCAAGGAGCTGCTAGCGGACCGGAGGGCGGAGCTGCTCGCCCGCCGTTCCTCGGGCGGAGACACGGCCGAGCTGCAGCAGTCTTGGGCTCCTATTATTTTCGCCTTCGATAGTCTCAGTGAATTCACGAACAACGACATGTACGCCGTACATGAGATCGTCGAGCGTATTGCGAAGCAGGAGCGGGGCCTGAACGTGCTTGTGCTCGCCGCGGACAATACGTCCGAGCTGAGCTCGAACTGGAGCATGCCCGGCAAGGCGATCCGGGAGGAGCAGACGGGCGTGCTGCTCGGCAGGCTGAAGGATCAGGGGCTCTACAATATTAATCTTCCGTATGGCACGCAGGAGAGAATCGCGGAAGCGGGAGACGGATACTGGGTTACGAAAAACAAGTATACCGGATTACGATACGGCATCATGAAGGAACAGGGAGTATTAATCGGATCGTAGGGTAGGAGGTTGGTTAGATGTCGGTCAGCCCTTATGAAATCCATCGGTCGGCTTCATCCGTCTACGACAGCAAGGCAGACGTGTCGGAGCTGAAACGCGATATTCACAGCCTCATCACGGGCTCTGATTCCTATTGGACGGGCAAAGCCAACAAGACCTTTCAGGAGAGCGGGGACATCATCGCGAGCAAGCTCAAAACGGTGGTGTCGCTTATGGATGATTTGGTCGGCGAGCTGAGAGCCCTGGGGAATGAAGTGGCCGAAGCGGAGGCCAGACGCGCCGAAGCCGCCCGGCTCGCCGAGCTGGAGAGGCAGAAAGAGCGGCAGAAGGCGAAATAACTTCTTCGAGCCGCGGCTTTGAAAGGAGGTGAAACAAATGGCAGCGAACATTCAATTTGATTCCGCTCAGGCGCTTGGCGTCGCTGAGTCGATCAAGCGCAAAGCGGAGAGCGCGCAAGGCGTCATTACGCAGCTCACGAACGAGATCCATGCGATCAACTCGTGGTGGCACGGCGAATCCCAGAAGGCATTCGTCGACCAATACGACAGCTTGAAGCCTAGCTTCGACAAAATGATCGAGTGCGTGCAGACGATCAGCGCGAACATGAAGCAGATCGTGAGCATCAAAGAAGAGGCCGAGCAGCAAATGGCGGCTAAGCTTCGTTCGAAATAGCAATCATGCGGACAAGGTAGAATTACTCTGCCTTGTCTTCTTTCGAATAGAAGAAAGATTAGGTTTTTCAAGATGGAGGACAAATCCTATGTCATTAACCGACCAACAATACTGGCAATTGGCCAGAGGCGATCAAGTCGAGGAAGTCGAATCGGTGCTGCAGCTGGCTCGGGTCGAGAAGCTGGTCTCGGAAGGACTGGAGGCCGTCTCTTACCTTGATGCAGACGGCGGGCATGTGCTGGTCGTTACTTTTACGCTGGAAGATGTACATTTGGGACTAAACATGCTGTACGACACGGATTCGGAGCTTCATGCGAGGCTTCATGCTTTCGTACGCAAATATGCGGAGCAATCTCCTTGCCGAATTACCGGAAGGGAAATCGGCGGCGCATTCGGCTTGTATCATGCAGCGGTCATCGGGGGCCTGACAGGGGTCGTATTCGATGCGCCGGGCATCGGCAAGCTGCTAACAACGAAAGATCTCGATAGCATATCGATTCGAAATATAGCTTCGGAAAGCAGCGTCTTGCCTGCAATCGGCGTCCATCCTTACCCCGCTGAGTTCGCCCGGCCGGGCACGGGGGAAGAAGAGCCGTATTCGTTCGATCAGGCGGGAGCCATTCAGCCGGGAGAGCCGAATGAGCTGTACCGCCAGATGGCGCGGATCAACAGTATGGACGAGGCCGCGCATGAACGGTTCCGTACGCGGATTCGGGAGCTGGCGGCCGCAGCCGGCATAGATCCGACGAAGGCGGAGGAAGAAGACGTCGCTCTTACGCTCCACGGCCTGGAGCTTAGCTCTATTATTCTAGCGATACCGAAGCTGGTAGAACGATGCGACCTGGTATTCCAGGAGCAACTCCGTATATGGAAATCCGATGTCGAGCCTCTCTTGCACCACGATGCCAGACGCCAGGGGGATTCCGTCGTCGAGCGGACCACGGAGGCAGCGCGCCAGATGGCCGAATACGCGAGAGCGTTCCATGAGGACATGGAAGCCATCCTGTCGGTTGCGGCGCTCCGGTCGCTGGACCGCAAGGAGGGACTCGAGCAGCTGGAGGCCATCGCGGCCAGACTGGCCGCCGAGCTGGGCGACAGGCTGACGGCGGCTACGAACAAGCTGACGGATCAGCTGGAAGTTTTCATCATGGCCAGATTTGGATAAAGGGAGGGGCGAAACTGGCATGGCAGAACGGTCGGACCCGAATCGCATCGAGCATTTGTCCGAGCAGCTCCGGCGGAAACGAAACCGCCTCGAAAGCGCAGCTTACACGCCGCTCACTCAGGCCGAACGATTAGTGGAACGTGTCTACTCCGCTTATCCCGAGGTTCGTTCCAGAGCCGGCCGGGTAGAGGAGCGGATTACGGACATCGAGAAACGGATAATGGATATTCTCGGGCAGCTGGACCAACAATCGAAGGCGCTGCTCGAGGTGTCTCGGGACTACCGACGGATGGACGAGGAGATGGCGAACAAGGCGAAGCTGTCGATGCAGCTTCTTCGCTTCCTTCCTTCCGTTATTAAGAGAGGCCTCTTCCCGACTCTTGCGCTGGCCGCCGTTGGTGCTTGGCAGGCGCGGAAGCCTAATGAGGCGGGGGAGACTCCCCGCGACAAATGGCGGATATTGGATACCGTCGAGTTCTTAAGACAAGCAGCCGATAAGCTTCTCGCGTCCCGGGTATCGTTCGTCCAAGACGATCCGCGCGCGGCGGAGCTGCTGGGCAAGCTGGAGAACGGCACGTCTGACGAGAAGGCAGAGGCCAGGCAGCTGCTGGCGGAGACGGCGGACGCGCTTCAGGTCATAGCGAAGAGCCAGCATGCTTACGATGTCTATACGAAATTCGGCAACGTCACTTATGCGGAAGAACAGCTGCATGCAGCCGCGGAAGCCCGGGAGAAGCTTCGCCAAATCGGCATTTCGTCCTCGTATTACGATAGGAACGCCGATTTGCGCAAGCTGTTCGGCCAAGATCCGCTGGCGGCATGCGATTACAATCCGCTCATGAATGACCGCTCGTCGATGCCGGAGCATGAAGAGCTGTTGGGGCTGCTGAGAGGCGGATTAGAGAACGGGCTGTCAGGGCCTGCCGAGATTGACAGCTTGAGAGTGTCTTATGACCGTGCAGCCCAGCAGATTGAGCTGGAAAGACAGCAGACGATCATTGACGAATATCTGAAAACCAAGCTGCCGCCAACGCATCTTCCGGACGGTACGCCGATAACGGAAGACAATAAGGTGAACGAAACGACGTATGCGTACTTCGAGGAGCATGTCCTTAACAAGCACGAGGATTATATGCACGTTAACGTGCCGTATACGGCCTACGATGCTTGGGTTAAGGAGACGTACGGAAGAACGGGCTGGGAGCAGGCTGTCCATGTGAGCGACGTCTTTATTCGAAGCCTGGGCGAAGAGATTATTACGGGAGTGATCGATCTCGGCGGCATGGTCGTGGAGCTTGTGATCGACCCGGTGCAAGCGCTG
Organism: Paenibacillus soyae; assembly: GCF_024623455.1. Taxonomy (GTDB): domain Bacteria; phylum Bacillota; class Bacilli; order Paenibacillales; family Paenibacillaceae; genus Pristimantibacillus; species Pristimantibacillus soyae. Next base: position 139,298 of record NZ_JANIPJ010000003.1, on the reverse strand, counting down.
AAGGACACGGGAGAAAGCTTGCAGCAGACGGCGGCGGCGGTTGAATTTTTTGCGGAGAATCCGGATAAGCTCATTGAAGTCGCCGAGAAGGTTTATGCCGATTTTGATAGCATGAGTCCAGAGGAAAAGGCGGATGCGCTTGGCGCGCTGGCGTCTACCTTTATCCCAGGCGCGAACATCACTAAAGTAGGCAAGATAGACAATATGATGGACGGCCTGAACAACCTTCAGAAGAAGGTCGATGATAATTCCGGGGGCAGCGGAGACAGCGGTGGATCGAACGGATCGCCCGGCGGCGACGATGATAATATTCGCGAGACGGTCTTCGGCAACATCTACATCAGCCAACAAATCAGAGAGATGTCCCGATTTGATGAATATTTGACAGCTGAGAAGGAATTGTATGACGGGTTGAAGAGGCCGAATGCGGCTGAGGGGAAGAATGATTTTGATTACAAGGAATGGGCAGATATGCCCGTAAGTGGCCAGGTCAAACTCGCACCTAACGGTCAAAGATTAATAAGCATTCGCGAATTAAAACGATTCACAAAAAATATGAGTGAAAAAAATATCAAGGTGGTTATTGATGAAAAGGGAAAAATCTTACCTTCATTCGCTGCAGGAGGATTCGACCCTAAAACGGGTCAAATTGTACTGAAAAAAGAGCCTACATATCTAAGTACAATGCACGAGTCCTATCATGCAAAACAATGGCTCGAAATTGGGAAAGAGGAATATCTGAAACTATCAACATTGGAAAGGGAAGAATATGTATATAATCAAATCATGAAAAATAAAGATTTATACACTTCTGAAGAGATTTTATTTTCACAAAGGTATATATATAAATTAAAGAATGGTGAATGGCCTCCACCTGTGTGGAGAGGGTTTGAATGATGAGAGGGGAGGGGAATACAATGGATTCCAATTTATCTTTGGATATAGCTTTGAGCATTGCCCAAGAATATAAAAATAAATATGAGTTGTCAGGTGATATTTCAGATAATTTGGAGCGTGCTATAAAATTCTATAGTGATTTCGATAGTATTAATGGTTCAGTTTGGTTGGTCATAGTAAGTATAGAACAAAATGATTTTTTTGCAGAAAATGAATATACAATTGTTATTTCTGATAAAGAAGCAACCGTCAAATACATTATCGACCCTAATGGTCATGTATATTGTCCACATTTAGAAACAAATGACTGAGTAATTATTTGGTGGGAAGAAGCGCCAAATCATAATGGTATACCTCATCGAGTCGGGGGACAGGACGCTCATGATAAACCCCAAAAAATGGGAGATGGCATTTAAAAGATACCATAACAATTTTATGGACGGCATTCGAATGGAAGACGTTAGGGAAGAGTATGAGGAATGCAAGAGCGAGGTCATGGAGATTGCGGAAGCAGGCGATAGAGAAAAGGATCATATTTTATTGATTAATTTATCCTCGATCTTCGCTTACTCCTTGTCAAAGTGGAAACAAGATGTATTGATCAGCGGGGGGAGCAATCTCGAGGGTCTAAAGAATATGCATAAGGTCGTGTTCTACCAAAGTATGGGGCAGCCACTGTATACGGCGCGTTATCCTCATATGGCCTTGGAATATACCTTTAGGGAAGTCGTCATCGCTTTGGTTCATTTCGCTATGTATGGATGGGAGAAGGAAGAGCAAATATTATTTGATTTCATAGCCCAACACTTCGGCGAATGCTTACTGGATGCCAACGAAGAGAACAGGCATACTTGGTTTTTGCTGGAGCTGTACCTGCAATATAGGAATAAGACGATCATGGGAATCAATAAAAAATTGCATCTGGCCGTCAAAAGCAGGCTGAAGGAAGAGGGACGGCGGTTTGCCTCGATTCCTGACGACCTGAACATTTATCATGTGGCGCTTGAACGATGGTCCACTGGCGATCTGCCGGAACTCGAGCAATTGATCGCGAGCATGTCCCGGCATCACTCGGAATTAGCTTCCGAAATGGGGCAGTTAGGCGAATTTGGCGATTTCAGATACGGGTTTTATCCTTTTGAAATCTTGTTCTTGATACACGTCAGGAAGAAGCTGGGGTTACCGATATCGGTCCAACACGACGATTTGCTGATGAACACCCCGGAGGCGACCATGGCGCTGGGAGATCCTGAGCCGTATCCCGAATGGGACCCTATGCTTCGGACGATCGATCGATTTTATCGCAATAACTACCCGGAATATATCCCGAATAAGCATGGAGAGCTTTTCGAATAAAGGGGGAATTCAGTATGCGTGAACAAGAAATAGCCCGGCTCTTATTCCCTGACGGCAACGATTTCGAAGAAGATTTATTAACGTATGGCTTGAAGACGAAGCAGTTTCTATACGTGGATTATAAAGGCGAGCAATACCAGGAAATCGAGGTGGATTAACTGGAAGAAATAAACATCAATGATTTAAATATTCTGACAGCCTCGGAAGTCATTCATGCTGGAATTGAGTTTGCGGAAGATGTCTGCTACTCGGGCAAATATGGGGAACAAGTTTTTAACAAGCCAATGGAAGAGGGGGGGACAGCCGTTATAGGATTATTATACGAGAAATATCCAAACGGCACATTGGCCTATTACAGTTATTACGAGAATGGTATTCCACATGGGGTGACAGTGGAATTTTATCGTGATGGCAAGGTGAAAGAACATAAATACATGGAAAATGGAACAATCGCAGGAAAAAGCATCTCATGGCATGAGAACGGAAATATAAAAGCCATCGCAGAAAACAAATACGGGTTTAAAGTTCATTACCGAGAATGGGATGAAAACGGAAGCTTAATCAAAGAAAAACAAGAGCCGACTGCCTTTGAACAGGAAATGATTACGAAATATGACTCGAAAGCTTGAAAAGAAGCTTCGTCAAAAAAAATAGAGTATGAAGAGGATGAGCCCGGATGAAAAAATACTATAGAAAGGCAGTGTTGATACTGATGCTTCTGCCATTAATCACGATAATCGGCTGCGGAACGAAGAAGGGCGATCAATACGAGAAGGCGTCGGCCCGGATCCTGGAGGCGCTGGAGGAGAAGTACGGCGAGGAATTCGAGCTCGACAAGATCGGAGCGGGCTCCGGCACCATGAACGACAACACGATCAAAGCGACGGTTCGTCCGAAAAGCGATACGAGAATCCTGTTCGAAGTGGAGATAACGAAGGATTTGAAGAAGGTATACGACAAGTATTTGAACGTTCTCGTGGCGCAGAACAATCTGGAACCCATTACGCAGTTAGCTCAGCAAGTTTGGAGCGACAGCAGGGTTGAAATTTTTAATGATACGGTTTTGACTTATCCTACGGACACGGACCGTGATATGAGCTACCAAACGTTTCTGGAACGGTATCCGTCCAATTGGCAGGTCATCACGATATTCGTGAATGCTTCGGATTATATAGATGACTCCGGGGCGATGGATGAGCAAGGGGAACTAGATAAATATAAGGCGTTTGCCGAACAATTAGCTGCTCATCGTTATTTTAAAAGCTCGGTCTATTTGGTTTATTTGTCGGAAGAAGCTTTCGGCAGGTATGACGAGCTCTCCAATGAGGCGTTGCTTGTAGATCATGTATATACGAGCGAAGAAAGCGACGGTTCGAAGCAAAACAGCATAACGCGCAATGGCTTCGACATTCTAGAGAATGGCCAGATCAAGGAATCGGATGATGATATCCTGCGCACCTTCTCGGTTTGGGAAGGCAAGCGGAAAACCTATGCTGCGGGAGTTGAGAGATAGATGAAGTCTATTGATGAAGTCCAGCTTCAGAAACTTTCCCAGCTCGTCTATTTAGATGTGATAAGAACGGATGGAATAAACAGTAAGCTTGCCAAAGATTATTTGAAAAATGGCAATTCCATTACCATAGGAGACCTCGTCGACTACTACAACTCCGATACTACCGGAATCCAGCAGCTTGAAGAGCGCTTCACCAAAGAGCTGAACGGCAAGCCGGAGATTGATTACTGGAAGAACCTCATCAACGAAGTGTCGCAGGATTCAGAGATGAGGCAATGGAAGATTAGCGACGTCAAGCCGAATTCGGAGTCCGGCTTTGCGGCGATGACGATCGAGCCGGTCGATTCGACGGCTTCAGGAACGCAGAGCGGAACGACCAAAATCGTGGTTTTCCGGGGCAGCGAGCCGATGGAGGATTTGAAGTACTGGAACGACTGGTCCAATAACCTGCGAACGATGTATATGATGGAGTCTCCTCAACAGAAGGAAGCAAGGGAATACATGGAGGAGCTGGTTCGGAAATATCCGGAGCTGGAATCGCTCTATACCACAGGGCACTCGCTCGGCGGCAATCTAGCGCTGTATTCCGGATTTACGCTTCCGGATCATGTTCTCCCGAAGCTGGTGACGACAACAACCTTTAACGCCCCGGGCTTTAACTCGGCTCTGCTCGAGAAGCATCGGCAATCTATCGATTGGTTGAATCAGCACGGGAAGCTAACGGAATACCGGAACAATGGCGATATCGTGCCGGCACTGTTCCATAACCCTTCATCCGGTATTTACTTAGCGACCGACTTCGCCCAAACGGATTATATGGGCAGTCACTCGCTCTTTGCGACCTCGATGTCGGGAACGGGCTTCGTGTTAAACCACGCTCAACGATTCGATCTTATTCCTTATTCGGTCAAGCTTCTGACGACGGAGATCGAATCCTTGCCCTATGAGGTGAAGGAAACGCTAGTAGAAGAAATTGACCTGCTGATGACGGACGGCTTTGAGTGGGAGAGAACGATGTCGGCCGCCTTCAAAACATTGCCCGCTGTATTCATGGCGATAAAGGACGAGCTGAAAACCGCGATTGGTTATTTCCTAATTGACCAAATTCGCTATAAAGTTGTGCCCGCCATCAAAAATGTGCTTCATGCCGCAAAGGAAGGGCTTGTGAGCGGGTTGAAAGCGGTGGGGGTCTTGTCGCTTAATCTGATGGAGGACTGGATCAAAACCCAGATCGATCAGTCTGTCTTGTTGCGAAAATGGAAGAATGAGCTGCAGTCCGCGATCTCCAGCTTCTTCGACGCAATGGAGAACAATTTCAGAAACCTGGTCGACCGCGCCGTGAAATGGGCGGAGGATGAAGCGGCTTATTGGGTGGAACAAAGCAAGCGCGCGGTCGTAGGGATCGCAACCTTCATAAGCGATACGAAGGAAGCTATTCAGGATAAGGCCAAGGAGCTGGCAACGAGCATCAAGAACTTCCGGGATCAGAAGGTCGACGAAGTGAAGGCGGCTGCTTACAAGGCGGTTACTTTGTACAACATTGGAGCGGGGCAAGTGAAGAAGGGCGCGAAGATTCTTGTGAGGATGCGTGAAATGGAGTCGCTTGAGAAGGCGCTCAAAAAGAAGGAACGAGCGCTAAACGAGATCCTGGCTTCGGCGCTGAAGAAAGCGGCTAACGCTGCGGAGCAAGCCGACAGAAGTTATAGAGAGGGCAACGTCCAAGCCAAGGTTAGAAGCGTCAGGTACCTATGCGACCGAATAAGCGGAGAAAGACAAGTCCTTATGGAGCAAATTCGTAAGCAGGCGGACGGCGTGAGGGAAGCGAATGCCGCCTATAACACGCTCGAGTCGACGATTAAGCAATCGTTAATGCGGGCTGTGAGGTTTAGATTTTAATATTGATTTTAGAAAAGGAGATTTATTTCATGAACATGACGATGAAACATTTTCGGGTAAGTATTTTGCTAGTTGCAGCAGCAGCAATCTTAATTAGTAGCTTTAGTTTTCATGTATCCGCAGCATTTCCGCTTCGAGTTGTCGTGAACAACGAGAAAATCGCTTTCCCGGACGCGCAGCCGTATCTGGATGAAAACGACCGCACAATGGTTCCTGTCCGATTCGTTAGTGAAGCATTAGGCGCGGATGTGAAGTGGGACGGCAAGACGGAGAAAGTCACGATTACGAAAGGCAGCATCAAAGCCATTCTTCAAATTGGCAAGAAATCAATCGAAGTAAACGGCAAAGCGCAAAACATGGACACCGTAGCCGTCAAGAAAGAAGGAAGAACGATTGTGCCGGTTCGTTTTGTCAGCCAAGCGCTGGGAGCGGAGGTGGAGTGGGATGAAGCGGTGTCGACTGTGTACATTACGACAGGCGGTACGAGCGATCCGAAGCCTGGTGGAACGGAAAATGTCGGAGGATTTACTGTACCGCTAGATACCGACCTGTTGGTCGTTGAAGATAATTATGGCGGAGACCGCGTGGTTTCGTTTGAAGTGAATCTATTACGTGCAGATGTAGAGAGACAAATCGAGCATTTAGCCGATATTTTATCGCAAAAGTGCGATCAAGCAACCGTCGATACAGTAGTCGCACATATTAAAAAGAAAAAAGAACGGTTCGATCTCTTGGAAGAGTTCTATATGTTAGACAAAAAAAGCGATCGATATATTTATATTTTTGAATCTAAGTTTGAAGACATTTCTATCATGTACTACATTGATGAGATTAAATAGGACTTGCTCAAGCAGGAGGATCGTATATTGAAAAGGATAGCGGTTTATTTCTTCATTATGTTGCTTGTACTTCAAGGGATACCCTATCAGAAGGCTGATGCGGAAGAGCCTACGGCTGGAATAGATTCTGCCCAGGAATCGATAGATTTGGCAAATCAATATATGAAAGACCATATGAATTACGAGGGTGACTATTATGGCATAAAATCGGCTACGGGCAGATCGATTATCGATGAGTTGGCCGTGAAAGGAAACGCCGCCTTCAATAATCTCCCTATATTTGTATATGGAAGTCCAATGGAAGGAGCTCAGGCGGCTACAAAATACGGTAATGATACAAGGGTAGAGGACGATGGTCAGCTTAGAGCGTTAGGCTTCTCCTACACGGACGAGCCTTACGCTAATCCTTTATTTCATATCGATGACATCACTTACGTCCGCAGGTGGATCAAAGATCCTTGGGAGCTTCCTTCACCCGTAAAAAGAGACATCAGAAAGGAACTGCTGCCGGACAATCCAAAAGATAAGCATACGTATCAATGGTTAAGTTACGAGCCGGACAAGTTCGCATCCGCATACAGCGTAATGAATCAATGGATAAATTCAAACAAATGGTTGCCGAACAGAGTAGAAAAAATGACCGGAGACCGCAAGTTCTTCAACAGATCCATAGAAGGTGTACCGGAGGTTCTAGCTGACAATCCCGAAGACTACATCTACATGATCCAGCCTCCAACGTATCATTCCTGGGGTGTTGGCATCGCCTTCTACTATTACGGCGGCAACGGGCCGGACAATATGGAGAAGCCGAACTACTACTTGTACTACCAATACTTCCGTTATAAGCCTTTTGCGATGCTCGAAAATGACTTGTCCGCTCACTTCGAGCTGCTTCCGAGTAACGCTAATGCGGGGGACCCGGTTGAGGTAGCGATCAACCTGAAATCCACCTTCGGCAAGGAAGTGACCACGGACTATGCCTGGGATATCCGGACGGCGAGCGGCGACCCGATATCGGCCACGTACTCCGGACACGCGACGAAGAAGTCGGGGGATATCACATTCAAAGAGAAGGGGGAGAGGCTGCTTCGTGCGCGCTTTGTTATGCCGGAGAGCAATGTCTCCATCCAATTCGCGATGAATAAGGACAAGGATTCGCCGCAGGAACGGAATTATGACAATAACAGCTTATCCTCGAGCCCGACGGCCGTGAAGGTTGTTGTGCCTACGCCTCCATTCAGGAGCAATGAAGAGCTGGGGTACAACATTTTGTCCAAAAAGCTGAGGTTCGATCTAAACGGCGGATCGCCGCTCTCCGCTTCATTATCCTTGCCAGCGAACTCGTCTTGGAACGGCAACGCTACCGGCAGCCTGAATGTGTCGAACGGACAACCGGATTTGTTCCGCCAGTTCGCCGTATCGAATAATCCGCCCGTGGATGAAGCCTCCGCCCACATCTCGAGAGAGCCGGTCGTCAGCACGCAAATTTTGCGGACGGACTTCGGTGACAATCCGGTAGGAGGGGGCTGGCTGAACTGGACGACGCCGGGAACGCCGAAATACCGTACGGGCGATATCCTTGCAAGCGGCACGGTTTCCAGACCGTTCCTAACCGAAAGAATCGATTGCGATTGGGTGACGAACAGCGAAGGAGAGCAAGAGCAGGACTGCGATACGACCTACCTTCCCGGCAGTTCAACCGGCGTCTTCCCGGATCACACCGATAGGCTGACCGTCGGCGCTTACATCTACAATGGAAGGCAGAGCCTGCCTGCCATCTCGTATCTGAACAAGATCGACGGCAACACGACAAGTTCCTTGCAGAAGATACTCTATTGGAAGAATGAGCCCTACCGTTATGACGTCGTACGCTGGATGGCACATGAGGACGAGAACGGCGGCTTATATGGCTGGACGCCAGTGCCGGGGCAGTATGATCGATCCTTCACCCATCAGGCGAACGGCGAACTGAAGTGGACGGTTGGCAAATCGCAGGAAGCAGCGTACAAGCAAAGCAGAGAAGCGGCGAAGAAGAAGCAGAATGTCCAAAGCGCCTACGACATCGCCGTATTCGCCACGGACAAGGAGCTGCAGAAGTACGACTATCCGATCAAGTCCGGCTATTATTTCAACCCTGCAGGACAGTATACGTTCACGATTGAGACGGAGATGTACAAGCCATCTCAAGCGAACACCAAGGATCACGCGGACCTGGTTGACCAGATCATTGATTCCTTCAGCTACGAAAGCGATCTTATCTACATTAACAACAACAAAGAAGCCGTTAACGTCGAGGGTCAGAAGCTGAGCATGAACCGCAACGTGCCCGTCGCGAAGAAGGGCGTGTTGACACGCGACAACCCGAACGGCGTCAATGGCTGGAAGCTGCTTGACGTAGACGAGAACTACACAAAGAGAACCGAAGCCCTCCCGCATACGCAGGAGCGAGATGGCACGATGCACGCGTATTGGAGGGCTGTGCTGGAAGGCTACAACGAATCGAGCACCATCGGCAGCTATAACAACTACGAATACCGGGAGTTCGTGAAGAACGGCCAAAAAACGATGTACAAAGTAACGGAGAAAACAACCGTTACGATCACCATCGCTCCCGAAGCCGATAAAAAGCTGTACACCCACGCCCATATGCCGGACGGCACGTACAAGATGGAAGCGAAGATCGGCGGTATAGCACTGACCGGATTGCCACATGCCTACAAGACCTTGCCCACACTCCAAGGCATTGACCTTGGAAATTCAAACCGCCTAACCATCACGGTTAGAGGCTCTATGTACGATGATTTGAACGGGTAGGAAAGGAGCTAGAAGGCATGGCAGAACGATCGGATCCGGATCGTATCGAGTACTTGTCCGGGCAACTGAGGCGAGTGCGAAACCGGCTCGAGAGCGTAACTTACACGCCTCTGAGTCAGGCCGAACGATTGGTGGAACGTGTCTACTCCGCCTATCCCGAGGTGCGTTCCAGAGCCGGCTGGGTAGAGGGACGGATTAAAGACATCGAGAAACGAATGAAGGACCTAATCGGGCAGCTGGACGATCAATCGATGGCTGTGCTGGAAGTGTCCGGGGATTACCGGCGGATGGACCAAGAGATGGCGGAGAAGGCGAAGCTGGCGTTAAAGCCGCTTCGCTTTCTTCCATCCGTGATTAAGAGAGGGCTTATCCCGACTCTCGCGCTGGCGGCGACAGGAGCCTGGAAGACAGCGAAGCCGAGCGAAGCAGCAGCGGAGGCCTCTCGCTCCAAATGGCGGATCTCGGATGCGGTAACGTTCCTCGGCCAAGCAGCCGATATGCTTCTAGCCGCCCGCGTATCGTTCGTCCAAGACGACCCTCGCGCGGCGGAGCTGCTGGACAAGCTGAAGAGTGGCGCGCCTGAAGAGAAGGCGGAGGCCAGGCAGCTGCTAATGGAGACGGCAGCCGCGCTTCAGAGCCTGGTTAAGAGTGAGCAAGCGTACGACGTCTATGCGAAGCTCGGCAACGTCACCTACGCGGAAGAACAGCTGCAGGCAGCGGAGGGGGCTCGCGAGAAGCTTCGTGAACTTGGCATTTCGCCCTCTTACTACGATGAACACGCGGATTTGCGCAAGCTCTTCGACAGCGATCCGCTGGCGGCCTGCGAATACAACCCGCTCATGAGCGATCGATCGCCGATGCCCGAGAACGGAGAGTTACGAGAACTGCTCAGTCGGTCGATGATGACGGGTGCCGTAGGGGATCAGGCAAGGGCTCGGATGCAGGAAATTAAAGCGCTGCAGGAGAATATGGAGATTGGCATGGCAAACGTCTTTGCGCGGCTGCGCGAGGGTGACTATACGCAAGTGCTCATAGAAGTCGCCAATGTCATGGAAAACTACGCGAGGCTTGATCGCTATCAGGTGCTGCCGGTACAAATGGAAGATATCCTATTTACCCTGCCAAGCGGCGACGTCGTGAAAGTCGGGATGCCATCGAAGATGGTGAACGACATCATGGGCGACTACGAGACAGATTTTGGGGTCCGCTATATACGGGCAGATGGCAGTAAGCTCGACGTGGATATGACGAAGATGAAGGAACTCATCGAGTTATATAAGCAGCAATCTGGAGAATGGATGGACGAAGTCTATGCCATGTGGGGGCATGACGAAGAAGTAATCGGATTCCTGCAATACGTGATCGATCAGGGTTATGACCCTCGGACATTTGTACCGACGGATAACCAAGAGTTGGGTGAATATTATCTCGATATTCGCCAAGCGAAGATTGAAGTTTATGAAGCAAAGACGAAAGGCTCATGGCTGCCGAATATAAGCCTAGCCATGGACTTTGTGCCCATTGTAGGGACGGGCAAGGGAATCTATGAGGTGTGGGAAGGAGAAGATCCATTAACAGGAGGGAAGTTGACGACTACAGAAAGGGTGGTCGCGGGAGTAGGGACCGTCGCCTCTTTGCTTCCAGGCGGGAAGCTGGTCGTAAAAGCAGGATGGAAGTGGGGCAAGAAGCTGTTTAGCGGATCCGATGAAACGGTCCAAACAACAGATAAAGTCATATCGGCGACAAGCGATAAAGCGGCAACGATCACAAGAGTGAGCCGAAGCGGAGTAAGCGGGGGGCTGGAATGGTTCTCGAACCTGCGGCCGTCCACTGTTAACGGCATCGACTTTAGAAATATTGATTTCGGCGACGTGAACAAGATCGAGGCACCGAAAATAAACACTCCTCAAAGGCAACAGCAGATTCAAGACCTCGAAGGCGGGTTGTATTCGGGCGGGAAGCTGGACGATGGGATTGAGGGGACGGGACAAGGTACTAAGTCTGCAAAGACCTCAATAGAGACACTTACAAGGGACGAGGCTAGACAAGCAGCACAAAATCTGCTTCAAAATGGAGAGATTAGCTTATCCAATTTAGAGTCAATGATTCCACCAGGAGTCCCAAACACCTTTGTTAAAACAAATTCCATTACAGATGGAGCGAAGTATGAATTTTCACTCGCCGATGGTCAAAAGGTAATTATTCGATGGCACTCGCCAGACCCAGTAGCTGCAAGTAAGTATCCTGGAGCTGTTTCAGGAAATCGTTGGACTGCACAAATAAAGATCGGAAATAAACAATTAAAAACAGATGGAACTTGGACCAAAAATCAGTCCTTAAATGAAGTTCATGTTCCAATAGAGGGGAAATGAAAATGAATCTTGAAGAAATTGAGAAATTACCAGATATAATGCCAACAGAGGCGTTAGCATTAATGTTTCAAAAGGCATTAGTTGGGTTTGCATCAAAAGAGATTGATAAACAAGGGTTTTTATTGATTCTTAGCCAATTAACAGATAGACAAGTCATGACCTATGAATTGCTGGAGAATGAAACTAGAAAACAAGTGGACGAGACTCTTTGTGGCTTATGGAATACTGACTCCTATGAGGATGTTGATATTATTCTTTCACTTGTTGTAAATCTTGGTTTAGAGAATTGTTTTGCGGAAATTAAGCAGTCAGTAACTCAAAATGAGATAATAGATGAAATGATACTGAATGAAATATTAGAAACTATTGAAGAAGTGGGTGAAAACATTTCTAACCCCTATCATGACTTGGAAAAATATAAATAATCAAATCCTGGTCACATCATATTAGCAAGATCGTACGATACAACCAATAGTGCCACAATGCGAGTTAACTGCCCGTGTTGTGGTCTTTTTTATCCTCTGATATGAACGGCGGGTAGATAAATAAATCCCACCCAGTGCCGAATGAACTATCATTCAACCAATTACACATATAACCGATTTAATAGCTGAGTAATCCGCCCGCCGCACATCACGCACCGTCCATCAAGCGGGCGGGAGATAATGAAGCCAAGCAAATTCAGCTTCCATGCCTGCTTGAAGATTAAACGAATCGGTAAATCATCCAAATAGTGCGGGGAGATGCGGCAATCTAATCTAATACATTCGGGAGTTAACGTTATTCCCTAAGCATTCTTGTTATTTGCGGATTATTTCGATGTGACAAATTCAAGATTCAATGATGCCCTATGCTTCTGTATGTCTGGTGTGATGCCTGCCTGTAGAGTGTCTAACCTATAAGGGAAGACAACTTGAAAGGAGAAATCAATCATGATTCATCCCGTAAAAGAATGCATTCAGAAGCTAGGGCTAACACATCGAGCGTTTGTTGTCCTGTATGACATCTCATGGGAAAGGTTTCGTAGTTGCTTGTATGGCTACACCGATTCCATCCCCCGCGCCATACTGAATGTCATGGTACAGCATGGCTATGATGAACAGGAAGCACAGCGGCAATATCTCTTATGGAGAAAGTGGAGCGTTCAGCAAGAGCTAATTGCCCCCGCCGCCGCAGAAGGGAGGGTGCATCCATGAAACGACTACCGTTAGATACAGCCCTAGCTCTAATGCGGCGGGAGAATGTGCTAGGATATGGCTTTGATCTTGATGAACTGATTGTCATCTTCATCAAGTATGTCAAAGACCCGATGTCACAGGAGCAAGTCGAGCTAAGCCTCGCACATTACCTTGCTAAGTCTAAGCACAATGATGTTGTTCATCGGAATCAAGTCTTAGCCAAAGTTGCTCAGTTCCTTAATCAGTATGATTGGCGGCTATCCGACGATCATATTGACTACTATCGTAAATACTTGCCGTTGTTTGGCTAACCTATCCCCCGCCGTTGTGCGGGGTTTCTTTTTGCTGTTTTCGTTGGGATATAAAAATAGGGGGCGGGGGGAGTTCGAGGCTTTACGATCTCAAATCATCTATATATCTATTCATGATTCAAATGATTCCTGATTCGTGCTATCCGATTCCTGTTGTCTATTCTTGATGATATAGTGCTATCCTCTGAGCTTCTTCTGTATCTGTTAGTCCATCCTCTATCTTTATCTTACTCATGTTGTTCTTATTCCTATCTATTCTCATTACCAGTATCAACGTCCATTTCAGTCTCACCCCCCGCCCGCTCCGCAGGCGGGGAGTTCACCTGTGTGAAGGGAGGACAACAGAGCGTTCCCCCTCTTGCGAGGGAGAACGACTAGGCTGTGTGAAGTTGAGGTATCCCGAGCCTACGAGACATCTGGCGCACCCAGGTGTAGCTTTACTGCGCGGATAGCTTGGAAACTATCACTCTGTCAAGGTTCCCTGTCCTTTCGGGCACTACGACGGAAAATCTGGGGAAGTGAAATAAGGCATCACGCTTACTTTGCCAAAGGCGAATCTTCCGCTTCTAACGCGACTTCGTTCATGTAATCGAAAGATTTACATGACCATATTCGGCTGATGAACGCCGAGGCATTTTTTAACGTGTTCTTCTGCGACCACGGATAGAGCTTCAATATTCAATTCAATGCTCTTAATAAACCTGTTACTTTCTCTATACGACATGGCTAGGAAAGAGTTAAGGGAAGCGCATCAAATTTCTCATGAAAATTTCCCGTAGGATTCACGCCGCCCCTGCGCCCGTGAGGGCGGTTCTTGCTTTTCCTAGACACTGGGGGGGGTTCTTCGATTGACCTGTCTTGATTGCCCGAAATGATTAAAAGTATATATTCATTCTGCGCTTAACTCCCTTTACATGCCTTCCTTGATATGGTTCTGTATTCCTCACAGCAAGTTGAATTCGCCCTTTGTCAACCGCATACAGAAGCCTGTCAACTGCCTCGCCGCCCGCCCGAATGACGTATATGGGATGCGCGGCGGGAGTTAAGGATTCCGAGGGCGTTACGAAAACTGGAATTATTGAAACGAGGTGATGATTGCATGAAAGATCGTGTAGTCGGTTATGTTCGCGTCTCTACGCAAGGACAGGTGAAGGATGGCTATTCGCTTGCCTATCAATCCGAGGAGATCGAGCGTTACTGTGCCCGCCACAACCTTGAATTGCTAGACATCTACAAGGATGAAGGCATTTCGGGGGCAAAGGTGGACGAGGACGAGCTAACCATAGAACGGGATGGGCTTCAAGAAATGTTGTCTGACCTGAAATGGCGGGACGTGAAGCATATTGTCGTGCTGAACACTTCCCGCCTATGGCGGGCAGATATGGAGGATAGTGGTGTTGAGGTGGTTTATCGAGAAGGTGCAATGGGTTATGGACCTTTGAGAAAAGGCGAACCAGGTCAGATTCTAATAGATCCTGAAGCATCCATGAGTGCTTTGAGACATGAATATAGTCACTATACAGAGGCTAAATCAAATGGATTCCCATCTGCTGCCGAATCATATCAGGATTGGGAAGGGAGAATTGCAGATGAACTTAAAGCATATACAATTGAAATCGAAGAAGCTAAAAGATTAGGATTAGATAATATATCAGAACAACTGCAAAAGAACTTTGAGGCAGAGAAGCAGTACATTTTGGATAGATACGGACCAATAACCGAATGAGTTTTTATTATTAAAGGGGGGAGATTTACTATGGCTTCAATAGCTGAATTAGTAGAAGAAATCAAAACTGATAAGATTAAAAACGGAGATTTAATAGTATGTTTAGAAGCTAAGAATTTAAGAGTTGTTGCGATGGCAATGTTCAAATTAATTGAGAGAAATTACTGTGATTATAGAATTATTGACAGATTAGCTGAACTTGGGGAACTTTTAACTGACAATAAATTTATTGGACCATGGCAATTCGGTCATCTTGCAATCGCTACATTATCCCTTTTGGATAATGAGGATGCAAAGGTTAAGTTTAACGAGCTTTTTGAGGGCCTAAGCGATAATGATAAATTTTTAGTAGAGAATTTTATTGAGTCCGAATCATACAAAGCTTAGAGGAACCCTGTTATTCTGCACCATCCTAAGCGCACCATGCACCATCCTTTGAACTGGCGGGTGGTAACGAAGCTAAGCAAATTCAACTTAATAGTAGTATCATTGCAGAAATCAAAAATATGAGTAGCCCATTGCATCTACATATAAATGCCGCAAACTATAACTGGGACAGTGGCTTTGAAGTGCCAAAAGCTATATTGGGCAATGAAAATTGTGATTTTGGGACTGGTCTGCTAATGTTCTACCGTGCAGACGGTTATCGTCTCCTCGAACCAAAGGATGTTTGTTTTGTCTGAATCTACCCAACGAGAATGGAAGGAATTTATAAGTAATTTATATCAAAGATTACTTGAAGATGGATTTTCTAACAAGGAAATTTCTTTTACTCCGCCATTAACAAAAGTACAAGTCTTCAAGCTAAAGAAGTCAAACCCTAGTGTACCTAGTATTCTGTTGGATAAGTCGCCAGGTGATGAGGTGGAAATTCCAGTCCTCTAATAACATGATAAGTGGCGGCTACCTTGTGCGGAATGAACCCATCATTCAACCAACAACATAAAATTGTTCCGAGATTTACTGCCATTTCAGAAGAAAGTCTGACCGATGATTTTAATACCGTAGTTTTACTATATAATTTCAAGTATTCTGGAGAAATATTTGGAGTAAACATTCCATACAATTATTTCCGATTCTTAGGTGCGGTGGAATATCAATAGACGCCAGTGCGAGTCGTGGCGAACCATTGACCCAACTATTGACATCCACCCCGCCGTTCCCTATACTGTTCTGTAATCGTATATGCGAATGCGTTGAAGGAACTTCAGTAGCGGGTTGTCACTGTTCTTAGAAAGCTGGGGGTTGATGCAACCCAGCACAAACAATCCCGCGAATTACACTCCGGAGTGCTTGGGTAATGCCAAGCGGCTAGCGACCGATAAAGCGCTTAAAGCGGTATCCGAGGCACGATCGGCCTTGGGTGCAATCTGGGTGGTACCACGGTTATCCAATCGTCCCTATGTCTACAATAGACAAGGGGCGATTTTTGTTTTTTCTGGATATTTTTCAAATTGGGTAAGGGGCTGACATTCATGAATATTATCGACGAATTGGAATGGCGCGACGCCATTAATCAGCAGACGGATGCGGAAGGTCTGCGAGCGCTTGTTAACGAGAAAAAAGTGTCGCTGTACTGCGGCGTCGATCCGACGGGCGACAGCATGCATATCGGGCATCTGATTCCGTTCATGATGCTGAAACGGTTCCAGCTTGCGGGCCATCGTCCCGTTATCCTGATTGGCGGGGCGACCGGCACGATCGGCGATCCGAGCGGCCGCACGTCGGAGCGCTCGCTGCAGACGCTGGAGCAAATCCAGGCGAACGTCGACGCGCTGACCGCGCAGCTGAAAAAGCTGTTCGACCGCCAGGAAGAAGGCGGCGGCGATCTGCGCATGGTGAACAACTACGATTGGACGCATAAGATCAACGTCATCGAGTTCCTGCGCGACTACGGCAAAAACTTCAGCATCAATAACATGCTGGCGAAGGACGTCGTCTCGAGCCGCCTCGAGAGCGGCATCTCGTTCACCGAGTTCTCGTACCAAATCCTGCAGTCGCTGGACTTCCTGCACCTGTACCGGAAAGAGGACGTGCAGCTGCAGATCGGCGGCTCCGACCAGTGGGGCAACATTACGGCCGGCCTCGATCTGATCCGCAAGAAGGAAGGCGCGGAGGCCAAGGCGTTCGGCCTGACGATCCCGCTCATGCTGAAGGCGGACGGCACGAAGTTCGGCAAGACGGCGGGCGGCGCGGTATGGCTCGATCCGAGCAAGACGACGCCATACGAGTTCTACCAGTTCTGGGCGAACACGGATGACCGCGACGTCGTCAAGTACCTCAAGTTCTTCACCTTCCTGAGCAAGGAGCAGATCGAAGCGCTGGAGGATAAGGTGAAGACGGAGCCTCACAAACGCGAAGCGCAGAAGGCGCTGGCCGAGGAAATGACCCGTTTCGTTCACGGCGAGGATATGCTGGAGCAAGCGAAAAAGATCACGGCCGCGCTGTTCAGCGGCGACATCAAATCGCTGACGGCCGACGAGATCGAGCAGGGCTTCAAGGAAATGCCGACGTTCGAAGCGACTAGAGAAACGAAGAACATCGTCGACTGGCTGGTCGACGTGGGCATCGAGCCTTCCAAGCGCCAGGCGCGCGAGGACATTACGAACGGCGCGATCTCGATGAACGGCGACCGCGTCAGCGACGTCGCGTTCGAGGTGACGGCGGACCAGGCGTTCGACGGCCGCTTCATCATTATCCGCAAGGGCAAAAAAAATTACAGCTTGGTGCGCTTTGTATAAGGCAAGCCGCACCGGCAAAAAAGGTCTTCCGGCGAATCCGTTCATTAACGGATTTGCGGAAGACCTTTTTTTTTTGCTTTGCGGTCTACGGCCGTATCGTCACTCTCGTGCCGACGCCGACTAGCCTCGACAAAGCGAGCACATCCTCATTGTACATGCGGATGCAGCCGAGCGAAACCAGATGGCCGATGGACGCGGGATCGTTGGTGCCGTGAATACCGTAACTGGGCTTCGACAGCCCCATCCAGAATGCGCCGAACGGACCGCCGGGATTGGCTTGTTTGTTAATGATATGGAATTCGCCCGTAGGCGTCTGCGTCACCATCCGGCCGATGCCGACCGGGTATTGATTCGTGACGATGTTGCCGTCCAGCAGGTACAGATTGCGATCGGAGAGATCGACGATAATCCGGTAATTAGGCATGAGCATCCACCTCCTGCTGCCATTGTACGGCGGCGCCTTACGATTGGTCCCGGTCTCACCGTCAATAGACGAACTTCCTCTGTGCCCAAAAGCTGAACAGGAACAGCGAAGCTTCAGTCACCAGCTTGGACGCGAGCAGCGGCAGGCCGATGCCTTCGTGCGTGAACGCCATGAGCCCGTAATTGAGGAGCAGAATGAGCAGCACCAGGGCAAAATATTTCGGCATCGACCGCGCGATCGCCGCTCCGTTCTTCTTGCGGAACACGAATCGCCGGTTCATCGCGTAGTTGAAGATCGAGCTGCACAGCCGAGCACCTGCGACGGCGACAAGCAAATGATCGGTCCACCAGGCGAGCAGGAACAAAAGCGCGAAGTCGATTGCCGCCGAGAGGATGGAGGAAGCGCTGAACTTCAAGAAAGGCAAATAAATTTTGAACGAATCCGCCAAGGGGCGGAAGTGCGAGGACTGGTTATTCTCCAGATAGACCGTGTCGATCGGCAGCTCCAGCAGCGGCCAGCCTTCCTCCGAGGCGGCGAGCAGCATGTTCATCTCGTATTCGAAGCGCTCGCCGGGAATGCGGCAGAGGCAATCCAGCATGGAGAACGAGAAGCCGCGAAGGCCGGTCTGCGTATCGTACACGTTTAGACCGGTCGCCGCACCGTACACCTTGCGGGTCAGGGTGTTGCCGAACCGGCTGCGCATAGGAACGTCGCCAGTGAACCGCCGCCCGCCGAGGACGATATGGTCGGGATGGAGAACGGCCGCTTCGGCAATCCGTTTAATGTCCGCGGGAAGATGCTGCCCGTCGCTGTCGGCGCACACGACGGCGCCTTGCGGATCCGGGAGATCCAATATATAGGAGAAACCTGTTTTGAGAGCGCGTCCTTTGCCTTTATTCGTGAGGTGGGTCAAGACGATGCAGCCTTCCCTGCGCGCTTGCTCGAACAGGTGTCGGTAGAGCGGTCCGCTGCCATCGTCGACGATGACGATTGTAGCGTTGATCTGAGCTTTCAGCTCATGGATGAGCTGGGTCAGCCGGTTATCCGGCTCGTAGGAGGGAATTAAGCAAATCATGGCGCGCGGCCTCCTTCATGGATGAATGGGATTATGCTCCGATATAGATGATGTCGCTGACGCCGCGCTCCTCGCCCTTGCCTTGCGGGCTGTTCACGACTCTGCCGTTAAAATACATCGTGGACGAGCCGCCGCCGTCCAGGTTGTACGCTTCGGTCGCGCCGAGCTCCTGGAACAGCGCCGCGAATTCGTTCAGCGTCATGCCTCGGCTGTAGCCTCTGCTGCGGCCGTCGACCACCACGAAGACGTAATGGTTCGGCGCGATCATGCCGATGCCGGTGCGCGGGTTCGCGTCCTCGATCGAGCGGTTGCCGAAGTTCGTGTCGATCGTAACTTGATCGAGATTCGTCGCGACCTGCCCGTCCGACACCAGGATGGGACCGAACGAGAAGGTGTTGGTTACGCCGTTCTGGAGAAGCTCCTCGGATGACATTTCCTCTTCGTTGTAGGTTTGAAGCGAGCCGTCGGCGAACAGCGCGAGCGCGTCGCGCGCCGGCTCGTCCCGGAACAGCGTGCCGTTCCGGATAATGACGCCGTTGTCGCGGAAGCCGTAATAGTCGCCGTTGATGGCGAAGATCGCGTTTTTGCCGGAGGCGATGGTCGACGTATTCTCGATGATGTTGCGGCCGAACGAGTCCTTGGCGAACGCGGTGCGCAGACTCGAGCTGTCCTCCAGCACGACGTCGGCCACGAAATAGGTAATCGTATCGCTGCCCGAGCCGGTCTGGACTTGCTCAATGGAGAGCGAGACGTTCTCGTCCTTGTAGCTCCAATCGTCGGAGACGGCGGGCTGCTCGGCCTGGGTGCTAGGCACTTCCTCCAATTCCGTCTCGGCGGCGTCCGGAGAAAGCTCCGAGGAGGAGGCGGTCGAAGTGTCGGCGGAGGTTTCCGTACCGGATGAAGCCTCGGCCGCCGGCGCCTCGTCCGTCACGACGACCTCGACATGTTCGATCAGATAGCGGTCGGCGAGCAGATATAGGATGGAACCGATGACGAGGAGCGTCGAAGCGGTCGCGGTAAGCCATATTTTCTTTTTGTTTCTACTCATGGGCGTTTCTCCTTTGCAGCGGTGTATAGCAAGCATTGTAGGCTGCGAAACTGAAAGCCGCCTTAGACGAAGCTGATGGCTGGCTGAGCGGGGGCTGAATGTTTGCTGAATGACGCGCAGCGCCGAAATTGGTAACTTTTGACCGGATGACAGCGCAGGGTTCCCCTTATCTGTTCGGCGTATCGCAGCCTAATCTCAGCGAGATGACTGAACAGCAAGCGGAGGAGGGCAGTACGTACCAGGTCGTCGACTGAAGGGAACGGCGAACTCGGCGCCGGTCGTCGGCAGGGAGAGGGGGTTTAAGGAAGTGCTGAAGTTGGGTTGTAGGTTAGAAATGCTGAAATCGTTGAACGGCGACTTCTCGAGGCAGAGCGGTAAGGAGAAAATGTTGGAGGCGCTGGGGCGTCACGGGGGGCGGATCGGCGTGGTGTACGCGCATAACGACGAGATGGCGCTCGGCGCGATCGAGGAGGCGGTCAAGGATTTGGCGGGAGGGAGGGAGGGAGGGAGGGAGCTCCCGATGAAGATCATTACGGCCGGAGGCTTCTTCTCGCGGGAGACGGCCAAGAAGGCGCTGACAACGAGGGATTATTGAGTCGGTGGGAGAACGGAGGGCTTGTCCGGAGAGACGCGGAAGGGAAGGCCCGCCTGGGGCGGGCCCTCCGCTAGTAATATGAGTGTTGAACAAGTCTGCATGCATGGAGGATACATGTCAGACGTTCATTACCATTTGCCGAAGCCGCCGAAACCGCACAAGCTGCAAGCGATAATCACCAACAGGATGAAGAGAACCAGGATCGCTCCTACGTTATTGTGACCGTAAGCACCACCAACGCAACCGGACATTTGCATGCACCTCCTTACGTCTTGAGTACTCTGTATGTTATGTGCCTCTGGTTCAATGTGACTGGGTTAATGCCCCTATGGACATTAAACTTCGGCTAATGCCTAGAAAAAGGGATGACGGCCCTTCAGGGCATGGCCATGCGCCGTTACTGGGCTCGGAAGGTTCGGGCGAAATGGGAAAATAAGCAAACGCACAATTTTCCGATTCGCCTATACACTCTGGGGAAATAGACATAGGATACTGTACATTAACAAAAAGGAGATGAAACAATGAACTACGCGGCAAACGTTTCTGGCGGTGCTAACAACCACTACCCAGTAGCAGGTGTTGGAGTTGGATGCGGCGGTTACAACAGCGTTGGAGCTATCCTGGTCCTCTTCATTCTCTTGGTTATCATCACTCGCACTCTTCTGTACTAATCCCTCTTCCTCCAGACGCGGCAGCGAATGAAGACCGATAAGCATGTCCACTAGTTGACTATAGCATGCCAACAAAAATCCCCAAGCGGCTTCCGCTTGGGGATTCTTGTGCTTGAAGTTTCGGATTCGCGTGCGTGCTAGTCGCGAATCTCGGCGATCAGCTCGATCTCGACCGGCGTATGGAACGGCAGGTCGCTGGTGCCGATGGCGGAGCGGGCATGGCGGCCTTCCTCGCCGAAGACGTCAATCAGCAGCTGGGAAGCGGCGTTCAATACATATGGCTGATCACCGAAGCCGGGAGCGCTGTTGACGAAGCCGAGAATTTTGACGATCTTCACGACGCGGTCCAGATCGCCGAGATAGGCTTTCATCGCGGCAAGCAGGTTGATGACGACTTGACGGGCGGCTTCCTGGCCTTGCTCGATCGTGAGATCCGAGCCGACTTTGCCCTCATACATAAGGACGCCGTCGATGCGGCAGTCGAAGCCGGACGTGTAGATTAGGTTGCCCGTCTGGTTCACCGTTTTATATAGAAACTTCGGTTCAGGCAGGATAGGTAAAGTGATGCCGAGCTCGGCCAGACGTTTTTCGATTTGGGACATGATTCATTTCTCCTTTTGTTTTAATGAGAGCAGCAATGATGGGCTCTGAGCATGGAGCCGTCGCGCCTGTTCGTATGGACGCCGTGCTCCAGCGCGAGGTGGCCGCCGACGACGACGTGCGAGAAGCCGGCCGGATACTGGCGCGGATCGGCGAAGGTAGCGTTGTCCTGGATCGTATCCAGGTCGAACACGGTAAGATCTCCCGCGTAGCCCGGGACGAGCAAGCCGCGTTTGCCCAGCTTGAAGCGCTGAACCGGGAAGGATGTCAGCTTGCGGACCGCCTGCTCGAGCGACAGCGTCTTGTCCTGCCGCACGTATTTGGCGAAGACGCGCGGGAACGTGCCGTACGTGCGCGGATGCGGCTTGCCGATCTCGCAGTTCAAGCTGTCGGAAGCGATCAGCGACTTCTCGTAAGCGATCACCTGCTTCACGTCGTCGTCGGACATGTGGAAGTAGACGATAGCGATCTGACCGTTCTCCTCCAGCAGCAAGTCCATCATGCAGTCGACGGGATGCTGGCCGCGAAGCTCCGCGATTTCGGCGATGTGCTTCCCTTCCAGCGGCTTGTTCTTCTCGGTCTGGACGGCAGAGACAATGACGCTGTTCCAGCCCGTGGAGCAGACTAGGTTATCCCATTCGGTCTGCTCCTCTCCAAGCTCTTCCTTAATGCGAGCCCGAAGGCTCGGATTGCGGAAAGCTTCAAGCGTCGCTTGAATGCCGCCTTCGAGCACCCATGGCGGGAGCACGGTCGTCAGCGTCGTCGACCCCGCGTTGTACGGATAGACGTCGACCGTCACGTCCATGCCTCGGGCCCTCGCCGCTTCGACGAGCTCCAGCGCGTCGAGCACCTTGCCCCAGTTCGCCTTGCCGGCCGCCTTCAGATGGCTGATATGAAGCGAGATGCCGGCGCGTTCGGCGATCCAGATAACCTCCGCGACCGACGGCAGCAGGTTGTTCCCTTCGCCTCGAATATGGGTCGAGAGCAGGCCGTTATATTTCGGCAGGACGCTGCACAGCTCCGCCAATTCCTCGCGCGATGTATAGCTGCCCGGCGCGTAGAGCAGGCCGATGGAGAGGCCGATCGCTCCAGCGCGCAAGCCTTCCTCGAGCAGCTCCTTCATGCGGGCGATTTCCGCGGGCGTGGCCGGGCGGTTCTCGAAGCCCATGACCGCGATCCGCAGAGCGCCGTGCGCGACGTAGGTGGCGATATGCTCGGAGATCAGCGTCTGCGCGACATGATCCATATAGTCGCCGACCGTCTCCCAAGGCCACTCCCAAGCCGTGCTGCCGATGACGGGCTGCACGTACGTTTGGAGCAGATCGCCTCTGCTGCGGACGTAAGGAGCGGGAGCGAGACCGCAGTTGCCGACGACCTCGGTCGTAACGCCTTGCTGAAGCTTGATGTCGCTGCCGGGATGGTCCAGAATCATGAGATCGGAGTGGCAGTGCCCGTCGATGAAGCCGGGCGAGATGATCTTGCCCGAAACGTCGATGATGCGATGCGCTTCCTGATCGATATGGCCGACGGACACGATAATGCCGTCCTTCAGCCCGACGTCCCCCTTGAACCAGGGGTTGCCTGTGCCATCGACGATTTTTCCGTTTTTGAATACGAGATCCAGCATGGTGGGGGTCTCCTCTCGGTTATTCCAGCAAGCCGCGGGCGGCCACGGTTGTTTTCACCAGTTCGCCGTTCGCATGCCGGAGGTACACATGGCTGTGAAGATTGACCGTGCTGCAAATATGGTTGGGTACAATGGCTATTACGTCTCCAACCCGGTAGCCGCTGCTTGGGTCGACCGCGATAACGCCGTGCTCCTCGTTCATCCGTTCGAAGACGGCGTTCGGATCGGAGACGACGCGGCCGAATCCTCTCAGATGCAGAGGAGCTTTGTCCGGCTGGACGTCCGTCGCGAACGTCTTGCTGCCGCCGTCGATGACGATGCGGTCCGGAGCGGGACGGCTGACGACCGTTGCCAGCACCGTGCCGGCGCATTCTTCGAGGGAACAGAGGCCGAATGCGGCCTGCATGGCATCTTGGTAAATGTAAGTGCCGGGCCGCACCTCCGTAATTCCGTCGATCTCGGCGGCGTAGAGGGCGGTCGGGGAGGAGCCGACGCTCACGTCTGAGATGGAGACGCCGGCCGCGCGGATCGCCTCGGCCGCGCGTACCATCAGCTCGCCTTCCTCATGGCCCGCGGCGCGCAGATCGGTTGTTCCGGAGCCGCCAAGCATTGCGCCGCGATAGGTGAAGATGCCGGTTAGCCGGATGCCGGGCAGAGCGGCAATGTCCCGCGCAAGGGCGGCGGCGTCCAAAGGCTCCACGCCGGTCCGCTTTAAGCCGGATTCGATCTCGAGACGGACCTCGAGATCGACGCCGTGACGTACAGCGGCTTCGGATATGCGCCTCGCGCCTTCCAGGCTGTCGGCCCCGATGACGAGCCGGACGCCGTCCTTCGCCAGCTTGGCGGCGCGCGCCAGCTTGGACTCGGCCACTATGGGATAAGCGACGAAGATGTCGCGGATGCCGCCGGCGGCCATCGCTTCGGCCTCGGCGATTTTGGCGACGGTAATGCCGGCCGCGCCTGCCATGAGCTGGCGCTGCGCCATCTCGGGCAGCTTATGCGTCTTCGCGTGAGGACGAAGCGCCACGCCCGTCTTCTGAATGGCGGCTGCCATACGGATAATGTTGGCGTTAACGGCTTCCAGATCGATGACGACACACGGCGTCTCCGGCGCCGAAGCGCCCGTAACGGAGTTATTCATGATCGAAGCTCTCCTTCCCATCCCCGGACTTGGATTCTTCCAAATAGTTATAAAGGGTGAACTTCGAGATGCCCAAGTGGCTGCAAATCCGTTCTCCCGACTTCTTGATCAGGAACGCGCCCTTCTGGTCGAGCAGCTGAATCAGCCTGATCTTGTCCTCCTTGTTCATCTGCGCCGGCGGCTTGCCGATCGCCTCCTGAGCTTCGATCAGCAGGCTGTCGAGCAGCTCGTTCACGCTGCTGACGAACGATTCTCTGACCATGGCTCCGCCGCTGCCCGTGAGCGAGTGGAGCGCTTTCTCGGCGGCCATGATGTCCGTAATGTCCATATTGATGCACACCGCGCCGATGATCTGGCCCGCGCTATTCTTCACGTACATCGACGAAGAGCGAAGCAGGCGTCCGTCCGCGGTTTGCGTAATGTAGTTGTGGCGATTGTCCCCGTCCCGGGACCCCCGCATGATTTCCAGTCCGAGATTGGTGCTCGGATCTCCAACCTTCCGTCCCGTGACGTGTCCGTTCTCGATCGCGACGATCGTGCTTTCGAACGGCTTCGACCAGTCATGGATGACGACCTCGCACTGCTCACCGAATTGGGCGGCAATGCCTTTGGCCAACTCGGCGAAAAAAACGAATTCCTGTGATATGGTTTCCAACAACGTCACCTCTCTTCAGAAAAACCATTTTCAAGTGTCATGGTACACCTCGCAAATGAAAAAATCAAACAAAAATTTTGGCATTCTAACAAAAAGTATGATTTGTTTTGCGCAAATCGCTGTGCAATTTCGACTTTTTTCTCTATACTTGTACATAGGAGAGGGATAGAGGGGGGCGCTTGGAATGAAGCAGGCCATGTCGCTAGTCGCTATTATGTCGATTCTTGTTGCCGTTTCGACCTCCTGCGTTGTCCAGAGGGAAGAGGCGCAGGAGACGGAATCCAGGGTCATCGAGCTCACGCTGTGGCACAATTTCACCGGGGACGATCTGCGCGCGCAGACGATGCGGGACATCGTACGGGAGTATCAGGAAGCGAATACGAACATCAGCTTGTTCGTCGAAGCCATTCCTCCGGACGAGTACCGATCCCGCCTGATGGCCGCGGCTTTGAGGGGCGAGGTTCCGGACGTTTTTGTCATGTGGAGCGGGTCGATGACGAGGAAGCTGGCGGCGGCCGGGCTTATCGCGCCGATTAATCCGCTGCTTGAACAATATCCGGAATGGCGGGACGGCTTTCTGCCGAATTCTTTGGAAGCGTTCTCGGAGTGGGACTTTGTTTACGGAGCCCCCATGGGGCTGTCGCCGACGTCGATCTTGTATTACAACAAGGATATATTCGAGCGGAGCGGGATGAAGGTGCCGACGACATGGGGCGAGCTGCTGCACGTGATCCGTCATTTCAACGAGCAGGGAATTACCCCGATCGCGCTTGGCAATAAGGCGGGCTGGCTTGCTCAAGCCAGCATCTTCAGCTCGATTGCCGACCGGGTGACGGGAACGGAATGGTTCCTGCAGGCGGTAAGCCAGAACGGCGCCCGGTTCACCGACCCTCCATTCGTCGAAGCGCTGGCTTACATGCGGCAGCTCGGACAAGCCGGGGCATTCCAAGAGGACTACGAACGGATCGATAATGTCGAGATGGAGCTGCGCTTCGTAAGAGGAGAAGCCGCGATGATGATCGACGGCGGGTGGGCGCTCACGAATATGGCCGCGCATGCATCGGACGAAGAGCTTCGGAGCATGGGAGCGACCGTGCTTCCAGCGATCCCCGGCGGCCAAGGCCAGCCGAACACGCTGGCGGGCGTCGTCGGATCGGGAATGGCGCTTGGCGTGCGGGAAGAAGGCGCGAGGAAGGAGGCCGCTCTGCGGCTCATCTTCGCGATGTCAGGCCCCGACGCGCAGCGCCGAACGCTGGCGAGCAACCAGCTCGTCAGCTATAAGCTTGCGCTGGACAAAAGCATGGTGTCCCCGATCTTCGCGCAGGTGTACGATCTGGTGAACAGCGTTCGGCTGACGCCCGTCTACGACTCGATGTTAACGGCCGAAGGCGCGGAAGCGCTGAACCGCGGCCTTCGGGAGCTGTTGAAGGGCGGCGATCCCGCGGAGGTCGCGGAGAGCGTGCAGGAAGCGCATGCCGCCGCGCTTGCGGAGCTGAATGGATCACCTATTACAGACGGGAGTTAATCGATAATGATAAGCAATGAACAAGCGAAGCCGACGCCCGTTTATTTGCTTTCGGGCTTTCTAGGGAGCGGGAAGACGACGCTTCTCGGGAACCTGCTGAGCGAATGGAAGCGGCGCGGGCTGAAGCCGGCCGTTATTATGAACGAGCTGGGTGAAGTGAATTTGGACGGCGAGCTGGTTGATCGGGAGGTGCCGATGGCCGAGATGCTGGGGGGCTGCATTTGCTGCTCCATCCGAGGGGATCTTGGCGTAGAGATCGGCGCGCTCATAGCGGAGCATCGTCCTGACGCCATCGTGATCGAGTCGACGGGCGCGGCTAATCCGATGGAGACGCTGGACGGCGTGACGGACGCCTCCATGTACAAAACCGTCGATCTTCGAGCGGTGATCACCGTCGTCGACGGTCCTGAGCTGCTGGCGAGAAGCAGGTCCGGCAAAGGCAGGACGTTCAAGCTGATGAAGGAACAGATCCGATGCGGAACGCTGCTGCTCCTCAACAAGTGCGACAAGCTGGAGCCGGAGCAGCTCGTGGAGGCGCAGCAGCTGCTCCGGGAGTGGAACGGCCATGCCGATATCGTGCCCGTCGTGCGCTGCGAGCTGGACGATTGGCGCTGGCTGGAAGCGGAATCCGGCGACATCGAGGTTGGCTCGATCCGTCATGGCCGCGAACACGGTCATGAGGAGGACGGGCATGAGCATGAGCATTCTCATGGGCATGTCATGGCCGCGACCTACTATCTGGATGAGCCAGTGAACAGCGTGGCGTTCGAGGAGCTTCTGCGCGGTCTCCCGGACAACATCTACAGAGCCAAGGGCATCGTGTCATTCTCCGACATGTCGGCCGGCAGCCGCTATTTATTCCAATACGCATACAGAGAGTCCGATTTCATCCGAATCGAGCCGCAGGGCGAAGTGCTGGACGTGGCGGTATTTATCGGAGAGCACTTCTCCAAGGAATGGCTGGACGAGAGGATCGCTCTTCTCTTGTCGGAGTCATAATTTGTTGAATCATGTCTATCGGGATACGTGCATGGGAACAATATTCCAGAAGAGGAGAGCGCTGCATGTGCTGCTAACGGCTCTCCTCGGCATACAACTGCGATAGAAGGGTGAGTCAGCATATGTATAGGAAGAAGGCAAGAAGAGGCTTCCTCTTGGCTGCGGCTGCGGGTGTCGCGGCAGCATCGATCTGGCAGGCGGTACCGGTCAGCGCGGAGACGACGGCGCCTGCGGCGGCAGAGAAACAGGCTGCGAAGCAGGAGAGCGAGGACGGGCATCATGAACGTCATCGCATCCATATGTCGAAGGAGGACTTCGAGGCCTATCGCCTGAAGAAGCTTCAGGAGATGGCGGATTACTTCGGCATCCAGACGGAAGGAAAGTCGGCGCAGCAGCTCAAGGAAGAGCTGGCCGTGGCGAAGGAAGCGAACAAAGAGAAATGGGAAGCGTTCAAAGCGGAGCACCGGGCCAAGCGTCTGGAACATCTGCAGAAGATAGCCGAGAAGCACGGCATTAAGACGGACGGCAAGACGGAAGAGCAGCTGCGCGAGGAGCTTATGAAGGCGCACGGCGGCAAGGAGCAGCGCCGGTGGAAGATCCACCGCGAGCAGAAGCAGGACGGCGGCGCTACGCCGAAGGAGTCGCCGAACGCGGGTGCCGCCCCGGCACCAGCGCCGGCACCGGCTCAAGAGAAGCAGACGTAACCGAGCGAAGCGAAGGCATGACCGTACATCGAGTGGGTAGATTCGATGTACGGCCATGCCTTCTTTGGTTCATCTATATGGTCCAGCCCGAGTGAACGACGGCGCTGACGTACCAGCCGCCTTCATGCTCCTCCATAACGAGGATGAGGCTGGCCCAGTCCATGCCTTCGTTCTTCTCGTCGAAGCCATTGAAGTGGTAATCGACGATGTAGCTCTCCGGGTAGATGTCCTTAATATTCGGCGTCGTATTGCCGCTGCCGAGTATGGAGTCATCCCCGATTTCTTGCGGCTTCGCGTAGTCATGGTCGTATACGAACCGATCGTAATATTCCGCGAAGGTCAGCTCGATCGGCTCGCCGGAGCCATCGTAGTTGCCCCAGTTACGAACCGTCGCATCTTCCATGGATGGCAGCTTGCCGGCATTGAACCGGACGGCTTTCTCGGCGTCGATATGCACGTACGGAGAGAATCGGATGCCGTGTTCCGGATGCACAAGCTTGCCGAGCGTTGCCAAATCTTTGGTTTTCAGCGCCGATATGACGGCGTCGGCCGCTTCCTTCGGTTCGGCGTAAGGCTTGTCCGAATCGTTGTCGCCGCTGTTGTCTCCCGCTGCCGGGGACGGAGAAGCAGTCGGCGTCTGCGCGTTGCCGTCGTTCGTCTGGTTGCCGTTGCCGGCATTCCCGGATTGCCCGTCCGATCCGGCCGGGGTCTGCTGCTCCTGGGTCGGCTCTTTCGTATTATTCGCCGAATCGTTAGCGCATCCCGTGAATACGAGAACGGCGGCCATGCAGAGCAGCGTCATCATCTTTTTCATGCGGATCACTCCTGTTCGTTTCATAGTCATTACACCTAAGACGCAGGATCGGAGCGGAAAAGTTGCAGCCTCCAAGCTGATTTCCGCTACTTCCCATTACCCGATATTCTAGTATTGTGAACTAAAGTCCGATTTGTTATGATAATTACGTTCAGTAAAATTATTAACTAAACATTATCTAGGGAGGTCGAAGGTATCCCATGCCAACGATCAAAGACATCGCGCAGCAGGCGGGGGTATCTCCGGCGACCGTATCGCGCGTGCTTAACAACGACGCGACGTTAGCCGTCGGCGAGGAGACGAGGACGCGCGTCTTCGCGATCGCGGAGCAGCTCGGCTACAAGCCGGCCAGACTGAAGAAGCTGAAGCGTGAAGAGCAGCTATCCAGGAAGCAGATCGGCCTTCTCATGTGGTCGTCGCTTGAGGATGAGCGGGACGATCCGTATTTCGCCTCGATCCGCCGGGGGATCGAGCATCGCTGCGACGAGCTGGGGCTGACGATATCCAAGGTCCTCCGCGGAAGCGGCGGCGCCGAGCTTGGAACGGTGAATGAGCTGGATGGCCTGATCGTTGTCGGATCCATCGCTTCGGAAGACGTCGCGCAATTGTATTCCCGAACGGACCGCACCGTCTTCGTCAACAATGCGGATCAGCCCGCGAGCTGCGATTGCGTCTCGCTTCACTTCGAAGGGGGCGTGCGCGACGCTATTGCCCATCTGCTCGAGCAGGGGCATAAGCGGATCGCGTATATCGGCGGAGACGAAACCGTGCACCGGCTGGTGCCGGGACTTACGCCTATCGAAACGATCGATCCCCGAAGATCGGTATTTCGCAGGGAGATGACCGAACGCGGCCTGTACCATTCGGAGTACGACATTGCCTCCTACTGGGCGCCGGCGGGCGGGTATCAAGGGATGCTTCGTCTTCTCGAGGCTGGAGAGCGTCCGACCGCGGTGCTGATGGGCAGCGATCCGATGGCGGCGGGAGCGCTTCGCGCGCTTCAAGAGAATGGCGTGAACGTGCCGGAGGAGATGGCCATCATCGGCTTCGACGATATCGAAATTTCCGCCTATTTGCATCCGCCGCTTACGACGGTCCGCGCCCATACGGAATTAATGGGAAGAACGGCGGCGCAGCTGCTGCTGGAGCGGATCGAAGGGCGCGAAGCGGCCATGCACGTCAAGGTAAACACGAAGCTGATTGTTCGGGAGAGCAGCGGCGCAAATCTATCACATTCGAAATCGAATTAAGGGAGGCTGTTATCGATGGGTATTCAATTTCTGCAGGAAGGCTCCGTCTTCCATCTGCAATCCGGGAATACAAGCTACGTCATGAAGGTTACGGAGCAGGGGTATCTGGCGCATTTGTATTGGGGGAGAAAAATTACGGGCATCGGCGTGGAGCGTCTCCTCGAGATCAAAGGAAGGGCCTCGTTCTCGCCGACTCCGGACATGGATCAATTGGAGCTGTCGCTCGATACGCTGCCGCAGGAATATCCTTCTTACGGCGCGTCCGATTTCCGGACGCCGGCGGTTCAGGTTCAGCAGGCGAACGGATCGACGGTAACGGAGCTCCTGTACGACTCCTACCGGATCGTGTCCGGCAAGCCGGGACTCGCAGGACTGCCGGCCGTATACGCCGAGAGCGACGAGGAAGCCGAGACGCTCGAAATTACGCTGAAGGACGACATTGCCGGCTTGCAGGTTATCCTCTCGTACACGGTATTCCGGGATTCCGACGCGATCGCAAGATCCGCCAGGCTCGTGAATACGGGAGGCAGCCCGCTCAAAGTGCTCCGAGCGCTCAGCATGAGCCTCGACATGGCGGATGACCGCTACGAGCTGCTGCAGCTTTCCGGTTCGTGGGTGCGCGAGCGCCATATCCACCGCCGGGCGCTGGTTCCGGGCATGCAGTCGGTCGAGAGCCGCAGAGGCTCGAGCAGCCATGTCCAGAATCCGTTCATCGCGCTGCTGTCGGAAGGAGCGACGGAAGAGCATGGCACGGCATACGGCGTCAGCCTGGTCTACAGCGGCAGCTTCGCGGCGGGAGCCGAGGTCGATCAGTTCCACAGCGCCCGCGTGTTCGCCGGCATCAACCCGTTCGATTTCAGCTGGCTTCTTAGCCCGGGCGAGTCGTTCCAGACGCCGGAAGCCATTCTCGTGCACTCCGATCAAGGGATCGGCGGCATGTCCCGCACTTATCATGATTTGTACCGCTCCCGTCTATGCCGCGGAACGTTCCGCGATCAAGCAAGACCGATTCTGGTCAACAACTGGGAAGCGACCTACTTCAACTTCAACGCGGATAAGATCGAATCGATCGCCCGCGCGGGCAAGGAGCTCGGCATCGAGCTGTTCGTCCTCGACGACGGCTGGTTCGGCAAGCGCGACGACGA
Source organism: Paenibacillus soyae (assembly GCF_024623455.1). Lineage (GTDB taxonomy): Bacteria > Bacillota > Bacilli > Paenibacillales > Paenibacillaceae > Pristimantibacillus > Pristimantibacillus soyae. Next base: position 107,382 of record NZ_JANIPJ010000003.1, on the reverse strand, counting down.
TCGCACCTCCCTGGGCGATTGGTTCGTCGACCGCCGCAAGCTCCCGAACGGGCTCGAGGATCTCTTTGCCCGCGTTAAAAATCTCGGCATGGAGTTCGGTCTGTGGTTCGAGCCGGAGATGATCTCCCCGGACAGCGAGCTGTACCGCAATCATCCAGACTGGTGCCTGCATATCGAAGGCCGCAGAAGAACGCAGGCTCGTCAGCAGCTGATTCTCGATTTGTCCCGCGAGGACGTCCAGGAGTATATCGTTCGCACGGTTTCGGACATTCTGTCCAGCGCGCCGATTACGTATGTGAAATGGGATATGAACCGCAACATGACGGAGATCGGCTCCGCCTTGCTTCCTGCGGACCGTCAGAGAGAGACGGCGCACCGGTACATGCTCGGCCTGTACTCCGTTCTGGAGCGCATTACGACGGCCTTCCCGAACATACTGTTCGAGAGCTGCTCGGGCGGCGGCGGACGCTTCGATCCGGGCATGCTGTATTACATGCCGCAGACTTGGACAAGCGACAATTCCGACGCGATCTCCAGGCTGAAAATCCAATACGGCACCAGCATCGTCTACCCGGTCAGCACGATGGGAGCCCACGTATCCGCGGTGCCGAACCATCAGGTAGGACGCGTGACGTCGCTCGAGACAAGGGGCAACGTGGCGCTCTCCGGCAACTTCGGCTACGAGCTCGACCTGACCAAGTTCAGCGAGGAAGAAAACGCGGTCGTCAAGGAGCAGGTCGAGCTGTACAAGAGCATCCGCCATCTCGTGCAGTTCGGCGATTTCTACCGTATCCTGAGCCCGTTCGAGGGGAACGACACGGCATGGATGTTCGTCTCCAAGACGAAGGACGAGGCGTTCGTCGTCTACGTTCAGGTGCTGCAAGAGCCGCACGCGCGTCTTGGCCGCTTCAAGCTGCAAGGCTTGGCGCCGGATAAGCAATATGTCCTGGAAGGCTCGGACAGCGTGCCTTACGGAGGCGACGACCTCATGTACGCCGGCTTGCCGAAGCCGCAATTCTTCGGCGATTTCGCCAGCAAGATTTACCATTTCCGCGCCGTATAAGCGCGCGTGCCATACCGCGACAAGCATAAAGAAGCAGCAGCCTACCCGGCTGCTGCTTCTTTGCGAAATTGATAACCAATGACTGATTGCTATTGCAGAACCAAGCTGCTCTTCACTACGCGATAGCGACTCATCGTGTCGCTAATGCGCCGCAACCCGCCGTCGTCACTGGAGTAACGACACGACAGACCGCTACCGCTCAACCAAGCACTCTTCTCGAAGCGATAACGATCCTTGATGTCGCTAAAGCATCGCAACCCGCCGTCGTCACGAGAGTAACGACACGACAGATCGCTATAGCTTTCTTTCTCCTGTCAACGCTCCCTCAATAATCCAGAAGACGTCCGTGATCGTGCCACTGGCCGAACATTTTGTTCTCCCTCGTGTTCGCAATCAATCGCTCCAGCCGGCTGGCGAATAGTTCGGGCTGATCTTTAACGCTTTGGATCGTATCGATCCGGACTCTCTGGTACAAGGGCGGGAACGCTAGAAAAATTTTGTAAACCTGCGGATCCTGCTTCAGCCTCTGCTCAATAGCTTCATCCATCCGGAACGAAGCGGGGTCCATATCGGGAAGCGCCTCTCTGCCTTCTTCGCTCATGAGCCCCAGCTTCTCAAGGCGGCGGACGCGTTCTTTGTTAAGCTCGGTCCAATTGCTTCTTCTGCTTCTGGGCGACAATCTTTGGGCAAGGCCCGCCCCGGGCACGTTCTTCTTGACGCTGTCGATCCATCCGAAGCATAGAGCTTCTTCGACCGCGTCCAAATAAAGCAGCGTATCCGGGCTCGGCGTCATGCTGACGGCGACCCAACAGGATTTTGCGGTCTTTCCGTTCTCACGCAGCCACTCCCTCAGCACTTCCCTTGATTTTGCCTCCAGCAGGAAATTCTCGATTTCCATTAGGCCGTTGGCGACGCAGCCGCCTGATACCAGAACAGTGCGTAGTCGTTCATGGCGGATGCATGGCCGAGCTGACGGAGCATCGTGGATACATTGCCCCGGTGATAGGTGCCGTGATTGACGACATGCAGCACGATTTCCGACAGACGGGTTTGGCGGACGCCGGCGAATGGGTTATCCAGCAGGATGGTTTGCTCCAAGTCATCTTGGCTTTGGATCCAATCTCCGTATTGTCCGGCTAACTCTTCGAACATGACTGCGTACTCATCAATGGATCCAAGAATTCTCGTATTGAGCGCCATCGTGGCTTGGAAAGCCTCCGGCATGCCCGCGCCTGTCAGCACCAGATACCACATTCGATCCACAACATAAATATGGCTTAAGGCATGCGCCACGGTCGGGAACGAGCTGTTCACTTCTTGGCTCAGCGCCGGGGCCGGGAGCTCCTTGATTCTCCCTATAATCGTTTGGTTAGCCCATGCGTGGTATTTCAATAGTTCGGCCGGATGATTCGTCATTCGTATCGTCTCCTTTGATGTTGCGTTTGTTTTTTGACCCTGAAGCGATTATACGGACTCAACTATGACAACAGTCTGTCATACTTTTCTCTTGGGTTTCGCGGCAATTAAAAATAAGGCTTGCGCCTCACGTTACGTGAGGTGATACGCTATGAACCATAGAGGAAAGCCACGCATTAGGGGAGGAAAAGCTTATGGAAATCAAACCGTTTCTATCGTTAATCGGCAGGCACCGTCCGGCCAAATGGATCATCGCCGCAGCCGTCGTGCTGGGTCTGGGAGAGACCGTCTTGTCGTTGTTTATTCCGCTTCTGACCAAAAACGTCGTGGAGCAGCTGGCAGGCTCGGCGCTGGAAACCTTCACCATCGTCGCGCTGGGGGTTGTGTTTGCCTTGCAGACGGTCATGTCCGGCTTCTCCGTCTACACGATGTCCTATGTCGGGCAATTCATGATCGCCGGCATGCGCAAGGAGCTGTGGGAGCGGGTCCTGAAGCTGCCGGTGCCGTTCTTCGACCGCAGCTCGTCCGGGGAGACGATGAGCCGGGTAACGAACGACACAAACGTAATCAAAGATTTTATTATCAGCCATGTGATTTCGTTCGTGGGAGGCCTCGTTTCGATTGTGGGCGGCGTAATCATCCTGCTCTACATTGACTGGAAAATGACGCTGCTCATGTTCATCGCCGTACCCGCCGCCATGCTGGTGCTGTGGCCGCTCGGCAATCGGATGTTCAAGGTGTCGAAGGCGATGCAGGACGAGACGGCTTTGTTCCAAGGCGATCTCGGGAGGGTGCTGTCGGAGATTCGGCTGGTGAAAGCCTCGCTCGCGGAGCGCGTGGAGCTCGAGCAAGGAAAGGGGCGCGTATCGAGCTTGTTCCGATTCGGCTTGCAGGAAGCCAAGATCATGTCGGTCGTCACGCCGCTCATGATGACGGTTATGCTGCTCATTCTTGTGCTGCTTATCGGTTACGGAGGGGTTCGGGTCGCGCAGAACACGCTTTCGACCGGCGAGCTCGTCGCGATCATTCTGTACATGTTCCAGATCGTCATGCCGTTTACGCAGATGGCGTCCTTCTTTACGCAATTCCAGAAGGCGACGGGAGCGTCGCAGCGCATTATCGAGCTACTGGAGGAACGAGCGGAAGAGGTAGGAGCAGAGCTGCCGAGCGGCCTGTCTGGAGCGAGGGCAAAAGAGCCATTAGCCTTCGAAGGCGTAAGCTTCGCCTATTCGCCGGATAGACCGATTCTGCGAAATCTAACTTTCGCGGCTAAGCCGGGAGGCATGACGGCCATCGTAGGACCAAGCGGCACGGGCAAGACGACGCTTTTCTCTTTGATCGAGCGATTCTATGCGCCGACGGAAGGCGTGATTCGTTACGGGAACGAACCGATCGAGGGGATCGGGCTTGAGAGCTGGAGAGGCCGGATCGCTTATGTTTCCCAGGACAGCCCCATGATGGCCGGTACCATCCGGCATAACTTGACGTACGGTCTGGACGGGGCGGACCCCGCACGGATGGCGGAGGCGCTGTGGCAAGCGAACCTGTCGTCCTTCATCGAGTCGCTGCCCGAGGGCCTCGATACGGAAGTGGGAGAGAGGGGCGTTAAGCTGTCGGGAGGTCAGCGGCAGAGGCTGGCGATCGCGAGAGCGCTGCTGCGGAATCCGGACATTCTGCTGCTCGACGAGGCGACCGCCCATCTGGACAGCGGCTCGGAGAAGCTGGTGCAGGAAGCGCTGCAGGCGCTGATGCGGGACAGGACGACGCTTGTCATTGCGCATCGTCTGTCGACAATCAGCGCGGCGGATCAGATCCTAGTGCTCGAGAACGGCGGGATCACGGGGCAAGGCACGCACGCCGAGCTGCTGCAGTCGCACGAGCTGTACGCGAAGCTCGTTCGTCAGCAGTTCATCGAGCAGGATTCGGCGGTTACGGCATAGAGAAGGCGGCAATAAAAAAAGGGAGGCCTGCACCGGGTGCAGGCCTCCTTCTCATTACTCGAAAAAACCATTGAAAATAGCCGCGATTTCCTCTTGCTTATCCGAGATCGAGAACAATACGTAAGGACCGTTCCGGATAACCTGATAGTTTTCCGCAAGCTGGTATTGATCCTGCAAATAGTTCTCGAAGCTCTTCATGACCGTCTCGGCGCGGAACGCGAAGGCCGCGGCGGCCGTATCATACTCATCCTCCGATTTCAGCTTTATGACGGAGTATTCGCTGGCGGAAATCATGATCATTGCTTGCTTGAACACATATTCCTCCAGCATCGCGTCCGGTTCGATGCCTTGGTAGAACTCGGGGATTTGTTCCTTTTTGATGGTTGTCATCGACGGCATCTCGAGCTCTTCGGATAATCGGGCGACGATCTCATCGACGCTTGGTTCGCCCTCCGGAGCCGAAGACGGCTGTGTCGCGGCAGGCGTTGCCGTTGGCGCCGGCGTTGCAGTCGGTGTTGCCGCGGGCTCGGCCGTCGGCTCCGGGGTTGGAGAGACCGACGGCGCGGCTGTCGGTTTAGCGCTTGGTCTGACGCTGGCGGTTGGCTTCGCGCTTGCTGCCGGCTTAGCGGCAGGCTTGGCGCTAGGCTTCGTTGTAGCGGGCTTCGATGCTGAAGACTCCGCCGGCTCCGGCTTTTCGGTTTGCTCGGGTGCAGCGGAAGGCTGACTCGTCGGCTTGTCCGTCGGCTCCGACGTTATCCCGGATTCAGGAGCTTTGCTTGCTTCTATTGTAGGCGTTTCGGTTTCGGTCGCTATTTCAGTCGGTGAAGGAGAGGGAGTGACGGCTGCGCCTGAATCCAATTGGTCTTGTTTGCCGCTGCTGCAGGCTGTCACGGTCAATGCCGCGGCCAGCGCGAGTGCCGCAAGCTTGAGATGCGTTTTGGATTTTTGTGTCATGTTGAGCTCCTTTGGTCCATGCCGTTAATGGTATAGTAGTCACAAAGGTAGACGCTTGCCGGTGGACAAAAGTTGCGTATTTCTGGCAAGGAGGAGATTTGAATGTTCTCTTGGTTTCGAACGGGCGTTATCTTCTTGATCGTGTTATTCTTGACGCGGTTTGTGCCGTTTTCGGCTTTTTTCCGCAATGTGAATACGCTCGTCCATGAGCTGTCGCATGCCGCGGCGGCGCTGTTATTGCAGGGCAAGGTGATGGAAATTCATCTCTACGCGGATCAGAGCGGCGTGACGCTGACCCGGTTCTCGGAAGGCTGGATGCTCATCCCGATCGGACTGGCGGGCTATGCAGGAGCATCGTTATTCGCGGCGCTGCTGTTCGATTTGTACCGGCGGGAGCGACTGCGGACGGGCTTGTCGTTCATTGTCATCATGGCGGTGCTCGCGCTGGTGTTGTTCGTTCGCAACGGATACGGCATCGCTTGGTGCGCCGGCTTCTCCGTCGTGACCGCGCTGATCGCGTTTCTCGCCCCAAGATGGCTGCAGAAAGGCTATTACCTGCTTATCGCGTTTCTGTGCTTGGTCGAATCGGTCGTCTCGGCATTCGTGATCCTGTATCTATCCTTCACGAGTCCCGCGCAGGCGGGCGACGCCGCCAGCTTGAGCCAAACGACGATGCTGCCGGCCGCCGTTTGGGGACTGATGTTCGCGATCTTCTCGGTGTGGTGCGCTCGAATTGCTCTTAGTCGGCTGCTGGGAGGTAGAAGGCGGCGGGAGGTGCAAGCGGGACTGGAATGAGGAAGGAAGATCCGTCTAGAGGATTTGCCTTCTTCCTTCTTCCTTTACCGCATTTTCCGATAATGCCGGATTCAGGCGGCATCATTCGGGGTAAGGTAAAGATACAGCGTCCATAACGAGAGGAGCGATGAAGATGCAAAATACGAAAAAAATTGCGTTTCTGCTGGCGGAGGGCTTCGAGGATTCCGAAATGCAAAATCCATACGACGAGATGGTGAAGAACGGGCACGAGACCGTCATCATCGGGCTGCGGGCGGGGCAGGAGCTGAAGGGGAAAAACGGCACGGTTTCGTATACAACGCATCTATCGATTGATGAGGCAGACCCGAATGATTACGCCGCTATCATCATTCCGGGAGGCAGCTCTCCGAGCAAGCTGATGGACAATAAGAACGTGCAGCAATTCGTACAGGAGGCGGACGCGTCCTGCGTGACGATCGCGGCCATCTGCCACGGTCCGCAAGTGCTCGCCGCAGCCGGCATCCTGGAAGGCCGCACGCTGACCTCCTATCCGGGCATCGCCGGCGAGGTGGAGAGGGCGGGAGGACGATTCATCGACAAGAAAGTCGTCGTCGACCAGAACTTGATTACGTCCCGCACGCCGGAGGACGAGCCGGCATTCATTAGCGAGACGCTGGAGAAGATCGGCGTGAACGCCTGGTGACGGGCCAGCGTCAATCCGCTCCGACAGCGCGGCTGATGAGGGCGACAGAGAAGAGGCTGCTCCTGCGCAGATTCATTCTGCGGGGAACAGCCTCTTTCCTATGCGATGCGAGCTGAGGGACCTCATTAGACGAGCGGACCGGCTATACCGCCTGCAGGCCGGCTTGGTTCAGCAAATTCCACGGTTTGTTATAGTGCGGCTGGAAGAAGAAGTCGACGTAGCTTAGCTCCTCCATCGTCATGCCGTTCTGTATGCATACCGACAGCGTATTAATCGATTGCGTCAAGTCGACCTTCGACAGGACCTGCGCGCCTAGAATCCGGCCGGTCTCCGCGTCGTACACGACCTTGAGCGTAACCGGCTCGTGCGTCGGCATAAACTCGGGACGGTAGTTGTCTTCGATTGTGACTTTTTTCACATTCAAGCCTGCAGCAAGCGCGGCCGTTTCGGTCAAGCCCGTCGACGCGATGTTGTAGTCGTAAATTTTGATGCCCGACGTGCCTTGGGTGCCCCTATATTTGACGGTAGGTTCCATCAGATTCCGGGCAACCAGCGTACCCATTCTGACGGCGTTCGTAGCAAGAGGGATATAGGCATGCTCCCCGGTCGGATTGTAGTGAACGGCGCAGCTGTCGCCCGCGGCGAACACGTCCGGCTTGCTGGTGCGCATATATTCGTCTACCAGGATGGCGCCGTTCGGCAGCATATTCACTTGGCCTTTCAGCAGCTCGGTATTCGGCCGGAAGCCGATGCACAGGACGACGAGATCCGCCTCGTAATCGCCTTTGTCCGTAATCACTTTCGCGACGCGTCCTTCTTTGTCGCCTTCGAACGAAGTGACCGTTTGGCCGAGCTCAAGCTGGACGCCTTTTTCCTTGAAGGCTTGCTCCGTAACGCCGGTTATTTCCTGATCCAAATATTTGTACAGAATGCGGTCCATATTATCGATAAGCGTGACTTCCTTGCCCAGCATCTCGAACGCTTCGACAAGCTCGATTCCGATGTAGCCCGCGCCGATAACGGCGATGCGGCGGGCTTGCTTTGCTTTTTCGATGATGGCCTGCGCATGGTTATAATTTTTGCAGAGCACGACGTTCTCGAGCCCGATGCCGACCATCTTCGGAATAATCGGCCACGAGCCGGTCGTTACGACAAGCTTGTCGTAAGCCTGCGTCAGCTCTTCGCCGGTAACCAGGTTGCGGGCTCTCAGCGTCTTGGCTTCCGTGTCGACGGCGAGCACGTCATGCTTCATCAGCGTCGTGACGCCCAGCTCGGCAAGCCTCTCCGGCGACGAGTAGAACAGTCCCTGCGCGTCTTTAACGACGCCGCTCACATGAAGCGCGATGCCGCACGAGAGGAACGATATATTGTCGTTCCGTTCGAAGACGGTAATGCGAGCGTCAGGATATCGTTTTGCCATTTCCGTAATGGCAGCCGTACCTGCATGGGTACATCCGATAACAGCGATTTGGGTCGTCATTTGAATTCCTCCTTATGATTGGACCGAAGCTCAGCCCCTTGAAGGGAGGTGCCCTCGATCTACGTGAATGTTTTCACAAACTAATGTACTATGTGATTTCATTCACAATCTTTTGATGCTCTTATCATATGCGATCCGCTTGAAAAAGACAATGACGGATTTGTGACAAAATTCACAACCTATTCGAAACGTATCCGCTGCCTGCAAAATAAACAAACAGCCGGGCGGACATTCCGTCCGGCTGCATCAACGGGCAGCTGCTTAACCAGCCGCGATCGTCCATACCTGCCTAGCTATAAGAAGCGCGCTGACGCCGATGAAGAGAGGCCTGACGTAACGCGCGCCTTGCTTGATCGCCACCCGCGAGCCGACGAGGGAACCAAGCACCATCGCGGCTCCCATCAGCAAGCCGACGCCGTAGGAGATGGATCCGAGGAAGAAGAACGAGCCAAGGGCAAAGAGATTGCTCGTAAAATTAAGCAGCTTCGCATTCCCGGCAGCCTTCACGAAATCGAGCCCAAGAAGCAGGAACGCGAAGATGAGGAACGATCCTGTGCCCGGTCCGAAGAAGCCGTCGTACCCGCCAAGCAGAAGTGCCGCCGCGGCCATCGCGATCCAGCCCCTGCCGGACATGGCCTTCAGAGTGTTGACCTTTCCCCAGTCCTTGCGGAAGAGGGTGTAGACGGTCACGAGCAGCAGCATGGCGACAACGAGCGGGCGCAGCCAGTCCGAAGGAACGAGCTGCAGCAGCAGCGTGCCCGACACGGCGCCGATCGCCGCCAGCGGCACTAGCTTCCCCGACATCTTAAGGTCGATGTTGCCGGAGCGGAAGAAGGCGATCGTGCTCGTCAGCGACGACATCGTTCCGGCCAATTTATTGGTGCCGAGCGCGAGGTGGGGAGGCAGGCCTGCCGCAAGCAAAGCCGGCACGGAGATTAGTCCGCCCCCTCCGACGACGGAATCGACGAATGCCGCCAAGAATCCTCCGGCTATAATAATTAAGATCATCTCTGTGGTCCATTCGATGCTCATGCTGTCCATTACCGTCCTGTCCATGATGTCTGTTGACTGTTAGAATACTGCCGAGCCATCATACCTTATTTGACGGGTTCCCGCTAGAGGCATGAGGAATTTTCCAGTTAGGCAAGCTATAATCATATCAAGCCATGATGGATACAGGTAATGAAGGAGCGTGAAACGAGTGAATGCAGATATCGTGTTTCAAAATAAAACCGTGCTCATCACCGGTGCGGGAGCCGGGATCGGCCGCGCGCTGGCGCTGGCCTACGCCGCGCGGGATGCCCGCGTCGTGCTGGCGGACAAAAATCAGGAAGGGCTGCGGCGCACGGCCGAGCTGCTGCAAGAGCAAGGCTATGCCGCAGCGGCGAGCGTCCTGGCGGACATCAGCAATCCCGATGAGGTCGGAAAGCTGTTCCGCGAATTAGACGAGAAGGTTCAGTCGCTAAATATATTGATCAATAACGCCGGGTTCGGCATTTGGAAATCGCCGTACGACTTGGAGCTGGACGAGTGGGACAGCGTCGTGAACACGAATCTGCGCGGCACTTTCCTATGCTCGAGAGAGGGAGCCAAGCGGATGCGGGAGGGCGGCGGAGGGGCGATCGTCAATATCTCGTCTACCCGGGCACTGATGTCCGAGCCGAATTCGGAGGCCTATGCCGCGTCCAAAGGAGGCATTCTCGCCCTCACGCACGCCATGGCCGTCTCATTCGGGCCCGACCGCATTACGGTCAACGCGATATGCCCGGGCTGGATCGAGACAGGCGATTACGGCGCGCTGCGGGAAGCCGATCACAGCCAGCATCCGGCCGGGCGGGTCGGCAGGACGGATGACATTGTCAGAGCGTGCTTCTACCTGACGGATCCGGGGAATAGCTTCGTAACGGGCACCCATCTAACGGTGGACGGCGGCATGACGAGACGAATGATTTACGAGGAATGAATAGCAGCCCACATATGAAAGAAGACCGCACTGCCGTTACCCAGTGCGGTCTTCATTTTCATCTATATAAAGGCTAGCTGCCGGATTTCTTCAGCAACCTCTGCAACTGCTCTTCCACCAGCGCGCTGCGCTGCTCGTTCTTCTGGCTGGCCGCCGCGTCATAGCCGGCGTAACCGCCGCCGGATGTCTTCGAGAGCTCGCGCGCCGCTTCCCATTCCAGCACCTTCTGCTCGATCCGCTCGAAGCCTTTGGCAGCCGCGCTGCCTTGCAAATGCGGGGCCGCGCCATAGCCATGGCCTGCGCCCGAAGCCGCCGATTGGCGAACCCGCGCAATCAACTCCGTCCGTTTGCTTTGCAGACGAGTTTTCTCTTCCTTAAGAGACTCGACTTTCAGCTGCAGATCGATGACCGCTTGCTTAGCGAAGCCGCGCAGCTTATCCGTCTCTTCCGCCTGCTCCAGGTACAGCAGCTTGGCTTCGAGCGCGGTGCGCGCTTCCGCTTCGCGGCCTTCAGCCGCCGCCTGCTCCGCTTTGCCTTCGTAATGCAAAGCCTGAGCGTTCTGTTCGTCGAATTTGGAGCCAAGGATGCGCTCCTGCGCTTGCTGTGCGATAAGGGCGCGCTCCGTTTTTTCGATCTCTTCGTCCAAGTCCCTCAAATAGTGGTTCAGCATCATGACCGGATTTTCCATTTTGTCCAGCATTTCATTGGCCGCGGCCTTCGTCATATTCACAACTCGTTGTAGAATTCCCATTTCGCATTTCTCCTTTGGTTTTGTTTTATTTTTAGTAGTGGAAGTGAGTGAACGTCATATCGTTGTAAGGCGGCTTGGGCACGAACAGCGCCGCCGCGAAGTAAACCAGCAGGACCGCCCCGAAGCTGAAAAACGCCGAGATGATGAACAGCAGCCTTACTATGGTGGAGTCGATGCCCAGCCATTCCGCGATTCCTCCGCATACGCCCGCGATTTTGTTGTCCGTGTGGGATCTGAACAATTTTTTCATTGTCTTCTTCATCCTTTCTTGCAGCTCATCTATGTCTTTATTCTAAATGCGCCCGGCTTTTCGGGTAACGGTCCCCGGTCTATTCTTGAAGCTGGCCTTTAGGCGGGGCAGAGGTCGGGCGTATGGCGGAGGAGGCTTCTGCAAGGGGGTACAGACATAGACAAAGATAGAACCCCGAATATATAGCCCGCCTGGGACTTTCCGTCAGGCATGTTCGCCTGCGATAGTTCTTAGGGTACGGATGGATAGCTCGAAATGCTCTTGTCCGCACGGATGCCGGTTCGATATACTCGGATACGTCCGATGTTCTAGTAAATACATAAAAAGGAGTGTGTTGGCAGTTGAAGAAAAAAACAGCAGCGGCTCTCATTAGTTTGTCCATGTTGGCGAGCATGGGGACCGGCGCGTACGCCGCGACAAAGCTGGAGGAAATCAAGGCGTTTCTGAATCCTGAAATTAAGGTGAAGGTGGATGGCTCTCCCGTTCAATTAAGGGATGTGAATGGTAACGCCATTGCGCCGATCATGTACAACGAAGCCAATTATTTTCCGATTCGGGCGATATCCGATGCGCTTGGCGTAGCGGTTGACTATGATCAGGAAAGCAAAACGATAATTCTCGGCGAGAAGGTTGAAGGCATCTCCATAGTGGATGGCTTTAATGATACGTACCATACAAAAGATCCTAAACACACGACGTACATGGGCAAGGATTACAAGGAAGCGTTCTTCGACAACGGAAAGTCGAACCGCGGCAGCTCATTCCTCCTTTATCCGAACAAGGAATACCAGACGCTTTATCTGCAAATCGCGGCAGTCGGCGAAGACCTGACCGGTCTGGAGATCGAGGATGCGGAGGAGAATATTACCCTGAAGGAAGTCGAAGTGCTAAAGGTCGAGGACGGGCTTGTTACGCTCGAGGTAGACATTGGCGGAGTGGAGAGGCTCTATATTCACAGCGATGCCAAAGCGGGCGGAGCGGTGTTCGTTCCGCTGACGACTTCTTATTATAAATAAACATTAAAACAGACGGCCTCTGACGATTCAGAGGCCGTCTGTTTTATGGCTGATTTACGGGACCATGACTTCGATGTGGGCTTCGTAGATGCCGGGAGTGAGCGGGCTGAAATCGAATTCGACGGATTCGGCGTATTGCTGGTTCCGGTTCCGCTCGCGGATCAGCAGAGGCAGCGGTTCCTCGCCGGGCGGAGCGAACACGGCCGTCGCGCGGTATTGGCCGACCGGTACTTGGTCGATCCCGAAGCCGCCGGGGAAATTATAGCCGTAGCCGCTTACGGGATCGCCTTCTCTGCCGCCTGCTCCGAGCCTCGTAAGCGTGATTTTGACGTCGTTCTCGTAATAGCCGTTAACGAAGCTGTTAATGTCCATATACAGGTACAGATAGCCTGTCGCCGTATTGACGTCCATCGTAAAGTTTCGGACAGCGCCCGTATTGCCTGCAAAAGGCTGATCAATATCAGGGATCAGGTCAACCTCGAAGCTGCTCCCATCGATAACGACCGTATGCGAGCCGCCCATGTTCCAAGTCGTGGCGAGAAGCGGGAGCTCAATCCGGTAGAAGCCGTCTTCATCGGTTACCGCGTGAAGATTGCTGTTATAGAGGAGCTGGTTATCCGCGAACACCTCGGCGCCTTTGACCGGATGGCCCTCTTCGTCGACGACGCGGCCTTTCACGACATAAGGCTCGGCTTCGGCGTGGGAGGAGGCGCCGCTAATCCGGATGACATACACGTCGCCCTGGTTCGCGAACGAAACTTCATAGCCGCTGTTCTCCGCAACAAAGCGAAGCGGAATCATGGTCCTGCCGTTAACAAGCTGGGCGGGGACGTCCAGCTCCACCTGCCGGCCGTTCACGGAGGCAAATTTCCCGTTAATGGGCAGCTCGATCGACAGTCCGGTTTTGGTGCCCGTCGCCTTGCGAACGCCATCCTTGTCGACCCAATTCACGGTGAAGCCGAACGTCTCGAACAGCTTGCGGAAAGGGACGAGCGTCCTTCCGTTCTTCACGATCGGCGCCGCGTCTTCGAACGTCAATAGACTGTCTTCGAAATAAATATCGACGCGGGGCGTTTTCGCCGCGGTATAAGCGGCGGGAATGACAAGAATAAGCAATAATAACGCGCTGAGCGAGCAAACTAGGTAACGATGCATTTTCTTCAAAAGGGCACACCTCTACTTTCTTAGAATGGCCTCGGGCCTCTAGCGCTATTGGCCGCGAGTCAAATCCTGGAAAAGCTGCTCCAAAGCGAGGTTTAAGTATCGATAATAGGTAGCCGGCGACATGTTCCACTTCTTCGCGATGCGTTCGGCCGGCCTGATCTTCTCTAAGTAGGTGTCATGAAGCAGCTTGCCGTACAGCTCTTCCCGCTCATAGCCTTGGCATAGCCTTTGAATGGCCTCGCTTAAGGCTTTCTGCGCGGCGTAGCCCATATTGCCGTCCGATTCCGGGCTTGCCGTCCGGTGAGGAAACAACCTCGCGTACATCTGGGACAACTCCGATTTGCGAGGAAGGGCATGCCAATTTTTTAACAACAGCCTGAGGCTCGGAATTGCCTCTTCATCCGCCGGAACGTTCGAAGCGCTCTCGGCCATGCTCCGGTTGACGGCGCGGTCCATCTTCGTCACGAAATCCTCCTGCCGCAGATCGAGCGCGAACGCCCGGAATTCGATTCCGTCCTCCGTTGCCGCGTCGGCCCAAGGAAGGCGTTCGAAGCCGCACAGCTCGAACACGGGGAACCATTCCTGCAGACAGGTGAAGTCGAGTATCCACTCCGAACGGGAGAAATGGTTGATCAGCGCGGTGATGATATAGCCGCGAGTCTTGCTCTCCAAGTCGGGCTCGATGCCGATAAGCGAAAATAAATAAGCATTCGGAATAGGCTTCCACGCCGAGAAGAACGGAAGCAGCAGCGGTTCGGTTTGAAGCAAAGCGAGGGTTTTTCCCCGCAGCGGTATTTTCGAAAAAAACGCGATCATCCGGTCTTGCTTCCAAAGCGTGATGAATGAGGACGGCTCCGCCTGCCATAAGCTGCGCAGGAGCGAGACCATAGGCGGATCCGCGCTTAAGTCCGCAAAAGAATGGCGATGAAAGCGAATATAGAGCTCCTGGACCGCGGCCACGTCGGCTTCCCTGCACATGCGCAGCTCGACCTCGTCAAGATGCCCGGACGCGCAGATCGCGCGCACGACCGGCTGCTCGTGAAGGCTCATCTTATCAAGCTGCAGCTTGCTTCGCTGGGAGGGATTCAGCTGTTCTTCCAGCTGGAGCTGCTTCAGCGCTTTGCGTCTCATTTGCTCGTAAGCGACCGGCTTGCGCATGGTTAAATCCTCCAGCGCCCATGCTCTGACGGCATCATGGAGCATCCAGCCGTCTTCCGTCAGGGAAAGGAAGGGCAGCCCCGCGAATGCCCGGAACTCATCGCTGCCGGAGGGTTCGTTCAGAATCGCGGCTAGTCTCTCTTCATTAAAGCACCGATAGACCGAAGCCGCTTCGAGAAGGCGGTGAATGGCAGGGGAGTAGCCCCTTAGCAAATCCGCCATGAGCGTCGACAGAAGCTGGAAGCGATCCCCGCGCTCGGGTATTCCGGGGTTGTCGTTCCGAAGCATCGATTCCGCAGTTAGGGTCATGGCTAGAGGCACGCCGCCGGAGAAACGGTATAGATGGGCGTGAACCTGCTCATCCACTAACCCGCGCTCTTGCGCATATCGGCCTACATCGCTCGGATTCAGCTCGCGAAGCCGAAGCGAATGGGCCCGGGCCGCCCAAGAAGAACGAAGCCATCCGCCCGTTAAGGAATGGCGGCAGGCCGATACGACCCGAACCGGCTCCCGCAATGTCTCGAGCCATTGCAGGAACCGGTGCTCGATCGGCCGGAGCTGATCCAGCTCGTCGACGAGCAGGATGGGAGCATGGTTATCGGCGTTCGAGCGGCTGCCTGATTCGCCGGGTCCGGCGCTGCCTGAGCGAACGAGAAAGGCTTCTTCAAGCTGCCCGAACGTCTCTTCGGCTTGCCGCACGGCGCGGCTGCCGTCCAAATAGCCGACGCGCATTCCCGCGTTTGCGCATTCCATCCGGAATTGTCGCAGCAGCGCCGATTTTCCCATGCCGCCTTGCCCGTAAATATGAAGCCACTGCCAGGGCTCATCGCCTGCCGCGTAGCGGCGCAGCGCTTCTAGTTCCTCGGAACGGCCCACGAATAAGGTTCGTTGCGCGTTCGATAATTTTTCGCTTGCCGACATCCATCACCGACCCCTTTAGCATACGAATTATTTTCATTATATTCCATGGGATTTGACAGATATAGAAAATTTGAGAGGGTTTTGAGAGAGAACCGAGAGGACGCGCCAGTGAACGGAAGCAGATGCGGAAGCGGAGGCGTCAGAGGGCTCGTTCACGCTTGTCAAACTAGTCCGCATAAATGTCCAAGTCCCCTCATAGACATGTTATCAGCCAGTTAAAATTAAGGGTGCAGAGGGGATGATTACATGCGTCGCATGACATGGACCGCGGCAATTATTTTGTGCTTCACACTCGTCTTGTCCGCTTGCGGTACGACTAAGGACGCCGAGTCCGTGGTGAAGGAGCTCGACAAAGTAGTAAACAGCATGGAAAGCTATCAAGGAAGCGGCACGATGACGCTTCATACCGGCCAGCAGCCGCTGGAGTACAAGGTGGAAGTCGCTTATCAGAAGCCTTCGAATTACCGCATTAAGCTGACGAACGAAGAGAAGGACATTACCCAAATCGTGCTTCGCAACGACGAAGGCGTATTCGTGCTGACTCCGAAGCTGAACAAGGTATTCCGGTTCCAAAGCGACTGGCCGCAAAACCAAGGACAGGTGTACTTGTATCAAACCTTGATTCAAAGCATCATCGTGGACGGCTCCAGAAATTTCGCGGTGGACGAAGAGGCGTACGTGTTCGACGTCATGGCGAATTACAATAACGGTTCCCTTGCCCGCCAGAAAATTTGGCTCGACAAAGAGGACCTTAGCCCGGTGCAGGTGGAAGTCAGCGATACGAACGCTTCCGTCATGGTGGACGTGAAGTTCGATTCGTTCACGTTCAACCAGAAGTTCGACAAGAGCGTATTCGAAACGCAAGCGAACATGGCGGCTTCTCCTCCTGCTTCCGGCGAGCAAACCGAGCCGTCCGAAGACAACGCGGACCAGCCGACGCTCGGCACGCCAGAGCAAACCGACGAAGCCGCGGCGCCAGGCGACGACGCCGTAGAAGAAGACGGAGCGGAGAACGGCAGCGAAGAGGAAGAAGTGAGCAATCCGGACGAAGAAACTTCGGCTGGAGCGGAAGGCGAAGCAGCGGCCGAATTCCTCGCGATGGAGCCGTCCTACTTGCCGGAAGGCGTGGCGGAGCTGGATAGCCAGGATATCGTATACGGCGGCAATAAAGGCATGATTACCCGCTATACGGGAACGTACAGCTACACGCTCATCCAGACGATGCCGAAGGATATGGCGTCCTCGCTTGTACCGGGCACGATGGTGAGCCTTGGCCATACGATGGGCGAGATGACGACGAGCGAAGACGACACGCTGAAGACGCTGACGTGGACATACGAAGGCCATCTGTTCCGCTTGACGTCCACCGACCTGCCGGAGACCGAAATGATCAAGGTCGCGCAGTCGGTGCAGGGCGAGATGGATAAGTAAGCAAGCAAGTCCGGCCTGGCGCGGTCTCCGATTTTCCAAGAGCTGCTAGCCGATTCCGGCCCGCAATTCATTGACAGTCCCAGCAGCAGGGTTTAACATTGTTTTTATGAGATTTGCTGCTCGGACTGTCAGGGTTGTGTAAGCGGAGAGAAGGTGTAGGAGTTGGAGGAATTTAATCGCCCGACATGGGCCGAAATAGACTTGGACGCGCTTCGTCATAATCTTGGCGCCATTCGCGATTCGCTGCCGGAAGGCTGCCTGCTAATGGCATCGGTGAAAGCGAACGCGTATGGACACGGCGCGGTAGAAATAGCGGAGGCGGCTGAGCGCTTCGGCGTAGATTACTTGGGGGTCGCGTTTCTCGACGAGGCGCTCCAGCTGCGCGGAGCGGGCATTCAGTCGCCTATTCTTGTGCTCGGCTACGTGCCGGCGGAGGCGCTCGAGCTTGCGAGGGAGCAGCGGATCACGATCAGCTTGTTCCGCGAGGATATCCGGGAAGCGGCCGCGAAGCTGCCGGCTCATCCGGACGGGCTGAAGCTCAAGGCGCATGTGAAGGTGGATACCGGAATGGGACGTCTCGGGGTGCTGGGTCACGACGAGGCGCTTGCTTTTATCGGGCGTTCTCTCGGTACGCCGCAGCTCGAGGTCGAAGGGCTGTTCACGCATTATGCCAAAGCGGACGAGAGGGACAAAACATATACGAAGCTGCAGTACGATCGATTCCGTCAGTTGGCCGAGGCCGTGGAAGCGCGCGGCTGGACGATCCCGATCATCCATGCGGCCAATAGCGCCGCCGGCATGGATACGCCGGAAATGGCGGGCAATATGGTGCGTCTCGGCATCGCGATGTACGGCTTGTATCCATCGGACGAAGTGAATAAGGACTCCATCAAGCTTCGGCCGGTTCTGTCGCTCAAGACGCGGGTCGTATGGACGAAGACGGCGCCAGCCGGATGGGGCATCAGCTACGGAACGCGATACGTAACGTCGGAAGACGAGACGATCGGCACGCTGCCGATCGGTTACGCCGACGGCTTCAGCCGGATGCTGACAGGCAAGGCGCATGGACTCGTGCGCGGCGTGAAGGCGCCGATCCGGGGCACGATCTGCATGGACCAATGCATGATTGCGCTGGACGGCGTGCAGCAAGCGGCGGGAGGCGCGTCCGTCGAGACGGGAGCAGAGGTCGTGCTGATCGGCCGCCAAGGGGAAGCCGAGATTACGGCCGAGGAAGTGGCCGAACAGCTGGGCACCATTCCTTATGAGGTGACATGCATGCTGGCGGCGCGCGTGCCCCGGCTGTACGTCGAAGGCGGCGAAGTCAAGAAAACGAGCAATCCGCTCGTTCGATGAATCGATTCTTCCCGGCTGGTAATAATTCCATTATGCCGAATTACGGATTCGAGCAGGGAATTGCCGTCCGGAGAGCGAATATAGTAAGCAGTTATCTTTGAATTCGTGCATGCGAAGCATATAGCATATCTGATATACGTCAGGCATAGATATGGTGGAGTATAGCCGGAGCTATATTTTGTCATACTGTTAATGTGGGTTTTGGAAAAGTTTTGGGGGTGCAGTTCGGTGGCTAATTTGCATAATACGAAAAGGATCATGATCAGCTTGCCCGATCAGTTGCTGGAGGAGGTCGACGGCATCGTCGCGAAGGAAAATTCCAATCGCAGCGAGTTTATTCGGCAAGCCATGAAGCTGTATCTGGTGGAGCGCAAAAAGCGTCAAATCCGTGAGTCCATGCAGCGCGGATATATGGAGATGGCAAAAATCAACCTGAACATGGCCTCGGAAGCGTTTCAAGCGGAGGAAGAAGCCGACCATACGTTAGGCCGTCTCGTAAGCGGGGTGTAGAGCTTGATCGTAAAACGCGGAGATGTGTTTTTTGCCGATTTGTCCCCTGTCGTCGGCTCGGAGCAGGGAGGAGTCCGTCCTGTGCTCGTCATTCAGAATGACATCGGTAACCGCTTCAGTCCAACGGTAATCGTAGCCGCCATTACCGCGCAGATTCAGAAGGCGAAGCTGCCCACTCATGTAGAGATGGACGCCGCTACACATGGGTTCGATCGCGACTCTGTCGTGCTTCTGGAGCAGATCCGCACCATCGACAAGCAACGTTTGACCGACAAAATCACGCATCTGGACGACGAAACGATGCGTAAAGTAGACGACGCCTTGCTGATTAGCGTAGGCTTAATCGATTTTTAACAGCATTTGCCGCCATTAAGCGCGAGTTCAAAAAGTCCGGATCGGAGAGGAATAGTGGGCTTTTTGAACAACCTCTTAAATTTGGTGTAGACAATTCATCCTCCTATTTGCTATTATAGGCTCAAATTCATGGCATAACCGAATAGAAGAGCACGAAATGCGAAGAACGCAATGAATCGCCGATTACGGCGGTTGATGGCGTTCTTTTTTTTGTTGCTCCGGGAGGGAAGAAGATGGGGAGAGGAAGGAATAGGTGGATCGGCGTGACGGCTGCCGTGCTGTCGGCCGCGCTGGTGTACGGATTGTACATGCTGCAGCGGCAGCAGCTCGTTCATCAGGAAACGGTGGCCGTGCTGGCGCCGAAACGGTTCGTGGCAGCGGGAGAGAAGCTGGAGCGGACGGATCTGGAATGGATTCGGATGCCGGCAGGAGCGTACAGCAGCGATATGGTGACGGAGCTGGACGCGGCGTCGGGGAAGGAGACGGCGATTCCGCTCGGGCGGGGCGAAGCGATACGGGATTGGAAGCTTAACGAGCATCAGCTGCAGCCGCTTAGCGGGCAATCCACGTTTCAAATTCCGAAGGATTACGTCCGCTCGGTCTCGAACGGCATTCGGGCCGGCGACCGGGTTCTGCTGTACGGGTCCGGCGAGGGGAACGAGTCCAGGCGCGTGTTCGGGGAGCCGGTGGTCGTCGCTTCCGTGAAGAGCTCGGCCAACGTGGAAGTGGACGGGCTGGAGCAGTCCCACCTGCTGTCGATGGCGGAGAACAACAAGGACGGCATGTATGCCGCAAGACGGGACGCGAACGCCATGATCGAATACGTGAATTTGAATTTAACGGAAGAGCAGTGGCTTGCCATCGACCGGCTGTGCAAGGACGGAAGCGTGAAGCTGGTGATCGCCTATAGTCCGGAATCTTACGGCGGCGTCGCGGCGGAGGAGGGGTTGCGGAATGAATAGAGCAGGGGCGCCTATGGCCGCGTTTATCGGGACGACCCCGAACATCGGGACGACTTCCGCCGCGTTTGCGGCGGCTTTCAGGCTCGCCGAGCTCAGCGGCTTGTCGGTCGGCTATCTCTGTCTGAACCTGAAGAGCGCCAAGCTGCATCGGTTTCTCGGCATTGAGGAGCCTGAATTAACGCTCGATAAGCTCCAGCCGGAGCTGCGGTCGGCCTCGCTGACGCCGGAGAGGCTGCGGAGAGCGGCCTATGCCGTTCCGGTGATGCGGAATCTGAGCATTTTGTTCGGCAACCTGGACCGGGAAGGAGCGGAATTCATCGGAGCGGAGGAGATCGATCATCTGCTGGACACGGCAGAGATGGCATTCGATTTCGCCGTGCTTGACGTGGGGGCTTATTGGGACAATGCGGCGACGGTATGCTGCATGCGGCGCGCGTTGTCCCGCATCGTCGTCACGACGCCGGCGTTGTCTCACTTCCAGGAGGACGGAGGGAAGTGGATCGGGGGCGTCTCCGCGCGCTTCGGGATCCGCCCCGATCAATACGACTGCATCGTCGTGCAGCCCTCTTGGGCCAAGGGAGGCTACGGCATGAAGGTGATTTGCAAGGAGCTCGGCTGCTCGCCGCTTGGAGAATTTCCGCTCACCGAAGCTTTGCTCGGCGGGTTCGACCGCGGAGAATTCGGCGCGTGGCTATGGGAGGATCCCGCCGGCAGGACTGCGATGAAGAAGATTGCGGCCGTCTTGATGGAACGGCACGGGCTGCGGGCGGTCTTCCCTTCGATGATGAGGCAGCCATGGTACCGGAAGCTTCGGTTGTATCGGAACGGAGTGAGCTCCTCATGAAGAACGGCAGGTTTTCGTTAGCAGAATTCGCGGCCAAAGTACGGACGGAGGGAGAGAGAGAGCCGGAAGCCGGTGAAGCCGGGGAATCGCGCGGGCAATCGGATTCGTCCGAGGATTTCGAGCGGCTGGCCGGCGAGATCCGGACGTACTTGAGCGCGCCGCGGGGAATGACGGAGGAAGAACGCAGGCAATACAGCGAGACGCTCAATCGGGCGGTGCTTGGCTTCCCCCAGGAGAGGGAGCAGGTACTGGCGGTTATCGAGGATCGGCTATTTCGGCTTCGCGCTCAGAGCCTGCCGGACTATAAGCATCCATACGGCAGTCTGGCGGAAGCGCTGTTCGCCGAGGTGGTCGGTCTTCATGTGCTGGAGCTCGTGCTGGCGAACCGTCAGGGGCTTGAGGAAATTCAAGTGCTTGGCGACCGGATCTATGAGGTTCGCGGAGGGACGGCGTCCTTATCCGAATTCCGGTTCGCCAGCGTTCGCGACGTGGAGCGCATTCAGCAAAATTTGGTTCTCTACAACAATGACCGGATCAATCCGCGCAAGCGCTGGGCAGAGGTCATGCTGAGGGACGGCTCGCGAGTCACGATGACCGGATTCGGCTTCACCTCGCGACCGACGCTCACGATCCGGTTCTATACCGTTCGGCATTACGGTCTCGAGGCGCTGACGGCTCCCCCGTACCGCACGATGAGCGAAGAGATGCGGCGAATGCTGCTTGCCGCTCTTCGCGGAAGATACAATATGGTGTTCATCGGTCCGACGAACTCCGGCAAAACGAATTTGATGAAAGCGATGATCGCGGAATTGCCCGACGACGAGCGAGTCGTCACGATCGAAGGACGGTTCGAGATGATGCTCGGCAGGGATTTCCCGGGGAAGAACATCGTCGAATACGAGACGTCCGAGGAAGACCCCGCCCATAGCGCGGCGCAAGCGTTCAAGCTTGCGCTCCGGCAATCGCCGCAGCGAATCATCCATGCGGAAATCCGCGATGATGACGCTAATATCTATGTAAGGGCCTGCACGCGGGGACATGCCGGAAGCATGACCACGGTGCATGCCAACCGGCTCGAAGACGTGCCCGAAGCGATCGCTGACATGTGCATGCTCGACGGCAGGGGCATGAATCCGGAGAGACTCACCAAACGAATCGCGGAATACGTAACGGAGCTCGGCGTCGAGATGAAGGTGTGGCGGGGGCGGAGAATTGTTAGCCGAATCGGCGAGATCCGGTGGGATGACGGCGAAGTGCGCGTGAGGGAGTGGGCGGTTTTCGACGAGAGCAGAGACGCTTGGTTTTATCCGAATACGCCGTCATCCAGGGCTGCCGCTTGGCTCATGAAGGAGGTGGCGCAATGAACCAGATTTCGATGCTTGCAGGCATGACGCTGTTGTTCATTCTTCTGAACATCGTCTCGTACGGCATCTTGCAGTCAATCGCCGAGAGACGGCGATTGCGAGGCAGGCTCACCTATGAGTCTCCCTATAGCCTGCGCAAGCTGCTGTTGGACAAGAGCAAAGCGTACCTTGCGCTCACGGGGCATATCGGCGAGCTTCTCGAGACGGTGCGGTTCCGGGTGAAAGCGGAGATGTTCCTCGGCATATCGGGCTTGCTGCTGCTGGCGGGAACGTTGGCGGGAGGGCTGTTTTTCCAGACGCCGAAGGGGACGCTGCTATTTGGCTGCGTTGTCGGCTTAAGCCCTTATGTTTGGATAAGGGGACTTCTCGTTCATCGCCGAATGGGCGCGCAGATCGACTTTTTGCCGGCCGTGGAATTGTTCTATCAATGTTATCTCGTGACGGGGGAGCGGCAGGTGAGGGTCGCGCTGCAGCGGACCGTGGAAGAGAAGCGCCTGCTCGGTCCGATGCAGGCGGTGTTCGAGCAGCTGTACCGGAATTTATCCGTGCGCGGCGACGACGAAGCCAGCCTGCGGATCATGGCGGGATCGCTAGGGCATGTGTGGGCGGAATATTTCGCGCAAATATTGAGGGTATCGCTTACCGAAGGCGTATCCGTATCGGAAAGTTTGAGGGAGCTGCTCGGGGACATGCGCAGAGCGAGAAGGGCGAACGAGCAGGAGCGGAATCGGCTGCTCGAGATTCGCGTCGCGAATTTCACCCCGGTATTGTTCCTTGCGTTGTTCATCGGCATTAATATTCGGTACAACCCGAGCAACGCTTATTACTATTATTTGCAGGACGGCGGGGGCCGCGACATGCTGCTTAACGCGGTAATGCTTATATTCGGTTCGTTCTTGATGGGATTGTATCTGTCCCGCAGAAAAATGTAAGGGAGGCGCATCTCTCGATGATGCAATGGGTAACGGCTTGGGCGGCGGCCGGAGCCGTGCTCGGCCAGTTCGTATTCGCCGCGTTCGGTCTCTATGCGCTGTTACGTCTGCTGCCTCGGCGGCCGGTAAGATGGAAGCGTCTGGCGTTCCTGACCTGGCGCAAGACTCCGGCTCCCGACAGCTGGCTGAAGATGTTCGGCATCCGCAGAGAAGGGCCCTCCTATCAGGAGAGGGAGCTGTTGCTTGCCGGCTGCGGCTTCGCGGCGGATCCCGCGTGGTATCTGCTTGTCCGAAGAGCGGGCATTGCCGCTTGCCTGGCTCTTGCGGCGCTCGCGGCCGTTTTGTTCCAGGATCGGCTGTTATCGGTCGCGATGCAGCTGCTGGGCGGCATTCCGCTGCTGGCAGCCTTTCTAATGAAGCTGGACCGCGTGTGGCTTCGAGCCTTGCGCAAGATGAGGGCCATGCAGCTGACCAAAGAAATTTACGTCATCAGCAATCAGCTGCTTTATTTGGCGGATTCCACGCTTAATATTCACACGAAGCTGATGCGCTGCGTCCCGTACACCAAGGTCATGCGCGGAGATCTCGAGAGAATGCTTGCCGAATGGTATCACGATCCCGCCGTTGCGCTGAGAGAGTTCAAGCAGCGGATAGGGACGGATGACGGCATGAGCTTCGCGGAGACGATCGACGCCCTTCGCCAGCATGAGAGCGTTGAGTACTACGAGCTGCTGCGGGTGCGGATTTCCGATTATAAGGAGAAGCTCGAGCTTGCCAAAGAAAGCCGGAAAGAATCGACCTCGTACGCATTGTTCATCATAGCGGGCGTTCCGATTCTGTATACCTTTCAAGTGTTTATTTATCCTTGGGTCAGGGAAGGGCAGAAGCTGTTCCAGTCCCTTGGTTGACGATTGTATCTCGATATATTTCGCACGGGGAGGTGACGGATATGCGCAACATTCTGATGACAGTCATGCTGCTGGTGGTCGTGGTCGTCATGTTCAACACGATCATCGCGCAGGACACGACGGGGACGAGAAGCCAAATCGAGTCCCAAGGCAACGCGGCGAATACGCGGATCAGCACGCTTCTGCCATAAGGAGCGATAGCTTGCCGGAGAGTAATTACGGCGGGGATTGAAGAGGAGAGACAGATCGGAGATCGGTTCAAAAATTTGAAAGTTCGAAGTTTCGAAAGTTAGGCAGGTTCGGGGGTGAGAGCATGAGGGCGATACTGACTTCGATGTTGCTGATCGTAACGGTCGTGTTGATCTATACGACCGTAGCGGATGGCGAAGACGGGCTCAAAAGCGGGATCAATCGTTCGGGCAGCGCCATGAGCGATTACGTGAAGGGAATGAGCCCATGAAGCAGATTCTGGTATTTGTTTTATTCGCGGCAACGATCTGTTGGATCATGTTTTCTCCAATCTACAAGCATGTGGCGATCGTCAGGCAAGCCGTGCTGCAGCAGGAGGTCGATTATTTGCTCGAGGTTGGGGCAAGCGGAACCTACGGTTATATCAGCACGGCGATGGAGGAAGAGTCGAGGCGAAGGCTGGCTGGATTCGGACTTCGTGAGGACGCGGTCGAGTACCGTTATGAGACGACAAGCGGAGCGGACGCGACCGACCCTATGGCCCCCGTCATAAGGGGAGTAGGCATCGAGTTGACCGTAACCTACCCTTTCGAAAATTTATTCCTAATCGATTCGTTAATCGGCGTCACCCCGGTCGGCCCGGACGAGCGAATGAGCGCCTACGGCATGAAGATGAGCGAATATGTCCCATAAACCGGCGAAGGAAGGAGGCGAACCGTCTTGTACAAGCTTGTGCTGTACGTGGCGATGATGGCGATCTGGCTCAGCGCGCATACGCTGCAAATCGAGGAGGAGATGGCGATGAAGGCGCTGTTCCAAGGCAAGCGCGCCGTTAACCGCGCGGCGCATGCGGCCGCCCAGCAAGTGGACAAGACCGCTCTTGCGGACGGCATCGCAAGAATAGATGCTTCCGCGGCCTCCGATGCCGCGGCGCTCTATTTGCAGCGTAATTTGCAGCTGGACGAGAACGGCGAGCCGCTGGCCCGTTCCTTCCTCCGGGAACGCGTGGATATTCTCGTCTTCGAGGTCATAAACGATGATCGGGAATTTCCATTTTTTTATCGGAACGAAGATTATGATTTCGAGGCGGTGCTTAAGCAACCGGGTGTAGTACTTATTGTAAGAATGGCTCACCCCCGTCGTTTTTCGGTCATGGAACCGATTAGCTGGGAAATTAAGGGCACGGCGGAGCTGGTGGTAGGTTGACTGCGAATTGGAAAATTGGTGTAATAGGAGGGGGGAACGAATAGGGGGAGAATCATAATGGACAGGGAATTAACGAAACGGCTTCATCCCGATTATTTAAAGGCATACCGCATTGCGGATTTCATCGGCAACGGCATCTTCCTGCTCCTCATTATCGCGTATGCGATCATCGCGAAGTGGCAGGATTGGACATGGATTCCGGTTTGGATTTGTTTAGGCTTGCTGGTATTGTTCCTCCTTATATTCACATGGCTGGTTCCTGCCGTGAAGTATAAACGGTTTCGCTACGAGCTGTTCGAGGAAGAGCTGGAGATCGAATCCGGCGTCATCTTTATTAGCAATGTGCTGGTGCCGATGGTGCGCGTGCAGCACGTCGAGCTGGGAAGCGGCCCGCTTATGAGAAAGTTCCAGCTGGCGACGGTTTCCGTCGTAACGGCAGCGACGACTCATAAAATCGCGGGATTAAAGAAGGAAGAAGCGGAAGCGCTCAAACGACGTATCGGACAGCTCGCGAAGGTGGAAGACGATGCTGAATGAACGGCGTACGCTGCATCCGTCCTATATATTGTTCGTCGTCTTTTCGATTATCAAGGGTTTCCTGCCGATTATTATCGTATTTCTGCTTAAGCGGCCGGACTGGGCGGATATCAAATGGTACTGGTACGCGGGAGTCGGCGGCCTTTTATTGATTTTTGTGCTGCTTAGTTATTTGTCTTGGCGCAGGTTCGGCTTCTGGCTGGAGGAAGATCGGATTATTATCCGCTCCGGCATTCTGTTCCGCGAGGAGAAAACGATCTACTATTCCCGCATTCATTCCGTCAATATAGAGCAGCCGTTGATCCAGCGTCTGCTGGGCGTCGTCCAGCTGAAAATCGAGACGCCTGGCGGCAACAAAAAAGCCGACGGCATTCTGCATACGTTGAAAACGGAGGAAGCGAACGAGATCAAGCAGCTGCTTCGGCGGCAAACGCCAGTCGCCGGTCAAGAATCGGGGACCGAAGCTGGCGGCGCGGCCACGGAGATGTCCGGGGCGGGAGCCAGCCTTGCTGGCCCGGAGTCAGCTGGCGTGGATGCTGTGGGAGCGGCGGCGTCATTCGATACTCGACAGGTCTCCTCCGTTAATGTCAGCTCGACGGCCGCCGGTAATGATAAGCTTTCCGGGCAGAATGGTGCGGCCGGTACGCAAGGCATCGACATCCCGGATGCCCAGATAACGTTAGGTCCGGGCCAGCTGTTCCAGGCGGCCGCCTCTTCGCTTAACTTTGGTTTGGCGGCGGCGTTCATCGGCGGTCTGTATTCCTTTGCGGACGATTTTCTCGATTTACTGCTCCCGGAGCATTTTTTCGAAGACGTCGTAGAGGACTCGATCCGTTCAATGCCCAGCGTTTTTCTTATCGTGGGAATCGCCGTGGTTGTTATCCTTTTTGCCTGGATTCTGTCGATCCTGCTCTATATATTGAAATATAGCGGGTTTACGCTGCGGCGAGACGGCAAGCAAGTGATGCTGTCATATGGTCTTCTCGAGAAGAAGAGCATCCTCTTCGATCCGAAGAACGTGCAGGCCGTCATCGTGGGCGAGAGCTGGCTCCGGCAGCCGTTCGGTTATGCGGAGGTTAAGCTGCAGGTCGTGTCCTCGGACAAAAACGAACAGCTTATGCTCCATCCGTTCATCAAAGCGACGGAGATCCAGAAGCTGCTTCACAGCTTCGTGCCCGGCATAATGACTCACGCTTCGGAGCAATTGGCGTTATCGCCTCGGAAAGCGCTGATCTACTACGTGCGGATTCCGCTGCTGATCGCCCTTTGCCTCTGCATCGCCTGCATCTGGATTTTCGGGGCAGTCGGCGCATGGTCGCTTGCCATTGTGCCTCTTACGCTTTGGTGGCGCATTAGCTGCCATCGTGCGGCAGGGCTGCTGCTTCATGACGGACAGCTCACGATCCGTAAGCGGATCCTTCATCGCATCACCTATTACGTTCGCAGGCCGCGTATCGTCGTCATGAAGGTGAAACGCTCGGACGCCCAGCGCCGCAGAGGAATCGCCGCGCTATCCGTTAACGTCCTAGGCAGTCCCTTCGGCTACACGGTATCCGGAATGGAACAATCCGTTATCCAGCCGATCTGGAACTGGTTCAGCCGGAGCGGCAAGAACGGACGCAAAGGTAACGGAATCGGAATAGGTGAAGGGGACGGAGATGGGGAGTCAATCAGCGTCTAATAGAAGCTAACCCTTTTTCGAACAATAGCAATGACACGCCGCTTTTGCGGCGGTCATTGCTTTTTTGTTGCGCAGGGTCTCCGTTTTCGAGCTGCGGGTTGTTTTTCGGGGCTGTAAGGCGTTGTTACCGCCTTAGAGACTCGCAGGTGCTTCTAGCTGCTGCTGCAAGGCGATATCGGCGCCTTAGAAGCTGGGGCGCGCTGTTTTTCGGGGCTGTAAGGCGTTATTACCGCCTTAGAGACTCGCAGGTGCCTGTAGCTGCTGCTGCAAGGCGATATCGACGCCTTAAAAGCAGGGGCGCGCTGTTTTCCGGGGCTGTAAGGCGTTATTACCGCCTTAGAGACTCGCAGGTGCCTCTTGTTGCCGCTGCAAGGCGATGTCGGCGCCTTAAAAGCAGGGGCGCGCTGTTTTCCGGGGCTGTAAGGCGTTATTACCGCCTTAGAGACTCGCGTGTGCCTCCAGTTGTTGCTGCAAGGCGATGTCGGCGCCTTAAAAGCAGGGGCGGGCTGTTTTTCGGGGCTGTAAGGCGTTATTACCGACTTAGAGAGTCGCGGGTGCCTCTAGTTGTCGCTGCAAGGCGATATCGACGCCTTAAAAGCTGGGGAACGCTGTTTTTCGGGGCTGTAAGGCGTTATTACCGCCTTAGAGACTCGCATGTGCCTCTAGCTGCTGCTGCAAGGCGATATCAGCGCCTTAGAAGCTGTGGCGCGCTGATTTCCGAGTCTGTAAGGCGTTATGACCGCCTTAGAGACTCGCATGTGCCTCTAGTTGTCGCTGCAAGGCGATATCGACGCCTTAAATGCAGGGGCGCGCTGTTTTCCGGGGCTGTAAGGCGTTATTACCGCCTTAGAGACTCGCGGGTGCCTCTAGCTGCTAGCTCCCATCGCGCAGCGACTGAGTCGGAGGTATCGACTGTTGTTTTGGATGCAGTAGCCCAAGCGAAGCGAAGGGAACGTTCCGGAGAAGCGTCAGCGCTCGCCTTTGCAAATGGATTCTAACCGCAGAATAGTCCTAATGAAAAGAATCCATTTGCAACAGCGATCGGAGGAATGATCCCTTCGCACAGCGACTGAGGCGAGGGTAACGATCAGTTTTGATGTAGTAGTCTATCCAACACGCCCAAGCAAAGCGAGCAATGCGGGCGGAAAGTGACGAGAGGTTGAGCCAGCAAAAAAAAAATTTCACCCCAATGAACGAAATCGACAACCTCGTCGTCTAATCACCAAAGGACAACAAGAGAGATGGGAGAATACGCCATGCACGATGAGGCGGCAATCATAAAACAAGCGGTAAAAGGCGACATACGGTCGTTGTCCGAATTGCTTCGGCTGCATTACTCCTTCCTCTACCAGTACGTCCTGAAGCTGACGATGGATAAGAGCAAAGCCGAGGATATTACGCAGGAGACGATGCTGAAAGCGATCGAAAAGATCGGGACCTACAAAGCGAAAGCGAAATTTTCGACGTGGCTGATCGCCATCGCGTCGAGGCTCGTCATCGATCGCGCGCGAAGAAGCCAGAGGGAGCGCAGGTACGTGCAGGAGGAAGGCGCGCTGCGTCAGCTGCGGTACGAATCGCTGGGCCGAATGAATGACTGGCCGGACGCGCTCGAGGCGCTGGGACAGCTGGACGAGAATCACCGCATGGCCGTCCTGCTCAAATATTATTACGGATATGCCCAAGAAGAAATCGCCGATATGCTGGATACTCCCCTAGGCACGGTCAAGTCTAGAATCCACGCAGGCATCAAGCAACTGAGGAAGGAGATGGCCCAAGATGAAGAAGAACGGAGCTCATGACGAGGAACAGCTATGGTTCGACGAGCAGGTGAAGACGGGGTTGTTGAAGTTCGACCAAGCCTACGAGAGACCGGAGCCCGAGCTGGCGCAGCTGGAAGCCTTCGTCGCCGAACACCGCAGGCAGCATCGAAGGAAGCTGCTGCGGGAGCTTGCCTTGTTCTGGCTTGTCGCCGCGATTGTTCTGACCGCGATACTCGGTTTGCTTGACCGCAGCTGGATCTGGTACGTCACGCTTCAAGGCATTTCGGCGGTCGGCGCCATTGGGTTCATCGCGGCGGCTTCCGTGAAGAGGAGGAAGCAGTCATGGAAGAACAGTTAAGGGAGTCGGTGTGGTTCTGGCTGGGGCTCGCGGCGATTCTGCTGACGCAATCGACATGGCTGTTCTTGGATGCCCGCAAGAGAGAGAGCATGCCCTGGTTCTGGGGCATATGGGGACTCTTCCAATTCCCGCTGCCGCTTATCTTCTATTGGCTCATTGTCAGACTGCGACTATTTCAGAGGGGGAAAAGAAAATGAACGAAACAACAATGGAAATTAGCAAGCTGATTCCGATCATCGCGCCTATTTTTGTCATCCAGCTCATTCTCATGGTTATCGCGCTGATTCAATGCTTTAAGGCCGAGGAGACGAGAGGGCCGAAGGTTGTATGGGTGCTCGTCATTATTTTCGTCAACTTGCTCGGTCCGATCGCTTTCTTCCTATTCGGCAGGAGGATCAAAGCATGAATCGTCTTCTTCAAGTCGAAGGTCTTGTGAAAACCTTCGGTACGACCCAAGCGGTTAAAGGCATTGGCTTCAACATTAAGGAAGGCCGATGCACCGCGCTGCTTGGTCCGAACGGGGCTGGTAAAACCACGACGATCCGGATGTTAACCGGATTGCTGAAACCGACGGAAGGCAAGATCGAATTCCAAGGACTTCGTCCCGGCGAGGATCAAAGAAGCCTGCTCGGTTATCTGCCGCAATCGCCCGCATTCCATAACTGGATGAGCGGCATGGAGTATGCGGTATACGCGGGGAAGCTGTGCGGGCTAAGCGCGGGCGAGGCAAAGTCGCGGGCCAAAGAGCTTCTCGGACGCGTTGGACTGGCCGATGCCGCTAACCGGAAAATCGGGGGTTATTCCGGCGGCATGAAGCAGAGACTAGGTCTTGCGCAGGCTCTTATTCACCGCCCGAGACTGCTCGTCATGGATGAACCGGTGTCCGCCCTGGATCCGATCGGTCGCAGGGAAGTGCTGGGAATCCTTAAGGAATTGAAGGAGGAGACAACGGTATTATTCTCCACGCATGTCCTGCACGATGCGGAAGAGTTATGCGACGATGTCGTCATCATTCAAAGCGGTCAGGTTGCCCTGCAGGGATCGCTGTCCCAGATTCAAAGCGATCACCGCCGTCCTGTCATCGAGCTGAAGCTGGAGGATAAGGAATCGTCGATGGAATGGGCCCGATCGTTCGTGGAGCGGCACCAAACGGATGATGCTTGGCGCATGATTATAGAGGATGCGCATCTCGAGGATCGCACGCTGCGATTGACGGTCCTCGATATGGAGAAGGCGAGGCAGGCGTTAACCGAAGAACTGGCGAAGCAGAGAGTGGGCTTTGTTCGTCTGGAAGCGGGCTACTCCTCGTTAGAAGATCTGTTCATGAAGGTGGTGGGAGCATGAATGCCGGTAAATTGCTGACGTTGGTGCAGAAGGAATGGCTGGAGCTCCTAAGAAGCTTCAAGCTGATATGGGTTCCGCTTGTATTCGTCGTTCTTGGTATTATGCAGCCCGTAACCAGCTATTATATGCCTGTCATACTTGAGAAAGCGGGAAATATGCCGGAGGGCACGGTGATCGAAATTCCATTGCCAAGCGGAGCCCAGGTGCTTGCGGATACGCTGTCCCAATTCGGGGTGATGGGACTGCTTATTCTCGCGTTGTCCTTCATGGGCACGGTGTCCGGCGAGCGTAACAGCGGGGCTACGTCTCTGGTGCTCGTCAAACCGATCTCGTTCGGCACGTATATCGCGGCGAAATGGATCAGCATGATGACTCTAACGTGGGGCGCGCTCCTGCTCGGCTACGCCGCATCCTGGTACTACACTTGGCTGCTGATCGAGCAGGTGGCCTTCGGACCCTTTCTCCTTAGCTACATTTTATTTGGCCTTTGGTTTACTTTTATCCTTACGGGTACGCTGCTATTCAGCACGCTTCTGCGAAGCGCGGCCGGGGCTGCTTTCTCCTCGCTTGGACTTGCTGTCCTATTGTCGTTGCTAGCGGGTCTTATGCCTAAATATTTGAGCTGGAGTCCGGGCTCCATAACGGGCTCGGCTTATCAGGCCGTTCAAAGCTTGGAAGGTTTCGACGCCCTCGCCAGCTTCGGTTGGTCCATTGGCATCACCGTCTTGTTAATCGGGGCGGGGTTGATCGGCTCGGCCGCCATGCTTAGACGTTCTCCGGCACTAGATTAAAAAATGTAAGCCGCCCTCCGCAAAAAGCAGTGTGAACATAAGGGCTCCGCGGGTTATAATGGAATCAACAAAGGGCGCTCGACCGCCCTGACACCAAAGAAGGAGCTGACGGCGATGAACCTAGTGGTAGAGCAGGCGGCGGCACGATGGTACAAGGAGCAGATGGGGCTGAGCGACGGCGACAGCTTGCGCATCTTCGTTCGTCTTGGCGGTTGCGGCAGCGTCCATCCCGGCTTGTCGCTGGGCATTACGAAAGAAGAACCGAGGAAGCCCGGCTTGCTACAGCAAGTCGAAGGCGTTAATTTTTACATGGAAGAAGACAACGTCTGGTATGTAGACAACAAGGAGCTTCGCATCTCTTTCGACGAGAAATACGAAGAGATCAAGATGAACGTCGTTTGAAGACGGACGCTTAAGGCGTCTCTTACCGGAATGTAGAATTCCGGTAAGAGACGCCTTTCGCCCGCAATGGCCATTCCGAACGCTGTTACGCGCATCGGCTGTCCAATGCGGCAAGGGAGATTAAGAATTCGAGCGATCGGCTTCCGCGCTCAGCTCTTCCAGCGACTTGACCTTGCCATGAGTAGGACGCTGGGTATGCTTCCGTTGATGCCAAGCGTTCTCTCTGCGGCGTTTGGACGATGACATGGTCTCCACCTCCCTTCCTTCGTTAGAATGGCGAAAAGCCCCCCGTCTCATGCGCCGAAAGCGCGGAGACGAGGGGCTTTGTTATGCCCAATTATTACACGCCGGAGTAAGCCATAAATCCGCCGTCCACCGGAACCGTCGTGCCCGTAACGAAGCCCGAGGTTGTGTCGTCCACCAGCCAAAGCAGGACGCCGAGCAGATCCTCCGGCTTGCCGAAGCGGCGCATCGGCGTATGCGAGATGATCTTGCCCGAACGAGGCGTCAGGGATCCGTCTTCGTTTATAAGCAGCTTATGGTTCTGTTCGGTCAGGAAGAAGCCCGGCGCGATCGCGTTGACCCGAATGCCCGCGTCCGCCATATGCACCGCCAGCCATTGCGTGAAGTTGTTGATGGCCGCTTTGGCCGCGCTGTATGCCGGCACCTTCGTCATCGGAGACGGCGCGCTCATGGATGAAATATTAATAATGACAGGACTTTGGCGTTCCAACATCTGCTCCGCAAAAATTTGAGACGGAATAAGCGTGCCGACGAAGTTCAAATCGAGCACGTTGCGAAAGCCCGTTATGCTGAGGTCGAAGAAGCTGGTGACGCCTTCGAGCGTCTTATCCTCCGGCTTATAAGTCTCGTTCGTCGTGTTGGCGCTCGGATGATTGCCTCCGGCGCCGTTAATCAGAATGTCGCAAGGGCCAAGCTTCTCGAGCACGACCCGAGCGGCTTCGCGCGTGCTTTCCGCATCGGTGACGTCGCAAGCGACGCCGATGGCGATGCCTCCGGCCGCCACGATCTCGTCGGCCACCGTCTGGTTCTTCGCCTGGGTGCGCCCAAGAATAGCCACCTTGGCTCCCTGCCGGGCAAGCTCGATCGCCATGGCGCGGCAGAGCACGCCGGCTCCTCCCGTCACGACCGCTACCTTCCCGCTGATCGAATCATGAATCGGCTGCTGCTTGCTCATTACGCTTCAGCTCCTTTGCCGTTTTTGGCGTATTCGAATCCGTCCCATAGTCCCCACAAATGCATGATGCCAAGCGCGCGGTCATAAAGGCCGTAGCCCGGGCGGCATTTCTCGTCCCAAATATGGCGTCCGTGGTCTGGACGTGCATAGCCCGTAAAGCCGATATCGTGATACGCCTTGACGATGCCGGCGATATCAACGGATCCGTCCTGCGTGCGATGGGAGCTCTCGATAAAATCGCCGTTGTCGTAGCGGCGGACGTTGCGGATATGCGCGAACGGAATCCGGTCGCCGAATTCGTGAATCATCGAGATGATATCGTTGTCCGGGTTCGCGCCGAGCGAGCCGCTGCAGAGCGTTATGCCGTTAGCCGGATGATCGACCAGCTTCAGGAACTTGCGGAAGTTCTCCTGGCAGGTCATGATGCGCGGCAGGCCGAAGATGGACCATGGCGGATCGTCCGGGTGAATGGCCATCCGAATGCCGTTAGCGGCGGCTACCGGAATGATTTCCTTCAGGAAATAAGCGAGATTGTCCCACAGATGCTCTTCCGTAACGCCTTGATACGCCTCGAACAGCTTCGTCAGATGCTGAAGACGCTCCGGCTCCCAGCCCGGCATCGTAAGCGCGGAATTCGCGTTGATCTGCTCGACGAGCGCGAAAGGATCGGCGTCCGCGATGCGGCTATGCTCGTAGAAGAGGGCGGTGGAGCCGTCCTCCATCTCCTTGTGCAGGTCCGTGCGCAGCCAATCGAAGATCGGCATGAAGTTGTAGCAGATGACTTTGACGCCGACTTGGCCAAGCTTCTCGATCGTGCGTTTGTAGTTCTCAATGTATTGCTCGCGCGACGGAAGGCCAAGCTTGATGTCCTCATGCACGTTAACGCTTTCAACGACGTCGATATGAAGCCCCGCCGCGTCGGCTTGCGCTTTGAGCTCCATAATTTTGTCCATCGGCCATTCTTCGCCCGCGGGAACGTCATGCAGCGACCACACGATGCCGTCCGTTCCCGGAATTTGTTTGATATAGCGGAGAGGAACCGTATCATTGCCTTCGCCGAACCATCGGAATGTCATCTTCATAGTGCATAAACCTCCTCGTTTGTTCAATCCTTGTAATAATGCGGGTACTTCTCCTTCAGCATCGCTTGGTCTGCGATGTTCAAGCTGAGGTGCAGCTTCATCAGCCCTCTGGCCCCCTCGGCGTTCCCCGAACGAATGGCATCGGCCATCGCCAGGTGCTGCTCATACAGATGCTGCCAGTTGTGGTCGTCCGCGAGTCTCAGCCTGCGGCTTCGGTTCAGATGGATCGTCAACTGGGACAGGGCGCCCCACGTGTGGCTCTTGCCGCAGCCTTCGAACAGGATGCGGTGAAATTCCTCGTCCAGCTCGAACATGCCGCTTTCGTCCAATTGACGAATGCTCTCCTGCTGCTTCGCCAGGTTCGTTTCCAGGCGCGACATCGCGTCGGCGTGGAAGGACGCGCATGCGAGCTCGATGACGGCCGTCTCGAGATGCTCCCTCATGAACCTGGCTTCTTCCACGAGCGCCGTATCGATGAGCGAAACGAACGTTCCCCGCTGGGGAAGCACTTGAACGAGGCCCTCCTGCGCGAGCCGCATAAAGCTTTCGCGGACAGGCGTCCGGCTGACCTGGAATTGCTGGGACGTCTCGTTCTCCGACAGAGGCGTGCCGGGAGGCAGCGACAAGCTCAAGATCTGCTCCTTTAATGAGGCGTAGACCGCATCTCTCGTCGAGAGCGTCCCCTGACGGCGCAAAAAATCCATTGGTATGCCTCCTTTCAAACATAAATCGTTTATTCTTACATACTACCATACAAGTATACAAGTGCGAAAGAGGGGAGCTGCAGTTGGCGCAAAACGATGACAAGGCAAGAAGACGGGGAAAGAGAAACTCGCCGCCGTATTCATGAAGAGCCAGCGGAGAATACTGAACCTAAACATTTTGGTATAAAACCTATAATTATTTGGGTACGGTTGACCGGATAGGACGACTATAATCGAGTTGTAACCGATTTCACTATAAATTGCAGCAGGTTTATGCGGAGAGGGGAGACTGAACTTATGCATAAGGTTCTCCTTGTCGATGACGAGATGTTCGTTAGAAAGGGATTATGCAGCCTGATTGAATGGGAGGAGCACGGATTCTCCGTAGCGGGCGAAGCCGAGAACGGAGAGGAGGCGCTTCGGGAAATCGTTCGGCTTAAGCCGGATTTGGTCATCTCGGATATTCGGATGCCGTTAATGGACGGCTTGGAGCTGATCCGCCGGACAGTGGAGCTCCCGGACGCCGATCCCGCGTTCATAATTATTAGCGGCTACAATGATTTCGCTTATGCGAAGCAGGCCATCCAATTCGGCGTTCATGACTATATTCTGAAACCGATTGACGACGCGGAGCTTAGCGCCACGCTAAGAAAGCTGGCGGGGACGCTGAGCAGAAAGAAGCTGATGAGCCATACGCAAGACCGGCAGCTGACCAGCTCCATCATGGATACGCTTATTCACGGCGCGGCGGACGAGGAGTATGCCTCCGTCGCGACCGCGGCGCTGGGCGTGGAGCCTGACAGCATGTTCTGCTATGCCGTGATCGAGGTATACGACGAAGAAATCGGAATGAAAGAAGTCGCGGAAGCGGCGAAGTCCGTAGAAGGAGAGATCGACGGCGCGGCTCTCACGTCCCCTGGCGGAGCTCAGCAGTTTCCCGTGTTCGAGCAGCAGGATGGCAGATGCGGTCTGCTGCTCGCTTGGAAGCCGGGGGAAGAGCAGGAGCCTGACCGCCGGCTCGGGGCCATAGCGGCCGATCTCTCCCGGACACTGAATGCTCCGGCCGTGCTGTTCGCGGGCAAGATCGTCTCCGGAATACCGGAAATCAAGCAGTCATATATCACTGCGAACGAGACGGTTAAGCACAAATACGCGGAAGACTACCGTCCGGTTCTTCGTTATGACCAAATAAGCGGCAAACCGCTTCACGGAGAGCTCCTCAGCGACTCGTTCTACGACCGGTTCATGGAGCAGCTGGAGGAGAACGACGTGCCCGGCTGCATGAAGACGATCGGAGCCATGTTCGATTCCTTCCGCCAGGACCGCTTCGATCCCGGCGCGGTCTGGAGCGCGATCAACCGAAGCGCGATTGCCATCATGCGCGTGATTCAAGAGATGGAGGGGAATGCGCAGCAGCTTCCATCCTTCCGTCATATGAAAAATTGGGAGCACCGCCGCACGGGCCCGAAGCAGCTGCAGGAGCTGTTCGAACGTTTCGTTACGGAGGCGTCGGAGTATATTAATCAGCTCAGGCAGGACCAATCCAAGGGCGGCATCGAGAAGATTCGCAAATATATCGAAACGCATTACGACGAGAACATCAGCTTGAAGACGATCGCGGCGCATTTCTATATGAACCCGGTTTATCTCGGACAGCTCTTCCGCAAGAGCTATGGCGTCTATTTCAACGACTTTCTGTTGTCGATCCGAATGACCGAGGCGAAGAAGCTTCTGCGGCTTACCGATCTGAGGATGTACGAGGTCGCGTCGAAGGTCGGCTTCCAGAACGCGGATTATTTCGTCGCGCAATTCGTGAAGCAGGAAGGCATGACGCCCAAGGAATACAGGAACAAACTGATCGAGAAGCCATAGAGGGGCAGGGGCCGAAGCGAAGGCGGAGGGAGCAGGCGCATGAGAAAATTTCGTTTCAACGACATCAGGCTTCGGGACAAGCTGCTGATTATGTACGTGCTTTCGGTATTTATACCGATCGTCCTGACGAACGTGATCTTCTATCAAGTAACAACCACGAATATTAAAAATCAGAAAATACGGGACGCTAACATCACGCTTGAAAAAACAAAAAACGAGCTGCAAACCTTGTTCGACGAATTGGTGGGCATCTCTTACCATTTCTATCTGGATTCCGGCTTCAACGATATTATCGACCGAGAATACGGTTCGGCGATCGATTATATCGAAGCCTACGAGGCATACCTGCGGGGCGCGTTGTCGATCTACAGCCAGACCTACGCCTCGGTGGGCAAGCTTACCGTGTATACCAGCAATCCGACGATTCTAACCTCCGGCAATATCGAGCGAATTTCGGACGAGGTCAAGGAAGAGGGCTGGTTCCGCATGCTCGGCGAGTCGACGACACGCTATCCGTATCTGTACCATGACGGCGCCTCGTTCAGCATGCTTCAGGCCCTTAACCATTATGATCCGGCTTCGGAGAACATTCATATCCTGAAGATCGACCTGAACATGGTCGAGATGAGCGCGTTGTTCCGGCATTCCGCCTTCGACGGTGAGCTGTATTTGATCGGCCCGGACGAGACCATTACGTACAGCACGAACGAAGGCGCGGATTGGCGTTCGGAACGGTTGACCATGGAGGCCATGCCCGCACAAGCGGACATTATAACCTTCCGCCAGCCGTTATCGAACGGGGAATATATGAAGGACTGGACGATGCAAGGCGTTATGAACGAGAAGATCGTGATGGAGGAGGTTTATAAATCCCGCTCGTTCGTCTTGTATTTGGCTCTCATTAATTTTGTGCTCCCGACGCTGATTATCGCGCTTATCTCGCAATCGCTTCATAAGCGGCTCGTAGGCATTCTCAAGCAGATGAAGAAGGTGAAGGGCGGCACGTTCGAGCCTATTCCCAAAGCGGAATCCAGGGACGAAATCGGACAGCTGACGATGGAATTCAACCGGATGACGAACCGGATCCGCAGCTTGATCGACGACGTCTATATCGCCGATATCGAGAAGAAGGATCTGGAGCTGAAGCGGAAGCAGACGCAGCTGCGTGCTCTTCACAGCCAGATCAACCCGCATTTTCTATTTAACGCGCTGGAGACGATCCGCATGCGCAGCCTTATGAAAGGCGAGAAGGAGACCGCCAAGATTATTCTGGATATGGCCAAAATATTCCGGAAGTCCATCAGCTGGGGACGCGACTGGGTGCCGATCCGCGACGAGATCGAGCTGATCGTCTGCTTCCTTGAAATTCAAAAATACCGTTTCGGCGACAAGCTGGAATATATCATTCATGTCGATGAGGCGCTTCGCGATTTCACGATCCCGAAGATGACGTTCCTGCCTTTCGTGGAGAACGCCAGCATTCACGGCATCGAGAAGTCGGCGGGCAGCGGATTGATTACGATCGATATCCGCCAGTCGGGGGAGACGCTCGTATTCTCTCTCGTCGACAACGGGATTGGCATGGACGAAGAGAAGCTCGAGGACATTCTTCGCTACTTGCAGCAGGAAGAGGAGTCGGGCAGGGAAAACGTCGGCATGAAAAACGCTTACTCCCGTCTGAGAATGTGCTACAAGGAGGAGTTCCGCTTCAAGCTTGAAAGCGAGCCGGGCAGCGGAACAAAGGTCGAAATCCGATTGCCTATGATTTACTAAGGATTAGCTTTAGATTGATGGGTACAAGCCGAAAGCGCTTTCGATTTATACTGAAAGTGCTTACAACAAGCGCATAAGAGTTAAGGGGGCCAAACAGATCATGGGTAATAAAAAGCTTATCACCATCGCGATGTCGTTATTCCTGGCTTCATCGGCGCTCGCCGGATGTAGCGGCGGCAACAACAGCAAAAATAGCGGCGCGCCGGCTTCGGACGCTCCGGCGTCTTCGGAGGAAGCGGTATCCACGGAACCGGTTACGTTCACGTATTACAACTTCCAGTCCAGAGGCAAGGATGTCATGGCAAGCGAAACCACGATCGGCAAGAAGCTTCAAGAACAGACAGGCGTGGATTTCAAACTGGAATATCTCGTCGGCGAAGCCGACACGAAAGCGGGCGTCATGATCGCCTCCGGCGATTATCCGGACCTGATCGCGCCTGAAGATCAAATCGACAAGCTGATGGATGCGGAAGCGTTCATACCGCTCGACGAGCTGATCGAGGAGCACGGCCCGAACATTAAGCGCGTATACGGACCTTATTTCGATAAATTCCGTCACACCGACGGCAAGATGTACATTCTTCCTTACTCCGCGAACCAAGGCTACATCGGCGACCCGAACATCAGCCAAGGCGCGTTCTGGATGCAGCGTTCCGTTCTGAAGGAGTTCGGGTATCCGCAGCTGAAGACGCTGGACGAGTACTTCGATCTTATCCGTCAGTACAAAGCGAAATATCCGCAAGTAGACGGCAAAGATACGATCGGCTTCGCGGTATTCGCGCCGGCCGACACGTTCTACAACGTGCAGAACGCGGCGATGCACCTGGCCGGCTTCCCGAACGACGGCGGCGTGACCATCGACCTGGAGACGCATGAAGCGAAGGTCGTGGCGGGCACGGATAACATCCAGAAGCCATGGATCAAGAAGCTGAGCGAGATCAACGCCGAAGGCTTGTTCGACGCCGAGTCGTTCGTCATGAACAAAGACCAATTCATGGCGAAGGTCACTTCCGGCCGTCTGCTAGGCTACTTCGCGTACAACTGGCAAATCGGCGAAGCGACGAACAACCTGAAGGCCGCTGACATCGACGAGAAGCGTTACGCTCCGCTGCCGATCGTGTACAGCGCCGACATCAAAGACCAATACGTCGATCCGCCGGCATTCGTCAACAACCGAGGCGTAGGCATTTCCGTCGATGCCAAGGATCCGGTTCGCCTGATCAAGTACATCGATAACCTCCTGCAAGAAGAAAACCAAATTCTCGTGCAATGGGGCGAGAAGGACGTCACGTACAGCGTTGACGAGAACGGCCGATACTTCCTGAACGAAGAACAGCAGAAAAACCGCGACGATACGAACTTTAAGCTGAGCTACGGCTTCCAATACTTCGAGTATGGCTGGCCGCGTTACGGCAGCAACTCTTTGTTGACCGACGGCAACTCCTACGGCGTAGGCAACCAGCCGGAGGTAGCGGCGGCAGGCTTCACGGAAGGCGACAAAACGCTGCTCGAAGCTTTCGGCGCCACAACGTTCAGCGACTACTTCTCGGATCCGGACGATCGTCCTTGGTACCCGGCTTGGTCCATCAATCTGGGCCAAGGCACGCCGGAGCAGATCTTCTCGCAGAAGTCCGACGATCTTCAGAAAAAATATTTGCCGAAGATGATCCTGGAATCGCCAAGCTCCTTCGATGCTCTCTGGAACGAATATATGGGTGAATTCAATAAGCTGGACAAAGCAACATATGAGGCGACCATGACGCAGAAGGTTCAAGACCGCATCGCCGGCAAGTGGTAATCAAGCATCAATCGGGAGGGCCGGAGATGTCGTATTCCGGCCCTCTCCCCATCCATATTGGATAGCGGAAAGGAGAAACCGTAGTGGAGAAACATACAGAACCCGTTATTCAAACGTCGCGGGGGGCAGTGACAGCCCAGACGTCCGGCCTCCAATTGTTTTTGAAGAGGCTCGTGCAGCAGAAGGTGCTTGTCTTGATGTCCGTTCCCTTCCTGCTATGGCTGTTCGTCTTCAAATACGTGCCGCTGTGGGGATGGCTGACCGCCTTCCAAAATTTCAAGCCGCATAAATCGTTCTCCGAGCAGAAGTGGGTAGGCTTCGACCAATTCAAAATCTTGTTTTCCGATGAATCCTTCTACCGGATACTACGCAATACGTTCGTTATGAGCTCCATCAAGCTCGTCTTAGGCTTCGTGACGGCGATTACGCTGGCCATTCTGCTTAACGAGCTGCGGAACATTATTTTCAAACGGGTCGTTCAGACGATCAGCTACCTGCCGCACTTCATCTCCTGGGTCGTGGCGGCCAGCATCGTAACGACCGTGCTGTCGAGCGAAGGAATCATCAACGTTCTCTTCATGAAGCTGGGTCTCATCGACGGGCCCGTGCTATGGCTAGGCAAAGGCGAATACTTCTGGGGCATTCTCGGGATAACCGAGGTATGGAAAGACGTAGGCTGGAATACCATCATCTATTTGGCGGCGATGTCGACGATCGACCCTTCGCAATACGAAGCGGCCGAAATCGACGGGGCGAACCGCTTCCAGCGCATCTGGAGCATCACCCTTCCCGGTCTCAAGCCGGTAATCGTCATCCTGTTAATCATGAATTTAGGGCATATCCTGGAGGCGGGCTTCGAGCCGCAGTACTTGCTGGGCAACGGCATGACGGCCGACTACTCCGATAACCTTGAAATATTCGTGCTCAAGTGGGGGATGGAACAGAGCAACTTCTCCCTCGCGACGGCCGCGGGCATGTTCAAAACGGTCGTCAGCTTCGTGTTCCTCGTCTCGGCCAACACGATCGCCAAGAAAATGGGCGAAGCACGATTGTATTAAGCGAGCGCAGCATGCTGACGCAAGCGCAACGATAGGAGGAAACAAACGATGAGCAAAAGCAGCGCTGCCCGCAGCCGGTACAACAGCTTGCAGGACCGGATCTTCGATACGCTGAACATCATCTTCATGCTGTGCCTTGTCGTGGTCACGTTGTATCCGTTCCTCAATATGCTGGCGGTATCGCTCAACGACGCGAACGACGCGGTGAGAGGCGGCATTCACGTCTTGCCGCGCATGCTCACTTGGGAAAACTACGAATACGTATTCGGCGAAGCGACGATCTTCCACTCCATGTTCATCTCGGGTGCCCGCGCGGTCATCGGCACGATCGTCTCGGTATTCTGCACGGCCATGCTGGCCTACACGGTCAGCCGTCAGGAGTTTGTCTTAAAGAAATTCGTAACGATCGCCTTTATTATGACGATGTATTTCAGCGGCGGATTGATTCCGAACTACCTGCTGATCCGTGATCTCGGCATGCTGAATACGTTCGAGGTGTACATCATTCCGGGTCTTATCGGCGTATTCAACATGATCGTCATCCGGTCGTTCATCGAAGGGCTGCCGGAGGGGATATTGGAATCGGCTCGGATCGACGGCGCGGGAGAGTTCATAACCTTTATTCGTGTGGTCTTGCCTCTGACCGTTCCGGCGCTGGCGACCGTCTCCCTATTCGTGGCGGTGGGCCAGTGGAACTCCTGGTTCGACGTATTCTTGTACAACTCTTCGAACATCGACCTGAGCACTCTGCAATATGAGCTGATGAAAATATTGCAGACGACCAATACGTCGAACAGCTCGCAATCCGCGGCGGACGCGTTCGCCGGCGCGCAAGGCGGCGTCACGGCCGTTACTCCGGCTTCCATCCGCGCGACGATGACGATCGTGGCGAGCGTGCCGATCATTATCGTGTATCCGTTCCTGCAGAAATATTTCGTCAAAGGTATGACGGTCGGCGGCGTGAAGGGTTAAGCGCCAGCAATTAGCGGCTTGGAAGGCACTCAAACAAACGAAAAGAGAACATGAGCGGCCGGCCGGGTTCGGTGGAGCCGGCCGCGCATGTTCTTCTTTTTTCGTGAGCGCGGAAGAACGAATTATTAGGGAGGGATTACGATGAACGATCAATCGGGAAGTAAATCTATAACGCCGTTGGCGGAAGCGTATCGCGGCATGTTCGATATCGGGGCAGCCGTCAACGCGAGGACGCTGGCGACAAGCGGCGACCTGCTGAAGACGCATTATAACAGCCTGACGGCGGAGAACGACATGAAGTTCGAGCGCCTCCATCCGGAGCCTGGCGTGTACACGTTCGAGACAGCC
This sequence comes from Paenibacillus soyae, assembly GCF_024623455.1. GTDB lineage: Bacteria > Bacillota > Bacilli > Paenibacillales > Paenibacillaceae > Pristimantibacillus > Pristimantibacillus soyae. Next base: position 64,116 of record NZ_JANIPJ010000003.1, on the reverse strand, counting down.
GACAGCATCGCGCGGTTCGCTTCCGAGAACGGGATGAGAATGCGCGGCCACACGTTGGTCTGGCATAACCAGGCGCCGGAATGGGTATTCCAGAATGAAGCGGGCCAGGCCATCGGCCAAGAAGAGCTGCTGAAGCGGATGGAAGAGCATATCAACGCCGTTGCGGGACGTTACCGCGGCCAGGTTTACTGCTGGGACGTCGTCAACGAGGTCATCGAGGACAAGGCGGAGGAGTGGCTGCGCCGGTCGAAGTGGCTGGATATCGCGGGCGAAGGCTTCATCGCCAAAGCATTCGCATACGCGCACGCGGCGGATCCGGACGCGCAGCTATTCTACAACGATTATAACGAATGCGATCCGGTGAAGCGGGACAAAATCGTTCGTTTGCTGCGGTCTCTGAAGGAGCAGGACGTTCCGCTACACGGCATGGGCATGCAGGGGCATTGGAGCTTGTACGGTCCGTCAATGGATGACATCCGCCAAGCCATCGAAAGCTATGCCGCGCTTGATCTGCGTCTTCACGTGACGGAGCTTGATCTGTCTGTATTCGCGCACGACGACCGGCGAACCGATCTGACCGAGCCGACGGCGGAGATGCTGGAGCTTCAAGCCGAGCGTTACGAAGCGGTGTTCGCGCTCTTCCGCGAATACCGGGACGCCATCGATTCCGTTACGTTCTGGGGCGCGGCGGACGACTACACCTGGCTTCACGATTTCCCGGTGCGGGGCCGGCGGAACTGGCCGCTCGTCTTCGACGCGGCGCATCGTCCGAAAGCTTCATTCTATCGAATTACGGAGTTCTAGGAGAACATGATCATCACGGCCTTTGCCAGAGCGCGAATTCGGAAGAGCGCTCCGGCGGAGGCCGTTGTCATGCGGACAGACAATATTTTGTCAATTAATTCCCAAATAATGTAGTTGACGTAATAGGATGCCAAGGGTAATATTAAACGTGCCTGTGATAATCATTATCAGTGAGAATGAACGGGCAAGGCAGGCTTACCCGGGTGGTAGCCAGACTGAGCGAAAGCTCCTTTTTTTTGGGTCTTTAATGAGAATGATTATCTTTGTTACATAATGACATCCTATGAGGCGAGGTACAGCGGCGAAATGAAGTTATGGATGCTTATAGCAGCGCTGGCGATCATGTCGGTCGCCTCGTTGTTCATCGGAGTTAAGGATATATCCCCGCTGGATCTGTTCAGCATGACGACGGAGCAGTGGCAGGTGATGAACATCAGCCGGATCCCGCGTCTTGTCAGCATCCTGATCGCGGGTGTCGGCATGAGCATAGCGGGTCTGATCATGCAGCAGCTCAGCAGGAACAAATTCGTATCGCCGACAACGGCGGGTACGGACGACTCGGCGAAGCTTGGCATATTGGTAGCGCTGCTTCTCTTCCCAGCGGCGGCGACGATGCACAAGATGCTGATCGCGTTCGCTTTTGCGCTGGCCGGCACTTATGTCTTCATGAAATTCATGGACCGGCTGAAATTTAAGGACACGATCTTCATTCCGCTGGTGGGTCTCATGTTCGGGAATGTCATTAACGCGGCGACGACGTTCTTCGCCTACAAGAACGACATGATCCAGAGCATCACGTCGTGGCTGCAGGGCAGCTTCTCCTCCGTCATGTCGGGGCGTTACGAGCTGCTGTACGTCAGCTTGCCGCTGCTGGTCGTCGCGTACCTGTACGCGAATAAGTTTACGATCGCGGGGATGGGCGAGGAGTTCTCGGTCAACCTGGGGCTGAATCATAGGCTGGTCGTGAATATCGGGCTGGTCATCGTCGCGCTGGTGTCGGTAGTCGTCATTCTGACGATCGGAACGATTCCGTTCCTCGGGCTCATCATTCCGAACATCGTCACGCTGTACGTCGGCGACAACTTGCGGAAGAGCCTGGTGCATACGGCTCTGCTCGGGGCGGCGTTCGTCTTGGCCTGCGACATCTTGGGACGCGTGATCATCTATCCCTACGAGGTGCCGATCGGCTTGACCGTCGGCGTGATCGGGAGCGTCGTGTTCCTGTATCTGCTGATGAGGAGAAAAGCGTATGAAGCTTAAACTAACTTTGCTGGCCGCCCTCGCCGCCGCCGTCATAATCGCTTTCCTGTTCGTCGACCTGCCCCATAACTGGGATTACGCGCTGCCGCGCAGGCTGAAGAAGGTGCTTGCAATCGCGCTCACCGGCGGAGCGATCGCCTATGCGACGCTGATCTTCCAGACCATGACGAACAACCGGATTCTTACGCCGAACATCATCGGGCTCGATTCGTTGTACATGCTGATCCAGACGTTCGTCATCTTCGCCTTCGGCGTCGTCAGTCTGCCGAGCACGAACCAGAATGTCAATTTTGGCCTGACGGTCGGTATCATGCTGTTGTTCGTAGGCGTGCTGTACAGGTTGATCTTCAAGAGGGAAGGCAACAATTTGTTTTTCCTGCTGCTAGTCGGGCTTGTCATGGGCACGATGTTCGGGAGCATGTCGACGTTCATGCAGGTGCTGATCGATCCGAACGACTTCTTGATCGTGCAGGGCAAGATGTTCGCCAGCTTCAACAACGTCAATACGAAGCTGCTGCTGCTATCCGTCATCGTCATCGCGGGGGTCGCGCTGTACGCGTCGAGATTCTCGAAGTACTTGGACGTCTTGTCCTTAGGGAAGGAGCACGCCGTTAATCTCGGCATTCCTTACAACTTCGTCGTCAAAAACTTGCTAGTCATCGTCGCGATCCTGATCGCGGTGTCGACGGCGCTGGTAGGTCCGATCGCGTTCCTCGGCCTGCTCGTCGTCAATCTCGCGTATCAGTTCATGCGAACGTACCGCCACCGCATTTTGATTCCCGGCTCGATGCTGATCAGCATCATCGCGCTTGTCGGCGGTCAGCTGATCGTGGAGCAGGTGTTCACGTTCGAGACGACGGTGAGCGTGATCATCAACTTTATCGGCGGAGCCTATTTCTTATATTTGCTTCTGAGGGAGAGTAAGGCATGATCGAGGTCAAAGGGGTATCCAAAGCATACGGAGGCAAGCCGGTCGTCGACAACGTGTCTCTGACGATCCGGGAAGGCTGCGTCACTTCCTTCATCGGGCCGAACGGCGCGGGCAAGAGCACGCTGCTCTCGATCATAAGCCGGCTGCTGCAGAAGGACGGCGGCGAAGTGCTGATCGACGGGCGGGACGTCGCGCAATGGAAAAGCACGGAGCTGGCCAAGAAGATATCGATCTTGAAGCAGTCCAACCACGTCAATCTTCGGCTCACGGTTCGGGAGCTTGTCAGCTTCGGCCGATTCCCGTATTCGCAGGGCAAGCTGACCAAAGAGGATTGGTCGAAGGTCGACGAGGCGATCGCCTACATGGACTTAAGCGATTTGCAGCACAAATTTCTCGATCAGTTGAGCGGGGGGCAGAACCAGCGGGCGTTCATCGCGATGGTCATCGCCCAGAACACGGATTATATCCTTCTAGACGAGCCGCTTAACAATCTGGACATGAAGCATTCGGTTCAGATTATGAAGGTGCTGCGCAGACTGACGGAGGAGCTTGGGAAGACGATTATTATCGTCATTCATGACATCAACTTCGCTTCCTGCTATTCCGATTATATTGTGGCGCTGAAGGACGGAAGGATCGTCAAGGAAGGACCGACCGAGACGATCATTGACAGCGCCGTGCTGCAACACATTTATGACATGGACATTCCGATCGAATTGATTAACGGCAATCGCATCGGCGTCTATTTCAAATAATTTAGAGGCTGCAAAGGCTTCAGTATACTTAAAGGGAGTGGGAGAAAAAATGAAGAAGATTTTTAGTTTAGCGGCAATCATTCTTGTATTCGCCATGGTGCTCGCGGCTTGCGGAGGAAACTCCGGCAATAACGCGGGAAGTAATAATGCAAGCGGGGCGGCGGCAACCGAGTCGAGCTCTCCATCCCCGTCTCCGTCTGAAGCGTCGGAAGCGGCAGCGCCTGCGGAAATCGTCGTGAAGCATGAATTGGGTGAAACGACTGTAAAAACGAATCCAAGCAAAGTCGTCGTATTCGACTTCGGCTCCCTGGATACGCTGGATAAGCTTGGCGTAGAGGTTGCATCGATTCCGCAAGGTAACGTGCCTGCTTACCTGGAGAAGTATAAGGACGCCAAATACGTGAACGCCGGCACGCTGCAAGAACCGGACTTCGAAACGATCGACGGCATCGAGCCGGACCTTATCATTATTTCCGGACGCCAATCCGCTCATTATGACGCGCTGACGGAAATCGCGCCGACGATCTTCATGGGCGTCGACACGAAGAACTATATGGAATCGTTTAAGAAAAACGTGAACACGCTGGCCGAAATTTTCGGCAAGCAAGCGGAAGCGGAAGCCGCTTTGGCAGAAGTGGAAGCATCGGTGAAAGCCGTTAACGAAAAAGCGACGGGGGCAGGCAGCAACGGTCTGATCATCCTGTCGAACGAAGGCAAGATCAGCGCATTCGGCTCCGGCTCTCGCTTCGGTATCATCCACGACGTTCTCGGCATTACGCCGGTAGACCCTAGCATCCAAGTCGACACGCACGGCAACGAAGCATCCTTCGAATTCGTAGCGGAGAAAAATCCGGATTACTTGTTCGTCGTGGACCGTAACGCTGTTGTAGGCGGAAACGCGACGGCCAAGGATTCCATTGAGAACGACTTGGTGAAAAACACGAACGCGTTCAAAGATGGCAATATCGTGTATCTCGATCCGCAGTACTGGTATCTGTCGGGCGGCGGTCTGATCTCCGTATCGGAGATGGTGGCCGAAATCGGCGCCGCTTTGGAATAAGGCTAACGAAGCTGCTCCCGGAGGAATTCGGATCCTCTTGGGAGCAGCTTTTCTGTTGGCTTCATTAGAGGGTGATTTCAACGGAGAGATGGTAGCGGGTATCCAGATAAGTAAAGTAGGCGAAGGCGGAAACATGCTTAGCCTCCTCGATCCGCTCGACGACGATGGGCTCCCCGTAAGTCAACGTTTCTTTCTTTTGCAGTGCGCTAGTTAAGCCGATGTCGTCGAAATGATGGGCTTCCGCATTGCCGTCCGCCGAGTAGGAGATCGAGATCAGCGGGTCGGAATGCGAAATTTCAATATCTTGGTCTCCGGAAAATTTGAGCTTGCGAATCAATTGAAGCCTCTGATCATCCAAACGCTGGACCTCGACAATGAGCTCGAAGGGACCTTCGCTCGCTGATTTTTCGGCTATGATGGAGGGGCCGCCGCCTCTGCTGCAGCCGGCAAGTCCGATGGCAAAACAAAGGATAATGATTCCGAGCCATCTCATTTGCGGCACAGGTCCTCGCCTCCTTAATTTTGCTGTTATCATTAGAACAACCAATGGAAACAAAAGGTTGCAGGTTGAATGAAAGGAATCATCGCATGATTGCCCTCCATAGTGGGAAAACTGAAGGGACGACTTTAATGCGGGAGGTAATTAGATGTCTAACCGGGGATTGGGAACGGCGCTTGTCGCGGTCGGAGCCGCTCAGCTGCTCAAGCTGCCTTGGCACTATGCGAAGACGGGCAAATGGGATTTACGCAAAATCGTTGGCTCCGGAGGAATGCCGAGCTCGCATTCCAGCGGCGTTACCGCTCTTGCCGCCTACACGGCGGTCAAGCATGGCGTTCGCACGCCGGAATTCGCCATCGCCTCCATGCTGGGCATCATCGTTATGTACGACGCCATGAATATTCGGCGGCATGCGGGCGAGATCGCGATCCAAGTCAATGATTTGGACGCTGACGTGGAACGGCTCGCCGGCCATCATCCCGGCATCTATCATAAGCGCCGCAAAGAAAGATTGAAGGAATCATTAGGCCATCAGCCAAGGGAAGTGGCCGCGGGAGCGGTGCTCGGTGCGCTCATCGGACTGCTTGGAGCCATGAAGTCCAAATAACGATTTTCTTTGGTACCAGCTCGAATTAAAAATAAATGCAGCGCCGGCTTCGATTGAAGAAGCCGGCGTCTTTTTATATTGGATCGGATTGCGCCATTGACTTCTGAAATTAAATTGTATACAATTTAATTAAATCATCGAAATTAATTCGGGAGGTATCATCATGTCGATATACGATTACGAGATCAAGACCATTAGAGGGGAAGAGCAGTCACTCGCGCCCTATAAGGGAAAGGTCATGCTGATCGTCAATACGGCGACGGGCTGCGGCTTCGCGCCCCAGTTCAAGGGACTGCAGAAGCTGCATGACGCATACAAGGATCAAGGCTTCGCGGTGCTCGGATTTCCTTGCTCGCAATTCGCCAATCAGGAGAAGGAGAGCAATGACGAGATCGCGCAGGCGTGCGAGCTGAATTTCGGCGTGAACTTCCCGCTGCACGCCAAGATCAATGTGAACGGCAGCGAAGCTCATCCCCTGTTCAAGCATTTGACGAACGAGGCGCGCGGCGTGCTCGGCTCGAAGTCGATCAAGTGGAATTTTACGAAGTTTCTGGTCGACCGGGAGGGCAACGTCGTGAAACGGTTCGGCTCTACCGATGAGCCCGAGAAGATCGAAGGCCATATTCGGAAGCTTCTTGAATCGTAGTATATAGAGCAGACTCCCCGGCGGTTCACCGCCACAAGGGGAGTCTTCTTTTTTTGCTATGATATAATAAAAGGAATAGAACTGGATTCGGGGGGGAAACGGCATGTTCACGATTATGCTGGTGGAGGATGACGAAAAAATCCGCGGGATCGTGGCGGATACGCTGCGCAAATGGCAATACGAGGTCGTGGAAACGACGGATTTCCACGGCGTGCTTGCGGATTTCGAGAGAAGTCGGCCGCATCTGGTGCTGTTGGATGTGAATTTGCCGGTATTCGACGGCTATTACTGGTGCCAGCAAATACGAGCGGTATCCAAAGTGCCGATCCTCTTCATCTCATCCCGCGATCAGAACATGGATATCATCATGGCGATGAACATGGGCGGCGACGATTTCGTGCAGAAGCCGTTCGATCTGTCGGTTCTGGTGGCGAAGATCAGCGCGGTCATCCGTCGAAATTATACGTATCAGGACGAAGGACATAAGCTGACGCACCGCGGCCTGACGTTCAATTCGGCGAACTCCACCGTCGAAGCCGCGGGGGGACAAGCTGCGGAATTGTCCCGCAACGAATTTATTATGCTGCAGCTGCTCATGCGAAGCGCGGGCAAGATCGTCTCCCGCGAGGAGTTGATGCAGGCGCTGTGGCATGACGAGCAGTTCGTCGACGACAATACGCTGACCGTGAACGTCAACCGGCTCCGGCGGAAGCTCGCGGAGCTGGGGCAAGACGATTTTATCGCGACGCGCAAGGGAATGGGGTATATCGTCGAATGAGAATGAGAAGCAGATGGCTTCGCTTTCTAGCCTACGAGCGCCCTTACTTGATCATGAGCGCTGCAAGCTATTTACTTGCGATGGGCATCTTCTACGCGGATCCTCGAACGAAGTGGCACGCGGATACATTCTTCTACGGCTCCCTGCTATGGCTCGCGATGACGGCCTTGTTCCTGGCCTATCGCTACTATCGAACCGAACGTTCCATTGCCCAGATGGACGATGAAGATTCGGAGCCGTTGTCGCTTGAGGCGGAAGCCTGTCATCAGGAAATGGCGCGGAGAGAGATCGGGCACATCCGGGCGATGAACGAAGCGCAGGCCAAGCAGCGGGACCATTACGACTTTATCGTCTCCTGGTTCCACGAGATCAAGACGCCGATCTCCGTCCTACGGTTGATGCAGCAGACGAATATGGATCCGAGAAGCGTGGAGGAAGAGGTAGCCCGCATCGAGCATTACGTCGATCAGGCGCTTTATTACGCGAAGCTCGACAGCTTCCATCAGGATTACGATATCGGAAGCCGCGAGCTCGAACCGATCGTGAAGAAGGTCGTCAAGCAGCACGCGAAGACGTTTATATTCAAACGGATCAAAGTGGTGATAGAGATCGGGGACGTTCATGTGCATACCGATTCGAAATGGCTGGAATTCATTCTTAGCCAGCTGCTCGCGAACAGCCTGAAGTACACGGGAGAAGACGGGGAGATCGTCATTTCCGCGGAGGAAACGGACGGAGAGAAGCGGCTGCACGTCAAGGATAACGGCATCGGCATCGACGCCGCGGACATGCCCCGCATCTTTAACCGGGGATTTGCGGGAGCGAATGGGCGCGCGCATATGAAATCGACGGGGATGGGGCTGTTCCTGGCTCAGGAGCTGTCCCGGAAGCTCGGTCACTATTTGACTTGCCGATCGGAAGCGGGAAGCTATACGGTGATGACGATTCACTTCCCGGTCCATCACGATCCTTATCTGAACGCGCTAACCGGAAGCGCTAAGGCTTCCGGTTAACGATCCGGCCATACAGGTTCACGGCCGACAGATAGAGCAGGAAGTAAATCAGGAAGTAGACGAGCATCGTGCCCCATACAATCCGGTTCAAAGTCGGATAGTTCTGCAGCGCGTCCAGCATATACGAATCCATGATCAGCCAGCTGTGCGCGAGGCCAAGCGTAAGGGGCGGCGCGAAGACGAACATCAGCTGCTTGCGGATGACGCCTACGATTTGCTTCTGCTGCACGCCGATCTTCCGAAGGATGCCGTATTGCTGGCGGGCCTCGGTCGCTTCGCGGAGCTGGTTGAAGTAGATCACGCTGGCGAGCGCGAACAGGGCGATGACGGCAAGGAAGGCGCCGGAGAACAGCAGCAGCGACGAGCTTTCGATCTGCTTGGAGTAGACGTCCGCAAACGAAGAGTAATACGCATCCGGACTCGCTTCCTTCACGATTGCATGAACCTGCCGGGACAATTCCTCCGCGTTGCCGGCATCCTCCAATCCGTATATGCGGTACGTATCCGTGGACGCGCCGGACTGCTTCAGCGATTGATACAAGAAATCCGCCACGATCAGAACGGCGGGCTTGGCGATCATCGAATCGTCCGGATCGCTCCACCAGCCGAGAAGCGAATAATCCTTCAGCTCCACGAGCGACAGCTCGGCCGAGGCGTCCCCGCTCCGGATACTGAACCGAGGCGCTTCATTCATCTCATATCGTTCGTCGAAATCGCGGCCCATCGACAGCGCGATCGCTTCGTTGCCGCTTAGCGGCTCGGGCTCCTCATGCCCCCGCAGCTTCAGAAATTCGCGATAAGCGCTCTCCGATACAAGCAGCGGCTCCGGACTGAAGTCGCCCGAGTTCTGGAACGCCGTCTCCATATCCGTAATCGGCTCCGCGCGCAATCCTTCGAGCGTGCGTTCGAAGGAAATCGGATGGTTCTCCGATTCCCGGATCACTTGATCGATCCGCGCATTCGTCTCGTCGTCAAGCGACGCGTACGCCATGTCGTTAGGCAGGTTATGCGACGTAGCGGTAAACTGCACGCTGTAATTGATGGCGACGAAGGAGGTCAGCAGCAACAGCGCCGCGCTGAACAAGGTGATAAAGCTGAGGTTCATGGCATTGCTTCGCAAGCGGAACCGAAGCGACGACGTCCAGAGCAGCCGATTGCTTTCAAGATAGCGCGGACTTTTCTTGACAAGCAGCAGGATCCAGCCCGTCAATTGGCGGAAGAACAGCCAAGTCCCCGCAATAATGCCGACGGCGACGGCAATAAGGCTAAGCTGGGCATGATGCTCCCACATGTAGGAGCCCCGGCCGGCGATGATCAAATAATAGGCTTCGGCCAGCAGCAGGACGGCGAGCAGGGCGAGCGCGGCCGAAGCGCACGGGGGCTTCTCCATCGCGGATTTGGCATGGAACAGCTCGACGAGCTGAACGCGGCGCGTCATGATCCCGTTCTGAACGCTTATGATGACGGCAAGCGCGGCGAACACCGCGATCGTCATGCCGATCGCTTGCGGCGGGAAGGACAGCGATACCGTCTGATCGTATTGCATCAGCTTCATCAGGAGCATGCCGAACCACTTGGACATCAGACCGCCCAGCAGAATGCCGCTGACCAGCGAGACCGCGCCGAGCGCGATCGTTTCGTAGAACAGCATGCGGGTAACCTGACGTTCGTTCATGCCGAGCAGCAGGTAGAGCCCGATCTCCTTCTTGCGCTGCTTCATAAAGAACGAATTGGCGTACAGGATGAAGAAGATGATGAACAAGAAGATGGCGACGGAAGCGATCGTAACGCCCGTTCGAAAGTTATCGCTGTTGCGCATGACGGATAATATGTCGTCCTTATACATCAGCGAGGAGAACGTGAAGTGAATGACCACGCCGGCTATCATCGACAGCAAATAAATCGTATAGATTCGGAAGTTCCGGCGGACGTTCCGAAGCGTAAGCTCGAACAAGCTCATCGGTAAGCCCCTCCCAGCAGGCTCTGCGTCTCCAGAATCCGGTCGAAGAAGGATTTGCGGGATTGATCGCCCGCATATAATTCATTGACGATGCTCCCGTCCTTGAGGAAGATGACCCGCTTGCAGTAGCTCGCGGCATACGGATCATGCGTGACCATTAGAATAGTGGAGCCGAATGCCGCGTTCATCTCCGCAAGCTCTTCGAGCAGCTCCGTCGCGGAGCGGGAATCGAGCGCTCCCGTCGGTTCGTCCGCGAAGACGACCGCCGGCTTCGTAATAAGCGCGCGCGCCGATGCCGTACGCTGCTTCTGGCCTCCGGATATTTCGGTCGGGTAGCGGTCCAGGATCGATTCGATATGAAGCGCGTGGACGAGAGGCTTCAGACGGTCCTCGATTTCCCGCGACTTCACGCCTCGAAGGGACAGGGGAAGCACGATATTTTCTTTGACGGTCAGCGTGTCGAGCAGGTTGTAATCCTGGAAGATGAAGCCCATCCGTTCCTGGCGGAATTGCCGGAGCTCCTTCTTGGAGAGCTCGAGCAGCGACTGTCCATCCAGCCATACCTCGCCGCCGGATAGACGGTCGATGGTGGACAACACGTTCATGAGCGTCGATTTGCCGGAGCCCGAAGGTCCCATGATCGCGGTGAACTCGCCTGAGGTAATCGTGAGGTCTATGTTTTTGAGCACCTGCGTTTTGCCATAGCTTTTCGTAATTTGATTGGCTCGAATAATGGTTTGCATCTCCATATCTCCTCTCTTTCCCTTACTATATATCGCAGGGCCGCATCTATCCATCGAGTTGCCGATGTTCAAAGTGACGTTTTTGTCACATGCGACTTCCGTGTATAATAAGAAGATGAGAAAAAGAAACCATACGAGGGGGTAAGTCGCATGAGCGAGCAGGTAAACGAGAAGGAGCTTGTTGCTTACATAGCGGAACAATCGAAGCAGGATGCAGGGGGAATCAGCCTTGTGCTGCGCTACGAGCAGGAGTTCATAGGCAAGGCCAGAGTAGACGAGAACGGCGAGGTCGACATCGACATCGACGATCTGGTGGATTACATCCTGGGCAAGAAGGATATCAAGCTTCACGAGCCCGAGGTCGAGCAAATCTTGGAGCTGGAGATGGATTATTTGACGGAGAAAGGCTTGGCGGGATATATCGATTAATAGAAAGCGGAAGGAGCACCACTATTGGCGCATATCAAAGAACATAAAAAACTGACGTTCACCGAAATGCTGATCCGCGCGGTATTCATTACGATCGGATCCATCCTTATGGGCGTCGCGCTGGAGCTGTTCCTCGTGCCGTTCAACATCATCGACGGGGGGATCGCCGGCGTGTCCATTATGCTGGCGGAGCTGACGCCGCTCTCGCTCAGCTTGTACTTATTCCTTCTTAACGTACCGTTCCTCGTCCTCGGCTACAAGCAGCTAGGCAAGACGTTCGCCGTCTCCACATTGTACGGCATTACCATCATGTCGATCACGACGGCTCTGCTCCATCATGTCGATGCGTTCCCCGACGACAAGCTGCTGGCGGTCTTGTTCGGCGGGATGATACTAGGAGCAGGGGTCGGGCTAGTCATCCGTTACGGCGGGGCGCTAGACGGCATTGAAATTATATCGATTCTCATTTCCAAAAAACTGCGCATGGCCGTCGGCCAGATTATTATGCTCTTCAACGTCGTCATCTTCTTGATCGCGGGCTTCGTGTTCGAATGGTCGTCCGCCATGTACTCCATGGTGACCTATTACATCGCGATCAAAGTGATCGACATCGTCGTGGAAGGTCTCGAGGAATCGAAGTCGGTGACCATTATTTCCAAAGAATACGACGAGATCTCACAGGCGATCATGGACCGTCTCGGCCGCGGCACGACGCTGTTGCTAGCGAGAGGCGGCTATACCGGCGACGAAACGCAAGTGATCTATTGCGTCGTCTCCCGTCTGGAGCTGGCGAAGCTTAAGAGCATCGTACATTCCATCGACGAACGGGCGTTCATCGCGGTCGAGCATGTATCCGACGTCATGGGCGGCAATTTCAGCAAAAGCAGCATTCACTAAAAAAGAAGGAAACCGCAGGCTTTTTCGGCCTTTGGTTTCCTTTTTTTGTAACGGCTAACATTTAGTCGAAGCGGGATGCGGTATTCGCGGCCGCTCGGGCTGTCATACCCTTCTCCTTGACGCCTAGCAGGAATAGTAGAGCCATCACCATGCCTCCCGCCGCAATTGGGAACAGCACCGAATAATCGAACAAGTCGATCAGGATGCCCATGAGCGGGGGAGACGCGACGGCCGCGAGTGAAGAGGCGATATAGTAAATGCCCGTTCGCGTGCCGATGCTGCTCTCTTCTCCGAGCGAGACGATGAACGGATAGGAGTTAATGTTAATAAGTGCCCAGAAGATGCCGCCTACCACTAGCAAAATTCGAAGGCCCATTAGCGATTCGATGAACGTTATGCTCGCGAAGATGGCGATCAATCCAATAATGCCGACCATGATGACGGGCTTCTTGCCGTACCGGTTGCCGAGCAGACCGCTTGGGATCGCCATGACGACGAAAGCCAGCGAGAAGAAGGCCAGCGAGAAGGAGGCTTCGGATTCCTCGAGCCCCAGCTGATTTTTGCCATACAAGGTGAATAGAGCTTCGATGCCCTGATAGGAGAAAAACCAGAAGAAGATGGCGCCAAGCAAGAATAGGGTAGGCCTATTCCATTCTTTCTTGAACGAGACGAGCGGCTGCGATTCCGCTGGCTCGTAAGCGATGGCGTCCCGTTTCTCCCGAATGACAACGTACAGGATCGCCAAACATAGTACGGTCAGAAGAGAAGAGGTCAGGAAGGGCAGCGACTCATGCTTGTCGTAAAGCGCGGAGCCAGCTCCGAACGCGATGATCGACCCGACGCCTCCCATGAAGTTGATAATGCCGTTGGCCTGCGTCCGCTTTCCCGGGGGCGTGATGTCCGGCATAAGCGCGACGGTAGGCGAACGATAGATGCTCATGGACAGGTTCATCAGCACCATGAACAAGATGAGCAGGAGCAGTCCGCTATGCCACGGGATAAGCGCTCCGAATACGGCGGCCAGCGGCATGCCGATCAGCAGGAACGGCATTCGCTTCCCGAAGCGGGTGTTCGTGCGGTCGCTTCTTCTACCGATGATCGGCTGCAGGAAGATGGCGAAATAGTTGTCGAGCGTCATCAGGAACGCGATCATGCCCACGCTGCCGATGTAATCTTCCAGGAAGAAAGGGACGAACGCGTTGTAGAGCGACCATGTGATGCTAATGCTGAAGAAGCCTAAGCCAAGCAGCCAAGTTTTTCTCATGGTGCGCCGGCTCCTCCCCGTTTCATGACGTCGTTCAGGCGATCCGGGTAGTCGGTAATAATGCCCGACACTCCGCATGAAAGCAGTCTTTCCATCTCTTTCTCTTCATTAACGGTAAACGGATGGTAGTGGATGCCTTGCCCAGCGGCCTCCTGCACCCATTCCGGCAGAACGGCATAATGGAAGGCGTGAAGGGCATCCGCCTTCAAGGTGGCGGCGTATTCCCATGGGCGATAAAGCCCCTCCATATAGAGAATGCCGGTTCTGATCTCGGGGGCCAGCTGCTTGCAAAGCGCAAGGGAGTAATGATTGAAGCTGGAGATAACGACTTGCCCGCTCATGCCGAAGCTTCGAACCGCGCGAATGACTTCCTCTTCCATTCCCGGATATAGAACGATTCCGTTCTTGAGCTCCAGGTTCAGAATGATATCGGTATTCTGGATCAGCTCCAGCAGTTCATCAAGCGCTGGCACTCGCTCCCCGGAAAAGGAAGATTCGAACCAGCTGCCGGCATCCAGCCCGGCGAGCTCGTCAAAGGAAATGTTCTGCACGAGCCTAGGATCTCCCGTCGTTCTCTGGAGCGATTCGTCGTGAATAAGAACGAGACGCCCGTCCGCGGTCCGCTGTACATCCGTTTCGATTCCCGTTGCACCAAGCTCCAGCGCTTTGCGGAATGCGGCCATCGTATTTTCCGGGCAATAAGCGCTCGCGCCACGATGGGCGAAATTGATAGTCTGCAACATATTCGGCACATCCTCTCGTATAGGGGGGCGTTTCCTCCAACTATAGCTCCCGTATGTTATGGCAGTATCAAACGGTTATGTCTGATCCGGGCAAGCCATGCGTATACTATAGCTGTCTGGGCTCCATTATTTGGATCGTAGCACAAACGATTCGATTCTGATAGTACCAATTCGAGTGACGAAGGTCTCTTTACATACCTATAGGGGGTATGATATGATGAGTATAGATTCAAAATACCCCGCGGAGGTATCTAATATGATTGTAGAAGACAAAAACGACGGTCAGACGGCGGAGGCATGCTGCCATTCCGATTCCGAAGAAGGCGCAAGGAAAAGCCATCACTCCGATAAGATGAAGCAGGGTCTCGTGTCCCGGTTGAACCGGATCGAAGGGCAGATTCGCGGCATTAAAGGGATGATCGAGAAGGATACGTATTGCGATGACGTGCTTACGCAGATTGCCGCCGCGCAATCCGCACTTGGGGGCGTCGCGAAGTTGCTGCTCGAAGGCCATTTGAAATCCTGCGTCATCGAGAGAATTCAAGCCGGCGAAGACGAAGTGGTGGAAGAGCTGCTCTATACGATTAATAAGTTAATGAAGTAACCATACCATTGAGAAAGGGGATTATACGAAATGAAACAATCCGTATTGAAAGTAGAAGGCATGAGCTGCGGTCACTGCGTAAGCGCGATCGAGAAAGCGTTGGTACAGGTGGGGGCAAGCGGCAAGGTGGATCTGGCAGGGAAGAAGGTAGCGGTCGATTACGATGAATCGAAAGTATCGCTGGGCGCGATCAAAGCCGCAATCGAGGACCAAGGCTACGACGTCGTCTAAAGAGGGGTCTGGAGATAGAGTCATGCAAAGAAATTGGAAATGGATAGCGCAAGGCCGCTTCTATCGCGCTGCGGTCCTTGCTTTCGCCTTGACCGCAGCTTTAACGGCTTGCGGAGGCAATGGCGATAACGGCGGTGGCGGGCACGAAGGACATGGAGAAGGGTCCGTAGTGGCAAGCGCTCCGGAGACCGCGCAAGCATCAAACCCTACCGGCGGACATGCTGGCCATGATTCAGGCAGCGCCCACTCGCAGCACGGTGAAACGGCGGAAAGCGGCATCGCGATGGAGTGGAGCTTCGCGCCTCAGAGCCCGAAGGCCGGCGATACCGTCACGATAACGATGACCGCGCGGGACGAGAACGGCGAGAAGGTGCAGGAATATGAGCTCGGGCACGAGAAGGAGATGCATCTCATTGTCGTACGCGAGGATTTGAGCGAATTTTACCATGTGCATCCAATCAAGAGGGCTGACGGCGAGTTTACGCAGGAGATGACATTGCCAAGCGGCGGGACGTACAAGCTGTTCGCCGATTTTATCCCCGCCGGGCATGAGCAGATGACCGCTTCCGGAACGCTCGAGCTGGCAGGGAACGAGAACGTGTCGCCGCCTCAGCCGGACGGCAAGCTCCTTCGCTCCGAGCAAGGAGTAGAGGTCGAACTGGCGCTCTCCAGCACGAAGGCGGGAGAGGAATCCGAGCTTGCTTTTACGCTAAGAGATGCCGCTTCGAAAGCCGGGCTGACCGACTTGGAGCCTTATCTTGGAGCGATTGGTCATGTGGTCATCATCAGTGAGGATACCGAGCATTATTTGCACGTTCATCCCATGAACGAGGATGACAGCGGTCCTGTCGCAAGGTTCGCGACCGCCTTCCCGGAGGAAGGGCTGTACCGCATCTGGGGACAGTTCCAACGGAATGGCGAAACCTTCATCGTACCTTTCACGATCCAAGTAAACAACTGAAATTGGACAGGGCTGCCCTGCGGACAACGTCGTAACGTTGCCTGCCGGGCAGCCCTTATTAGTCGTATATATTTAACCGGTCTGTCCCGAAAGCGGAAACAGCGCGTTATACCCCGCATGAATTGCAAACAACATGTAAGCTAAGCTGCGAATACCCAAACATCCTAAAACAACGGAAGCCCTACCTCTCTTCCATCCTTGCGGCTCCGATGACCGCGCCAGTGTGAATCAGAATAACGTCGTGAAACATGAGTTCGGAATGGTCAGTCAAGAAATCAAATCAGAGGGAAATAGAAATCTAACTGGGGATATATAGGGGTTAAATATTACATTCTTTCAATAATAACATATCTGCGAGGCGAACGCAAGGTTTGCATGTCTCTCCTAATTCTGGACATGCTAAGAGGGGAAAGGGGGAGAAGTGTGTCGGAATTGATTGAGATCGTCTTGCGCACGCTTGCCGCCGTTGTTGTTATGTTCTTGCTGACGAAGGTGCTGGGCAAACGGCAAATATCGGAGCTGTCCTTGTTCGAATATATAACCGGCATCTCCATCGGCAATATCGCGGCGTACGTTTCCTTGGATTTGCAGAACACATGGTATCTCGGCATTGTTTCGCTAATCGTATGGGTCGCCGTTTCCGTGGGTATCGAAATATGGACGATGAAGAGCATAAAGGTCAGAGATATTATCGACGGCAAAGGCCGGGTTCTTATTCAGGGCGGCAAGCTGTCCAAAGAGATGATGAGGAAGGAAAGGCTGACCCTTGACGAGCTGCTTGAACAGCTTAGAAGCAAGGACGTATACCGGGTAGCGGATGTTGAATTTGCAGTGATGGAGTCTAACGGAGAGCTTAATGTCCAATTGAAGAAAGAACATCAACCCATTACGCCTGCGATGCTTGGGTGGAAGATGGGAAACGACCAACCAGCGCGCACCCTTGTCATGGACGGACATGTCATGCACGAAGAGCTTAGGCTTGCCGGGAGAAATGAAAATTGGCTCAAGCATGAGCTGGACCGGCACAAGCTTAAGCTAGAGGACGTCTTTCTGTCCCAGCTCGGAAGCGACGGCAGTTTAACGTTCCAAACGGTGGACGGGCGCAACGTATCGATGAAGAATAGCACGAACGCCGAAGAGAAGGTAGCCTCTCTCGCCAGTCAGCTTCAGGAAGAGCTAAGAAGGCTTGAACGGCTGGCGCAGAACGAAAAAGACGCCAAGCTGTACCGACGCGCTCAATTCCACTTGAGCCAGGGGGCAGAGAAGCTGAAGGCAGACGGAGAGACGGATGCCATGCGCGAGCAACAATAAAGGAGGCGGGCCGCTTGTTCCGTACCCGCCTCAAATTGCGCATATATATAGGAAGAGATTTTTTCGTCAGCGGCGTGTTTGCCATTCGGTCGGCGTGTTCTGCCCAGGCACCGTAATTCGTTTTGGCATGACCGTGCCGCCGTCGAATTGATACTGAACCACTTCGTTAAACTTATCGATCCATGGCGTTAGCGATCGGCCGCCCCAAGCTTCTTTGGCGAATTGGGCAAAGTAGTTGTTAAACTCCATATTGGCCGAGATATGCACCTCTTGGACGGACGGCAAGTATTCGCGGATCAGGGAAGCAATGGTCTGCTTCAGTTCATGGGACAAGTTATTGTGGTCGTTGACGGTGTAATAGGAGTTGTAAGGAGAAGCGAGCAATCGCCCGTCAGCGTATGGACTGCCAGTATCGGCGTTAAAGACGCCGGCATTCGAGCCCGTATTGTCCTGCTCCTCCGTACCGCCCGAGCCAGTCGTTCCGACGGCCGTCCAATCGAGTAGGATGGCGGCATAGGCGTTCTTGTCTGTCAGCATAACGATTGCCGAAGCGATTCCGTTGAGCGAGCTAACCTTATTAGACAGTGTGGAGCTGTATTCGAAGAAGGCATTGTCATGATGATAGCTGCTTCCCGTGACGTTGCCGTACGCTTTGGGACCGATCATCTTCGGATCGCCGGACTTCCGGCTGCCGTAATCGTAGTCGCTCTGCTGGACGAGCTGCTCGTAGTTGCAGCCTGGGACGAAGCTGATTGCGGCTGCGGATAGCAGAAGGATGGCCATTCGTTTGATCATTGCGGCTAGACCCCCATTTCGTAATAGACATGACCTTAGTGTTGATTATGGAGGGGGAAATATACGTTTCCAATCAGATACATAATCGACCATGGGTTTGGTGCACAATGTAAGGGAGAGCGAACCTCCGAAAGGCAGGCAAACGGGAGTTTTCGACAACGGGAGAAGGGCTGAAAAACGGCTAAAATATGCGTTTTTGACAGCTTTGAGAACAATTTGTGAACTCTCTGTGGAACATTGACAAATAGGGTTCCCAACTTTATATTTAATAAAGTGCTTTAAGTTGCAGGAGTTGTCATAACATCTGTGAAACACGCAGCAAAGCCGCTTGCCACGTGACTTTAGGCAGCTGCGAAAACGTCAAAAGTGGGGTTGATTAATGATGAATCGGTGGCAATATTTTAAACGGCTTGCGCCCCTAATGGCCATTATGGCGTTAGTGCTGGCCGCTTGCGGACGGGAAGACTTGTCGACGCTGAATCCCCAGGGTCCCGTAGCGGAAGAACAATTCGGACTGATGGTAACGGCAATTCTCATCATGTCTCTCGTAATTGTTGTCGTATTTGCAATTTCTTTGTATGTAATTATCCGTTTCCGCAGACGTAAAGGAGACAAGACGGTTCCAAAGCAAGTGGAAGGGAACCATAAGCTGGAGGTTATCTGGACGGTAATTCCGATCATCCTGCTTATCATCCTTGGCGTGCCTACGGTACAATCGGTATTCAACCTTTCGAAGGACTACAGCAACGATCCTGACGCCGTTAAGGTCATCGTGACGTCTCATCAGTACTGGTGGGAATTCGAATATCCGGAGCTAGGCATTAAGACGGCTCAAGAGCTTGTTATTCCGACAGGCAAGACTATCTCGATCGAAGCCAAGACGGCCGACGTGCTTCACTCGTTCTGGGTTCCGTCGCTGGCGGGCAAGATCGATACGAACCCTGGCGGCAACACGAACTACATGTACTTCTCCGCGCCGAAAGAAGGCGTTTACTTGGGCAAATGCGCCGAGCTTTGCGGACCGTCGCACGGTCTGATGGACTTCAAAGTGAAATCCGTCGATCCTGCTTCGTTTGACCGTTGGGCAGCGGCCATTCAAGAGCCGGTAGCTCTTCCAAGCGATCCTGCGATTGCTGAAGCATTCGAGAACAAATGTCTGACTTGCCACGCTGTAGGAACCTACGGTGGACCTGCCTTCCCTAACTTGACAGGTATCGGCAGCCGCGAGAGCGTAGCCGGCATTCTGGTCAACGTGGAAGCTGATGATAAGAAGTACGAACATGAAGATACCGTGTACAACAATCTCTACAAATGGATCAAAGATCCGAACGGAGTTAAGCCAGGCAACCTGATGGCTGGCCAATACGACCTGACGGAAGAAGAGATTGAAGGTATTGCGAAGTATCTGTCCGAGCTTACTCTAGACTTCGAACAATAATACGATCATCAGTGATTGAAGGAGGTACCTACCTTGGCTCATGCACACGCGCATGCGGTCAAACGTTACAGCGGCATTATGGACTGGCTGACTACGGTTGACCATAAAAAAATCGGTATTTTGTATTTGATTGCGGGGGGATTTTTCTTCCTGATTGGCGGATTGGAAGCGATTCTGATCCGGATCCAATTGTGGAAGCCGCAAAATGATTTCGTTGGTGCGGATACATACAACGAATTGCTGACGATGCATGGAACAACGATGATCTTCTTGGCCGCGATGCCAATCATCTTTGCTCTCATGAACGCCGTCGTTCCGCTCCAAATCGGCGCGCGCGACGTCGCGTTCCCGTTCGTTAACTCGCTCGGCTTCTGGACGTTCCTCTTCGGCGGTTTGCTGCTGAACGTGAGCTGGATCGTCGGCGACGTGCCTGACGCAGGCTGGACGTCTTACGCTCCTTTGGCCGGCACAACTTACAGCAACGACCATGGTATGGACTACTATGTATTAGGTCTACAGATCGCCGGTATCGGTACGCTGATCGGCGGTATTAACTTCCTGGTTACGATTATTAACATGCGGGCGCCAGGCATGACGTTCATGCGCATGCCGATGTTCACTTGGTCCGCATTCATTACGTCGGCTCTGATCCTGTTCGCATTCCCTGCCCTGACCGTTGGTTTGGCGGCGCTGATGTTCGACCGTTTGTTCGACGCGAACTTCTTCGATCCATCCGCAGGCGGCAACGCGGTATTGTGGGAGCATATTTTCTGGATCTTCGGGCATCCTGAGGTTTATATTCTTATCCTGCCGGCATTCGGCATCATCTCGGAAGTTATTAGCACATTCTCGCGTAAACGCTTGTTCGGTTACAGCTCGATGGTATTCGCGACAATCTTGATCGGCTTCTTGGGCTTCATGGTTTGGGCGCATCACATGTTCACGGCGGGTCTTGGACCAGTGGCGAACGCGTTGTTCTCTATCGCAACGATGCTGATTGCGGTACCAACAGGCATCAAGATCTTTAACTGGCTGTTCACGATGTGGGGCGGTTCCATTACGTTCCCGACCGCGAACCTGTTCGCGGTAGGCTTCATCCCGACATTCGTAATGGGCGGCGTAACGGGCGTTATGCTCGCGGCAGCGCCTGCCGACTTCCAATATCATGACTCGTACTTCGTCGTCGCGCATTTCCACTACGTTATCGTAGGCGGCTTGGTGCTTGGTTTGTTCGCCGGCGTTCACTACTGGTGGCCGAAGATGTTCGGCCGCATTCTGAACGAAGGACTTGGCAAGCTGACGTTCTGGACGTTCTTCATCGGTTTCCATCTGACGTTCTTCGTCCAGCATTTCCTTGGTTTGATGGGGATGCCGCGTCGTATCTGGCAGTACCTGGACGGCCTTGGCTTTAACGAAATGAACTTGATTAGTACGATCGGCGCCCTGTTGATGGGTCTCGGTACGATCATCTTCCTGATTAACGTTGTCGTAACCTCGGTGAAACCGAAGAACGCGCCTGCGGACCCATGGGAAGACGGCCGTACGCTGGAGTGGACGATTCCATCCCCTCCGCCGGAATACAACTTTGCTCAAACTCCGCTTGTACGCGGATATGACGCCTACTGGAAAGAGAAGCAAGACGGACACAGCGGCATGACGCCGGCTGAACCGCTTGGCCCGATCCATATGCCGTCTCCGTCGATTCTGCCGTTCTTCATGGGCCTTGGCTTCTTCATCGCCGGTTTCGGCTTCATGTATGCTCCGGATTGGGGTCATTTCATGGGCACGGACCTGACGGTCGGCCACGCGATCGGCATCGGTGGCTTGCTTATCGTATTGATCTGTATGCTTCTTCGTTCCGTAATCGACGATCATGGCTTCCATATCGAAGAAGATGAAATTAAGAGGGATCTAGGGGGTAAAGCATGAGCGCGCACTCGCATGTAGAAGGACAATTGCCTCATGAGCCGGAGAAGGCCACCCTTGAGGGACGCAATAAAGTATTAGGCTTCTGGTTATTCCTTGGCGGGGAGACGGTACTGTTCGGAACGCTGTTCGCGGCGTTCCTTGCCCTCCGCCATCAAGTGCTGGACGGTCCGACCCCGGACCACCTGTTCGACCTGAAACTTGTCGCTTACGCTACCGCAATCCTGCTCACGTCGAGCTTGACGAGCGTATTCGCGATTCAAGCGATGCACCAGCACAAAGTAAAAAGCTTGATCAACTGGTTGATCGTCACCGTTCTGCTCGGTGCGGGCTTCCTTGGACTCGAGATTTACGAGTTCTATCATTACGTGCATGAAGGCCATGGCTTCACGACGAGCGCATTCAGTTCTTCCTTCTATACGTTGGTCGGCTTCCACGGCGCTCACGTCTTGTTCGGTATCCTGTGGATCACGCTGCTGATCATTCAGCTCGCAAGAAAAGGTCTCACCGTCGTAACGGCGCCTAAAGTGTATGTAGCCGGTATGTACTGGCACTTCATCGACGTTGTATGGGTATTCATCTTCACCGTTGTGTACCTGATGGGAAAGGTGGTTTAACGAAATGGCAAGCAATCACACGGCCACGGAGCAAAACACCAAGCGACACAAAGTCGAAGGACCCAAAAAGCATATCATCGCGTTTCTATTCTCGGTTCTGTTGACGTTCATCGCCTTCGCGACTGTCATCAGCGGAGAGATCAACAAAGACTTTATCTACATCATCCTCATCGGAACGGCTATCCTGCAAGTATTCGTACAGATGGCGTTCTGGATGCACATGAAAGACCGCGGGCATCGTTACGCGATTATCGGCATTCTATCCGGAGTAGTCGTCGTATTCACGGCGGTCATCATGGCTGAATATTGGGTTTGGTGGTAAGACTGTAAACTAAAGAGAGGAGGGTCCCAAGATTGTGGGTCCCTCCTCTTTCGTAAAATCGGCTTTGTCCTTTATGAAAGGAGCTTCCTAAGGTGCTAGACTTAAACAAATATTTCTCCTTCGCCGAGCTGTGGAACCCTATGTTTCTATTTGCGATGATCGGTGTCGTGATCCTGTATTACTATATGATCGGTCCGTGGAGAGAGAAGCATGCTCCAAGCGAACAGGCAGCAACGCTCAAGCAGAAAACCTTGTTTGTCGGCGCGATCGTGCTGGTGTACCTGTGTCATGGCGGTCCGTTTAATTTGCTTGGACATCTTATGTTTACTTTCCATATGGTGAACATGTCGATCTCGTATTTGATCGTGCCTCCTATGGTGCTTCTGGGGATCCCGGCGTTTCTGTGGCGGGCGGCGTTTTCGGCTAGCTTCTGGAGGAAGCTCCGACTGTTCATGCATCCGATCGTAACGCTTGTCCTGTTCAATATGCTGTTCTCAATTTATCATGTGCCGATGGTTCATGATTACGTCATGACGAACTTCACGGTGCATCGTCTTTATTATGTGGTTCTGTTCATAACGGCATTCATGATGTGGTGGCAGATCGCTTGTCCGGTACCGGAGTGGAATAAGATTACGGACGTCAAGAAGATGGCTTATGTTTTCGCCAACGGCGTGCTGCTGACGCCAGCATGCGCGCTTATCATCTTCTCCGACGGCGGGATGTACGCGACGTACAACGATCCGCAAGTATGGGCAACCGCGATGGGGTACTGCATGTCCGGCGATACGAGCTACCTGATAGGGGAATTCGGGGGACCTCAGTTCTTCAACAAGCTGGGCGTGATGGATGATCAGCAGCTAGGCGGCATTGTGATGAAGCTGGTGCAAGAGCTGATGTATGGGATCATCCTGGCCTATATCTTCAAGCAATGGTTCAAGCGCGAGCATGCCGAGGACGATTTGCCGAACCCAGAAACTGCTTAATCGGAGAGGATTAACATGGACATCAAAATACTTATGCCAACGGTGAGCACCTTCTTCATCGTCCTGAGCGCTACGCTTGTCGCGATCGGCTGGAGGCTGGCCGTTAAGCGCAAGCTGGAGCAGCATCAGAAGGTGATGTTTAATGCGGCGATCGCGGCGGTTTTGTTTTTTATCATCTATGCTTCCCGGACGTTCATCATCGGCAGCACGCCTTATAACGGTCCGGACGGGCTGAAGCCTTATTATCTTGTATTCTTATTGTTCCATATTGTGCTCGCGACCGTCGCTGCCGTGTTCGGCATTACGACGATCACGCTTGGCTATCGCAAGAAATTCGCGAAGCATCGCAAACTGGGCCGGGTTACGTCGGTCATCTGGTTTTTTACGGCGATAACAGGTGCAGCGGTATATTCGATTCTCTACGTGCTGTATCCCGCGGCAGACGCTAAACCGTTATTTGAAGCGATTTTCGGCTAACTGCTGGAATAGGAATAACCGTTCTCTTAGGAGAGCGGTTATTTTTTTGAAAAAATAGGGAATGGATGGTTGACAAAGAGGCACACTGTACATATACTGTGTATATAGATATATACAGTATATAAACGAACACAGTATGCACACTTAAGAGCAAGCACAAAAAAAGCTTTGGACAGCTAAAGGGAGGCGGTCGCTTATGACCACTTGGCAAGGCGGATGGTATCTGGCGAAGGAAGAGTTCAGAAGAATCAGATGGAAACATGTTATGACGATCATTTTCATTGGGTATCTTTCTCTCTTCCTCGTGCCCATGTTTGCTGACACTTATGAAGGGGAAGAGATGGGAATGATGTACTGGGCGGTGGACTTCGTCACGCTAACGCTGCTCCCTTGCCTGGGATTTATGTCCACTCAATCATTCGGGCATTATTGGAAGTCGGATCCTTATACGAAGAAGCTGGCAGCATGGCGGGTGATGCCGATTAGGCCCAACCAAATCGTACTTGGACGAATCCTCCTTTTTATATTGAACGCGCTGCCGGCTCTCATTGTTTTCTTCCTTATCTTTTACCTTGTTGTCCGAATGGAGGCCCCTGATATTGAACTGGCCGCATTTATTCCATTCGCCATTATGTGGATCGGCTATTCGATAGCGATGGGCATCCTATATATCTACTTCGAAATCGGATTTTCCGGCAAAATATATTTCTGGTTTTGCATGATATTTACACTCGGTTTCCTCATCGGAATGATCATTACCTCTCTGTTGTTGAAGAAAAGCCTCATCGTGGAAAGCTACAGGCTGTGCGAGGAAGGCGGATGGTGGATGGCTCTAATCGGACTTGTGTTAGTTGCGGTCTCCATCTATATCGGGCGTCCGCTTCTGGAGAAGAGGCTGAAGACGCGAAGTTATTCCAGTTAAGCGAAAGCAGGTGAAGCGATGCGGCTGCCCATACAGATTAATGAACAAAGCGCCGAACCTCTCTATCACCAGATCGAGGTTCAATTAAGGGCTCTGATCGTCAGCGGACAGCTGGAGGAAGGAACGCTGCTGCCTTCCATCCGGGAGCTGGCGCAATCAGTGAAGTGCAGCGTCATCACCGTCAAGCGGGTATACAGTGACTTGGAGGGCGAAGGGCTGCTCCGAACTAGACAAGGCACGGGTACTTACGTTGCGAAGGTTGGCGAGCAGGAACGCGACCGCCACAAATACGCGTCGGTGATCGAAGCCTTGGAACAGGCCTTGATGGCAGGCAAGCGAATGCAGTGCACGGAGGAAGAAATGAAGGAGCTGTTCGAGGAATCGCTCCGTCAGCACTATAAGCAGGGAGGAGAAGCATAATGGGAGCATGGGAAGAGGAGACGGCGATCCGGTTCGCGGGAATCTCGCAGCGAAAGCCTAATTTCAAGCTGGGACCGATCACATTGGACATACCAAAAGGCTATATAACGGCGATCGTCGGACCGAACGGCAGCGGCAAGAGCACATTGTTCCGGATGGCGCTTGATCTCGAGAAGCCAAGCGAAGGGACGGTTACGCTGCTGGGTGAGCCCGTCGGTCAAGGGGATGACGTCGAGGTGAAGCAGAAGATCGGCTTCCTGCCGGAGGAAACGCTGCCTCATGAGGATAAGCTTACCGCGCGGGAGAAAGCAAACTTCAACAGCTTCTGGTATAAGGATTGGGATGTGAACCGTTATCAGGATTTGCTGCTCTCCCTGCAGGTGAACGACAATCTGCAGCTGGGCAAGATGTCCAAAGGCATGCGGAGAAAATGCGAGTTCGCGCTTGCTTTATCCCATGCGCCGGAGCTGCTCCTTCTTGATGAGCCCTCCTCCGGACTCGACCCGCTCGCATGGAAAACGATGATTGAGATCCTGCATCGTTACATGGAGCCTGGCAACCGGACGATACTAATGACCTCCCATATCGTGGAAGAAGTGAAACGATTAGCCGATTTTATCGTATTTATGGCGCAGGGCAGAGTGCTCGGCGTCTACGAGAAGGATGAACTGTTCAGCAGTTGGTTCACCTTCTTCGTTAGCGGCGATGGCTTGACGGCGCAGAAAGCGGCCAGTATGCCGGGCGGCAGCGGAGTAGAACCGGCAGGGAACGCAACCTATCGGATCACGACGGGCAAAGCGTTCGAGGCCGAGCAATGGTGCGAAGCGAACGGCTTGCAGATCGTAGGCAGACAGGCGCTCGAGCTGGACGAAATCATGAGCACGTTACTTCAGCAAGAAAGCATAGGAAGACGATAAAGGATAGCGAGGGGAAACGCGACATGAAACCATTGGTAGTCGAAAATGTGGTGAAGCAGTATGCCGACAAAACAGCGGTTAACAACATCAGCTTCGAGGTTAACGAGGGCGAGATCTATGGTCTGCTCGGCGCGAACGGCGCCGGCAAAACAACGACGATGCGCATGGTACTGGGGCTGATCTATCCGGACGGAGGCACGATCAAGTATCACGGTAGGCCCTACAGCAACGAGCAGTTAAGCAAGCTGGGCTACCTGCCGGAAGAGAGAGGACTGTATCCGAAGGTAAAAGTCAGCGATCAGATTCTGTACTTGTCGCAATTGCGCGGCATGTCCAAGAAGGATGCGGATCAGAACCTGAAGCGCTGGCTCGAGAGATTCGAGGTGCCGGAGTACTATAACAAGAAAGTCGAAGAGCTCTCGAAGGGCAACCAGCAGAAAATCCAGTTCATCGCGGCGGTCAATCATCGACCCAGCATCGTCATCTTGGACGAAGCGTTCAGCGGACTCGATCCGGTCAACGTGGAGCTGCTGAAATCAACGGTTAAGGAGCTGCGCGATTCCGGCACGAGCATCTTGTTCTCGACCCACCGCATGGAGCATGTCGAGGAGCTGTGCCGCAACATTACGATCCTGCACAAATCGAATACGGTGCTGAAGGGCAACATCAAGGAGCTGAAAAAACAGTATCCGAGAGAACGCGTTATCCTGGCGACGGAAGGCGAAGTGCAAGGTCTCGAAAATATTGCGGGCGTAACGGGAGTTAAGAGGCAGGAATACGGCTATGAGATCGGCATCAAGAACGAAGCGGCAGGAGGAGAGATCCTGCGCAGCGCAATGGCACAGACGACGATTACGAAGTTCGAAATCAAGGAACCGACGTTAAACGAAATCTTTATCAAAACGGTAGGTGATCGCCATGAATAGTTTCTGGACGGTAGTAGGATTTACGGTTCGCAACAAGATGAGAGGAAAGGCCTTCCTCATCACGACTCTAGTAATTGCTATCATTATGTGTATCGGCGTCAACGTTCCTTATATCATCGAGCAGTTCGATAAAGGCGGCAAGAAGATCACGAACGTCGGGTATATCCAGTCGGCAAGCGAAGAGCTCGCGGCAGGCTCCGCAACCGGCGACAGCTTGAAGGTATACTTCGAGCAGCAGGAAGACGCCAGCATCAAGCTGGTGCCGTTCGAGGACAAAGGCGATACGGCGGCCAACGAGGATCAGCTGAAGCAAGCGATTCAGGATAAAACGATCAAAGGCTATCTCGACTTCGGCGCCATGTCGGATAGCGGCTTCCCGGAGATGACGTATAAGTCGGAGAAGCTGATGGAGTTCTCGCAGACGGGCGCGCTGCAAACCGCGCTGCAAACCATCCGGATGACTACCGTACTAAGCGACGCGGGCCTCACCGACGAGCAAATGAAGCAGCTGAATACGCCGATCAATATCGAATCGGTTCAAATCTCGGCGACGGAGGACGGGGCAACTGGCCGAACGCCTTCGGAGCAAGGCGTCAACATGGGCTTCATCTACGTCATCATCATCTTCTTGTTCATGGCGATCATGACATCGGGTCAGCTCATCGCTGCCGAGGTAACCGCGGAGAAGAGCTCGCGCGTCATGGAAATTCTGATCACGAGCGTCGCGCCGCTGAAGCAGATGTTCGGCAAAATATTCGGCATGTTCATCGTCGTGCTGAGCCAGGTTGCGCTCTATGTTATCGTGTTATACGTTAACGTGACGCTGCCGCATAACAAAGAAACGTTAATCAACTTCGACATCGACCTAAGCAAAATCGAACCAAGCTTGATCATCTATGCGCTGCTGTACTTCTTCACGGGCTTCTTCCTGTTCGCGACGCTCTACGCCGCAGTCGGCTCCATCGTCAGCCGGACGGAGGACCTCGGCCAGGCGACCATGCCGATGACGCTGATCTCGCTTGCCGGCTTCTACATTTCGATCTTCAGCTTGAGCTCGCCGGACAGCATGCTGGTGAAAGTCACCTCGTTCATCCCGCTGTTCTCGCCGTTCGTCATGCTGCTCCGTCTCGGCCTGACCGACGTGCCGTTCTGGGAAGTCGCGATCTCGATCGCGCTGCTGCTCGTCGCCATCTACGTGGCGGTCTACATCTCGGCTAAGATTTATCGCACGGGCGTCCTGATGTACGGCAAACGTCCGAGCTGGAAAGAGATTCGTAAAGCTATGAAGGCTTATAAGATCTAGTTTAAAAAGGATGATGACAAGTTGGAACAATTTCTGCAACAGCTGCAAGACTCAAATCCGATCTTACAATTCCTTGGGGTTATGCTTGTAGGAATGATCCCCTTTCTCGAAGGATACTTTGCAGTACCTGTAGGGATTGCGCTCGGGTTCCCTGCCGTGATGACGATCGTAGCGGCAATCGTCGGAAACTGGATTTCGGTTATGGTTGTTATCCTGGCCAGCGATCGCGTTAAGCAGTGGCTGCAAAGAAGAAAACCGTCCGAACGTAAACAGGAAAAGCACAATAAACGTCTGGAACGCGGGCAGAAGCTATTCCATAAGTACGGTGTTCCCGGAGTATCGCTTCTAGGTCCATTGTTGATCGGAGACCATATCGCGGCATTAGTTTGTATCGCAGCGGGCGCATCGAAACGATATGTGATGATATGGCAGACGATTGCCATAGTCGTATGGGCTGTGGGTATGGGGATTCTGGTGCTGTTAGGAATCAATGTTGTAAAGTAATTCATTCCAAGGAAACAGAAGAGAACCTTTGATTCATGGCTAGCATGGATGTATCAAGGGTTCTCTTCTTTCATGCAACGTCACGATCATACTGGAGGTCGAGTTCGATGAGCGAAGAGAATCCGTCGGGCAACAATAATAATCGAAACAAAAAGTTTGCTTCAGGTATGGCGCTTGGAGTTGCTATCGGAGTCGCCCTCGGGGTGGCGTTAGATAATATCGCAATCGGTATAGCCATTGGCGCCGGATTGGGAGCTGCATTCAGCGCAACAGCATCTAAGCCACCGAAAAGCAAGTAAGCAGGAGGATGAAGAAAGGAAGGCTTGCCGATGCAGAGGATTAAGATGATGTATAAATTATTTTTAAGCGAGCCTCTATGGTTCAAGATCCTTATCGTTTCCATGCTTCTCATTGCCATTATCTTTAGCGGTTCATCGTTTAATGGGTACTATCAGAGCGCTGCTAAACTTGCCGCTGCAATATTCTTCCTCTCATACGGCATCAAATTTAGAAGGAGCACTCGAATTGCCGTTCTCTTCTTTGCGGTTGCGCTCATCTCGCTTTATCTGTCTTGGGACAACTTTAGCGGAGCATAGATGTATATCGGGGAACGATAGAACACAAATCATTTACGATTGGAGATCGTTATCCCGTCTAATCATAAGAGTCGGTTGGGAGTCCAAGCTAAGCTTGGGCTTCTTTTGTTTATGCAGAAGGAACTAATCGATTAGGGAAAAGGCCGTTTTACCGCCCGTCGGCACTCATATCAACCACGGACAACGACCGCAACTCATGACAATAGCTCCCCATCCCGCATGCGTATTCAGCGCTTCCCGCATCAATTTCCATCCGCATTACGTGAGCCGGGTTTTCCGTAAAAGTTGATGCCTGCCGCTTCACGGGACACCTCGCTTAAATAATTCGGGTTCATGCGAACATTATTAGCCGCCGATTACAAGGTCAGATTTCCTTTTCGCGCCTAATTCGCCCAAAGACTACTCTACTATTTATGGAGCTCTCATTGATTACTCGTAATAAATGGCGACGTATGGGAATTCGAGCTTTTTCAAGCGGTATTCCTTCGGCGTCATGGACATGTACTCGCGAAATACTTTTCCGAAGTAGCTGGGACTTTCGAATCCGCAAAGCCGACCGATCTCCTGAATCGGCAATTCTGTTGCGCGAAGCATGGAGAGAGCAGCTTCTACCCGGCGCTCTCGCAGGTAGGAAAGCGGCGTGATGCCGATTGATTTTTGGAACAGCCTGCACAAGTGGTATTTATTAATTCCGCAATGCTCGGACAATAGTTCAAGCGTAATGGGGGATGCATAGTGCTCCCGCATATATTTTTTTGCGCATTCTACGATTGTGGACGATGTGATGCTTATATCCTTGGACTGCTCCTTGCTTGTCCGAACCAACGTAAGCATCCATTCGTAGGCCTTGGCGGATAGCAAGTATTTATCGGTCACCTTCTCTTCGCCAATCATTCGCAGAAGCGTCCAAAGTTCCAGAATCAGGGGAGAGCCGGAAGCCCTTTTAAGAAGCGGTCCTTCTTGTTCTATGACGAGGTTCCAAATGCGGTTGGCTTCTTCTCCTCGCAGGTTTAACCAAAGAATCTCCCATGGTTCATGATGAGGCTCGTAATAGTATCGGTGTCTGCTTGGCACCTTGACGAGGAATGCCGTGCCTTTAGACAATGAATAACTGCGGCCCTCAAAGTCAAGATAGCCTTGACCGCTAATCGTATACTGGAATATTACGTGTCCCGTATCCGGGCGGTCGTCGCCATAGAAGCTGTATTCTGGACTGCGAATAATCTGCCAGCCAATAGAGTCAATTGTCAAAATCGATGTATCCTCATTTCGGAAGGCAAAGGAATAAGAGTCCATTTTTAATTAGCTCCTAATTCATAAGATCAATTTTATTATATTTTAATGCAATATCTTAAGATTGTCTTCCTCCTGTCACGCATATAAGATCGATGTAGAAAAGGAGGGAAAGGCGATGACGACGAGTGATCTGGAATTGAAGCTGATGCCAGATGAATACTGGTGGGGCGGCCGGGCTGCAGATGGAAGAAGCATGCCTTACGGCATGGAGTTGTTCGAAGCGGAACTGGGGGCGACCGATAAGGGGAATCAGGCTTGTCCTTTATTACTATCAAACAAAGGCAGATTCGTCTGGAGCGAAGAGCCGTTCGCTTTCCGGTTCGAAGAAGGGCGTCTGCGAATCGGCGCTAACTCGGGAGAATTAATATCAGGCGACGGCTTCGGAACGTTGAAGGGAGCCTATCTTCATGTGTCCCGTACGTACTTTCCGCCGGTTGCTTCCATTCCGGAGGAGCTGTTGTTCACGGCTCCGCAATATAATCTGTGGATCGAGTTGCTCTATGAACCGACGCAAGAGAAAGTGATTCAGTATGCCAAAGATGTTCTCGCTCATGGTATGCCACCCGGCGTTATCATGATTGATGATAACTGGCATGGACCATATGGCACGTGGACCTTCGATTCGAGTCGCTTCCCCGATCCGAAGAGCATGGTGGATGAGCTGCATTCCATGGGCTTTCAGGTCATGCTGTGGGTATGTCCATTCATAAGTCCTGATTCTCGCACGTTCAGAAAGCTGGAGGGAACGGGAGTACTGCTGAAGGACCGGGAGGGTAAGACGGCGATCCGCAAATGGTGGAACGGCTACAGTGCCGTACTGGATTGCACCAATCCGGATGCGGTGAAATGGATGCAGGAGCAGCTGGATTTCCTGCAAACCGAGTATGGGATCGATGGCTTTAAGCTGGACGCGGGCGATATCGAGTTTTATGAAAATGACGATTGCAGCTTCGTCCCGACTACCTGTAACGGGCATTGCGAGGCGTGGGCGAGAGTGGGGCTGAAGTATAGACTCAACGAATATCGAGCTTGCTGGAAGCTTGCCGGCCAGCCTCTCGTGCAGCGGCTGAAGGATAAGTGCCATGAGTGGCAGGGGAACGGTCTGGATGCTTTGATTCCGGACGGATTGGCGCAAGGATTGCTTGGTCATGCCTATACATGCCCCGATATGATCGGCGGAGGCGAGTTTTTGAGCTTCACTTCCGCCAGATTGGATGCCGAATTATTCGTCCGATATGCCCAATGCTCCGCTTTGTTCCCCATGATGCAGTTTTCGGCGGCTCCTTGGCGGGTTTTGGATAAGGAACACCTGGAGTATTGCGTAGAAGCAGCTAAGCTGCATACACGAATGGGACAAGAAATAGTGGAGCTTGCCGAGCAATCTTCCGTTAGCGGGGAGCCGATCCTGAGGCATATGGCGTACGAGTTTCCGGAAGAAGGAATGGAGCTGGTACGGGATCAGTTCATGCTGGGAAGCTCTTTGCTGGTAGCGCCAATCGTAACGAAGGGAGCCCGAACACGGCAAGTCGTCTTTCCTTCCGGTTCATGGGTTGGAGATGACGGCAGCTTGATGGAAGGACCGTCCGTACAGTGGATCGATGCGCCTCTCAGCAGGCTTCCGTGGTATAGAAAGCGTCAAGCAGACTAGTCGTACTTACAATTTTAGGTAGTATAAATATTAGACGAAAAAAAGCCCAAGCTATGCTTGGGCTTTCTCTATTCTGCCGATCCTTCCCCGTTCCCGCTGAAGCCTTTCGCCAAAGGGGGAATGCCGGGGAACGTCAAGGAGAGGCTAGCCCGCTCTGGTGAACCTTCTCCAAAGTGGCATGCGTAGTCTTCATAATATCGACCATTTCCTTATACGGCTGGTCCTGCTGATTAACGAGTCCGGTGTTATAGCTCTCGCCGTCCGGACGCCCGGTAACCGGTTGGTCGTAATAGGAGTACCAGCCTGAACCGACAAACAACGGATGCGCGGCTTGGCTTTCGGCAAAAGCTTGGTACGCCAGTCCTCTCTCCCTCACGCTTGTTGTCCTCGTTCCCACATTGATATAGGAAAGACCGCGTTCGGACGAGCCGAACGAATGCTCCAGATTGAGCAGCGGCTTGCCGAATGCTTCGTATCTGGATATCCAGCTAGCGTCTCTAGAATAGACGTCGACGGAGAAGGCATCGACGAAAGGCATTGCCGCCTGATCCCACTCCAGGCTCGTGCGCCAAGTCGGAACGATGGACGTCCCCAGGAACAGATGGTTCGGGTCGTATTTCTTCATTATATCCCTGATCATCGAATGGTACGTTCTGGACGCTAGCCTGATATAGTCCGATACGATAGCCGTAGGAACTTTGGCGATATCGATTCGGGTATTCTTCAAAGCGTCGAACGAGGCTGCGTTCGTACCCAGAGCCTGATTGGCCGAGGCGAGGCTGCCGTTATATCTTTGGGCGACAAAATCAACGAACGCGCTCTTCGCCGGAGAGGTTGAAGAGTAGGTAAGCACCTCTTTTACGATTTCGGCATTCCAGCCCGCTTCATTATCGTAGGTATAGCCGATCAGCCATTTGCTGTATCTCGTGTTTTGGAGCTGCGCCTTCAGCGCGTTCTCGATGATGGGCCCGCTCTGCGGATCGAACATGTCGTACGACCATAGGATTCTTCTCAAATTCGAGGGGTCCTGCAGCGATTGAATGTACGGAAACGTGAAGTTCCGCGGTTTGGTCCACTTGCTGAAGGTGTTGAAGCCCCATTGGATCAAACGCTTCTTCGTTATTTCCTCCCATTTCGACTCGTAATCGCTGCCGTATTTCTTCATGACGTTCGCGACGACGAAGCTGACATATTCGCCGTTTGCATCCCTGGTGTAAGAGGGAGCATAAACCGTCCGATCGGGCAATTCCTCGAAAATTTTCTTGAGCGTGCCGTCCGGCTTCAGAATCGGCGTCTTATAGCCGGGCTCCCACAAGCTTGTCGAGTCAATTCCTTTCACTATAAAGGGATAGCCATCCGGCGTAATGAACCACCATTTTCCGTTGATGGTCTGAAGTCTGAAGTAGCCGGTGGCGGCTTGCTTTCCTAAGCTTTTGATGCCGCCATAAGGATCATATAATGCGGGATCCAGCGAAACATTCGCCAAGGCGGCGGCCTCGGCCGCATATTCCTGCCGCAGCTGGGCTTCGGTGGTCACTTTGCCCGGCCAGTCTTCATTCATCCATTGGCCGAATCGATCCGCCAGCAGCGCCTCTTTCTTCAGCTCGGCCTGCAATTGTTCCGCGGTAAGCGCGGGTCCCGGAATCAGATTGCTAATGCCTGTTCCTCTAACAAGCTCGACTTCCGTCAGCGGAATATGTTGGTACGCTTGGGTGCGCCTAATATTCAGCACGATAAACCGGGCCATCTTGTCCGACATCGGGACGGCTACCGAATAGTTGAGTGCGCTTCCCGTTCTTACGTGCCTTGCCGCAATGTAATACCCCGTCGCCGATTCGGGGCGGTACTTGACGGTAATGTCCTTAAATCCCCAATATTGGTTTGGGGAATTGAGCACGACTCGGATTTCGCTCAGCGGGTAGTCCTTGAGCAGATCGATGACGACATTTACGGTTGATTGCGAGGTCGCGCTGCCCATCCAGCCTGCGTAAGCGGATGTTCCGTCGAACAAGACGCCGTTCGCCGCGGAAATAACCCCGGACTCGTTATAGTCGGGAGAATTCCCTCCGTTCGGAGCGGGGCTGTGAAGATAGTTGCCTGTCCTTAGCATAAGGCCTTCCCCTCCAATTTTACCGATTGGGACGAAAATGGATGCGACGACGAATGCCAACAAGCAGGTCAAAATACGATTGCAACGATATTTGGAACTTGTATTCATCCTATGTAAAACCTCCGCTTAGTGTGATACTTCGTTTATCGTCATTCCGATAAGTTTTTGTGAAGCGCAGATCAGGGTGGTGAATAAACTAGCCGGGTCGGACCGTAATTCTCGTCGAAATGAAGGCGGGAAACTCCCTCCTCCGGCACAATGCGCCTGACGCTTTCGTTCTTTTGTCCTGCAAGAAAATGCTAGGAGCGATGTCGAATAGGCTCAGAAGCGCGTTAAAAGGAATAAAATCATGATGTTTTTGGAAATCAAGCGTTATTATTTTGATTGAAACAGCTTTATTTTTATTATTTATAGAATAAATAAACCGTTTTCATGATTGACGGCGATTCTATTCGATGGTTGCGAATTATGTCGACTAACATGATCGTGTCAGAAATTTTCGGGACATCCGTCCACAGCCCCATTTCTGGCGACTGCTGCATCGTATTTTTTGCATAATTGGAAAATCGGCGGAAATCTGGAAGCGCAAACAACCTTTATATGACAAGGAAAGCCGTTAGATTATGGGGATGCGGAATGAGTCTGAAGGCGGATAGATCGATGAAAGTCATAAAGCGCTTTCAAATGACAAATTTATCATTTTTGTAGGCAAAAGCGGATACGTTAAAACTTATGAATTGGATAAATTAGGAGTGAATTCTTATAAATTTCATTCGTAAAATGAGAAAGAAAGGCTAAATGACAACATGTCTTTATTCCCTCAAGAAATGCGATAATCTATGGCATACTAGTCTCAAAGTTGAAGCTTGGCAGAGAAAAAACTAAATTATTACTAATATTAAAACTTCCTAATTATAGTTGTTTTAATTGTCGATTTGTAGCAATCTTAATTTACCTGACGGAGGGGACGAGAAAAGTAAGTTCGGAATTGGAGGAAGTCGTAATGGAAATTTCGAATCAAGAGCAGAAGCGAATAAGGCTGAAGCTATTTCTGAACATATTATCCGAAGATCCTTCAATGGCAGGCGGGGAAAAACTGCCGAAAGCCAATTCGCTCGCCGACCTCCTTGTTTACACCGGCTATTATCCAAGTAACGGCACCATAGACATGGCCAGGGTCGTGACGCTTCTCCTTAAAAAGCTTGGCCATGAGGCGTGCTCGGAGGACATGGTGGAGCATGTCATTAACGGAGGAACTTTAGAGGAATTTATAAACAAACGACAGGTAAGGGCGTCGGGATAACGGAGAGAGGATAGAGGTGGATACTTCTATGCTATTCTCATGCCCAAAAGTTCGCGTTTTGAATAATGTTTATATCTAAATATTCGTTACGAGTACGTATTAAGCTGATCAAAATAAGATTTTACGAGTAATGGAGGAGACCTCGTTGGAATTGAAACATTACTGGAACATCGTCCAAAAAAGACTGCTGTACATTGCACTTCTGATTATCGTCGTTTGCACGGCCGTAGGCATCTACTCCTTCTCGTTCATCAAGCCGCAGTTCGTGGCTTCGTCTACGCTGATCGTCAACGATTTCAAGGACAGCGCCGAGCTGCTGCCGAGCATAGACCCAGGATCCATTACCTCCACGATCGGGCTCATCAAAACCTACAAAGAGATCGTGAAAACGCCTAGCATGATGAAAAAAGTGCTAGCCGAGCATCCGGAGCTTGCACGCTCATACAGCGAGCTCAGCGGCAAGGTTACCGTCGGTTCGGTGAACGAAACGCAGATTATGATCATCACCGCCCGCGAGGACTCCTACGAGAAGGCGGCCAATGTGGCCAACGCCGTTGCCACCGTGTTTCAAAAATCGGTTCCCGAGCTGATGAAAGTCGACAACGTTGCCGTCTTGGACTTGGCTGATCCAAGCGAGCAGCGCGGCCCGGTGGCGCCGAATCCGATCATGAACATTGCCGTTGCATTCATCTTGTCCGCGATGGCGGGCATAGGCCTCGCCTTCCTTCTGGAGCATTTGGATGAAACGGTCAAGAACGAAGAAGACGTCGAGATGCTGCTTGGAGCTCCGGTGCTGGCCTCGATCCCGAGGTTCAAAAAAAGCGACACCTCAGAACCAGGCAGCAATATGACGATGACGCGAGGAGCAGGGAGGGGAAGCAATGTCTCGCTTGACACGTAAATGGAATCTGATTACGGAACGAAATCCGGGCTCTCCCATCTCCGAGGGGTATCGGATGCTGCGGACGAACATCGAGTTCGCGACGAACGAGAATAAACCGCAAATCATTTCGTTTTCCTCGGCCCAACCGGGTGAAGGAAAAAGCACGACATGCGCCAATATGGCGGTCACATTCGCTCAAGCGAACAAACGGGTGCTGGTGATCGATGCGGATCTGCGAAGACCGGCGCAGCACAACATTTTTTCCGTGTCCAACCATAAAGGCTTGACGACCGCCTTGCTGAACCGGATGGAGCCGCAGGAGGTCATCCAGCGGACGAATACGGACAAGCTGTCCGTTCTCGCCGCAGGTCCGACTCCTCATAACCCGTCGGAGCTGCTGTCGTCGGAGGAAATGGACAGCCTGCTTAAGACGTTGAGGGAGGCCTACGATGTCATCCTTATCGATACGCCGGCGATCATGTCCGTGACGGACGCTCCAATCGTTGCGGCTCAAAGCGATGGCGTCGTTATGGTGATCGATTCGGGGAAGGTGAAGAAAGAGGTCGTGCTCAAAGCGAAGGCCTCTCTCGCGCATGTACAAGCCAAGCTAATCGGAGTCGTACTCAACAACGTGAATCGCAAACAAATGATTTCCTATTCCTAGTCATACAAAAGGTTCGGTTCTCAGTACCGAGAAGGTTGGATGAAGCTAGAAACTGAGGAGCGGAGCGTAGCAGCGCTACGTGAGCACCGGAAGTTTCGGCTGAATTCAAGATTCGATGTCGAGTAAGCTTCTAGAAATACCTCGTAATGGGAACTGAACGGAAGGTAATGTCTCCTGCACCTTTATCACCGGAGGCACTCGGTCATGCTGTGGGTCGCTTGGCCTTAGACGTTAATCGTCAAGGGCGTGACGTGAGGGGGGGTTAGATGCCCTATTTGAGGTTGTTCAAAAAGTCCACTTTTGATCACGAAGCGTATCAGGAAGCCTAATCAGCATCAAATATCGAATTCAGCCGAAACTTCCGGTGCTCACGTAGCTCCACTACGCTCCGCTCCTCAGTTTCTAGCTTCATCCGATCTTCTCGGTGCTGAAAACTGAACTTTTTGAACTTGTATTTTATTTTTCGCTATACAAAAAAAGAGAGGGTAGGGTGAGGTCAATTGAAAAAAGTGAGAAAAGCCATTATTCCTGCTGCTGGTCTCGGTACCCGGTTTTTACCGGCGACGAAAGCCATGCCGAAAGAAATGCTTCCTATCGTTGATAAGCCTACCATTCAATACATCGTGGAGGAAGCCATCGAGTCGGGCGTGGAAGACATTATCGTCGTAACGGGCAAAGGCAAACGGGCGATCGAGGATCACTTCGACAGCGCGTTTGAGCTGGAATATACGCTCGAGAGCAAGGGGAAGCTCGACATACTGGAGGAAGTAAGGAAATCCTCGAACGTGAACCTGCACTATATCAGGCAGAAAGAAGCGAAGGGGCTTGGCCACGCCGTATGGTGCGCCCGCAATTTCATCGGGGACGAGCCGTTCGCCGTTCTGCTTGGCGACGATATCGTGGAAGCCAGCACTCCTTGCACCAGGCAGCTGATCGAGCAATACGATCTTACGGGTCGCTCGGTAATCGGCGTGCAGGCCGTCCAGCCGGATCAGACGAACCGCTACGGAATAGTCGATCCCGGCGAGACGATGGGGCGCCTCTATCAGGTGAACCGGTTCGTCGAGAAGCCGCCGATGGGACAAGCGCCTTCCAACCTGGCCATTATGGGCCGCTATGTCCTGACGCCGGAAATATTCGAATACTTGGGCCAGCAAGAAATCGGGGCGGGCGGAGAAATTCAGCTGACCGACGCGATTCAGAAGCTGAACGTGGCTCAAGGGGTCTACGCCTACGATTTCCAAGGCAAGCGGTATGACGTGGGCGAAAGGCTCGGCTTTATTATGACGACCGTCGATTTCGCCCTTCGGAACAACGAGCTACGCCATCAGCTCTTGACCGAGCTAGGCGAACTGCTCGAGAGGGAGCACGGAAAACAATTGATTGCGATAGGGGGTGAATAATGATGCAACCGCAGTACCGCGATGAAGTCGCAATAAACAGGCCTAACGAATATCGTTTTTCTTTGAATTCGGTGCTCAAGAGGACCATTGATATCACCGGTTCTTTGATAGGTTTGATTCTGTTAAGCCCGTTGTTCGTCCTCATTGCCGTTCTGATCAAGCTCGAGGATCCGAAAGGCTCCTTATTATTCTATCAAACGAGAATCGGCAAGAACGAGAAGCCGTTCCGGATGTTTAAATTCCGCTCAATGGTAAGCAACGCCGAAGAAAGGCTGAAGGAGCTGCTCGACCAGAACGAAATCGAGGGCGCCATGTTCAAGATGAAGAACGACCCGCGCATTACGAAGGTCGGGAAGTTCATCCGCAAGACGAGCATTGACGAGCTTCCGCAGCTAATCAACGTGCTTCGGGGCGAGATGTCCTTGGTCGGTCCGAGACCTCCTCTTGTGAGGGAAGTCGCGGAATATACCGATTACGACAAGCTGCGGTTGACGGTTACGCCCGGCTGCACGGGACTATGGCAGGTTAGCGGCCGCAATGAACTCAGCTTTAAGGAAATGGTCGAACTGGATTTGAAATATATTCAAAATCGGAGCGTTATTTTTGATTTAATCATCATATTCAAGACGTTCCGAGTGCTTTTCGGGGCAAAAGATGCATTCTAAGGCGGAAAACCAATGAAAAAAATGATGTTTATTACGAATAGGCTGCCGTTTCCGAATACGGACGGCAGAAAAAATCTGCTTCAGCAATACATTCAGCAAGTCAAAGACATCTATCCCGAATGCCGGATCGTGAATTTGTCCTTTGTCGACGACAAGAAGTACTTGGAGCACAAGCCGGATGCGATTGCCCGGCTCGAAAGTCTGGAGCTGCCAGGCATGCTAGAGAAGCTGTTCAATGCGCTGGTCTACTCCTTGCTTATGCGGAAGTGGCCGCTTCAAGTATCCGTCTATTACTCCCGGAGAACGCATCGGCGGATCAAACAGTTGATCGAGGAAGAGCAGCCGGAATTCATCTTCTACGACATGGTGCGCGTCGCGGAGTACGTGGCGGACGGAACCGGGCAGCGCGTGCTCAGCTATGATGACCTGCTGTCCTTGCGCTATGAACGTCAGCTTCAATGGTTCCGGTACATTCCGTCCGTATTCGGCGGCTTTTCGGACAAGCTTCCGTCCGGGCTCAAGCGGTTTGCCGATTTGAAGTTCATTCAGAAATGGCTCATCGCGTTCGAAAGCAAGCTGCTGCATAAGTACGAGAAGCATGCTGCACGCCATTTCCAGCATCTGATCTTCACTTCGCCCAAGGAAGCGGAGACGTTCCGGCAAATCGTAAGCCACCGT
The DNA here is from genome assembly GCF_024623455.1 of Paenibacillus soyae. Lineage (GTDB taxonomy): Bacteria > Bacillota > Bacilli > Paenibacillales > Paenibacillaceae > Pristimantibacillus > Pristimantibacillus soyae. The sequence goes on along the minus strand of NZ_JANIPJ010000003.1, from coordinate 23,821 downwards.
TCTTGTCTCGGCATCCCGATGCGATTCGATCCGGATGGGCAATCGGCGGGGAATCCCCGCCCTTACGATCGGAACAAGCTCGTCTTTGTCGGGAAGATGGACATTCCCCACAATAGCTCCGCGTGCGTTTTTTTCTGCGAGAAGATATGGCCCAGCATCAAGCGGAAGGCGCCCGACGCAACATTCTATATCATCGGCAAAAACCCGACCGCGGAAGTGCTGAGGCTGCAGCAGACCTATCCCGGAGTGATCGTAACCGGCGAAGTGGATGACGTGAAGCGGGTCGTGAGCGATGCCGCCTTAATGATCGCTCCGCTGCTGTTCGGCACGGGAATCAAAACGAAAATCGTCGAGGCGATGTCTTGGGGCGTCCCCGTCGTCACGAATCCGATCGGCAGCGAAGGCATCAATGCCATTAATCACGAGGATCTGTTCGTTTCCGAAACGGATGAGGAAATGGTGCGGAACGTGCTCCTGCTGCTGAACGACAAGGAAATGAACGAAAAAGTCTCGCGCAATTCGATCCGTTACGTGAGCCGTCACTTCAGCAGCTCCGTAACCCGCAAAAATCTGGAGTTGATATTATCGTACAGCCATTAACGAAGCAGGCGCTCATTGTCCGAAATCTGGTTATCTCTCTATTCCTATTATCCTTGATGCTTCTGACGTACGACAGCTTGCCGTATATCCCGTTCTCGGTCTACCGGCCGGTATCGATGTTTCCGATGTTCCTTGCTTCCGTCTTGCTCCTGCTGACCGACTTCAGGTTCAAGAAAGGGGATGTCTTTCTTCTCCTCTTCGCGATGTACAGTATCGGGCATTCCTTGATCGTCGCTACGACGAACGGCGATATCGGCAGCAGCGCGTCGCATGTCATTACGCTGTTGTTCGGCTTGTCGATGTACAGGGTAACGGTATATGTCTGCGAGCAGGCGAAGAAGGATCCGGAAATATGGAGGGGCATCGCCAAAAGCATCGCGATCGGGTTCATTCCCCCGCTCGCTGCCGGAATTCTGCAGTTCTTCGATTCGTTCTTCGTCCGCAGCGGATTTTCCGGCGCCTTTACGGGGCTATTCGCGGAGAAGGTGTATCTCAGAAGAATCCAGATGCTGTCGGGAGAGCCCTCATGGGCGGCGATTCATATGCTAAGCGGCGGACTTATCCTGTTTTTCCTGTACAAACGGGGCTTTCGCAAGCTGCTGCTCCTGTTTATAGCCACCATATTTATACTCGTGGTGTCGTTCTCGGCTTACGCCTACATGGTGCTGCTGACCGCGCTGGTTATTTACGTGCTGGCAACGAGCAAGAACAGAGGCAAGATGCTGGCCGTTCTGGCGGCCTGCGCCTTCGTCGTTGTCGTAGGCGTGCCTTATCTGATCGAAACGTTCAAGATAAGCGGCTACTTTACGGACCGCTTTCAGTTCGATCTCAATCAATTGATGAATAACGACAATTCTTTTTTTATCCGGGTGGTGTTTCCGGCCATCGGTTTCCTGGAATTCGCCAAACATCCGATTTTCGGAGTAGGCGGCGGTTATTACTATACGGAATTTGCCTCCCTTCTACAGCAGCATTTCAGCAGTGGATTGAAATTCACCGAAGTATACGATCTAGTGTTTAATAAGCCCGATGCAGCCACGTCGAGAAATCTGGTGTCGAAGGTGTTCGCGGAGGAAGGCCTTATCGGGGTTATCCTCTTTGGAGGGTTTCTCGTTTCGATTTTTCGTAGCTGCGGGGCAAATCCGTATTCGAAATTCGCTTTTGCTTTATGCATCGCTCTTGTCATGAATTTTGATTCTTATGCGTTTCTGGATTTCTGGTTGTTGTTCGGGTTCATCCGCGGGGGTGGGTTCGACCTATCTATAGCGAATGGAGACGAAAGGCATGAAGATCGTTATCGTAAACAGCTTGTACACGCCGCATATAATCGGCGGCGCGGAAATATCGACGCAAATTTTGGCCGAGACGCTTGCACCAGTGGCAGACGTGCACGTGTTCACGACGGGCGGGCAGAAGAGAAGCGCCGGCATCCAAGCTGAGAGGATCAATGGGGTTACAGTGCACCGCCTCCCCTACAACAATCTGTATTGGATCGGAGAGGGGGAGGGCCGAGGCACGCTGCAGAAGGTAGCCCGCAGGCTTATCGATATGTACAATCCGATGCAAATCGGGGCCGTATCGGGCTTGCTTAGGCAAATACGGCCGGACATCGTCCATACGCAAAATTTGTCCGGGTTCGGAGCGGGGATCTGGTCGGCCTTCCACCAAGCGGGCGTGCCGATCGTGCATACGCTGCGGGATTATTCGCTCATCTCGCCCGTCAGCTCGCCGATAGCGAATCCGCTGCTGGCGCGGTTATACAAGCTGCCTTCCCTTGCGTTCAGCAAGCGGGTATCCGCGGCGGTCGGCATCTCCTCGCATATCTTGAACCGGCATACGAAGTCGGGCTTGTTCCCGAACGCGGAGCACCTCGTCATTCCGAACGCGGTGGAGGGCGACATCGCCGCGGGCGAGAAGGAATTCGAGCGCAAGCCGCTGCGCGTCGGCTATTTCGGCAGAATCGAGCAGGAGAAGGGCGTCCGCGAGATCGTCGAAGCCGTCCTCTCGCTGCCGGCGGAGCAGGTGGAGCGGCTCTATGTATGCGGCGAAGGCAAGCTGAAGGATGAGCTGGCGGCTGCTTGCGGCGATGACGGACGCATCGTGTTCACCGGCAAAGTGAAGCCGGCCGAGGCGCGGGACCTAATGGCCAAGGTGGACGTAACCGTCGTTCCCTCGATTTGGGAGGAGCCGTTCGGCCGGGTCATCATCGAATCGTATCAAGTCGGGACGCCGGTATACGCCTCGGCCGTAGGCGGAATTCCCGACGTCGTCATGAATCGCGGGTATCTGTTCGCGCCGGGCAGCTCGGGCGCGATCCGGGACAAGCTGACGGAGTATTACCGCCGCTCGGCCGAAGAGAAAGCAGCGATTCAGAAGGAGTGCCTGGAGCACAGCCGCAAATTCACCAAGCAATCGCTGCTTGAACAGCATAAGGAATTATACCAATCGGTCATGCTCGGGCAATCCGGCATTGCTCTATCGGAGAATTTATTCTCCGAGAAAAAAATGAAGGCCGGCGTAGGAAGGTAGTTTATTGTTATGGCACAGTTGGCAATCCAAAAACGGCTAAACGGGAACGGCCTCGTTCAGACGATCATGCGAACGAGCGCCACCAATTTCTTGGTGATGGTCATTACGACGATCACCTCCATCGTGACGGCGAGAATGTTCGGCGTCGAGGGCAAAGGCGAGTTTACGGCGATTCTATTCTGGCCGACCTTCCTGGTCGGAATCGTCGGCTTCGGTCTTCCCACTTCCCTCATCTACAACATGAAGCAGCAAGCCGGCAGAGGGGCCGAATTCATCAGGGCGGGATTTCTGTATCAGCTCGCGGTAAGCATCGTGATCGGCGTCGTATCTTGGATCTGTCTCCCGGTATGGCTGGGCGGCTATTCCGCGGAGGTCATTCAGACCGCGAAGTGGTACACCGTGCTGACGTTGCCGCTGCTGCTGGCGGTCAATCTGACGGCGGCTCTGGCGCAAAGCTCGGATAACTTCCGAACGTACAACGGCGTAAGGCTGTTCGTCCCGCTCTTCAATTTGGCGGGAATCGCCGCGCTCTACGCGGTCGGGGTACTGAGCATTCACGCCGCTTCGTTCGTCTTCTTGATCACGACGCTGCTCGTCGTCATTTGGTCCTTGTACCAGCTGAGGGGCGAGCTCCGGATCGATTGGCTCAGGCGCATGGTCGACAAGGCGGCGGCCGGCTCGCTGTTCGGCTACGGCAGCCGGGTGTTCGGCGTCGAGCTGCTCGGAACGCTGTATACGCAGTTTGACAAAATCATTATTTTATCGCTGCTCACGCCTCGGGATCTCGGTTTGTACAGCGTCGTATACGCGCTGTCCCGCGTGTTCAACACGGTTCAGACGGCGATCTCGAACGTCATCTTTCCGAAGCTGACGGGAATGGACAAGGACAAGATCCTGTCAACGGTCGGCCGAGCCTTCCGGCTGTCTCTTATTCTAATGACGATCGTGGTCGTGCCGAGCATGTTCATCGGCAGGTTTCTGATGGGCCTCTTGTTCGGCCATGAATTTCTGGAGGCCAGCACCGCCTTTTATCTGCTTTCGATCGAATGCATACTCGGCGGCGGCTCCTGGATTCTGGCCGCTTCGTTCAACGCGCTGGGCCGTCCCGGCCTCGTGCTGATCCGGCAAATCATCGCGCTTGCGATTACGATCGGACTATTCTTCCTCTTCACGCCCCTGTACGGGCTGAACGGAATCGCCTTGGCGCTGCTAGTCGGCGCGCTGGTGAGAATGCTCGTGACGATAGCCGCGATGCGGGTCGCATTCAAAGTGAGGATTGCCGGCATGTTGTACGACAAGGACGACTTCCGCTTCCTGATGGGGCGTTTAAGAGAGAACAAGATCATGAAAAGAGTTGGAAGAGCAGGTGGAAATGGATGAGTAACCCTACGGTCTACATGTGGCCGAAAGCAAGCCCGCATAACAAATACTCCGAGCTGCTGACGAAGTCCATCGAGGACAACGGCCTGCAGGTGGAGCATTACGACAAACGGAACCCCCTGAAGCCATCCAAGGGAGACATCGTCCATATGCATTGGCCCAGCTACTCGTATCAAGCGTCGAGTTTTCCGTTAACGCTCATCAAGTCGCTGTTCTTTGCCGGACTTCTTCTGTTCTTGAAGGCGCGGGGCGTGCGGCTGTTCTGGACCGTTCACAACGTCTGGCCGCATTCGACGGGCAAAAGCAAATGGGATTACCGTATGCGCAAGTTTATATTGTCCGTTTGCAACAAGGGCTTTGTCTTGAGCGAATCGGTCAAGCAGGAAGTAACCGAGACGTTCGGGGTCAGCGCAGACAAGCTGATCGTTACGCCGCACGGCCATTACGTGGATGCCTATGTCGGCACGGGCACGGATATCCGGGGGCGGTTCGGCATCCCGCCGGAGCAGTTCCTGTTCTTGTTCGTCGGTCGCATCAATGCGTACAAAGGGGTCGAGAAGCTGGTCGAAGCCTTTCTATCGCTTAAGCTGGAATCGGCCGGCCTGCTTATAGCGGGCAAGGTAGACGACGGCTACAGCCTGGATTACATCGATCCGATCAACGACGGCCGAATCAAGGTGTATCCGCAGTTCGTGGACGATCGCGAGCTGGTGGATTTCTTGAAGGCCGGCGATGTCATGGTGCTGCCATATAACCAGATCACGACTTCCGGAAGCGCGATTCTCGCGCTCTCCCATTTCAAGCCGGTCGTTGCGCCGCGGCTCGGCTCGCTTAGCGAATACATTGCCGAGGGATGCGGAATCTTGTACGATCCCGACGACCCGGACGGATTGCGCAAGGCGCTTGCGAAGTCGATCGACATGAATATGAGCGAAGCCGAGAAGCATATTTCGAAGAAACTCGCGGAGCTGGACTGGCAAGGGATCGCCGGGAAAATGATCAAGGTCTACACCGGCACAAAACGGTACGAGGTGAACGTATGAAAGCGACGGTAGCGATATGCACGCATAACAGGGCCGAAGACGTGAGGGAAGCGCTGTTCAGTCTTCTGCAGCAAAGCTTCACGGGCGATTACGAGGTCATCGTGGTCGACAACCGGTCCACCGACAATACCAGGCTGGTCGTCCAGGAAGTCAAGCGGATGACAAGCATTCCGATCCTGTATGTCTACGAGGAGCGGCTGGGCCTGTCCGTTGCCCGCAATCGCGCGATTCGCGAGGCGAAGGGCGACTACATCCTGTTCCTTGACGACGATGCGGCGGCCTCCAAGAACTGGATTGAAGGCATTGTGTCCGTGTTCGAGTCCGATCCCCGGATCGGCTGCGTCGGAGGCAAGATCGATCCGGCGTGGGAAGGGGCGGAGCCGACCTGGCTTCTGCCGGAGAACCGCACGCTCTATACCATATTGGACTACTCGCAGGAAATCGTGGAAATGAAAAAGCCGGCCATCCCGTTCGGAGCCAATGTCGCTTTCCGCAAATCCGTGTTCGATACGCTGAAGCCGTTCCGCGAGGACCTGGGAAGAGTGGGAAGCAACCTGCTCTCGAGCGAAGAAGCCGAGCTCATTGACCGTATCCGCAGCCGCTATACCGTCTATTACACCCCTCATGCCTGGGTTCGGCACAAAATACCCCGAAGCAGAGTCAGCCGCAAGTGGCTGCTGCGCCGGATCTATTGGCAGGGCGTGAGCAGCGCGGTGAGCTCGGAGCGGAAAACGGGCATTTTCGTTAAATCCGTACTGAAGGTGCCGGTGTTTCTGGCGCTCACGGTCGTCTTCTTCTTCGATAAGCATCGGATTTTTCGCAATATTAGCAAAATTATATACAATAACGGCTTAATCAGCGGCGTTCTGCGAACTTATAACTAGAATAACGAGAAGGGAGCAAAGCGGTGGATCGGGCAGCAAACATAAAGAGAAACCGTCGCGCTATTTTTTACTTGATCTCGGTCTTATGTTTACTCCTAACCCTGATCCCGAGAAGCGGTCATGCGGACAGCGCCATTGCCGCGGAATTAGTCGTTGACGATCTGGCGGATTGGAGTCGCGTCTACAAGCGGTCGAAGACGCTATCCCTGCAAGTGCATGACGGCTTCGACGACCCCACCAGGGTGATCCGAAGCTATGCGCCCAAGGAATACATCACTTACCGGACGGACGGCCCGCTGAGGACCTTCACCTTGTACGCCTACTATCGGGAGGACAGCAAGGCGTACGATCAGCCTAATTTCTATGTTTCCGCCGACGGCAGCGATTACGAGAAGGTAACGCCTCGCAGCTACCATGATGCGGACAAAGTCAATCACGTCGCGTATGAGCTGAATGGTCTGGGCACGGACGCCCGCTATTTGAAAATCGAATTCACCGGCAAAGATGTCGCGAATTCGCCCTTCCTCGGAAAAGTGGTGCTGAACGGTCCGATAGGCGTAACCGCTAATCTGCCTTCGGGATCCGTCCCTTACGGCAGCATGATCATGCTGCAGAGGGCATCGAACGGCGATACCGTCTATTACACGACGGACGGAAGCGATCCGAGAACGTCCCTGACGCGCAAGCATTACGCCTCGCCGATCACCGTGCTGAACGAGCTCTCGCTAAGGACGACCGCCGTCAGCCATCCAGCCGCGGGCAAATCGGCGGCAAGCCGGGTATCCGCTTACCATTACGTTCCCGAAGGCAAGCTGGATAAGACGGTGGGCTTGTACGATCCGCTCGACGATTTCAAGCAGCTTGCCGGCCGCTCGAGCGTCTACATGGAGAATGAAGATTCTTACTACTTCGGCAACGATTCGAGCCGGATCGTGCGAACGACCGAGAAGCCGGGGCACATCGTCTACCATACGAATGACGATATGACGTCCTTTATGGTGAACAGCTACTTCTTCGCGGGAAAAGCGATCGAGAAGCTTCGAATCTATGCATCGAGCAACGGCAGCGATTATACGGAGCTGGCCGCTGCCGCTTACGCGGTAGGACAACCTGTATCCAATTGGCAGAAATATACGTACGAAGCGACGTCGCTGCCGGCGGGCACGAGGTATTTGAGAATCGAGCTGCGCGGAGGGGTCGCATGGTCGCCTCAGATTTCGGATGTCATGCTTAACCGGAATACCGCTTCCGTAAAGGTGCAGTCGATCAGAAACGGCGATTCGCTGCAAGCGGTGCTGACCACGGCTTCGAGCGGGGCCCGCATTTATTACCGGCTGAATAAAGAACCCGCCTTCCGGCGTTATACCGAGCCGCTTGAGCTCGCCGGCTATAACGTGCTGGAAGCCTACGCGGTCAAGGAAGGCCTCGAGCCGAGTCCGATCCGCAGCTATACGCTGAACGCCAGCGATCAAATCCAGGTGGACCGGTTCGGCCAGATCGAATCCGCCGACTTTCCCGGGAAAGTCACAAGCGAACAGCAGCTGAAGGCGGACGCCGTTACGGACGCCACATATTACGGAGGCTTGAAGCCGCCTGCGAACAGGGATGCGTACGGCGGCCTGGCCGGCAGCGCGACGAAATACGGCTTGCGGAAAACGGGCTTTTTCGCCATCCAGCAGCTGGGAAGCCGCAAGGCGATGACGACCCCGGACGGCAATCTCTTCTTCAGCTTAGGCGTGAACGGGCTGACGGCGAACGAAACCTATGCGATGGTCAAAGGCCGGGAGGAGCAGTTCGAATCGATACCGTCCATTCTTGAGGATTATCGAACGGCCTATAACGGACAAGCCAACTTCTCGTTCTACTTGGCCAACAAGTACCTCAAGACAGGCAAGGTCCCAACCGAGCACGCGATTTATTCGGAAGCGGCCGAGCGGATTAAGAAATGGGGATTCAACAGCGCGGGAGGCTTCTCGCCGGACAAATACGGCGCGGAGAACGATCTGCCTTACGTGCGGATGCTGCCGTTATCCAGCATGAGCTGGGCGAAGATAGACGGGCTCTCGCTGTTCGATATTTTCGCTCCTGACGCGGCCGCCAAGCTCGAGAAGTCGTTTGCCCAATACGTCGCGCCGTATAAGGACGATCCGATGCTGATCGGGTATTTCATCGACAACGAATATGAATTCCATAAGTTTTATACCCACGTGCCGAAGCTGAAGGCAAGCGAAGCGGCGATCAAGGGACGCTTGGTCAAACGGCTGAAGGACAAGTACCAGGAGCTCTACAAATTCAACAGCGAGTGGCAGACGAACTTCGAATCCTTCGAAGAGTTGAAGGAAGCGGAGCTGCCGCTTAAGACGTCGGCGGCTTGGCGCGATATGGACGCCTTCTACCGATACTACCTGGATACGTTCTACGGGACGGTCTCGCGGCTCTACCGCAAATACGATCCGAATCATCTTCTCCTAGGCGACCGATGGCTGATGACGCCGTTCCTTAACGAGAAGTTTCGAACCGTTATGGCGGAGGTCGAAGGGAAGTACGTCGACGTCATCAGCATCAACAACTACAGCTATGACTTGGATGCCGGCCTTCTGGAAGACGTACACGCGAGATCGGGCGGCAAGCCGATTCTGATCAGCGAGTTCGGGTTCGGCACGGCGGAGCAAGGCCTCGCGCCGCTCCTGCCGAATTCCGCCGACAATCAGTCCGAGCGGGGGTTGCGTTACCGAAATTACGTAGAGGCGGCCGCGAGCTTGGAATACATGGTGGGCGCCCACGTGTTCAATTACGTGGATCAGGCCGGTCTCGGCAGATACTGGGAAGGCGAATGGGGCGAACGCTACAACTCGGGTCTCGTCAATGTCGTCGACCGGCCGTACAAGGACTATTTGGACGGCGTCATGGCGACCAACTACGACATTTACAAGGTCATGCTGGGGGAGAAGCCCAAGTACGAATGGAGCAACAAATGATCGGTGAGGTGAAGGTTGTCGTGGACGGAAGGAAGAGAAGCCTCAAGGAATATGTCAGATACGGATACCGCATTCTGCTTGGCTTGATGTTCCGGACGAGGCTGGATCAAGGAGGCAGCCTGCTCCGGGTCTGCGGGAGAGTCATCGTATCCAAAGCCAAAAACGCCAAATTGATCGTCGGGAGAAACGTCATCCTGCATCAAGATATCGGCCTTTATCTGGAATCGGGAAAGGCGAGGATCGAAATCGGCGATCATACGTTCATTAACCGAAGATCGGAGATCAGGTGCAAGGAGCAAGTGAAAATCGGTAGTCATTGCGCGATTTCCTGGGACGTGTCGATCATCGACACCGACTACCATCAGCTTGTCGGCACCGAATCGACGAAGCCGGTCTTCATTGGGAACAAGGTGTGGATCGGCTGCAAATCGACGATTCTGAAGGGCATCACGATCGGCGACGGCGCCGTCGTGGCGGCGGGCTCGGTCGTCACGAAGGACGTGGCTCCCTATACGCTCGTGGCTGGCGTGCCGGCCAAGGAAATTAAAAGGAACGTCGAGTGGACCCTATAAACCGAAGATGGGGATTGTTAGATAAGTTGAACGAGTTAACCGAACAAAGTAGCGGAGCAAGAGCGATGAATCTGGAGAAGCGTCAGCGTTCGCCTTTGTTCGCAGATTACATCCTCGGATCATAAATTCAAGTAATCTGCGAACAACAGCGATCGGAAGATCATCACTCCCCGCGCAGCAGCCGATTGTGAAGTCATTTCTTTAGATAAATAAAAGGAGAGAGTTATCATGCAGAGCACTTCGAGTCTTCACCAGATGGACGTGCTGAAAAACAAGCTTCGCCAAATTACGGACGTCATTCCGCCTGGCTCCAACATTTATTATATCGACATTCCCGTGTACAACAACGGAGGCGACATGCTCATCATGAAGGGCACGGAAGCGTTCTTTCGGGACTACAACATTCGCGTCCATGCGCGTTACAGCGTGCTTGATTTTCCCGATTCGCTTGTCATCCCGAACGATATCATTATCGTGCTTCAAGGGGGAGGCAACTTCGGGGATCTGTATCCCACGCATCAGAAGCTGCGCGAGAAGATCGTCGCCGGCTATCCGAACCATCGGATCGTGATTCTTCCGCAGACGATCTTCTTCAAGAAAGAGTCCGAATTCGACCGGACGGCGCAAATATTCAACCGGCACAAGGACGTTCATCTCTACGTCCGCGATCCGTTGTCCTTGCAAGCCGCAACCGAAAAGTTCCATCGGTGCAACGTGTATCTATCGCCAGACATGGCTCATCAGTTATGGCCGATCCGTCATAAGGACAGCCCGCAAAAGGATTTGCTCTGCTTCTTCCGCACGGATATCGAGAAGACGGCCGAGCAGGAACAGCTCGAATCCGCGAGCCGCGGCGACTATCTAGACTGGGGCTCCCTGTACAACAGGATGGAGCAGAAATCGATTCATCTCATGGTCCGAATGTTCAAGAGCGGCGCCGGCCCGCTGCCGATGCACGCGATCTGGGGCAAGTACACCGATTATTTGGTGGATAAAGCGGTCAAGCGCTTCAGCGGCTACCGGAGCGTGCAGACGTCAAGGCTTCACGGCCATATCTTGTCCTGCCTGATGGATAAGCCGAACACGCTGCTGGACAACTCTTACGGCAAGAACTCCAACTATTACAACACCTGGACAAGCGGCATCAAGTCTGCCCAGTTGATCGTGAAGAACTAAAGCTAACTAAGATGAACTAGACAACTGAACAAAGAAGCGGAGCAAGAGTAATGAATCTGGAGAAGCGTCAGCGCTCGCCTTTGTTCGCAGATTACATCCTCGGTCATACGTTCAAGTAATCTGCGAACAACAGCGATCGGAAGATCATTACTCTTGCGCAGCAGCCTCTTGTTGGAATTTTCAGTTCATATGAACCATAGAGGAGGAGTAACCATGAAGATTGTTCTACTCTCGGGAGGCTCGGGCAAACGCCTATGGCCGCTGTCGAACGATTCCCGCTCCAAGCAGTTCCTGAAGGTGCTGAGAAATTCGGAAGGGAAGCTCGAGTCGATGGTGCAGCGGGTTTGGGGGCAGATCGAAAGCGCCGGGCTTCGCGAGCATGCTTACATCGCGACGAGCAAGCCGCAGGTCGAGATGATCCACAGCCAGCTTGGCAGCGAGATCGAGGTGATCGTCGAACCGGAAAGAAGAGATACGTATCCCGCGATCGCGCTGGCGGCCGCCTACCTGTATTCCGTGGAAGGCGTCAGCTTGAACGAGACGATCGTCATCATGCCGGTCGACCCTTACGTCGAGGAATCGTTCTTCCTGAAGACCAAAGAGCTGGACCGCGTCTTGAACGAGTCGGGAGCGGATTTGGCGTTAATGGGCGTAAAGCCGACGTATCCTTCGGAGAAATACGGGTATATCGTTCCGCAAAGCGGGACGCCGCTTGACGCACCCTATATGAACGTGCACAGCTTCCGGGAGAAGCCGCCCGAAGAGGAAGCAAAGGCGATGATCGAGCAGGCCGCTCTATGGAACTGCGGGGTGTTCGCGTTCAAGCTGGATACCATCATCAATATATTGCTGTCGCACGGGCATCCGATCCAATTCGACGAGATGGTGAAGCAGTACGGCAAGCTTCCGAAGAACAGCTTCGACTACGAGGTTGTCGAGAAAGCGAACACGATCGTCGCGCTGCCTTACGAAGGGGATTGGAAGGATCTCGGGACGTGGAATACGCTGACGGAGGAAATCGCCAGCCCGATGATCGGCAAGGGGATCATCACGGACGATTCGTCCAATACGCATATTATTAACGAATTGGATATTCCGATCACGCTGCTTAACGTATCCAACGTCGTCGTCGCGGCGAGCCCGGACGGCATTCTCGTCTCGGACAAGGCGTCAAGCCCGATGATCAAAGAGGTCATGAAGCATTCGGATCAGCGTCCGATGTACGAGGAGCGGCGCTGGGGCCGTTACCGGGTGCTCGATTATTTGAAATATCCGGACGGTACGGAAGTGTTGACCAAGCGGCTCTGCGTCGGACCGGGCAATAACCTTAGCTACCAGTATCATCTGCTTCGGGACGAGGTATGGACGGTCGTCTCCGGCAACGGGGAGATGGTGCTGGAAGACAAGCGATTCCCAGTAAAGGCCGGAGACGTGCTCACGATATCGAAGCAGAGAAGGCATAGCCTGCGAGCGGAGACGGAAATGGACATCATCGAGGTGCAGACCGGGTCGGAGCTTATCGAAGAGGACATCGTCCGGCTTGCGTTCGATTGGGAAGAAATCATGCAAATATGCGCGGAGCAGGCGAGGGGTATCCAATAAAGGGAGTGATGAGAATGAACATTACGGTTATCGGCACCGGCTACGTCGGGCTCGTCTCGGGCGTCTGCTATTCGGAGCTGGGCAATCAGGTCATCTGCGTCGACAAAGATGCCGGGAAGATCGACATGCTGCAGGCCGGCGAGATTCCGATCTACGAGCCGGGACTCAAGGAATTGGCGGACAAGAACCGTTCCGCCGGAAAGCTCGCGTTCACGACCGACCTGACCGAAGCGGTGCGGCAATCGGACATTATCATTCTGGCCGTCGGAACGCCGCCGATGCCAAGCGGCGAGGCGAATATGGCCTATATCAACCAAGCCGCCCTCGACATCGCCGAAGCGATGAACGGCTACAAAATCATCGCCATCAAGAGCACGGTGCCGGTCGGCACGAACGAACGGATCCGGGAGCTGATCCGCTCTACCACCTCGGAGCCGTTCGACAGCATCTCGCTGCCGGAATTTCTGCGCGAAGGCTCGGCCATCCAAGATACGATGAATCCGGACCGAATCGTCATCGGCGCCGATTCCGACAGCGCGGCTGACACGATGGTTCGGCTGCATCGGCCCCTGACGGAGCAAATCGTCGTGACGGATATCCGCAGCGCGGAAATGATCAAATACGCGTCCAATGCTTTTCTCGCCACGAAAATATCGTTCATTAACGAGATCGCGAACATTTGCGAGAAGGTAGGAGCGGACGTGACGAAGGTTGCGGGCGGGATGGGCTACGACAAGCGGATCGGGCAGTCGTTCCTCAAAGCCGGGATCGGTTATGGCGGCTCCTGCTTTCCGAAGGATACGAGAGCCCTGATCCAAATCGCCGGCAACGTCGATTACGAGTTCAAGCTGCTCCGTTCGGTCGTGGAAGTGAACCAGGATCAGCGGTTTAACGTGATACGCAAGCTGGAGACGATCTTCAGCGGCCAGCTGAGAGGCAAGACGGTCGCGATATGGGGCCTGGCTTTCAAGCCGAATACCGATGACGTCCGGGATTCGCCGGCGCTGGAGATCATTCAATATTTGGTCGAGAACGGCGTGAAGGTGAAGGCTTACGATCCGATCGCGATGGATAACTTCAAGGCTTTATACGGCAAGGAAGGCGTCGTATGGTGCAATCAGGCGCTCGAGACGGCGCAAGACGCGGACGCGCTTTGCCTGCTGACGGAATGGGACGTATTCGCGCAAATCGATTTGAACCTGCTGCAATCCGTCATGAAGCAGGCCATTCTGATCGACGGTCGCAACGTGTTCGAAGAAGAAGATTTGCTCGGGACCGCGTTCGTGTATTATTCCGTCGGACGGCCGAGCCTGAACCAAGGCGTGAAGCAGCAAATTCCGGTCATGCAGTTGTAATTCTAACGATAGCGGGGTTCTTACATGACGAAGAAAGCAGAGAAAATTGATTTAAGCGATATTTCGAATGAATTATCCTTTCTGTTATTCATTCTGCGCGAGGCTAAGGAACGGGATGAGCAGCGAATGCGGGAATACGCTTCGAAGACGAAGTGGGATTCCTTCATCCAATTAGCCCTGCATCATCGCGTCTATCCTATCGTTTACTCGAAGCTAAGCCAAATCCGTTCATCCTGCATTCCCGCCGATGTTATGGAGACACTCCGCTACCATTACAACGCCAATGTATTGAAAATGATGCAGCTTACGAGAGAGATGAACACGATATGCGGCCGATTATCCGCCGGCGGCATACGGACTCTCATCTTGAAGGGGCCTGTACTGGCCGTTCAGCTTTACGGCGATATGGCGCATCGGACGTCCAAGGATTTGGACATTCTGATCGATATCGAAGATTTGGAAAGCGCGGAGGAAGCGATGGCGCAGCTCGGGTACATTGCTGAGGATAAGCCGACAGCCAAACCGAATTGGAAAAAGAAGACGCATCATCTCTCGTTCTGGCACAAAGAGAAGGCCGTTCAAGTCGAAGTCCATTGGCGGATCAATCCTTACTCCGGCGGCGGCACGCATTCGTTCGGGCAGCTGTGGGAACGCAGAAATACCGTCGACATCATGAATTTATCCTTTCATTGCTTAGGAAATGATGACCTGCTCTACTATTTGGCCGATCACGGCGCCAGGCATGCCTGGTTCCGGTTGCGCTGGCTGGTGGATATCGATCGGTTGATCCCTCGCTTGAACGTCGACGAAATGCTCGTTTACTTGAGGAAGCACGGCGGACAATCGTTCGCCGGGCAGGCGTTCCTGCTCTCCGAGCAGCTGCTCCATTCGAAGCTTCCTTCCTCCATGGATGGGCTGACGAATAACAAGAAGACGATCAGACTGGCAAGAACGTCTTTGTTTTTCTTGAAAAGGATCGTGAAATTAAACCCGGTTCCGGAGAAAAGCGTCGTATGGCCCTATTTCCGGTACAGTCTATCGCTAATGACAGGCAGGCAGCGGGCGAGGTATCTATTGAATCACTTAGAGCCTAACGGGAAAGACATGTCGCAGCTGCCGCTGTACAAACCGCTACACTTTCTCTATTTCCCGCTCCGGCCGTTCCTATGGTTCTGGAGGCACATCATAAATAATTGAGATTGGGGTGTTTACGCTGAATGATTATCGATTATTTGGTTTGAACATCAGGAGTCAAATGGTTCTGCCAGAGGGATTGGAAATGAAAGGCATGCAGAGCGTCGACGTGGAAATCGACGTGAATCCGCCGCAGGACCCTGTCGGGGATTCGTTTGAGACGGCGAACTACGGCGTCGATAACGGCCGATTCCTGTTTCATGTACCCGAAACGGCCGTTTACAGCGTCGCGGACGGGAATCATATCGCGATAACCCCTTATCCGGCAGCGGACGAGGCGAAGGTTCGGCTGTTCCTGCTCGGAACCTGCATGGGGGTGCTGCTCATGCAGAGAGGCATATTGCCGCTGCACGGGAGCGCCGTCGTCATTGACGGGAAGGTATACGCCATCGTAGGGGAATCCGGCGCTGGCAAGTCGACTCTAGCCGCGGCGTTCGCCCGCGCGGGATATCCGTTAATGACGGATGACGTAATTGCGGTCGACTTAAGCGGCGATGCGCCGCTCGTCCATTCGTCCTATCCCCAGCAGAAGCTGTGGGAGGAAAGCATCGAGCAGCTGGGCTTGCAGGATCGCGGCTATTCCTCGATCTACCAGAGGGTGAACAAATACGCGGTGCCGATACGGTCTAGGTTCTGCAGAGAGGCGCTCCCTCTCGCGGGGGTCGTCGAGCTTGTCAAGTCGGAAGAACCGAAGCTGTCCATGCAAGCCTACAATCAGCTGGAAGGGCTTCATGCGCTGAACGTGCATACGTACCGGAGTTCCCTACTCCATCTGATGAATAGGCAGCAATGGCAATTCCAATCGATTGCCCGGCTCGCTTCCGAGCTGCCGGTGTACCGGCTCCGTCGTCCGGTAGACGGATTCTCCGCCTTTGACCTGGTGGATTCCATCATACGTTTAACCACTAAAAAGGAGGTTGTGAATTCATGAGCGTCGATACTATGGCTTCTAACGAGCTTTTTGTACAGTCGCAAGGCTACCTCGTAAGCGAAATGAACGGCGAGAAGGTCATGCTGAGCATCGAGAACGGCAAGTATTACAACTTGGGCCAGATCGGGGGGCGGGTATGGGAGCTGATCGAATCCCCGGCGTCCATTCAGGACGTGGTGGATCGGTTAGTGGCCGAATACGTCATCGAACCCGAGGACTGCCAGCGGCAAGTCCGCCAGTTCCTGCAGCAGCTGAAAGCCGAAGGACTCATCCAAGCCGGTAAGGAATAATGAGCTTGTTCCGAAGAGCGGCGAGAAAAGCCAAACGATTCGCGGCTTATCCCGCGGAATTGAAATTTATGTACGCGGAGGCTTACTTCTACCTGGCTTGGGCGAGGGTGCTTAAGCTGCTTCCGTTCGCGAAGGTGGCTCCGTCGCTTGGCACGCAAAGGAAGGAGACCTCCTATGCGAGCACGACGGAGGAGGCTCTGCTGCAGCGCAAGGTATCCAAGGCCGTTCACGCGATGAGCCGCGTCACCTGGTGGGAAAGCCAGTGCATGGTCAAAGCCGTCGCGGCGATGAAGATGCTGCGGCGAAGAGGAATCGCGAGCACGCTCTATCTGGGCAGCGGCAGAGACGATGGCGGCAAGATGATCGCGCATGCCTGGCTGCGCAGCGGGTCGTATTACGTAACCGGCAACGAGAAGCTGGAGAGATTTGCCGTCGTTGCCGTGTTCGGGAATGACAGAGAAGCCGCGGGGTTGTCGCAAGTGGAGCGTTAACCTGCATTAGGAGTATGCCATATGAGGGATTTGTTCTATTTTATACGAAAAATGCACCGGGACTCCGGGTTCCGACTGTACCTTAATATGTTCACGACATTCGTGATCAGCTGCCTGGACGGAATCGGCATTTATCTGATTGTCCCCATGCTTAGCTTAATAGGCGTTTTTCAAATGAATATGGATGAAGTGCCGCTCGTGTCGACTTTGTTCGAGGTCGTCGATTCCTGGTCGATCGAGCTTAGCTTGCCGATCGTGCTTGCGATATACGTATTAATCGTGGGGGGACAAGCCCTGCTGCAGCGGAGCCAGATGGTGCTGAATTCCCGTATCCTGCAGTCCTATGTTCGTTCTCTTCGGACGGAAACGTATCGAGGGCTGCTCCAGGCCAGATGGGAGTTCTTCCTCCGCAAGCGCAAGTCGGATTTCCATCATGTCATGGTGAACGAGCTCGGACGGGTCAGCTATGGCTCCTCACTCTTCCTGCAGATGGTCACGGCCATTATCTTTACGGTGATTCAAATCGGCCTGGCCTTCTGGCTGTCCCCGCTGCTAACGGCCGTCGTGCTGGCGAGCGGCGGCATGCTCGCCCTGTTCTCGCGCAAGTTCGTCAAGAAGGCGGGACGGATCGGCGATCAGACGTCGGAGCTGTCGCAAAACTATTTTGCGGGAATTAACGAGCATTTTAACGGCATCAAGGACATTAAGAGCAACAGGCTGGAACGCTCGCATATCGGTTGGTTCGACGGCATGAGCAAGCAGCTGGAGAGCAACGTCGTCCAACTGGTGCGCGTCAACTCGCTGTCCCAGTTCATCTACCGGATCTCGTCGATCACGCTGATTGCCGGGTTCGTCTATCTGGCTCTGGAAGTGTTCCGCACGCCGGCCGAGCAGCTCATCCTGGTCGTGCTCATCTTCTCGCGGCTATGGCCGAGATTTATCGGCATTCAGTCGAATTTCGAGCAGCTCGCGGCCAATCTGCCCGCTTTCCGCGTGATGCGCAAGCTGCATCAGGAGGTAGAGGAGGAGAAGGAGCTCACGTTGTCGGAATCGCCGGATACGAGCAGGCCGTTTCACTTGCAGGACGGAATCGAATGCAGGCAAGTCCATTACCGGTACGATCCGAAAGAGCCGGCATTTGCTCTGCGCGATATCAACGTCTACATCCCGGCGAATCGCATGACGGCGATCGTAGGTTCGTCCGGCGCGGGGAAAAGCACGCTGATCGATATGCTCATGGGACTTATCGGGCCGGAGCGAGGGCAGGTTCTGATCGACGGCGTTCCGCTGCGGGAGGAGAAGCAGCTTCTCGCGCTGCGGGGCTCGATCGGCTACGTGGCGCAGGAGCCCTTCCTCTTCCACGCGAGCATTCGGGATAACTTGAAGCTGGTAGATCCGGGCGCCGGGGACGCCGAGCTGTGGAACGCGCTTACATTTTCCGCATCCGACGAATTCGTGCGCATGCTGCCGCAAGGCCTGGATACGGTCATCGGCGATCGGGGCATTCGGTTATCCGGCGGAGAGCGTCAGCGAATCGTGCTCGCGAGAGCGATATTGAAGCGTCCGTCCATCCTCGTGCTGGACGAAGCGACCAGCGCGCTGGACAGCGAGAATGAGAGGCGCATTCAAGAAGCGCTTGAACGGCTGAAGGGCAGCATGACGATTATCGTCATCGCCCACCGCTTGTCAACCATCCGGAACGCGGATCAAGTCATTGTCATCGAGCAAGGCGAGGTCGTTCAGCAAGGCGGCTACAAGCAGCTGTCTCAAGAAGCCAAAGGCAAGTTCAAGCAGCTGCTGAGCTATCAGACGGGCATCAACAGTTAGTTCCGATAAGCCATTCGCCGTCAAACATCATGAGAAGGATTGGAGAAAGAATGAGCGCGATAACCGGAGTATTTCATTTTAACGAAGAACCCGTATCCGTCGAGACGATCGAAAGCCTGATGCAAGCCTTGCAAAAGTATCCTGCCGATGATGTCCGGGTTTGGCAAGACCGGTTTGCTTTTCTGGGTTGTCGCGCGCAATGGATTACGCCCGAATCGAGGGAAGAGCGGCTGCCTTATTACGATGAACGGCAGAAGCTTGCCATTACCGCGGACGCGATCATCGATAACAGGGAGGAATTGTTCGACCGGCTGCGGATCGAGCATTCCCGGCGGAGAGGGATGACGGACAGCGAGCTTATTTTGCTGGCTTACCTGGAGTGGGGGAAGGAGGCTCCGCAATACCTGGTCGGTGACTTCGCTTTCATGCTATGGGATGAGCGGCAGCGCCTTCTGTTCGGCGCGCGCGATCTGTCGGGAACTCGAACGCTGTATTATGTTCGCCATCCGCGACGATTTGCTTTCTGCACGGTGATGGATCCTTTGTTCGCGATTCCGGACGTCAAGAAGGAACTGAACGAGTCCTGGCTTGCCGAGTTTCTCATGATCCCGATCATTCTGGATACGATCGACGTTCACTCCACGGTTTATCGCGGCATCGGCCAAGTTCCTCCCGGCCATTCGATTACGGTCGAGGATGGGAAGCTTTCCTTGCAGCGATACGGGACGCTCGCGGCGCCCGTCGGGAAGCTGAAGCTGAAATCGAACGGCGAATACGAGGAAGCGTTTCGCTCCGTCTTTCAGGAAGCCGTTACCTCGAAGCTCCGGACGTACCGGAGGGTAGGCGCAAGCTTAAGCGGGGGACTCGATTCGGGAGCCGTCGCCAGCTTTGCCGCAGTTCCGTTGCGTAAGGAAGGGAAGAGCCTGCATTCCTACAGCTACGTGCCTCCTTCCGATTTCGTGGATTGGACATCGAAGAGCATGATGGCCGACGAGACTCCCTATATCGATGAAATCGTTCGGCATGTAGGAAATATTTCGCACAGCCACTTGGATTTCGCGGGTCGAAACTCCTTCGAGGAGATGGACGACCTGCTCGGCTTGATGGAGGCGCCTTATAAGTTTTTTGAAAACTCCTTCTGGATTAAAGGCATTCTCGAGCAAGCGAACAAGGACGGAGTCGGCGTTTTGTTGAACGGAGGGAACGGGAACTACTCGATCTCGTGGGGCCCGGCGCTGGATTACTACGCCCGGCTACTAAGAAAGCTGCGTCTGCTGCGGTTCTACCGCGAGCTGAAGCTCTATGGCCGAAACATGAGAATCGGGAGATCCCGGTTGCTGCCCATCGTCGGAAAAATGGCTTTTCCGGTTCCGTCCCGGGCCTCGAATCCTTCGCCGGATGTTCCGCTGCTCATCCAACCGGATTTAGCGGAACGAACGAAAGTGTTCGATAAGCTGAAGAACCATAACGTCGGATTAACGGAGTCTTCGATGGACGAATTCGAGGCAAGAATCGACCAGTTTGAAAACTTGTCCATTCTCAACCATCAGGGGACGTCTTCAACCAAATTATCGCTGCGGTACGCCGTCCGCGAAAGGGATCCGACCAGCGATCCGAGAGTCGTTCGTTTCTGTTTATCCGTTCCCGTGGAACAGTATGTCCAGAACGGGATCGACCGTGCTCTCGTTCGAAGGTCGACGGAACATTATTTGCCCGATAAAGTCCGGTTTAATCTACGCGTTCGTGGCGTTCAGGGGGCGGACTGGATCCATCGCATGAAGCCGTCGTGGGGCGCCTTTAGGGATGAACTTCATCAGCTTTGCCGAGATCCCGGGGCTTCGCATTATTTGAACGTGAGCCAAATCAAAGAATCGCTTTCGAGAATGGGGAGCTCTCCCAAACCCGAATGCGCCTTTGATCCGAACGCGCGACTATTAATGCAGAGCTTGATCGTTTACCGGTTCGTTCGGCAGTTCTCATCATGAATCCTTGAAGGGAGGTGAACCACATGACAAAGGAAACAAGGAAGGAATGGCAGCCGCTGAAGCTCGAGCTTCTTGACGTGAGCGCGACTATGGGCGGACCAAACGGAATTTATCCTGACCGCAATGGCAAAGGCAACAACAATGGTCACCCTCATGCGGAGGAGTCCTAGGCCTACGTAACGATCGTTTCTCGGATTGAAAGAAAGCCCTTATCCTTATCACTCTGATAAGGGCCTTCCTAACGATAAAGAAGGTCCAAGAGAGCTTTCTTTACCGTTAAGAGGGTAAAGGCCTAAGAAGAGGCATGTAAGAATCCTAGAATGGAGGTGAGATGACATGAGCGTTATGGCCGGAGTGATCCAATTCGATAGACCTCTGGAACCATCCGACGGCACGGCGGAATTCATGGAAGCCGTCCGGCATTTCCCCGGAAATGCTTTCGCGACATGGGAAGAGGATACGGCTCTGTTCGGCTGCCGGTCGCAGTGGATAACGCCGGAATCGGTTCGGGAACGGCTTCCCTTCCGGGACGAGCAATCCGGGCTGGTCATTACCGCCGACGCGATCATCGACAATCGCGGGCAATTGTTCGAACAGCTCGGAATCGGACAGGGCGGAAGGGACCTTCTAACGGATAGCGAGCTCATTCTGCTCGCTTACCGCAAATGGGGTTCGGAGACGCCGAATTATTTGGTCGGAGACTTCGCCTTCGTCATATGGGATGAAAGGAAGAAGCGGCTATACGGCGCAAGAGATCAGCTGGGCAGCAGGACGCTGTATTACCACCAGGGCCGGAACCGGTTTTCGTTCTGCAGCGTCATCCATCCGCTGTTCTCCCTGCCGGGTATCGACAAGCGACTGGCGGAGGAGCGATTCGCCGAATTTCTGGCGATCCCGACGCTGCTGGACGCCGTCGATGTTCACACGACTTACTTCGCGGATATCTTCCAGCTGCCGCCGGCACATTCGTTTACCCTGCAAGACGGGAAACTCGCGGTTTCAAGGTACGGTTCCTTCCTGCCGGAACGGAGTCTGATCTTGGGCTCCGACGACGAATACGTGGAAGCCTTCAAGGAGATTTTCCAGGAATCGGTCCGCGCCAGACTGCGCACCTTCAAGCAGGTGGGCGTCACGCTGAGCGGAGGACTCGACTCCGGATCGGTGTCGGCGTTCGCGGCGGGCATGCTCGCGGGGGAAGGCAAGAGCCTGCAGGCTTTCAGCTACATTCCCGAGCGCGACTTCATCGACTGGACGCCAAGAAGCATGTTCGCGGACGAAAGCCCGTACATTCAGTCCGTCGTCGACCATGTCGGAAACATGAACGCCCATTATTTGGATTTCCCCGGGGTAAGTCCTTTTACCGAGATCGACGAATGGATGGACGGGCTGGAAGCGCCTTATAAAAATTTCGAAAACGCGTTCTGGGTGAAAGGCATCCATGAAGAAGCGGCGCGTCAAGGAATCGGCGTCCTGCTCACGGGCGCCCGGGGAAATTATTCGATATCCTGGGGTTCCGCCATCGGTTATTACAGCCTGCTGCTGAAGAGGCTCCAGCTGCTTCAGTTATATCGCGAAATTTCCATGTACGGCAGACAGCTCGGTACCGGCAGGAAACGAATCGTCCGCGCCATCCGGCAGCAGGCGTTTCCGGAGAAAGGCGCTCCGTTCGAGCCTGGCGTGCCTTCCCTGATCGGGCCCGATTTCGCAAGAAGCACAGGCGTATTCGAGAAGCTGTCGCCGTACGACGTCGGCCTGCGTGAATCCACGTACCGGATGCTGACGGAACGCGAGGATTATTTCGGCAATCAAGCGGTGTTGAACATGCAGGGCACCATATCGGCGAAGTCGTCGTATCGCCTTGGCATATGGGAGCGGGATGCGACCAGCGATATCCGCCTGATCAAATTCTGCTTGTCGATCCCCGTTGAGCAATACGTGAAAGACGGGTATGGGCGATCTCTTATCCGAAGGGCAACCGAACATCGTTTGCCGGACAAAGTGCGATTAAACCAACGGACGCGAGGCGTTCAGGGCATGGATTGGGTACACCGGACCATCCCCCGGTGGTCATCCACCCTGGAAGAGCTTCACGCGCTGTGCGGAGACGAGCGGGCTTCCCGCTACTTGAACGTGCAGCAGGTGAAGGAATCGCTTAGCAAGGTAGGCCCGGCCCTCCGTCCGGATCAGGCCGACGATCCCCACTTGAAGCTGCTGATGCGAAGCTTGATTGCTTATCGTTTTCTCAAACGATTGCAATAGATAACCTGACTTGAAAGGAGGTGAAAGACGATGGAGAAAAAAGAATGGACGACTCTGTCCCTGGAAGTGTTGGAAGTATCCGAAACGATGGCAGGCTATGGCGTTTCGAAGCTGGACTTTACTTACGTTGACGGTAAGCTCGTAGACATTGATGTTTATGACTCCTAGTATTCTTCGGCACCAATCCGGAGGAGACTGATGGCCGCACTTAACTATACAGCAAGATAAGCCTATCGGTTTCTCGCACGGCAGAAATCGGAACAAGAAAGCTTTTGAGAGGAGGTGGAACGAATGGAGAAGAAGCAATGGACTTCGCTGTCCCTGGAAGTGCTGGAAGTATCCGAGACGATGGCAGGCTTTGGCGTTTCGAAAATGGACTTCACTTACGTTGACGGCAAGCTCGTAGACGTTGATGTTTACGATTCCTAGAATTCATCGTTTCCTTTAGCTCCGCGGAAAGCGCCGTAAAGGTTCACAGCTTCGGCTGTGCCTTTACGGCGCTTTTTTTGTGTCGACAGAAAGATTTATACGGCTAATGGAACTCACAGGCCTTATTTACGCTAAAAACCGCATTTATGAATCTCTTACGGAACCATAAGCCCTTGATATGAACGAAACCTGTCAAGCGTCTGTGTCGCTCCTACGTTTTTGACGCACTTGAATAAGGGTCTGTCAAAAAGTTTTTTGACAGACTTTTCTCGCTTGTAATCTAACTACCAGTAAAG